>NZ_BARF01000050.1 GCF_000367365.1 Streptomyces prunicolor NBRC 13075 | reverse complement strand
CCCTTGAGGGGTTAAGGCTCCCAGTAGACGACTGGGTTGATAGGCCGGATCTGGAAGGCGGGTAACCGCTGGAGGTGACCGGTACTAATAGGCCGAGGGCTTGTCCTCAGTTGCTCGCGTCCACTGTGTTAGTTCTGAGACAACGAACAGTTGTCGGCTAGAGCTTGAACCACACAACAGAAAAGTGTGCTTGTTCGCTCGAAACCATTAGGGTTTCGGTGGTCATAGCGTGAGGGAAACGCCCGGTTACATTTCGAACCCGGAAGCTAAGCCTTACAGCGCCGATGGTACTGCAGGGGGGACCCTGTGGGAGAGTAGGACGCCGCCGAACAATATTTGGAGGACCCCTGGTCCCAGCGTTCACGCTGGAATCAGGGGTCCTTTTGTTTTTCCAGAAACTTTCAGAAACACAGTCCGGAGCGCGCCGAGTAGCTGGCTGCGCGAGAATGACTTGCGGTACCGAAGACAGGAGTCACCGATGTCCACCAACTCTCCCGAGGACCGACCGGAGCGCGACGAGCGGCGACGGGACAGTGGTGACCGCGGCGACCGTGGCGGGTACCGCGGAGGCCCGAGCCGTAGCAACGATCGAGGAAACGACCGCGGCGGCAGCGGCAGCGGAAGCAGCGATCGCGGTGGCTACGGCCGTCGTGACGACAACCGTGGTGGCGCCCCGCGCCGCGACGACCGCGGCAGTGGCGGTGCCGGTAGTGGTGGTGCCGGTAGTGGTGGCGATGGCGATCGCGGTGGTTTCCGTGGGCGTGACGACCGTTCCGCAGGCCCGCGTCGCGATGACCGTCCGTCCGGCCCGCGTCGTGATGACCGTGGTGGCGAGCGCGGAGGACGTCCCGCAGGCGGAGGGTTCCGGCGGGACGACAACCGCGGTGAGCGCCCCGCGTTCCGGCGTGATGACCGAAGCGACAACCGTGGCGGCGAGCGTCGCGACGACAACCGTGGCGATCGCGGTGGTTTCCGGCGCGACGACAGCCGGAGCGAGCGTCCGCCGTTCCGTCGGGACGACAACCGCGGTGGCGGTGGTGGTTTCCGGCGCGACGACAATCGCAGTGAGCGTCCGCCGTTCCGTCGTGATGACCGAAGCGACAACCGGGGCGAGCGTCCTGCCTTCCGGCGTGACGACGACCGCGGTGACCGTGGCAGTTACCCCCGCCGTGACGACCGTCGCGATGACCGCCGTAGCGACAGCCGTGGCAGTGACGATCGCGGTGGCTACCGTGGTCGTGACGACCGTTCCGCGGCTCCGCGTCGTGACGACCGGCCCGCCGGCCCCCGTCGCGATGACCGCGGCGGCGATCGTCCGGCCTTCCGTCGCGACGACAGCCGTGGTGAGCGTCCGCCGTTCCGGCGTGATGACCGTAGCGACAACCGGGGTGGCGAGCGTCCGCCCTTCCGTCGTGATGACCGTAGGGACGATCGTCGTGACGGTGACCGTCCTGCCTTCCGGCGGGACGACAACCGCGGTGACCGGGGCAGCTACCCCCGTCGTGACGACCGTCCGTCCGGGCCGCGTCGTGATGACCGTGGTGGTGAGCGTCCGGCCTTCCGCCGGGATGACAACCGTGGTGAGCGGCCTCCGTTCCGCCGTGACGACCGCAGCGACAACCGGGGCGAGCGTCCCGCCTTCCGGCGTGACGACGACCGCGGTGACCGTGGTGGCTTCCGTGGGCGTGACGACCGTTCCGCAGGCCCGCGTCGGGATGACCGGCCCGCCGGTCCCCGTCGTGACGACCGCCCGTCCGGTCCCCGTCGCGATGACCGTGGTGGCGAGCGCGGAGGACGTCCCGCAGGCGGAGGGTTCCGTCGGGATGACAGCAGGGGTGAGCGGCCGGCGTTCCGCCGTGACGACGACAGGCGTGGTGGTGGCCGGTTCCGTGACGAGCGGGAGCGTGACCGCGACCGTGAGCCGATCAAGCGGCTGCCGATCCCCGAGGACGTCACGGGCGAGGAGATCGACAAGGACGTACGGCAGGAGTTGATGAGTCTGCCGAAGGGGCTCGCGGAGGACGTGGCGAAGAACCTGGTGATGGTCGCCCGGCTCATCGACGAGGACCCCGAGGGCGCCTACGCCTACTCCAAGATCGCCCTGCGACTGGCGTCGCGCGTCGCCGCCGTACGTGAGGCGGCCGGGTTCGCCGCGTACGCGAACCAGAAGTACAGCGAGGCGCTGGCCGAGTTCCGGGCCGCGCGGCGGATGACCGGCAGCGTGGATCTGTGGCCGGTGATGGCCGACTGCGAGCGTGGGCTCGGGCGGCCCGAGAAGGCGCTGGACATGGCCGGGGCCCCCGAGGTGCACAAGCTCGACAAGGCCGGGCAGGTCGAGATGCGGCTCGTCGCGGCCGGTGCCCGACGTGACATGGACCAGCTCGACGCGGCCATCGTCACGTTGCAGAGCCCCGAGCTGGCCTCGAACACCGTGCAGCCGTGGACCGCGCGCCTGCGGTACGCCTACGCCGACGCTCTCCTCGCCGCCGGGCGTGAGGACGAGGCGCGGGAGTGGTTCGTCAAGGCCGTGGAGTCCGACAAGGACGACAGCACGGACGCGTCGGACCGCCTCGCCGCGATGGACGGTGTCGAGTTCGTCGACGCGTTCGTCGAGGACGAGGACGAGGACGACAGCGACACCGTCGTCGTGATGGACGCTGAGACCGAGGTCGATGACGAGGTCGAGGTCGAGCCTCGGGACGACGTCTCCGTAGTCGACGAGTTGGACGACGAGGACGAGGACGACGACGTCGAGGACGGCATCGAGGACGACGGGATCGAGGTCGAAGCTGGCGCCGAGAGTGCGGAAGACGTCGTCAAGGAAGATGTCCTTCTTAAAGAAGACGACGACAAGAACTGACCTACGTCAGTGAAGTGACAAGGGCGGGACCCAGCACCCTGGGGTCCCGCCCTTTCGCGTCTTCGGAGTCGGTCGCGGCGTCTCAGATGTCCAGCGCGCGCAGCACCAGCCCCGACGCCGGTTTCGGGCCGAAGGACGTCGACTTGCGGGGCATCGTGACGCCCTGGCGGGCCAGGTCGCGTACGACCTCCTCACGGACGGGGTGCATCAACACGGCTGTACCGCCGTCGCGTTCGGCCTTGCGGACCGTGGCGGCGGTGTCGTGGATGTAGGCGATGCGGGCCGGGTCGTCCTCGGGGATGAGCCAGACGTGGTCCAGGAGGGTGGCGTGCAGGACCGTGGCGTCCAGGGTGCGCCAGGCCGTGGGGCGGTCGGCCGGGATCGTACGGGCCAGGAGGTCCGGGTCCGGGCGGTCGACCAGGTGGAAGGCGCCGTCGCCCGCGAGGAGGAACGCGTTGCCCGCGCAGGCCGCGTCGGCCAGGGCCTCCAGGGCTTCCGGGAGGGGCACTTCCAGGTGTTGGACGCGGAACAGGCCGTCGAGGGCCGTCAGGGCGTCGGACACCGGGACGCCGTGCAGGAGGCGGTGGATCGCGCGGACGCGGAGTGGGTAGCGGGCCGTGTCGACGAGGAGGACCAGGCCGTAGTCCCAGGGGCTGGGGGAGGGGTGCTCCGCGCGTAGACGTCGGTACGTCGCCCAGCGGTGGTGGCCGTCGGCGATCAGGGCCTGGTGCTGGGCGAGGTCCGACTGGATGCGGGCCAGGTCGGTGGGGTCGGTGACCGACCAGAGGCGGTGGCTGTAGCCGTCCTCCGTAGTCGTCGACAGGAGCGCGGGGTGCTCGGCGATGCGCTCGACCACCGTCGTCGTGTCGGCCGGTGAGCCGTTGCCCCGGTACGTCAGGAGCAGGGGTTCCAGGTTCGCGGAGGTGGCGCGCATGAGGGCCGCGCGGTCCGCGACCACATGCGGCATGACGTCCTCGTGCGGCAGGACCACGCCCTCCGAGGGGTCCGACAGGCGCAGGGCGCCGATGACGCCGCGCTGCAACAGGCCGTTGCCGTCGCGCTGTTCGTAGACGTACAGGCCGGGCTCGGGGTCGGTGGTGAGGACTCCCTCGGAGAGCCAGCGGCGCAGGGTGTCCGCGGCCTGTTCGTTGCGGGCGCTCGGGGTGACGGCCTGCGGGAGGATCAGCCGGACGATGTTGTGCGGGTCGGAGTCCTGGAGGTGGTGCAGGCCGTCGGGGCGTACGACCACGTCGTACGGTGGGGACGTCACGGCGGCCAGGCTGCCGACCAGGTCGGGGTCGTAGCGAAGGCCTCGGAACGGGGTGAGTTCCAGGCCTCGGCGCTCCGTTGCTTCCGAGTGACCTGCGGTGTTCATCCCGGCATCGTACGTGTGTCAGTGGCATGCGGGATGATCGGGTGAAAGCGATCGAACGAGGAGCGATGTGGAATGAGCCAGAGCGTCAGGACGAGCCCCGACGGCAGTGCCCGGGCCCTGAGCGAGGCGTACGACACGGCGCTGCTCGACCTCGACGGGGTGGTGTACGCGGGGGGCAACGCGATCGCTCACGCGGTCGACTCGCTCGCCACCGCCCGCGCGGGCGGGATGCGGCTCGCCTACGTCACCAACAACGCGCTGCGGACGCCGGACGCGGTGGCCGAGCATCTCACCGAGCTGGGGATACCGACCGGTGCCGACGACGTCATCACCTCCGCGCAGGCCGTCGCCCGGCTGATCAGCGAGCAGGTGCCGGCGGGCTCCCGGGTGCTGGTGATCGGCGGGGAGGGGCTGCGGGTCGCGCTGCGCGAGCGCGGACTTGAGCCTGTCGACTCGGCGGAGGACGAACCGGTGGCGGTCGTGCAGGGGTACGGCGGCCCGGACCTGGCGTGGGGGCGGTTCGCGGAGGCCTGTTACGCCATCGCGCGCGGGGTGCCGTGGTTCGCGTCCAACACCGACCTCACCATCCCGAGCGCGCGCGGCATCGCACCGGGCAACGGCGCGGCGGTCGAGGTCGTACGGATAGCGACCGGGGCCGAGCCGCAGGTGGCGGGGAAGCCGTTGCCGCCCATGCACAAGGAGACGATTCTGCGGACCGGCGCCGAGCGGCCGTTGGTCGTGGGGGACCGGCTGGACACGGACATCGAGGGGGCGTTCAACGGGGAGGTCGATTCGCTGCTCGTCCTGACCGGTGTGACCGACGGCGCGCAGCTCCTCGCCGCGCCGCCGCAGCACCGGCCGACGTACGTCGACGCCGATCTGCGGGGCATGCTCACCGGGCAGCCCGAGGTCACCGAGGCCGGAGACGGCTTCCGGTGCGGTGGCTGGACCGCGACGGCGGGCCGCGACCGGCTGGAACTCGACGGTGAGGGTGAGCCCTTGGACGGGCTCCGGGCGCTCTGCGCGGCGGCCTGGACGGCGGCGGGGGACGGTTCCTGCGCGCTGGACGGGGAGAAGGCGCTGGCGCGACTGGGTCTGTGACCTGAGGGAGCCGGGACGCGGCCTCCAGATCGCATGCGAGGGTAGGCTAACCTAACTACGTGTTGGTCGACAGTCCCCCAGAACAGCGCGCGGAGACCGCCCCCGCGCCCC
Organism: Streptomyces prunicolor NBRC 13075; assembly: GCF_000367365.1. Taxonomy (GTDB): domain Bacteria; phylum Actinomycetota; class Actinomycetes; order Streptomycetales; family Streptomycetaceae; genus Streptomyces; species Streptomyces prunicolor. Next base: position 228,667 of record NZ_BARF01000050.1, on the reverse strand, counting down.
CAACCCGCCGGGCGATACGTGTCCTTGGGCTCTTCGCCTCCGTGGCGCTCCTGGTGCTCGTGGCCCTGGCGAGCATCGCGATCGGCGCGAAATCGCTGCCGTTGGGGGATGTGTGGCACGGCCTGTTCCATGACTCGGGGACGTACGCGGACGTCGTGGTCGACGACCGGATCTCCCGTACGGTCCTCGGGTTGCTCGCCGGTGCCGCGCTCGGCCTCTCCGGAGCCGTCCTCCAGGCGCTCACCCGCAACCCCCTCGCGGACCCCGGCCTGCTCGGCATCAACGCCGGCGCCTCCGCCGCTGTCGTCACCGCCATCACCTACTTCGGTGTCACGTCTCTGAGCGGCTACGTCTGGTTCGCCTTCGCGGGCGCCGCCGTCGTCGGGGCGCTGGTCTGGTTCCTCGGCGGCAGCCGGGGTGCCACACCCGTGCGCCTCGCACTCGCCGGTACCGCGATCAGCGCCGCGCTCTACGGCTATCTCCAGGCCGTCATGATCATGGACGACGCGGCGCTCTCCAAGATGCGCTTCTGGACGGTCGGTTCGCTCGCCTCGGCCACCGGATCGACGATCACGCAGGTCGCGCCGTTCTTCGCGGTCGGCACGGTCGTCGCCCTGCTGCTCGCCCGGCCGCTGAACGCGGTCGCGATGGGCGACGACACCGCCCGCGCCCTCGGCGCCAACCTCAACCGGACCCGCGCGCTCGCCATGCTCTCCGCGACCGTGCTGTGCGGGGCGGCGACCGCCGCCTGTGGGCCGATCGTCTTCGTCGGCCTGATGGTGCCGCACGTGGTGCGCTCGTTCACCGGGCCCGACCTGCGCTGGATCCTGCCGTACGCCACGATCCTGTCGCCCGTGCTGCTGCTCGGCGCGGACGTTCTCGGGCGGATGATCGCGCGGCCCGCGGAGCTCCAGGTCGGCATCGTCACCGCGGTCATCGGCGGTCCGGTCTTCATTTATCTCGTACGACGGCGGAGGACGGCCCAGCTGTGACGGCCACATCAACTCAGGCTCTCCGTACGCGAGCTGTACGGACCGGCGGCCTCTCCCTCCGCCTCGACCTCCGTGCCTTCACGGTCGTCGTCCTTCTCCTGGTCTGCGCGCTCGCCGCGAGCGTCGTGCTGATCGGTACCGGGGACTTCCCGATCCCGGCCGGTGATGTGCTCAAGACGCTGTTCGGGGGCGGTGACGCGGGTCAGGAGTTCATCGTCAACGAGCTGCGGCTGCCGCGCGTCCTCGTCGGGTTGCTTGTCGGTGCCGCGCTCGGGCTCGGCGGAGCGCTGTTCCAGTCCATCTCCCGCAATCCGCTGGGCAGTCCGGACGTGCTCGGCCTCTCGCAGGGGTCGACGGCCGGGGCGCTCGTCATGATCGTGCTGTTCTCCGGCAGCGCGACCGCCGTCACCCTCGGGGCGCTCGTCGGCGGTCTGGTCACCGGGCTCGCGATCTATCTGCTCGCCTGGAAGCAGGGGGTGCACGGGTACCGGCTCGTCCTCGTCGGCATCGGCGTCTCCGCCGTCGTCACCGCCGTCAACGGCTATCTGATCACCAAGGCCGACCTCGTCGACGCGGCCCGCGCGGTCGTCTGGATGACCGGCTCCCTCAACGGCCGTGACTGGACCCAGGTCTGGCCGCTCCTCGCGCTCTGCGCCGTACTGCTGCCGCTGGTCCTCGCCAACGCGCGCGGGCTGCGGATGATGGAGATGGGCGACGACGTGTCGTACGCCCTCGGAGTGCGCGTCGAGCGCGTACGGCTACTGCTGATGGTGGCCGCCGTACTGCTCACCTCGGCCGCGACCGCCGCCGCCGGACCGGTCGGCTTCGTGGCGCTCACGGCGCCGCAGCTCGCCCGGCGCCTGACCCGTTCGCCGGGTCCGAACCTGGTGCCCTCGCTGTGCATGGGCGCCACTCTGCTGGTCACCGCCGACTGGGCCTCCCAACGGGCGTTCGGCGCCGACCAGTTGCCCGTGGGCGTGGTCACCGGAGTCCTCGGCGGGGTCTACCTGCTGTGGCTCCTGGTCACCGAGCGCAAGGCGGGCCGGATATGAGCGACCAGGGCAACCAGAACGACCAGAGCGGCCTCAGCAGCGGGCTGAACAATCGAAGGAGCACCGTGAACCGCCTGTCCGCCGAGAACGTCACCCTCGCCTACGACCAGCGCGTCATCGCACGCGAGCTGTCGGTGGAGATACCCGACAACTCCTTCACGGTGATCGTCGGCCCGAACGCGTGCGGCAAGTCCACGCTGCTGCGCGCCCTGTCGCGGATGCTGAAGCCGAACGAGGGCCGGGTGCTGCTCGACGGCCAGGTCATCCAGTCGATGCCGGCGAAGAAGGTCGCCCGCACCCTGGGCCTGCTCCCGCAGTCGTCCATCGCGCCCGACGGGATCACGGTCGGCGACCTCGTGGGCCGCGGCCGGTACCCGCACCAGGGCATCCTGCGCCAGTGGTCCCAGGAGGACGAGCGGGTCGTACAGGAGTCGATGGCGCAGACCGGAGTCGCCGAGCTCGCCGATCGCTATGTCGACGAACTGTCCGGCGGACAGCGGCAGCGCGTGTGGATCGCGATGGCGCTCGCCCAGCAGACGCCCCTGCTGCTGCTCGACGAGCCGACCACCTACCTGGACATCCAGCACCAGATCGACGTCCTCGACCTCTGCGCCGAGCTGCACGAGGAGCAGGGCCGCACGCTGGTCGCGGTGCTGCACGACCTCAACCACGCCGCCCGGTACGCCACCCACCTCATCGCGCTGCGGGAGGGCGCGGTCATCGCGCAGGGCGCGCCGAGCGACATCGTCACGGCCGAACTGGTCGAGGAGGTCTTCGGGCTGCGCTGCCAGGTCATCGACGACCCGGAGACGGGGACGCCGCTGGTGGTGCCGGCGGCGCGCAAGGCACGTACGGCACAGGCGCGGACCGACCACCGGAAGGTGGCCGCCACAAAAGCTCCCTGAGGCGACTACAGAAGCTTCCTGAGGCGGAACAGGTCGAACACGTTGGCCTCCAGCTTCACCCGGCCCGAGCCCCAGGCCTTCGCGAAGTTCAGGCCGCCGTCGACCATGGCGACCAGGTCGTCGCCCGCCATGATCAGCCTGATCTGGGCCTTCTCCGCCGGAAGGCCCTGCACGGTCTCGTCCACCACGATGCGGCCGCCGGTGAGCCGGCCGACGAAGGTGACGTCGAGGTCGGTGATCCGGCAGCTGACCGAACGGTCCATGGCCGCGGCGGCGCGGACATCCCCATCGGCCTTCTGCATGTTGTCCGAGAGCTTCTCGAGTGCGACGCGGCACTCTTCGATCGTTGCCATCGTGATCGACGGTACCCCAGGCCTACGAGGTAGCGTCTGGGCATGAGCGACTCATTGCCCGAGGCCGAGGTCGGGGCCGTAGCGGAGGGTGTTCCGGCGGGCGTTCCGGAGGCCGTCGTGGAGGCGGAGCCCACGGACGACCCGGCCGCCCCCGCGCCCCTGAACGTGGACCGCACGCCGAGCGGCAACGCCGACGTCGACGCCCAGCTCGGGCGGCTTGCCGACACCGACCACCTCGCCACGGACGGGCATGTCGAGGTGTACGAGGATGTACACCGGGGGCTGCGCGACGCGCTCACCGCGCTCGACGCCCGCCCGGGACCTCCGGCGCCCCCATCGCCGTACGGAAACTAGGAGCTGAACCGAACGTGGCAGGAGTGGCACGCCGACGTCTCGACGCCGAGCTGGTCCGACGGAAGCTCGCGCGGTCGCGGGAGCACGCGAGCCAGTTGATCGCCGCCGGCCGGGTCACCGTCGGCAAGACCGTCGCGACCAAGCCCGCCACCCAGGTGGAGACGGCGGCGGCCATCGTCGTCGTAGCGGATGACGACGACCCCGACTACGTCTCGCGGGGCGGCCACAAGCTCGCGGGCGCGCTGGAGGTCTTCGTACCGCAGGGTCTCGTCGTCGAGGGACGGCGGGCGCTGGACGCCGGCGCGTCCACCGGAGGCTTCACCGATGTGCTGCTGCGGGCGGGTGCCACGCAGGTCGTGGCGGTCGACGTCGGGTACGGACAACTCGCGTGGTCTCTTCAGAGCGATGAACGCGTCACCGTCAAGGACCGTACGAACGTACGCGAGTTGACGCTTGAAGCGATCGATGGGGAGCCTGTGGATCTAGTCGTGGGGGATCTGTCCTTCATCCCGCTCGGGCTGGTGCTGCCCGCCCTGGCGCGGTGCACGAAGCCGGACGCGGACCTGGTGATGATGGTCAAGCCGCAGTTCGAGGTGGGGAAGGAACGGCTGGGGAGCGGCGGTGTCGTACGCAGCCCCGAACTCCGGGCCGAGGCCGTACGCGGTGTCGCCCGGCGGGCCGCGGAACTGGGGCTCGGGGTGGAGGGCGTCACCGCCAGCCCGCTGCCCGGGCCCTCCGGGAATGTCGAGTACTTTCTGTGGCTGCGGGCCGGCGCACCCGAACTTGACCCGGCCGATGTTGACCGTGCAGTGGCGGAGGGGCCGCGTTGACACAGAACCGAGCTCGTACTGTTTTCCTGCTCGCGCACACGGGTCGCCCTGCGGCCATCCGGAGTGCCGAGCTGGTCGTCAAGGGGCTGCTCCAGTCCGGTATCGGAGTGCGTGTCCTGGAGTACGAGGCACGCGACCTGCCGCTCCCGGACGAGGTGGAGACGGTCACCGAGGCCACCCCGCAGTGCCTTGAGGGCTGCGAGCTGCTCATCGTCCTCGGTGGCGACGGCACGCTGCTGCGCGGCGCGGAGTTCGCGCGGGCGTCCGGGGTGCCGATGCTCGGCGTCAACCTCGGCAGCGTGGGGTTCCTCGCGGAGGCGGAGCGGGACGATCTCGACAAGGTCGTGGACCGGGTGGTCACGCGGGCGTACGAGGTCGAGGAGCGGATGACCGTCGATGTCGTCGTGCACAAGAACGGCAACATCGTGCATACGGACTGGGCGCTGAACGAGGCGGCGGTGCAGAAGGCCGGCGCGGAGAAGTTGCTCGAAGTCGTGCTGGAGATCGACGGGCGGCCGGTCACGGGGTTCGGGTGTGACGGGATCGTTTGTGCGACGCCCACCGGGTCTACCGCGTACGCCTTCTCCGCGGGTGGGCCTGTGGTGTGGCCTGAGGTCGAGGCGTTGCTGATGGTGCCGATCAGTGCGCATGCGTTGTTCGCGAAGCCGTTGGTTACGTCGCCGGATTCTGTGCTGGCCGTTGAGGTGTTGCCGCATATCCCCCCGGGGGTTTTGTGGTGTGACGGGCGGCGGACTGTTGAGTTGCCTGCCGGGGCTCGGGTTGAGGTTCGGCGAGGGGCTGTGCCTGTGCGGCTGGCTCGGCTGCACCATGCGTCGTTCACGGATCGGCTTGTTGCGAAGTTCGCTCTGCCTGTTTCGGGGTGGCGGGGGGCTCCTCAGTAGTGCGGGTGCGTGGGGGCGACCAGCCCCCACGCCCCTAAAAACAGGTGGGGACACTCCCCCGGGTGACAGGGCGCCTCGCGCTTCTCCCTCCCTACCTCGTAAGGTCTTCACCGTGCTGGAAGAGATGCGGATACGGTCGCTCGGAGTCATCGACGATGCTGTCGTCGAACTGTCGCCGGGGTTCACCGCTGTCACGGGTGAGACCGGTGCGGGTAAGACCATGGTCGTCACCAGCCTTGGGCTGTTGCTGGGTGGGCGGGCTGACCCGGCGTTGGTGCGGATCGGGGCGAAGAACGCGGTCGTGGAGGGGCGGATCTCCGTGCCTCCCGGCGGCTCCGCCGTGCTGCGCGCCGAGGAGGCCGGTGCCGAGCTGGAGGACGGGACGCTGCTCATCAGCCGTACCGTTTCCGCCGAAGGGCGCTCCCGGGCGCACCTGGGCGGGCGGTCCGTGCCTGTGGGGGTGCTCGCGGAGCTGGCCGACGAGCTGGTCGCCGTGCACGGGCAGACCGACCAACAGGGGCTGTTGAAGCAGTCCCGGCAGCGGCAGGCGCTCGACCGGTATGCCGGGGACGCCGTCACCGGGCCGCTCACCAAGTACGCGGAGGCTTACCGGCGGCTGCGCGCGGTCGCCGTCGAGCTGGACGAGATCACCACGCGCGCGCGTGAACGGGCCCAGGAAGCCGACATGTTGCGCTACGGCCTGGACGAGATCGCGGGCGTCGAGCCGCGTCCCGGTGAGGACGTCGAACTCGCCGCCGAGGCCGAACGGCTCGGCCACGCCGAGGCGTTGGCGTCCGCCGCCACGGTCGCGCACGCCGCGCTCGCCGGCAACCCCGAGGACCCCGAGGGCATCGACGCGGCGACCCTCGTCGCGGGTGCGCAGCGGGCCCTGGAGGCCGTACGGTCGCACGACTCCGAACTGGCCTCGCTCACCGACCGGATCGGTGAGATCGGCATCCTTCTGGGCGATGTGGCGGGGGAGTTGGCGGGGTACGCCGACGACCTGGACGCCGATCCGCTGCGGCTGGCCGCGGTCGAGGAGCGCCGGGCCGCCCTCAACGCGCTCACCCGGAAGTACGGCGCTGACATCACCGCCGTGCTCGCGTACGCCGAGCAGGGTGCCTCCCGGCTCACCGAACTCGACGGCGACGACGAGCGCATCGACGAACTGACCGCCGAGCGGGACGCGCTGCGCGGTGAACTGGGCGGCCTCGCCCAGGCGTTGACCGACGCGCGGACGGAGGCCGCCGAGCGCTTCGCCGCGGCGGTGACCGCGGAGTTGGCCTCCCTCGCGATGCCGCACGCGCGCGTGTCGTTCGAGATCCGGCAGACCGAGGACCCGGAGGGCGTCGAGGTCGGCGGGCGCGCGGTCGCCTACGGCCCCTCGGGCGTCGACGAGGTCGAGTTGCTCCTCGCCCCGCACCCCGGCGCTCCGCCGCGGCCCATCGCCAAGGGCGCGTCCGGCGGTGAGCTGTCGCGCGTGATGCTCGCCGTGGAGGTCGTGTTCGCCGGGACCGACCCCGTCCCGACCTACCTCTTCGACGAGGTCGACGCCGGCGTCGGCGGCAAGGCGGCGGTCGAGATCGGCCGGCGCCTCGCGAAGCTCGCGAAGACCGCGCAGGTCGTCGTCGTCACGCACCTGCCCCAGGTCGCCGCCTTCGCCGACCGGCAGTTGCTGGTCGAGAAGACCAACGACGGGTCCGTCACCCGCTCCGGCGTGAAGGTCCTCGAAGGCGAGGACCGCGTACGGGAGTTGTCCCGGATGCTGGCCGGCCAGGAGGACTCGGAGACGGCGCGGGCGCATGCGGAGGAGTTGCTGGCGACGGCGCGGGCGGACGGATAGCAGGCCGCTTCGTAGGGGTGCCGTTGCCCGTTCCGGTATGAGGGTTCTCGAAGGCGAGGACGGTGTACGGGAGTTGTCCCGGATGCCGGCCGGCCCGGAGGGCTCGGAGACGGCCCGGGCGGACGACTGACGGGCCGTTCCGTAGGGGTGCGGGGTGGTGCTCCGTAGAGTGGCCGGATGACCGTACGCACCTCTCGCACCGCCTCCTTCGGCCTCGCCGCGGCCGTCACCCGCTCGACCCTGGTCGCCTTGCGCGCCAAGGGACTTGGTGATGGTTGGGAGCGGAAGAACCACGCCGGCCGGACCGTCGACCTGTACGCGGCCCCGGCCACCGTCGCCGGAGCCGCCCTCGCCGCCGCGCGCGTCCGCCCGGCCGCCGGGTTCGCGGTTCTCGTGGCGGGCGTCTGCGGTGGTTACGACGATGTCGTCGGCGCGGGCGATCCCCGGCGCGGGTTCCGGGCACATCTCTCCGCGCTCCGGGAGGGTGAAGTCACCAGCGGGGCGGTCAAGTTGTTCGGCATTTCGGCCGCTGGACTCGTCGCCGGGGCGCTGCTCAAGGAGCGGCCTCTCGACAAGGTGCTCGCGGGGGTCGTGATCGCCGGTGCGGCGCACTTCGTCAACCTCGTGGACCTACGCCCCGGTCGGGCCGCCGGTACCGTACTCGCCCTCGCCGCACCGGGGTTGGTGCGCCAGGGTCCCGGCGCGGAACTGGCCGCCGCCACGATCGGTGCCGCCGGTGCGGTGCTCCCGGACGACCTCGGCGAGCGGACGATGCTCGGCGACACGGGGGCACACGCCTTGGGCGCGGCACTCGGCGCGGCCGTCGTCGCCGGCAACGGGCGGGCGGGGCTGGTGGCGCATGCCGCCGCTGTGGTGGCTGCGGCGGTCTACGGAGACCGGGTGAGCGCGCTGGCGCGGGCGTTGTGAGGGGGCGGTGAGGTGAGGTGAGCTGTGGGTGGGCGGCGGGCTCGGGTGGTGTGTGAGCGGGCCTTCTTGGACGGGGCGGGCTTGGGTGGTCTGTGAGCGGGCCTTCTTGGACGGGGCGGGCTTGGGTGGTCTGTGAGCGGGCCTTCTTGGACGGGGCAGGCTTGGGTGGTCTGTGAGCGTGCTCCCTGGGACGCGGCCCGCTGCACCCCTCCCGCCTCATCCACCACAGACCCCCCTCCCCCTCACTCGTACGGGTGATCCCCGCGCCCCTGTTGCCCTTCCGCACAGCCCCCACACCTTCCGGCGTTGCCGGAACACCCGTACGTGCTGGCATCCTTGAGACGGAACGCGTAGGAAGCGTGCGGTACACCCCCTCCGCCCGATCCTTCTGTACTTTTCTTCGTGACCGCCCGTCGCCGAACCAGGAGCCCCGGCCACGTGACCCCCGTGAGCAGCCACTCACCGCACGGCCAGTCGCCGCTGCGCACCGTGCAGGTGCTCGGCGGAGGCAACGCCGCCAGTAGCGCGCATGTGCGCTCCCTGGCCTCCGGGCTCGTCGCACGGGGCGTGCGGGTGACGGTGTGCGCCCCCGTCGAAGCCGATCACACCTACGACTTCACGGGCGCCGGTGCCGAACACGTGCACGTGCCGCGCAGCAGCGACCCGGCCTCCGTCGCCGCGCTGCGGGCGGCCTGCGCCGACGCCGACCTGGTCCACGCGCACGGCCTGCACGCCTCCTTCCGCGCCGTCCTCGCGCTCAGTGGTCGCCGTACCCCGCTCGTCGTGACGTGGCACAACCGCGCCCATGCCGAAGGGGCCCGGGCACACCTGCTGCGGCTGCTGGAGCGGCGGGTCGTGAAGGCCGCCGTCGTCGTCCTCGGGACCACGTCCGATCTGGTCGACAGGGCTCGGCGGACCGGCGCCCGGGACGCCCGTCTCGCCGCCGTCGCACTGCCGGGGCCGCGCCGGGCCGTCGCGGACCATGAAGATCTCGATCCGCTGAGCCCCAAGCTCCGGGCCGAACTCGGCGCCACCGACCGCCCGTTGCTCCTCGCCGTCGGCTCGCTCGACCGGCAGCGGGGCTACGACACGCTCCTGGACGCCTCGCGCGGCTGGTGCCGTCTCGATCCGGCGCCGTTGCTCGTGATCGCGGGGGAGGGGCCGCTGCGGGGCGAGTTGCAGCGCCGGATCGAGGACGAGGAACTGCCGGTGCGGCTCATCGGACGGCGCGACGATGTCGGCGACCTGCTCGCCGCCGCCGATCTCGCACTCCTGCCCAGCAGTTGGGAGTCCCGCTCGGTGATCGCCCAGGAAGCCCTCCACGCCCGCGTGCCGCTCGTCGCGACCGCCGTCGGCGGCATCCCCGAACTCGTCGGCGACGCCGCCGAACTCGTGCCCTACGGCGACGCCAAGGCCCTCGCCGACGCCGTCACCGGACTGCTGCGCGACCCCGAACGCCGGGAACTGCTGCGGGAGAAGGGCGCCCGACAGGCGGCCACTTGGCCCACCGAGGACGAGACCGTCGCCCAAGTGCTGAGCGTCTACGACGAGTTGACCCAGCCGCTGCCGTTCACCTGAGAAACGGCTCCTCAGGGGACGAGCCTGCGGGCCCGTAGCGCCAGGCTCAACGCCAGTACCGTCTGCGGGTCTTCGAGGTCCGTGCCGAGCAACTCCCCGATGCGGGCGAGCCTGTTGTAGAGGGTCTGCCGGTTGAGGTGCAGCTCGCGGGCGGTCTCCGCCTTGCGGCCCGCATGGGCCAAGTACGTTTCCAGGGTGGGCAGTAGCGGCGGCTTGGAGCGGTTGTCGTGGTCGCGGAGCGGGCCGATCGCGCGGTCCACGAAGGCCGCCAGGTCGGGATGGTCGCGCAGGCGCCACAGCAGCAGCTCGATGTCCAGGCGCCGGGCGTCGTACCAGGGTTGGTCGGTCAGGCCCTGTGCAGCCGTCGCCGTATCGGCCGCGTGTCGCAGCCCCGCCGACGCCGCCGCCCAGCCGCCGGCCACCCCGACGACCACGATCGGCGGCTGTGCGCCCGGGCGTTGCATGCCGGCCCGCTCGACTCCCGCTCGCAGCGCCGCCGCCACTCGATCCGCGACCGCCGATCGCTCCGACTCCGAGCGCAGGCCGAGGAGGAGTGGGACGCGGCCCTCGACCGGTCGTACGCCCAGCAGGACCGGGACGCCCACCGAGGCCAGTTCCTCGGCGACCGCGCGGGCCAGGACCGCCCAGCCGCCGCCGGGGGCGGCCAGGGCGTCGCCCAGCCGCATCACCACGGGCAGCAGCGGGCTGGTGCCGGGCTTGAAGCCCAGTACGCGGGCCTGTGCCGGGGCGTCCTCGGCGGCGATGCGGCCCTCGGCGAGGTCGGTGAGGAAGTCGCCGCGTCCGCGTGCCGCCAGCTCCTCCTCCTGGCGGGCCTGCATCAGCACCACGGCCAGGATGTCGGCGGCCCGTTCGGCGGCGATGCGGTGCACGGGGGCGAGCGGCCCCCGTACGGGAAGCAGGACGATCCGCGCCCGCACCGAACCCGTACCGGGACCGCCGCCGGGCACCTCCACGATCACCGAACCGGCGGGCGGCGAGGCGTCCTTGTGCTGGCCGCGCAGCCCCTCCCACACCTGGAGCGGGTCGGCGCCCTCAGGTCCTGACCCTGCCGCGTACAGGAGTTGGCCGTCCGGGGTCTCCAGGAAGACCGGGTTGCCGCTGAAGTCGGCCAGGATGCCCAGGACTTGGGGGATCCCGCCGCCGCCGAGCAAGGCCTCCGTGCAGCGGCGGTGGACCTCCTCGGCCTGCTGGAGCAGCGCGTAGTGGCCGTTGACGATCTCGGTGTGGATCTCCTCGGTGACCGCGACGAACGGCACCTCGCGGTGCAGCTGGACGAGGGGGAGGCCGGTCGCGCGAGCCGTCTCGACCAAGGTGGCGGGGAGACGGTCGAAGCGCGGGCCGAGTTCGACGACCAGGGCCGCGATGCCTCGCTCGGCGAGGGTGCGGACGAACGCGCGTTGCTCCGCCGGGCGCGTGCCGAGGCCGTAGCCCGTGGTCAGGAGGAGTTCGCCGCCCTTGAGGAGGGAGGCGATGTTCGGGACCTCGCCCGCGTGCACCCAGCGCACGGTCCGCTGGAGCCGGTCGGCGCCCGCCAGGATCTCCGGCAGCCCACTGCGCAGCCCGGGCAGCTCCAGCGCCCGCTGAACGGTGATGCCGGCGCCCTGGCTGTCGAATGTGCTGTCCGTACGGCTGTCCATGCAGCGGACGGTACCTGCGCGGATGCCCTCTGCACATCTCGGCCTAGGCCGGCCCGATGTTGTGGTTGAAGCGGAAAACGTTGTCGGGGTCGTACTCCCGCTTCACCGCCGCGAGCCGCCGGGTGTTCTCGGCGCCCAGGCCCGCCGTCACCCGGTCGGTGCCCTCGTCGCCGATGAAGTTGAGGTAGGCCGCGCCGGTGCTCCATGGCTGGACCCGGGCTTGGACGTCCCTGACCCACGCGATACAGCGTTCGTCGTCCGCCGGGTCCTCCCACATGCCGAAGGGGTGCACGGCCCAGGGCGCGTTCCGGAACGGCAGCGGGTACTCGGCGGGTCCGGACGCGATCGCGCCGCCCTGCGGGAACAGCACGTGCTGGGTGCCTGTGGGGACCGGCATGCTCTCGCCGAGGGCGCAGAAGACGTCCGTGAACTCGTCGGGCGCGCCCGTCAGATACTCGGCCGACCAGTAGTTCCGCATACCCGGCGGATCGTCGAACATCGTCTGGAACATGGCGTAGGGCAGGGCGGTGACGATCTCGATCTCGTGCGGCAGGGCCAGCAGCGGCTGGGCGAGCTTGCGCATGTCCTCCTCGGCGCCGACGTAGGTGATCAGCGCGCCGCACAGCCGCTTGCCGACCAGGTGCTCGGGGACGAACTCCTCGGGCGGGGCGGTCAGATAGATGACTCCGCCGCTCGCCTCCTGCGGGCAGGTCCCGATGATCTCGCGGTAGGTGCGGACGACGTCGGGGCCGTGCTCGGGCTCGTACATCACCATGGCGATGGAGAATTCGGGCAGCTCGTGCAGTCTCAGGGTGAGCGCGGTGGCGATGCCGAAGTTTCCGCCGCCGCCGTGCAGGGCCCAGAAGAGTTCCGGGTTCTCCTCGGCGCTCGCGTGGACCACGGTCGCATCGGCGGTCACCAGGTCGACGCCGAGCAGGTTGTCGGCGGCGAGACCGAAGGCGCGGTCCAGCCAGCCGGTGCCGCCGCCCAGGACGAAGCCGCCGACACCGGTGGTGGAGACCCGGCCGCCGGTGGTGGCGAGACCGTGTTCCTGGGTCGCGCCGTCCAGTTCACTCATGGTGGCCCCGCCGGCGATCCGTACGGCCCGGGCCGCGGGATGGACCGTGACCTCGCGCATGTGGCGCAGGTCCACGACGAGCGCCCCGTCGCCCAGTGCCATGCCCGCGACGCTGTGGCCGCCGCCGCGCACCGCGATCGGCAGGTCCAGTTCGCGCCCGAAGCGCACGGCCCGTACGACATCGGCCTCGTCCACGCACTGGGCGATCACGGCGGGACGCCGGTCGATCATCGCGTTGTAGACGACTCGGGCGTCGTCGTAACCCTGATCCCCCGGGGCGAACACGTCGCCGACCAGATCCTCGCGCAACGCGGTCAGAGCCGCGCTCGCCGTCGAGAGGGAAGCCATGGCCGCCCCCCTTTCAGAAAAGGGGCTTTTGTCCGCTCCCAGCCTAGGCCGGTGACGTACGGCGGTCGCGCTGGGCCGCCGCACGTCACCAAGCCGTAAGGATCGGCCGGGCGTCAGCTCTTCGCGGTGTCGTCGCCCGTCTGCCCGGCGGCCTCGGCTGCCTTCTCGCGCATCTTGCGCACGAGTTCCGCCTTCTGGTCGGCCGCGCCCTGGCGGTCGAGGTTGCGGTGCGGACCGTGGTTCTGCCGTTCGGCGCGGGACTGCTTCTTGCGCTTGCCGCCGCCCTGGCCCACGGGGTTGTTGATGTTCTTGCTGACGGTCATGATTCTCCCGGTAGTGATGTCAAGTGGTCCGCGGATTCATCACCCCGGCGCCGGTGTCAGCCGCCGTAGGCCCCTGAAGCCGTCAGCCGCAGCGCCGTGTCGATCAGGGGGACGTGGCTGAAGGCCTGCGGGAAGTTGCCGACCTGGCGTTGCAGGCGCGGGTCCCACTCCTCGGCGAGGAGGCCCAGGTCGTTGCGGAGCGACAGGAGCTTCTCGAAGAGCTTGCGGGCCTCGTCGACCCGGCCGATCATCGCGAGGTCGTCCGCCATCCAGAACGAGCAGGCCAGGAACGCGCCCTCGTCGCCGGGGAGGCCGTCGACGCCCTCGTCCGTGCCCGAGGTGGGGTAGCGCAGGATGAAGCCGTCCGGCGTGGACAGCTCGCGCTGGATCGCCTCGATCGTGCCGATCACGCGCTTGTCGTCCGGGGGCAGGAAGCCCATCTGCGGGATGAGCAGCAGCGAGGCATCCAGCTCCTTCGAGCCGTACGACTGCGTGAAGGTGTTGCGCTCCTTGTCGTAGCCGCGCTCGCACACGTCCCGGTGGATGTCGTCGCGCAGTTCGCGCCACTTCTCCAGCGGGCCGTCCGCGTCGCCCGACTCGATCAGCTTGATCGTGCGGTCGACCGCGACCCAGGCCATCACCTTCGAGTGCACGAAGTGGCGGCGCGGGCCGCGCACCTCCCAGATGCCCTCGTCGGGCTCGTCCCAGTGCTTCTCCAGGTAGCGGATCAGCTTCAGCTGGAGGAGGGAGGCGTAGTCGTTGCGGGCCAGGCCCGTCATGTGGGCCAGGTGCAGGGCCTCGGTGACCTCGCCGTAGACGTCCAGCTGGAGCTGGTGCGCGGCGCCGTTGCCGACCCGGACCGGGCCCGAGTTCTCGTAGCCCGGCAGCCAGTCCAGCTCCGCCTCGCCGAGCTCGCGCTCGCCGGCGATGCCGTACATGATCTGCAGGTTCTCCGGGTCGCCGGCGACGGCGCGCAGGAGCCACTCGCGCCAGGCGCGGGCCTCCTCGCGGTAGCCGGTGCGCAGGAGCGAGGAGAGGGTGATGGCCGCGTCGCGGAGCCAGGTGTAGCGGTAGTCCCAGTTGCGGACGCCGCCGATCTCCTCCGGGAGGGAGGTGGTGGGTGCGGCGACGATGCCGCCCGTGGGGGCGTAGGTCAGCGCCTTCAGCGTGATCAGGGAGCGGACCACCGCCTCGCGGTACGGGCCGTGGTACGTGCACTGGTCGACCCAGTCGCGCCAGAAGTCCTCCGTGGCCTCCAGCGACTGCTCCGGCTCGGGGAGCGCGGGCGGCTGCTTGTGCGAGGGCTCCCACGAGATCGTGAACGCGATGCGGTCACCCGGCGCGACCGTGAAGTCGGCGTACGTCGTGAGCTGCTTGCCGTAGGTCTCCGCCGATGTGTCGAACCACACGGAGTCGGGGCCCGCGACGGCGACCGTGCGGCCCTCGTGCTTGTGCACCCAGGGGACGACCCGGCCGTAGGAGAAACGCATCCGGAGGGCCGAGCGCATCGGGACGCGGCCGGAGATGCCCTCCACGATGCGGATCAGCTGGGGGGCGCCGTCGCGAGGGGGCATGAAATCGGTCACGCGGACCGTGCCTCGCGGGGTGTCCCACTCGGATTCCAGGATCAGCGAGTCGCCGCGGTAGCCGCGCCGGGCCGCCATGGGCGGCGGCGCGTCGGCGGCATGGGCCGGGCCCAGCCGCCAGAAGCCGTGTTCCTCGGTGCCGAGCAGACCGGCGAAGATGGCATGGGAGTCGAATCGGGGCAGGCAGAGCCAGTCCACCGTCCCGTCCCGGCAGACCAGGGCAGCGGTCTGCATGTCTCCGATGAGTGCGTAATCTTCGATGCGCCCGGCCACGTGCAACTCCAGTCGAACGGCCACGTCGCCCCACGAAAAAGGGGCGGTCGCTGTGTGCGGTCAAGGGATCGTTTGTAGTGCGTCGTTGAGGCATGAAGCAAATGACGGTCGTTGCTCAACGAACTGACGAGCTCTCGTTGTTCCGGGATATACGGGCGGGGGTGGTGCCGTGTTCCGGACCGGCTCGGCAGCGAGTGTCCGAGCAGGATACGACGCACGTAGATGATCTGTGTGCCGCTCTCGCCAACGGACCTGGGCCGAACGGGTGAGCACCCGGTGAGAAGCAGGTAACCAGGGCGCGTCTGTGTCGACGGGAGGCCTGTTCATGTCGATGCAGGTCGCGTCCGTGTCGAGGCGGGCGCGGAGCGTGGCCGGAAGCCATCCCCTCCGGGCGCTGATACCCTGGTAGCCCGTGGACCGGTGGGCAAGAAACCCCCGAACCGCAGCGACGGCGCCTCCAGAAAAACCCGGGTTCTCCGGGCGGGCAGCCGCACCGCACCCCAGACCGCGACCACGGGAGCCCCCTCTTGGCCATGCCGCCCGCTACGTTTCGAAATAGCACAGCCCGAAACAGCAGCACCACGACGACCAAGCACATCTTCGTCACCGGGGGTGTCGCCTCCTCACTCGGCAAGGGCCTCACCGCCTCCAGCCTCGGCATGCTCCTCAAGGCGCGGGGCCTGCGCGTCGTGATGCAGAAGCTCGACCCGTACCTGAACGTCGACCCCGGCACGATGAACCCCTTCCAGCACGGTGAGGTGTTCGTCACCAACGACGGCGCCGAGACCGACCTCGACATCGGCCACTACGAGCGCTTCCTCGACCGCGACCTGGACGGCAGCGCCAACGTCACCACCGGCCAGGTCTACTCGACGGTGATCGCCAAGGAGCGGCGCGGCGAGTACCTGGGCGACACCGTGCAGGTCATCCCGCACATCACCAACGAGATCAAGCACCGCATCCGGCGGATGGCGACCGACGAGGTCGACGTCGTCATCACCGAGGTCGGCGGCACGGTCGGCGACATCGAGTCGCTGCCCTTCCTGGAGACGGTCCGCCAGGTCCGCCACGAGGTCGGCCGGGACAACGTGTTCGTGGTCCACATCTCGCTCCTGCCGTACATCGGCCCCTCGGGCGAGTTGAAGACCAAGCCGACCCAGCACTCGGTCGCGGCCCTGCGCAACATCGGCATCCAGCCCGACGCCATCGTGCTGCGCTCCGACCGCGAGGTGCCGACCGCGATCAAGCGCAAGATCTCGCTGATGTGCGACGTCGACGAGGCCGCCGTGGTGGCCTGCCCCGACGCCCGCTCGATCTACGACATCCCCAAGACCGTGCACAGCGAGGGCCTGGACGCCTATGTCGTCCGCAAGCTGGACCTCCCGTTCCGGGACGTGGACTGGACGACCTGGGACGACCTGCTCGACCGGGTCCACAACCCGCTGCACGAGATCAACCTCGCGCTGGTCGGCAAGTACATCGACCTGCCCGACGCCTACCTCTCGGTCACCGAGGCGCTGCGCGCCGGCGGGTTCGCCAACAAGGCCCGCGTGAAGATCAAGTGGGTCACCTCGGACGACTGCAAGACCCCGGCGGGCGCCGCCAAGCAGCTCGGTGACGTGGACGCGATCTGCATCCCCGGCGGCTTCGGCGACCGCGGTGTCTCCGGCAAGGTCGGCGCCATCCAGTACGCCCGCGAGCACAAGATCCCGCTGCTCGGCCTCTGCCTGGGCCTCCAGTGCATCGTGATCGAGGCCGCGCGCAACCTCGCCGACATCGCGGACGCCAACTCCACCGAGTTCGACCCGGCCACCGGCCACCCGGTCATCTCCACCATGGCCGAGCAGCTCGACATCGTCGCCGGCGAGGGCGACATGGGCGGCACCATGCGCCTGGGCATGTACCCGGCCAAGCTCGCCGAGGGCTCCATCGTGCGCGAGGTCTACGACGGCAAGGAGTACGTCGAGGAGCGCCACCGCCACCGCTACGAGGTGAACAACGCCTACCGCGCGGAGCTGGAGAAGAAGGCCGGACTGCAGTTCTCCGGCACGTCTCCGGACGGCAAGCTCGTGGAGTACGTGGAGTACCCGCGCGAGACGCACCCCTACCTCGTCGCGACCCAGGCCCACCCCGAGCTGCGCTCCCGCCCGACCCGGCCGCACCCGCTCTTCGCGGGCCTGGTCAAGGCGGCTGTGGAACGCAAGACGGGCAAGTAGTACGAAGGTTGTACGGTGACCGGGGTGCGCGCCTTCAAAAGGTGTGCACCCCGGCCGTTTTCTCAAGTGACGTCCGTGTACGTGTGTTTCGGGTACGTGTTTCGTGTACGTGTGGAGGGACATCGCATGACGATCAAGGACACCCCGGAGGAGTGGGAGATCCGGGCGACCGTGACCCCCTTCGTCGGCAACAAGACCTCCGTGCGCACCGACGACGTGGTCATGCCCGACGGCACGGTCGTGCACCGCGACTACCAGGTCCACCCCGGCTCCGTGGCGATCCTCGCCCTCGACGAGCAGGACCGGGTCCTGCTCATCAAGCAGTACCGCCACCCCGTACGGCAGAAGCTGTGGGAGATCCCGGCCGGACTGCTCGACATCCCGGGCGAGAACCCGCTGCACGCCGCCCAGCGCGAGCTGTACGAGGAGGCGCACGTCAAGGCCGAGGACTGGCGGGTGCTGACCGACGTCTACACCACGCCCGGCGGCTGCTCCGAGGCCATCCGCATCTTCCTGGCCCGGAACCTGTCCGAGGCCGAGGGACGGCGCTTCGAGGTCGAGGACGAGGAGGCCGACATGGAGCACGCGCGTGTGCCCCTCGACGACCTGGTCCGCGGGGTCCTCGCCGGCGAGCTGCACAACAACTGCCTCGCCGTCGGCGTCCTCGCGCTGGTCGCCGCCCGGCACGGCGACGGCGTCGACGCGCTGCGCCCCGCGGAGGCGCCGTGGCCCGCGCGTCCCTTCGAGTCCTGAACCCACACCTCACCTGCACCTCACCCACACCTCATCCTTTCCGTCTCTTTCGGCGTCTTCCGGTGTGACGATCGGCTGATCCGATCGGGGGACGTGCCCGCCGCGCTCCGCACGGTTCGTCGCAGAGCGTGAACTAGGCTCTGGAATCACCCGATCCGGAGTCCCGGCGGGCTATGCGCGTGCAGTGGGACGGGAGTGTGGCCCGTGACGGATCAGGCGGTGGACACCGGCGGCGTGAGGCTGTCCGAGGACACTTCTCCCGAGGGTCAATTCCTGGGCCGCGCAAGAGAGTTGAAGGAGCTCCGGGCCGACATCGAGCGCGCGGGCCTGGACACCATCGCGGGCCGCAAGGCCCCCCGCGCGCGGGTCCTCCTCATCGCGGGCAAGCCCGGCTCCGGCCGCAGCGCGCTGGCCGAGGAACTCGTCCGACAGGTCGCTGACCGTTACGACGCCGGTGTGTTCCGCGCGCGGCTCAGCGAGCCCGACGGCACCCCCGTCCCCACCGAGCGCACCGCCCGCGAACTCCTCACCGCCCTGGAACTGCCGACCCCGGCCGGCGCCTCCGAGGACGACCTCTCGGACATCCTGCGCGAAGCCCTCACCGACCGCCGGGCGCTGCTCCTGCTCGACGACGCGGCCGATGCCGAGCAGGTCGACGCGCTGCTGCCGGACTCCCCGGACTGCCTGGTCGTCGCCGTCTCCGGCGGCCCGCTCACCGGCATCGCCGACGTCCGCCCGTGCACCCTGGGCGGCCTCGACACCAAGTCCGCACTGGAACTCCTCACCCGCTACACGGGCGCGGTCCGCATCACCGTCGACCCGGTCGCCGCCGAGGGCCTCGTCGAGGTCTGCGGGTCCCAGCCCGCCGCGCTGACCCTGGCCGGCGGCTGGCTCGCCGCCCGCCCGCAGACCGCCGTCGCCGACCTCGCCAAGCACCTGCACGCCGAGAGCGACGAGGGCACCCCGCTGAGTCGCGTCTTCCGGCTCGTCTACGGTTCGCTGCCGAGCCCCGCCGCCCGGATACTGCGACTGCTCTCCCTCGCTCCGGCCGGCCTGGTCGACCCGCAGACCGCCTCCGCGCTCGCCGGCTGCTCCGTCAACGGCGCCCGCACCACCCTGGACGACTTCGTCGCCGCCGGCCTGCTGCGGACCCTGGACTCCCCGCTGCCGCAGTACGAGGTCCCCGGCTGCCTCCAGCCCCTCCTGCACGCCCTCGCCGAGACCCAGGACCGCCCGGCCGAACTCCAGCTGGCCCGCGCCCGCATGCTGGAGCGCACCGTGCGGCTGCTCCAGTCCTGCCGCGCCATCACCGAGACCGACAGCCCCCAGGCCCGCGAGAAACTCCTCGGCACGCCCCGCGCGCTGCGCTTCCCGACCCCCCGGGCCGCCGCCGACTGGCTGCGCGTCCGCCAGCCCGCCCTGCTCGCCTCCGCCCGCCTCGCGGTCGCCGACGGCGAACTCGACACGCTGGCCCGCCGGTTGATGTCCCAGCTGGTGCGCGCGATGGTCGCCCACTTCGGCACCCAGGCCGCCGCCCCCGAGCTCTACGGCATCCACCGCCTCGTCCTCGACGTGGCCGAGCGGCGCGACCTGCCCCGCGAGAAGGCCGCCGCGCTGCTCAACCTCGCCGATCTGGACGCGCAGACCGGCCGGACGACCGAGGCACTGGCCCGCTACCGGGCCGCGCTGGACGCCGGACGCGAAGCGAACGACCCGTATGCGACCGGTCGCGCGATGGAATCCGTAGGCGGCGCGCACCAGGAGCTCGGGGACCACGACCGGGCCGCCGACTGGTTCGGCCGCGCGCTGGCCCAGCGGCTCGCCCGGGACGAGCGTGCGGAGGCCGCCCGGCTCTACGGCCGGATCGGCGCCGCGCACACCTACGCGGGCCGCTACGGCGAGGCGCTGAGGAACTGGCGGGCGGCCGTCGCCGGGTACCGCAAGAACGGTGATGTGGCCGCCCAGGCAAGGGCGTTGAGCGAATTGGCGCGGGTCCAGGAGTACGCGGGCCGCCCCGAGGAGTCGCTCGCCACGTGCCACGAGGCCGTCGAGTGGGCGCGCCGCGCCGAGGACGTACGGCTGCAGGCGGCACTGCAGCTGCGGCTGGCCGACACCCTCGACCGGCTCGGCGATCCGGCGTCCGCCGCGCTGCACCGCGGGACGGCCGAGCGGATGCTGGGCGAGGAGCTTCTGGAGGGCGATTCCGCCCCCGAAACCCCGGAATCCGCCTCCGAACCTCTGGAACAAGACGCTAACGCCTGCGAAATCCGTAGTACATCCGCAGAAGATTGATGCATTGAAAGGCTAGACACCGAGAACACCTTCATTAGACTGGCTCTGCCGCACCTTCTCCTGCGGTCTCCCGGTGCGCTCATGCATGTCCGGGTATGAGATGTATTGCCCCACACCCTCTGAGCCAAGGACCGTGATCGACGTGAAGGTCGGCATCCCCCGCGAGGTCAAGAACAACGAGTTCCGGGTGGCCATCACCCCCGCCGGTGTGCACGAGCTGGTGCGCCACGGCCACCAGGTCTTCATCGAGCAGAACGCCGGCGTCGGCTCCTCGATCACGGACGACGAGTACGTCTCCGCAGGCGCGCAGATCCTGGCCACCGCCGACGAGGTCTGGGCCACCACCGACCTGCTGCTCAAGGTCAAGGAGCCCATCGCCGAGGAGTACCACCGCCTCCGCAAGGACCAGACGCTCTTCACCTACCTGCACCTGGCCGCCTCCAAGGAGTGCACCGACGCGCTCGTCGCGTCCGGCACCACGGCGATCGCCTACGAGACCGTCGAACTGCCGGGCCGCGCCCTGCCGTTGCTCGCCCCGATGTCCGAGGTCGCGGGCCGGCTGGCCCCGCAGGTCGGTGCCTACCACCTGATGCGCTCGGTCGGCGGCCGGGGTGTCCTCCCCGGCGGCGTCCCCGGCACCCAGCCCGCGCGGGCCGTCGTCATCGGCGGCGGTGTCTCCGGCTGGAATGCCACGCAGATCGCCGTCGGCATGGGCTTCCACGTCACGCTGCTCGACCGCGACATCAACAAGCTCCGCGAGGCCGACAAGGTCTTCGGCACCAAGGTCCGGGCGATCATGTCCAACGCCTTCGAGCTGGAGAAGGCCGTCCTGGACGCCGACCTCGTCATCGGTGCGGTGCTCATCCCGGGCGCGAAGGCACCGAAGCTGGTCACCAACGAACTCGTGTCGCGGATGAAGCCCGGAAGTGTTCTTGTCGACATCGCGATCGACCAGGGCGGCTGCTTCGAGGACTCGCGTCCCACGACCCACGCCGAGCCGACCTTCCCGGTCCACAACTCGGTCTTCTACTGCGTCGCCAACATGCCCGGCGCGGTGCCGAACACGTCGACCTACGCGCTCACCAACGCGACGCTCCCGTACATCGTGGAGCTCGCGAACCGGGGTTGGGCCGACGCGCTGCGACGTGATCCTGCTCTCGCCAAGGGTCTCAACACCCATGACGGCAAGGTGATTTACCGCGAGGTCGCCGAGGCGCACGGGCTGGAGCACGTCGAGCTGGAATCGCTGCTCGGCTGACTCTGTCGACTAAGTCACCGTTCAGTAAAAGGCGATACGTCAACACAGGTCGTCAACACCGCACGCCCGGCCGGACCTTGCCCGACAAGGTCCGGCCGGGTGTGTGTATGGTCACTTTGCGGCACTCGGCCAACTCGCCCCGAACGTAACCCTTGAACCGATTCGTGCACCGGTGGAACCTGCCGTGCGACTGCCGTACGCCCTTGACAGAGGGATGTTTCATTGCCGACACATCGGGCCGGGTAAGGCGGATTGTGTTGCTGCGAACACCCGACACGCCATAGAGTCGCCGAACGTCGGCATGGTGCCACGCTGACCTATCGAGAAATTCCCTGGTCACCAAGGAGGTAAGACGACTTGTGAATGAGTCGACATTTTCTCCCGGGGGTGGTCAACCAGGAATGCCTGCAAAGGGCCAGGAGCCCGCGGGGTTCGAGGCTGTCGGCTCCGTCGCGGTGCGTACCTTCGCAGCCCACCGGGGTCACCACAAGCCAGGGGCGACCCAGCCAGCACACCAGAGCATGGATGGCCATCACGTGAACGCCATGGCCGGCGACGGAAGGGGCGCGCCCCGCAACCAGTTCGCCGACTTCGACGAACTGCCCGACGGGCACTTCTACGACCCCGACGCCGAGTACGAGCCCGATCCCGAGTACGCGGCCACACTCGCGCCCGACGCCGCCCGTCAGCGCCGTGAGCGCGTGGGCCCGACCGGACGCCCGCTGCCCTACTTCCCGATCCCGGGTCCGCTGACCAGTCACGGCCCCGCCACGATCGTCGCGATGTGCAACCAGAAGGGCGGCGTCGGCAAGACGACGTCGACCATCAACCTGGGTGCCGCGCTCGCGGAGTACGGCCGACGCGTACTGCTCGTCGACTTCGACCCGCAGGGCGCGCTGTCGGTCGGACTGGGCGTCAATCCCATGGAGTTGGACCTCACCGTCTACAACCTGCTCATGGAGCGGGGCATGTCGGCCGACGAGGTGCTTCTCAAGACAGCAGTCCCGAACATGGACTTGCTGCCCAGCAACATCGACTTGTCGGCCGCCGAAGTGCAGTTGGTGAGCGAGGTCGCGCGCGAGTCCACCCTGCAGCGGGCGTTGAAGCCGCTGATGGCCGACTACGACTACATCGTGATCGACTGTCAGCCCTCCCTCGGCCTGCTCACCGTGAACGCCCTGACGGCGGCTCACAAGGTGATCGTGCCGCTGGAGTGCGAGTTCTTCGCGCTGCGCGGAGTCGCGCTGCTGACGGAGACCATCGAGAAGGTCCAGGAGCGCCTCAACCCCGAGTTGGAGCTCGACGGGATCCTCGCCACGATGTACGACTCCCGCACCGTGCACAGCCGTGAGGTGCTCGCGCGCGTGGTCGAGGCGTTCGACGATCACGTCTACCACACGGTCATCGGGCGCACGGTGCGCTTCCCGGAGACCACGGTCGCCGGTGAGCCGATCACCACGTACGCCTCCAACTCCGTCGGTGCCGCCGCCTATCGCCAGCTCGCCAGGGAGGTGCTCGCCCGGTGTCACGCCGAGTGAGTCTGCCGGGGGCCGACGAACTGTTCCGTACGACAGGGGGGATGGCGCTTCAGTCGTCCACCCCCAGGAGCCGGGCCAACGGCGAGGCCCGGGTACCGGCTCCGGCGGGGGAGAGCGACGCTGCCGCCGCCGGGGAGGACGCCCCGCAGTCCGTACCCGCCCAGGGCGGTGACGGCGAGGGCGCCGAGCACGTGGCGGCGGACTCGGACGGCGGCGAGTCCCGCAGCCGGTCCGCGGACGGCTCAGGACGACGTCAGGGGGCGCAGGAAGGTTCTGCCCAGCCTCGGAAGCAGCGTCAGGGGGCGCAGGCCCAGCGCCGGCCCACCGGGCGCGAGCGGCACGACGAGAAGATCACCGTGTACGTCTCCGCCGAGGAACTCATCGACCTGGAGCACGCACGCCTGATGCTCCGGGGCGAGCACGGCCTCGCGGTCGACCGCGGCCGGATCGTGCGCGAGGCGGTCGCCGTCGTCCTGGCCGATCTGGAGTCCCGCGGGGACGCGAGCATTCTCGTCCGCCGGCTTCGCGGGCGGTAGCGGTAGCCTGCGGGGGCCATGACCTCGAACGACGCTCCCGCATCCGGCGCCCCCGCCGGCCGTCGGCGTGCACTGGGCAAGGGGCCGGGGACGGCTCCGGAGCCCGAGGCCGAGAGCGCGGTCGTCGTGGCGGTGCCGGAGCCCGAGGCCGTCGTAGAAGAGTCTGAGGCGGTTGCTGAGGAGCCTGAGGCGGCTGTTGAGGAGCCTGAGGCGGCTGTTGAGGAGCCCTCGGCCGAAGAACCCGATGACGGGGTCTTCAAGGTTCGGCTCGCCAACTTCGAGGGGCCCTTCGACCTTCTCCTCCAGCTGATCTCGAAGCACAAGCTCGATGTGACCGAGGTGGCGCTGTCCAAGGTCACCGACGAGTTCATGGCGCACATCAGGGCGATGGGGCCCGACTGGGACCTGGACCAGACGACCGAGTTTCTCGTCGTCGCGGCGACCCTGCTGGATCTGAAGGCGGCGCGGCTGTTGCCCTCCGCCGAGGTCGAGGACGAGGCCGATCTCGCGTTGCTGGAGGCCCGGGACCTGCTGTTCGCGCGGCTGTTGCAGTACCGCGCTTACAAGCAGATCGCCGACATCTTCAACCGGCGTCTCGACGAAGAAGCCCGGCGCTATCCCCGTACCGTCGGACTCGAACCGCACCACGCCGAGCTGCTGCCCGAGGTCGTCATCCGGATCGGGCCCGAGGGCTTCGCCAGGCTTGCTGTGAAGGCGATGCAGCCCAGGCCCAAGCCGCAGGTCTACGTCGATCACATCCACGCGCCGCTCGTCAGCGTGCAGGAGCAGGCCGGGATCATGGTCGCGCGGCTGCGGGAGCTCGGCGAGGCCAGCTTCAGCGTGCTCGTGGACGACACCGACGACACCCTGACCGTCGTGGCGAGGTTCCTGGCCCTGCTGGAGCTGTACCGGGAGAAGGCCGTCGCGCTGGACCAGGAGACCGCGCTCGGGGATCTGATCGTGCGCTGGACCGGTGGGGAGGGGGAAGGCGAGCCGGTGGTGACGGACGAGTTCGACCGGCCGCCCGAGCCGCCCAAGGAGATCAAGGAGGAGTCGGCGTGAGCGAGGAGAGCACGGGCGTACCGGCGAGCCCGTCCGCCGTCGCGGAGCTCGCCCTCAAGCCCGCCTTGGAGGCCGTCCTGATGGTCGTGGACGAGCCCGCGACCGTGGAACACCTCGCGAAAATACTCCAGCGGCCCAAACGGCGGATCGCGGACGCGCTGCGCGAGCTGGCCGACGAGTACACCGTCCAGGGGCGTGGTTTCGAGCTGCGGCTGATCGCCGGCGGGTGGCGGTTCTACTCGCGGCCCGAGTACGCGCCGGCCGTCGAGGGCTTCGTCCTGGACGGGCAGCAGGCCCGGCTCACGCAGGCGGCGCTGGAGACCCTGGCGGTCGTCGCGTACCGCCAGCCGGTCAGCCGTAGCAGGGTCTCGATGGTCCGCGGAGTCAACTGCGACGGTGTGATGCGCACCCTCTTGCAGCGGGGTCTGGTCGAGGAGGCGGGCACGGAACCCGAAACAGGTGCGATCCTGTACGTGACGACGAACTACTTTCTGGAGCGGATGGGCCTGCGAGGCCTGGACGAGCTCCCGGAGCTCGCGCCCTTCCTCCCTGAGGCTGAGGCGATCGAGGCGGAGACGCTGGAAGGGGTCCCGTCGTTCGATCCGGATGCACCGGATGCAGATGCAGACGAAACGACGACGACGGAACTTTGATGCGAAGCAGTGGCAGTGGCAGCAGTGGTGGCGGCAGCGGTAGGAGCGGCGGGCGCGGCAACCCCCGCGGTTCCGGCGGGGGCGGCGGTCCTCGCGGGGCCGGCGGAGGCGGCAACCCCCGTGGGTCCGGCGCGGGCGGCAACTCCCGGGGTGCCGGCGGGGGCGGCTCCCAGCCGAGGGGCGCGGGTGGCGCGGGAGGGCGCGACGACAAGCCGAAGCGCGCCGGAAAGCCGCGTCCCGAGGAGCGGCGCTACGACGTAGGCCCCACGGGATCCCACGAAGGTCCCAAGTCAGGGCGCGGTGCAGCGGCGCGCGGCGGTGCCAAGGGCGGCCCCAAGCAGGGCGCGGGCACCGGGCGCGGGCGCTGGGCGCCGGCGACCTCGCGGGAATACGACGCGCGGGCCGAGGAGCGCAACCGGGAGCGGTACGCGGGCAAGAAGGACATCAAGCCGCCCAAGACCTTCCCGGGCGCCGAGCAGGAGGGCGAGCGGCTGCAGAAGGTCCTCGCGCGCGCGGGCTACGGCTCCCGGCGCTCCTGCGAGGAGCTGATCGAGCAGTCCAGGGTCGAGGTCAACGGCGAGATCGTCGTCGAGCAGGGGCTGCGCGTCGACCCCGAGCACGACGAGATCAAGGTCGACGGGCTGACGGTGGCGACGCAGTCGTACCAGTTCTTCTCGCTGAACAAGCCCGCCGGTGTCGTCGCGACGATGGAGGACCCCGAGGGCCGGCAGTGCCTCGGCGACTACGTCACCAACCGCGAGACGCGCCTTTTCCACGTCGGGCGGCTCGACACCGAGACCGAGGGTGTGATCCTGCTCACCAACCACGGCGAGCTGGCGCACCGGCTGACCCACCCCAAGTACGGCGTGAAGAAGACCTACCTCGCGCACATCGTGGGCCCGATCCCGCGCGATCTGGGCAAGCAGCTCAAGGACGGCATCCAGCTGGAGGACGGGTACGCACGTGCGGACCACTTCCGTGTCGTCGAGCAGACCGGCAAGAACTACCTGGTCGAGGTGACCCTCCACGAGGGCCGCAAGCACATCGTGCGGCGCATGCTCGCGGAGGCCGGGTTCCCGGTCGACAAGCTGGTGCGTGTCTCCTTCGGCCCGATCACCCTGGGCGACCAGAAGTCGGGCTGGCTGCGGCGGCTGTCGAACACCGAGGTCGGGATGTTGATGCAGGAAGTCGATCTCTAGGTCTGAGTTCTGTTCGTGGCGGCCGGTTCCGGGTTTCTCCGGGGCCGGCCGCTTCGTTTTCGTCGTTTCGCCTTCGTCGGGTCGCATTCATCGGTTGCGGGGGGTTGCGCGGCAGTACGGCCGCTCTTTATGGTCTAACTGACCATTAAGGGAGTGGGTGCACGTGACCACAACACCGGGCTACGACAAGTACGCCTTCGAACCTTTCGCCGTCACCGCCGACCTCGCCGTCCTCACGATCCGCGCCGGCGCCCTGCATGTGCTGCTCGTCGAGCGCGGCCAGGAGCCGTACGCCGGACACTGGGCGTTGCCCGGCGGCTTCGTGCAGCCCGACGAGTCCGCGGAGAGCGCCGCCCGGCGTGAACTCGCCGAGGAGACCGGCCTGTCGGACGTCTCCGGGCTGCACCTGGAGCAACTGCGCACCTACAGCGAGCCCGACCGCGACCCCCGGATGCGGGTCGTCACCGTCGCCTTCGCCGCGCTGCTGCCCGACCCGCCCGAGCCGCACGCGGGCAGCGACGCGGCGCAGGCCCGCTGGCTGCCGTACGACTCGCTCGGGCCGCTCGCCTTCGACCACGACCGGATTCTGGCCGACGCGCACGAACGGGTGGGCGCCAAGCTGGAGTACAGCTGCCTCGCCACCGCGTTCTGTCCGCCCGAGTTCACGCTCGGGGAGCTGCAACAGGTCTACGAGACCGTGTGGGGCGCCGAGTTGGACCGCCCCAACTTCCGCCGCAAGGTGCTCGCCACGCCGGGTTTCGTCGAACCGGTGCCTGGTGGTGCCAAGTTGACGGGTGGTCGGGGGAAGCCGGCCGCGCTGTACCGCACCGGGGACGCAACTGCCCTGTACCCACCGCTGCTTCGGCCGACCCGGGAAGGACGTTCCGCATGACTACCTCGACTGTCCGTAAGCGTGCCGCCACGGGAGCCCTGGTGGGGCTCGCCCTCGGGGACGCGCTCGGTTTCCCTACCGAGTTCAACGCCGTGCCCGACATCCTTGCCAAGTGCGGTCCTTGGCGGGAGATGGAGTTGCCGAGGCCCGCGATCGTCACCGACGACACGCAGATGACGCTGGCGTTGGGACGCGGGCTGCGAACTGCCATGGAACGGGGGGTGCTTGGGCCCAAGCGGATGGAACGGCCGGTGCGCGAGGAGTTCGTGGACTGGTACCAGTCGCCGGACAACAACCGTGCCCCCGGCCGGACTTGCCTCGTCGCCTGCAACCTGCTGAAGAGCGAGGGACGGGCATGGCAGGACGCCAGCCAGATCGGTTCGAAGGGCTGCGGGGCCAACATGCGGGTCGCGCCGATCGGGCTCGTCCCCGGTCTGGACGACGAACAGCGTTCCGGCGCCGCCCAGTTGCAGTCCGCGCTGACCCACGGCCACCCGACCGCCCTCGCCGCGTCCGACCTCACCGCGCACGCCGTACGACTGCTCGCGCAGGGCGCCGAACCGACCGGGCTGGTCGGGCTGCTGCGGTCGTACGCCGTCGAGAACCGCACCCGGTACAACCACCGTTGGCTCGGTGACCTGTGGACGCGGAGCCAGGACCCGACGCCCGAGCACTTCATCGCGCGCGGCTGGGACGAGTGCCTGGAGGTGCTCGGCCGGCTTGAGGACGCCGTGCGGACCGTGTCCCCGGAGACCGACCCGTGTCTGGCCACCGGCGCGGGCTGGATCGCCGAAGAGGCGCTGGCCACCGGGCTGTTGTGCTTCCTGCTCTTCGTGGAGGAACCGGTGACCGCGTTGCGGCGAGCGGCTTGTACGTACGGTGACTCGGACTCGATCGCTTGTCTTGCGGGGGCGTTCGCGGGGGCGCATCTGGGGGTGGATGCCTGGCCGGGGGAGTGGGCGGAGCGGATCGAGTATCGGGGGGAGCTGTTGGGGCTCGGGGAGCTTTGGGATGCGTGACGTGTCATGGCGGTGTCTGACATCGATGGACAGTGTCAGGCGATGGGCGTATTGTGTCAGGCATGGGTAAGTTGAAGCGCAGGCGTGTGCCGGTCCGGGAGCTGTCCCGACACACCGCGGCACTGTTGGACGCGGTGGCGGCCGGTGAGTCGATCGAGGTCACTCGGGACGGCGTGCCGGTCGCCATACTGTCTCCACTGGAGCCGGCCGAGCGGGACATCCGGGCCGCGATCGCCATCGGCCTGCTCGACGCCTCGGTCATGGATGAGGGGCACGGCGCCGAGGCCGCGGACGCGCTGGAGCGGCTGCGCGCGGTGAGACGGGACGCGGCGGGGTGCGGTCCCACCGCGGAACTGCTCGCGCAGCGCGAGGAGGAGACGCGGTGACGCTGCTCTACCTCGACGCGTCGGCCATCGCCAAACTGCTGCGGACCGAGGCGGAGACCGTTGCGCTGGAGCAGTGGATCGGACAGCACGGCGGAATGCGTCGTGTCGTCACCTGCGACCTGGCGCAGACCGAGGTGCGGCGGCTGCTGCACCGGCTCGGCGCGGACGAGGTCGAGCGGGCGGCCGCTGATGCTCTGCTGAACGCCATCGCGCGCATTCGCCTCACGCCTGAACTGATGCAGGAGGCAGGGGAGTTGGCGCCGAGCACCGCGCTGCGCAGCCTCGACGCGATCCACGCCGTGGCGGCCCTCAAGCTCGGTCACGGGGTCAGTTGGTTCGTGACGTACGACAAGCGCCAGGGTGAAGCCGTCGCCGACGCCGGGCTTGCGGTGGCGTCACCCCGCTAGGGCGTCGGCCGACGCGCGCCGGACCCCGATCAGGAAGTCCTCCACGCGGCGCCGGTCCGGCTCCGCCGGGAGCGGGGTGCGGGTGGCCGCCTCGTCCGTCTCCGTTGCCAGGCGGGTCATCCAGGACTCGACCTCCGGCCAAGGGAGTTCGCCGAGTTTGACGGACAGCAGTGGCTCGCGCTCGTCTCCGACGTCGATCGTCAAAGTGCCCGTGCGGAGCGTGTCGCGGGCGCTCATCAGCAGGCGGAGCAGGTGCATCGCGTGTTTCCAGCGCGGGGCGCCGTGCGTGCGGAGGTCGGCCTCCAGCTTCTTGCGCTGGCCCAACGCGTAGCGCGTGAACGTCTCGTGGACCTGACGGGAGAGGAACACGCCGCGCAGGGCCAGGAGTTCACGGCCCGTGTCGTCGACGTGCTCGACGAGGGGGGAGTGGAGGCACTCCAGGATGTTGGGGTTGGCGCGCAGGGCCAGTTCGCAGAAGCGCTCCAGCTCCCAGCTGAACTGCTCCTCCGCCGGGCCCTCGATGTGCGTCGGCGGCTTGTCGAAGCGCCAGAAGAGGGGAGTGGGGGCGAGGAACACGCCCCTGCGGTCCGTGTCACTCGTGTCCGTCGCCAGGCCGAAGGCGCGTGAACCCATCACGCAGGCGTAGATCGTGTGGTCGCGGACCAGGGACTCGGGGTGCATTCCGGGAGCGTACGTGGCACGTCACGCCAGGCGGATCGAATTTCCCTCCACCGTGATCTGCTCGGCGGGCAACGGCTTCGGCGCCGGGCCGCCCGCGACCGAACCGTCCGCGATGTTGAACTTGCTGCCGTGGCACGGGCAGTTGATCGTGCCGTTCGCGACGGCGCTCACCGTGCAGCCCTGGTGGGTGCAGATCGCCGAGAAGGCCTTGAACTCGTCCTTCTTCGGCTGGGTCACCACGATCTTCTGGGCCTTGAGGATCTTGCCGCCGCCGACGGGGATGTCGGAGGTCTTCGCCAACTCCTGGCCGCCGGAGGCTTTCACGGACGACGAGCCCGAGGAGTCGTTGCTGTCGCCGTACTTGCTGCAGCCCGCGGTGAGCGCGGCGGCCGCACCCGTCACGAGGACCGTGCGGCGCGTCGAGCTGTCGGTCATGTAGTCACTCCGAAGGTGGTCATCGTGTGGTCACTATGTGGTCGCTGCGACGGTGGTCAGGTCGTCACTCCGACGGTGCGGAAGAACCAGAGCGCGGAGGTCAGCCAGAGCAGCGTGAGCGCGGTGAAGACCAGTCCGCCGACGAGCGGCAGCAGCCAGCCCGGGAGGCGCTCCGAGCGGAGCAGCAGCATCTTGGCACTGAAGGCGCCGAAGAACGCGCACCCCAGGAGGGAATGCCACATCACGCGTGTCGAGTACGTCTGGTAGCCGAACGCGTAGAGGCAGTGCACCGCGACCGGCACCGCGACCAGGAACGCGATCCGCCCCGACCAGCGGTGCAGGGTCGCCGACCAACTCGGGCCCGGCAGCCTGCCGTAGACCATGAAGGCCGAGACGACCTGGACGAGGGCGAAGAAGAACGCGGTGGTCGCGAGCCAGGACTTCACCGCGCCCGTGCTGCTGAAGCCGGCGAGGTTGAAGGCGGTGCCCGCCGGGTCGTGGACCTTGCCGTAGACGCCGAGTCCGACCGCCACGGCCGCGGCCACGAGGGCCGGGACCAGGTAGCGGGCGGGGCTGTCGTGGTGGGGTGTGGGTGGTCGCGAGGGGTAGGACTGGGTGGCGGCGTTCGGGTCGGCGGTCATGATCGGCTCCCTGAGGCGGATGGTGGGTCAGGGGGTGACGGGCTGTGCCGTGAGTTGCTGGCCGTCGACCGTGACCGCGCCGGTCTCCGGGTCGATACGGGGTGCGGAGGCGGCCTTGCCGTCGCGGGTGACGATGCCGGTCTGGCGGCCGTTCGGCAGCACGATCCAGCCGCCGTCGATCTTGGCGCCGCGCACCTTGGCCGTCGCGCGCCACAGGCCGGACGGCTTGACGGCCTTGTCCGCGGTGAACGCGTACTTCCGGCCCTCGTCCTTGACCGTGCCGCGGATCTTCTTGCCCTGCTCGATCTTGCCGTCGAGTACGGCGCCGTTCGGGGCGGTGAGCTTCATGCTCCCGTCGTCCTTGACGGGGCCCCGCAGCCAGGCCTCCTTGTAGCGGCCGTCGCAGAAGTACGCGACCGCCTTGCCGTCCCGGACGGTCACGGCGACCGACGCGGTGTCGTCGCCTGTGCGGCCGGCGTAACTGGCGTTCGCGACAGGCGACTTCGACGGTGTCGGGCTGGGTGTGACGGTCGGCGTCGGTGACGGGTTCGCCGATTTCTTCGGCGACGCCGACGGTGATGCCTCGCGCTGCGTGGACGACGACACGGTCTTCGTCCCCGACGTCACGTTGAGCGTCAGCATGAACAGGCCGAGCACCAGACCCGCCAGAAGTGTGAGCAATGGTCCAGGACGCTTCACTGTGGCCCTCCCCCGAGGCGTGCTTCCAGCCCATGAGAGCGGACTCGGGGCCGTGGGTAAAGAGGCATACCGGGATGATCTCACCGCAAGTAGCGGAACGGGGTGATTCGGGTGACATTGGCAGGGTTCGAGGCCGGGCCCCGATCAGCGGCCGGCCGCTCTCGAAAGGTGCGAGCCATGGCGGGCAACGATCTCGGCAGTCTTCTCGGCGGTCTTCTGGGGGGAGGCAGGAGTGGTTCCGATAGCGGCAACATCCTGGGCGCGTTGCTCGGGGCCCTCGGCAGTGGCTCGGGCAGCGGTAGCGGTGGCAATCCGTTGGGCGGGCTGCTCGACATGCTCACCAAGTCCGGTCTCGTCGACCAGAAGGATTCCTGGGTCGGCACCGGGCAGAACCAGTCCGTCACCGGCGCCCAGATCCAGCAGGCGCTGCCCGACGAGACCCTGCGGAAGGTCGCCGAGCAGGCCGGTGTCACCCCGGAGGAGGCCGCGAGCGACCTCGCGCGGACGTTGCCCCAGGCCGTCGACAAGCTCACTCCGGAGGGGCAGTTGCCGCAGGCCGCCTCGCTGGAGGAACTGGTCCGGCAACAGTCCCTGTGACCCGTCTCGGTGGGCGGGCGCCGGGCACCCGTACGGGACGGGCTGACTAGGCTGGTCGTACAGAGAGCCGGGTTGTACATCAGCGAGGAGCAGAGCCGTGGCGGTACGAGCGGTCCGGGGCGCCGTCCAACTGGACAGGGACGACGCCGGCCACATGGACGAGCAGGTCGGAGCGCTGCTCACCGCCGTCCTGGAGCGGAACGGCCTCACCGCCGACGATCTGATCAGCGTCTGGTTCACGGCCACGCCCGATCTGCACAGCGACTTCCCGGCCGCCGCCGCCCGCAAGCTCGGCAGCGCCTTCGCGGACGTACCGCTGATCTGCGCGCAGGAACTCGACATCGCGGGCGCCATGCCCCGCGTGGTCCGCATCCTCGCGCACATCGAGTCCGACAAGCCCCGCGCCGACATCACGCATGTGTACCTCGGTGCCGCGGCGGCCCTGCGCAAGGACATCGCGCAGTGAGGACCGCGCTCGTCATCGGCACCGGCCTCATCGGTACGTCCGCCGCGCTCGCCCTCGTCTCCCGGGGCGTCGTCGTCCACCTCGCTGACCACGACCCCGAGCAGGCCCGTACGGCCGCCGCGCTCGGCGCCGGTACCGACGAGGCGCCGGACGGGCCCGTCGACCTCGCGATCGTCGCCGCGCCGCCCGCGCTGGTGGCCGGGGTGCTCGCCGACGCGATGCGGCGGGGGGTGGCCCGGGGTTACCTCGACGTGGCCAGCGTCAAGGGCGGTCCGCGTCGGGAGTTGGAGGCGCTGGGCCTCGACCCGTCGGTGATGTCCAGGTACATCGGCTCGCATCCCATGTCCGGGCGCGAGAAGTCGGGTCCGCTGGCGGCTACCGGTGACCTCTTCGAGGGCCGTCCCTGGGTGCTGACGCCTACGCGCGACACGGACACCGAGGTGTTGAACCTCGCCCTGGAGCTGGTCTCGCACTGCCGTGCGGTGCCGGTCGTCATGGATGCCGATGCCCATGACCGGGCGGTGGCTCTTGTGTCGCACATGCCGCATCTGGTGTCCAGCATGGTCGCCGCGCGGTTGGAGAACGCGGAAGAGGCCGCCGTACGGCTGTGTGGGCAGGGGATTCGGGATGTGACCCGGATCGCCGCGTCCGATCCCCGGATGTGGATCGACATTCTGTCCGCGAACCCGGGGCCGGTTGCCGACCTGCTCACCGATGTCGCCGGGGACTTGGAGGAGACGGTGCGGGCGCTGCGGGCGTTGCAGTCCGCCGACGACTCCAAGCGGCGGGAGGGTGCGGGCGGGATCGAGGACGTGCTGCGGCGGGGGAACGCGGGGCAGGTCCGGGTCCCGGGCAAGCACGGGTCCGCCCCGCGGGTCTACGAGGTTGTGGCTGTGCTGATCGACGACCAGCCCGGTCAGTTGGCCCGGATCTTCGCGGACGCGGGGATGGCGGGGGTCAATATCGAGGATGTGCGGATCGAGCACGCGACCGGGCAGCAGGCGGGGCTTGTGCAGTTGATGGTGGAGCCGAAGGCTGCGCCGGTGTTGACGGCGGGGTTGCGGGAGCGGGGCTGGGCGATCCGGCAGTAGGTAGGTGCGGGGTGTGTGGGGGCGGGCGTCTTCTGGGGGCTGCGCCCCCAGACCCCCGTCGGCCCTGAAGGGGCCTCGTCCTCAAATGCCGGACGCGCTGGATTTCGCCGGCCTGGGTTGTAGGGGTGCCGGAGGGGTGGGTATGCGTGGCCTGCGTTGAAAGGGCGCCGGACCGGTGTCGACAAGGCGCGGCCGGACGAGTGACGCGAACCCAGTAACCTTGTCCGGGGCGCACTCGCGACCCCGCCCCGCTCACCACCCCGCACCAGGAAGGTGTCCTCCCGTGGAAAACGGCGCCGCCCGGACCGCCCCGGCAGTGATTGTCGCCATCGACGGCCCCTCCGGCACGGGCAAGTCGAGCACGTCGAAGGCCGTCGCCTCGCAGCTCGGGCTGAGCTACCTGGACACCGGGGCCCAGTACCGGGCGATCACCTGGTGGATGGTGAACAACGGGATCGACCTCACCGACCCCACCGCCATCGCGGACTCGGCGGGCAAGGCGGAGATCGTCTCGGGCACCGACCCGGCGAACCCGACCATCAGCGTCGACGGCGTGGACGTGGCAGGTCCGATCCGTACGCAGGAGGTCACCTCCAAGGTCAGCGCGGTCAGCGCGGTGCCCGAGGTGCGGGCCAGGATCACCGAGCTGCAGCGGTCGCTGGCCGCCGAGGCCGAGCACGGGATCGTGGTGGAAGGGCGGGACATCGGTACGACCGTGCTGCCCGACGCCGATCTGAAGATCTTCCTCACCGCATCCCCCGAGGCGCGTGCCGCCCGGCGGAGTGGTGAGCTGAAGGGCGCCGACGTACAGGCCACGCGCGAGGCGCTGCTGAAGCGGGACGCGGCCGACTCCTCGCGCAAGACCTCGCCGCTCGCGAAGGCGGACGACGCGGTCGAGGTGGACACCTCCGACCTCACGCTCCAGCAGGTCATCGAGTGCGTCGTCACCCTCGTCGGGGAGAAGCGGGCCGCGAAGTGACCGCACCTACGGAGCGCGGCGCCGAGATCGGGCGGCGCATCGGCGTCGGCCTGATGTACGGGCTGTGGAAGCCGCGTGTGCTGGGTTCCTGGAAGGTTCCCGCCACCGGCCCGGTGATCCTCGCCGTCAACCACTCGCACAACATCGACGGCCCGATGGTCATCGGTGTGGCGCCTCGCGCTTCGCATTTCCTGGTCAAGAAAGAGGCGTTCGTGGGGCCGCTCGGGCCCTTCATGCGTGCCGTCGGGCAGGTGGAGGTCGACCGTTCGACCGCCGACCGTACGGCCGTCACCCGCGCGCTCGACATCCTGAAGGGCGGCGGGGTCCTCGGGATCTTCCCCGAGGGTAGCCGCGGCGAGGGCGACTTCGCCGCGCTGCGCGCCGGGCTCGCCTACTTCGCGGTCCGCAGCGGCGCCCCGATCGTGCCGGTGGCCGTGCTGGGCAGCTCGGAGAAGAGCGGACGACTGATAAAGGCGCTGCCCCCGCTGCGCTCCCGCGTCGACGTCGTCTTCGGCGACCCGTTCGACGCGGGCGACGGCTCCGGCCGCCGTACGCGCAAGGCCTTGGACGAGGCCACCGAGCGCATCCAGAAGCAGCTGGCCGCCCACCTGGACGACGCCAGGCGCCTCACCGGGCGCTAAGAGACACTTGAGTAGTGGATCACCCGAAATCCGGGGGTTCCACCGATCACCACGATGAACGAGGTACCGATCTTCATGAACGACCAGATCCAGCCCGACGGCTCCGGCGAGGAGCACGAGCACGGGGCGCTCGGCGACGCCGAGTACGCGGAGTTCATGGAGCTCGCCGCCGTAGAGGGCTTCGACATCGAGGACGTCGAGGGCGCCATCGGCGAGGCGGGACACGGGCCGCTGCCCGTCCTCGCCGTCGTCGGCCGGCCGAACGTCGGCAAGTCGACTCTCGTCAACCGCATCATCGGGCGGCGCGAAGCCGTCGTGGAGGACAAGCCCGGTGTCACGCGCGACCGTGTGACGTACGAGGCCGAGTGGGCCGGGCGTCGGTTCAAGGTCGTCGACACCGGTGGGTGGGAGCAGGACGTCCTCGGGATCGACGCCTCCGTGGCCGCGCAGGCCGAGTACGCGATCGAGGCCGCCGACGCGGTCGTCTTCGTCGTCGACGCCAAGGTCGGCGCCACCGACACCGACGAGGCGGTCGTACGACTGCTGCGCAAGGCCGGCAAGCCCGTCGTGCTGGCGGCCAACAAGGTCGACGGTCTGAGCGGCGAGTCCGACGCCTCCTACCTGTGGTCCCTGGGGCTCGGCGAGCCGCACCCCGTCTCCGCGCTGCACGGGCGCGGCACCGGCGACATGCTGGACGCCGTCCTGGAGGCCCTTCCGGAGGCGCCCGAGCAGACCTTCGGCACCGCGGTCGGCGGGCCCCGCCGTATCGCGCTGATCGGCCGCCCGAACGTTGGCAAGTCCTCGCTGCTGAACAAGGTGGCCGGCGAGGAGCGCGTCGTCGTCAACGAGATCGCGGGCACCACCCGCGACCCGGTCGACGAACTGATCGAACTCGGCGGTATCACCTGGAAGTTCGTCGACACGGCGGGCATCCGCAAGCGCGTCCACCTCCAGCAGGGCGCCGACTACTACGCCTCGCTGCGTACCGCCGCCGCCGTCGAGAAGGCGGAGGTCGCGGTCATCCTGATCGACGCCTCCGAGTCCATCTCGGTGCAGGACCAGCGGATCGTCACCATGGCCGTCGAGGCGGGCCGCGCGATCGTCCTCGCCTTCAACAAGTGGGACACCCTCGACGAGGAGCGCCGCTACTACCTGGAGCGCGAGATCGAGACCGAGCTCGCCCAGGTCGCGTGGGCGCCCCGGGTGAACGTCTCGGCGCGCACCGGCCGCCACATGGAGAAGCTGGTCCCGGGCATCGAGACCGCGCTGGCCGGCTGGGAGACCCGCGTCCCGACGGGCCGACTGAACGCGTTCCTCGGCGAGTTGGTCGCCGCCCACCCGCACCCGGTCCGCGGCGGCAAGCAGCCCCGCATCCTCTTCGGCACCCAGGCCGGCACCAAGCCCCCGCGCTTCGTGCTCTTCGCCTCCGGCTTCATCGAGGCGGGCTACCGCCGCTTCATCGAGCGCCGCCTGCGCGAGGAGTTCGCCTTCGAGGGCACCCCGATCCACATCTCGGTCCGGGTCCGCGAGAAGCGCGGCAAGAAGAAGTAGCCGTAGTCGGAAGAAGTGGCCGTAGCCGTACGGCTGTTCTGACGGCCGACTGTTCTGAAGGCCGGGCTGTTCTACGACGAAGAGGGCGGCCCCTGTTGATACAGGGGCCGCCCTCTTCGTGTGCGTGCCGTGCCGCTCAGATGCCTCGGCGCGGGCCGGGTGGCAGGGCCGCCGGGATGTGGTGCATCCCGGTGTGGCCGTGCTGTTGCTGTTGCTGCTGCCCGGCGTGGCCGAGCTGCCCGACGCGCTGCCACTGCGACTGCTGCCGGGCGCTGTAGGCCCCCGCGCTGTACGCGCTGTACGAACCCCCGCCGAGTGAACCCCCGCCGAACGAGCCTCCGCTGAACGAGCCCGTGCTGTGCGGGCTGTGCCCGAAGGCGGTGAAGCCCAGCTCCTCCTCGCCGCTGCGGTCACCCGGCAGCGAACGGAAGGTCTTGACCCACTCCGAGTAGAGCCGGTCGTAGATCGGCGTGGCCGATGGACCGCCGGTGCTGTCCCGGTCCGATCGCGAGGACGGGATCGACTGGTAGGGCCGGCTGCGGGGAACGTCGTATGCGTGCACGTATGTCCAAACGACGCGTGACCTGAAGGGATGCGGCTCAGGTGCCCGCGAGCGGCAGTGCGGAGCCGACCAACTGGCCGTTCGCCGCGGCCTTGTCGAGCGCGCCGCGCAGCAGGTCCTCGCGGGGCTGGCGGCCGATCGAGCCGACCGGTGCCGCGAACATCAGCACCTGCTGGTGCTTGTTGGCGGCGGCCCGCCAGCTGTCGGTGACCTGGAGCGCCTGGTGCGCCTGCCACCAGGCCACCGGGGAACCGCCGTTGGAGCTCGGCTGGAGCACCGCGTGCAGCTGGCCCGCGGCGAGCAGCACCGACCAGCCGTGCAGCACGGGCGGCACGGTGGTGATCTCGCTGAGCGGCATGAAGCCCTGCTCGATCAGCAGCGGCAGGAAGTCGTCCCCGGTGTCGGCCGAGCCGGGCCGCACGATGGGCGCGGTCGGCTCGACCACCAGGGCGGGGTGCAACTCCCCCGAGATCAGCACGAGTCCGCTGGTCACCCCGAGCACGGCCTGCTCGGGTACGGCCTTCTCCGGTGCGCCGGCCGGGGCGTGCGTGTTGCCGCTGATGGAGCGGACGGCGCCCTGCAGCTGCTCCTCGGTGACCTGGACGATCTGGGAGGGCAGGCAGGTGGCGTGGGCGAAGGCGAGGACGGCGGTCTCGTCGCCGATGAACAGGACGGTGCTGGTGCGCTCCTGATCGGAGTCGCCCTGGGTGCGGCACGACGTGCAGTCGTAACTGCCCGGGGCGTTGTCTCCGGCGAGCAGCCGGTCGGCTTCTTCGTCGCCGATCTCGGCGCGTACGTCGTCGCTGACGTCGAGCATGCGCGGCACGGGTGGCTCCCTCGGAATGCGGTGCCCGGTGGGTCCCGGGCTCATGAAGAAGACAACGGAGGACCTGTGGCGGGAGTCACGCCCCGGACCGAACCGAATCGAACCGACCGAAGCGGATGGTCACAGTCGGTACGGAAATGGACACTCCATGTCAACTCTGTGAAAGGTCAAGGGAGTTGGCTGCGTGATGCGGGTCACAGCGCTTGTCGGCAACTGGTCGAGAAATCACGAAATAAGAGAATTTAACGAGTGGCCGAAAAATGCCGATACCCGCGGTAACAGTGAACTGGCCTGCGGGGACGGGGAGTTGGTCGACATCGGCTCGTCCACCTCCGTACATTCCTCGGCTGTGTGCAACGAGCACCGCTCGGGTACGTCCGCCGGCCGAACAAGCCAGCAAGCAGCACCACTTCCGGCGGACGGGGAGGAGCGCGAGGACCGCGTGGATGCGTGGGAGCCGCGAACCGCCTTGGGGGAACCGGGTTGTTGGAGAGGGAACTACATGTCCGAATGTGCCGATACCACTCGCGAGAACGCTCCTAAGGCCCAGCACAAGGGCCATGCGCGTACGACGGCGGTCCTCGCCGGGGCGGCTCTGCTCGCCCCCCTCGGACTGCTGGCCGCAAGCGGCAACGCCGCGGCGGCCGACAGTGGAGTGTGGGACCGCATCGCCCAGTGCGAGAGCGGCGGCAACTGGCACATCAACACCGGTAACGGCTACTACGGAGGACTCCAGTTCTCCGCCGGCACCTGGCGCGCCTACGGTGGTTCGGCCTACGCGGCCACCGCCGACCAGGCCTCCAGGTCCGCGCAGATCGCCGTGGCCACCAAGGTCCAGCACGCCCAGGGATGGGGCGCCTGGCCGGTCTGCTCGGCACGGGCAGGAGCGAGCGGCAGCGCACCCGCGGCCTCCTCCGGCACGGTGAGCGAGAAGTCGACGAGGAACACGAAGAACACGAAGAAGTCGACCACCGAGTCGACGTCCGAGTCGACGACCAAGAAGTCGACCAAGAAGGCGACCCCGTCGAAGCCCGCGGAGACGCCGGCTCGCGGGACGAACAACGCCTCGCGCGGCACGTCCCGCGGCGACTACACCGTCCGCGAGGGTGACACCCTCAGCGGCATCGCGGCCGAGCACGGGACCACCTGGCGGAAGATCTACGCCGCCAACGAGTCCGTCATCGGCACCGACCCCGATCTGATCGTCCCCGGCCAGCAGCTCGATCTCTGAGCCGAACGCCTGTGAGGCGGACGGCCTTTGAGATGAACGACCTCTGAGCCGAGCCGCTCCCGTGCCGCCCCCGCCCGGTCCTCCGACCGGGCGGGGGCGCGCTCGTCACTCCAGTTCGGCCGCCTCGCCGCCGAACACGACCGTCCCGCGCCGCAGTTCGTACACGATCGCCGCCCGGCCGCGCAGCACCGGCGGCAACCGCTGCTCGGCCACGACCACACACGCCTCCAACCCGCCCAGCAGTTCGTACGTGTGCGCCGCGACCGCGGGTGACATGCCCTGCGCCGGTTCGTCGACGAGCACCACGCGCGCGCGTGCCAGCAGGGCCCGGGAGAGGGCGAGCATCCGCTGCTCGCCACCGGAGAGGGTGCCGGCCCGGCGGGGGAGCAGGGGGCCCAGTTGCGGATACGCGTCGAGGGCAACGGCATAGTCCCGCGCGGCGAGTTCGAGATTCTCGTGCACGGTGAGGGACCCGAACACGGCCCGACGCTCCGGCACCAGACACAGTCCCCGGCGAGCCCGTTCGTACGCGGGCATACGGGTCACCTCGGCGCCGTCCCACACCACCGCACCGCCCGACAGCGCGATCGTCCCGGCGAGGGCGCGCAGGGCGGTTGTACGGCCGGAGCCGTTGCGGCCCAGCAGGACGGTGAGCCCCTGGGTGGGGGCGGCGAGGGTGATGCCGTGCAGGGCTTCGAGGGGGCCGTAGCGCACGCGCGCGTGGCGCAGGGAGATGGTCATGCGGGGGTCTCCTGGGGACCCGGTGCGTCAAGGACGCGATCGGGCGGGCCGGAGGAGACGATGCGACCCGCGGACATCACATGGACCACGTCGGCGAGGCCGGCGACCAGATCGAGGTCGTGCTCCACGACGAGCAGGGCGGTGCCCTCGGCGGCCAGGGCCCGCAACACCAGGTTCAGCGCGGCCACTTCGGCGGTGTCGAGTCCGGCGGCGGGTTCGTCGAGCAGCAGCACACTGGGACTTCCGGCGAACGCCCGCGCCAGCTCCACCCGGCGCAGCGTCCCGGTGGGCAGCCCGGCGGCGGGCAGCGACCGTACGTCCCCGTCGAGCCCGAACAGCCGCAACGCCCGCTCCACGGAACCCGGTTCGGCGACCCGGCCCTGCTCGGCCCCCACGCGCACGTTCTCGGCGACGGTCAACGAGGGGAACACCGCGAGCTGTTGAAAGGTCCGGCCGATCCCGAGCCGCGTGCGTGCATGCGCGGGCAGCCGGGTGATGTCCCGCCCACCGAACCGCACCTGCCCCCGCGCGGGCCGCACGGTCCCGGCCAGACAGTGGAACAGCGTGCTCTTTCCCGCCCCGTTGGGTCCGACCACAGCGGTGACCTGCCCGGCCCGCACGACGAGATCGACTCCGTCGAGCGCGGTGAAACCGCCGTAGCGGGCGTGGAGGGTGTGGGCGGTGAGGACGGGTGGGGTGGGTGTCCGTCTGGGGGCGGGGGCGTGTTTCCACCCGGTGTCGTGCCGGGCCGGGCGCGCAACGTCCGTGTGATCAGCCGGCGTTGCGCTCGCCTGGCCCCGCTGCCCGGGTTCGGTGGCGTGTCCCGACCCGGTGTCGGGCTGGGCAGGATGTGCAACACCCGCATGGGCAGGTGTGATTGCGCCCGATCCACCCCGCTGCCCGGCCCCGGCAGCGTGCCCCTGAAGACTCCGCGCCCCAGACGCTCGCCCCGCGTCGCTCTCCGCTTCGCGCACAACACACGGCCCGGCAGCCTCCGTTGACCCTGCGCGTACATACACGGGCCGCAGCCTTCTTCGCACCCCCACCCCCAACACCGTGAGCCGCACCCTCCGTTGAGGCCGCAGCCGCCCCGCCGCCACCCGCAACGCCTCGTACGGCCCCCCGGGGAACCGCCCCACGCCCACCGCCAACACCCCGATCAGCGCCGCCGCCACCCCGCCACGTGCCCCCGCGTCCAGCCCGACCAGCAGGGCCGCGGCGGCCAGCGCGCCCAGGGTGCTGTCGGCGCCCAGGACGACCACCGCGGCGAACCACAGCAGCCCCCGTACGGGGTCGTAGGCAGAGGGGTCGAAGGCGCGTACGCCCATGCCGAGCATGCCGCCGCCGAGGGCGGCCAACGCGGCGCCCGTGACGAAGGCCAGGAGTTTCAGGGGCGGGACCTGGACGCCCGCCGCGGACGCGCCCTGTTCGTGGTCGCGCAGGGCGGCGAGGGCGCGGCCGGTGCGGCCCCTGCGCAGGGTGTGGGTCGTCAGCAACGCGGCTGCCAGGAGGGTGAGTTCGAGGGCGTAGTAGGCGCGGTCGCCGTCGAAACCGGACGGGCGGTCGAGCGACAGGCCCGACGTGGCGTACGGCTGGGCGAAGACGAAGCGGCTGACCCCGACGCCGACCGCGAAGGTCGCGAGGGCGAGGGACAGGCCGTGGCGGCTGATCGCGGGCCAGCCGGTCAGCAGGCCCAGGGGAGCCACCAGGAGTACCGCCAGTGCCAGCGCGGCCAGTTCGGGGAGGCGGGGGAGGAGCGGGAAGCGGCCCGCCGCCAGCAGTGCCGTGAACAGGGCGCCCAGGCCCGCGTACGTCGCCTGCCCCAGCGAGAGCTGACCGCCGCGCCCTGTGACCACCACCAGGGACAGCAACACCACGCCCAGTGCCGGGACTTGGACCGAGGTGTGCAGGTCCGAGCCCGCGAAGCCGAGGGGGAGGAGGAACAGCACCCCGGCTACGATCCAGGCAGCCGGAGGCGTTGCGATGCGGGCCGTCGTCGTACGTGGGAGGGCGTCACGGGAGCCGAGTCCGGGCAGCACCAACGCCGCTACCAACAGGGCGACCACGAACAGGTTCGCGCCCACCGCCTGCACCAACTGCCCACGCCAGTCCGCCGGATGTAGCCGCGTCAACTGGCTCTGCCCGACCCCGATCCCAAGCGCCACCACCACGGCCACCGGCAGGCTCCGCATCCGCGCGGCCACCGCGACCGCCACCACCTCCATGACGAGCAGCGGCAGACCGTACGGGTCCAGGCGCACGTACGGCGCGAGGAGTACGCCCGTCAGGCCCGCCGTGAAGGAACCGAACGCCCAGCCCGCCGCGGCCACCCGGTCCGCGTCCACGCCACCCAGGACCGCGAGTTGGCGGTCGTCCACGACGGCCCGCAGCTCCCGCCCGAAACGCGTCCAGCGGATCACCGCCCCGACTCCGGTGGCCAGCACGAGCACCACCGCCAACTGCCCCCAGGGATCGGCCGACACCAGCTCCGGCGCGTCGTCCCGCGCCCCCTGGCCCCAGAGCAACGCGGCCCCGCCGACCAGCAGCACGAACACCCCGATGGACGCGACCAGCGTCTGCGCCGGATCACCGCCGAGGACCGACAGCGGCCGGAAGACGAACCGTTCCAGCACGACCCCGATACCCGGCGCCAGGAAGAGCAGGGTCACCATCGCGCCCAGCCACAGCGGCCAGCCCCACCCGACCACGCACTGCCGCAGCGCGTACGCGCACACCATCGCGATCGCGCCGTGCGCGAAGTTGAGGACGCCGGT
This sequence comes from Streptomyces prunicolor NBRC 13075, assembly GCF_000367365.1. Classification (GTDB taxonomy): domain Bacteria; phylum Actinomycetota; class Actinomycetes; order Streptomycetales; family Streptomycetaceae; genus Streptomyces; species Streptomyces prunicolor. The sequence goes on along the minus strand of NZ_BARF01000050.1, from coordinate 185,539 downwards.
CGCCCGGTACGTCACGATCAGGCCGATCCCGGTGAGCGCGGCGGCGCTGCCGACCGAGAGACCGGCGAGGGTGAGGTCGTAGGTGAAGGTGGACATCGGGGGCGTCAGTCGTCGGCTTCGGCGGGTTCGCAGATCGGGCAGGGGCTCAGCTCGCCGTTCGCCACCAACTTCGCGTCCACCGGCACCGCTTCGGGCTTCCCGGCGACCAACGGGCAGTCCGCGCGGTGCCACAGCGTGCCGCCCGGCACCATCAGCAGGTCTCCGCTGATGGCTATGGGCGCCGCGGCGGTCTGATCGGACTCCTCGGCGTCGACGGGTTCGGCGGCCACGAGAAGGCCGTACAGCTCCTCCACGCGCGCGGCGGCGAGGGCGCTGCGGCCGTGCGTGAGGAGGATCGCGGCGGCGACGATCAGCGCGGCGCCGGGGATCGTACAGGAGGCCAGGTAGGGGAGTTGGCGTTCCGCGTAGCGCTCGCCGGAGACGCCGTACCAGCCGATCACGCACAGGACCGCGCCGGCGGCGAGCACGGCCCAGCCGGCCCACAGGGCGGGGTGCACGGTCCGCAGTCGGGCTGTCCGCATTTACGGCCCCCACACGTCGGGTGTCTGTCCATGCCGGCCAATGGCTTGCACTATGCCTTCTGACACCTGACCTGAAAACACCGGGCGAGCACGGCCCGGAACGACACCCGGCGGTGAGCCAGATGGTTCTCGGGAGCGACCTCAGGCGAAGGAACACAAGGCGCGTGCGGGGCACGGTAGTTGCCGCCGCCCTGGTCCTCGTGCTCGGCCCGGCCCTCGCGGCCTGCAGCGACGACAGCGGGGGCGGCGGCAGCGCACCACCGCCCACCCCGTCCGTCGAGCAGCCGACGAGCGCACCGGCGACCGCGCCCGCCGACCCGGCCGCCGCGACGACCCAGATCAAGGCCAACTGGAAGACGTTCTTCGACCCGGCCAGCTCCAGCGCGGACAAACAGGCCGTCCTGGAGAACGGCGAGCAGATGGGCCCGGTCCTGAAGGCCTTCAGCGGCGACAAGCGCGGCGGGCAGGTCCAAGCGGACGTCCAGAAGGTCGAGTTCACCGCGGCGACCAAGGCGACCGTGACCTACAGCCTCACCCTGAACGGCGCCACCGCCCTCCCGAACGCCTCCGGGACGGCCGTGCAACAGGGCGGCACTTGGAAGGTGTCCGTCAACACCCTGTGCGCGCTGGTGGCGTTGAGCGGCGATGCCTCGCAGTCGCCCGGGGCGGGCTGCTGAGGCCGCTGCCGCGGTGCTGCTGCTCCTCGCGGGCACGGCCTGCGGCAGCCGCCTCCCGGAGAGCGACTTCGAGCACGGCAACTCCCGTACGCCCGTGCCCAGTAGCGGCACACCGATCCGCGTCGGCATCATCACCAGCGCGACGAGCCCGGTCGGCGGCGACACCTTCACCGGCCCCCGCGACGGCGCCCAGGCGTACTTCGACCGCCTCAACGCGCGCGGGGGCATCGCCGGGCACCCGGTCCAGGTGCGCCTGTGCGACGACGGCGGCAGCGGTGTCGGCAACAACGCGTGCGTGCATCAACTCGTCGACGGGGCCGATGGGGACGCCGTCGTCGCCCTGGTCGCCACCACCGCCCTCGACTACGCGGGCGCCTCCCGCGTCTCCCACGCGCGCGTGCCCGACATCGGCGGCCAGCCCATCGGCGCGGCCTACGACACGTACCCGCACCTGTACGGCATCTACGGCAGCCTCGCGCCCCGCGCCGGGACTCCGGGCTGGGGCGGGAAGTTGTACGGCGGCACGGAGGTCTACCGGTACTTCAAGCGCGAGCAGGGCGCCCGTACCGCCGCCGTCGTGTCGTACAACCAGGCCGCGTCCGCCGCCTACGCCCGCCTCGTCGAGCAGGGGCTGAAGGCCGAGGGCTACAAGGTCGTCAGCGAGCAGGTGGACTTCGCGCTGCCCAACTTCCGTGCCGCGGCGGCGGACCTGAAGCAGCAGGGCGCCGACCTCGTCTTCGACGCCATCGACACGCACGGGAACGCCCAGTTGTGCGAGGCGATGGACCAGGTCGGCGCGAAGGTCATCGCCAAGGTGACGAACGTACAGAACTGGACGTCCACCGTCCCCGAGGACTACAAGAACTCCCCGCGCTGCCGCAACGCGCTGTGGGCGACCGGGTCCAGCCGAGACTTCGACGACACCTCCCAGGCGGCCGTACGGGAGTTCCGGGACGCGACGAAGGGGCTGAAGGCGCATTCCCAGTGGCAGTTGGAGGGGTGGGCGGCGGCGATGTGGTTCACGGACGCGGCAAAGGCGTGCGCGAAGACGAAAACGGGCGCCACGCGCGCGTGCGTCGACGGCTTCATGAACCGGAGCGAGAACTACACCGCGGACGGGCTGTTGGTTCCGGTCTCCTTCGAGCGGTTTGCCGAGCCGCCGAAGACACGCAGGACGTGCCTGTCGGTGGCCCGGTGGCAGGACGGCAAGGGGTGGGTCCCGCAAGGGGACATGAACAGCACCTGTTTCGATGTGCCACAACTGCCGTACAGCCCTTGATGCAGATCGCCGCCGACACAGGGGCGCCCTTGATCCAGACCGTCCTTGATAGACACTTCGACCATGTTGGAGACCTCGGCACGACTCCTGCGCCTGCTCTCGCTGCTCCAGGCCCACCGCGAGTGGTCCGGCGCCGACCTGGCCGACCGGCTCGGGGTCACCCCGCGTACCGTGCGCCGGGACGTGGACCGGCTGCGGGAACTGGGGTATCCCGTCAACGCCAGTCCCGGCACGGGTGGCGGCTACCAGCTGGGCGCGGGCGCCGAGTTGCCGCCGCTGCTGCTGGACGACGACGAGGCGGTCGCCGTGGCGGTCGGGCTGCGCACCGCCGCCGGGCAGGGCATCGAGGGCATCGGCGAGACCTCCGTACGCGCCCTGACCAAGCTCGAACAGGTGCTGCCGAACCGGCTGCGCCGCCGGGTGGGCGCCCTCAACGCGTTCACCGTGCCGATGCTGCACAGCACGCTGCCGTCCGCCGTCGACCCGGCCGTGCTGACCGAGCTGGCCGCCCTGTGCCGGGACGCCGAGCGGGTGCGCTTCGACTACGAGAGCCACGACAGCACACCCACCCGCCGCAGCGTCGAACCGCACCGCCTGGTGTGCACCGAGCGCCGCTGGTATCTCGTTGCCTGGGACCTGGACCGCGAGGACTGGCGCACCTTCCGCGTCGACCGCGTCACGCCCCGGCCGCCGCACGGGCCGCGCTTCACCCCGCGCACACCACCGGCGGAGGACCTCGCCGCGTACGTCTCGAAAGGGGTCTCCACGCGCGCGTACGCCTCCCACGCCGTCGTACGGTTGCTCGTGCCCCTCCAGGAGGCCGCCGAGCGGATCTCACCGTCCGCCGGGACGCTGGAGGCCGACGGACCGGACGCCTGTCTGCTGCGGACCGGGGCCCCGAACCTCGACCTGATGGTGATCCACGTGATGATGATGGGCTTCGACTTCGAGGTCCTGGAGCCCGTCGGGCTGACCGAGACGATCAGGACGGCCCGGGACCGGCTGTCCCGGGCGCTGGACCGGCACGGCCGGGGAGCCGACGGCGATTCTGTGCTGAAACGGTGAAACTCTTATGCGGCGTCAGCTTCCGCCGTACGGCACGGAATCGGAAAGGAATGGGGCGCCCGGCCGGTTCTCGCGGCACCTTTCCGTTGGGCTATTCGGTGAGCCGGACCGACAGGCGGGAATTACGTTCGAATGCCTGCGGAAGACGTACGGAACCGCTCATACGTGTGAGGGATGCAGCACAAAACACACGTCCTGATCCTGTGACAGAAGTGTGACCGGAGAGGGACGGAGAGAGGAGAAGAGGGGCTAGCGTGGCGGGCATGGCATCCATTCCGACTCCACCGGCAGAGCCCCAGGACAGTCCGAACAGCTATGTGGGCCTCGACGGGACAGAGGCCGAGCGGCTCGCGCGGGAGCGCGGGTGGTCGAGCGTGCGGTCGCTGCCGCCGGGGGCGATCATCACCATGGAGTTCCGCGTGGGACGGCTCAACTTCGAGGTCGAGAACGGCACGGTGACGCGCGCCTGGAAGGGCTGAGCGCACCACGTTGGCCGCACACGTTGGCCGTACACGTTGAGCGCAGATGCGACGAAGGCCCCGGTTCCGCTGGAGGAACGGGGGCCTTCTTGATGCGCGGGGATGGTTGTGCGTACCGGCCCCGCGGTCCGGGGCGGGGTCAGCCGCCCGTCGCCGGACGGGCGGCGGCCGTGGCCGGGGTGGTGCCGCGCGCCACACGGTCCGGGTGCGGCGGGCGGCGGCTGCCGATCGGGGTGACCGGGGTGCGCTCCGAGCGGGTCGTGTGCGGGCCCGGGGCGAGATGGGCGGGCGGCCGGGCCGAACGGCTCGCGGTGACCGTCTCGCGGGCCGCCGGGACCTCGTCGCCCGAGGAGGCGCGTGGCTTGAGCAGCACCGGTGCGGTGACCGGCGAGGCGGGCACGGGGGCGGGTGCCGTACGGCCGCGACGGGCGCGCCAGCGGTCGCGCAGGTCGAAGATCCGGGTCTCGGCCAGGGCGATCAGCGGCTCGCACCAGGGGAGGGCGAGCAGGACCAGCAGACCGGCGGCCCACCCGAGCAGCACATCGCTCAGCCAGTGCGTACCGAGGTAGACCGTGGCGAGACCGACGCCGAGGGAGGTCACCGCGGAGGCGGCGGACAGCCAGCGGCGGGCGGCCGGCGTGGAGGCCAGATACGCCAGAATTCCCCAGGTCACGACCGCGTTGGCGGTGTGGCCGCTGGGGAATATATCGCCGCCGAGGCCCATCTCGTTCGAGCCGATGACGGTGGCGTAGTGCGGGCCGAGGCGGCCCATGCCGAGCTTCGCGGCGCCGACCGTGATGTTCAGCAGCAGCAGCAAGGTGCCCAGGGTCAGCAGCGGGCGCAGCGTGTGCTGCCGCCAGGAGCGCCAGCCCAGCCAGGCCGCGACCATCACCGCGGTCGGGCCGCGCTGGCCCAGGACCACGTAGTAGTCGACGAACCAGTGGATGCCGGCCCACTGCTGGTACGGCCGGAAGAACATGACCTGCCAGTCGAACCGGACCAGCCAGGACGTGGTCACGACGAGCCACACGATGGCCAGATAGAAGGCCAGGGTCGCCACAAAGAGCACGGCCCTGTGCCGGCTCATCTTCGGCACATCGATGTTGGCCGGCCGTTCAGGTTCACGGTCCAGCCTCGCGAACACCCGGTCCAGACGGGTGAGGTTTCCTTCGGTACGCACCCAATCGACGTTACAGCGAGTGAGTGTGGATCCCCGTCGAAACAGCGGCTTTGTGATGACGATGTGATGTGGGAAAGCTCTCAGCGGCAGGTTTATTTCCGAGGATTCCGCAATCCCGGTCGGCTCCGTCCTTCAATTCCTTTGATCATGCCGGGTCGAGTTTTATGGCCCTTATGAATTAGTTCACCAAATGCTGGGGTGAAATTGGCCGGGCGCTCATGGAGCGTGACGAGTGGATCATGGGGCATGGCGAGTGGATCATGGGCGCGCCGAGTGGATCAGGGCGGGCCGGATCCGTTCAGCCAGAACGCCCCGTACACCGCCGATGCCGCCGCGACACCGCCCACCACCCATGCTGACCTGGAGGTACGCAGCCGCGCCAGGGCGAGTGCGAGGGGGAGCAGCAGGGGGAAGGCGGGCATCAGCAGGCGCGGCTTCGAGCCGAAGTAGCTCGACGCGCACAGCGCGAGCGCGGTGACGACCCCCGTGTACACCAGCAGGGGCAGCGGCTGGCCCTGCCGGACGCCCACGACGTACAGCCAGAGCACCAGCCCGACCCCGACGATCAGCCCCACCCCGGCCAGGGCCGAGGGGAACGACGTGAACTTGTCGCCGACGAAACGGGCGAAGGCGGCGCCCCCGTCGAAACCGTTGCGCCAGCCCGCCTGCACGTCCAGATAGCCGAACGGGCCCTTGCCGGTACGGTGTCCGACCCACAGGACGTACCCGGCGGCGCCCAGGGGTGCGATCGCCATCCCGAGGGCGCGCGGCCAGATCCGCGCGCCGGGCGCGGGCGCCGGGCTGCGGTCCCGCACGAAAGAGGCCTCCGCGCGCGGGGTGAATCCGGTGAACGAGGTGATGCCCGCGACCCACACCGCGGCGACGACCGCGAGCCCCACGGGCCGCGTCAGCCCGGCCAGCAGGGCGAGCGTGCCCGCCGTCACCCAGCGGCCCGTCAGCACGGCGTACAGGGACCAGGCGGCGAGCGCGGTGAAGAGCGACTCGCTGTACGCCATCGACTGCACGATCCCGACGGGGAGTACGGCCCACAGGAGTACGGCACACACGGCCACGCGACCGCCGTAGACGAGCTCAACGACGGCGAAGATCCCCCAGGCCGCAGCCAGCGAGGCGAGCACGCTCACCATGAGACCGCCGTCGGCGTACGACAGCGGGGAAATCGCGTGTATGAGCCTTTCCAGCCAGGGCAGCAGGGGGAAGAAGGCGAGGTTCGAGTGGACGTCGCCGTTCGGGAGGCGGACCTCGTATCCGTAACCGAGGTCGGCGACCCGGGTGTACCAGAGGGCGTCCCACCGCGCTGTCAGCAAGGTGTGGGCGCTCTTGCCGCGCGCCGCGCTCCACACCGCGAGCACCACCAGGCCCAGGGCGCGGACGGCGGCGTACCCGAGGAGGGCCGGGGCCGCCCGGCGCAGAGGTGCTGCGAGATCGTTCACGGACCCGATTATCGAGGGGGTGCGGAACCGGCAGGCCCGGCGGGGGCGTGGTCCACAGAAGGGTGAGTGGTGTACGCCACACGTGTTCTCCGGAGAGTGTGAGAGGTCCGCCACGTGGCATTGGCGTGAACTCGCGTACGCTGACGGCTCACTCGCCTTCGTTGCGCGGGTCGGAGACACCGCTCCTCTCCGGCCGCAGTCACAGGGAGTCCCCACCCCGTGAACCCGCCGAACGCGAGGGAACATCTGGGAGGTAGTTCATGTCCGGGACGACCACGGCCGCCGCAGCGCTGCGCCGTCGGGCGGCCGGGGCCGGTGCCAACCGCTGGGTCGTCCTCGTCGTCCTCTGCGTCAGCCTGCTGCTCGTCGCGCTCGACGCCACCGTGCTGCATGTCGCGGTGCCGGCCGTCACCGAGGACCTCAAACCCGGCGCGATAGAGCTGCTCTGGATCGTCGACGTCTATCCGCTGGTCTGCGCCTCGCTCCTCATCCTCTTCGGCACCCTCGGCGACAGAGTGGGCCGCAGGCGGATTCTCCTTCTCGGCTACGGCCTCTTCGGCGTCGCCTCCGGCCTCGCGGCCCTCGCCCATGACGCCCAGGTCCTGATCCTCGCGCGGGCGCTGCTCGGCGTCGGCGGCGCGATGATCATGCCGGCCACGCTCTCGATCCTCCGCCAGGTCTTCCCCGACCGGCGTGAGCGGGCGGTGGCGATCGGCGTGTGGAGCGCGGTGGCCGCGGTCGGCGCGGCGGTGGGCCCGCTGCTCGGCGGCTTCCTCCTCGAACACTTCTGGTGGGGCTCGGTCTTCCTCGTCAACATCCCCCTGATGCTGATCAGCCTCCCGATCGGCCGGCTCCTCCTCCCCGAGTCCCGCGGCGATCGCAACGGCCCGTGGGACGTCGTCGGCGCGCTCATGGCCGCGGGCGGTCTCTTCGGTGTCGTCTTCGGCGTGAAGCGGCTCGGTGGCGGGGAGCCCGTGGAGAGCGGGTGGACCGTGGCCCCGCTGCTCGTGGGCGCGGTGCTGCTGGTTCTTTTCGTACGACGGCAACGGCGCCGTACGCATCCGCTGGTGGACCTGAAGATGTTCCGCAGGCCGGCGTTCAGCACGTCCGTGGGCTGCATCGTGCTGGCGATGCTGGCACTGGTCGGCCTGGAGCTGATCGCGGCGCAGTACCTGCAACTGGTGCTGAGGTTGTCACCCCTCCAGACGGGTCTACGGCTGCTGCCGCTGACGTTCGCGGCGATGGCGGCGGGGTTGTTCGGGGCGCGGATGCTCCGGCGGTTCGGCCCGCGCCGGATGGTGTGCTTCGGGTTCTGCCTGACCGCGTTCTCGGTGCTGACGCTGACCGCGATGGGCGAGCGGGACAACACCGGGCTGCTGCTCTTCGGGTTCCTGTTGCTCGGGTTCGGGCTGGAGATGACGCTTTTCGGGGCGTACGAGTCGATGCTGAGCGAGGCGCCGCCGGCCCAGGCGGGTGGCGCGGCGGCGATAGGCGAGACCTCGTACCAACTCGGCGCGGGTATCGGCATCGCGCTCCTCGGCAGCGTGATGAACGCGGCGTACGCGCCCGGGTTGTCGTCCGTTCCCGGTGTACCGGCGTCCGCGTCGGCCTCGGCGGGGCATTCGCTGGGCGAGGCGTACGACGTCGCCGGGCGTCTCGGCGGGGAGCGTGGAGCGGCCCTGCGCGACGCGGCTCGGCACGCTTTCGTGCACGGGCTGCATGTCACGTTGCTTGTCAGTGCGGGGTTGCTGCTCCTGGGCGCGGTGATGGCATTGCGGTTGCCCCGGATCATGCAGTGCGAGGTGCCTGCGGCTGCGGTGGGGGTCCCTGCCCCCAGGGAAGTAGCAGAGTCCCGCATCTCAGCCTGACCAAAGACGCTCTCCCACCCACGCACCACCCGTTTACGGGCAATTGAGGGGTGGACGTGTCTTGTGGGGGGTGCTTCGCCGTTGGCGGCTGCGGGCCCCGGATGCTCGGACGTGGCGGTGATCGTGGGCGCGGTCGCCCGCGGTGCTCCGCCCCCGCCGGAGACGGTTCCCCCTGACATGCCGGTAAACGAGTGGGCGGGTGGGAGAGGTTTGTGGCTGTGCTGGACGCGCTCGACCCGTCGTCGTAACGTCGAGCCCGTTGTCGTAACTAGCGGTGATAGTTTTAGTGCCGGAGGCTCTGTCATGGCTGCGTCCCCGAAGTTGCCCCCCTTCGACCCCGCCGACCCCCTCGGCATCGACGATCTGCTCGACCCCGAGGACCTCGCGATCCGGGACACCGTCCGTACGTGGGCCGGCGACCGGGTGCTGCCGTACGTCGCGGAGTGGTACGAGAAGGGGGAGTTGCCCGGGATCCGGGAGCTTGCCCGCGAACTCGGTGGCATCGGGGCGCTCGGGATGTCGCTCGACGGGTACGGGTGTGCCGGGGCCTCCGCCGTCCAATACGGGCTCGCCTGCCTGGAGTTGGAGGCCGCCGACTCCGGGATCCGGTCGCTCGTGTCGGTGCAGGGGTCCCTCGCGATGTATGCCATTCATCGCTTCGGGAGCGAGGAGCAGAAGCAGGCGTGGTTGCCGCGTATGGCCTCCGGTGACGTCATCGGGTGCTTCGGGCTCACCGAACCCGACCACGGTTCCGACCCCGGCGCCATGCGCACCTACGCCAAGCGCGACGGCGGCGACTGGGTCCTCAACGGGCGGAAGATGTGGATCACCAACGGGTCCGTGGCCGGCGTCGCCGTCGTGTGGGCGCAGACCGATGACGGGATTCGCGGCTTCGTCGTACCCACCGACAGCGATGGATTCTCCGCTCCGGAGATCAAGCACAAATGGTCACTCCGCGCATCCGTCACCAGCGAACTCGTCCTCGACGACGTGCGGTTGCCCGCTGACGCGGTGTTGCCGGAAGTCGTGGGACTGAAGGGGCCGCTCGGCTGTTTGTCGCACGCTCGTTACGGAATCGTGTGGGGTGCGATGGGCGCGGCGCGCGCTTCCTTCGAGTCCGCGCTCGCGTACGCGAAGACCCGGGAGCAGTTCGGGCGGCCCATCGGCGGCTTCCAGCTCACCCAGGCCAAGCTCGCCGACATGGCGGTCGAACTGCACAAGGGGATTCTGCTCGCCCACCATCTGGGGCGGCGCATGGACGCCGGGTGCCTGCGTCCCGAGCAGGTCAGCTTCGGCAAGCTGAACAACGTACGAGAGGCCATCGAGATCTGTCGTACGGCACGGACGATCCTCGGTGCCAACGGGATCTCACTGGAGTACCCCGTGATGCGGCACGCGACGAATCTGGAGTCGGTGCTCACGTACGAGGGCACCGTCGAGATGCACCAGCTCGTGCTGGGCAAGGCGCTCACCGGACTCGACGCCTTCCGGTAGGAAGTACCGACAGGAAGTCTCGAAGCCCTGTTCAACCCTGCGGGAGGCAGGGCCGGTAAGCGGCCCTGCCTCAGCTCTGGTTGAAGAAACCGTCCTCACGGCGCACGGCGGGGTCGCCGCTGACGATCTCCGTGTTGGCGGGGGTCAGCAGGAAGACTCGGTTCGCGACCCGCTCGATCGTGCCGCGCAGGCCGAAGGTGAGACCGGCGGCGAAGTCGACCACGCGCTTGGCGTCGGTCGCCTCCATCGCCGTGAGGTTCACGATCACCGGAACCCCTTCCCGGAAGAGCTCACCGATGGCGCGGGCGTCGCGGAAGCTGTCCGGGGTGACCGTGCCGATCCGTCGGCCCTTCACCTCGGCGACGTCCTCGGCCACCTTCACCCGCGGATCCGTGACCCAGGCATCCCCGGGCTGCTCGGTCCCTTCGGAGTAGTCGTCGTCGTAATAACGCTCGTCATCGTTGTCGTCAACGAGCCCAAGCCAGGCACTCGCCTTGCGTACCGATCCCATGGACGCCTCCTCTCACAGCGGTCTTACTTGCTTTCCACATCCCTATGGTCATCCATGATGCGGATCGCGCGCCAAGTGGATAGACGCCGCGCGGGGGGTTTGTGACGCTACTGGTGCACAGCCAATACGTCGAGAGCCCCTGTGTATCAAGGGTGTTGCTGGACAGGGCTGCTGACTGAGAGTGAAATATGATTCTTCACGGCGTCCGGGTGATGGCTGGTGCGTACGGGTGAACGGGGTGGTCGATGCGATGCGGCTGCTCAACGCCCGGTCAGCTGCCCTGTCGATCTCCAGATGCCCAGTCAGATGTCGTTCACGCCACGGGGGGTTGTCGTGTTCGGAATGGTCCGGCCTTGTAGTCATCGGCTCGGTGAGAACCTCAAGTCCCAGTGGATGGCGCATTTGTGCGGGCTGTGTCTCGCGCTGCGCGGGGACCACGGGCAGTTCGCGAGGATTGTCACGAACTACGACGGTCTGCTCCTCTCGGTCCTGACGGAGGCTCAGGTCGAGCGTGCGGGCGGCGGATGGCGTCGTACGGCCGGGCCCTGCCCCCTGCGCGGGATGCGGACCGCGTCCGTCGCGCAGGGCGAGGGGGCGCGGCTCGCGGCAGCCGTATCGCTGGTGCTCGCCTCCGCCAAGGTGCGTGACCATGTCGCCGACCGGGACGGGCTGCTGGCCCGTAGGCCGGTGGCGCTGGCCGCGCGGCGGGTCGCCGGGAGCTGGGGGCGGGCCGGGGCGCGTACCGGCTCCGCCGTCGGGTTCGACGCCGGTGTCCTCGTCGACGCCGTGGACCGGCAACTCGGCATCGAGACGCTCGCCGGGCCCGGTACCCCGATCCTCACCGTCACCGAACCGACCGAGACCGCCACCGCCGCCGCCTTCGCGCACACCGCGATCCTGGCCGGACGGCCCGGCAACGCCGTACCGCTCGCCGAGGCCGGACGCCTCTTCGGGCGGCTCGCGCATCTCCTGGACGCCGTGGAGGACAGGGAGGCGGATGCGACGGCCGGTGCCTGGAATCCCCTCACCGCGACCGGCACCCCGCTCGCCGAGGCCCGGCGGCTCGCCGACGACGCGCTGCACGGGATACGGCTCGCGCTGCGGGAGACGTCCTTCACCGACGGCAAGCTGGCGCACCTGCTCCTCGCGCACGAACTGGGGCGCTCGGTGGACCGGGCCTTCGGGACACAGTCGTGCGGGCACGGCACCGGGGTCGGGCACGGCACGGGGGTCGGGCATGGCACGGGGGTCGGGCATGGGCGTGTGCCGGAGTCGCAGGGTGCCTTCGGACCGCCGCAGACTCCGTATCTGCCGGGCGATCCGCGGCACGACGGCAATCCCTACGGCGGTGAGCCCCCGCGGCCCGACAGGCGCGGGTTCTGGGCCGGGTGCGCCGTAGCCCTCGGGCTGTGCTGCACCTGCAAGGTGTGCTGCGCCGACGAGTTCGAGGGGCCGTGGTCGGGGCGGCGGCGCGAGGGGTGCTGCTCCAGCTGTGATTGCTCGTGCTGCGACGCGTGCGAATGCTGCGAATGTTGTGAATGTCTGTCGTGCTGCGACTGCTGAATATGCCAGGCGCCGTGATCTGTTGACCGTGACGGGTCGTCATCGCCGTTGTATACGCGGCACTTGGGGATCTTGGATGACCTGCGAGGTCGGGCCGTCCCTGTTTCAGGGTGGTAAAACAAAAACATGATCCGGTGACCGGTGTGCCGTGCGTGTCGTTGGGCGGGAGCAGAACCATTTCTGCCCCGGGTTCGATCCCCGATCGAGCTTGCTCGAACCCGATCAACTCGCCACCCACTTAAGGCACTTCAGTGGACGTCACAACAAAAGCGACCACGAGCATCCGCACCAGGCTGCTGAGGATTCTGATCCTCGCCCTCGCGGTCCTGCTCGCCCTGCTCGGTATCGCGGCCGCCGACCAGATCTCCGCCTATCGCAACGCCTCCGCGACCGCCGACAACGCCCGCCTGGAAATCACCCTCCAGGGACTCGTCCACGAACTGCAGAAGGAGCGCGGACTCACCACCGGATACGTCGGTGGCGTACGGCAGTTCAGCGCCAAGCTGCCCACGCAGCGCAAGGCGACCGACGCCGCGCGCGAGCAACTGGACGTGGCCCTGAAGGGGCGTGAGGACTCCGCCGCCGGTTCCGTGCGCGAGTCCCTCGGCCGGCTCGACGGGCTCGCCGGGATCCGCAAGGACGCCGACGACGGCAGCGGCGTGGTGAAGGACACCTTCGACTACTTCACCAACACCATCACCGTCCTCGACCGGCTCGACCTCGGCCTCGAAGACGTCCACGACGGCAAGCTGCGCGACGCCTACCAGGCGCTCCAAGTCCTCGGCAACGCCAAGGAGTTCACCGGCGAGGAGCGCGCCATCGTGCTCGGCTCGGTACGTGCCGGGAAGTTCCGCGGCGACGACTACAGCCGGTTCATGGAAATCCGCGCCGGACGGCTCGCCGCCCTCGACGTCTTCCCGCGCTCGGCCACCGCCGTGCAGGAACGGCGCCTGAACACCGCCCTGACCACGCCCGACGCCGAGCGCGCGCTGGCGTACGAGAGCAAGGCGGTGCACGGCACCGGGAAGCTGAAGTCGAGCGCGATCCCGCCCATGGCCTGGTGGGACTCGATGACCTCCACCATCAACGGGATGCGGAACGTCCAGATCACCCTCGGCACCGATGTCGAGAACCGCGCCGCCCAGTTGGAGAGTTCGGCCCAGCGCGACCTGCTGCTGTTCCTGCTGCTCGCCCTCGCCACGGTCGTCGCGCTCGGCGCGCTGGCCCTCGACTGCGTACGGTCCGTCTCCTCGCCGCTCGTCGAACTCGCCCGGCAGGCACGGGAGGTGGCCGGCAGCCGGCTGCCGCAGGCCGTGGCCGCCGTACAGGACGGGTCGTCCGGGGCGGCGCCGCAGCCGCCCGCTCCGCTGGTCGTCGCCGACCGGGCCGGGGCCGAAGTGCGGGAGGTGGCCGACGCGTTCGACCGGGTGCAGCGGTCCGCCTTCGAACTCGCCACCGAACAGGCCGTGTTGCGGCGCAACGCCACCGACTCGCTGGTGAGCCTGGGGCGTCGCAACCAGAACCTGGTACGCCGTCAGATCAGCTTCATCAACAAGCTGGAGCACGAGGACGCCGACCCCGCGACCCTCGCCAACCTCTTCGAACTCGACCACCTGGCCACCCGTATGCGCCGCAACGCCGAAAGCCTCCTCGTGCTCGCCGGAGAGTCCAGCCCCCGCCCCTGGTCCACGCCGCTGGCCGTCAACGACGTGCTGCGCGCCGCGCTGTCCGAGGTCGAGGAGTACCGCCGGGTCACCCTGCGCCGGATCGAGCCCGCGTTCGTCACCGGCTCCGTCGTGGTCGAAATCGCCCATCTGCTCGCCGAGTTGGTGGAGAACGCGCTGAGCTTCTCGCCGCCGGACTCCGATGTGGAGATCGAGGGGCGGCGCACCAGCGCCGGCTATCTCGTCGCGATCGTCGACCACGGCTTCGGCATGGACAACCAGGCCCTCGCCGAGGCCAACGTACGGCTCTCCGGCACCGCCAGCTTCATGGCCGAACCCACCCGTTTCCTGGGCCACTTCGTGGTCGGCGCGCTCGCCCGCAAGTGCGGCATCGAGGTACGGCTCGGCGAGGCACCGGCGGCCGGTGTGGTCGCCCGGGTGCTGATCCCCGCGGGGCTGTTGACGGAGGCCCCACAGGGCAAGGCCGCGGACAAGCCGGTGCTGCCGGCGCCGCGCAACGAGGAGGACGCCGTGGAGCCGGTGACCGTCACGGCCGGGTCGAAGCCCGTCGAGAACAAGGCCTCCGGCGCCAAGGGCGGCACCTCCGCCTCCCGTACCCGCAACGGACTCGTCAAGCGGCCCCAGCGCAGCGCGATCTCGGAGGCCGTCACCGAGACGGACCGGCCCAGCCGCCCGGCGCCCACCGGACCGACCACTGACCGCAGCCCCGAGGAAGTCTCCGGAATGCTCTCCATCCTGCGCAGCGCGCACATGCGCGGCGGCATCAGCGTGGAGAAGGAGAAGGAGCGGGCCAAGAAGTCCGCCGGACACAGCGAGGGTGATGCCAAGTGACCACCGTCGACACCCCGCACGACTCGCGGACCTTCAACTGGCTGCTCGCCAACTTCGTCAAGAGCACCGACGGCGTACGCGACGCGGTCGCCGTCTCCTCCGACGGGCTGCTGATCGCCGTGTCGGACGGGCTCGGCCGCACCGAGGCCGACCATCTCGCCGCGATCGTCTCGGGATTGAGCAGCCTGGCGCGCAGCGCGTCCAAGCGGTACAGCTTCGACGGGGTCAAGCTCATCATGATCGAGATGGGCCGGGGCTTCCTGCTCGTCTCGGCGATCCGGGACGGCAGCTGTCTCGGCGTCCTCGCCGACAGCAGCGGTGAACTGGGCCTCGTCGGCTACGAGATGGCGGTGCTCGCGGAGCGGGCGGGTGATCTGCTCACCCCGACGCTCATCGCCGATCTGCGGCAGGCGTTGCCACGGTGAACGGTGAACAGCCCAGGGACGTAGAACCTGACGAGGACGCGACGTTCGTCCGGCCGTTCATCATCACCGGCGGCCGGTCCGAGCCTCTCCAGGCCGACTTGCGGCTGGAGACGCTGGTCGTCGCCGTCGGCGTGCCGGATCCGTCGCTCACGTTCGAGCGGCGCCACATCGTCGCGGTGTGCGAACAGCCGACGACCGTCGCCGAGGTGGCGCACCGGGTCGGCGTACCCCTCGGAGTGGCCAAGGTGCTCATCTCCGACCTCGTCGTCGCCGGGCAACTCGCCTGTCGGCAACCCGCGGAGCTGCCGCTCCCGATGCTCGAAAGGATCAGGGACCATGTCCGGGCGCTCTGACAAGATCGTGCCGCTGGCCGTGAAGATCGTGGTCAGCGGCGGCCTCGGGGTCGGCAAGACCACGTTCATCGGGGCCATTTCGGAGATCGAACCCCTCGACACGGAGGCGGCGATCACCGAAGTCTCCGTTGGCGTCGACTCGTTGGTGGGGGTCGAGGCGAAGACCACCACGACCGTCGCCCTCGACTTCGGGCGGATCACGCTCGACCCGACGATCGCGCTGTATCTGTTCGGGACGCCCGGGCAGGACCGGTTCTCCTTCCTCTGGGACGACCTGGTGGAGGGCGCGCTCGGCACGGTGGTCCTCGTGGACACCCGGCGGATCGAGGACTGCTTCCCGGCGGTCGACTACTTCGAGTCGCAGGGCGCGCCGTTCGTCCTCGCGGTGAACCGCTTCGACGGCGCGGACCGGTTCGACGTGGACGAGGTCCGGGAGGCGCTGGGACTGGGTGCCGATGTGCCCGTGCTGGAGTGCGACGCGCGGAACCGCGATTCCGTACGGGACGTGCTGGGGGCGCTGATGGACCGGGTGATCGGGGTCCGGGCGGCACCACGACGGCGTACGGCCGCCCTGACGCGGTAGGCGTGGTGGAGGAAGTGCGGACGGAACCCGAGGGGAGGGGTGTGTGAAGGCGGAACGGGTGGAGCGGGAGAACACGTGAAGCGCACGGTCAGAGGGAGATTCAGGCGACCGGGACGCGCAGTGGGTCAGCTCAACAGGAAGAGGACCACACTCGACCGAGGTCGATGTGGGAGCGCTTGACCAGCCACTGCTGCGAATACATGGGATAAGTGGAACAGGCATCCGGTGGGGCGTCAACCGAGATGAGACGTACTGCTCACAGTGTGGACTTCCTTGACACCGAGGGGAAACGGCGCCGTACAGTCGGTGGACGGTCCTGCTGAGGGGCTCGGCCGTACGGTGCCGCAAGGCGCCCTGTGTGAAGGCATTCGCCCGTGTTGCTCACGTCACGGAGTCTTCGCATGTCTTCCGACCTTCCCACCCCCGTATCCGCCGCCCCGAGCACAAGGCTCTCACTCGTGATCGTCGGGGCCGGGCCGCGGGGGACCGGCCTCATCGAGCGCATCGCGGCCAACGCGCCTGATCTGTACGCCAGTTCGGGCGTCGAAGGCCTCGACATCCACCTGGTCGACCCCCATCCGCCGGGCGCCGGCCGTATCTGGCGCGCGGCCCAGTCCCCGCTGCTGTGGATGAACTCGCACGCCGAGGACGTCACCATGTTCACCGACGAGACGGTGGTCATGGCGGGTCCCGTGCGCCCCGGTCCCACGCTGCACGAATGGGCCGCCATCGAGGGCAGCACCTTCGCCGACCGCCAGCTCCAGGGCTCCTACCTGCGCTGGGTGCACGAGGAAGCCGTCGCCGCCCTGCCGCCGGGCGTCACCGTCCACCACCACCCGCGACGCGCCCTCCGGGTGAGCGGGCCGCGCGAAGGACGCCAGCAGGTGTGGCTGGAGGGCAGCCCGGACCCGCTCCTCGCCGACCTCGTCGTCCTCGCCCTCGGTCACCTCGACGCCGAACTCGACGAGGACCAGCGCGAGTTGGCGGCGTACGCCCGCGCCCACGACCTCGTCCATCTGCCGCCCGACTTCACCGCCGACAGCGACCTGACCTCCCTCGCCCCCGGCGAACCCGTCCTCGTCCGCGGCTTCGGCCTCGCCTTCGTCGACCTGATGGTGCTGCTGACGGAGGGCCGTGGCGGACGCTACGACGGTGACACCTACGTCCCCTCGGGGCAGGAGCCGGTGCTGTACGTCGGGTCGCGGCGCGGAGTGCCGTACCACTCGAAGATCGGTTACGAGTGGAGCGGTGAACGGCCGCCGCTGCCACGGTTCTTCGGGCCCGCCGAGGTCGACGCGATACTCGCGCTGCCGGGGGGCTTCGACTTCCGGCGGGACGTATGGCCGCTGATCGAGAAGGAGTTGGGGTTCGCGCACTACCACCGGCTGTTCGGTGTGCACCCCGAGCGGACGGCGATCGCCTGGACCGACTTCGAGGAGAAGTACGCGGCCGGGGAGGCGGCCGAGCGCGAGGCCCTCGTGGCGTCCGCGGTGCCCGACCCCGCCGACCGGCTCGACCTCGCGGCGCTCGACCGGCCGCTGGACGGGGTGCGGTACGCGTCGGAGGAGGAGTTCCAGGACGGGCTACGGGCCTACATCGAGGGCGATCTGAGTCGCCGTCACGATCCCTCCAACAGCCCGGACTTGGCGGTCTTCCTCGGACTGCTCTCCGTCTACGTGCAGTTGATCCGGCTCGGCGACGTCGGGCCCTGGTGGCACGGCTTCTTCAGCTATCTCGCCTCCGGGCCGCCCGGACCCCGGCTGCGTCAACTGCTCGCGCTGTCCCGGGCCGGCCTCGTGCGGTTCGTCGGTGCGGACATGGCCGTCACCGCCGAGGACGGGGTGTTCCGCGCGTCGAGCGCGACCGTGCCGGGCGTGACGATCGAGGCGCGGGCGCTGGTCGAGGCGCGGCTGCCCGAGCCCACGGTGGGGCGGTCCGTCGATCCGCTGCTGCGTCAACTGCACGCCGACGGGGCCGTGGTGGAGACTCCCGAAGGGCTGCTGCGGGTGGACCGCACCGACGGGCGGATCCTCGACCGGGACGGACAGCCGCACCCCCGGCGGTTCGCGCTCGGGCCCTACACCGACGTACGGACGCCCGGCGCGTTCACCCGGCCGCGCACCGGCGGCCCCGCCTTCCGGCAGAACGACGCCACCGCACGGGCCGTGCTGGCGTTCCTGCGCGACCTCGCGTGTCAGGCCTCCGCGTAGCCCCGAGCTTGTGAAGTCCCGAGCTTGTGAAGTCCCAGGCTTGTGAAGTCCCGGGCCTCATCGAGGACTTGGCCCTCTCCGAGGCGCTCCCGAACGACAGGAAGGCTTCCCTCCCATGACCTCCTCGCACGGCCGGGGCCTGCATCTGGCCGCCGCCGTCGACCAGCGGTCGGCCTACGACGCCGACTCCTACGTCGCGTTGGCGCGGCTCGCCGAGAGCGGCGGCCTCGACTTCGTGACGCTCGACGACACCTTCGCGCGCCCAGGACCCGACGCCCTCGCCGTCCTGTCCCGGGTCGCCCCGGTGACCAGCCGGATCGGCCTGGTGCCCACGGTGACCGTCACGCACACCGAGCCCTTCCATGTGCAGGCCGCGGTCGCGACCCTCGACTGGGTCAGCCGGGGCCGGGCCGGCTGGCGGCTCGATGTGTCGACCACCGAGGGCGAGGCCCGCCTCTTCGGCCGCCGGCACGCCGCGCCCGCCGACGCGTTGTGGCAGGAAGCCGGTGAAGTCGCCGAGGTGGCCGCCCAGTTGTGGGACAGCTGGGAGGACGACGCCGAGATACGGGACACCGTCACCGGCCGTTTCGTCGACCGCGAAAAGCTGCATCACGTCGACTTCGAGGGCTCGGAGTTCTCTGTCAAGGGCCCCTCGATCGTGCCCAGACCGCCGCAGGGCCATCCGGTCCGCGTGGTCGACGCCACCGAGGGCCAGGCCCGGCGGACGGCCGCCCGGTACGCCGATGTGGCGCTCGTCCGCGCGGCGAGTTCCGCGCAGGCCGGCGCCGTACGGGCCGAACTGCGGGCGTTCGCCGAGAAGTTCGGCCGGGATCCCGACACCCTGCGGGTCCTGGTGAGTCTCGTCGTCGACCTCGGCGACGGCGAGCACGCGGCCGAGCCGGGTCACGGCGGGGGCGGCCCCCGGCAGACCGCGCACGGCCCGTTGTACCGGGGCGGTCCGGTCGACCTCGCGGAGTTGATCGCCGGCTGGCACGGCGACCGCACCGTCGACGGCTTCCACCTCACCCCCGTCGAACCCCGCCGCGATCTGGAGCGGCTCGTCAACGGCACGGTGGCGTTGCTCCAACACCGGGGCCTGTTCCGCACGTTCTACCCGGGCAGCACGCTCAGAGAGCACCTGGGTCTGGCCCGGCCCGCCAACCAGTACGCCGTGACAGGGGGAGCGTCATGACCGTACCGAGGCCTTCTCGCAAGCGGATCCACCTGGCCGCGCACTTCCCCGGCGTCAACAGCACCACCGTGTGGGCCGATCCGCGGTCGAAGTCCCAGATCGGCTTCTCCTCCTTCGAGCATCTCGCCCGCACCGCCGAACGCGGCCTCTTCGACTTCTTCTTCCTCGCCGAGGGGCTGCGACTGCGCGAACACAAGGGCCGTATCCACGACTTGGACGTCGTCGGACGCCCGGAGGCCCTCACCGTCCTCAACGCGCTCGCCGCCGTCACCTCACGCATCGGGCTGGCCGCCACGGTCAACGCGACCTTCAACGAGCCCTACGAACTCGCCCGCAGACTCGCCACGTTGGACCACCTCAGCGGCGGCCGGGCCGCCTGGAACGTGGTGACCTCCTCCGACGCCTTCACCGGCGAGAACTTCCGGCGCGGGGGATACCTGGATCGTGCGGACCGCTACGCGCGGGCGGCCGAATTCGTCGCCGTAGCAAGGGAGTTGTGGGACTCCTGGACCTCCGACGGACTCTCCCGCCCCTTCGCCCACCGAGGCCAACACTTCGACATCGCGGGCGAGTTCACCGTGCCGCGCTCACCGCAGGGGCACCCGGTCGTCATCCAGGCCGGGGACTCGGGGGAGGGGCGGGAGTTCGCGGCGCGGACCGCCGACGTCATCTTCACCAGACACGGCACGTTGGAGGACGGCCGCGCCTTCTACGCCGACGTGAAGGGACGCCTCGCCAAGTACGGCCGTAGCGTGGACGATCTCAAGATCATGCCCGGCGTCAGCGTCGTCCTCGGTGACACGGCGGCCGAGGCGCAGGAGCGGGCCGCCGAGATCCGGCGGCAGCAGGTCTCCCCGCAGAACGCGATCCTCGCCCTGGAACAGATCTGGGGCACGGACCTCTCCTCCTACGACCCCGACGGCCCGTTCCCCGACTTCGACCCGGTGCCGAACGCGTCGCTCACCCAGGGGCGGACCCGGCGCGGCGACACCGTCGCGATGGCCGAGAAATGGCGGGCGCTGTCCCGCGAGAAGGGGCTGTCCATCCGGCAGACCGTGATCGAGGCGAGCGGCCGGCAGTCCTTCATCGGTACCCCGGAGGCGGTCGCCGCCGAGCTGGAGACCTTCGTACGCCAGGACGCCGCCGACGGCTTCATCCTCGTCCCGCATCTCACCCCGGGCGGCCTCGACGAGTTCGTGGACCGGGTGGTGCCGCTGCTCCAGGAACGCGGCGCGTTCCGCACGGAATACCGGGGTACCACCCTGCGCTCACATCTCGGGCTCCCCGACCCGGCGGGGGAGGGGTGACCGTACGACGACAGGGCTGAGCGCACGACGATGGAGCTGACGGCATGACCTCGGACGCGGCCGACGAGTGGCAGCAGTGGCACGAGCGGCGGATGGAGACCGTGTCGGCCCCCTACGGGCCCCTAGCCCTCACCGGCACGCACTGGCTGGAGGACCATCCGGACGGTCACCTTCCGGGCATCCCCGGTGTATGGGTCCTCGACGGTGACGTCGATGCCGATGCCGGTCTGGTGGTCCTCACCGCGACGGCGGCCGACGGACTGACCCTCGACGGGGAACCCTTCACCGGCTCGGTCCGCCTCGGCGTGGACACCGGCCCGGTGAGCACGGCCCGCGTCGGCCTCGGCGAGCGCCGACTGACCGTCCTGATCCGTGAGGGTGCCTGGTGCGTGCGCGACTACGACCCCGGCTCGGCGGCGCACCGCGCGTTCCGGGGTGTCGAGGTCACGCCGTACCGGCCGCGCTGGTCGGTGCCGGGGCGCTTCACGCCGTACGACACACGGCGCACCGTGCGGGTCGACGCGGCGGACGGTGTCGAACGCGGGCTCGGGCTCGCGGGTGAACTCGCCTTCCGGCTCGACGGGTTGGAGGTGACCTTGCAGGTGGCGGTGCAGGCCGACGGGAAGTTGTGGGCGGTGTTCGCCGACTCCACGAGTGGGGACGGCAGTTACCGGTTCCGGTTCCTGTACCCGGCGGCGCCCGATGACGAGGGGCGCACGACGGTCGACTTCAACCGGTCCGTGCTCCCGCCGTGCGCGTTCGCCGAACATTTCATCTGCCCTTTCCCGCCGCCCGGGAATACGCTGGGCCTCGCGATCGAGGCGGGGGAGCGCATCCTTCGGCAGGTGGGGCGCTGACCTGCGGCGGGCCGGGTTTCGGCCCACCGCGTCCGGGTGATCAACTCGCGTAGATCGTGGGCCAGTTGAAGGTCGTACGGCCGAAAGGCGCCCTTGCGCCCATCGGGCGGGCGGCCGAATACTCCCCCACAGCGCTTGTCAGGAGCACGGCGTGTTCGAAAACCGGACGGCCGACCCTGACTGCGCCTCACGGGCCCCGACCCCACGCGGGCCCCCGAATTCCCCTAGGAGGGAACGAAACGTGAGGATCAAGCGCACCACCCCCCGCAGCGGAATCGCGAGACGGACCAGGCTGATCGCCGTGGCCACCGGATTCGCCGCCGCTGCCGCGTTCGCCGTCCCCACCGCGAGCGCCAGCGATGCGCAGACGTTCAGCGCGACGCAGCTCTCCGCGGCCAACTCGTCCGTGCTCAAGGCCGATGTCCCGGGCACCGCCTGGGCGGTCGACAGCAAGACGAACCGTGTCGTCGTCACCGTCGACAGCACGGTCTCCCAGGCCGAGATCGCGAAGATCAAGTCGCAGGCGGGCAGTTCCGCCGGCGCGCTCACCATCAAGCACACGGCGGGTCAGTTCAAGCGGCTGATCACCGGTGGCGACGCCATCTACGGCGGCGGCTACCGCTGCTCGCTCGGCTTCAACGTGCACAGCGGGAGCACGTACTACTTCCTGACCGCCGGCCACTGCGGTGAGGTCGCCTCCACCTGGTACTCCAACTCCGGGCAGAGCACGGTGCTGGGCACCAACGTCGGCTACAGCTTCCCGACCAACGACTTCGCGCTGGTGCGCTACACCGGCTCGGCCGCGCACCCGAGCTCGGTCGGCACCCAGACCATCTCCAGCGCGGCCACGCCGAGCGTGGGCACGACCGTCTACCGTCGTGGCTCCACCACCGGCACGCACAGCGGCCGGGTCACGGCACTGAACGCCACCGTCAACTACGGCAGCGGCGACGTGGTGTACCAGATGATCCAGACCACCGTCTGCGCCGAGGGCGGCGACAGTGGCGGGCCCCTGTACTCCGGCACCGTGGCCTACGGTCTGACCTCGGGCGGCAGCGGCAACTGCACCTCCGGCGGCACGACCTTCTTCCAGCCGGTCACCGAGGCGCTGAGCTACTACGGCGTGAGCGTCGGCTGACGCCCGCCTGAATCACTTCCGCTCCGGACTGCAGCCGGCGGCGAAGCGAGTCCCCGTACGCAACTGGCGTGCGGGGGCTCGCTCTTGTGCGGCACACGGAGTTACCGTCGTGGGTATCGGAGAAGGCACCTGATGCACCACGTCGGACCCTGGGGGGCCGTGATGGTCGAGGAGCTGGTGGCGGCGGGAGTGACGCTCGCGTCCGTCGGAGTGGTGTACACGATGGCGGCGGCGCGGGTCGTCAAACAGTACGAGCGGGGTGTGGTGTTCCGGCTCGGCAGGCTGCGGCCCGAAGTGCGCGGGGCCGGCTTCACGATGGTCGTCCCGTTCGTGGACAAGCTCCGCAAGGTCAACATGCAGATCGTGACGATGCCCGTGCCCGCGCAGGAGGGCATCACCCGCGACAACGTGACCGTGCGCGTCGACGCGGTCGTCTATTTCAAGGTCGTCGACGCGGCGGACGCGTTGGTGCAGGTCGAGGACTACCGGTTCGCCGTCTCGCAGATGGCGCAGACCTCGCTGCGGTCCATCATCGGCAAGAGCGACCTCGACGATCTGCTCTCCAACCGCGAAAAGCTCAACCAGGGACTGGAGTTGATGATCGACAGCCCGTCCATCGGCTGGGGCGTGCAGATCGACCGGGTCGAGATCAAGGACGTGTCACTGCCGGAGACGATGAAGCGCTCGATGGCCCGGCAGGCCGAGGCCGACCGTGAACGCCGGGCCCGGATCATCAACGCGGACGCCGAGTTGCAGGCCTCCAAGAAACTCGCCGAGGCCGCCGAGCAGATGTCGGAGCAGCCCGCCGCACTCCAACTCCGGCTGCTGCAAACGGTGGTGGCGGTCGCGGCCGAGAAGAACTCGACGCTCGTCCTGCCCTTCCCGGTCGAGCTGCTGCGCTTCCTGGAACGCGCGGCCCCGGCTCCGGCCGCACCTGTCGCGCCCGCACCTGCCGCGCCCGCACCTGCCGTGCCCGCAGCGTCCGTTGCTCCCGCGGCGCCGGTTGCCGCTGTGGCGCCGCAACCGGTGCAGGAGCAACTTCCGCCCGCCGAGCCTCAGTCGGATCCGGACTCCGATGGGGCGATTTCAAGACAGGACTAGACCTCACCGGCTGATGAGCGGCGCTCGCACCCAGTGTTTGCAGTGCGAACGGCCTGGGATGACCGTGAACATTCAAGTCGAGGGGGCGTGCAACCGCGTTCCCCGCACGACCTGAAGTCGACCTTGTGCGCTCCCTGTGAGATTAGGAAGAGTAGGTGCTCGTCAACCTACCTTTCGGCCGGTCGGGTCCCCATAACCTGGCGGGCCGACCCCCCACAGGAGGACACGAGTTGAAGCACCGACGCATACCCAGGCGACGGGTGGCCGTGGCAGGCGCGGGCATAGCCGCACTGGTCGTCGCGGGAGTCACCTTGCAGAGTGCGAACGCCAGCGAGACCACGCCGGCGGCCGCACCCCACACCCTCTCGGCCCTCGCGGCCGGAAAGCTCGCCTCGACGATCGGCGAGAGCCTCGGCACCGACGCGGCCGGCACGTTCTACGACGCGAAGACCAAGAGCCTCGTGGTCAACGTGCTCGACGAGAACGCGGCCGACACCGTCGAGGCGGCCGGCGCCAAGGCGAGAATCGTCGAGAACTCCCTCGCCGAGCTGACGAGCGCCCGGACGACCCTCAAGCAGGACGCGACGATCCCCGGCACCTCGTGGGCGACCGACCCCACCACCAACAAGGTCGTCGTCACTGCGGACCGCACGGTCTCCGACGCCGAGTGGACCAAGCTCAGCAAGGTCGTCGACGGGCTCGGCGGCAAGGCCGAACTCCAGCGCACCAAGGGGGAGTTCAAGCCCTTCATCGCGGGCGGTGACGCCATCTCCGGCTCGGGCGGGCGGTGTTCGCTCGGCTTCAACGTGGTCAAGGGCGGCGCGCCGTACTTCATCACCGCCGGGCACTGCACCGAGGCCATCTCCACCTGGTCCGACTCCAGCGGCAACGAGATCGGCACGAACGAGCAGTCCAGCTTCCCGGACAACGACTTCGGCCTGGTCAAGTACACCTCGGATGTCGCCCACCCGAGCGCGGTCGACCTCTACAACGGCTCCTCGCAGGCCATCACCCACGCCGCCGCCGCGACGGTCGGCGAGAAGGTGACCCGGAGTGGCTCGACGACCCAGGTCCACACCGGCACGGTCACCGGCCTGGACGCCACCGTGAACTACGGCAACGGCGACATCGTCAACGGCCTCATCCAGACCGACGTCTGCGCCGAGCCCGGTGACAGCGGCGGCTCGCTGTTCGACGGCGACGCGGCGATCGGCCTCACCTCCGGCGGCAGCGGCGACTGCACCTCGGGCGGCGAGACCTTCTTCCAGCCGGTCACCGAGGCGCTGTCGACGTTCGGCGCGCAGATCGGCTGAGCAGCGGTAGTACGACGGTTGTAGTACGACGGTGAGGTCCCGCCCCCGCGCGCGAGGGGGCGGGACTTTCGCCTACGGACCGGGGGTTGGCTCAGCGCTTGGGCCAGTACCACAGCGGTTCGTCGAGCGGGCCCTCGCGACCTGCCACCGTCGTCTGCCCGAACTCCTTCACCAGCTCTATGGAGTTGACGTCGAGACGGTGCCGTATCGCGCCCTTCTGGAGGGCGTCCGCGAGCGGTCGGGCGTGGGTGACCACGATGATCTGGGTGTCCTTGGTGGCGGTGAGGATCAGATCGGCGAGCGGCGGGATCAGATCCGGGTGGAGGCTCGTCTCCGGCTCGTTCAACACCAGCAGCGACGGTGGCCGGGGTGTCAACAGCGCAGCCGCCCACAGGAGATAGCGCAGGGTGCCGTCCGACAGTTCGGTGGCGGTGAGTACGCGCAGCAACCCGTGCTGGCGCAGGGCGAGCTGGAAGCGTCCGCCGAGGTCGGCGATGTGGACCCGGCTGCCGGGGAAGGCCGCGTCCACGGCGGCGTCCAGCGCCTCGGCGTCACCGATCTCCCGGATCGTCTGGAGGGCGGCGGCCAGGTCGGAGCCGTCACCGCTGAGCACGGGTGTCCGGGTGCCGATCCGGTCGGCCCGGGCCGGGGCGTCCGCGTCGGTGCGGACATGGTCGTAGAACCGCCAGGACCTGATGAACTCCCGCACCGCCAGGACGTCGGGGGCGTGCTGCGGGTCGGCCAGTTCGCCGAGCATGCTGTCGTACGGGCGCAGGGTGCCGTGGGCCCGGGACCAACCGCCACCCGCGCCGCGGAGTTTGACGGCGGCTCCCGCGCGGTCGGAGAGGACGGAGGCCGGGCGCAGGACGGGGCCGCTCCAGATGGACTCGCGTTTGATCTCCGGGTCGAGGTTGAACATGGAGGGGGCGCTGCCCGCACCGGGGGCGGGGCTGGGATGCCCGAAGTCGACCGCGTACCCGAACTCGTCGCCCGCGAAGCCCAGTTGCAGACTGACCGGGCCCGAGCGGACCGTGCCCTGCACGGGATGCGTGCCCTCGCGCACCGCGCGGCTGATCTTCTCCGGGCCCGCCCACAGCACCGACGGCAGTCCGCCCTCCTGCGCGAGCGCGGCGACGGCGCCCCCGCGCGCGGACGCGGCGAGCAGGCGCAGCGAGCGGTAGAGGCTCGACTTGCCCGTGCCGTTCGCCCCCGTGATCACGTTCAGTCGCGTCAGCGGGACGATCAGGCGGCGCAGGGAGCGGTAGTTCTCGACGGCGAGGGTGCTGATCATGCGTCCAGGGTTGCAGACGGGTCTGACAACGTGGGTCGGTCCAGGAGATCCTCGTGTTTCCGGCGCAGCGTCGCCGCCAGCAGGGTGACGACGATCCCGGCGAGCGCCCAGGCCGACAGGACCAGCAGCGGGCCGGTCACGGCGTTGCCCTTGAAGTAGGCGATCGAGCGCGCCACCCAGGTCCCGGCGCCCGGTGGCAGCGCGGGCCCGATCGCGTTCCAGAACGGCGGCAGCAGCGGCAGCGGGAAGGCACCGCCCGCGCTCGGGTTGCCCGCGATCACCACCAGCAGGATCGCCAGACCGATGCCCACGACCCCGAAGATCCCCTGAAGCCCGAGAGTCGCGGCCCCCACGGCGAACGTGATCAGCGCGCCGAGCCCCCAGAACGCCAGGACACTGCCCGGCAGCGCGCCCAGGATCGGCCCGACGATCACCGCGCCGCCGAGACCGCCGACGATCGCGACCAGCGCCATGGTGACCAGCCGGATCACCGCGCGGCGCGGGTTGGCGGGCCGGGCACCAGTGCTGATCGCCAGGATCGAGGCGCACAGATAGCCGCCGACACACCAGCCGACGACCAGGTAGAACGACGACAGCCCGTCGAAGTCCTGGGACGAGGCCGGCGCCACGTCCACCGTCCGGACCGTGCGCTGCTCGGTCCTCTCCAGGCCGGTGGTGATGGTTTCCAGGGTGGTCGCGAGGACGGTGCCGCCGCCGGTGGCGACCAGGAGCGTGTCCTTGGTGCCGCGCGTGTCGATGACGAGAGCGCCGTCGATGTCCCGGTCCAGGATCTGCCTCCGCGCGGTCGCCGCGTCGGACACCGCGCGCGGGGCGAGCGGTGAGCCGGGCAGCTGCTTCAGCCGGGCCACCGTCTGCTCGGCGGTGACCTGGGGAGCGACGACCCCGAAAGCCACGTCCCTGGGCTTCGGATTGTGCAGCGCCCCTACGTAGGAGGCGATGAAGAGCAGCTGAAGGGCGACCACACCGACGACGAGCAGACCGGCCCGCAGGGTGACCGCGTCCTTCACCTCACCGAAGAAGGACGTACGGGACGTACCGGCACCCGGGGTCTCTGTCATGGCCCCACGGTCTCGGCGGCCGGGTCTTCACGCAGCGGGAAGGGGCCGAACGGATGCCGTACATGTGTTCGGAAAACATTTCTCCGCCAACTTCCCGGCCCGCGCGGGGAGCTGACGGAGTGGTGTCTGTTTCGGCCACCGCACACCTCCCCAGGGAATCGTTTACGTGTTCGAATGAGGTCGCTGACCGGGGCTGATGGGGCTAGAGTAATCGAACGGGCGTGCGATGAACATATCGGGCGGATGGCCGAAAAGGGGTGGAGTGATGGAGGTGCGGCATGGCGGGCTTCGCCCATCTGCACGTCGCGTCCGGTTACTCCGCCCGCTACGGCGCCTCCCACCCTGAGCAGCTCGTCGGCCGGGCGGCCGAGCAGGGCATGGCGGCGCTCGCGCTCACCGACCGGGACACGGTCACCGGCGCCGTCCGCTTCGCGCAGGCCTGCGCGAAGGACGGCGTCCGGCCGATCTTCGGCATCGACCTCGCGGTGGAGGCCCTCGCACCCCCGCCGCCCGCACGGCGCCCGCGCACCCCCGCACGCGGCGGCGCGCACGTGGTCGAGCCGCCGCTGCGGTTCGTCCTGCTCGCCCAGGACCGGGCGGGCTGGGCACGGCTGTGCCGCATCACGTCGGCGGCCCACGAGGGCGCCCTGTCCGGTACGGCGCCGGTGGTGCCGTGGGAGGCGCTGCGCGAGTACGGCGGCCCCGGGCTGACCGTGCTGCTCGGGCCGCTCTCGGAGCCGGTGCGGGCGCTGTCGGTGGGCCGGGAGGACGTCGCGATGAAGCTGCTGGCGCCCTGGCGGGAGATCTTCGGGAAGGGGGTCCGGTTGGAGGCCGTAGCGCAGAATCGTTTCGGCACAGCTCCGGGCTCCCTCCGCCTGGCCGCCCGCACCCTCGCCCTGGCCGACCGTAGTGGGACGACCGCCGTGCTCTCCA
Organism: Streptomyces prunicolor NBRC 13075; assembly: GCF_000367365.1. Classification (GTDB taxonomy): domain Bacteria; phylum Actinomycetota; class Actinomycetes; order Streptomycetales; family Streptomycetaceae; genus Streptomyces; species Streptomyces prunicolor. The sequence goes on along the minus strand of NZ_BARF01000050.1, from coordinate 157,090 downwards.
ACGCCGTCCGCTACGCCGACCCGGACCAACACCGCCTCGCCGACGTCCTGGACGCGGCACGCCTGCTGCGCCCGATCGACCGGCGCCGCCTGGACAGCGGACAGCGCTGGCTCAAGGACGAGAAGGAGATGACGGTCGTGGCACGGATGATCGCCGAGTGCGCCGGAGCGGACGCCCACCGGGCCCGCCGACTGATGGCGGACACCGTGCACACCGCGGCCGAGTGCGCCGTCGACCCGGCGGCCGACCTAGGCCTCGGCACCCCGCACTTCCCGGAGCCCTCGCTCTTCGGCGCCGGACCGGAGACGGGCGGCGCGGCCGGGCTGCTGCGCCTGAGGTGTGAGGAGGGCCTGGCCCGATGCGGCCTCGACCGTGACCGGGCGGCACTCGACCGGCTGGAGGAGGAGCTCGCCGTCATCTCCCACTGGAACTACGACGCGTACTTCCTCGCCGTCGGCCAGGTCGTCGCCGACATCCGGGCCAAGGGCATCCGGGTCGCCGCCCGCGGCTCCGGCGCCGGTTCGCTGGTCTGCCACGCGCTGGACATCGCCACCGCCAACCCGCTCGACCACAGCCTGCTGTTCGAACGCTTCCTGAGCACCCGCCGCGAATCGCTGCCCGACATCGACATCGACGTGGAGTCCGCCCGCCGCCTGGAGTGCTACGACACGATCTTCGAACGGTTCGGGAAGGAGCGGGTGGCGGTCACCGCGATGCCCGAGACCTACCGCGCGCGCAGGGCGCTGCGCGACACCGGCCTCGCGCTCGGCATCGCCCCGGCCGACGTCGACCGGATCGCCAAGAGCTTCCCGCATCTACGTGCCTCCGACATCAGGAGCGCGCTCGCCGAGCTGCCCGAACTACGCCAACTGGCAGGCGAGGCAGGTCGGTTCGGGCCGCTGTGGGAGCTGGCCGAAGGGCTCGACTCCCTGGTCCACGGCATGGCCATGCACCCCTGTGGCGTGGTCATCAGCGACGCGACGCTCCTGGACCGGTTGCCGGTGCAGCCCACCCCGCAGGGCGACTACCCGATGGCGATGGCCGCGAAGGAGGAGATCGAGGCGCTGGGCAACATCAAACTCGACGTCCTGGGCGTCCGCATGCAGTCCGCGATGGCCCACGCCGTCACAGAGATCGAACGCGCCACCGGCAACCGCATCGACCTCGACAACCCCCAACAGGTGCCGCTCGACGACGTGTTCGCCTTCAAGCTCATCCAGGAGAGCCAGACGCTGGGCCTGTTCCAGCTGGAATCCCCGGGCCAGCAGGACCTGTTGTCCCGGCTCCAACCCCGTGACGTGCAGGACGTCATCGCCGACATCAGCCTCTTCCGCCCCGGCCCGGTCGCCGGGGGCATGCCCGAGCGGTACATCGCCGCGCGTCACGGCGGTACGCCGGTGTACGCGCACCGGGACCTCGAACCCGTGCTCGCCGACACCTACGGCGTGACCATCTGGCACGAGCAGATCATCGAGACCCTGCATGTACTGACCGGCTGCGCACGGGCCTTCGCGGAGATCACCCGGCGGGCCCTCGGCGACAAGGACCAACTGCCCCGGATCAAGGACTGGTTCCACGAGAAGGCACACGCGCGTGGCTACAGCGCGGCCGTCCGGGACGAGGTCTGGAGGACCGTCGAGGCCTTCGGTGCCTACGGCTTCTGCCGCGCCCACGCGGTCGCCTTCGCCGTACCGGCCCTGCAGAGCGCCTGGTTGAAGGCGCACCATCCGGCGTTCCTGCTGGCCGGGCTGCTCGAACACGACCCCGGGATGTGGCCCAAGCGCGTCCTGGTGTCCGACGCCCGGCGCCGGGGTGTGCCGGTGCTGCCCGTCGACGTCAACCGCTCCAGGGTGAAGCACACGGTGGAGATGACCGAGAAGGAGGAGTGGGGCGTGCGGCTCGCGCTGTCCGGGGTGCGCGGTATCAGCGAGGAGGAGTGCGCGCGGATCGAGGAGGGGCAGCCGTACGGATCGCTGTCGGACTTCTGGCAGCGGGCCCGTCCCAGCAGACCGGTCGCCGAACGCCTCGCGGAGATCGGTGCGTTGACCTGTCTGCACGACGGTCGCCTCACGCGCCGTGATCTCCTGCTCCAGATCGCCGAGTTGCACCGGCAGTCCCGCAACCGGACCGCGGGAGCCGGTCAACTGCCCATGGACACGGGTGCCGTTGGGGGAGTGGAGCCGAGCGGGCTGCCGGAGATGACCGGACGTGAGGCGCTGAGCGCCGAGTTGGGCACGCTCGGCATCGACGTCTCCCGGCATCTGATGGAGCATCACCACCGGCTGCTGCGCGAGATCGGCGCGACGGACGCGGCGCATCTGGCCGAACTGCGGGCGGGGCAACAGGTGTTGGTCGCCGGGGTGCGGGCCTCGACGCAGACCCCGCCGATCGCGAGCGGCAAGCGGATCATCTTCGTCACCCTGGAGGACGGCTCGGGCCTGGTCGACCTCGCCTTCTTCGAGGACTCCCACCCGGCCTGCGCGTACACCGTCTTCCACAGCGGGCTGCTGCTGGTGCGCGGCACGGTCCAGGTGCGCGGCACCCGGCGTACCGTCGTCGGCTCCATGGCCTGGGACCTGGACGAGATCGCGGCGGCCCGCCGGGACGACGGCCCCGAGGCGGCGCTCGCCCTCCTGGGCGCCGCCCGCCCGCATCCGACCCCCGCTCAGCCGGCTCCGGGACAGTCGCAACCCGCCCCCGCCCGGCCGCGGCGCACCCTGGCCGACGGCACGGCCGGCGCACGGCTGCATCCGTACGCCGACCTCCAGCCCGCGGGCACCCGTTCCGCCGACCTGAAGAAGTTCGGCCACCGCAGCCCGGGGAGTGCGGGATGAGCGTGCGGCAGCGGCACATCGCCCACCTTCACCTGCACACCGCGCTGACCGAGACCCAATACCACGATGTAATCGAACTGGTGTCCGGAATCACGCCTCACGTCCAGGCCATCCCGCCCAACGCCCTTCAGGTGGACCTGACTTCGGCGCTCCGGTACTTCGACATGTCCGCCTACGACGCGGTCCAGACGGTGAAGATGAGACTGAAGGCCCACTACGGCATCGACAGCAGCGCCGGTCTCGCGGGCAACCGCATGCTGGCGGCGATGGCGGCTGACGCGTCCGCCCCGGGGGACACCACCTGGGTGCCCACCGGCGAAGCGGCCGACTGGCTGTACCCCCGCCCGGTCACCGCCCTGCCGGGGATCGGGCGCGCAACAACGGAAACGCTCAACAAGTACGGGCTGCACACCATCGGCCAGATCGCCGACATACCTGCGGCAACCCTGCAGCGCCTCCTCGGAGTCGGTTCGGCCCGGCTGCTGGCCGAGCGCGCCCGCGGTCACGATCCTCGCCCGGTCACCCCGCCGGAACCGGCAGCGCACCTGGTTGCCGATCTCATGTTGGAGCAGGACTGTCTCGACCCGGCCCAACACCATCGAGCCGTCCTGGGACTTGCCGACCGGATCGGTCAACGCCTGCGTGGTGAAAGCCAGACCACCGGCCGGCTCACGCTCACCGTGCGGTACGCCGACCGCAGCTCCACCACACGTACGCGTGCGCTGCCGGAACCCACTGACCACTCACCAGCTCTTACCGCAACTGCCCTCGGCTTGCTGACCTCCCTGGGGCTGCAGCGGGCACGAGTCCGGGCCTTCGCCCTCCGTGCCGACCGCTTGGCGCCGGCCCGAAGTGCCTACCGCCAGCTCTCTCTGGATCCTGGTGATACCCGTGCCCGCGTCGCCGAAGCCGCCGCGGACCGCGCCCGCCGACGCTTTGGGCCGGAAGCTGTACGTCCAGCAACTCTGGCGGACTGACCACTCGCGTCAAGAACCCGGCGTACAGCCTGGCTCGTCTGTGGACAGGGCTCTGAACTGGTCTCATGGGCCGGTCAGGGCCCTGTCCCGGGTCTGGGGGCTTCCTGCTTCCACCTGCGAGTTCCCGGGAGTTCCCGTGGAAGTGCGCACGCATTGTGCACTGGGGCGGGGTGGTCTCTGTGTGCTCTCGTGGTCGTTGGAGTCGCGGCCTGTGCCTCGTGTGTTCATCAGCGGGAGTTCGCGCTGCAGGGCGGGGCCGATACGGTCAGTGCTTCGTTATCGAGGCCGTCGGCACACCATTCAGCGAGTAGGAGACCCAGGGAGGCTCGGTGGGACCGGCTGTACCGCCGTCGTGGGGGCTCCTCCCCGCGTGGCCCGGTGTCGTTCGTGCACCGAGTTCAAGGTGGCAAGGAGGAAATCGGTGAGTGACTTTCGGGCCATCGCGGATCGCGTCGAGATCGAGGCGCCGTGCGGTGAGTTCACCGACGCGGTGACGATGCGCGGCTTCGAGGCTCGCTGACAGAAGTCGTCAATACAACCACCGCCCGTCGGTACCCGCCGCATGACACACGAACCCCTGCCCCCCCCCTCACGGGTGAAGACCCCAGTCGCTGAGTACACGGTCGGCGCGGTGCGCACGGGCGCGGTGCACGTCGAGCACGGCCTGGAACTGCTCGTGTGCCTCGCGGACGCGGCCTGTCGCCAGGTAGGCGTAGGCCAGGCGGCTGCGGATGTCCATCTCCAGCCAGTCGTAGCTCGGCTCGGTGAGCGGGTTGAGCAACTGGTGCTGGAGAAGGGCCTGGTGGTGGAGGGCGATGGCCGCGCCCGGGTCTCCTCCACCCTGCTCGGCCGTGCCCAGCCGGGTGAGGCTGCGTGCGCACAGGAAGACGTCTCCCACCTGCTCCGCCAGGTCGATCGCCTCACGGAACCGGCTCCTGGCCGCACCGTAGCGGCCGAGGCGGAGATGGGCGTCGGCGGCGCAGCTCAGGACCCTGCCGAGCATGTGCGGTCTGCCCTCCTTCTGGGCGTGGGCGAGGGCGTCGGCGAAGAAGCCCAGCGCCTCCTCGTTCCGTCCCTGGAACTGGTGCGCGAGGCCCAGGATGACGAGGGCCATCCAGGCGACCCAGTCGTTGCGCAACTGCCGGGCCAGGTCCGCCGCTTTGGCGGCATGGGACATCGCCCGGTCGCCCTCGCCCACACTCAGGGCACCGGCCCCCAGGCCGAGTTGCGCCCGGGCCTCTTCGCCGGGGTCGGCGCGGCGCCGGCTGAGGTCCAGCGCCTCGGTGGCGTAGATGCCGGCCTGCCGGTACCGGCGTTGGTGCACGGCGGTGTACGCCATGCAACTGCGCAGGGCGGCCGACATCCGCTGGTCGGTGGCCTGGTCCACGTGTGCGAGCGCGATCTCCAGAGCTGTCTGGCTCTCGTGGTAGCGGCCATGCCGTACGAGGTAGTCGCACAACGCCTCGGCGAGCCAGCAGGCGTAGTCGGCTTCGCCGAGGGCCGCGGCGTGTCCGACGACGTCGACCAGTTCGCCACCGGCCGCCTCCAGCCAGGTCTCCGCGTCCCGCCAGTCCGTGAACGGTGCTCCCGTGGGCCCCGGCCCGGTGGGAAAACCGCCGGAACCCCAGTCACTGGCGATCCGTCCCGCGTCCAGATAGAGACGGAAGGCGGCTCTGCGGGCGGCTACGGCCTCCTCGGGCGCGCCCTCCGCGACGCGTCGCGCATGCATTCGCACCAGATCGTGCAACCGGTACCGCCCCGGCCGCGGCTCCTGCAGGAGACTCGTGTCGACCAGACTCTCCAGGAGCCGCTCGGTGTCGTACGACGGCCGGTCGAGCATGGTCGCCGGTGTCAGCACGTCGAACTCGACCGTCGGCGCCAGCCCCAACGCCCGGAAGCCACGCTGCTGTTCGGGCCCGAGCTGGTCGTACGACAGCCGGAAGGCCGCCTCCACGCTGCGGTTCCCGACGCTCAGTTCGCCGAGCCGGTGCTCGTCGCCCGCCATGCGGCCCACCAGGTACTCAACCGTCCAGGCACCGCGGTTCTGCAGCCGCGACCCGGCGATGCGCAGGGCCAGCGGCAGCCCGTCGCACAGGCCGGCCAGCCGATGCGTCGCCTCCGGTTCCCGTCCCGCGCGCTCCTCGCCGATGATGTGTCCGAGCAGGGACACCGCAGCACCGCTTGCCAGCGGCTCCAGAGTGATCCGCCGGTCGGCGTCCAGTTCGGCGAGCCGCCGTCGGCCGGCGATCAGCACCCTGCTGCCCGCCCCCGCGGGCAGCAGCGGCCGTATCTGATCGGCGTCCAGGGCGTCGTCCAGTACGAGGAGCAGTCGTAGCGCGCTGGTCGTCGCGCGCCAGACACGGCTGAGTTCTTCGAGGTCGCTCGGCAGCTTGCCGATGGTCGGGTCGAGCGAGCGCAGCAGTCGCTGCAGCGCCTGCTCCGGCGACTGTCGCCGCTGCGTGCTGTGCGCGCGCAGGTCCACGAACAGGCAGCCGTCCGGGTACCGGTCGCTGAGCTCACGGGCCGCACGGACGACGAGCGCGGTCTTGCCGGCTCCGGCCGTACCGTCCACCGTCATGATCGACACGGCTCCGGGGGCGGTGGGCGCGATCAGCCGGTCCAGCTCGGCCTCCCGGCCGATCAGGTGGCCGGCGTCGCCCGGCAGGTCATTGACCGTGCCGCGGTGCGGCGGCTGGGCGGGCGGCGCGGCGGCACCGAGGAGCCGTGCGGCGTCCTGCCGCAGTACCGCGTCGTACGTCCGGCGGAGTTCCTCGCCGGGATCGATACCGAGTTCCTCGCTCAGCCGACTCCGCATGTCCTGATAGGAGTTGAGGGCTTCCGCCTGGCGTCCGCCGGCGTACAGCGCGCGCATCCGCAGGGCCAGCACCGACTCGTTGAGGGGCTCGGACGCGGACAGGTCGGCGAGTTCGTCCAGCGTCTCGGCGGCCCGGCCGAGCAGCACCAGACAGCCGAGTCGCTCCAGCCGGAGCGCGAGCCGGCGTTCCAGCAGCCGCCGCCGCGCCGCCTCCGCGCGGTGCCCCGGCAGGCCGGCCAGGCGCTCGCCACGGAACAGGGCCAGCGCCTCGGCGAACCGGTCCAGCGCGGCACTCACGTCGCCGGACACCTTGGCGTCCCGTGCCTCGGCGACCCGTTCGTCCAGCTCGGTCACATCGAGTCGGACCTCGTCGCTGACAAAGCGGTACCAGCCCTTGCCGCTGTGGATCACCGACTCCTTCGGCCCGGCGTCCGCCAGGTCGAGTGCCTTGCGCAGCGGATGGACATGGCTGGGCAGCACCTTGTGGCCCGACGCCGGTACCCGGCCGTCCCACAGATCGTCGAGCAACCCCTCGTGGCTCACCTGCGTGTCCGCACGCAACACCAACGCGGCGAGTACGGCCTGCCGTCGAACCGGCCCCAGATCCAGCGGAGTTCCGTCCCGCCAGGCCCGGAGCGGGCCGAGCAACGCGATCCGAAGCCGCCGAGGAGTTCCCCCGTCCACCGCGAAGCCTCCGCTTCCTCACCGGGTCCCGCACATCGGCGGAATTTCATCAGAATTGCAGCACCCCCGGCCATGGTGACGGGCACGACATCGCACAACCCGCACAAGTGAAGGGGGCATCGCCCAGTGACCGAAGTGGAGTTGATGGCCGCCGCGTTGGCCACAGGAGCGGCGCCCGGACTCACAGACACCGGACCTGGAGCCATGGAGCCCGAGCGTCGCAACGACACCAGAGCCCGGCTGGACGCCATGAACAGTACAAGTGTGTCTCTTCTCTGGACGCTTCGTGCACTTCTTGAGCAGTCCCGATGTGGTGTGGGCATGGCGGAGGCACAGTTGCCCACAAGGCCGAGGAGGAAGCGCGCGGGTTGGTCCGTTCGCAAAGTGAATCCGGCAAGAGTGGGGCTACGGTGTCGGCCGGCCTCGCAAGTCACCGGGTCTGAAGCTAGGGGGCGCGCATGAAGGATCCGTCGGCGGCTTGGCGCGTTCCGTTCTCGGCACGGGCGTTCCCGGCGAGCGCGAAGGCGGCGAGGTGGATCACCCAGAACCAGCATGACGCGTGGCTCGCGCTCAGAGTGGTCGAACAGGATGCCGACAAGGGACCGAGGCACCGCCACATGTACGCGGTGGCCCTGCTCGCGGCGGGACTGCCGTTCACCGCGTGGGACGAGCTTTGGACAGCCGAGAACGACGCGTCCCGTGCGTCGGGCGGTCAGCGCGACGACCCGATGGTGCGCGCGATACGTGCCGACTTCGCCACCGCGTCGGCCCGCTGCGGTTTGGGCGACTTGGCCCTGAGGCAGTTGACTCAGGCGATCCAGTGCCGCCAAGGCCCGGAGGACGAATGGGCGGAGATCAATCGGCGCGGCCAGGAGCTGACCAATGCCCTCCACAAGCGGGATCAGGAACGCTCACTGCACCTGCTACGGGCCGCTCGCTTCGCTGAGCTGACCAAGCGCGGGGAGGCCGGTTCCCTGCACCGGCTGGAGCATGCCAAGTCCTTGCTGGCACTCGGAGACCTCGACCACGCGATGGCCCACTACGACGCCGGGGAGGACGTACTGGTCTCTCTGGGCGACGACGAGGAATACGGTGTCGCTGCTCTGGAGCTCCTGGTGGGGGTGCACCTGCGGGCAGGTGCCCGCGACCGGGAGCTCCGGGAACGGGCCCGTAAGAGGCTTCATCGCGTGCGCCCCAACTCGGCTGTGCTCCAGAAGGGAGCGCACCCTGAAGACGGCCGTCGCATGCTGCACGACATGGAGATGCGGAAGGCCACGGTCGTTCTACGATTCCTGGCTGACGAGGTCCCTGACGCGGCCATGTCCCAGGCGTGCCTCAATCATCTTTTTCTCCTGGCCCGGGCCAACCCGGACCAGCCCATCTGTGCGATGGCCGCAGCCTTGGCCCACCTGGACCGGGGCGAACACGCAAAGGCCCAGGCGGCACTGGACTTCACGGGCGGCCCGCTGGGAGACGGCGACTGCACATACCTCACGTCCCGCGGGCTCACCGTCGCCCCTTCCGCACGCGTGCGGAAGACGGCGCGATGACCGATCCCGGTCTCGTGGAGTCCTTCGTCGACTTCCTGGTGACCTGTTCGACGGACCACGAAGCCCTGCTGCTCCAGCTGGACAAGGCTCCTGAGCACCTGCGGCCCGCCCTTCTCCGCATACTTCGGGAGCGGGCGGAAAAGGCGGCGACAGCGGGCCTGCCCGCCGAGGCCGAACTGCTGGAGTTTCTGGCCGCACAGGCCCGCGAGAGGTGGCAGCGCAAGCGGAACGGCCAAGGGCACCCCGACTTTATGGGCCTGGTCGACTGGGCAACCCGCCACGGCCTACTCGAGTCCTTCCTCCTTTTCCGTGCTCTGCCCCAAGCACTGCCCGACGATCCGGTGCCGGTGGCCCGACACTTGCTCGGCTCCTACAAGGGCCTCGACTTGGATCGGCACGCCGCCGTGCTGGCCGCGGTCGCCATGGCTGCCCCGCACTCGCCCAAGTCCGTGGTGCGCGCGCGGACGTGGTGGGCATTCGGTCTGATGGAACGTGCCCGCCGCGAGGAGAGGCTCGGGCTGGGCGATGTTCGAGCGATGCGTGACCGTCGGCACGCTCTGTTCCACGCCGGTCGGGCCGTCGTCGCGCTGCACGGCAGCGGACGAGTCGGTGAGAATCCGGAGGACGCCTACTGGGCGTACTCGATGCTGGCGCAGGCGCACCGCAGTTTGGGCGATACCCGCCAGGGGCTGAAGGTCCTCCTGGACTGCCAGCGGGAGCTCCGACATGTGGACGACGACCGGCAGCGCTGGCTGAAGTTCGACCGAGTCGTGGCCAACGAGATGTCGGCGTTGGGGCATCGCCGAGGCGCGCTGCAACACTTCGACCGGGCGCTCGACACCATCCGCGAGATGTCCGGTGACCGTCCGGACCCGGACCAGTTCGATCTGCTGATTGAACGTGGCAGAACCCGGTTGCAGCTCGGGGCGCCGGCGGCAGCGACAGCGGACTTTCGACAGGCCATCGAGACTGCCGAAGCTCTGCATCGGATCCGACCGGCGCTCAGAGCCCGGGCGATGTGGGCCAGTTCGTTGCAGGCCAGGGGACGCGACAGGCAGGCGCTGCGCGTCTTTGAGGAGAACGTCTCCGTGGCGCTGCGCCACGGCAATGTGGCGCTCCACGGGTTCCGAGGCGCCCTGGCGCAACAGCTGTACAGCATGGGATACCTGGACGAGGCGGAAGAACAGTACCGAGAAGCCCTGGCGGAGATGCGCCAGAGCTCGTTCACCAGGACCAGGAACGAAATTGCTTGCCTGGCCGGGCTCGGAAACATCGCCGAGGACCGCGGCGATCACGGCACGGCCTTGGCCCGGTACGAGGAGAGCCACCAGGCCGCCTTGGAGTGCCACTGCCCGATCGAGGGCACCGTGTTCCTGGCCAATGCGCTCCAGCGCCGCATCGCGCGGGACCCGGGCCCCGCAGCGGCACGGGAACTGCACAGCCGCCTCACCGAACTTCATCACGAAGCCAGCAGGCGGGGCGACTCCGCGAGCGTGTTTTCGACCGGACAGGCACTCATCACCTGCCTCACCCGCATGGAGCGCTGGACGGAGGCCGCCGACCTGTCCCGGCGGCTCATCGGCGAGGCTGACCAACGTGCCGCCAACCTCGTCAACGACAGCGCCGACGCCGCGGACGACGAAAGCATCAAGCAGCGCATGACGTTCGTCGCGATGTTCCATCATCGGCCCGAGCACCTCGCGGAGTGTTTCGACCTTCTGATGTGGTGCCGGGACATGTTGCTGCGCCGCATCGAGCAGACCCCGTGGCCGGTCCTGCGCGCAGAGGAGAGCGGACAGGCTCTCAGCAAATACGAGCGTCTGCTTGGTCTGCTGTACGAGCACGATGGCGAACTCCCCCTGCTCGACGACCGATCCATGCCCGAGTGGTGCTTCGACCTCCACGAGGAGGTGAAGGCCCGCGACCTGCTGGCCGACCTGGCCCTCGGAGAGATTCCAGAACCCCCGGAGGCCCCCGAGCGGTTGATCACCGACGAACGACAGCTTCTGGCCTCCCGTCGGCACGATCTGATCCGGTCGGCGCTGGGCACTCCGGGCCCCCTGTCCGAGGGGGCAGCCGAGCGACTCACCGAGCAACTGTCCGCCCTCCACACGCAGATCGGCGCCGACTCCCCGGAGTATGCCCGCCTGCGCCAGGGTGCCCCGGCCCGCCTTGGCGAGGTCCAGACCCTGCTCACCCAGCACGCCCCGCCCGAAGGCATGCTCCTCGCCACCTACTTCTGCGGCGAACGCAACACGTACTGCTTTGTACTCACGTCCGACGGCGAGCCCCTGCGCATGCGCCGTATCCCGCTCGGCCGGGCCCGAATCGAAGCCCTCATCCGCCGATCACGCATCGTCTTCAACGGCGGCCGGGACCCCTCCTCAGGTGTCCTGCTCCGCCCACTGCCGGCCCGACGGCCGGACAAGCGCGACACGTCCTTCCTCGCCGAGCTGACACCGCTGCTGGAACCCTTCGCCGATCTCCTCGCCGACCGGCAGCTCGTGGCTGTCTCGGGTCACGGCCCCTTGGCCCGCCTACCGTTCGCCGCGCTACCGCTCCCCTCGGGCATCCTGCTCGGGGAGTCGAACGCCGTGGTCGGTGTCCCCGGGGTCAGCAGTCTGCGCTACTTCCTGGCCCACCCGGCCACACCGCCCCGCACGGCGGTCGCCGTGGGCTGTGCCGGGCGGGAGGACGACACGGCGCTGTTCGAGGACGACGACACACTTCTGAGCGAGGGCCCCTGGTGGTCCGTACGACGGCTGGCCGGACTCGCCGCCACCCCGGCCGCCGTGCGCACCGCCCTCGGCTCGGCCGATCTCGCCCACGTCACGTGCCACGGCTTCACCGACACCCATGACCCGTTGGAAGGGGCCCTGTTGTTCTCCGACGGGGTGTCACGCCCGAGTCGCAACTGGGAACCGCACGACGTGCCCGCGCACGCCCCCTATCTGCTCCGCGTACGGGACGTCATCGTCACGGACGCGGCCCCCCGTCGCCTGGTGCTGCGCGCCTGCTCGGCCGGCTGGGGCGAGGCCGACCATCCCGGCGCCGATCTCACCGGACTGACCTGGGCGTTCCTGCGCTCAGGCAGCCGTGCCGTCATCGCGCCACGCTGGGATGTGAACCAGGAGAGTTCCCGCGAGCTGCTGGCCGCGTTCTACAGGCGCCTCGGCACAGGCGCCCCCGCTTGGCGGGCCCTGTGGGAGGCACAGCGTGAACTGGCCGACGACCCGTCCCGCCCCTGGCTTGGCCATGTCTTCCACTGGGGTGCATTCACCCTGACCGGGGACTGGCGCTGATCCCTCCGTACGACATCATCGAGGAGCCCGAATGACCACTTCCCCGCCGATGGCCCGCCGTTCCGTTGTCTTGGCGCTTCAGGAGATCACGGAGGATCTGGCCGCCGAGCACGGGCTAGCGGCGGAGAACGACGAGGAGGCGCTGCAGATCGTCGAGGCATTGCTCGCGCAGGCCGGCACGCCGACGTCCGCCGCTTGGCTGCTGGACGACGAGGCCCAGGCCCTGGACGCCGGGCGGCGGCTCCTGGACGTGCTGGCCCAGGACCCGAGGACCCGTCCGCTGACCGAGCCACTGCTTCTCGAGCCGCCCGTGGACGATCAACTGGCAGTCGTCGAGGTGTCGGCCGGGATGGTGGTGCTCGTCGCGCTGGTGGCCTTCCTGCAGGCGAAAGTCAGCGTGAAGATGGAGCGCAAGACCTCCAAGGGCAAGGTCAGCTTCGAGCTGACCAAGGAAGCCACGAAGGGGGTGACGCTGATGCAGCTCGCCGAGCTGTACCAGCGCGTCCTGGGGCAGGGCGCGACTCCCCCCGCCGACCCGGGCACGCTCGCTCCCGGCCAGGGGCCCGCCGATACGCCGCCCGCCGCGTAGTGGCCGTTGTGAGAAAACGCGTCGCGGGTGAGTCCCAGCGATTCAGCCAAGCATGCTGCTCCGGAGCATCAGGAGCTCGACGCCGAGCCGCTCCAGGTCTGTTGGAGGCTGCCCAAGTGTTCCGCCTTCGCGTGAAAGGTTGCTATCGCTCCTGCGAGCAAGTGTGACTTCGGACCAGGCCACCATCCGCGCATCGTCCGGAAATACGTGTCGGGCAGGGTGGTCTCGACTGCAGACAGCAGCAGAGAGAAGCGGGTGAGCGGGCTCCTTCCGGTGGCCTCGCTGCCGTCCGCCGTCGATCCCACACATGCGTCTCGATCCTCGCTCTACCGAAACGTCCGTCAGTGCTTAAGGCACGCCCGTCTCGTGGCAGACCCTGCTTCTCCACACGCCACGAGCCGCCTGCCGCTTACTGTCACGGTGATGATTCCGAGTCTGCTTCACTCGTCTCGGATACCCGTTGCAGGCCGAGTCGGGGCGATGTGACCAACTGAAGACCGTCGATCGGGTCCTCCTCCTGCCCCATCTTGTGCTGGGCGCCGAACAGCGGGCGATTCGGGTTGAGTTCCGGTTGCTGGACCCGCCTGGCTTCCTCCTCCAACTTCGCGGTGCCGATCCTCGTCGACGCGTCGGTGGCCTCCCGGATGTCCGACAGGCCACCGATGACCTCGCCGAACGCCTCTTCCTTCCCCGTCCGGTCCTTGCCGACGAGCCGATCGGCGGTCCAGAAGAAGTCGTTCTTTCCGCGATATCCCTGGTACATGTTGCTCACCAGCGTCAGCATTCTGGTGTACGCGCGCTTGTACGAGACCTCGAAGAAGCGCAGTCCCTCGGCCTCTGTGACCTCGCCGCGTCGAGCGGATGCCAGGGCCGCGGCGCCCACCATTCCGCCGTACATGGCGAAGTGGATACCGCTGGACAACAGAGGATCGAGGAAGCACGCCGCGTCCCCGACCATCATGTAGCCCGGTCCGGAGAACTCGTCCGCGACATAGGAGTAGTCCGTCTCGACCCTGACCGGCCCGTTGTACGTGGCACCCGAGAGCAGTTCCTTGACCGGCTCGTTCGCGTCGAGGTACGCGTGATAGAGCGATTCGACATCCGAGTGCTGTTGCCTGTCCTCCGCGAACATGTCCTTGTGGGTGACCAGCCCCACGCTGTTGCGCCCACCGCCCAACGGAATCACCCAGTACCAGCCCTTGGGCGATGAGATGACGTTGATGCCGCCCTCGGGACAGGTCGGCAACGCACGGGCGTTGTCCCAGTAGCCCCAGATCGCCACGTTGCGGAAGATCTCATGCGGCTTTCGGTTGCGCAGGTGCTTGCTGCTCAGCAGGCCCGACCGACCGGACGCGTCGACGAGGAAGTCGAATCCCTCGATGGTGAAGTCCGTTCCGTCCTCGGCCTTGCAGTCGACTGCTGTCGGTCGACCCGTGTCCCCGAACGTCACCGACTTCGCGGTGATGCCGTGTTCGACCTTGACGCCCTTCTCGCGGGCGTTGTCGAGCAGCAGCGCGTCGAACCGGCCTCGGTCGACCTGCCATGTGTGCACGTCCACGCCGAATATCTCGCTCCAGTTGATGACCCAGGTGTCGTCTCCCCAAAGGAAAACGCCGCCGCGCTTGCGCTGGAAGTCCAACTCGTCGAGCCGGTCGGCCACACCGATCATGTCCAGCACGCGTCGGCTGGCCGGTGTCAGAGACTCCCCGATGTGGTAGCGCGGAAAATGTTGGCTCTCGATCAACCGGACGGAAAAGCCTTCTTGCGCCAGGAAGGTCGCGGTGACCGATCCAGCGGGGCCTCCGCCCACTACCAGGACGTTGTCCGACATGGCTACTCCCTCTTCTCACTCGCTCAGCCTTGTTGGTGCTTGACATCTGATGCGGGATCGCGTTTTTACGGGGTCTCTGGGCGGGGCGTCGCGATGGCTGTCACGATCAGTTCGTCGCGCGCCAGCCACCGTCCGTGAAAGCCGCTGACCGGGCCGGCCACGAGCAGTTCGGCGTCGAACGTCCCATCGGGTTCCAGGGTTATGGCCGCCTGTTCGAAGCCGAGCCAGCGGCGCGTCAGCGGAAACCATGCCTTGTAGACGGATTCCTTGGCGCTGAACAGCAGGCGATCCAGATGCGTACCGTCCGCGTGTGCTCGCCGTCGGCGTTCCTGCGGCAGACTGATGTGTTCCAACAGGCCGTCAGGAAGTGGTTCGTTCGGCTCGGCGTCGATACCGATCGTGGTGAACCATGTCGACCGTCCGATCGCGGCAGCGCGGTATCCCGCACAGTGCGTGATACTGCCGACGACTCCGTCGGGCCATATCGGTTCCCGCCGGGCACCGCTGAGTATGGGCGCGGCAGCGATGCCGAGCCGGGCCAGCGCCTGGCGGGCGCACACTCTCGCTGTGGTGAACTCGGCCCGCCGCCTGGGCGCGGCCGAGGAGATCAGGGCGAGTTCCGTGGGAAAGAGTGCTGCCTCCGGGGCGTCGAGGCGCGATACGGCCGAGGCCACTTCCGCTGGGAGGATTTCCTCGATCACGCCGTCACTTTCGTGGTCACGTGTGCAGGCCCTTCTCCTCTGCGTGCTGTGGTGCGGGCACGGGGGCCGAACGGGGGGTGCCGGTCACGGTGGCAGGAGTCGCGGCGCCCAGCCGGCGGTTGTACAGCGTCAGCAGCGGTCCGGTCGCCGCGGTGGTGAGCAGCGCCATGATGACCATCGCCGAATAGAGTTCCTGGTCGATGAGGCCGAGTTTCAGGCCGGTGGTGAGCACGATGAGCTCGGTCAGGCCCCGGGTGTTCATCAGCACGGCCAGCACCGTGGAAGTCTCCGGAGGCAGTTTGCTCATGCGGGCGGCGCCATAGGTCCCCGCGACCTTGCCGACCACCGCGACCAGCACGATGATCGCGAGCAGCCCCAGCGCCGAGGACGTGAGTCCCAGGTTCACCTGCAGTCCCGCAACCACGAAGTACGTTGGCAGGAGAAGCCTGCTGATCCCGAACACCTTCTCCGCCAGACGCTCGGTGGCCGGGATGCGCGGGGTGATCAGTCCGAACAGGAACGTGCCGAAGATGAAGTGCAGTCCGAGCAGTTCGGTGACCGCACCGCATGCCAGGGCACCGCCGGACAGATACGCGACGGCGGTCGGCGAGTCGACCGGGAGCAGTACGCGGAGCAGTGGCTGTACGACGCAGACCAGGAACAACGCAAACGGCACCACCAGTGCCACCAGCCATGGCGCGCCGCTGGTACGCCCCACCAGGGCGATCACCCCGGCGAGCCCGGACCAGGCCAGAATGTCACCGGCCGCGGCGACAGCCATGGCGAGCATGCCGACTTCGGTGTCTGCCATCCGGCGGTCCGTAAGGATCCGCGAGAGCACCGGGAAGGCCGTGACCGACATGGCGATACCGAGGAACAGCACGAAGGCCGTGGAGTCCGGCGGATGCCGGTAGTGCGTCGCCACCAGCACGACGCCCAGCAATGAGCCGAGCACGAACGGCAGCAGCATCGAGCCGATCGCGATACCGGCTGGTCTTCTTCCGCCGCCGCGCAGCGCGCTGCGGTGGAATTCCAGACCGAGCCCGAACATGAACAGCGCTACGCCGACGTTGCCGATTCCGGTGAGGACCGGCCGTATCCCGTCCGGAACCACGGTGTGGGACCACGAACCGAGCACAGTCGGGCCGAGCAGGATGCCGCCGAGGATTTCGCCGATCACAGCCGGCTGCCCCATCCGGGTGGCCAGCGCGCCGAGCAGGGCACATCCGGAGAGGACGAGCGCGAGGTCGAGTAACAGGAAGGCGATCTGATGGCTGGTCATGGCGGGATCAACCGACTCGTCCGGTGGCGGGGGTGCCACGATGCCCGCGCATCACTGTCGTACGCGCGTCAATGCCTGTGTGTCTCTTCATGAATGCCTTTCGACGTGTCTGACCCGGAAGCAGCGCCTGCGGGTCACGCTGGTGAACCGACCCGCAGGACGTCGCGTACTTCGGCCGCGATCTCTCGGTGCAGCTGCCTGCTGGCGTCGAGGACCCCCCACATCAGGTAGAACGCGTGGGTGACGCCGGAATAGTCGTTGTGCTTGGTGGGCGTGCCCGCAGCGGCCAGCCTTTCCGCGTAGAGCCGGCCGTCGTCCCGCAGCGGGTCGTATTGCGCGGTGACGACAAGGGCCCGCGGCAGCCCTGACAGATCCTGCGCGCGCAGCGGCGAGACCCAGGGATTCGCGCCCTCTGACGGGTCGTTGAGGTAGTGGCCGTAGAACCACCGCATGGAGTGCCGCTGCAGCAGGTAGCCCTCGGCGTTGTCGAGGTAGGACCGCTTGTCCGTGTTGTGGTCGGTCGGTGGGTGGATCAGGATTTGGCACGCCAGCGCCGGCCCACCGACGTCCCGGGCACGGAGGGCGGTCACAGCCGCGAGATTCCCGCCGCTGGAGTCGCCGAACACCCCGATCCTGGCGGGATCGATGTTCAGTTCGGCGGCGTTCTCGGTCACCCACGCGGTGCTGGCCCAAGCGTCGTCGACTGCCGCGGGGAACCGGTGTTCCGGGGCCTTGCGGTAGTCGACGGACACGACCACACAGCCGGTGTCGTTGGCCAGGGCTCGCGTAGTCGGATCGCAGACGTCGATGTCCAGAGTCACCCATCCACCGCCGTGAAAGTAGACGAGGCAGGGAAAGGGACCGTCGCCCGCCGGATAGTAGAGGCGCACCGGGACGTCTGCCGTCGGTCCGGGCACCACGCGATCCTCGACCCAGGCGACCTGTTCGGGATCGCCCTGCAGCAGCAGAAAGTCCTTGGAGGCGAGCCGGGCCTCGGCAACCGTCAGGTTCTCGACGGGTTGGGTGCCCGCCTCGGCGAGTGCGCCGAGCAGAGCCCTGACCTGTGGATCGACGGGCATCCCGGCTTCCTCCGGTTCCTGGCCGAACGGCGGGGTGTCACGGGCTCGGGTTCTCGAAGATCTCCCGCATCCCGGTCAGACCGGACAGGATGGTCGCGAAGTCCTCACGTCGGGTGCGGACCTTCTCCGGATCGATGGTTGCCTGCGCCTTGTCCCAGTAGTCCTCCTTGCCGAAGGACCGGTTGTAGAAGAAGCGCACGAAGTCGAAGAGGGAGTCCAGGAACTGGCGATAGCTCTTCTCGTACGCGTTGAGCACATGCGACTCCGACTGCGGGTCCCGCAGGACGGTGTCCACCGCGTCGGCCAGGCCGTGGGCGCCGCGCATGGCGAGCGTCACGCCGGTCGACAACAACGGGTCCACGAACGCGGCGGCGTCGCCGACCAGGGCCCAACCGGGCCCGTGGAAGCGGCTGGAGGTGTAGGACCAGTCGCGGATGGTGCGGAAGCCGCTGGCGCGGAAGGCGGTGCTTGTGAGCTTGCTCACTTCCACCGTCTCGGCAAGCTCGGACGTGTACAGGTCTTCGAGGCTCTTCCCGGACTTCTTGTACTTCTCGATGGGCGTGACGTACCCCACGCTGACAGTGCCGTCGGACAACGGGATGAACCAGAACCATCCGTCGGGCCGGTTCTCGGTCAGGATGTCGCCGGCATGGTCGCCCTTGTACAGGGTGCAGCCCTGGAGGTAGCTCCATACGGCGATGTTGCGAAGGTCCTCCTGCCACTCGACGAGGTCGAAGTGACGGGCCAGCAGGTGTGCCTGTCCGGAGGCGTCCACCATCATCCGGCTCCGGACGGTACGTTTCGTCGCATCGCCCTTGAGGCTGTAGGTGAGGCCGACGGCCCGGTCTCCGTCGAGCACCGGCTCCTGGACGGTGGCTTCCTCCAGGACATGGACACCGAGTTCTCTCGCACGTCCGAGCAGGAGGGCGTCGAAGTCGGCGCGTCGTACCTGGTAGGAGTGCTCGTATTCCGAAGCCTCACGGAACCGAAAGCCCCAGGTGCCCTTTCCCGGAGCGCCTTCTTCCGGTTCGGCGGTCCCGGTATCGGTCGACGGCGGGGTGTTCTTGCCCCACAAGAGGGTCCCGCCGTTCTTCCTGGTGAATCCCAACCGGTCCAGGCGTTCGCGAAGGCCGAGAGCGTCAACGGTGGGAAGCGCTCCGGTTATCAGGGATTCACCGATGTGGTATCGCGGAAACTTTTCACGTTCCACTATGAGAACGCTGTGTCCGCGTTGTGCCAGCAATCCCGCCGTGGCCGATCCTCCTGGCCCGCCTCCGATTACTACGACGTCGTAGTCGCTGTGCGGATCGATCACTTGACTCCCCCTCGGTGTCAATCACGGTTCGCCGGAGTGATGCTCTCCGGACCTGCGGCGGGGCGCAAGGGCCCGTCTTAACCCTCGAGATGGTCTCGGTAAAGAGGTTTGATGCATCGTCAAATTTTCCGCGGCAGGCCTGTGAGCTGTGGCGATGAGGGCGTGTTGGCGCGTGACGGGAAGATGAAGACAAAGCAATTGTAAAGTGTTTGCAATGAGAGTTTGAAGCAATGATTCCAGGCGCAATGCGTCGTGATTCCGGACCCCGGTGGGGTGGGAATTCGGTCAGAGTGCAGATCCGATTCGGCCATGATCCACGGCTCGTCGGCGGCTGCCACGTGGAGCTCTCTCCGGCATTGGTGGGGAGGCAAGGTTTGCGGTGGCCTTGGATTGGTAGACATCATCCTGACATGGTCGTGGGCGCGCGTCCGCGAAATAGTTGCATTTATCTTATTCTATCTACGCGCGTATATTGCCAACTCTTTAATGGCATCGATCGAGATCGGCCAAAGGCTCTTGCGTTCGAATCGAGCTATTGGCAATATCGCCGGGGACCTACTGTCGCCGGGCAGCTGTGCAACGTTCCGTCGTCTGCGGCCTGCGTGCGTCACATTTCCGAGTTCAGTCGACCTGACGCCGATTCCTGTTCTGTGATGCTGCCGCAGGCAGCCCGCGTGAAGCGGGATTCCGTTTGCCGCTCGTTCAGCATCAATCCGCAGCCCACGCTGCGCTCTCGCCGCGCAGGTCTTTACTCACAGGAGTGATCCAGACCATGGAAGCCGAGACACCTTCTCCACGCCCGGATGGCGACGAACTGTTCAATCCGCGGTCGGAGAGTTTCATCCGGGATCCCTACAGCCGATACGACCGGCTCAGGTCCCTGGACCCGGTGCATTTCGACGCCCGGCTGAACGGATGGCTGGTCAGCCGCTACGCGGACGTCGATGCCCTGCTGCGGGACAGCGCGATGGGGCGGGCCGGACAGCGGCGGTTCTTCGGCCACTTCGACGAGGGGGGCTCGATCGATCTGGCCTCCCGGTCCTGGCTGTTGAACATGGACCCGCCGGACCACACGCGCATTCGCCGGCAGTTCGGCAAGGCCTTCACCCGCCAGCGCGTGGAGTCCCTGCGACCGTATGTCGAGCAGAAGGTCGACGTGCTCCTCGACCGCATCGCGGCGGACGGCGGATGCGAGTTCGTGTCCTCTGTCGCGCAGCCGCTGCCGGTGGCCCTGATCTGCATGATGCTCGGTGTTCCCGAAGAGCGGCACGAGATCTGCCGAGACCACTCCTCCGCACTGCTGCCCCTGCTCGACCCGGTGATCAGCGAGGCTCAGCAGCAGCGTGCCGAAGAAGCGTGTGCGTGGTTCCTCGAGTACTTCGGCGAGCTGGCCGAACAGCGCCGCCGAGACCCGAAGGACGATCTCCTGTCGGCCTTGCTGCCGGCCGAGGGCGAGGGCGAGCTGGCGCGGCACGAACTGATCAACAACATCATCTTCCTGTTCTCGGCAGGCCACGAGACCACGTCGAGCCTGCTCGGCAACGGCTTGTACGCCCTGCTCACCCACCCGGACCAGTACGCGGCGCTCGCCGAGGACCCGGGGCTGGCCCCCGAAGCGGTGTCCGAGATGTTGCGCTGGGACGCACCGGTGCAGTACTTCGGCCGCAGAGCGACGGCCGACACCAAGGTCGGTGACAGGCAACTGAGGCCGGGCGACATCGTGATGGGCCTGGTCGGAGCCGCGAACCGGGACCCGGAGCGATTCAAGGATCCGCACCGCTTCGACATCGGCCGACCGGACTGCCAGCCCGTGTCCTTCGGCGCCGGCATCCACTACTGCATCGGCGCGGCGCTCTCGAAGATGGAGAGCGAGGCCCTCTTCGCACGGCTGCCGCAGCGCTTCCCCGGGATGCGGCTGGTGGCGGAACCCGAACGGCGCGGCCTGATGGCGGTCCGCTCCTTCAAGGCTCTGGACATCGCCGTCTGAGGGGACATGCCATGCCGGTGTACATGTTTCCCGGACAGGGATCACATCGCAAAGGAATGGGGCGTGGGCTGTTCGACGAGTTTCCGGACGTCACCGCCCGTGCCAGTGAAACTCTCGGCTACTCGGTCGAGAAACTCTGCCGTGAGAACCCGAACCAGTTGCTGAACGAGACGCAGTACACCCAGCCCGCCGTCTATGTGGTGAACGCACTGCACTACATGCGGAGCACGCGGGAGACCGGCATGGTCCCGGGCTACGCCGCCGGGCACAGCCTGGGTGAGTACAACGCCCTCCACGCGGCCGGTGTCTTCGACTTCGAAACAGGGCTCAAGCTCGTGAAGAAGCGCGGCGAGGCCATGGGGCGTATCGAAGGCGGCGCCATGGCCGCGATCACCGGCATGAACAGGACCCAGGTCCTGCGGGTGCTTGAGGGCAGCGGTCTGACGGATGTCGAGGTCGCCAACGACAACGCCCCCACCCAGGTGGTGGTGTCCGGGCCGAAGCCGGCGATCGTCGCGGCACAGCCGATCTTCGAAGACTGGGCGGAAGGCGTCGGGTACACGCTGCTGAAGACCAGCGGGGCCTTTCACAGCAAGTACATGGCAGAGGCGCAGCGGCAGTTCGCCGCCTATCTCCAGGGGAACGACTTCCGGTTCGCCGAACCGTCCTTCCCGGTGATCGCCAATGTCGATGCCAAGCCGTACGACAGGTCTCGGATCGAAACGAACCTCATCGAGCAGATCACTCAGCCAGTGCGCTGGACGGACACCATCCTTCATCTGACCGAACTCGGTCAGGAGGAGTTCACCGAGATCGGCACCGGAAGGATCCTGACGGCGCTACTGGAGCGCATCCGATCCGCGTCCGGCTGACCGGCGGCAGCTTGTTCAGCCGGCCCGGGCCGCCACCCAAGGCAATGTCAACTGAGGGGGAGCGTGTGCTTTCTGTCGGAATCGAAGCGATGAACGTCTTCGGCGGCAGCGCATTTCTGGACGTCATGCAGCTGATCAGCCATCGCCGACTGGACAGCGCCCGCTTTGAGAACCTGCTGATGAGGCAGAAGGCGGTGGCTCTGCCCTGCGAGGATCCGGTGACGTTCGGCGTCAACGCGGCCAAGCCGATTGTGGACGCGCTGCCCGAGGCGGAGAAGGACCGCATCGAACTCCTGATCACCTGCACGGAGTCGGGCATCGACTTCGGGAAGTCCCTCAGCACGTATGTCCACCACTACCTCGGGCTGAGCCGGAACTGTCGGCTGCTGGAGATCAAGAACGCCTGCTACTCCGGCACCGCCGGGTTCCAGATGGCGGTCAACTTCGTCCTGTCACAGGCTTCTCCCGGGGCCAAAGCCCTCGTCGTGACGACCGACATTTCCCGGTTCACCGTCGTGGAGGGCGGCGACGCGCTGACGGAGGACTGGTCGTTCGCCGAGCCGAGTTCGGGTGCCGGAGCGACGGCCATGCTGATCAGCGACACACCGCACATCTTCCAGGTGGACGTTGGCGCCAATGGCTACTACGGCCACGAAGTCATGGACACCTGCCGGCCCACCGCGGAGAGCGAGGCCGGGGACGCCGACCTGTCCCTGATGTCCTACCTGGACTGCTGCGAGCAGACGTTCCTGGAGTACCAGCGCCGGGTGGCCGACGTCGACTACCGGGACTCGTTCCAGTACCTGGCGTTCCACACCCCCTTCGGCGGCATGGTCAAGGGCGCTCATCGGACGATGATGCGGAAGACGACCAAGTCCCGCCGGGAAGACATCGAAGCGGACTTCGAACGCAGGGTGTCACCGGGGCTCCGGTACTGCCAGCGCACCGGGAACATCATGGGCGGCACCGTGTTCCTGTCGCTCGCCGGCACGATCGACAACGCCCGCTTCGACACGGCCCAGCGCATCGGCGTGTTCTCGTACGGTTCCGGTTGCTGTTCCGAGTTCTACAGCGGCGTCGCCACGCCAGATGGGCAGCGGCGGCTGCGCGCGATGGAGATCTCCCGGCACCTCGACGATCGGCACTCCCTGTCCATCGAGGAGTACGAGCGACTGCTGACCGGGAAGGGGGCCGTCGCCTTCGGCACCCGGAACTGGAAGCTCGACGAGTCGCATGTCCCGGGGCAGGTCCAGGCCTCCGGGCCGAAGGGGCGCCTGATCCTGGAACGGATCCACGAGTTTCACCGCGAATACCGCTGGAACTAGGGCGCGGCACCGAACTGCCCCGACAGGGAGAAGCCCCGTACCGCATACGCCTGGGTCAAGGAGTGAGGGAATGACAGCACAGCGACACGCAGAGATCTTCGCCCTGGTGCAGAACAACATCTACGAGGTGCTTCCGGATGTCGAGGGGCGGGAGATCAAGCCCGGCGATCGGCTCACGGACCTCGGAGCCAACTCCGTGGATCGCGCGGAGATCGTGATGCTGGCGATGGAGGCCCTGTCCCTGCACATCCAGCGGGTCGAACTCTCCGGAGTCAAGAATGTGGGGGAACTGGTCGATGCCCTCTATGCCAAGTCGCATGGACAGTGACCTGTTCGTGACCGGCTGCGGTGTGCTCAGCGCCGTGGGGCAGGGGAAGGACGCCTTCCTGGCCGCACTGCTCGCCGGTGACCAGGCCTTCGGTGTCATGGAACGGCCCGGACGGAACAACGGGACCGCTTTCCTGGGGGCCGAGCTCTCCGCCCTGGACATGCCGGAGCGGTTCCCCGGGAAACTGCTGCGGACTGTCGGGCTCTCGGGCCGGGCGGCGCTCCTGACGCTCCACGAGGCATGGGAGGAAGCCCGGCTGCTGGACGCGGACCCGCTGCGTATCGGGCTTGTCGTCGGCGGGTCGAACATCCAGCAGCGCGAGCTGGCGCTCAAGCACGAGACCTATCAGGGGCGCTTGGACTACCTCCCACCGACCTACGGACTGTCCTTCATGGACAGTGACCTGTGCGGTCTGTGCAGTGAGCAGTTCGGCATCCGAGGTCTGGCCCACACTGTCGGCGGCGCCTCCGCCAGCGGTCAGGTCGCCGTCATCGAGGCGGCGCGCCTGGTGCGGTCGGGGGAGGCCGACATCTGTATCGCCGTCGGCGCGCTGACGGACCTGTCCTATTGGGAGCTCCAGGGGTTGCGGTCGCTGGGCGCGATGGGTTCCGACCGCTTCGCCGGCGAACCCGCGCTCGCCTGCCGCCCCTTCGACGAGCGGCGGGACGGATTCATCTTCGGCGAAGCGTGCGGCGCGGTCGTCGTCGAGCGGAGGGCCACCGCCGCCGAGCGCGGGGTGGAACCGTATGCGAAGCTCGCCGGCTGGGCGATGGCGCTGGACGGCAACCGCAACCCCGATCCGTCAGCCGCGGGTGAGACACGGGCCATCGAACAGGCCCTGACACGCGCCCGGTTGACGGCGCCGCAGATCGACTACGTCAATCCGCACGGCACCGGCTCAGGTGTCGGCGATCCGGTCGAGCTGGCCGCCATCCGTGGCTGTGGGCTCGACCGGGCGGCCATCAACGCCACCAAGTCGATCACCGGACACGGGCTGGCTGCGGCCGGCACCGTCGAAGTCGTCGCCACGCTCCTGCAGATGAAGGCATCCCGGCTGCACCCGACGCGAAACCTGGAGCAGCCCCTCGACCCGGAAATGAACTGGGTGAGGGACAAGGCCGTCACGCAGGAGATCGGCCACGCGCTGACGCTGAGCGTCGGATTCGGCGGCGTGAACACGGCGTTGTGCCTCAGCGCGACGGAATCCTGACAAGGAGGGGGGACAGGTGAGACCCGTTGGCATCGAGGCGATGAACGTCTTCGGCGGCAGCGCCTATGTGGACGTCCGGGAACTGATGGAGCATCGGCAACTGGACACCTCACGGTTCGAACAGCTGCTGATGAGCCGGAAGACCGTGGCGCTGCCGAGTGAGGACCCGGTGACGTTCGGCGTCAACGCGGCCAGACCGATTCTCGACGCGTTGTCCGATGCGGAAAGGAACCGTATCGAACTGCTGATCAGCTGCACCGAATCGGGCATCGACTTCGGGAAGTCGGTCGGCAGTTATCTCCACGAGTGGCTCGGGCTGAACCGCAACTGCAGGATCTTCGAGGTGAAGAACGCCTGCTACGCGGGGACTGCCGGGCTGCAAATGGCGGTCAACTTCGTTCTGTCGCAGGTGTCCCCCGGTGCGAAGGCACTGGTGGTCGCCACGGACGTCTCCCGCTACACGGTCGATGACGGAGGGGACTCGCTGACGATGGACTGGGCGTTCGTGGAGCCCAGCTCGGGGGCCGGTGCCGCCGCGATGCTCGTGAGCGAGATGCCCGAGGTGTTCCAGCTCGACGTCGGGGCCAACGGTTACTACGGATACGAGGTCATGGACACCTGTCGGCCCACGCCGGACGGTGAGGCCGGTGACTCGGACCTGGGCCTGCTGTCCTACCTGGACTGCTGCGAGCAGACCTTTCAGGAGTACCGGCGCAGGATCCCGGACGCCGATTACCACACCTCCTTCGACTACCTGGCGTTCCACACGCCGTTCGGCGGCATGGTCAGGGGCGCGCATCGCACCATGATGCGGAAGCTGAAGAAAGCGAAGGCCGCGGACATCGAGTCGGACTTCGAGCGGCGTGTCCGGCCCGGGATTCGCTACGCCCAGCACACCGGGAACATCATGGGCGGCAGTGTCTTCTCGTCACTGGCCGGCATCATCGATCACGGCAGCTTCGACACGCCCAAGCGCATCGGCTGTTTCTCGTACGGGTCGGGTTGCTGCGCCGAGTTCTACAGCGGTGTGGTGAGCCGTACCGGCAGCGATCGGCTGCGCGGGCTCGGGATCGAGGAGCAGCTGGGCGCACGCCGCCGGCTCACCATGGATCAGTACGAAGCCGCGCTCCAGGCCAACGACGGCGTGAGGTTCGGCACACGCAACGTGAAGATCGAAGGGGCTGACGAGGCGGCGCGTTCCGGTTCCGGCGAGAGTTCCGAGCGACTGGTTCTTGAGGAGATCCGGGAATTCCACCGTGAGTACCGGTGGGTGGCATGAACTACGAAACCATACAGGTGACCTGGCGCGACTCCATATGTCATCTTCAGCTGCACCGGCCGACGGACCGGAACACGATCAACGACCGCCTGATCGCCGAATGCACAGATGTTCTGACGCAATGTGAGGAAGTCGCCACCGTCCTCGTTCTGGAGGGGCTTCCTGATTACTTCTGTTTCGGCGCCGACTTTAATGACGTGAACACTCGGGATGTCGACGAGGAGACTTTCGGGCAGCATCCCGACTCCTTGTACGAATTGTTTCTGAAGCTGGCCACCGGATCTTACGTATCTGTCGCGCACGTACGAGGAAAGGCGAACGCCGGCGGCATCGGACTCGTTGCGGCCAGCGATATCGTTGTCGCCGGAAGCGAGGCCCAATTCAGCCTCTCCGAGTTGCTGTTCGGCTTGTATCCGGCCTGTGTCCTGCCCTTTCTCCTTCGACGCTGCGGATTCCAGAACGCGCACTATATGACACTGATCACCAGGCCGTTCACCGCCGAAGAGGCGGTCCGGCTCCACCTCGCAGACCTGGCCGGACCGGACAGCGAGGCCCTGCTGCGCAAACAGCTCGCGCGGCTGAAGTGTCTGCCGAAGACGGGCATCGCCCGGTACAAGCGCTATATGAACCAGCTGAACGAATCACTGACCACGGCCAAGCCGCTCGCGGTGGCGGGGAATATCGAGGTCTTCACCGACGAGGGCAATCTGACGCGCATTCGGCGCTACGTCGAGGAGGGAATACTGCCGTGGCAGCAGTGAAGCGCCGGACCGGAGGTGTGCAGGCGTGACGACAACCGCCGTGGACCTCTGCGAGGTCGAACCGGGCGTCCTCCAGGTAACCATGCAGGATCGCCGCAGCAAGAACTCGTTCTCCGCCGAGCTGGTGGACGGGCTGATCAACGCCTTCTCGGAGATCCAGGCGCATCGGACCGGCAAAGTGGTCGTCCTGACAGGCTTCGGAAACTACTTCTCCTCCGGTGGCACACAAGACGGCCTGCTTGCGATCCACGAAGGCAGGAGCCGATTCACGGACCTGAATCTGTACAGTCTTGCGCTGGAGTGCGAAGTCCCGGTCATCGCCGCCATGCAGGGTCACGGAATCGGCGGCGGATTCGTGCTGGGGCTGTACGCGGATTTCGTCATACTCGGCCGCGAGAGTCTGTACACCGCGAACTTCATGCGCTACGGCTTCACGCCCGGAATGGGGGCCACGATGATCCTCCCCAGGAAACTCGGACTCGGCCTCGGCCAAGAAATGCTGTTGAACGGCGGGAACTACCGGGGAGCCGAACTCGCTGTCAGGGGGGTTCCGTTCCGTGTCCTTCCCCGTGGCGAAGTCCTGCCGCAGGCACTTCAGTTGGCCAGGGAGCTGGCGCAGAAGCCGGCCGTGTCGTTGAAGGCGCTCAAAGCCCATCTGGTGCGGCCCCTTCGGGAGGCGCTGCCACAAGCCATCGAGCAGGAACTCGCGATGCATGAAATGACTTTTCATCGCGCCGAAGTGAAGCAGCGAGTATCCGATTTGTTCGGAGCTTGAGAATGGGGGTGATGTGATTCATGCAAACCAAAGAGATACTGCGTTCTCTTCGCGCGGGCCGGATCGGATTCGACGAGGCCAGGGCCGCGTTGACGGCCGGAGACGGCCCGCCGTCGCCCAAGGACGAGGAACAGGCCGGCATCGCGATCGTCGGCGCGGCGGGCAGGTATCCAGGAGCCGCGAACCTCGGCGAGTACTGGGACAACCTCCGCCTGGGCAGGACGTCCGTCCAGGAGGTGCCCGCCTCCCGATGGGACATCGCTGCCACCTACGACCCGCGACCGCAACGACGCGGCACGACGGACTGCAAATGGCTCGGCCCGCTCGATGGCGTGGACTTCTTCGACGCGGACTTCTTCCACATCACGCCACAGCAGGCGCGCGCGATGGACCCGCAGCAGCGCCTGTTCCTTCAGGAAGCGTTCCTGGCATTCGGCGATGCGGGCTACAGCCGCGACCTCCTGGACGCCAGCAGCTGTGGCGTCTACCTAGGCATCGCCGGGAACGAATACGGCGAGCTCCTGGCCCGGCACAGCCCGGACGCTGTGGACGCGACCGGCAACAACGCGGCGATCGCGGCGGCACGTATCGCCTACCACTTCAACCTGACGGGTCCGGCCCTCGCTGTCGACACGGCCTGCACCTCCTCACTGGTAGCGGTGCACCTGGCTTGCGAGGCGCTGCGCAGGGGCGAGATCGACATGGCGCTGGCCGGCGGGGTCAGCCTCCACCTCGGAGTGGGCCGCTATCTGAGCATGAGCGCCGCGGGGATGCTCTCGCGCACAGGAGCGTGCCGCCCCTTCGACAACAACGCGGACGGATTCGTCCCAGGTGAAGGCGTGGGGGCGGTGGTGCTCAAGCGCCTCGCCGACGCCGAGCGCGACGGGGACGCGATCCACGCGGTCGTCATCGGCTCCGCGATCAACCAGAACGGCAGCACGAACGGCATCACGGCTCCGAGCCGCAAGAGCCAGACCAAACTGGTGTCGGACCTGTACACGCGGCGCCGTATCGATCCCGCCGGCATCGGCTACGTCGAGTGCCACGCCACCGGCACCGTGCTGGGCGACTACATCGAACTCGACGCCCTCTCGGCCGTCTTCGCGGAGAGCGTGGAGGACAAACAGGTCTGTGCGGTCGGTTCGGTCAAGGGCAACATCGGCCACACGACGGCGGCGGCGGGCGTGGCAGGCCTGCACAAGGTGCTGTTGTGCCTACAGAACCGCACGCTGGTGCCCACGCCTCACCAGGCAGAACCCAACGCGTACTTCGACTTCGCGTCCTCGCCGTTCTACGTCGCCACCGAGGCCACGCCCTGGCCGGCCGGCGGCAGGCCGCGCCGGGCCGCCGTGAGCGCTTTCGGATTCAGCGGGAGCAACGCTCACCTCGTCGTCGAGGAGTACGTCCCGCGAGCCGCGCACACCGCCCGGCCGGACACCACCCGGAACCCGTATCTCTTCGTCCTGTCTGCGGCCACACGGGAGCAACTCGACGTTATGGCACGCGAGTTGCTCCAACGCATCCATCGCGGCCCGGTACCCGATCCGGCTTCGCTCGCGTACACACTCCAATCGGGGCGTGAGGCGATGGAGGTCCGGGTCGCGTTTCCGGCGGACTCGGTTCAAGCGCTGCTCGCCTCACTGGAGGACTACCTCGATCGCGGAACGAGGAGCAGCGGGATCCACCCCTCCGAGGCCGGCCGCGAGGCGGTCCGGGACACGGGGCAGGACCGGACGCGTCACTGGCTGCGCGACGGCGACCTGGCGCAGGTGGCGCAGGCGTGGGTGAACGGCGCTTCGTTCACCCACGACGACTGGCGGCTGTTGTACGGCGCCGACACCCCGCGCCGCGTCCACCTGCCGACCTACGTGTTCGCCACGCAGAAGTACTGGGTTCCGGAGCTGCCCGCCGGACCGGTCACCGTGCCCGAGCCGGATGCCACGGTCGCCGAAGTCGGCCCGCCCAGCACCTTCTTCCACTCCGACGAGCCGTACGTCAGCGACCACAAGGTGGAGGGCGTCCCCACGCTCATCGGCATGACGCACCTCAGCCTGGCCGTCGACTGGTATCTCGGCAGGTCGCCGCACCTGGACCAGGTACGCCTGCGCAAGCTGAGGTTCCTGCGGCCGGTCACCCTCGAGGAGGGCGACCGGGTCGAGGTGCGCATCGAGCCCGGTGCCTCCGAGGCGACCACCGTGTCCTTCAGGGCCCTCTACCGCCACCGGCCCGGCCAGGAATGGCTCGCAGCCGCAGAGGGCACAGCGCAGGACGACGGGTCCACGCCCGCGGTGATCGATCCGGACCGGTTGTCGGAGGGGCTGTCCCCGCTCGATCCGGAGGTGCTGTACGGCCGTAACCCGGCCATTTCCATCGGAGACACGTTCAAGACGCTCACCGCGGTGCACGCGAGTGACGACAGAGTCGTCGCTGTGCTCGACCTCGCGCGGGCCACCGGGCAGGACCACCGCGGCCATCTGTTGCACCCGCTGTTGGTCTACAGCGCGTTCCAGGCCGCCCTCCACTTCACGGCGGGCGACGGTGCCGTCGGCTATCTGCCTTTCGGCCTGGAGGACTTGTGGGTGCGCCGCGACACGGTCCCCGGGCAGGTGCGGTTGTCCGTACGGCTGAAGAGGAACTCCGGCGAGCTCATCGTGTTCGACGCCGACCTCGTCGACAGTGCCTCCCAGGTCGTCGCGTCACTGAACGGCTGTTCGATGAAGCGCGTCCGTGAGCGGGAGCCCCGGCCCCGCCCGCCCGTGCCTGATCACAACGCGCCGCGCAAGGCCGGCTCGTCGGCAGGACCGGACGCGGACATCGAGCGGTATGTGACGACGAAGCTGGCGGCGTTGCTGGGCAGCACGGCAGAAGAAGTGCAGCCGCACGTCAATCTGATGGATCTGGGCGCGACGTCCGCGCAGTTGGTCTCGCTCACCCAGGAGATCGAGCAGGAGACGGGCCTCGACCTGAGTCCCGCACTGCTCTTCGAGTACCCCAACGTGAAGGAACTCGCCGCCCACTTCCAGCGGGCCCACGGCGACGTCTTCGCCGCCCGCGTGGGTGCTGCCACCGCGTTGTCGGCACCCGATACGGAGCCGTCGGCCCAGGGTACGCAGCCGCGGCCTCGGCCCGCGCACAGTGCGACGCTCGACGCCGGAGCGCATGACATCGCCGTCATCGGTATGCATGGCATGGCCCCGGGTGCGTCGGACCTGGACGAGTTCTGGCGCAACCTGATCGACGAGAAGGACGTCATCACCGAGATCCCCGCGGACCGCTGGGACTACCGCCCGTGGTACGACACCGATCCCGAGGCACGGGACAGGACGTACTGCAAGTGGGGCGGCTTCCTCACCGACGTGGACACGTTCGACGCCGATTTCTTCCACATCTCGCCGCGTGAGGCGGAGTGGATGGACCCGCAGCTGCGCCTGCTCCTGCAGAGCGTCTACGCGACGGGCGAGGACGCGGGCGCCATGAGCCGACTCCGCGGCACCAATACGGGCGTGTTCGTCGGCGTGTGCTGCCACGACTACCTCGACCGGATCAACGAGCTCGGACTGCCTGTCGATCCCTATGTCGGCCTGGGCAACAACCACACGGTCCTGGCGAACCGGATCTCCTTCGCGCTGGACCTGAGGGGTCCCAGCGTGGCGGTGGACACGGCCTGCTCCTCCTCGCTCGTCGCACTGCACCAAGCCCGCCAGGCCTTGCGCGGCGGCGACTGCGACATGGCGTTCGTCGGGGGCGTGAACCTCCTGCTCTCGTCACAGCACTACCGGTTCTTCAGCAGTGTGGGCGCGCTGTCACCGACCGGTCGGTGCCATACGTTCGACGCGTCGGCGGACGGTTATGTACCGGGAGAGTTCGTCGGCAGCGTGCTGCTGAAGCCGCTGCGTCGCGCCCAGGAGGACGGCGACCGAGTCCACGCCGTGATCAAGGGCTCGGCCAGCCTGCACGGCGGCTACACGCCTTCGTTCACCGCACCGAGCGTGGCGGGGGAGGAGAACGTCGTCGTCAAGGCGTGGCAGGACGCCGGGATCGATCCGGAGACCATCACCTACGTCGAGGCGCACGGCACGGGCACCAAGCTCGGCGATCCGATCGAGATGAAGGCCCTGGGCCAGGCGTTCGGCCGTTTCACCTCGCGTGAGGGATTCTGCGCCGTGGGATCGGCGAAGGCCAACATCGGCCACACCGAGGGCGCCGCGGGCTTTGCGGGCCTGCTGAAGGTCGTGCTGCAGATGCGGCACCGCCGGATTCCCGCACTGCCGGGCCTGAAGACCCCCAACGAACTCATCAAGTGGGAGGGCACGGCGCTGCGCGCGGCGTCGGAGAACGCGGAGTGGGCCAGCCCCGAGGGCGTCCCGAGGAGGGCGGGCATCAGCTCCTTCGGAATATCGGGTGCCTACGCCCACGTGGTCGTCGAGGAGTACATACCCGGCAGCGGTGAGGCACCTGCGGTCGTCCGCGGTGGGCAGCCGGTGGCGGTCGTGTTGTCCGCCAGGGACGAGGACCGGCTGCGGGAGCACGCGCGGCGGCTCGCCGACGCACTCCGGGACGCGGCGTTCGGCGACGAGGACCTGCCCGCCATCGCTTACACGCTGCAGACCGGGCGCGAGGCGCTGCGGGACCGGATGGGCGTCGTCGTCCGCTCGGTGAGCGAACTCGAGACGGTGCTGCGCGCCTTCGGAGCCGGCCACGACGACGAGTGGGTCCACCGGGGCCGGGTCGGCGCGGCCGGCCGGCCTGCGGGCGTCAGCGTCGGCCAGGCGTCGGCAGGACCGGGGGAGTCGGCGCGCGAGCACTGTGCCCGGTTGGTGGCAGGCTGGGTCGGCGGTGACGGCATCGACTGGGAGGCGCTCTACGACACCCGGCCGGCCATCGTCTCCCTGCCCGCCTACCCCTTCGCCAAGGACCGGTACTGGATTCCGGCCGAAGCCACCGGTCCCGTCACGGACGAACCTGCTCGTCCCCTGCCGCCCACGGACTTGCCGGTTCACCATCCCCTGCTGCACACGGATGTGTCCGACGACGAAGGGCCCAGGTTCCGGGCGATGTTCACGGGGGAGGAGTTCTTCCTCGCCGAGCACGAGGTCAAGGGGCGGCGGATCCTGCCCGGCGCGGCGTACCTGGAAATGGTCCGGGAGGCCGTGCGGCGCAGCGGCCAGGCGTCCGGCCCGTCCGGTGAAGGCCTACGGCTGGAGGACGTCGTATGGCTGACGCCTATCGAGGCGTCCGGCCCCGGTACGCACGTCGAGGTGGCTCTCACGCTCGCGGACACCGGCCGGACGGACAGGCTCGACTTCGCTGTGTACACCCTCACCGGGCAACCCGGTGAGCAGGCCGTACTGCACTGCCAGGGCAGTGCCGTCCCGCTGACCGGTGACGGCGGCGGCTCGGCGCGCCTGGACCTGGACGCCGTCCGGACCGGTTGCGACGCCGGCCGACTGACGGCGGACCAGTGCTACGGGATGTTCCGTGCGGCGGAGATGGAGTACGGCCCGGCCTTCCAGGGGATCGAATACGTCCTCGGGGGCGAGACGCAGGCACTTGCGAAGGTGGGACTGCCGCCGTCCGTACGCGAGACCGGGGACGCGTATGTCCTCCATCCGAGCCTGCTCGACTCCGCGCTGCAGGCCACTGTCGGGCTCCGGACGGACCTTGCCGGGTTCGGGGAACCCGTCATGCCGTTCGCGTTCGAGTCGGTGGACATCCTCAGCCGGTGCCGGCCGTCGATGTGGGCCCGGGTACGGCTCAGCGAGGGTACGACTGCCACAAGCAGGCTGCGGAAGTTCGACGTGGACCTGTGCGACGCGGACGGCACCGTGTGCGTACGGATCACAGGTGCCTCCTCCCGAGCCTGGAAGGACGGGTTTTCCGAGGCGGGCGCACGGGACATCGAAACGATCACGGCCGTCCCCATGTGGGACACCGTCAGGCCGGCGAGCGAGGTCCACGACCTGCCGGGCCCGGGGCGGACGGTCGTCGCGGGCGGGGACCCGACGGCCGTACGAAGGCTGGCGCGGGCGTTCCCGGAAGCGCAGCCGCTGGTGCTTGCCGAGGACGCCACCGTCGACCGGATCAGCGCGCAGTTGCGGGCCTGCGGCCCGATCGCTCACCTGCTGTGGACCGCACCCGGCCCCGCGGCCCCGGCGGCCGGCTGGGACACCATGCCGAAGGACCAGGAGATTGGCGTCATCCAGCTGTTCCGGATCGTCAAGGCCGTGCTCGCACTCGACTACGGCCACCGCGACCTGCTCTGGACGGTGGTCACGGAACAGGCGCAGGCGACCGATCGCGCGGAAGCCGTCGACCCGACGCATGCCGGAGTCCACGGCCTGGTCGGTTCGCTGGTCAAGGAGTACCCGGATTGGCGTGTCCGAGCCGTCGACCTGCCCCTGCACGAGGAGTGGCCGGCCGAGGAGCTCCGGCACCTTCGGAGCACCGGCTCGGACGTGTACGCGTGGCGCGGGAAGCAGTGGCGCAGGCGGAAACTGATCCCGCTCCAGGGCGCGGCACCCGGTCGGCGCACGGGCTATCGCCACGGCGGTGTGTATGTCGTGATCGGCGGCGCCGGCGGGATCGGCGAGGCCTGGACCGAGTACATGATCAGAACGTATCGGGCCCAGGTCGTGTGGATCGGGCGTCGCGACAGTGATCCCGTGATCGAGCGGAAGATCGACCGGCTGGCGTCCTTCGGACCTGCCCCCCTCTATCTGCGGGCGGACGGCACCGACGAGGCAGAGCTGCGGCGTGCCTGTGAAACGGTCAGATGGCGTTTCGGCACGATTCACGGCGTTGTGCACTCGGCCCTGTCGTTGCGGGACCAGAGCCTGGCGCAGATGACCGAGGAACGCTTCCGTGCCGGTTACGCGGGCAAGCTCGACGTCAGCGTCCGCATGGCCCAGGTGTTCGCCGACGCGGAGCTGGACTTCGTCCTGTTCTTCTCCTCGGTGATCTCTTTCACGAAGGCCGCGGGGCAGGCCAACTACGCGGCCGGCTGCATGTTCAAGGATGCCTTCGCCGACCGTCTCGCCCGGGAATGGGCGTGCCCTGTCAAAGTCATGAACTGGGGTTACTGGGGGAGCGTCGGAGCGGTGGCCTCGACGGCGTACCGGGAGCGCATGGAGCGTGAGGGCATCGGCTCGATCGAGCCCGATGAGGCCATGCGGGCACTGGAGCTGCTGCTTTCCTCGCCCTTCGACCAGCTTGCCCTGCTGAAGGCGGCGCCGCACCGCGTCGATGCGATCGACATCTCCGAGACGGTGACGGTGTACCCGGGCGTGGGTGAATCCGACGACCGGGGCCCGACACCGCCGGATGTGCTCGGACGGCTGCGGGACCTGGCGAACACCCAGATCGGCGGCGGCATTCAACCATCCGACGAGGAGCGGCAGTTGAGCGACTACGGGTTCAGTCCGGCGGCACTCACCACGCTGGCCACGCGGGTGGGTGACGAGTTCCGGATCAATCTGCCGCAAGCGATCTTCATCGACTACCCGACCCTTGCCGACTTGGCCGGCTTCATCGCCGCGTCGGCGAGCGCGTCGATGCGCAACGGAGCCGGAGCGGGGCGGTGTCAATCATGACCGAACGATACGAAGGGCGCCTCGAGCGCCTGCTCGCACGGCTGGTGCGAGCCGAACTGTCCGCCATGGGTGCCCGACTCGGGCCGGACGCCGACCCCGTCGTGGTCATGGGCGATGCCGGGATATCGGGGGCCCACCGGGGCTGGACCGAGGAGACTCTCCGGGTGCTGCGCCGCGAGAGCCTTCTCGACGGCGGCACCACCACGGACGTGGACGCCCTGTGGCACGAGTGGGAGTGCGGCCGGGACGAATGGCTGGAGGTTCCCCATCTGCGGGGCAAGGTCGCCCTGGTGGACCGCACCGTGCGCGCGCTGCGGTCGGTCCTGACCGGTGACACCCCGGCGGTGGAGGTCCTCTTCCCCGATTCCTCCCTGAAACTGGTGGAGGCGGTCTACCGGGACAACCCAGAGGCCGACGCCGGGCGGGAAGCACTGGCCGACCAGGTTCTGGCGCACCTGACACGCCGGCTGCGCGACGATCCCGGCGCCACCTTCCGTGTCATCGAGATCGGAGCGGGTACCGGCGCGACCAGCAGTGCCGTGCTTCGCGCGCTGCACCCCCTGCGCGACCGGATGCGGGAGTACACGTACACCGACGTGTCACAGGCCTTCCTCCTGCACGCCGAGCGGGAGTTCGTCCCCGGACATCCCTACGTCGCCTGCCGCCTGTTCGACGTCGAGGCGGCACCCGAGGAACAG
This sequence comes from Streptomyces prunicolor NBRC 13075, assembly GCF_000367365.1. Classification (GTDB taxonomy): domain Bacteria; phylum Actinomycetota; class Actinomycetes; order Streptomycetales; family Streptomycetaceae; genus Streptomyces; species Streptomyces prunicolor. The sequence goes on along the minus strand of NZ_BARF01000050.1, from coordinate 121,307 downwards.
GGCCTGGAGGCCGGTGGCTACGACGTGGTGATCGCGGCCAACGTGCTGCACGCCACCCGGTCCATCCGCGACACACTGCGGCAGGCCAAGGCACTCCTGCAGCCCGGCGGCGTACTCGTGGCCAACGAACTCGTGGGCAACTCGCTCTTCGCCCACCTGACCTTCGGCCTGCTGGAGGGCTGGTGGCGCGCGGAGGACCCGGAACTGCGCCTTCCGGGCTGCCCGGGACTCGCGCCGGAGACCTGGAAGCGGGTGCTGCGCGAGGAGGGGCTGCACCCCGCCTCGTTCCCCGAGGTTCCGGAGGCGGACGCGGGACAGCAGCTGATCTGCGCCGTGAGCGACGGCGTGGTGCGGCGGCGCGTCACCGTGCACACCCCCTCCGGCAGCACTGCCCCGGACGCCTCCATCCGCGCCGCGGCATCGGCCGGCGCACCCGTCGGAGTCTCCGTCGCCAAGGACACCCTGAAGAGCCGGTGCGTGGAGTACCTCACCACGCTCGTCGCCGAAACGCTGAAGCGGCCGGCACACAGGATCGACGCGGCCGAGCCACTGCAGACGTACGGGATCGACTCGCTGGTGGTGGTGCAGCTGACGAACCGGCTGCGCAGGACGCTCGGCAAGGTGAGCAGCACCTTGTTCTTCGAGTACCAGACGATCGACGAACTCGCTGAGTACTTCGCTGAGTTCCGTGCGGACGCTCTCGCCGAGATGTTCGCGGCGCAGGAGCCGGCACAGCCCGGCACCGTGCCCGCCCCCCGGGAGCCGGCCCGCGAGACGCCCGCCACCGGCCCATCCGGCAGCACACGGACCTCGGAGCCCCCAACGGGTTCGCAGGCGATCGCCGTCATAGGGCTCGCAGGACGGTACGCGGGCGCGGAGGACGTGCACCAGTTCTGGACGAACATCCGGGAGGGCAGGAACTGCGTCACGGAGATCCCGGCCGACCGCTGGGACTGGCGGACGTACTACCGGGACGCGCCGGGCGACCCCGACGCGATGTACACCAAGTGGGGCGGCTTCCTCACGGACATCGACACGTTCGACCCCTTGTTCTTCCGTATCTCCCCGGCCGAGGCCGAGATGATGGACCCGCAGGAACGCCTGTTCCTGCAGACCGCCTACGCCTCCGTCGAGGACGCCGGCTACACCCCGGCGGCGCTCTCCGGCACCCGTCGGGTCGGCGTCTTCGTCGGGGTGATGAACGGCAACTACCCCTCGGGGGCGAACTACTGGTCCATCGCGAACCGGGTGTCGTACTCGCTGGACTTCCACGGCCCCAGCCTTGCCGTCGACACGGCCTGCTCGTCGTCGCTGACGGCGATCCACCTGGCGGTCGAGAGCCTGAACAACGGCAGTTGCGAATGCGCGATCGCGGGCGGGGTCAATCTGATCGTGGATCCGGTGCACTATCTGCGCCTCACGTCGATGACCATGCTGTCGCCGGACGACCGCTGCAAGGCGTTCGGTGACAAGGCCGACGGATTCGTCGACGGCGAGGGCGTCGGCTCGGTGGTGCTGAAGCCGCTCGCTCAGGCGGTGGCCGACGGCGACACCATCTACGGCGTCATCAAGGGCAGCCGGCTGAACGCGGGCGGAAGGACCAACGGCTACACCGTGCCGAACCTCAAGGCACAGCTGGAGCTGGTCTCCGAGAGCCTGCAGGCCGCGGGCTGCGACGCGCGCACCGTCAGCTATGTCGAGGCCCACGGGACAGGGACGGCACTGGGCGACCCGATCGAGGTCGCCGCTCTCGCCAGGGCATTTCGGCGGCACACCCCGGACAACCAGTTCTGTGCGATCGGTTCGGTCAAGACCAACATCGGGCACTGCGAGAGCGCGGCCGGGATAGCCGGTGTCACCAAGGTGCTGCTGCAGATGAAGCACGGCGAGCTGGCGCCCTCCCTGCACGCGCGCACGCCCAACCCCGAGATCGACTTCGCGGACACACCGTTCACGGTGCAGCAGGAACCGGCGCCCTGGATCCGGCCGAGGCTCACCGTCGACGGCGAAGAACGCGAGTATCCGCGGATCGCGGGAGTCTCGTCCTTCGGCGCCGGGGGTGCCAACGCCCATCTTGTCATCGAGGAGTACCGGGCCCACGAGCCGCGCGACCGCACCCCGGGGGAGGCGCCTGCGGCGGCATCGGTCTTCGTCCTGTCCGCCAGGAACGAGGAACGGCTGCGCCTGGGGGCAGACAGGCTGCTGACCGCACTGCGGGACGGCTCGCTCGACGACTACGACACGGCGGACCTCGCGTACACCCTGCAGACCGGCAGGGAGGCGATGAAGGCGCGGCTGGCTTTCGTGGCCCGCTCCCGGAGCGAGCTCGTCTCCGCGCTCCAGCGGCATCTCGACGGAGACGAGGATCCGGCGCTGTACCGAGGGTCCGTACAACGCGACGCACCCACCACCGACGTCTCCGGTGTGGAAGGGGCACGACCGGAGGCCATCGAGGAGTGCCTCCGGAGCCACCGGTACGCCGAGATCCTGGAGCTGTGGGTGAAGGGGGGCGCAATCCCCTGGTCGCGCCTCTACGACGGCCGTCGCCCGCGCCGCGTTCCGCTCCCGACCTACCCGTTTGCCAAGGAGCGGTACTGGCTGCCCCGGCACACGGACCGGCCCGCGGCGCCGCAGCCGGTGAGCGTGCGCGAGCCCGCGGCGCCGCAGGAGCCTCCGCTGCTCCTGCTGCCGCACTGGAGGGAAGCACCGGCGACCGCTCCGGATGCCGGCGTCCGCTGGACGGATCACCTCGTCATCCTGTGTGGGGACGACCCGGCGGCGCCCTCACGGCTGATGCCGGCTGCGGACGGCACCCGGCGGGTCAAGGTCCTGCAGTCGTCCGAGCGCTCCATGGACGGGCGGTTCGAGGACTACGCGCTGCGGTTGACCGAGGAACTGCAGGAGCTTCTGCGGGGAGGCGTGACCGGGCGCGTTCTGGTGCAGATCGTCGTGCCCGGAGTCGGCCCCGACGCGTGTCTGTCCGGTCTGGCCGGAGCGGTCAGAACGGCGACTCTGGAGAACCCGAAGCTGGTCGGCCAGCTGATCGAGACCGGCGCGGAGTCGGACCGCCTGGCGGCCGTCCTCGAAGAGAACGCGGCGCTCCCTGACGCTCGCCATGTCCGCTACGAGCAGGGGCGCCGCCTCGTCGCCGCCCACCGCGAGGCCGAGCCCGCCCGGCCCGGTACGGCAGAGCCCCGGTGGAAACCGGACGGCGTCTATCTGATCACCGGTGGGGCGGGAGCCCTGGGGCTGCTTGTCGCCGAGGAGATCGTGCGCCGGGAGCCCCGCGCGCGACTCGTCCTGACCGGACGCTCCGATCCGGACCCGCGCAGGCTGGAGGCCTTGGAGGCGCTGAGAGCCCATGGGGCCCGGGTCGACTACCGCACGCTCGACGTCGCCTGCCGCCCGGACGTCGAGGAGCTCATGACGGGCTTGCGCAGCCGTTTCGGCCGACTCGACGGCATCGTCCACTGCGCGGGTGTGCTGAGCGACGGATTCCTGCTGAGCAAGACCGCCGACGACGTGCGCCGAGTACTGGCGCCAAAGGTCAGGGGGGTGGTGAACCTGGACGAGGCGAGCCGGGCGCTGGAACTCGACTTCTTCGTGCTCTTCTCCTCGGTGTCGTCCGCCTTCGGCAACGTCGGCCAAGCCGACTACGCGGCGGCCAACGGATTCATGGACGCCTACGCCCCTTACCGCAACCGCCTCGTGGCCTCGGGCCGGCGCAGCGGTCACACCCTGTCCGTGAACTGGCCGCTCTGGCGCGACGGCGGGATGGGCGTGGACGAGGAGAGCGAGGAGTGGCTGCGGGAGAAGACCGGCACGGTAGCACTGGAGACGAAGGCCGCCATGCAGGCGTTGGACTGTGGCCTCGCCATGGGCTGCGACCGGCTGGCCGTCTTCGCGGGATCCCGGGAAAAGATCATGGAATATGTGAACTCCGCGGCCGGCACCCACCTGCGGTCCGAACCTGTCCGAGCAACCGCCTTCGACGAGGACGCGGTCCGGGAGAAGGTCGTCGACCGGCTGAAGAGTCAGCTGGCCAGGATCGCCAAGCTGGCCGGTGATGCCATCGACCACTACGAGCCGCTGGAGTCGTACGGCATCGACTCCGTCATGATCACCCGATGGAACCGGGCGCTGGAGGACGGGTTCGGCGATCTGCCCAAGACGCTGTTCTTCGAGCGGCGAACCATCGCCCAGGCCGCCGACTACCTGCTCGCCGAGTATCCCGCCGCCTGCCGGGCCTGGACGGGCACGTCCGCCGTGACGCCCACCGACGGACCGTCGGCGGACCCCCGAGTCACGTCCGGGCCGCTGACGACGCGAACGGTGACGGCCGCGCCGGTGGAGACCACGCCCATGGCGGCCGGGCCGTCGGCGCGGCAGTCGTCCGCCCGGCGTACGAAGGAGGTCCGGGAGCCCATCGCCATCATCGGTATGTCCGGGCGCTACCCGCAGGCGGACAGCCTGAAGAAGTACTGGGAGAACCTGGAGGCCGGCCGGGACTGCATCACGGAGATTCCGGGCGACCGGTGGGAGCTGGAGGGCTTCTACCACCCGGATCCGGCAGAGGCGGTCGAGCAGCGCAAGAGCTACGGCAAGTGGGGTGGCTTCGTCGAAAGCTTCGCCGAGTTCGACCCCCTGTTCTTCCGGATGTCACCGCGCGAGGCCTTCGGCATGGACCCGCAGGAGCGGCTTTTCATCTCCACGTCCTGGGAGGCCATGGAGGACGCCGGCTACACGAAGGAGCAGCTGGCACAGCGCTACGACCGCAACGTCGGTGTCTTCGCGGGCATCACGAAGACCGGCTTCAATCTGTACGGACCCGAGTTCGCGAACGAGGGCAGGCGAGGGGAACTGCACACGTCGTTCGCCTCCGCGGCCAACCGCGTGTCGTATCTGCTCGATCTGCGCGGACCGAGCATGCCCATCGACACGATGTGCTCCTCCTCACTGGTCGCCGTGCACGAGGCATGCGAGAACATCCACCGCGGCGACTGCGAGATGGCGATCGCGGGCGGTGTGAACCTGTACCTCCACCCGTCCAACTACGTCGGCCTCTGCTCGCACCGCATGCTGTCCGTCGACGGACGCTGCAAGAGCTTCGGCAGTTCCGCGAACGGCTACGTGCCAGGAGAGGGCGTCGGGGCCGTCGTCCTGAAGCGCCTGTCCGACGCGATCGCCGACCACGACCACATCTACGCGGTCATCCCGGCCACCGGGGTGAACCACGGAGGGCAGACGCACGGTTACACGGTGCCCAGCCCGACGGCCCAGCGCGACCTCATTCGCAGAACGCTGAACAAGGCGGGCATCGATGCCCGCTCGGTCAGCTACATCGAAGCGCACGGGACCGGCACCGACCTCGGAGACCCGATCGAGGTGGTCGGCCTCACCCAGGCGTTCCGGGGTGACACCGAGGACAACGCGTTCTGCGCGATCGGCTCGGTGAAGTCGAACATCGGCCACCTGGAGGCCGCCGCCGGTATCGCGGGTCTCATGAAGGTCGTGCTGCAGATGCAGCACGGAGTACTGGTGCCGAGCCTCCACGCCGAGCAGACGAATCCCAACATCCGCTTCGAGCAGACGCCGTTCACGGTGCAGCGGCAGCTCGGCGAGTGGCGGCGGCCGGCAGTCGTCCGCGACGGCGAGGCGACGGAGGGGCCCCGGGTCGCGGGCGTGTCGTCCTTCGGTGCCGGCGGGGCCAACGCGCACGTCCTCATCGAGGAGTACACCGGCTCCGCACGGCCGTCCCGCACCCGGGCCACGCGGGAACACCCCGCGCTGATCGTCCTCTCGGCACGCAACGAAGAGCAGCTCCGGGCCGGCGCAGTCCAGTTGCTGGAGGCGGTCCGCGAGGGAGCGGTGACCGACGACTGCCTGGTCGACGCCGCGTACACGTTGCAGATCGGACGCGAGGAGATGGAATACCGGCTGGCCACGACTGTGGACGGCGTCGCGGTGCTGGAGACGCGGCTCCAGGCATACCTGAATGGCGAGAAAGCCATCGAGGGCCTGTATCAGGGACAGACCAAGCGGCACCAGGAGCTGCGCGCGCTGTTGGCGGACGACGACCTCAGCCCCGCTGTGGACGCGATGCTCGCGAAGGGCAGGTACGGCAAGGTGCTTGCCCTGTGGGCCATCGGCCTGAAGCTGGACTGGACCGAGCTGTACGGCGACGACCTGCCCTATCGCATGAGCATGCCGACCTACCCGTTCGCCAAGGAGCGTTACTGGGTCCGGGACGCACCCGGTGCGGGGGAGGCCACGGCCGATCAGGACACACGGCGGGACGTACCGGAGGAGACGGCTCCCGTGCCGGCCGAGCCGGTGTCCGTAACGGCGGAGCCCGACAAGGCAGCGTCACCGCACCGTCCGCGCGTCCGGCTCTCCCCGCTGCCCACCCGCTCCGCACCCGAGCCGGCACAGGAGCGACCGCGCCCCGATGCCACCGCCCCGGTCCCGGCTCCCGCCCCGGCTCCCGCCCCGGCTCCCGCGCCCGCGCCCGCTCCCGCTCCCGCACCCGCGCCCCCGCGCTCCCCGGTCACTGTCGCCCCCGAGCCGACGCTCGTGGCGCCGAGCGTGCCGGAGATCTCCGCGGAGCAACTGGAGGACGAACTCACGTCCAGCCTCTCCGAGATCCTGGTGGTCAAGCGCGGCGAGATCGACCCCGACAAGAACTTCGTCGACCTGGGACTCGACTCGATCATCGGCGTGGAGTGGATCCAGGAGCTCAACAAGCGGTACGGGCTGGAGATCACGGCGTCCAGGATCTACAGCTATCCCACGATCCGGGAGTTCACCGGCTTCCTGTGGAAGCAGGTGTCCGCGGCGCCGGCAGCACGTGGCGCCGCCTCACCGGACCGGCAGCAGGATCCCGGCGGTGAGGACTCCCTGCGCACGCTCATCGAACGGGTGCGGCATGGCGGAGTGGAGATCGACGTCGCCGGCGAGCTCTTCGAGAGCCTGGTCAGCAAGGGGGCCCGATGACCGCCGAGGACATCTTTCACGCCCTGCGGGCCGGCGAGATCAGCCCGGAGACGGCCGAGCACGAGCTACGGGCCCTCCTGGCGGGCACCGGTCAACAGCCTCGGCAGGTGCCCGCCAACCCGGAAGCGAGCGGCGAGGAGGCCGTGCACTGGCGTCTGGTCCGGCCCGGTGTCGCGCTCGTGACCATGGAGGACCGGGAGCACAAGAACAGCTTCTCCCAATCCCTGCTGTCCGGCCTGGGCCGGGTGTTCGGCGAGGTCCAGGCGGACGAGCGCTGCCGTGTCGTGGTCCTGACCGGATACGACGGCTACTTCGCGTCCGGCGGCACGAAGGAGGGCCTGCTGGCCATCCAGGAAGGCCGGGTCCGGTTCACCGACAGCGATGTCTACACCCTGGCTCTGGACTGCCCTCTGCCGGTCGTCGCGGCGATGCAGGGACATGCCGTCGGCGCGGGCTGGGCGATGGGGATGTTCTGCGACTTCGCCGTCCTCGGCAGCCAGAGCTACTACACCAGCAACTACATGAAGTACGGCTTCACGCCGGGAGCCGGCGCGACACTGGTCTTTCCCGAACGGTTCGGGGCCGCCCTGGCCCGGGAGATCCTTTTCACGGGCCGGAAGTTCCGCGGCGCGGAGCTCCAGGCGCGTGGCGTACCGTTCCCGGTGGTGCCGAGGAACGAGGTGCTGCCGACCGCGCTGGACCTGGCCGGGGAACTGGCCGAGGCACCGCGAGACGCGCTGATCGGGCTGAAGAGCCTCATGGCAGCGCCTCTGCGGGAGCGACTGGCCGACACGCTCGAGCGTGAACTTCGCATGCACGACCTGACCTTCGTCGACCAGCCGGAGGTCAGAAGCAGGATCGACGCCCTGTTCGACGGTGTGAGCACGCCTCGGACTCAGCCGGTCGCCCCGGCGGCCCGGCCGCACCCGAAGCAGCCCGCCCTGTCCTCCACAGTGCCGTCAACTCGGCCGACGGGACCGGAGAGCGCTCCGGCCATCGCGGTCATAGGCATGTCGGGCCGGTTCCCGATGGCCGAGGATCTGGACACCTTCTGGACCAATCTGGCGACCGGCCGGGACTGTGTTTCGGAGATCCCCGAGACACGCTGGTCGCAGGCGGCCTATTTCGACCCCGACCCGAAGACGCCCGGCAAGACGCACAGCACGTGGATGGGGGTCCTGGAGAAGGCCGACTGCTTCGATCCCCTGTTCTTCAACATCTCCCCGGCCGAGGCGGAACAGATGGACCCGCAGCAGCGGGTGTTCCTCGCCGCCGGCTGGCACTGCATCGAGGACGCCGGCATCCTTCCGTCGTCCCTCTCCGGCAGCCGCTGCGGGGTCTTCGTCGGATGCGGGCCCAGTGACTACGGCCAGTTCCTCATGACGCAGGGCGAGAACCCCCAGGGGTTCACGGGAGCCTCCTGCGCGATTCTCAGCTCGCGCATCGCGTACTTCCTCAACCTCAACGGGCCGTGCCTGGCCATCGACACGTCCTGTTCCTCCTCGGGTGTGGCGCTGGCCGAGGCATGCAACAGCCTCGTGTTGGGCACGAGCGATCTTGCCCTGGCCGGCGGCGTCTGTGTACTGTCCGGGCCGTCGACGCACGTCATGGCGAGCAAGGCAGGCATGCTGTCCGAGGACGGCCGCTGCTTCACCTTCGACAGCCGGGCCAACGGCTTCGTGCCGGGTGAAGGCGTCGGCGTCCTGCTCCTCAAGCGTCTGGACGACGCCGTCCGGGACGGTGACCCCATACGCGGCGTCATCCGCGGCTGGGGCGTCAACCAGGACGGAAAGACGAACGGGATCACTGCCCCCAGCGGCAGTTCGCAGACCCTCCTGGAGAAGGACGTCTACGACCGCTTCGGCATCGACCCGGAATCGATCACCATGGTCGAGGCGCACGGTACCGGCACCAAGCTGGGCGACCCGATCGAGGTCGAGGCGCTGACCGATACCTTCCGCTCCTACACCGACAAGGAGGGCTTCTGCTCCCTGGGCTCGGTGAAGAGCAACATCGGGCACCTGCTCACAGCCGCCGGTGTCGCCGGCGTCATCAAGGTCCTGCTGGCGATGGAACACCGGATGCGCCCGCCGACGATCCATCTGTCGACGGTGAATGAGCACATCCGCATGGAGAACAGCCCGTTCTACATGAACACGTCTCTGGAGCCGTGGGAACCGCCCGGCGGCGCACCGCGGCGTGCCGCCGTGAGTTCCTTCGGTTTCAGCGGGACCAACGCCCACCTCGTCATCGAGGAGTACGAACCGCGGGCCGCGAGCACCGAGGCACGCGACCGGGCCGGTTGTGACACCCCGGTCCTGCTGGTTCTCTCCGCGCAGACGGACGAGCAACTACGGCGCTACGCGAGCGCCGTCGCGAGGACGCTGGAGAACTCCCCCTCGCTCGACCTCGCCGAACTGGCCTACACCCTGCAGGCAGGGCGAGAGACGATGGAGCGCAGGCTCGCGCTGGTGGCACGCACTCGTGAGGAGTTGCTGGACGCGCTCACCGGATACCTGGAGGGCAGGACACCCGGGTTGCGGACGGCGAACCCGGGCGGCCAGGAACTCGTCCACCCCGCCGAGCGCTGGCTCGCCGGTGAGCGGCCCGAGTGGAACCGGCTGTACGGCGATGCGGTACCCCGTCGTATTCATCTGCCGGTGTACCCCTTCGCGGAGGAGCGGTACTGGCTGCCGGCCTTTCGCCGGTCCCTGCGTACTGCCGAGGCGCCGGGCGCCCGGCCGGAACCCGCTCCGCCGGCGGCGGAACCCCGGGAATCCGCTCCCGCGGCGTCAACCGACGCCGCAGACCGGCTGTCCCAGGTGGTCGAGCTGCTGATCGCCGAGCTCTCCGAGCTGCTGCGCATCCCACGCCGGCGGCTGGCAACGCGCACCGCCTTCGCCGACATCGGCGTCGACTCGCTCGTCGTCCACCGGCTGCTCGAACGCCTTGAGGAATTCTGCGGCACCATCCCGGCCGAGGCGTTCTTCAAGTACAAGAACATCGGAGACCTCGCGCGGTACATCAGCGATCACCAGGAGGTGATCGTAGTTCCGCAGCCCTCCGTCGAGGAGCGGCCCGCGCCCGTTGCCGCGCCGACGTCCCACGACGTCGCGGTCATCGGGGTCAGCGGGCGGTTCCCGAAGGCGGAGACGCTGGAGGAGTACTGGGTCAATCTGGAATTCGCCCGGGACTGCGTGGTGGAGATTCCCAAAGAGCGCTGGGACCCCCGCGACTACGACCGTTCCGGCGGCGCATCGCACGGCAAGAGCGGAGACATGTACTGCAAGTGGGGTGGGTTCTTGCAGGACGTGGACAGGTTCGATGCGGCGTTCTTCCGGATATCGCCGCGCGAGGCCAAGTTCATGGATCCACAGGAACGGCTGTTCTTGCAGACCGCGGCCGCCTGTTTCGAGGATGCCGGCTACTCCCGTGAGCGGCTGAGCGACAGCCGGGCCGGAGACGGCCGGGCCTCCGTCGGCGTGTTCGTCGGCGCGACGTACAACAACTACCAACTGCACCAGATCCAGGGCTTCGCGACGGACGCGGGTCCCCCGGTCAACTCGCAGACCTACTCGATCGCCAATCGTGTCTCGTACGTCCTCAACCTGCGTGGCCCGAGCATGTGCGTCGACACCGCTTGTTCGTCCTCGCTCGTCGCGCTGCACCTCGCGTGTGAAAGCGTCAGCCGGGGCGAGAGCGCGATGGCGATCGCCGGCGGCGTCAACCTCTCCCTGCATCCGAGCAAGTACGTGTCGTTGTGCGCGGCGCAGTTCGCGTCGACCGACGGGCACTGCCGTGCCTTCGGCAAGGACGGGGACGGCTACGTGCCCGGCGAGGGTGTCGGCGCGGTGCTGCTGAAGCCTCTGGCGCGCGCCGAGGCCGACGGCGACCACATCTACGCCGTCATCAAGGGCACCGCCGTGAACAACGACGGCAGGACGTTCGGCTACAGCGTGCCGAACCCGACGGCGCAGGCCGAGGTGATCCGGGAAGCGCTGGACCGGGCGGGCGTCGATGCCCGGACGATCAGCTACGTCGAGGCGCACGGCACCGGGACCAAGCTGGGCGATCCGGTCGAGATCAGCGGCCTCACGGAGGCGTACCGCAGGGACACGGCCGACCGGCAGTTCTGCGCCATCGGATCGACGAAGTCGAACATCGGGCACCTGGAGGCCGCGGCCGGCATCGCCCAGCTGACGAAGGTGCTCCTCCAGATGAAGCACAAGAAGCTCGCCGCCTCGCTCATCCACGCGGAGGAGCTGAACCCCGGCATCGACTTCGTCGGGTCGCCGTTCCATGTTCAGCGGGTGACGGCCGACTGGAAGCGGCCGGTCGTCGACATCGAGGACAGCGAAACGGTCGTTCCACGCCGCGCCGGGATCAGCTCGTTCGGCGCGGGCGGGGTGAACGTTCACGTGATCGTCGAGGAGTACGACGCCGACCGCCACCGGGCCGGAAACAAGGACGCACCGGAGAGCGGACCGGCCGTCATCGTGCTCTCCGCCCAGCGGGCGGACCGGCTCAGGGCGTACTCCGAAGCGCTGAGGACGCATGTCCTGCGGACGTCGGATCGGGCCACGAGTGTGACGGACATCGCCTACACGTTGCAGACGGGGCGTGACCCGCATCCGTTCCGGCTGGCTTTTGTCGCCGCTGACCGGGACGACATTGCGCGCAAGCTGGAACTGTTCCTCAAGGACCACACCGTCGACGGCGAGACCTTGGTGCACACCGGCCGGGTGGATGTCCTCGCCGGTGACACCGGGCAGAACATCCACCCGGCCGTGCCCGAGTCGCTCGACTCGCCGTCGGCGATGGAGCGGGTCGCGCGGCTGTGGGTCCAGGGCGCGGAGATCGAGTGGGACACCTACTACCGCGGTCCCAAGCCCGGCCGAGTGCCTCTGCCCACCTATCCCTTCGCGGGCGACCGCTACTGGCCGGCAGGTGCGACGGCCGCTCCGGCAACGCCGGTGGCCTCGGCAGCGGTGACCGAGCCTCCGGTACAGGTGGCGGCGGCTCCCGCGCAGACGGCCCCGACAGCCCCGCGGCCACCGGAGCAGTCATCGCTGTCGGCCGAGCAGGAGACTTCGGAGCTGCTGTCGGAGCTCGTCGAGGCAGTGGTCGTCGAACGCGAGGAAATCCTGAGTCAGTTCATGCAGGAGCGGCTTGCGGACCTGCTCGACTACCCGCCCGCCGAGGTGCCCGAGATGAACCAGGGCTTCTTCGACATGGGCATGGAATCCGTCATGGTCGAGAAGTTCCGGTCCTTGATCGAGGAGCAGCTGGCTCTCACGATTCCCGACACCGCGATCTTCGACCACCCGTCTGTCGCCTCGCTGACCGAGTACCTGCTGGGGCTCGTCCCCTGGACAGACCTTGAAGCAGGTGCGGCGCACCGGACGAACCCGGCTCCGGTCAGCCCGTCGGAGACGACGTCGGCGGACACGCCTCCGGAGGAACCCGGACTCGAGGAGGTGGCAGGGGAACTGAGGGAGCTGCTCATGCAGCTGGGCGACATCCGATAGCGGACTGCGAGGGGACACGGACATGGCTGTTGAGGTGAAGCCCGATGACTACAGGGCACTTCTGTCGCGGTCGCTGGAGACGATCAAGCGATTGACGGCAGAGCTGGAAACGAAGACGCCGCCGAGGGAACCCATCGCCATCCTCGGCATGGGCTTCCGGCTGCCCGGTGGGTGCAGTGACCCGGACACCTTCTGGAAGTTCCTGCGGGACGGGGGAGACGGCGTCGTCGAAGTCCCCGCGGACCGCTGGCGTCTTGAGGACGTCTATGAGCCCGACTCGGAGACACCGGGCAAGATCTATCTCAAGGAAGCCGGGTTCCTGCGCGAGGACGTGACCCGGTTCGACGCGCACTTCTTCGGCATCTCGCCCCGCGAGGCGATCGAGATGGATCCGCAGCAGCGGCTTCTGCTCGAAGTCGCCTGGGAGGCGCTGGAACGGGCGGGAATCTCCCCGGAGGGGATCAGGGGAAGCCAGACCGGCGTCTTTGTCGGACAGATCGGTTCGGAGTACGCCGGCCTGCCTCGAGCCCAGCAGTTCGGCAACCCGTACACGCTGACCGGGTCGATGTCCAACATCACCTCCGGGCGCATCTCCTATGTGCTGGGGGTGCACGGTCCGTCGATCTCGATCGACACGGCGTGCTCGTCCTCGCTCGTCTCCGTCCATCTGGCGTGCGCGAGCCTGAACAGCGGTGAGTCCGACCTTGCCCTCGCGGGCGGAGCGAACCTGCTGCTGGCGTCCCAGGGCTTTTCCTCCCTCTGTGACATGGGGGCGCTCTCCAGGGACGGACGCTGCAAGACCTTCGATGCGGACGGCGACGGTTACGGGCGCGGCGAAGGCTGCGGTGTTGTCGTGCTGAAACGGCTCTCCGACGCCATCCGGGACGGGGATCCGGTGCTGGCCGTCATCAGGGGAAGCGGCGTCAACCAGGACGGGCCCGGCAGCGGTCTCACCGTGCCGAACGGATCGGCGCAGCGGGAGCTCATGCGCGCCACCCTGACCCGGGCCGACGTGCTGCCCAGCGAGGTCGGCTACTTCGAGGCGCACGGTACCGGTACGGCCCTGGGGGACCCGATCGAGTTCCAGGCGATGACCGATGTGTTCGGTGGCGACCCCTTGCGGAAGGCACCGCTGCAGGTGGGCTCGGTGAAGAGCAACATCGGCCATCTCGAAGGCGCTGCCGGCGTCGCGGGTCTGATCAAACTGGTGCTGTGTCTGCAGCATCGGGAGATTCCCCCCAATCTGCATCTGAACACTCTCAACCCGAAAATACGGCTGCCGGACATCCCTGCGAACGTGCCTCGGACGTGTGTCCCCTGGGAAGCGGAGGACCGCCCCAGAATCGCCGCGATCAGCTCTTTCGGATTCAGCGGGACCAATGCGCACGCGATCCTCGAGGAGGCGCCCGAGACCGTCGCCGGAGCGGCCGACGACGCGCTTGGCCAAGCCGGCCCGTCCGGGGCCACGGGGGAGCGTCCGCTGCACATCCTGACCCTCTCGGCCAAGAACAAGGGCGCCCTGCTCGACCTCGCCACCGCGTACGAGCCGCTGCTGGACGCCGATGACAAGCCGGCCCTGGCAGACATCTGTCACACGGCGAACGTGGGTCGCAGCCACTTCCCGCACCGCCTCTCCTTCGTCGCCGCGGATACGCGAGAGCTGAAGCAGCGGGTGTCCGACGCCGTACGCGACGGCGCGGCGGGGGACGAGGGCAGCAGGAACCGCAGGCAGGCACCGAAACTGGCCGTCCTGTTCAACGGGCGTGGCGACAGGCGCCTGGCGAGTCACCTGTTCCACAGCCAACCAGAGTTCCGGGCCGCAGCGCAGGCCTGCGATGAGGCGGTCAGGAAACTCACCGGGACCGGCTTCGTCGAGCACTGGTCGGCGAAGCCGAACGGCTCGGCCCCCGGTGCGCCGGCCGTCGCCCCGGAGGACCGCGGCAGCAGGGACATCGAGTCCTTCGCCCTCCAGTACGCCTTGTTGACCATGTGGCAGAGCTGGGGTGTGCGCCCTCGCGCGGTGCTGGGCCGGGGGACCGGTGAACTCGTCGCCGCCTGCGCGGCGGGGGTGATGGACATGCCCACCGCTCTCGGATTCCTCGTCGCTGGAACCGAGCTCGCGCGTACCGGGTCCGAGGCCACCCTCCACGTTCCGCAGCTCCGGGTGCTGACCGCGACGACGGGACAGGCCCTGACGAAGCAGGACGCGCTCTCCGCCGCCCACTGGGCGAGCGTGGTGCCGGCGGGGACGCGGCCCGAGGCGGGCATCGACGAGCTCATGGCCCAGGGGTACGACGGTTACCTCGGGATCGGCGCGGAGGCCACCGATGACGCGATGGCCGCCCGCCTCGTCTCGTCGGATCGTCTCCACCTCCCGTTCCCCTCCTCGTCCGACCCGTGGGACGTCCTCGCGCACGCGCTCGCCGAGCTGTACGAGGCCGGCCTCGACGTCGACTGGAAGGGGTTCGACCGGGGTTACCGGCGGACCAGGGTCGCCGTCCCTACCTACCCCTTCCAGCGCAAGCGCTACTGGATCGAGACGGCTCCTGCCCACCCCGCGGCCCCGGTCGTGGCCGAGCGGGACCAGGACGTCTTGGACGGGCGTGTCCTTCCGTCTCCCCTCAAGGAGACCCAGGTCGAGTTCACATTGCCGATGGACGCCGTACCGGATGTGCGCGCCACGCACGGGGTGCTGCACGTCGGCTACTACCTGGAGATGCTCAGCCGGGCGGTTCGACAGACCTTCGACCGGGCCTGCACGGTGCGCTCGCTCGCGTTCATCAGTGCTCTCCTCCTGCAGGAGGAGAGCGAGAACAAGATCATGCTCGTCCTGGAGCAGCAGCAGGACGAGGCGTCATTCGTCTTCTACTGCCGCACCGGCACCCTGGGGAACTGGAGCAAGCACGCGCAAGGCACCGTTCGGCTGCACGAGGACGAACCGGTGCTCGGTGGCTCCCGGTCCATCGAAGCGCGCACAGCGGATCTTGCAGAACGACGGCCGGGCTCCGAGTTCTACGCGGAGGTCGCTCGCACCAGGCGCCTCGAACTGGGTGAGGGGGTGCAGTGGATAGCCGACCTCTGGCAGGGGGACGGTGAGGCCCTGGCACGGCTTGCGACGCCGCACACCGCCCGGACGCCGCGCACCTTCACGATCGGCGCACATCCGGGGGTCTACGACGCGTGCGCACAACTCTTCCACGCCGCACTGCCGGACAACGTCGAGGCGGACACGCGGTTCATGGTCACCGAGTGGCGTGACATCGCCTGGCACGCCGCGGACGCCTCCCGGGAGCTGTGGTGCCACGCCACCGTCGAGCGCTACGACTCCGGGTCCGGTGAGCTGCACGGGCGCTTCGATCTGCTGGACCAGGACGGCATGGTCGTGGGGCGGATCGAAAGCGGCACCATGAAGGGCCTGAGTGCCCGGCACGACCAGATGTTCCAGCAGCTGTCCGAACAGCCCTCCGAGGCATCAGCCTTCGACGACGAGCTCTCGGAGATCATGCTGAGCCTCGGGGACGCCGCGGTCGCCGACCGGCCCCGTGTGCTGGAGGACTACCTGCGCCGGTGTTTCGCGGACCTCATGAAGATGGAGCAGGGCGAGCTCGACGCGGAGGAGCCGCTTGCCGACCTGGGGATGGATTCGCTGGTCGGAGTGGGCGCGAAGAAAACGCTGGACACCGAACTTCGTATCCAGCTGCCGCTGGCGCTGTTGATCGAGGGGCCGAGCGTGCACGATCTGACCAGGACGGTTCTGCCGATGGTCCGGATCGTCGAGCGCCCGCGCGAGCGGCCGGCCGATGGTACCGACGGGTCCAGGACCGCTTCGGAGTCCGTCGGCAGGGCAGCGCGCAGCACACGCTGGATCGCCCTGCGAAAGCCGAACCCGTCGGCGCGGTTCAAGCTGTTCTGCTTCCCGTACGGGCGGGGGCGGGGCGCTTCCGTCTTCCGCGACTGGCAGCGACTGCTGCCGGACGAGGTGGAGGTGTGCCCGGTCCAGCTTCCCGGCAAGGAGTCCCGGATCAAGGAACGGGCTTTCGAGGACGTCGACACGGCCATCGACACCCTGGCCGAGGTGCTGTCGCCGGAACTGGACCGGCCCTATGCCCTCTACGGCCACAGTGCCGGCGGGCTCCTGGCGTACCGGCTGGCGTACCGGCTGTGGCAGACCCACGAGAACACACCGCACCACCTGTTCGTCGGCGCGTACTCGGCGCCGCCGGTCTACCCGAACCCGATGATCACCTTGACGCGGAACCTCTTCAAGGAGATCGGGTTCGACGACATTCCGGCGCCGGACGATCTGCTCTCGGCCACCGCGGCGCAAAAGCAGAAGATCCTGCAGGTCCTGACGTCGGAGGCGGACCTCAGCGGTGAGCTGGCCGAGTTGCTGCTGCCGTCGCGGCTCGCGGAGCTGAAGCTGGTCCAGAGCTTCCAGTTCGACGGGGCTCGGTTCGACGTGCCCGTCACGGCATTTCACGGTCTGCGGGACGACAGGGTCGACCAGACACACATGACGGCATGGCGTGAGATCACGGACGGCGCCTTCACATTCCACCTGCTCTCGGGCGACCACCTCTTCCTCGGCGAGGACCAGGACCAGCGCCTGCTGCTACACCACATCCAGCACGGTCTGGGACTGGTCTAGGCCCATGGCCGAGGAGGTACAGATGGACATCTACCAGGATCTGCACCGGTACGGAGACCGAACGGCGGTCGTCGACGCCTGCGGCACGCGGTATTCGTACCGCGAACTGCACGACATGGTGACCGCCTTCGGAGCCGCCCTGCCGTCGGTCGGACGGGCCTTGATCCTGCTGCGGACCAGGAACCGCATCGAGTCGCTCGTCGGATATCTGGGGGGCATCGCGGCGAACCACGTCGTGCTGCCGGTCGACCGTTCCGTGGGCGACGATCTGGTGCGCCAGGTGAGGGAGGCGTACCGGCCCGAGTACGTGTGGGAGGAGAGCCCGAGCGACGGCGTACCGCTTTTCACCGCGGGTTCCTACCGACTCGTAAGGACCGACCACGCGCCGGGCGGTGCGGATCTGCACGAGCGGCTGAGCGCCGTGCTCCTGACCTCCGGGTCGACCGGCTCACCGAAAGGTGTACGGCTGTCGAGGCGCAGTCTCAACGCCAACGCGAGCTCCATCGCGGAATACCTGACACTGGACGCGTCGGAACGGGCCATCACCAGTCTGCCGATGAGTTACTCGTACGGCCTGTCCGTCATCAATAGCCATCTGTGGGCGGGCGGCACCCTGCTGCTGACGGACGACTCCCTGGTAAAGCGGGAATTCTGGGATTTCTTCCGCGAGCACAGAGCCACGTCGTTCTCCGGCGTCCCCTACACATATGACATGCTCGACACCCTGCGATTCGCCCACATGGAGTTGCCGAGTCTGCGTAGTTTCACCCAGGCCGGCGGAAAGCTGCGGGCGGAGACCGTCGAGCGTTACGCGGCGGAAGCAAAGAAACGGTCTGCCGGCTTCTACGTCATGTACGGACAGACAGAGGCCACCGCCCGTATCGCCTATCTGCGTGCCGACCTGCACCCGGACAAGAGCGAGAGCATCGGAGCCGCGATTCCCGACGGAAAGCTTTATCTCAGGGACACGAACGGGCTCGCGGTTTCGGAACCGCACACGCATGGAAACCTTCACTACGAGGGTGCCAACGTGATGCTGGGTTACGCCCGTAACCGTGCCGACTTGTCCAAGGGTGACGATTTGGGCGGCTGCCTCGATACCGGAGACATCGCCTACTTCGACCAAGACGGCGATTACTACATCGTCGGCCGACGCAGTCGCTTCGTCAAAATGTCCGGGGTACGGACGGATCTCGACCAGATCGAGCGTCAACTGCAGCAGGCGGGATTCACCTGCGTCTGCGGAGGCAAGGACGAGGAGCTGTCGATCGCGCTCGAGGACATCTCCGCAGCGCGTTCCGTCAAGCAACTGCTCCGCAGGATGTTTCACATCGATCCCGGACAGGTCCGCCTCATCGAGGTGGCGGCGATACCGAAAACCGCCCATGGAAAGACCGCCTACGCGCAGATGTTCGGGTCGGCGGACGAAGGGGATTCGCGATGAACACCAGGCTCGTCATCGCACAGTTCGACGAAGGAGCGGAGCACTTCGACTCCTGGTCGGTCACACGCGACGAGAAGATGCTGCGCGGGCTCGCGGAGTTCTGCGGTGTCACGCAGGAGGACGAACTGCTGGATGTCGCCTGTGGGACGGGCGCCTTCGCCCTCCACGCGGCCACGCTGGCCCGCTCGGTGACCGGCGTGGACATCTCGGCCGGGATGATCGCCGTGGCCAGGAAGAACGCGTCCGAGCGAGGACTGGACAACGCCAGGTTTGTGCACCGGAACGTGGAGAACCTCGGCTTCGAGGACGACACCTTCTCCATGGTGGTATCGCGGTCGGCCTTCCACCACATGGCTCGCCACCGGGAGGTGTTCGCCGGAATGGTCCGGTGCTGCCGGCCCGGCGGCGTCGTCTGCATCCAGGACATCATGGCCTACGACGAGGAGAAGACGGACCGGTTCTTCGAGCGGATGGAAATTCTCGTGGACCGAAGTCACCACCGTACATACACAAAGCGTGACTTCTTCGATCTGTATCGGGACAGCGGTATGAAGCTGGAAGCCCTCTTCGAGTCGGAATCGCTGCTGGATTTCCATGACTACGTCGGCCATGTCGCGCAAACCAGCGAGATCCGGCGTGAGACTGCACGGCTCCTCGACGAAGGCCTGGCGGACCCTGATATCGCCTCCTCCTTCGTCGAAAAGGACGGAAGGCTTCTCTGGAAGAGACGAGTCTGCACCATCAAGGGCAGAAAGATCGTGCAGTCACGGAAGTCGCGCGGCGAGGGGAACTGATATGCATTCCGATGTGCTGGAGCAGCGGATCCGTACGTTCATGCAGGAGGAACTACTGGTGACGTTCGACGACACGGTCACCGCGGATACAGACCTCTTCAGGGAAGGCGTCGTCGAGTCGCGGGACTACCTGCGGATCATCAAGTTTCTGCAGGAGGATATCGGTGCGGCGATGACAGACGAAGATCTGTTCATGAACGTACTTGTGTCGCTCTCCGGGATCGTCGACTTCGTACGGAAGAAGCAGGTCGGCATATGAGTGGCATGAAAGACATGACCGAGAACAAAGGCATTGCCATCGTCGGGGTAAGTCTCCGGTTTCCTGGGGCCGAGTCCCTGGCCGATCTCTGGCGTCAGTTGGTGGACGAGCAGTGCGTGATCAGCGATCTGCCCGCAGCTCGCAGAGACAGCGACGAGTCGTTCTCGGCCTCCGACGGTGAAGCGAGCCGTATCAGAGGGGGATTCCTCGCGGACGCGGACGCGTTCGACGCCTCTTTCTTCGGCATCTCGCCGAGGGAGGCCATGTACATGGACCCCCAGCAGCGCTTCGCCCTGGAGCTTGCCTGGAAATCCGTTGAAGACGCCGGATATCAGGCCGCCGCGTTGCAAGGCTCCAGGACCGGGGTCTTCATGGGAGTCGCCAACACCGACTACACGGAGCTGCTGGAAAAACAGGCCGACGTATCCGACGCCTGTGTACCGACGGGGACGTCGTCGGCCATTATCGCGAACCGCATCTCCTACTGGTTCGACTTCCACGGTCCCAGCCTCACGGTCGACACGGCCTGTGCCAGTTCGCTGGTGGCCGTCCACCAGGCCGTGCGCGCGCTTGAGCGCGGCGACTGCGACCACGCCCTGGCGGGCGGCGTGAACCTGTGCTGGTCCGGACGGCGATTCGCGGCACTCAGGCGCAATGGCATGCTGTCCGACAACGGTCTTTGCAGAGCGTTCGACGCGTCGGCCGACGGATATGTGCGTGCCGAGGGCGGCGCTGTCATCATGCTGAAACCGCTGGCCACCGCGCTCGCGGACGGCGATGCCATCCACGCCGTCATCAAGGGAATCGGCACCAACCATGGTGGACGAACCAACTCCCTGACCATCACCAATCCGCAGGCCCACGCGGATCTGATCTGCTCGGTCTACGCGGAGGCCGGTGTCGCGGCGAGTTCGATCAGCTACATCGAGACCCATGGCCCAGGCACTCCCTTGGGCGACCCCATTGAGATCCATGGCCTCAAGACCGCCTTCAGCCGTTTGACCGAGAGGGAAGAGGGGGGAACGGCGAAGCCTTCGTCGTGCGGACTGGGATCGGTCAAGACCAACCTCGGACACCTGGAGTCCGCGGCCGGGATCGCCGGCATGCTGAAGGTCATCGCGGCGATGGAGCACCGGACGCTGCCGGCCACACTCCACTTCGACCGGCTCAACCCGCTGATCAAACTGGACGACAGCCCGTTCTACATCGTCGAACGCACCCAGCCGTGGGAGCCCGGCCGGGGAACGGACGGTGAACCGCTTCCGCTGCGGGCGGGAGTCAGCTCATTCGGGTTCGGCGGCACCAATGCCCATGTGCTGCTGGAGGCGTACGAACCGCGGTCCGGCAGCGGGGAGCCGGAGACGAGTGCGCCGGTGGACGAAGCAGCCGACGTGCTCCGCCTGGTACCGCTGTCGGCCAAGGACGGCGAGCAACTGCGCCTGATGGCCCGAAACCTGCTCAATGACCTGCGTGGCCCCGAAGGGGCAGGGCTGGTGCCGGCCGGTCAGGACCGAGCGGGGCCCGGTGTGCTCCGGGACATCGCGTACACCCTGCAGGTCGGACGTGAGGCCATGGCACATCGAGCGGTCTTCCTCGCGGCCGATCGCACCGACCTGATGGCGCGACTGGACGCGTTCGTGCATGACCGGCAGGCCCCCGACATCTGGCAGGGAGTGGTGGGGCAGGACCAGCGGCTGAGCCTCCTCGCAGGAGACGAGGACGCCACTGCGATGTTTCGGTCCTGGATCGAGAAGAGGAAGCTGGCCAAGGTCGCCGAGCTGTGGACGCTGGGCTGCGACATCGACTGGAACCTGCTCTACGCCGACGAGGCACCGCGGCGGTTGCATCTGCCGGCATACCCCTTTCAGCGGCGGAAGCACTGGATTCCGGGCTCTTCCGCCGGCAGCGAGCGGCCTCTGCGGTCTCGGGACGCAACCGCCGCGAGTGGCGAGCGCCCGGAGCCGCGTCCGAGTGGGCCCGTTATGAGTACTGCCGTGACCAACGGCACCGCCCTGCAGCCTCCGGCGGCTGTGGTATCCGCCTCGAAGCGCGGGTTCACCGCGGAAAAACCGCGAGGCGTTCAATTGCTGTCCCTGGCGGAGGCCGACGGCGACAGGGAGAAGGACGAGGTGCGGGACATCTCGCGCCTGGCATCGCGTGGGATACCGGTTGCGACGCCGACAAGGCAGCGCACGCGCAAGGCGGCACCGGATCGGGGAGGCCGGGCGGAGCTGGAGCGGCAGTTGGTGCAGAGCTTGGCTGAGGTGCTGTACATGGAGCCCAACGAGGTCGGCGTCGATCAGAAGTTCATCGACGTTGGACTGGATTCCGTCATCGCCGTGGAATGGATCCGCGCAGTCAATGACCGATTCGGTGCCGCTCTGTCGACGAGCCATGTCTATGACTTCCCGTCGGTTCGTGCTTTGGCCGGCGAGCTGACCGGGGTGTACGACCCGTCGACCGGGACCGCCGTAGCGCCCCAGGCGGTGCTGTTGCCTGCCGAGGAAGCGGTACGCGACGTTTCGGTCCGTCACCCGGCGTCGGACACGGCCTCGCTGGAGGCGGAACTCACGGAGAGCCTCGCGGAGGCGCTTTATATGGCGAAGGCAGATGTGGCGGTCGACAGCAAGTTCGTGGATATAGGCCTCGATTCGATCATCGCTGTCGAGTGGATGAACACGGTCAACACACGCTACGGAACGAGTCTGCCGGTGGCAGCCGTCTACGAGCACTCCACCATCCGTGAATTCGCCGTTCACTTGGCGCAGAGGGGCACCGGCCAGAAGTCGAGCGATGCGCAAACCTCCGACTTCGACGTTGATGACGTGCTTCGTCAGGTGCAGAGCGGACACTTGGATCTCGAACAAGCCGAACGGATGCTGCAGTTGTGACTGGGCACGCAGCGAAGCAAGCCGAGGATGTGGTGAATCACATGTCATCCGCTGCAACAGGGCAGAACGCGTGGATACGGCGTTTTCATCCGGCGCCCGAAGCCCGTACGCGCTTGATCTGTCTGCCACATGCCGGTGGTTCCGCCAACTACTACTTTCCGATATCGGCGGAACTCTTTCCTTCCGTGGATGTGCTCGCGGTCCAGTATCCGGGCAGGGGAGACCGTATTCGGGAGAGCAGCGTAGACAACATGGAAACGCTCGCCGACTGCATCGTCGATGCGCTCGAACCGTGGCGGGACCTTCCCCTGGCTCTGTTCGGACACAGCATGGGGGCAACACTGGCATTCGAAGTCGCCAGGCGCCTTGAAGGCGATGCGGTGCCTCTTCTCGCGCTCTTCGCCTCTGGACGCCGTGCCCCGTCGCGACACCGCACCGGCACAGTGCACCTGTACAGCGACGACGAGTTGATGGCAGAGCTCAAAAAGCTGAACGGAACAGATTCTCAACTTCTGGAGGACAGCTCCGTACTGCGTTTGTTCCTGCCTGCAATTCGCAGCGATTACAAGGCAATTGAGACCTACGTGCATCAGTCGGGTTCGGTGATCAAATGCCCGATCTATGCGTTCTTCGGCGACCGCGACACGGGCGCCACCCTCGAAGAAGTGCGGGCTTGGCGCACTCATACCGTGAGTCGCTTCGAACTGACGGAGTTTCCCGGCGGGCACTTTTACCTGAACGAACAGGCACCTGCGGTCATCGAGATCGTGTCGAAGTATCTCGCGAAGCTGTGAACAGATCGGGAAGGGGAGCTGATGAGGTCCGCAGCGGCAGCCTGGATGGCTCCGGCGCAGCAACTACGGCTAGACTTGCGGCCGGTCGCGACTGGCGTAGGTGGAGCACCACCGGGGAGCGTCCGAGACGAGATTTGGTGTGAGCGTCGACCGCCTGGGCGCCTCTTTCAGCGATGTCCCGCTGTGGAGGCTCTGACATGAAATTGCGTTATGGGATCAACCCGCAACAGTCGGCGGCGCAAGCGACGCCTTTGGCGCCGGACAGCCAACCGATCAGGCTGCTGCACGGCGAACCGTCCTTCATCAACGTGCTGGATGCACTGAATGCTTGGCAGCTCGTGCACGAGGCGGGCCAGGCGCTCGGCAAGCCCGCGGCCGCGTCCTTCAAGCACGTCTCGCCCGCAGGAGCGGCCGTATCTGGGCCGATCGACGAAGTCATCGCCGGTCTGCATGGGATCACTGACGGCGTCGGTAGCGTGACCAGCGCGTATCTGCGTGCGCGGGATGCTGATCCGAAGTCGTCCTACGGCGACTTCGCGGCTGTGTCACACCCGGTCGACGCCGAACTCGCTGAGCTGCTGGCGAGTGTGGTGTGTGATGGCATCGTTGCTCCCGGCTATGAACCCGGCACGGTGGAGCGGCTCAGCAAGAAGAAGAAGGGCCGCTTCCTGGTCATGGAGGCGAGCGAGTCTTTCGTGCCTCCGCGACGGGAGGCGCGGGAAGTCTTCGGTATGCGCCTGGAGCAGGACCGGGATCAGGTTCGCCTGTCTACGGATCTGCTTGCGCCCGTCGTGGGCGGTTCGCTTCCCGCGCAGGCCGCGGAGGACCTGCTGTTGGGGCTGGCGGTGCTGCGATATACCCAGTCCAATTCAGTGTGTTACGTGCGTGACGGTATGACGCTGGGAGTCGGGGCGGGCCAACAGTCCAGGGTCGACTGCACGCGGCTGGCCGGCGCCAAGGTGGACACGTGGTGGCTGCGGCGGCATCCGACCGTACGGTCCCTGACGTTCCGGCCGGGCGTCCGGCGCCAGGATCAGATCAACTGGCAGACCCGCTTCATCGAGGGAGACCTGACGCCGGATGAGAACAAGCGGTTGGAGCAGGCGCTGTTCGAACCGGGGGGAGAGCTGACCGCCGATCAGCGGGCGCAGTGGACGCAGCGCCTCTCCGGTGTGGCCTTCGCATCTGATGGAGCGCTCCCTTTCCGTGACAACGTCGACCACGCGCATCGGCACGGCGTGGCATACATCGCTGAACCTGGAGGGTCGGTCAGGTCCGGAGATGTCGAGGACGCCTGCCGCGAGCACCAGATTGTTCTGACACGCACGGGGCTGAGGTTGTTCCATCACTAAGAAGTTCCCAGAACTCACAGGGAGCGTCTTGTTGGCCGACTTCTGCAACGCGCCCAAAGCGTCGCGTAGAAGTCGGCTGCCGATGTCGGGAACATGTTTCCGAGAGTCAATGCGGGAAGCCTGTACACAGGAATAGAATTTCGGATACACTGATCCGGCCGCTGAGTCAGTCGCGGTTCATCGATTTCACCTATTTCCTGGCGCGCGTATCGCATGACGCAACATGCCGGAATTTGATAGCGGCATCATTTTCATCGACGCTGACCGTCTGCGTGTATGTGTGGCGCTATTTGGGCTCTAGATCCAACACATTGCTTGTCTGCCGATATGGCAGTGGTTCCATTTGCTGGATGCTGCGACTCCGATCCTGAGGCACAGACAAATGTGAGGGTGGTCATGAACGACGCTAAGTCCGGCCAGGTTACCGCTGGACCCCCCGCTTTTCCCATGAACAGGGGCTGTCCGTTTGCACCTCCGGGGCGGTACGCCGAACTGCGCAAAGAACAGCCGATCACTCGTGTCACTCTTCCGACCGGACGATTGGCCTGGTTCGTCACACGCCATGAGTACGTGCGCACGCTGCTCATGGATCCCAGGATGAGTTCCAACCGGGATCATGAGGGCACGCCGGTTATGTTTCCGATACCCGAGCGCACAAGGCGAGTGTTCGACGTCTTCGGTAAAGCCCTTATAGGGCTGGATCCGCCAGAGCACACGCACAGCCGCAGGATGCTCGCTTCCGAGTTCACTCTTCAGCGAGTGCGCTCAATGCGCCCACGTATTCAGGAGATAGTCGACGAGTGCATCGACGATCTTCTGGCCGGCCCCCGCCCTGTCGATCTGGTCCAGGCGCTGTCCCTGCCGGTGCCATCCAAGGTGATCTGTGAGTTGCTTGGTGTGCCCTACAGTGACCGTGAGTTCTTCCAGGGCTGCACCGCGGTAATGGTGAGTCGTTCAACGCCTCCCAGTGAGCGACACCGTGCGGTGGAGGAACTGCGGCAGTATATTGACGAGTTGGTCACCGCTAAAGAGAAAACGCCGGGTGACGATCTCTTCGGTCGTTTGATGGCCCGAAACGAGAAGACGAGGGTCTTCACACACGAGACCCTCATAGGTGTGGCTCTCCTGCTCCTGATGGGTGGGTACG
This sequence comes from Streptomyces prunicolor NBRC 13075, assembly GCF_000367365.1. Taxonomy (GTDB): domain Bacteria; phylum Actinomycetota; class Actinomycetes; order Streptomycetales; family Streptomycetaceae; genus Streptomyces; species Streptomyces prunicolor. The sequence continues at coordinate 95,457 of NZ_BARF01000050.1, read as the reverse complement.
AGACCACGGCCAGCATGATCTCGCTCAGTGTGACGTGGCTATTGGAGCACCCCCAGCAGCTCGAAGTGATCAAGGCCGACCCCGCTGCAACCAACACTGCACTCGAAGAGCTGCTGCGGTACTTCAGCGTGTTCGACACCATGCCTCGGGTAGCGCTGGCCGACATCGAAATCGGAGACTGCGTCATTCGTGCCGGCGAGGGTGTGCTGCTCGGGTTCGGCGCGGCCAACCGCGACGACGAGGTATTCGAGAACCCGGACGTGATGGATCTGCGTCGTGGCGACCGGAACCACGTCGCGTTCGGTTATGGAGTTCACCAGTGCCTCGGGCACAACCTCGCCCGAGCGGAGTTGGAGATCGTGCTCAACACTCTCTTCGCCCGGATTCCTGACCTGCGGCTTGCTGCTCCGGTCTCAGAGCTCTCTTTCAAGAAAGACGCAGGGATCTACGGAATTAACGAAATCCCAGTGAGTTGGTAAGGTGCGTCATTTCAGGTCGACGGTGCTATGCCGTAGGCGCCGTGCCTGAGGGTGTGTCAGATCCATCTGGTCGGTGAGTTCCTGAATCTGACCCACGATCTGTTCCTTCCGTCGTAATCGCGTCTGAAGTATTCGTCGGGATGCGACCTCATTCGGCTCGATTTCCTCTGTGTCGCCCGCCTTCTGTTGTTCCTACCTGTGAGGTATAGATGCTCGAAATCATCGGTGCTGGATTCGGCCGCACGGGAACGCTTTCCCTTAAAGCTGCACTTGAGCGTCTCGGCTGTGGACCTTGTCATCACATGCAGGAGGTATTCAGTCACCAAGAGACCATCTCGCATTGGGAGCGTGCTGCCCGCGGGGAGGGCGTCGACTGGCAAGAGATCTACGGCCCGTACAGGTCCACGGTGGATTGGCCGGGATCTCGGTTCTGGCGGGAACTTGCCGACTTCTACCCGTCGGCCAAGGTCATCCTCACCACCCGTGACCCGCAACGCTGGTACGAAAGCGTTTTCAACAGCATCTATCAAGGCGTGTTGGCCCAGCCGCCCCGTAAGGCCCAGGAAGACGTTCGGCTCACACGGATCAAGAATCTGACGAATTCGGTCGTCTGGGAGGGAATCTTCGATGGCCGGTTCGCCGACGAAGAGCACGCCAAGAAAGTATTTGCCGAGCACAATGATGCGGTATGCCGGGAAATATCGGCCAGTCGATTGCTCGTCTTCGAAATCAGTCAGGGATGGGGTCCGTTGTGCGACTTTCTCGACGTGCCTGTCCCCGATGAACCCTTCCCTCGGCTGAACGACCGAAAGGCATTCTCTGCCGGCTCCGGCAGCGGTCTCGGTGGGCCGAACAGGGGAACTGAGGATCGAGGCACCGAGAATCGATGACTCCATGGCGGGTTGCCGAACAGGATTGGTGGGACCCGGTGGAGGCCGGTAATTCCGCGAATGCACGGCAACCCGCTGCGGCACTTCATTCCCTTGAAGAGTCAGGCGAAGAAGGCGGAGGCCGATCTTCATGCCACTTTCTGAGGGCCACTTCTTTCGTGTTGAGAAGGGCCACGCTCAACCCGAGGAGCTTGCGGCGATCACCACGGTCTTGATCGCTTGTGCAGCCCGACAGTTCATACGAGCCCCGGCCAATCCTCGGTCCACCAAGGCCAGTTGGCGCCGTCTGGATCGAAATCTGGGCTTCTGCGCCCCACACAGCTGGCAGAATTGATGTGCCCTGGGGCTTTTCCTTCGCGGCTTCGCAGGGGGACGGCGCAGGGCGCGCAGCAGCCCGGGCGCACGGTCGGCGAACAGGTCGATGACGGCCGTGGTGCAGGCGTGGGCGGTGCCGACGGAGATGCCGAAGCCGACCGCGATCTGCGTGAGGGTGGTGTGCCGGAGCAGCTGGACCGGTGCGACCAGGGCACGATGGTGCGGTGGGAAGTAACAGCGGCGGTCACCTCGCCGGGTGACGATGAGCATGGTGCCCCACTCCACGAGCGCATGAGGCAGGTCGAGTGCGGCAGGACGGATGACCAACGAGGCCCCCGAGCAGCGTGGTTGAGACGTCAGACACCTCGATCAACAGCCCGGGGGCCTCGCTCGTCGCGCTTCGTGGACCGTCACCTGATCGGTGGTCAACTCGAAGAAGCTCAGTGATTGGCCGTTCGGCGCCCCACGACGACTCGGCTGCCAATTGGGAATTGCGAATGATCGCTCGGTAGGGAATCGACAGCGAGGCCGTCCGTGGCCGGCACCAGCAACACCCCTGCACGGAGGCACCACATGGCCGCGATATGGGCCGGCATCGACGCAGGCAAGACCCATCACCACTGCGTCGCCAACGACGAACCCGAACTCCTCGAACTCCTCGCCGACGTAATGGACTTGGCCGACGGCGGAGCCGCGCTGGCCATCGCGACCCTCCTCAACCATGGCCAGCCGGTGCACTGCATATCCGGCCGGGCCATCCACCGCGCGCCTCCGAGAGCTACCACGGCGAAGACAAAACCGGACGCCGAGGATACCGCCGTCATCGCCGACCAGGTCCGCATCCGCCGAGACCTGTGCCCCTTGCGCGTCGGCGACGCCACCGCCCTGGGCCTGTTGACCTCCCTCGGACTGCAACGCGCCCGTGTCCGCGCCTTCGTGCTCCGTGCCGACGAGCTGCGGTCGGCCGGCAGTGCCTACCGTCAGCTCTCCATGGATCCGGCAGACGCGCGCGCCCGCGCGGTCGAAGCCGCCGCGGACCGTGCCCGGCGACGCTTCGGACCGGAGGCGGTACGCCCGGCGGAGCTGGCCGACTGACCTCTTCCGGCCACAACCGTCCCTGCGCTCAAGGGCGTTGGTGCAGGTCGGGGTTCTTCCGCACCCGCCAGGCCCGCAGCAGCAGGAAGAGCCCGATCAGCACGACCACCACGCCCAGTACCGCGTACTGGCCGTGGCCGGACATGGCCGAGCCGTTCATCGCGCCGACACCCTGCGCGATCCAGACCGCGCCGAGCACGACGAGGATGATCCCGCCGACACCACGGACCACCATGGTCACTCCATTCCCCGCACCGATACGTCACGCGGACGGCACCCGTCCGCGTTCATCGCTCAGCTTCGTCCCGTTCGGTGCGGCTGGGGCGGTCGAAAACCTTACGGAACGGGAACGTCGTGCCGACCGGGGTGTTGGGGGCATGGGCGCAGGGGCGCAGGGGCGTCAACTGTTCGCCGCGGCGCGCAGGATGAGCCCGGTGATCGCTTCCGGGTGCGTCACGAGCGACAGGTGGCCGGAGTCGACCTCGATGGTCGTGGCGTTCATACGGTGGGCCATGAAGCGCTCCAGGTCGGGGTCGATGGTGCGGTCGTCCTTCGAGACCGCGTACCAGGACGGCTTCCGGTGCCAGGCGGCGACGCTCGTGGTGGGCGGCGGCTACGCCGCCGGTGTGCTGCCCGGACTGCTCCTGATCGGTTCCGGCATCGGCCTGTCACTGCCGCCCGCCATGAGCTTGTCCATCCACGGGGTCGGGGTCGAGGACGCGGGGGTCGCCTCCGCGGCGGTCAACACGATGCAGCAGGTCGGCGGCGCCATCGGCACCGCCCTGCTCAACACCCTCGCCGCGAGCGCCGCGACCGCCTACCTCGTCGGCAGGTCATCCACCCGGGCCACCGTGGCCCAGGCCCAGCTGCACAGCTACTCCACCGCCTACTGGTGGTCGGCCGGCCTCTTCGTCACCGGCGCCGTGATCGCGGCCCTCACGTTCCACAAGGGCCGCCCCGAGAGCGGCGAACCGAGCGCGCCTCTCGTCCGCATGTGACCAAGGCCCCTTGTCCGTACGTCAGTTGGCCCACGGTGCGACGACGCGCGTGCCGTCCGCCAGCTCCGCCTCCAGGCCGATGGTCGTGGTGACCCAGGTGACCGCGGTCCGGTCGGTGGGGTTCTCGGCGCCGAAGGTCGCGCCGGGGTTGATGATCAGCGTGTCACCCGCGCCGACCCGCTCGGTGCGGCCGTCGAGCGTGATCACCAGCTCGCCTTCGAGGATGTGCAGGATCTCCTCGCGGTTGACGGTGTGCAGGGTGGCTTTGGTGCCGGCGGGGATCTCGCCGCGCCAGGCGCACAGTTCCTTGCTGCCGGTGGAGGGGTGGGCGTACGAGACGAAGCGGGCGCCGTGGATCTCGTGGACGACGGCGTCGGACGGGTGGACGACGGGCATGGCTGCCTCCAGAAATGGACGGCCGGACGGCCGGGTGGCCGGACGCTTGGATGGTCAAGCTGCTTGACCATATGAGCCAACATGGTCAAGCAGCTTGACCGGTTCGTCAAGGGTGTTTCAATGCCGTCGTGGAGAACTCCGAGGCCATCGCCCTGACCGCCGCCCTGCTCGCCGCCGCGGGTGACCTGACGAAGCGCATCAACGACGGGGTCGTGGCCCGTGGGTTCGAGGGGCGTCCGGCGTACGGCTTCGCGTTCGCGCGGCTCGCGCCGGACGGTGCGACGGCTACCGATCTCGCCGCGCACCTCGGCATCACCAAGCAGGCCGCGAGTCAGCTCGTCGACGAACTCGTGCGCAAGGGGTACGTCGAGCGCCGTCCGCACCCCGGTGACGCGCGCGCTCGGCTGGTCGTGCTCACGGAGTTGGGCTGGGCCTGCACGCGAGCCGCGGAGGAAGCGGCGCTGGAGGCCGTGCAGCCCTGGATCGAACTGCTGGGTGAGGGTGAAGTGCGCGTGTTGTGTGACCGTTTGCGGCGAATTGCGCCCTACGGTCCCTTCAGGCCCGCCTGGTGACTGGCTATCGCTGGAAGTTTTTACTGACGCGTAACTTCACACTTCACCTACTCGCTCGTAACTTGACGAGTGAACAGCATTCTTGTGATCCGGATCACAGGGCGTAAGGCCGTCGCAACTCCCTTGAGCCGCAAGGAGATCACACGATGCTGCCCTGGAAACGAGTGCTCAGACCCCTGACCGCACTGCTGCTGACCGCCGCGGCCGTCGCCGTACCCGCCGCCACCGCCCAGGCGTCGACCGCGTCCAGCACCGGTTGGAACGACTACAGCTGTGAGCCCTCCGCCGCCCACCCCGACCCCGTCGTCCTCGTACACGGCACCTTCGCCAACGGCACCGACAACTGGCTGGCCCTCGCGCCCTACCTGGAGGCCCGCGGCTACTGCGTCTTCTCCCTCGACTACGGCCAACTCCCCGGCGTCCCCCTCGTATACGGCCTCGGCCCCATCGACGAGTCGGCGGCACAGCTCCAGGTCTACGTCGACAAGGTGCTCGCCGCGACCGGCGCCGCCAAGGTCGACCTCGTCGGGCACTCGCAGGGCGGCATGATGCCCCGCTACTACCTCAAGTTCCTCGGCGGCGCCGCCAAGGTGGACACCTTCGTCGGTATCGCGCCCGACAACCACGGCACCACCCTGGACGGCCTCACCAAACTCCTGCCGTACTTCCCGGGCGCCGAGGACGTGATCGCCTCGGCCGCTCCCGCCCTCGCCGACCAGGTCGCCGGCTCGGCCTTCCTCACCAAGCTGAACGCGGGCGGCGACACCGTCCCCGGCGTCCACTACACGGTCATCGCCACCAGGTACGACGAGGTCGTCACGTCCTACACGAGTCAGTTCCTGAGTGGGTCCGACGTGCACAACGTGCTGATCCAGAACCTGTGTTCAGTCGATCTCTCCGAGCACGCCCTGCTCGGGCTCACCGACCGGATCGCCTTCCACGAGGTCGCCAACGCCCTCGATCCGGCACACGCCACTACCACCAACTGCCTGTCGGCGCTCAGTTGACCGTACGCACACCGCGGGGCCTGTCCGACCTGAGCCGCCGGACAGGCCCCGCCCCCTGCACAGCCGTACTAACGGCCGTGCCGTCCACCGCCGTTGGTCGCGCGCCGGCGGACCGAGGCGAACAGGGCCGCGGCGCCGAGCGCCAGGGAGGCGGCGCCGCCCACGATGAGATACGGCGAGCTGTTGTTGGCGCCGGTCTCGGCGAGGTTCTTCGAACTCCCCGCCGTCTGCGGCTCGTTGGCCTCGGTGATCGGCTGGTTCGTCGCGGCGACCGGCTCCGCCGAGGTGCTCGCGTCCGCGTCCCCGTGGCCGTGGTGCTCGACGGTCGACTTGTCGGCGCCGGCCGCGATCTGTTGGCTGGAGGGCGCGGAGGCGGTGGGTGCCGGAGTCGTCGGAGCGGCCGGGGTGGGCGTTGAACTGCCCCTCGAACTCCCCGCCGTACCACCGCCGTTGGCCCCCGTGCCGCTGCCGCCGGCGTTACCGCTGCCGCCGAAGCTGACGTCCGAGCAGGAGTAGAACGCCTCCGGGCTGTCCGAGCGCTGCCAGATCGCGTACAGGAGTTGTTTGCCGGAGCGTTGCGGCAGGGTGCCGGAGAAGGTGTAGAAACCGCCCGAGGCGACCGGGTCGGTGGAGGTCGCGACCGGGTGCTCCAGGTCCAGGTCCGCCCAGGCGAGCGGCTGCGCGGGGTCGTAGCCGGACTTGGTGATGTACACCTTGAAGGTGCCCTTGTGCGGGGCGGTCACGCGGTACTTGAAGGTGTACGAGCCGCTGCTCACGCTCGTCGCCGGCCAGTCGGCGCGGGCCAGGTCGAGGCCCTTGAACTCCTCGTTGTTCGCGCTGCACAGCTTGCCGTCCGGGATCAGCGTCTGGTGCTGTCCGCTCGCGTCGCCGATCCGGATGCCGTTCCAGTCGTAGAGCGCCTGCGTGCCCCCGGCCGCGACCGCCGCCTTGCACGCGTCCGACTTCGGGCTCTCCGGCCCCTCCGCGTAGCACTGCGCGACCCTGCTGACCGGGTCGCCCATCGAACCGTGCGCCACCGCGGGCGCCGCGCCGAGCGCGGTCAGCGCGAGCGGGGTCAGACCGAGGACGGCGACAGCGGCGGCCTTACGGCGTGCGGGCATGGCGGAACTCCAACTCCTCGGACGGTGCGCGGCGCGGGGGACGGATCCCGTGGGGGTGATCAGAAGCTAGCCCCTGGAAACCGCGAAATCGCCTGCTGGAGACGGGGGAGGGAGATCCTTATGGTGGCGTTAAGGCAGGGCTAACTGAGGGCTCAGGGAGGGATGGTTCGGTGAGCGCGGAGAGGGATGTGGTGCAGATGGGTGGACGGGACGGGGTTCGCGTCGCCGTCGTCGCTGATGTGCCCGCCGTGAAGGCCGTGACCGACATGGCGTACCGCCACTACATTCCGCGCATCGGTGTGGTGCCGCAGCCCATGGAGGCGGACCACATGGCGAATGTGGTCGCCGGGCGCGTGTACGTCACGGGGGAGCCCGTGATCGGGCTGGTGGTGATCGAGGAGCGTGAGGATCACCTGTTCCTCGACAGCATCGCCGTCCACCCCGAGGCGCACGGCAGGGGCGTGGGGCGGCTGCTCCTGGATTTCGTGGACGCACGCGCGCGTGCGCTCGGCCTGCCGGAAGTCAGGCTCTACACCAACGCGCTGATGTGGGAGAACCAGGAGATCTACCCGAGGCTCGGGTACGAGGTCGTGGAGCGGCGCACGGACGGGCCGTACGACCGCGTCCACTACCGGAAGCGGCTGCACTGACCGCGGCAGACAGGCGGCAGGTCGGGCTCAGCCGTCCGGCCACCACGTGCGGGCGATGTCCTTTCGGACCTCGGGGCGCTCTACAGGGCGCTCGTCGGTCTCGTCCCGTACCCGACGGGTGTCCGACTTCCTCAGGGGCTTCTGCACGGTCACGCGGCGCATGGCTGCCTCCTTGTGTCCACCCGGGGTTCGTGTTCTCGCGGGGTGGACCGTTCCCGGGAGGGTGACTCATCGGCGGGGATCTGTCTGTGGTCGCTGTCACGATGGGACTGTCAGTGGCGGGTGTCACGCTGGGCGCATGAGTGAACCTGTAGCGAACTACGACTGGGACGCGGAGGCCGCCGCCTTCGACGAAGAGCCTGATCACGGCCTGCGCGACCCGGAGATCCGGCGGGCCTGGGCCGACCGGCTGCGCGGCTGGCTGCCCGCCGGCCCCGCCGACATCCTCGACCTCGGCTGCGGCACCGGCAGCCTCTCGCTCCTCGCGGCCGAGCAGGGGCACCACGTCACCGGCGTCGACCTCTCCCCGGCGATGATCGACCTCGCCCGCGCGAAGCTGGCCGGCCGTGACGCGGCGTTCCTCATCGGTGACGCGGCGGCGCCGCCGGTGGGCGAGCAGCGCTTCGACGTCGTCCTCGTACGGCATGTGCTGTGGAGCCTGCCCGACCCGGCCCGGGTCCTGCGGCACTGGCGCGGGCTGCTGCGCCCCGGCGGGCGGCTCGTGCTGGTCGAGGGTGTGTGGGGCACGGTCAGCCCGGCCGGTATACCCGCGGACCGTCTCACGGAGCTCCTGGCACCCCTGGTGTCCGACGCCGGGCACGTGCGGGTGGAGCGGCTCTCGGACGACCCGCTGCTGTGGGGCAGGGCCGTGGATGACGAGCGGTACGCGGTGGTGGCCGTGCCGTAGCCCGGCCCGCCCCGCCGTCACACCGACAGCGCGCCGGACGTCATGCCAGCAGCGCGTCGAACCCGCCCGCACGGGCCAGCCTCTCCAACTCGTCGAGCGCCCCCACGGCTGCCGCCGCGGCCGTGGGGTCCGACCCGGCCAGCCCGCTCTCCTCGAACTCGTCCTCGTCCAGCCGCAGTACGTCGCTCCCGTCGGCGGAGACCCACAGGTCCAGATCGAGGTCCTCTACGACGAGTTCGGCGCCGGAGAGCGTGGGGGGGCGGGTGATGTCGCAGTACCAGCCCTTCAATTGCCCGGCGCTGTCCCGGACTTCCTTCACCGCGTACCACCGGTCCCGCCAGTAGTACTCGGTGAACACGTCGCCTCGCTCGAACCGGACGAAGCCGAAGTCGCGGACGCCGTCACCGGCCCACGGGGCGCGGACGGCGAGGCGGACGCCGTCGTCGAAGAGCAGTTCCGCCGCGTAACGGATCTTCGTACGGCCCGCCTTGACGAGGACGACGTCCAACTGGCGGGTGGGATCAGGTGAGTTCACGGACATAGCGCACCTCCGCGGCGCAGATTTCGTAGCCGAACCATCTGTTGATCGCGAGCATCGGCTCGTTGCCGGCGTCGTTGCCCGTGAACGCCTCCTTGTATCCGGCGGCGCGGGCGCGGTGCAGGGAGTCGTTCTTGGCGAGCTTGGCGAGGCCCCGGCCGCGATGGGCGCGGGCGGTGCCGGTCATGGCGGTGAAGTAGCGCGTGCCGCCGTCCGCGCGGACCGCGCTGAAGGCCGCCGGGCGTCCGTCGACGACGGCCACGGACGTCAACTCGGCGCTGAACAGGGGGTGTCGCCAGGTCTCGTCCAGCCAGGCCTCGTAGTCGCTGAACTCGGTGTCGATGTCGCTGGGTTCGTCCCGCGACGCCTCCGCGTCCAGGGCGAACAGGGGGCGCGGGTCGGCGGCGAAGTCCGAGCCCGGGCGGATCTCCACGTCCGGCGGTGGATCCTGGAGCGGGGGCAGCGTGCCGTGCGTCAGGTCCAGGCGGAGGAAGCGCGCGGAACGGCTCGCCGTATAGCCGAAGTGTTCGGCGATGGCGCGGTTGGCCGGGTCGTCCAGGACCCAGGCGTGGAGCCGGGTGGCGTTCGCGCCGGCCAGGTGTTCCTCGGCGGTGCGGACCAGGAGTCCGCCCGCGCCCCGGCGGGTGTGCTCCGGGTGCACATGCACGTTGACGAAGCCCTGGCCCGGCTCCGGGCTGTCGTAGGCGATGCCCACCTGGGCCGTGCCGATGATCTCGCCGTCCTCCTCCGCGACCAGCCTGCGCAGCGCGGCCTCCGGATGGGCGTGGGCGATGTCGAAGGCGACGGACTCCGGGGTGAACACCATGAAGGGCAGGACGACGCGGCGGACCTGGACGAAGCTGTCCAGGTCGGCTCGGACGTCGGGGCGAAGGTCGCGCACGATCACGGTCATGGGGTCGCACGCTACGGCGGAGCCGAGCCGGAGTGCCTCTCATTTTCCGGGGAGTGCGGGACAATCGGGCCGTGACTTTGAAGATCCACATCGATGACAGTGCGGCGCCGTACGAGCAGATCCGCGCCCAGATCTCGAAGCAGGCCCGGTCCGGAGCACTGCCGGTCGGCTACAGGCTGCCCACCGTACGAGGGCTGGCCGAGTCGCTCGGCCTCGCCGCCAACACCGTCGCCAAGGCGTACCGGGCCCTGGAGGCGGACGGAGTGATCGAGACGCGCGGACGCAACGGAACGTTTGTCGCTGCCGCGGGCTCGGCGGCTGAGCGTGAAGCGTCGTTGGCTGCGCAGGCATATGCGGAGAAGGCGCGGCGGTTGGGGCTTGCGGAGGGGGATGCGGTGGCGGCTGTGCGGGATGCCCTGCGGGCGGCTTACGGGGAGGGGTGAGGGGAGTTCGGCACCGCCGTTGTGCGCCGTTGCGGCTGAGCGCCGCTGCGGCGGAAATGAATGGCAGCCGTATTGGATGGGTTGCCGGCGGGCTAGGAGGCGTAGCGCAGCCGGTGGCGTCACAAGTACAACCCCGCGTCCGCGCCCTCCCGTTGGTCCGGTACCGACGTCGGCTGGGTGCCCCGGCGCAGCGCGTACAGCTCCGCCAGGGTCGCGCCCTCGCGGCCCACGCCCTCCTCCGTGCCGAGCCAGTCCACCGCCTCCTTGCGGGTGAGCGCGCCGACCTCGATACGGGCCAGGCAGCGGCCGGGGCGGACCACGGCGGGGTGGAGGCGCTCCAGGTCCTCGTTGGTGGTGACGCCCACCAGGACGTTGCGGCCCTGACCGAGGAGGCCGTCCGTGAGGTTCAGGAGGCGGGACAGGGCCTGGCCCGCCGTGTGCTTCGCCTCGCCGCGGATCAACTCGTCGCAGTCCTCAAGGAGGAGGAGCCGCCAACGCCCTTTCCCTGTCGTGTCGTCCTCACCGATCGCGATGTCCATCAGATAGCCGACGTCGCTGAACAGCCGCTCCGGGTCCAGCACACAGTCCACCTGGCACCAGTCCCGCCAGGAACGGGCCAGCGTGCGCAGCGCCGAGGTCTTGCCGGTGCCCGGCGGGCCGTGCAGCAACAGCAGCCGGCCCGCGATGTCCTCCGGGGTCGTCTTCATCAGGGTGTCCATCGCATCGGCCACCGGACGCGTGTAATTGGCGCGCACCTCGTCCCATGTGCCCGCCGAGATCTGCCGGGTCGTCCGGTGCGGGCCGCGCCTGGGGGAGACGTACCAGAACCCCATCGTCACGTTCTCCGGCTGCGGTTCGGGCTCGTCGGCCGCGCCGTCGGTCGCCTGGTCGAGGACCTTCTCGGCGAGCTCCTCGGTCGTCGCCGTGACCGTGACGTCGGCGCCCCGGTTCCAGCGGGAGATCAGCAGGGTCCAGCCGTCGCCCTCGGCCAGCGTCGCGCTGCGGTCGTCGTCGCGGGCGGCGCGCAGCACACGGGCGCCCGGCGGGAGCAGGGTCGCCCCGGACCGTACGCGGTCGATGTTCGCCGCGTGCGAGTACGGCTGCTCGCCCGTCGCGAAGCGGCCGAGGAACAGCGCGTCGACGACGTCGGACGGGGAGTCGGAGTCGTCGACGTTGAGCCTGATCGGCAGAGCGTCGTGTGGGTTAGCGGACATGGGGCCATGATCCGGCACACGGACGCCCCGTGCACCCGCTTTCCGCAGTGCGCCCCCGAGTGTCGGCTCCGTCAGGTGCGCCCGATGCATCCGATGTGTCCTGCTTGTGTCCGCCGCGTGTCCCCTCCTTCCTGTTACAAGGCTGTGCACGCGGAGACCTGCCCCACCGCCCGGAACCGACGTTACTGTTGCCCTTGATGGGACGTCATGGGTGGAATTCGGGGGCACTGCGGTGGCGGCTCACCGCGCTGCTCGGCGTGGGTGTGGCCGCACTGGCCCTGATCGTGACCCTGATCAACACGCTGCCCGGCGGCGGCAGCACCACGGGCACCTCGCGCGACGGCGACAAGGTGCACGGCACTCCGGCGAGCCCGCCCGACGAGGACCGGCCGGAGGTCGGCTGGGGCTTCACCCACACCCAGTACAGCGCCGACGAGGGCAGCGACACCGCGACCGAGCGCGTCGAGGGGCTGCTGGCGAAGTCCCAACTTCCGCAGGACCAGGCCATCATGGGCTGGGGCGCCGACAACCCCGAGCCGGTGAAGGGGCGTTACGACTTCGGCGCCCTGGACCGCCGCGTCGACTTCATGCGCAAGTCGGGCGGCACCCCCGTCATCACTTTGTGCTGCTCCCCGGACTGGATGAAGGGCGGCAAGTCCGGTGTCGACAACACCAATTGGAGCCAGGCCTCGTTGGAGACGGCGCCGAAGCCCGAGCACTACGCGGACTACGCGGCGCTCGCCGCGACGGTCGCCAAGCGGTATCCGGACGTCACCCACTTCATCGTGTGGAACGAGTTCAAGGGCTTCTGGAACGACGCCGAACAGCGCTGGGACTACGAGGGTTACACCCAGCTCTACAACCTGGTCTACAAGGCGCTGAAGAAGGTCAACCCGAAGATCATGGTCGGCGGTCCGTACCTCGTGATGGACAGCGTGGACCCGCGCGACGCGAACGCCTCCAGCACCTTCAAGGGCAGTTGGGGCGCGATGGACCAGCGGATCATCGACGCCTTCGACTACTGGAACAAGAACAAGGTCGGCGCGGACTTCGTGGTCGTCGACGGCTCCAGCTACACCAACGACGACGACCTGCTGCCGAACGAGTTCGGGGCCACCGACAAACTCACCGCTGTCAGCAAGTGGGTCCGTGAGCAGACGCACGATCTGCCGCTGTGGTGGGCCGAGTACTACGTAGAGCCCGCCGACGGCAACGACGACCGCAAGGGCTGGTCCGAGACCCACCGTGTCGCCGTCCAGGCCACCGGCATGATCGCCATGGCCAAGGGCGGCGCCACCTCCGCCTTCTACTGGAACCCGGAGGAGGAGAAGGGCACGGAGTGCGCGGGCTGCCTGTGGACGCCGACCGACAGCTCCGACGGCGGGAAGCAACTCCCCATGTACGACCTGGTCTCCCGCTTCGACGCGGCCTTCGGGCCGGGCACGACGTACGAGACCGTGTCGGTCGCCGCCGACGACGTGCCCAACGTTCGGGTCCTCGCCACCGACAAGACGATCCTGGTCGTGAACACCCTGGACCGGCAGATCAGCGCGAAGGTCGACGGCAAGGGGTTCGACATGGCGGCCTACGGGGTCAAGTGGCTTACGCGATAAGCCACTTGACCCCGTAGAACCCCGGAACTCCGCTGCCGCACGGTCACTTCATCGTCAGGAACCGCTGCACCAGCGAGGCCAGCACCACCGCCAGCAGGGGCAGTGAGAACCAGAAACTGCTCTGCATCCATCGCAGTTGACGCACACTCGGCCGCACCGCGACCCGGACGACCTCGCGGGCCGTCAGCATCAGGATCAGGGCGAGCGCGGCGAGCGCGCCGACCACCGACCACGGCGTCCAGGTGATCTGCGGTCCGATCGGCCCGGGATCGGGCTTGGGGACCGCGCCGGGCGGCTGCTCGCGCAGCGCGTACATGGTCACGTCGGCGTTGACGAGGACCTTCTTCAACTCCTGCCGGTTGTCCAGGTTCTGGATGAGCCGGGACTCCCAGGCCGCCGAGTAGCCCGCGTCCAGCTGGAGCGAGACGACCTGGCTCTTGTTGAGCATCAGATACGAGTTCGGGCCCGCGTCCTTGAGCGCCTTGACCAGACCGGACACCAGTACGGGGTCCGAAGGGGCCAGCGTGGGAACGTAGTTGACCCGCTCCATGTCCTTCGCGCCCCACGGCATCGCCGGCGTCACGTCGTTGACCGTGTCGTCGCTCAGCCACAGCAGCCGTACCGTCGGCTTGTCGTGGGCGTACACGTAGTTCATGGCGGCGACCTCGCCGGGCCGCACCCGTTCGAAGCCCTCGTTGCCCCAACGGGCCACCAGGAAGCCGCTCATGAGCAGCAGCCCGGCGAGCAGGGCGGCCAGCGGGGCGAGGCTCATCCGGTCCTTCTCGCGCTCCTTGGCGGTGGCGCCGGTGCGCGGGAAGAGGGCGAGGCCCGCGAGCAGGGCCGCGCCCGGCACCGCGAACATGAAGACGCGCAGCGCCATCTCGCCGCCGTAGGACTGCATGCCGAAGCCCAGGAACGGGACGAAGGTGAGGACGAGCAGGGAGCGTTCGCGGTACTTGTGGTCGCGGCGGCGCCACCAGCCCCAGCAGGCGAAGGCCATGACGCCGCCGGCCAGCAGGACGCGGGTGTAGAGGACCAGCTTGTGGGTCGAACTGCCGCCCTGGATACGGCCGGAGACGGAGGTCGAGACATTGCTGCCGACGCCGCCGACCCCGCCGAACAGGTCGTTGAAGTGTCCGGACCAGTACGGCTCCGCCATGAAGCCGAGCCAGACCGCGACCAGCACCCCGAACAGGATGGGCAGGCCGCGGAGTTCGGAGCGGCCGATCAGGACAAGGACCGTGAGCACGCCCAGCATCACGAACGGCGTGAGCTGGTGGGCCGGGACGCTCGCCGCGAACAGACCGATCAACACCAGGAGCAGGACGGCCTGTTGGCGCCGGTCGGTGGGTTCGACCTCCGCCTCGCCGGGCCGGATCCTCGTCCACAGGACGTGCGGTGCCCGGAACCAGACCAACAGGATCGCCACGAAGGCCAGATAGAGGAGGAACGTGAAGCCCTGCGGGGAGAAGTAGTCCTGGCCGACCCAGCCGCTGAGCACGAAGATCCAGATGCCGGTCCACTTCGCCCGCCAGCTCGCCCGCAGCGAGCGCACGAGCAGGAACATCGGTGCCAGATAGGCGAGTTGGATGGCAGTGGGCCACCAGCGGATGACCTCGGTCCAGTCGGTGATCCCGCACGCCTTGCCGACGAACGCGGCCACCGCGAAGAAGCCCGGCCAGCTCCAGCGCGCGTCCAGGTCGGGTACGGCCGACCCGGTGCGGTCGATGTAGTCGATGAACCCGAGGTGCTGCCACGCCGTCGGGAAACGCGGCTCGGGCTCGATCACCGCGGGCAGCGCGTGCAGCGAGACCACCGTCGCGAGCAGGGTGATCAGCAGCAGCGCCTTGTGCTCGCGGCCCAGCCACAGCAGCGCGGCGAATACCACGATCAACAGCGCGGCGCCGACCAGCGTGGGCAGCGGCAGCACCGAGATCAGGCCCAGCCCGCCCATGCGGTCCAGGTCGGACTCGCCGAGCCGCGCCGCGGGCACCCAGTACAGGAGCAGCGCGGCGACCAGCAGACAGCCGAGGACGACACCGGGGCGCGTGGGCATCAGACGCTCACGCAGGGACAACGGCCGTGCGGGCGGCGGCACTTCGGACTCCTGCGCCTTCCGCTCCTTCGCCGCCGCGTCCTCCCGGGCCTGTTCCCGTACGAGCGATTCCTCCGGTACGACCACCCGGTCGGAGCCGTTGGCGGGCTCGAACGGCGCGTCCACCTCCGGTTCGGCGGACGGGCTCACCGAGGACTCCGAACCGGGTTCCCGTTCCTCCACCGGGAGGCCCACGATCTCGGACCGCTTGATGCCGAGCGCCCAGGTCGGCCGCTGCTCGCCGGACACGATGGGCGTGCCGGTGGGCGGGGTGCCGGGGCCCGGGCGTACGTCGGGCCGGCGTTCCAGGTGGTCGAAGTCGACGTGGATGCCGAGCGCGAGGGTGTCGGAGTCGAGCGCCCAGGCCGGGCCACGACGGCGCGATGCGGTGGCCGGGACCTCGCGCGCGCCCAGGTCGGCGAGGTCGCCGTCCGGTGCCGCGTCCTCGGGCAACTCCGCGGCCGGCGCCGCCCGGAGCGTCTTGAACAGCTTGGGCGCGGCGATCGCCACGATCACCGCGAGGCTGGAGATCTCGGCGACGCCCGCGCCGGTCAGGCCCATGCGGGGCAGCAGCAGCAGCGTCAGACCGAGCACCAGGACGCACAACAGGCCCTGCAGCCAGGCGAGTCCACCGGTACGGCTCTGCGCGCGCAGCACCGCGAAGTACGTCTCCATGAGGACCCGCAGCAGCGCGCCCACCGCGAACCAGCGCAGCAGCGGCGTCGCCGCGTCCGCGTAGCCCGCGCCGAACACGCCCAGGATCCACGGCGCTCCGATGAACAGCAGCCCGCAGATCGGCAGCATGATCCGGGCCATCCGCTTGATCGCCGCACGGGTGTTGGCGGCCAGGCGTGCCGGATCGTGGGAGCCCTCGACGGTCAGCGAGGCGCCCATGTTGATGGCGAGCAGGTTGACCGTGCCGCCTATCGTCGTGGTGATGTAGAAGTACGCGTTGTCCTCGGAGCTGACCTGCGAGGCGATGATCACCGGCACGAGATAGACCACGGCGAGCGAGAACAGCGAGCCGGTGTAGTCCCCGGCGAGGAACCTGCCGATCTCCCGCAGAGTCGGCGGCTTCGCGTGCTCCTCGGTCGCCTTGATGTGCCGGGGCACCAGCCGCCGGAACACCAGCCAGCCGAGCGGCACCACGGAGAACGCGATCGCGGCGACCCAGGACACGAAGACACCGCTCGCGGCGAGCACCGACGCCAGCGCGACGAGCAGCGCCAACTTCACCGCGGAGAACACCGTGTTGCCCACCGGCACCCAGGGCGCGTTGCGCAGCCCGGTCAGTACCCCGTCCTGGAGTGTGAGCACGTTCCAGGCGACGACCGCGACGACGAAGCCGAGCGCGGGGATCGGCCCGTGCAGGAAGCGGTACGAGGGTCCCCAGTCGTCCAGCGTCAGCAGGAAGATCCCGGCCCCGCACGCGACGACGATCGAACTGCCCGCGTATGTACGGAAGATGAGGCGCCCGGTGGCGCGTCCGGCGACCGGGATGAAGCGGGCCAGGGCGCCGGTGAGCGTGACCGCCGTGAGCCCGGCCAGCAGCTTCATCGCGGCGATCGCCGCCGAACCCTGGCCGACCGCGGACGGGGAGTAGTAGTGGGCGGCGATCAGCCAGTAGCCCAGCCCCAGCACCGCGGAGATCCCGGTGTTGAGCATCAGGGCGTAGGCGTTGCGGAACAGCGGGCTGCCGCCGGGGGACTTGCTCCTTCCCGGCAGGCGCAGTCGGCGCCCCGTCTGCTGGGGCGCCTCGGTCTCGGGCGCCGCGTCCTGGGTGGTGGTCGTGTCAGACACGGGAACGGATGGCCTTCCGGCGGACCTGTCGAGCTCTGCGGACCATGGCGTACCCCTGGGTGAGGGCACGGTCCCTGGCGAAGTTGCGGGCGATCGCACGGCCCTCGACGAGCCGCTCGAACTCCTCGACTCCCGTACTGCGGCGCACGGTTACCCGCCGCAGCGCGTACGGTCCCTGTCGGCGCCGGGCGAGGTCGTTGCCGACGGCGAGCGCCTGCGCGAACCCGGTCTCCCGTACCGCCTGGCGCACCCGGCGGCTGGAGTAGCCGTACGGATACGCGAACGAGACGGGTACGGCGCCGAGTTCGTCGGCGACGATCTCCTTGCAGCGGACCAGTTCCGTGCGCAGGGTGTCGTCGTCGAGCTGGTCGAGCTGCGGGTGGGTGTGACTGTGGCCGCCGATCTCGACGTCCGCGCCCGCGAGTTCACGCACCTGGTCCCAGTCGAGCATGGTGTCCAGGCCGCCGCCGGTGTCGTGGGCGCCCCGGATCCAGCCGGTGGAGACGAACAGGGTGGACGCGAAGCCGTGTTGGGCCAGCGCGGGCAGCGCGTGCCGGTGCACACCCTCGTAGCCGTCGTCGAAGGTGATCAGCACCGGCCGCTCGGGCAGCGGTTTGCCGGAGCGCCAACTCGCGGCCAGATCAGCCGTGTTGACAGGAGTGAAGTGCAGGTCGCCGAGAAGTGCCAGCTGCTCGGCGAATGCCTCGGGCGCGACGGACAGTTCGCGGGTGGCGTCATTCGGGGCGGCGGCGATCGAGTGGTACATCAGGATCGGCACCGGTGTGTCACTCATGGTCGCCCCCCGCCGCGCTCGTTGCGGCCACCGCGCCCGGGCGCGTCCGCGTGTTCGGGTGCGTCCCCATGCTCGGGTGCCTCCCCGCGTCCGGGTGCGTCCCCGCGTCCGCGTGCCTCCCCGCGCTCATGTCCGACCCACACGCTCATGTCCGACCCCCGCGCTCATTACCGCCTCCACGCCCACGCCGGCCCCCGCGCTCGCGTGCGTCCCCCTCGATCTCCACCACCGCGTAGGTCGCTCCGCCGCGCCGGGCCCGGACGCTGCCGACGACATACCCGCCCGCCGCCGTGAACACCCCGGCGACGATCGCGCCCGCCCGGCCCGCGCCGCCCGGTCGGGCGAGCACGGCGTCGCGCAGGCCGCGCGCGACCCCGGCCGGCAGGACCCGGGTCGTGTACCGGCGTTCCGACTCAAGTCCCTTGTCGGCGCCGACACTTCGGGCCACCAGCGCCTTGGAGAGACCCTCGGCGTACGTACGCGTGCGGAAGTATCCGAAGTGTTCGCGCACCGCGGGCACCCGGTGGTGGATCACCGCCCGGTCGTCGATCAGCAGCACCGCGTCCGGTATGGCCCGCGTGAGCCGGATGCAGAGCTCCGTCTCCTCGCCGCCCAGCGGACGCTTGTCGCCGTCGCGTCCGATGCCGGTCGCGAAACCGTCGGCCGCGTCGAACGCCGTACGCCGGAACGAGGCGTTGCCACCGAGGACGTTGCGCACCCGGACCCGGCCCGGCGGCAGGCCCTTGTACGTGCAGCCCACCACCCAGTCGAACTCCTCGGGGAACCAGGCGGGTCGGCGGCCCGACGCCCAGATCGGCATCGTGCGACCGCCGACGGCCATCACCTTCGGATCGGTGTACGCCTCGGCGAAGTACCGCAGCCACTCCCGCTCGGCCACGGCGTCGTCGTCGAGGAAGGCGATGACCTCGCCGCGCGAGACGGCGATACCGGTGTTGCGGCCCGCGGACAGCCCGCGCGGGCCCGCGTTCGCCAGCACGCGGACCTCACCGGTCTCCTCGACGTCCTTGTACTCCCTGGTGAGTCGGTCCAGGAGAGCGGGGTTGTGGTCGACGACCAGCAACGTCTCCAGCGCGGGCCGTGACTGCGCCCGCACCGAGGAGACCGCCGCGAGGATGTCCTCCCAGCGGTCCTCGGTGTAGACGCAGATCACGACAGAGATGTCGGGACTGCTCAAGACACCTCTCCCCGGACCGAGTTGAGCTGGGCGTCGAGTTGAGGATCGCGTTGCGGGTCGAGCGTGTCGATCATCGTGGAGTGCGAACGACGGCGCAGCGCACGCCGGTTGGAGCGCTCCTTGAGGATCACCTTGAGCACCCGGATCCCGTCCCGCACGGCACGCAGATTGCTCGTGCCGTGGATACGGAGGTACTCGTGGCTGGGGATCTCCTGCACTTTGAGGCCGGCCTTGACCACCCGGATGTTGATCAGGGTCTCGATCTCGAAGCCGGTGCAGTCGAGGTCGATCTTGTCGAGGCAGTGCCGCCAGAACGCGTTGTATCCGTAGCAGAGATCGGTGTAGCGGGCGCCGAACTTGCGGTTGACGATCGTGCACAGCGCCCAGTTGCCGAGCTTGCGGATGAACGTCATGTCGTCCGTGCCGCCGCCGTTGGCGAAGCGGGAGCCCTTGGCGAAGTCCGCGCCCGAGACGAGGGCGGAGACATAGCTGACGATCTCGTGGCCGTCGGCCGAGCCGTCCGCGTCGACCATCACGATGATGTCGCCGCTGCACGCCTCGAATCCGGTGATCAGGGCATCCCCCTTGCCCTTGCCCTGCTGTTCGACGACCTTGACCCCGGGCCACAGCTCGCGGGCCACCTCGACGGTGTTGTCGGTGGAATTGCCGTCCACAAGAACCACTTCGTGAATCCACGCGGGCAGTGTCTTGAAGACGTAGGGGAGATTCTCCGCCTCATTCATGGCGGGAATCACCACACTCACCGGCGGTGTGATCGCCAGGTGAGAGGAGATGGGCCGGTAAATGGCCGACATTAATGGATCTTGGCCCGATGCAGCTGGGCGCAGAACAGAACTCACGAGTCTGGTCCCTCTCGTCCGGCGGACCGCCCGCCCCTGGGCGGCCCGGCTCTGTGCTCCGGTTCGAAAGGGGGGTTCTCACGGGCGCCAC
Organism: Streptomyces prunicolor NBRC 13075; assembly: GCF_000367365.1. Lineage (GTDB taxonomy): Bacteria > Actinomycetota > Actinomycetes > Streptomycetales > Streptomycetaceae > Streptomyces > Streptomyces prunicolor. The sequence continues at coordinate 75,472 of NZ_BARF01000050.1, read as the reverse complement.
GGAGAAATGGATCTCCGTGCACGCATGGTGAGCTGGCAAAACTGGTCGACCCCCGGAAAACATGAAAGCCGGCCGCGCGGACGACTCGGTCACAAATACGGTCACCGAGCACGGCACCCCCCTACCGCGCCCCGCCCCGGATCCATCGCGGTCCTTGAGCCCTCCCCTAGAGCCGCTAGATGATGAACCAGTGCGGGTGAGATGTACGACGGTATTGACAATTGAACCTGTATGGCAAGGCCTGGAACGAGGCCTCACGTTTTTGTTGGTTTGACCGTTACACAACTTTGTCAGCCGTTGTACGGCCCGGCATATGCCGTATGAATACCGATAGCGATATCAGGCCACTGATCACCGCCACCGTGATGATTCCGCCGTCGACCGACCACCGGTGCACGGCCAGCATTCCCTGGGCCACCAGCATGTCGACGACCGCCGCGCCCGCCACCGAGGTGAGAACACGGCCGAAGGGATCAAGTCCGCGCAACACCGCGGCAATTGCCGAGGCCGGCGCCGCGAACAGGAAGAACAGCGCGAACGGACCGCGCAACGGTGATCCCGAGTCGACGAGCGCGAGCAGCGCCCCGACCCCGCCCACGGCGACTGCCGCGCCCGCGAGCAGCGGTGCCAGATCCCTCCCCGGTCCTGGCCGTGCCCGCTCGGTGTCAGCGACGGATGGCATCTTGATACGTAAGGTCTGCATTGGCGACTTTGCCCCCCAGCGCGCCGGATGCCGGACTTCAATGTCGCGCAGCCCGACCGGGCACGTCAAGGTGCGGAAGCCGCTTGCACCGGTTCTCGCGCATCCCCGAATGGATGTTCCCCGGAGGCGTGTGCTGCCTCCGGGGAAACGGTTGTTCGGGCGGAGCGGTGGAGCGGGTGAACGTGGTGCGGCCGGGTGTTACGGGACGAGCTTCAGCAGCTTGTTCGGTGAACCCGTGCCCGCGCTGGTCACGACACCCGAAGTGGCGCCGTTCACCAGGGCCGTGGCGACCTGGGCAGGAGTCGACGAGGTGTGGCCCGAGAGATAGACGGCCGCCGCGCCCGCCACGTGCGGGGTCGCCATCGAGGTGCCCGACAGGGTGGCGGTGGCGGTGTCGCTGGTGTTGTAGCCCGCCAGGATCGACGAGCCGGGCGCGAAGATGTCCAGTATCGAACCGTAGTTGGAGTAACTGGCCTTGGCGTCCGTGCTGGTGGTGGCGCCGACCGTGATCGCGGTGGAGACCCGGGCGGGGGAGTACGAGGAGGCGTTGGCGGCGCTGTTGCCCGCCGCGACCGCGTAAGTCACGCCGCTGGATATGGAGTTGGCGACCGCCGTGTCGAGCGAGGTGGAGGCGGAGCCGCCGAGCGACATGTTGGCGACCGCCGGCGTGGTGTGGTTCGAGGTCACCCAGTCGATGCCCGCGATCACCCCGGCCGTCGTACCCGAGCCGCTGTTGTCGAGCACCCGGACCGCCACGATGTTCGCCTTCTTGGCGACGCCGTACGTCGAACCCGCGATCGTCGTCGCCACATGCGTGCCGTGGCCGTTGCCGTCGGAGGCGGTGGTGTCGCCGTCGACCGCGTCGTAGCCGTACGCGGCACGGCCGCTGATCTGGGTGTGGGTGATCCGGACGCCGGTGTCGATGACGTACACGGTCACGCCGGTGCCCGCGCTGTCCGGGTAGGTGTACGTCCCCGAGAGCGGCAGTGCGGCCTGGTCGATGCGGTCCAGGCCCCAGGGCGCGCTGGACTGGGTGGTATCGGTCAGGTGGACGCGCTGGTTCTGCTCCACCGCGGCGACCGCCGGGTCGGCGGCGAGTCTCTTCGCCTCGGTCGCGCTGAGGCTCGCCGAGTAGCCGTTCAGCACCGTGCCGAACGTCTTGGTGACCGTGCCGCCGTACTCCTTGACCAGGCCCTTGCCCGCGGCCGAGGACGCCTTGAGGCCGGCGCTCTTCTTGAGGGTGACGATGTAGCTGCCGTCGACGGCTGTGGGGGAGCCGGCGGCCAGTACCGTGCCCGTGGCCGGGGCGGCCTGGGCGGGGAGTGCGGTGAGCCCGCCGACGAGAGCGGCGGTGGCGGCGCCGGTGATCGCGGCGAGCCGGAGCTTGTTGCTACGCAGGAGTGCCATTACGAGGGAGTCCTCCTCCAGGCGGTGCGCGCCCGGGTCGGCGCGCGACTGTGGGGATGCGCGCGTTGACGCGCGCACGGCCGTGGAGCGTTGCGTTCCGCACCAAGGCTGAGCAAAGCCTGGGTCATGAACCGGTGTGGTTCAAGGGAGTTGACGGCCTGTCACAGAGCTGTCATGAGCACGTAATCAAACGCTCGTCGGACCCTCCCTCGGTCTCCCGTCGACTTCTCTGTCAGCTTCTGTGTTGGCATGGACACTTCCCGTCAATGCGCGTAGTTGGTACGACAGTTGTGGCAGAGATCCTGCTAAGGGAGGTTCCATGAGACGTTCCCGATTTACGGCATACGTGACCTCGCTCCTCCTCGCCACCGCATGCGCCCTCACCGGGGCGACGATGGCGCAGGCGTCCCAACTCGCCGCCACCGGCGGCTATGTGGCCCTCGGCGACTCCTACTCCTCCGGGGTCGGCGCGGGCAGCAAGATCAGCTCCAGCGGGTCCTGCGACCGCAGCACCAAGGCGTACCCCTACCTCTGGGCGGCCGCGCATTCACCCTCGACGTTCGACTTCAAGGCTTGCTCGGGCGCTCGTACGGGTGATGTTCTCGCCAACCAGCTCGGCACCCTCAGCACCTCGACCGCCCTCGTCTCGATCAGCGTCGGCGGCAACGACGCCGGCTTCAGCGACGTCATGACGACCTGTGTCCTGCAGTCCGACAGCGCCTGTCTCAGCCGGATCGCCACCGCGAAGGCGTACGTCGACTCGACGCTGCCCGGCCTCCTCGACAAGGTCTACTCGGCGATCAGCGCCAAATCCCCCGCCGCGCACGTGGTCGTGCTCGGCTACCCGCGCTTCTACAAACTCGGCACCACCTGCCTCGGCCTCTCCGCGACCAAGCGCTCCGGCATCAACGGCGCGGCCGACTACCTCGACGCCGCCCTCGCCAAGCGCGCCGCCGACCACGGCTTCACCTTCGGCGACGTACGCACCAAGTTCACCGGCCACGAGATCTGCTCCGGCAGCTCCTGGCTGCACAGCCTCAACCTGCTGAGCATCACCGAGTCGTACCACCCGACCGCGGCCGGCCAGTCCGGCGGCTATCTGCCGGTCCTGACCGGCGCGGTCTGACGTCTCACTCGTCAGAGGGTGATACCGAATCCGAGGGGGAGGCCCCGTCCGACGGGGTCTCCGCCACGCAAGTCACCGAGAACGGCACCGAGTTGGACTCCTCTTTCACCGGGCTGCGGATCTCGACACTGATCTCGTTCCTGAAGGTCCCGCTGTTCGAGTACGTCGTCAGGAACACCCGGTCCTGCTTGGTCTTCCCGCCGCCCGACGGGAACGACAGCGTCTTCCAGCCGGGGTCGGAGACCGAACCGGTCTTCGTCACCCACCGGTAGGACACCTGGGCCGGCAGCTTCCCCACCGTGATGCTCGCCGTGAAGGTCGGCGCCTTCGCGTTCGGCGGCGGACAGCTGCCGGAGTACTCGGTGTTGGCGCCCTCCACCGACACCTTCACCGACTGCGGCGCCGAGGACGACTTGCTGGCACTCGGGCTCGGCGTATCGCTCGCGGCCGTGGTCTGGCTGCTCGCAGTGGGCGAAGTCTTGTCCGAGGGCTGGCTCTTGGGCGTGCTGGTGCCCTTGCCCGCGTTCGTGTCCGCGTCGTTGTTCCGGTTCAGCAGCGCGTACGTCAGCCCACCGATCGCCAGGGCCAGCGCGAGCACACCCGCGATGATCACGACGGCCGCCCGCCGGTTCTGATGCGGTTCGGCCGCGGCCGTCGGCGTCGGGTAGGAGTCGGGCGGCGGCCCGAAGCCCTGCACCGGCTGCGGCGGCGTCCGCGAGTCCTGCTGGGAGTAACCGTCCTGCGGATACCCCGCCATCGTCGGTGTGTACGGCGTCGTCGGCGCCGTGGACGCGCGAGGAGTGCCGCCCGCCGCGACCAGCCGTAGATCCCGCTCCGCCTGCTCGGCGGAGAGCCGCTCGGCCGGGTCCTTGCGCAGCAGGCCCTCGATGACCGGGGTGAGCGGTCCCGCCAGCTGCGGGGTCGGCAGCTCCTCGTCGACGATCGCGCGCAGGGTGCTCAGCGGGGTGTTCTGGCGGAACGGCGAGTGGCCCTCGACCGCCGCGTACAGCAGTACACCGAGCGCCCACAGATCGGACTCGGGGCCCGGTGTGCGGCCCAACGCCCGCTCCGGGGCGAGGAATTCGGGCGAACCGATGACCTCGCCGGTCATGGTGAGCGCCGAACTGCCCTCGACCATCGCGATACCGAAGTCGGTCAGTACGACCCGACCGTCGTTCGACATCAGCACGTTGGCCGGCTTCACGTCCCGGTGCAGTACCCCGGCGTCGTGCGCGGCCCGCAGCGCGGCCAGCACCTCGGCACCGATGTGCGCGGTCCGCTGCGGCGTCAACGGCCCCTCGGCGTCCAGGAGATCGGCCAGGGACACGCCCCGCACCAGCTCCATGACGATCCACGGGCGGCCGTCCTCCGTCGCCACGTCGTACACCGTCACGACGTTGCGGTTGGCGACCCGGGCCGCCGCCCACGCCTCGCGCTCAAGGCGGGCGTACATCCGCTCCACGTCGTCGGAGGCCAGTCCGCCGGGCGCGCGCACCTCCTTGACGGCGACCTCGCGTTGCAGCACTTCGTCGCGGGCCCGCCACACGGTGCCCATCCCACCCTCACCGAGGGGGGACAGGAGCCGGTAGCGGCCCGCGATCACACGTTCAGTGCCCGGATCTTCGGACATGGGCTCCCCCCATTCGCAGCCGGGCGAATTCTCGCCAAACGTAACTCAGCCGAGCGCTGATGCCGCCCCCTTGAGCACCAGTCCGACCCCGAGGGCCACGACGACGAACGCCGATCCCAGCGGCAGGGTCCGGCGGACCAGCACCGCGATGGGGCTGGTGGTCCAGCGGGGACGCCGGTCCAGCACTCGGTTCATCCCTGTACCCAGCTTGACGACGGCGAATCCGGCGGCGGTGAGGGTGAGCGCGAGACCGACGCCGTACGCGACGACGAGCAGCAGCCCGAACCAGGCCTGACCGAGCGCCGCGGCGCCCACGAGGACGACCACCGCGGAGGGGCTGGGCACCAGCCCACCGGCGAAACCGAGCAGGATCGTGCCGCGGACGGTGGGGGCGGTCTCGTGGGTGTGGGTGAAGCCGCCGTGCGTGTGTTCCACGGCGTGGTCGTGGGGATGGGGGTGGTCATGGCCGTGGTCGTGGTCATGACTGTGACCGTGGGTGTGGTCATCGTCGTGGCTGTGCGGGTGGGGGTGCGCGTGGGGGGCCGAGGACGCGGCTTCGGTGTGGGCGGAGACCAGGACGAGAGCGCGCTCGGGGGTCTCGGCGGTTTCGTGCGGGTGGTCGTGGGGATGGGGGTGCGGGTGTGAATGGGCTTGCGGGCGTGGGCGGTTGCGCCATGCCCGGCGTACGAGGTTGGCGCCCGCGAAGAGGACCAGGACGCCGCTCGCGATGCCCAGCCAGGCGATCACCGAGGGGGTCGCGGCGGAGCCGGCCGTGACCAGGAGGCCCAGGGCGACCACGCCGAGGGTGTGGGTGACGGTGACCGAGGCGGCGAGCGGGAGGACGTCCTTGAGGCGGGCGCGACCGCCTCGCGCGGCTGCCGTGGCCGCCATCAGGGTCTTGCCGTGACCGGGGGCGAGCGCGTGCATCGCGCCCAGGGCGATCGCGATGAGCAGGGCGAGGGCGGCGAAGCCGACGGTGAGGTGGTGGCGGGCCACCAGGTTGTTCAGGGCCTCCGTCCAGCGGTCGGCGCCGCGCGGCAGCACGGAGGCGGCGGGCGGTTCCGACGTGGACTGGTCGGCGTCGGTGAGGGCCGGGCCGCCGGGGCGCGCGTGCAGGGACGCGGTCGTGGTGTCGGCGGGGGAGGAGAGCAAGTCCTTGGGGTAGCTGGTGAGTTCGTGCGAGATCGACTTCTTCGCCACGTCCGACTTGGTGAGCGTCATCCGGTCGGCGCGCGCGGTGATCTCCCGCCAGCCCGGGCCGGTGGTCAGCCCCGCACTGTGGAAGCCCAGGGTGACCGTGCTCCCCTTGGGCAGCGCGGCGTTCGAACTGCACTCCACCCGCAGGGTGTTGAGCCCGGCCTGCCCCGGCCGCAGCCGCGCGGTACTGCTGCCCGGCGTGAGGGCGACGGTACGGCCGTCGACGGTGACCTTGCTGCCCTCGGCGGCCTTGTCGCAGCGCTGCCGGGCCCACTCGGTCATGCCCAACCGCTTGATCTCCGGCTTGACTTGGGTCGCCGGGATCTCGGCGAGGTCCTCGATGTGCGTGACGCGCAGCTCGCCCGGGGCGACGACGAGACCGTCGTAGCGGTTGACGGTGAAGTTGCCGAGAGGGTGCGCGCTCGCGCTCGCCGTGGGGACGAGCAGGAGCGCGCCGGCGGCGGTGAGGACGGCCGCGGCGGAGGCGAACAGGCGGCGGAGGGCCCGCACTTGGGGCCGTCGGGCGGGCGTCACCTGGAGGCGGCGGACCGGCGTCACTTGGTTGCCTCCAACGCCTTACGGGCCTTGCTCGCGCCCAGCGGTGAGAAGCCCGGGTTCAGCTTCAGGGCCTTGGTCAGGTGGGCGCGGCCGTCCGCCTTGTGGCCGGTGGCGAGCTCGATGATGCCGAGGTGGTAGATGAACGAGGCGTTGTGGTAGTTCGTGGCGGTGGCCTGGCGGGCGTAGGGGAGGGCCTCCTTGTCGAGGCCGTTGACGTGCAGGGCCCAGGCAAGGGCGTCCGCGGTGTGCACGGTGTGGCGGCGGGCCCACTCGGCGCGGGCGGCCTTCAGGGCCGACTTGACGTCGCCGTGGTCGGCGGCGGCGAGTGCGGTGTCCAGGTCGGCGTTGACGCCGTTGGCGCGGGCGAGGGCGATCCAGGCGTCGACGAGGGCGTACTGGTCGTCGGCCTTGGCCTTGTCGCCCTCGGCGCCCCGGCTCTCGTACAACTCGCCGAGTTCCACCAGGGGTTGGGGCAGCGGGTAGCGGGAGACGACCAGTTCCATGCCCTTGATGGCGTCGGCGCGGTCGCCCAGGGCGGCCTGGGTGCGGGCGCGGCCCTCCAGCGCGGGGAGGTAGTTCTCGTCGGCGGCGAGGGCACGGCCGTAGTCGTTCAGGGCGGTCTTGTAGTCGCCCTGGTTCCAGGCGAGTTGGCCGAGCGTGCCGGCCACGTACGAGATGTCGCCGGGGGAGGTCGCGGCTGCAAGAGCCTGCTCCAGGACCCGGCGGGCCGTGGTGACATCGCCGCGCAGTTCGTGCACGTACGCGTACCGGGTGAAGACCGGGACGCCGGGCTTGCGGGCGTCGGCGAGGTCGGCGGCCTTCGACGCGTCGGCGTAGCGGCCGAGTTCGACGAGCGCGTCGATACGGGAGCACAGGGCGCGCTCGCTGTAGGGGTTCTCCTTCAGCACCTGGTCCGCGTAGGCCAAGGCTTCCTTGAACTCGTGCCGGGCTGCCGCGAGCGCGGCACGGCCCTCAAGGGCGTTCTCGTTGTCGGGCGAGATCTTCAACGACCGTTGGAAGGCGGCCTGCGCCTGCGGGTACCGGGACGGGTCGCCCTTCGTCCTGGCCTGCTCGACATACGCCAGCCCGAGCGTCGCCCACCCGTCGAAGTCCTTCGGCTGCGTCCTGAGATGGGCCTGCAGCGCGGTGATACTCGCGTCCAGACTCCCGCTGGCCAGCAACTCCGGTGACACGGCACTCGACGCGGCGGCGACCCCGGTGGCCCCACTGTCCTTGGCCGCCCCCATCGCAATGGCCCCGGCGGTCATCGCCACGGCCAACAGCGCGGCACAACCGGCCAGTTGGACAGTCCGCCAGCGGCGGCCCGCGGCGGCTATTCGACGTACGGCGGCGATGCGTTCGTCGTCGAGGTGGGGGAGCGCGGGGGGTGTGTGGCTGTGGGGGGTGGTGGATCCATCGGCGTGATCGTGATCGTGATCGTGATTGTGGTGATGGTCATGATCGTGGTCGTGGGAGTGGCCCGGCTCATCGGCGTTGCCGTGCACGGGGGTTGAGGCCTGGTCCGTGTCGTCGACCGCATCCTCGGAGGCCTCGGTGTCTGCCTCTGTGTCCGCGTCCCGCTCACCCTCCGGCCCGACGTCCTCCTTCGTGCTGCCCCCGCCCTCGCCCCCCGAGTCGTCGCCCTGTTCCCACAGTCGCTCCCACTCCCGCTGGGTCGCCGCCGGCTGCTCGTCCTTCGGCGGCTTGTTGTCGTTCTCGCGCGGGGCCATGCCGTTCCTCCATCGCCTGGGTGGTTCCGTGGATCTGCGGATCGGTGGATACGTGGGGATACGTGGGTCAAGTGCCGTACTGCTCAAGGAAGTCGCGTGCCGTACCGCTCAGGGAAGTCGCGACACGGGGTGGCGCGGCCCGCACCGTGGGGGAAGGTGAAGTGCGGGCCGCGCCAGTCGGGGGGTTTAGTACGGGCGGTGGGTCATCCGGCGGCGCCACCACGCGACGCCCGCGCCGATCAGCAGGACACCGGCGACACCGGAGGCCGCCGAGGCGACGATCAGCATCATGTTGTCCGTGCCGGAGGACGAACCCGCCGGCTGCAACGCGTCGCCCAGCTGGTTCTTGACGTCGCTGCCGCTGGTCGTGCCCTTGGCGAGCGGGCCGCGTGAACCCGAGGTCGGCTCGGCGACGTACGGGAAGTACTTCTCGAAGCCCTTGTCGTTCTTGTCGACGGCGTCGCCCAAGTCGTTCTTGGAACCGACCAGTTCACCCTCCATGACCTGGAGCGCCTCGTCGATCACGTCGTCGGTGAGCCGACGCCCGTTCGGGAAGCCCGCGGTGTCGCCGTCCAGGACACCGAGGCGCTTGGGGTGCGCGGCCGGCTTGATCGACGTGTTGAGGCGCAGCATCTCCGACGGAGTCGCGTACGGCTGGAGCGTGTTGAGGTCCTTGACGCCCGTGAGGAACACGCTGACGAGGTCGTTGCGCGGCTCGGCCGGCGCCTTGATCTTGTAGATCGACTCGATGAGCTTCGGGATCTCCGGCTCGGTCACGTTCTTCAGGAACTGCGCGTCGTCCTTGGGCTCCGACGCGTTGAACTTGTCCTTGTCCTTCTGCGGGTTGACGACCTCGTTGACCAACGGGTTGCCCAGGCGCGAGACCTGCGTGTAGTAGCCCTTGGCGTTCTTGCGCTGGGTCGTGGAGTAAATACCCACGGTCGGCCGGGACTTGGACTGCCGGATCAGGTCGTTCGGCACCTGGAGGGCGATCGTGTTGACGTTGTAGCCCTTGAGGGTGTCGTTGCCGACCTCGCTCAGGTTGCCGCCGTACAGCAGGTCGAAGACGCGCAGGTCCGCGAAGAACGGGTCGTCGGCCTGACCCGCGAAGGTCGCGCCGCCGTTCGACGTCTTGTAGATCGCCTGCGAGCGCAGCTTGGCGTAGTCCGGCATCGACGCGTCGCCGACGTCCGAGGGCGCCGCCGGGATGTCGTCGGCGACCTTCGTCTCGGAGACCTTCTTGCCCTTCTTGAGCTTGATGAGCTCGATGTCGTACGACTGCGTGATGTTGAGGTCCGGGTCGGTGAGGCTGGTCACCGGACCCGTGTTGTACAGGAACGTCTTCTTGTTCTTGATCTGCGTGCTGAAGGTGTAGCGGAAGATGAAGTCGTCCAGCGCGTCACCGTTGTTGTCGATGTGCAGGTCGTACTGGGCGTCGTCCGCGAACTGGTAGAAGTTCGGGCCGCCGGCGGGCTCCTCGAACGGGATCCAGTTCGCCACGATCGTCGTGGTGTCCGGCTTGTCCGGGCTGACGAACGCGTACAGGTCCGTGTTGTCGTACTGCGGGGTCCCCGAGATGAGGGGAGCCTCCCGGTGGGAGGAGGCCGCGGCCACTCCCGGTTCCAGCGCGGCCACACCGGCGGCCGCGAGCCCGCCAGCGGCCAGCGCGCCGCATATGAGGGCCGCGATGTTCCTGCGCCCCGCACCGCTCCTGGAGATAGGTGTCATGCCGTCCGTCCTCAGTGCCAACTTGCCTGACGCTCGGGGATTCGGAGCAGGTGCCGGGGCGGATTGGTCAAACCTGAAAAGTTTTTTTTGGCGCCTTCCAATCCGTCCCTTGACCCGCGTTTTGGGCAAGCTGATCCGTAACCCATCCGTAGAGGTGTTCGCTACGAACGCCTCGTGTGACGGGATGTGATGAGGGGATGGGCCGCGTGCGGTCGAAGAGTGGGGGACGGGTGGAGGCCGACGAGCTCCTGGTGCAGGTCGCGGCAGGTGATCAGCGGGCCTTCGAGGAGCTGTACGGACTGGTGTCCGGGCCGGTGTTCGGACTGGTGCGCCGGGTGGTGCGCGACCCGGCGCAGTCCGAAGAGGTGTCCCAGGAGGTGCTGTTGGAGATGTGGCGGTCCGCCGCCCGCTTCGACCCCGGCCGGGGCAGCGCCCTGTCCTGGGTCCTCACCCTCGCCCACCGCCGGGCCGTCGACCGGGTGCGCAGCGCCCGCGCGGCCGGCGAACGCGAGCAGCGCGAGGCCCGCCGCTCCCACCACCCCGCCTTCGACCAGGTGACCGAGGAGGTCGAGGCAGGCCTGGAACGGCAGTTGGTGCGCCGCTGCCTGGACCGGCTCACCGCCCTGCAACGGCAGTCCGTCACCCTCGCCTATTACGACGGCTATACGTACCGTGAAGTGGCCGAGCGGCTCTCGCTGCCGCTCGGCACGGTCAAGACCCGCATGCGTGACGGACTCACCCGGCTGCGCGATTGCCTGGGAGGTGTCGCATGAGCATCCTCGCCCGACTGTTCGGCCGGGGGGATCCCCACTCGCTCGCCGCCCCCTACGCTCTGGACGCCCTCGAACCCGACGAGCGCCGCCAGTTCGAGAAGCACCTCAGGGGCTGCGACCGCTGCGCCGAGGAGGTGCGGGCCATGACCGAGGACGCGGTCCGCCTCGCCTGGTCCACCGTGGCCCAGCCGCCGCTCGCCATGCGCGACCGCGTGCTGGCCGCCGTACGGCAGACCCCGCAGGAGCCCGGGCCGCTGCGGGAACATGTGCGCGAACCACAGGCGCGGGAGTACACACCCCGGCTGCCGGCACATGTGTGGGGCACACAGCCGCAGACCTCGCGCGCCCGCGCGCCCCAACGGCGGCCGTTCTTCGTGCCGTTCGCCACCGCGACGGCCACCGCCGCGCTCGTCGTTGCCTCGCTGTTCGCCGTGCAGGCCAACCAGACCCAGGACAAGCTGAACGCCGAGCAGGCGCAGTCACGTGAGATCGCCCACGTTCTCGCAGCTCCCGACGCCCGCGCGACCACCGGCGCGGACAGCGCGGGCCGGAGCATCGGCGTGATCGCGTCCGCGTCGGAGGGGCGCGCGGTCGTCACCCTGAGCGGATACGGCGCACCGCCGAGCGGGCGCGTGCGCCAACTGTGGCTGATGCGCCCCGATGTGCAACCGCGCTCCCTCGGGCTCTTCAAGGACGACACGCCCTTGGTCACCACCGGACTCGACAAAACTGCAACATCACTCGCAGTGACCGTGGAGCCCGACGGAGGCTCAGCACAGCCCACAACGCAGCCAGTTGTCCAACTCGCCCTGAAATCGGTTGGATTCGGAGAGTAATCAAGGAGGGGTCGTCAACACCCTTACGGGGAAGGTGAATCCTGAGACCTCGATACACGAGTGCTCGGTTGGGGCGATAGGGTTACCCTGCCCGGGCCGGGTGGACTCGTACGGGTGGGGAGTGACATGGAACAGATAGTGCGCAGCAGGGCAAGGGTCCCTGCGATCACGTGCGGGAGCAGCGCGACGAGTTCGCGCCTCGACCGCCATCTCTCGGTGCTGGGCGGCCCTGTCGTCCCGCAGCGCGAGACGGCAGAGGCGACCTCGTTGATGCGTGAGCTCACCTCACGTGACACCACGCAGGAACGCAGCGCCACAGGTACCCGAGTGAGCCGCGTCAAGCTTTTCGCGCCACTGCGCAGACTGCGCCGTTCACTGTTCGGCGGTCGCTGAGCAACTCCTCGGTGTCCCCGGGGAGTTGCCGGGGGCCCGCGCTCAGGCCACCACACCGTCCCGGCGCAGTGCTGCGATCTCTACGTCCGCCATCCCCACGGCACGCAGCAGCGCCTCGGTGTGCTCCCCGAGCGCGGGCACATCGCCCACCCGCGCCTCACCTCCGCCCGGCAAGGTGATCGGCGGCAGCAGCGCCCGCAGCGGCCCGACCGGCGAACCCACCTCCCGCCACCGCTCCCTGGCCGCCAACTGCGGGTGCTCCGCCAGCTGTTGTACGTCCCTCAGTCGCGCGCAGGCCACACCCGCGCGCTCCAGCAGCCCCACGGCCTCGTCGGCGCCGAGCCCACCCAGCGCCGCACCGACGAGGGCGTCGGTGCGCTCCCGGTTCACGACCCGCGCCGCGTTCGTCGCGAAGTCGGCATCGGTCCCCAACTCCGGTCTCCCGATGACCTGTTCGGCGAGCCGCCGCCACTCCCGGTCGTTCTGCACCGACAACAGCACCCGTCCGCCGTCCGCCGTGGCATAGGCGTCGTACGGCGCGATGACGGCGTGCGCAAGACCCGTGCGCGCCGGGGGAGTTCCGCCGTGCATCGCGTGATGCAGCGGATGTCCCATCCACTCCGCGAGCGCGTCCAGCATCGACACTTCCACCGGCCCACCGCGCCCGGTCGCACCCCGGCGCACGAGCGCCGCGAGCACCCCCGAGAAGGCGTACATGGCCGCCGCGATATCGGCGGCCGGAATCCCCGCCTTCACCGGCTGCTCCGGCGTCCCGGTCACCGACACCAGCCCCGCCTCGCACTGCACGAGCATGTCGTAGGCCCGCTTGTCGGCGTACGGGCCGCTCGGGCCGTACCCGGAGATGTCCACGGCGACCAGCCGCGGCTGCGCCGCACACAGCGTCGCTGCGTCGAGCCCGAGCCGGGCCGCGGCCCCGTGCGCGAGGTTCTGCACGAACACGTCCGCACCCGCGACGAGTTGGCGTACGACGTCCAGCCCACGCGGATCCTTCAGATCCAGGGCGATGGACTCCTTGCCGCGGTTGCACCACACGAAGTGTGAGGCGAGACCGCCGGCCGCCGTGTCGTAACCGCGCGCGAAGTCACCCCCGTCGATCCGCTCGACCTTGATCACCCGGGCGCCGAGATCGGCGAGCTGCCGGGTGGCGAAGGGCGCGGCGACGGCCTGCTCGACGGCGACGACGGTGATGCCCGCTAGGGGCGGCGGGAGGGCGTTCATGCGGGGATCATGTCCCGGGGTGACAGCTTTGTCATGCGGGAAGGATGATTCCTGTGGCCGGTGCACCGATCGGCCGGTGTATCCGTCCGCGCCGCCGGAGGTGCCCGTGTGTGACCTGCACGATCAGCACGACCACGAGACGACGACCGCCACCGACCCGGTGATGGCGGCCTCCGCCCACACCACCGCGCCCACCTACGTCCCACCCACGGGCCTCGCCCGGGACAGCCCCGCCAAGGCGACCGCACTGGACTGGATCAGGGAGCACACGGACCGCATCACCGGGCTCAACTCCGAGATCTGGGACAACGCCGAACTCAGCCTGCGCGAATGGAAGTCGTCCCTCGCCCAGGCCGCCTTCCTCGAACGGGCCGGATTCCAGGTCGAGTTCGGCACGGCCGGCTTCCCCACCGCCTTCACGGCCACCTACTCCCACGGCACCGGCGGCCCGGTCCTCGGCTTCAGCGGCGAGTACGACGCCCTGCCCGGCCTCTCCCAGCACAGCGGCGTCGGCCACCACGACCCGCGCGAGTACGTCCACGACCCCTTCGCGCCGGGCTACGGCCCCGGCCACGGCTGCGGCCACTGCGTCCTCGGTACGGCGGCGGCAGCGGCCGCGGCGGCCGTGGCGCAGGCCGCGCAGCGACACCAACTCCCCGTCACCGTCAGGTTCTTCGGCTCGACCGCCGAGGAGAACCTGATCGGCAAGACCTACGCGGTCAGCCAGGGCGTCTACGACGGCCTCGACGCCTTCCTCGACTGGCACCCCTCGACCTCCAACGCCACCGGCTGGCGCACCAGCACCGCGATGACGGCGGTGACGTTCACCTTCCTGGGCGTGGCCGGGCACGGCGGCCATCCCCTGGGCAACAAGAGCGCGTTGGACGCGGCCGTGATGATGGCGACCCTCTCCGAGTTCCTGCGCGAGGAGAACCTGGCGCCGAGCGGACGCCTCCACTGGGTGATCAACAACGGCGGTGACATCCCGAACGTCACGCCCGAGATCGCGGAGATCAGCTACTACGTCCGTGAGGGCAGCCCCGCCCGGGTCCAAGTCCTCCTCGACAAGGTGATCGCCGTCTCCGAGGCGGCGGCGAAGGCCTCGCAGACCTCGGTACGGCACCGCATCACCGCCGCCTGCTGGAACCAACTCCCCTCCAGGGCCTTCGCGGAGCTGATGTACGACAACATGCGACAGCTCGGCCCACCCGAATTCACCGACGAGGCACAGCAGTTGGCGCGGGACCTCCAGGAGTCGCTCGGGCTGCCCCAGCAGGGCATGCACACCGAGATCGCCGAACTCGCCCCGCCCAACCCGGTGTTCCTCGGCGGCGGCTCGACGGACGTCGCCGACATCAGCTGGAACGTACCGACCGTCTCCATGGGCGCCGCCCTCGCCCCGATCGGCACCAAGCTGCACACCTGGGCCCTCACGTCCTGCGCGGCGGCGGCCCCCGGCCGGGCAGTCGTCATCGCCGCCGCCCGCTATCTCACGGCGACGGCGATCGACCTGCTCACCCAGCCGGAACAACTCAGGGCGATCAAGGACGAGTTCAAGCAGCGCACGGAGGGCGTCGCATGGCGGACCGCCCTGCCCGACGGCTACGAACCGCCCATGTACGAACCGCCGGAGTGGTTCCTGGAGAAGACCGGCCAGAGCTGGCCACCGGGCAACATCACCTGGCCGCCCCAACGGGTGGTGTCCCAGGAGAAGTTCTCGTCTCTGGGGCCCGAACTGCCGCCTCAGTACTAGCGGTTCACCGGTCGTTGTGCGCGTACCGGCGCACCGCGAGCGGTGCGAACACCGCGATCAGCGCGGCGCACCAAGCCAGCGACCCGGCGATCGGATGGGCCACCGGCCAGGCGGCGCCCTCGGGGACGGGGGAGTTGCCGAACAGGTACCGCAGGGCCGTCGTCACCGCGCTGATCGGGTTCCACTCGGCCAGGGTGCGCAGCCAGCCCGGCAGCCGGTCCGTCGGGATGTACGCGTTGGACAGCAGCGGCAGCATGAAGGTCGCGCTGCCGAGCTGACCGGCCGCCTCCTCGCTGCGGGAGGCCAGCCCGAGCAGGATGCCGACCCAGGCGCAGGCGAACCGGAACAGCAGCAACAGGCCCACGGCAGCGACGGCTTGGAGCGCCGACCCCTCGATCCGCCAGCCCACCGCGAGACCGACCAGCAGGAACGGCACGGTACCGGCGGCCGTGACGACCAGGTCGGCGGTCGCCTGCCCGAGAGGCACGGCCGCCCTGCTCATCGGCAGGGTGCGGAGGCGGTCCGTCACGCCCCGGTGCGAGTCCTGGGCGGCCTGGAACATGCCCGTCATGATCCCGTTGGCGGCGGTCGCGACCAGCAACCCGGGGACGAGGTAGGAGCGGTACGCGTCACCCGGCATCGCGAGCGCGCTGCCGAAGACGTACCCGAAGAACAGCAGCATCGTGATCGGCATGGACTGGGTGAGGATCACCAGCGCCGGGTTGTTCCGCACCCGCCGCAACTGCCGGCCGAGCATCGCGGTGCCGTCGTACGCCAAGGCGCTCATCCCACGGGCTCCTTGCTGTCCGTCAGGCGGAGGAACACGTCGTCGAGGGTCGGCGGTCGCATGCTCGCGTCGAGCAACGGCACGCCCGCCGCGTCGAGTTCGCGGACCAGCCGGGGGAGGGTGAGTGTCGGATCGCCGGTGACCGCGCCGACGGCGTTCCGCTCGTGGTCGAACGACGGCTGGACGCCGGTGAGTTGGTCGAGGACACCGGCCGCCTTCGCGAGAGCGTCCGCGTGCGCGACGACGACTTCGGCGTACGTCCCGATGAGCGCCTTGAGTTGAGCGGGTGAACCGCTGTGCGCGATCCGCCCCCGGTCCACCAGGGCGATGTCGTCGGCGAGTTGGTCGGCCTCCTCCAGGTACTGCGTGGTCAGCAGCACGGTCGTACCCTCCCTCTTCAGGTCCCGTACGGCGTCCCAGATCTGGTTCCGGCTGGCCGGGTCGAGCCCGGTCGTCGGTTCGTCGAGGAACAGCACGTCGGGGCGTCGTATGAGACTCGCCGCCAGGTCGAGGCGGCGGCGCATCCCGCCCGAGTAGGTGGACGCGGGCCGGTCGGCGGACTCGGTCAGGCCGAAGCGGTCCAGCAGCTCACCGGCCCGGTCCGCCGGACCCCGCACCCGGTGCAGCCGCGCGAACAGGCGCAGGTTCTGCCGGCCGGTGAGGTCGCCGTCGACCGACGCGTACTGCCCGGTGACGCCGATCCGACGCCGTACGGCCGAAGCCTCCCGGACGAGATCGTGCCCGGCGATCCGCGCGGAACCCGCGTCCGGCCGCAGCAGCGTGGTGAGCAGCCGTACGGCCGTGGTCTTGCCCGCGCCGTTGGGCCCGAGGACTCCGCAGACCGTGCCCTGCGCCACCGCCAGGTCCAGCCCGCGCACGGCGTGCACAGCGCCGAAGCGCTTCTCCAGACCTTCACTAAGTACAGCGTACGTAGTAGTCATGGGTCGACCATAGCGCACTACGTACGGTGTACGTAACTACGATGGTGAGTGAGGTGATGATCAATGGCGGACCGAGCGGCCGTACCCGAAGTGATCTGGGCGCGCCCCGAGCGTGCGGGGCGGGGGCCGAAGCCGGCGTTCCGCCGCGCGGACATCGCGGCGGCGGCGGTGCGGATCGCCGACGGTGGGGGGCTGGACGCGGTCTCCATGCGGCACGTCGCGGCCGAGTTGGGCTGCGGCACGATGTCGCTGTACAACTACGTCCCCCGCAAGGAGGACCTGTACGAGCTGATGGTTGACGCGGTCAGCGGCGAGCACGAGGAGTGGGCGCCGTCGGGGGACTGGCGGGCGGACATGATCCGGGTCGCTCATCAGGCGCGGACGCTGATGCATCGGCATCCCTGGCTGCCGCGGTTGATGTCACCGGTGTACGGCTTCAGCCCCAATGCGCTGCGGTACCTGGAGCATTGCCTCGCCTGTCTTGATCCGGTCGAGGCGACTTACGGCATGAAGATGCAACTCGTCGGGCTGCTCAACGGGGTCGTGACGATGTACGTGACGAATGAGTTGGCGACTGCTGAGCGGTCGCGGTCGTTGCCGTGGTCGGAGGATCAGGAGAACGCGGTGCGGATCGCGTACTTGGGGAGTCAGATCGCCGGTGGGGCGTATCCGCGGATGGCTGCGGCGTTCATGGAGGATCCGGGGCCGATTGATCTGGACGCGGTGTTCGACATGGCGTTGGCGAAGGTCCTGGACGCCTTCGATCCCGAGCGGGGCTAGGGCCTGTCCGGCGGATCAGGTCGCAGGAAATCGGCGGGGCTTGATCAGTGCCGGTGAGCGGGGTGTGGTGCGTGCAGCTGCAAGGCGGAGGAGGGCGGCAACGCGGAGCGTTGGCAACCGACGACAACGCCGCAGATGTGCGCACCACACCCCGCGTCTGCGACAGGATCCGCCGGACAGGCCCTAGCGCCAAAGCCGTATGGACTGGGCTGGAGGTGTGGTTGTCGAGCGTCCGGCGGGATCGGATTCGGTCACGCGAAATCCGGATCGGCGAGATCCACCGTGATCGAGTTGCCCAGGTTGTTGGTGAAGGTGGCCATGGACCCTTCGACCGTGGCACGGACGAAGGGGTTGGAGTCGCCCAGCGAGACCACCCACACGGGATTCTTGTCCCGGTCGAGTCGGGCGAAGAACCCCTCCGAGCCGTGCGAACCGTCGCCGCAGCAGACATAGCCGGATCCGTCCGGGATTTCGGCGAGGCCCTGAGGGTGGATGTCGATCGAGGTCAGGGTCTCGGGGTTTTCGGCCAGCCACGTCTCGAAGTCCAGCGGGGCACCGAGTTCGAACCATGACAGCGCCGCGCTGTCCACCTCCACCGCGCGAGCGGAGCCGTCCGCGCGGAACAGGCCGTCCCAGGCGGGTGCCTCTCCCGCTCGCCACAACTCCGTGATCCCCTTCATCGCTTGCGCGTCGGGTTCGCTACGTGTTCGGGTTGCTCGTTCAGCCCCTGCCATGGCACACGACAGCCGTTCTCGTCCCTGTTGTACGGCTTCTTCATACGGTCCTCGAAACTCCAGTCCCACGTCTTGCCGCTCGTCTTCTCAGGGTTCGCCGCTGATGGATCGACACGTTCCACCTTGACCCGGTAGTCGGGGTTCTGCGCACGGGCGTCCCGAGCCGCGTCCAGACGCCGGTTGTCGTAGCTGACCAGTTGCCCGCCCCGCTCGATCACCCGCAGGGCCGTGCCGGGCCGGTTCCAGTCCCAGCTTCCGTCCAGCATCGATGATACGTAGTCGTTCGGGTTCACCGTCCGCTGCGAGAAGTTGATGGTATTCGGATCGACCCAGTCGCCCCCGTCGTCCGGTTCCGGGCTGCACTGGGCGGTCGAACCCGGATCGCCACTGCCGGCACCGGCGCCACCGGCGGCGGTCTGCGTGGTTGTCACGCCGTCGTCGTCCGCCGCCGTCGAGCTGGTGGCGTCGTGGCCGGCTGCCGCCGCGGCGTCCTCGGCGGGGGTGGTGCCGAGGATCGGGGTGGAGTTGGTGCCGCCGAGGTTCTGGTTCTTGGGGCGGGTGGGGATGCCGTTGGCGCCGCAGTCGTCGCTGACCGAGGCCGCCAGGACGAAGACCGCGCCGGCGACCGCCGCCTCGGGGGCGAAGAAGAAGCCGGCGGCGATCGCGAGGCCCGCCAGGACGACCGCTCCGCCGACCATGTACGCGGTGCTGTGCGAGCCGGACGAGCCGGAGAACAGGGCCCCGCCGTTGCCCACGGTGTGCAGCTTGCCGTCGCCGAGGGTGACAGTCACATTGTTTTTGGGACTCGAGCCCGTGTCGTGCGACCCCGGTGAGTGCGAGCCGGCGTTGGAGTAGTCCTGGTTCATCGCGTCGTCGAAGTCTTTGTTGAACTGCTTCTCCCACGCGTCCTGTTGCTGGTGCAGCGCCCGTTCGTCGGCGGCGTTCTTGGCCCGCTCGGCGTTGGCCTTCGCCGCCCCGATCGCCCACTGCTCCTGCGACCATTCGAGCATCCGGCCCATCTGGCCCGCCTGGTAGTTCTTGAGCCAGGCCTGCATCTGCTCGTAGGCCTCCTCCTGGGCCTTGATGTCGTCGCTGGCGCAGGCGTCGTTGCCGCTGGTGTCGGTGTTGTCCAGTGGGTCGTCGTTGCCGTAGGCGTACGGGTTGGCGTTGACCGCCGGGGTGGGCGCGTTGGTGGCGGAGTCCGCGCTGGTGAAGGCGCCGTTGGCGGGGTCGTACCAGCGGGTCGCGGTGTTGACCTGGCCGGTGGCGGAGTCGGTCCAGCCGCCCTGGTAGCCGAGGTCGGTCTGGTTGCCGCTGGAGGCGGTGCGGTTTCCGTAGGCGTCGTAGGCGGTGGAGCCGGTCAGGGCACTGCCGGTACCGGTGAAGGTGCCGGTGATGTCGCCGTGGCTGTCGGACAGGGCGAAGGCGGCGCCGGTGCCGGCGGCGGTGGAGGTGGAGAGCAGGCCGCCGTAGGGGTCCCGGCCGAAGTTCTGGGAACCGTCGGAGACCGGGGTGTTGGTTCCGTTGTCGTAGCTGAAGGTGGCGTTGCGGCCGCCGGAGGAGGCGGTGGCGAGCCGACCGAAGCTGTCGTAGGAGTAGGCGGCGCCGGTGCTTGAGCCGGTGACGTCGTCGAAGGCGTCGGAGCTGTAACTGGTCGTACTGCCCGAGGAGTTGACGCTCGCGGTGGTGCCGCGCGCGGTGTAGCCGTAGGTGGTGGTGGCGGAGCCGGCGGCGACGGAGGTCAGCTGGTTGCGGGCGTTGAAGGTGGCCGTGGCGGAGCCGGCGGCGGTGCGGTTGCCGTTGCCGTCGTAGCCGTAACCGGTGGTGCCGGAGCCGGTGGTCGCGGACTTCAGGCGGCCCGCGTAGTCGTAGTCGTAGGTGCTGGTGCCCGATCCCGCGGTGCCGGCGGTGGTCACGGTGGCGACCTGGCCGTCGGGGTTGTAGGTGTACGCGGCCGACGCCTCGGTGCTGCCGGACGGGGAGGTCAGGACATCGGACTTGAGCTGGTGGAGCGCGGTGTAGTCGTAGGCGCGGGTGGCTCCGCCGGTGCCGTAGCCGATTGTCTTGACCTGGCCGACGGTGTTGTAGCTCAGGGTCGCTGTGGTGCCGGTGAGCGGGTCGGTCTCGCTGTTGACCCGCTGGTCGGCGTCGTAGCCGAAGGCCGCGGTACCGGCCTTGTCGGTACGTGAGGCGATCTGGCCGTTGCCGTCGTAGGTGTAACTCGCGGTGCCGGAAGGTCCGGCCATGGCGACGATGAGCCCGCGGTCGTCGTAGCTGAAGGTGTCCGAACCCCCGGGCGCGGAGACCGAGTTGGGGCGGCCGGCCGCGTCGTAGCCGTAGGAGCGGGTCGTGGTGGCGGCCTCCGCGCCGGCGCCGGTCTGCGAGGTCAGCTCGCCGTTGGCGTCGTACCCCTCGGTGACGACCACCCCGCCGGGGCGGGTGGCGGTGTGCATTCTGCCGTCGGCGTCGTAGGCGGTGGTGGTGGTCCGGTCGGCGGCGGAGGTGAGCCCGGTGACGCTGGGCAGGATGTTGCTCTCCGGCAGGCCGAGGGAGTTGTAGGTGTAGAGGGTGACGTTGTTGTCCGCGTCGGTGTAGCGGGTGCGGCCGCCCGCCGCGTCGTAGCCGAAGGACGTCTTGATGGAGGTGGTGGCGTCGGCGGGCTGGCTCTGGCTCAGCATCCGGTTCAGCGCGTCGAAGGTGGCGGTGCTGGTGTGCTGCCGGGCGTCGGTGGCCGAGGTCTCGTTGCCCGCGCCGTCGTAGGCGTAGGCGGTGGAGCTGAGCGCCGCGCCGGAGGCGTCCAGTTTGGTGGTCGAGGTGAGCCGCCCGGCGAGGTCGTAGCCCTGGGTGGTCCTGGCGCCGTCGGCGGCGGTCGTCGTGAGGCCCTGGCCGGTGGCGTCGTAGGTGTAGCCGGTGACATTGCCCACCGGGTCCTTGGTGGTGACCGGTTCGCCGACCGCGTCGTAGCCCGTGGTGGTCACGTTGTGCAGCGGGTCCTCGACCGAGGTGAGGTCGCCGAGTGCGTCGTAGCCGTAGGTGGTGGTGTAGGCCGCGGTGGTGGGGGTGCGCTCCACCTGGGTGGCGGTGATCTGCCGGCCGAGCGGGTCGTAGGTGGCCTCGGTCCTGGCGCCGGTCGGGTCGGTGGTGTTGAGCGGTTCGCCGTCGGTGTCGTAGCCGGTATGGGTGACGCGACCGCCGGGCAGGGTCTGCCGCACCTGGTCACCGAGCTGGTCGTAGGTGTACGACGCCTGGTTGTGCAGCGGATCGGTCTCGGTCAGGACCTCGCCGAGCGCGTCATAGGTGTAGGACGTGGTCGGGGTGACGCCGCCGGACCCGTCGGGCGCGGTGTACGCGGGCTGGGACACCGCGAGTACCCGGCTGTCGGCGTCGTAGGTGGTGGTGACGATCCGGCCGTCGGGGTCGTTGGACTCCACCTGGTCGCCGAAGGTGTTGTAGCCGTCGCTGGTGACGGCCACGGTCTGCTGGGCGGCGCCGCCGCCGGTCTCGGTGCTGACCGGGGGCGAGGAGGTGGTGGTGAGCCGGCCGGCCTCGTCGTAGGCGGCGGTGGTGGTGTAGGCCGCGGCGACCGCCCCGGCCGCGTTGCCGCGCGGGTCCGTCTCGGTCGTGGGCAGGCCGCGCTGGTCGTACGTCCAGGTGGTGGTGAGCGGTGCGGATCCGGCGGTGCCGCCGCCGCTGTAGAGCGAGCTCGCCTCGGCGGCGGTGAGGACGCGGTTGTAGACCTGCGCCTTGCTGATCGAGCCGTTGAAGTACTGGGCGGCGGCCCCGGCGGCGTAGCCGCGGCCGATGGCCAGTGCGCCGGTGCTGGCGATGGGGGTGGTGTCGGTCGCGGTGCCCTGGGCGACGCCGTTGACGTAGAGCGTCATCTTGCCGGTGCTCGCGTCGTATGTGCCGAGCAGGTGGGTCCAGGTGTTGAGGGCGGGCGCCGCGGTGGAGTTGGCGCCTGCCAGGGTGGGCGCGGCCACGTCGGTGGTCGCCCGGTCGAAGGCCCAGCGGCCGGCGGTGGGGTTGTAGTCCAGCGAGAAACCGGCGGCCTTGGAACCCTGCTGGGAGATGACGGTCTGCCAGCTGCCGGTGGGCGTGCTGGTGATCTTCGCCCAGGCGGCCACCGAGAAGCTCTTGGCGGTGTTGACGACATTGCCGGCGGTGGCGATCTGCCCGGCTCCGGCGAAGACGGCCGAACCGCCGTTGTCGGACGACCAGTTGGTGGATGCGTTGACCGTGCCGACGTTGCCGGTGCCGGAGAAGTCGGCGGCGGTCGGGCTCTCGCCGTCGTCGAGCTTCCACCAGCCGGCGGCGCCGACGGAGACGGCGGACTGGCCGCTGGTGGTGGCGGAGGTGTACAGCTCGCCGATCTCGTTCTGGGTGAGCTGGCGTCCGTACAGCTGGACGT
Source organism: Streptomyces prunicolor NBRC 13075 (assembly GCF_000367365.1). Taxonomy (GTDB): domain Bacteria; phylum Actinomycetota; class Actinomycetes; order Streptomycetales; family Streptomycetaceae; genus Streptomyces; species Streptomyces prunicolor. The sequence goes on along the minus strand of NZ_BARF01000050.1, from coordinate 52,749 downwards.
CGCGGATCCGGCCGGCGAAGTAGTTGACGGACGCGGTGGCCGCCTTGCCCCGGCCGATCGCGACACCGACGGTGCTGGCCATCGGGGTCGGATCCGACACCGGGCCGGTGCAGCCTGTGCAGATCCCGCTGACCTCGGCGGCGTTGACGTAGAGGCTCATCCCGCCGAGCCCGTCCTCCACGCCCACCAGGTGGGTCCATACCCCGGCCGTTGCCGGAGCGCTCGCCGCGGCGGTGTAACTGGCCGAGGTGGCGGTGTCGTTGGCGGCTCGGACGAACGCCCAGGACTTGGTGGTGTGGTTGTACTCCAGCTGGAAGGCACTGTTCTGGGCGCCCTGCTGACTGACGACCGTGAAGTCCTTGGTGGTGCTGGTGGCGCTGAGGTACGCCCACGCGGAGACACTGAAGGCCTTGGAGGTGTCCACCACCGGGGTTCCGCTGGTCAGGACGGCACCCGACGTGCCGTTGAACTGCGCGTAGTTGCCACCGGGCGGCGCCCAGGTCGCCCCGGTGGCCGGGACGCCGGTGAAGCCGTTGCCGGAGGAGTCGGCGGCGTTGACCGCGCCGTCGGTCAGCGGCCAGTAGCCGGTCGGCCCGGTGGCGTCGGTGCGTACGGACTGCGAGGTGGTGTTGCCCGCGGCGTCGTAGGAGTAGCCGACCTGGCGGGTCTGGCCGTCGCCGGTGAGGAGTTGGGACAGGACGTTGTCGTCCGGGTCGAAGGTGTTGGCGGTGACCCGGTTGACGCCTGTGGGGTCGACGGCGGTGCTGGTGGTGCGGTCCGCGGCGTCGACGGAGTACGTGGTCTGCCGGGTGCAGGAGGTGCCGGTCCAGACGTCGCATTCCCAGGTGCGGTTGCCGGCCGCGTCGTAGTCGTACGCCTTGTCGGTGACGGCGGACGCGGTGCCGGAGGCGACGGTCTCGGACTGCAGCCGGTCGTCGTCGAAGTAGCTGTAGCCGGTGGTGCGGCCCATGGAGTCGGTGACGGAGGCCAGCCGCCCGGCCGGGTCGTAGGCCCGCGACTCCAGTACGAGGTCCTGCGCGCCGGAGGGCGCGGTCGGGTCGCCGGTCCAGCCGTTCAGGGTGGTGGTGAGCAGCTGCCCGGTCGCCGAGTAGCCGTAGCTGTAGGTGGTCCCGCCGGGGTCGGTGCGGGTGGTGGTCCGGCCGGAGGTGTCGTACGTGTAGTGGGTCGCCAGGTTCGCCGGGTCGGTGGCGGTGATGACCCGGTTCTGGTCGTCGTAGACGTAGCCGGTGCTGCGGGTGGCGTCGAGGCCGGTGGTGTCGGCGGTCGAACTGCCGGTCAGGTCACCGTCGGCGTCGTAGCTGTAGGTGGTTTTCGGGGTGTGGACGGTGCTGGTGACGGCGTCGGTGGTGGCCTGGTCGGTGACGGTGGAGACCCGGTCGAGGGCGTCGTAGGTGTAATGGGTCTGCACACCGCCGACCGGCGCCCCGTAGTAGGTGAAGGTCACCGGGTAGGTGTCGGAGCTGACCGCCTTGGTGGTCAGCCGGCCGAACACGTCGTGGCTGGAGTAGGTGGTCTCGCCGGAGGGGTCGGTCTCGCTGCAGACCTGTCCGTAGCAGTAGGTGAACCTGGTGACCTGGCCCCTGGGGTCGGTGACCGTTGCGAGCATCCCGTAGGGCTCGTTGGTGACGACGCCGAGGGTGTTGGTGAACGTCTCGTTGTTGTTGTAGTACCTGTACTTGACGGTCCGTCCGCTCGGGTAGTCCGAGGTCGGGGGCGTGGTCACCGAGGCGATGGCGCCGAACGGGGTGTACGTGTAGGCCGTGCGGTAGGCCGGGTCGGCGGTCCCGGTGGCTCCGGAGCGGGCGTCGGCGGCGTAGAGGACCTTGCCGTTGAGCGGGTCCATCGGGTTGGCGGCGTTGGTGTGGTAGCTGAAGTACGAGGTCTGGCAGGAGTTGGCCGCACGGCAGGTGGTGGTGGTCAGTACGTTGCCGTACACGTCGTGCCGGCGGGTGACGGTGTGCCCGTCGGGGTCGGTGCTCGCGTCCTGGAAGCCGAGGGAGTCGTAGGCGTAACTGGTGGTGCCGCCGAGCGCGTCGGTCACGGAGGTGGTGCGGTTGCCGCTGGCCGGGTCGAAGGCGTACTTCTCGGTGCCCTGGGTGGGATCGGTGACGGTGACCGTGGTCGACGGCATCAGGGTGGTGGCGGAGCCCTTGGCCTGGTACAGGCCGAGCGCGGCCTCGACTCCGGTCAGGTCGAGGTCGGTCTTGTAGACCCCGACCTGACCGATCTCACCGTTGAAGTAGCCCTGGGCGTTGGCGGTGGGGAGCTTGGGCCAGGATCCTGCGATGTACCCGGCGCCGACGGTCACCGTCGTCTCGCCCCAGGTCGCCGCCTGGCCCGCGATGGACTTGCCCGCGCGGGTGGCCTGGCTCTGGCCGTCGAGCCACAGGGTCTGGGTGGTGCCGGTGGCGCTGAGTTCGACCAGGTGCCAATTGCCGTCGTTGACAACGGCCTTGGACGCCATCGGGGAAGTGGTGCCGTCCCAGAACTGGCCGTGCAGCAGACCGTCCGAGCCGATGTAGAGGGCCGGGGTGTAGCTGGTGGGCACCGAGCCGGTCCGGCCGTTCTGGTACGAGAAGAGCACCCCGCCGGCCTGCTTGGTGTTGAACCACAGGGCGACGGTGGCGTTCCCGGTGCTGTCGTCCAGGGCGCCGGAGGGCAGCGAGAGGTACGAGGAGGTGCCGTTGAAACCTGCGGCGGTGTCCCCGCCGGGGCCGAAGATACCGGGTTCGCCCAGCATGACGTCGTTGTAGATGCCGTCGGTGGCGCTGTCGGCCGCCTTGTCGATGCCGTACTGGTTGACCGCGGTGAGACCGGCCTGCTCGGTCATCGGGTAGTCGTACGAGGGCCGGGTGCCGCGGACGGCGCCGTAGTAGGCGGCGCTGCTGCCCGTGGTGACCGGGGAGGCGAGCCGGTAGGTACCGCCGTCGGCGTCGGTGACGGTCGCCGCGCGGTCGGTGAGCGCGTTGTAGGTGACGGCCAACGCGGTCTTGCCGGAAGGCAGTTGGGTGCCGGTGAGCTCGTCGGCGGCGAGCGTCCCGGAGGCGTACTCCTGCTGGACGGCGGGGAGACCGAGCGGGTGCTGCAGGAAGGAGACGTCCTGGATCTTGCCGTTGAAGAAGCCCAGCGCGTTGGCGGTCGGGCTGGCCGGCCAGGAGCCGGTGAGTTCACCCGCGCCGACCGTGGTGTACGGCCAGGCGCCGAAGGTGATGGTGGCGCCGGTGAGGGTGGCGACCTGCGCACCGTCGAGGAAGAGAGTCTGGTCGGTCCGGGCGCCGGAGAGCACCAGGTAGTGCCATTTGCCGTCGTTGACCGCGGTCGGTGAGGTCATCGGTGCGGCATGCCCGTTCCAGAACTCGGCGCGGAGCTTGCCGTCGCTGCCGATGTAGATCGACGGGACGTAACCGGAGGTGACGGCCGTGCCCGGCTTCCCGCTCTGGTACGAGAACAGCGTGCCCCCGGCCTGGGTGGTGTTGAACCACATGCCGACCGCGAGGTTGCTGCCGGCCGCCACCAGGTTGTCCGGCAGCGCGGCATAGGAACTGGTGCCGTTGAACGACGCGGCGGTGGCGGGCGATCCGGCCAGCGGGCCGGGCTGACCGAGGGTGACATTGGCCAGCGTGGCGTTGGTGGTGCCCTGGTTGACCACGACACTGTCGGCGGCGGTCGTGGAACCGGTGGCGTCACCGAACCGCCAGTAGTCGGTCGGGTTGGAGTCCTGGACCATCGAGGCGAAGTGCGATCCGGAACTGGTGCCCGAGGTGTACGTGTAGCCGGTGCAGGCCGTGGACGTGGTGGTGCTGGTCGCCGGCGGGCACACACCCGTGAGGTAGTTCGCGGCGTTGTAGGCGTACGTCCAGGGGTGGGTGACCCCGGCGACCGTGCGGTCGGTCACCGAGACGACATGCGGGACGTTCTTGACAGCGCCGTCCGTCGCCGTCAACTGCTGTACACCCCAGGTCAGTTCGAGAAGGATGTCCGTGTCGGGCGCACTGTTGGTGGCGCCGTCGTTGTAACCGTTGTCCTGGTTGAAGCCGTATCCGGCCTGGACCGGTTCCTTGACGGCGGTGGTGGTGCCGCCGGGCAGGGTGAGGGTGACCGTCTTCCAGTCGAAGTCCACTCCGTGGCCGTTGCGGTTGCCGAACTCGGACAGGCCCCAGTACGGCTGACCGGTGACCGGGTCGGTGGCCCCGACGGTGAAGATGTAGCGCATGCCGGACTTCTCGGTCAGCGCGAAACCCGAGACGCCGTAGCCGTCCGGTGGGACCGTCAGGACCGCGTAGTCACCGGCCGGGGGGCTGTAGGTGCCGTCACCGTTGGCACCGAAGCGCTCCTGCCGGCCGTCGGCGAGCGTGATCACCATGCTGCCGGAACCGTCGGAGTCCGGCGTCGCCCGCATGTCCAGCATCGACGACCAGCCCGCACCGAACGCCTTGAAGACGCCCGGGTCAAGGCTGTTGTAGGTCCGCTCGATGTTCAGCGCCGGGCCGTCGGCCACCGCGCCCACCGACAGGTCGGTCGCCTGGGTGGAGTAGTCGCCCATCTGGGGGTCGACGCCCTTGACGGTCGTGTCGTACGGGGCGACGCCCAGGTGCGCGGTCACCAACGGCTGTGGCGCGGAAGGGATGTTGAAGTAGTCCGGTGCGGACCACAGGGAAGTCGCGTTGCCGTCGCTGACCAGCGCGGTCCAGTAGTACGTGCCGCCCCAGGCGAGTTTGGCCGCCGGCACCACCCAGGTCGAGGTGGCGATCGCCCCCGAGGTCGCCAGCGCGGTGGTCGAACCGTTGGCGTAGACCGCGAAGGAGTAACTGAGCGCGGTACCCGGGTAGTTGTCCGGGTCGTGCCCGGTGACACCGAGGGTGGGGGTGAGGCTGAAGACAGAACCGTTGTTGCCCGGGGTGAAGGTGTCGATGATCGGCGGGTTGTTGACCACCGGCAGCGAGTAACAGGTCTGCGGGACGCCGTAGGTGGAGAACAGCACACCGTTGTACGCCATGTCCCAGCAGATCAGATACGTCACCCCCGCGGTGAGCGCGGGGACGGCGGCGGTGACGGTGACCGGCTGGTTCGGCGCGACCGTCGACGGCATCACGGCGGGGGTCGAGGCCGGGGTGGTGAGCAGCGTGCGGGTGGTGCCGGAGACGGTGTAGAGCTGGTAGGAGAGCTTGTAGCCGTTGGTCGGGGTCCAGGTCGCGGTGCCCCGGTTCTGCACGGTGACCTTGCCCCAGCCGGGCTGGTTGTTCCACGGCGAGGCGTAGCTGACCTCGGAGTACGAGGCTCCGGCGCCGTTCGGCGTGTATTCCACCGCGAGGTAGGCGTCGTCCGCGTAGAACTCCTTCGCCCCGGCAGCGGTGTTGGGGGCGCTGAGTTGCAGCCCGTAGTTGGCCGCCCAGCCGTGCGCCCAGTTCATCGCCGTCGCGGTGTTCAGGCTGACGCCCTCCCACTGGCGGCCGTTGGCACAGTCGGTCCCGGCGGCGAAAGAGGCACTGCCGATCTGCGCACCGGCCGCCGGACCCGGATAGGTATTGATCTTCGTCGGATCCCAAGTGGCGCCTACCGCGGCGACGTTCACCGGCTGGACCGAACAGGTGCCGCTGGTGTCCTTGCCCGAGAACTCGGTGTCGAGCCAGAGCGTGGAGTTGACGATGTAGTCGTTCGCGAACTGCGTCTTGAAACCACTGAACTGCAGGTAGGAGTTGTAGGTGTGGCTGAGGTACTGGCCCACGTACAACTGCCCGTTGCCGTTGAAGTTCTGCGTCACCCCGGACTCGACGTAGGTCGTGGCCGAAGTAGCGCCCTGGCCGGTCGGGTTGGCGGCGGCGGGCGTCAGCGTCCGGTACGACGCGTCGGATGCGTCCGATGCACCGGGCGACGCGGCAGCGCTCGGCGTCGCTGAGCCGGTCGCGGGAGCGGAGTCGGTCGTGGAAGGTGCGATGCGGGCCCAACTGCCGTCGGAGCGACGCTCGTTGACGGTATGGGTGTGGATCTGGGCGGTGTACGTACCGTCGGCGTTCTTGAACACGGTGGTGGTCGCGGTGTCCAGCTTGGGCTGCTCGACGCTGGTGGACGCACTGAAGCCCTGCGGCTTCTTGCGCGCCGGTGCCGGTACGTCGGCAACCGGCTTGGGTGCCTTGTGCACCCGGCTGCCCGAGCCGGCCGGATCACCCTGCTCGGCATGGGGCTTGTAGGCCGGCACGGCACCCTTGACCGGACCGGTCGCCGAGGCGCCGACCTTCGACTTCGCCTTGCTCGCCGTGGCCGACGCGGAAACCGCGTGCTTCTTGCCCGCCGCCGAACCACCCTGCTGCACCGGCGTGACAGGCGCCGCCGCCGAAACCGGCAACGCCACCGCCGACTGCCCGCCATAGGTGACGACCAACGCGGTAACCGCCAAAAACGCCGTCGCCCTTAACGAACCCGGCGCACGACGAGCGGATATCCAGAAATGACCCACCGTTGTTCTACCCCCCAGAAGAACCACAAGCCCCTTGGGTGCCAGGCCGGTTGGGGGACCTTCTATCAGTACGGAACCGAATCCGGACAGTCATTCATCTCGTGCCATATCGTCCAAATTTCCTCAACACCGACCCGGCATTGATCATTCCGCGAGCATTTCTTTGCTATTTCGAGGGATGTGACGACCCGTTCGCGGGAGAAGCTGACTCCCCCGGCGGGGGGCCGGGGCTGAATGGCGGACAGAGGACGGTCGGCGGGGATGGGACCACAACGGACCGGCACCCTACGGGCGTTGTCGTACGGCGTTCTGCTGCCGCTGCTCGTCCTGTCGGCGTTGTCCGCGACCGGCGCGTCCGCCGCGCCGTTGGCGGGTGTGACGCCGCTCAGTGCCGAATGGCCGCTGGACGCACAGCACTTCGACGCGGTGAAGGTCTGGGGGCGCAGCCGGGGAGCCGGTGTCACCGTGGCGGTGGTCGACAGTGGCGTCGGTGCCAGTCACCCCGACCTCGCCGGGCGGGTGCTGCCGGGTACGGACATCACCCGCCAGGCGGCCAACGGCCAGATCGATGTCTCCGACGACTCGCACGGCACATCGGTCGCCGGAGTCATCGCGGCAACCGGCGGCACTGGGCACGGCATGGCAGGGCTGGCCCCCGCTTCGTCGATCCTGCCCGTCCGGATCAGCACCGACGGCGCCGCGGATCCGCTCGCGCTCGCCGAGGGCATCGTCTACGCCGCCCGGCACGGAGCCAAGGTCATCAATATCTCGATGACCACCGACGTGGCCGACCCGCAGCTCCGCGACGCCGTCGGCTACGCGGTCGCGCACGACATCGTCGTGGTGGCGGCAGCGGGCAACGACGGGCGGGCGGGGAACCAGGTCAGTTATCCGGCCGCGTTCCCCGGGGTCGTCGCCGTTTCCGGAACAACTCAGGACAGCGCATTCTGGCCGACCAGCGAATCGGGCTCGTACATATCCTTGGCCGCCCCGGCAGTCGGCATCTATTCGACGAACAACAGCGGCGGCTATCTCACCAAGGACGGAACAAGCTATTCCGCTCCTTATGTCTCCGCCACCGCCGCACTGCTACGCGCCGCGTTTCCTTCGGAGAGCGCCGGGCAGATCATCGCCCGGCTCATCACCACCGCCGACCGGCCGACCGGCGCGGGAGGCGTCCACGGCCGCGACGACCAGCTCGGATACGGCGTCGTCAACCCGCTGAAGGCCCTGCGGGCCCCGGCCCCGGCCGCCCGTACCAACCCGCTGATCGCTGCCGTCGGCGGCACGGCGGCCCAGTCCGCACGGCAGAGCGCCGCCTTGCCCTGGGCCGTCGGCGGCATCGCCGCCGCGTCGGTGGCGATCGCCGCGGGTGGGCTCGCGGTGTTCCGGCGCCGCCGCCGCACCTCCTGAGCCCGGTGCCCCAGCTCCCGACCCCGCCACCGACCAGCAGCAAGGATCATCGCCATGCCGGTTCCGACCATCGCGCGCCTCGTCGGCGGTGTCCGCAGACGCCCGGTCCTCGTCGGCGGTGGCGCCGTGACCGCCGTCGTCGTCGTGACGCTCTCCATACTCCTGACCGGGAACGACGCCCCGAGCCCCCGGGCGGACAACGTCTCCCGCAACTTCCGCGCCTGCCTGCTCGTCTCGCCCACCAACGCCACCGACGCCGGGCTCGCCCGGGCCGCCTGGCAGGGCATGCAGCAGGCCGCCCGGGCCGGTCACGTCAACGCCCAGCGATTCCCCACGCCGACCATCGACGCCAAGGCCGCACTGCCGTACATCAACGGTGCCGTTCAGCAGCACTGCGGTCTGATCATCGCCGTCGGCACCGGTATGAAACCAGCCACCGAGGCCGCCGCCACCGCCAACCCGCACCAGCGGTTCGCCCTGGTCGGTGGCGCCTCCAGCCACCCGCGCATCGCGTCCGTCGCGGCGACGGACGACAGCAAGGGCCTGTCGGCGAAAGTCGAAAGCCTCATCGCGAGGCTCACCCCACCCGACGCCTGACAACCACACCTCCAGCCCTGTTTGTACGGCTTTGGGGCTAGAGCAGTGCGAACTGGCCCTCCGGGCCCTCCTCGTGGTGGTCGAGGACCGATGCGGGGTGGCGGGTCCACTCCGGTGCCGGGAGGACGCCTGCCTTGCGCAGCTCGGCCGCCGTGATCTGGTCCGTCACCTCCAACTCCTGCTGCTGTGGGCGCAGTTCCGCCAGCAGCGCCAACACTGTGATCAGCTCCAGCAGTTCCGACGTCCACGTCTGTTGCCAGGTGGGGGGACGGATCGCCGCAAGCGTGCCCGGATCGGCCTCCGCCGTCCGGGAGTTGAACCACTGCTCCAGTACCCGTACCCCGCTCACCTCGAAGTCCCAGGACTCGGGCGGTACCGGGGAGATGCGGCCCTCATCGAGGTGCAGGGTCTCCTCGTCGCGGTCGTAGTGAAGGGTGAGGGGGAGGGGCGGCAACGGGGCGCGGACGTACGGGCGTCGGCCGCCGGGGAGTTTGGGGCGGTCGCCGTTGCGGCGCATCAGCCAGAGGATGCGGTGGCCCAACTCGACGCCACGTGCCCAGAGTTCGGGGTCCCGGGTCAGGGGTACGGCCGGGCCGGGGCGGGCTGTCGTCACCGTCCAGGCGAGGACGTCCGCCGGGGTGGGGGAGTGGCCGAGGTGGGTTGCGAGGTGGGGCAGCAGGCCCGGGGCGAGGTTCGGTTCCTCGGCGTTGGGGCGTCGGTAGAGCGGGTGAACACGGCCGGGGCGGACCAGGGGGAGGATCGTGGACGCGAGCAGGAGGGGGCCGGAGGTGCCGGGGACGCCCGGTGTCTCCACCACGAAGATCTGGCGTTCGTCCGCCACCCGCCACAACTCCGGCCGGGCCACGTCGATCAGGCGGTGGTCGGGGATCAGCCACTGCTCGTCGAAGGGGGCGTGCAGGACGCGGATCGGGTCCGGGGAGGGGCCTGTGGCCCGGATGAGTTTCTCCGTGCCGCTGGGCTGGCCGGGGAGTTGGGACACCGCCGAGTGCAGGGTGCGTGAGCGGGTCGGCTCGAACAGGGTTTCCCGGTCGGGGACTTCGGCCTTCACCAGGGCGTCCCAGCGGGCTTTCAGGGTTGCCGGGTCAGGTGCCGTCGGCCACCCCCGGCCGAGCCGGATCGGTGCGACGGACCACGGCATGAGGTCCGCGAGCAGCGGAGCGTCGTCGTGCGTCACGCCTGGCATCGTACGACGACGTCAGTTCGCGGAGTCGAGCGTGACCGAGAAGGAGAAACGGTCGCCCCGGTAGTGGATGACTGCCACGTCCAGGACTCTGCCCTGTGTGTCGTAGGTGATGCCCGTGTAGTGCAGGATCGGGCTGAGGAGCGGGACTTGGAGGAGGCGGGCGGTCTCCGGGTCGGCGAGGCGGGCCTCCACCGTGTCCGTGATGCGGCTGATGTCCGCGCCGACGACGTCCCGCAGCACCTTGGTCATCGGCCAGCGGATCAGGTCGTCCAAGACGAGGCGGGCGGCGAGTTCGGGGCGGATGTGGTTGCGGGCGTGGTTGGTGGGCTCGCCGGTCTTCTCGTCGCTGCGGAGACGGTGGTACGTCGCCACCTCGGGCAAGTCCGGGAAGTACTCGGCGAGTTCGGGCGGTACGGGCGCCTTGCCGTGGTCGAGGAGTTCGGTCGTCATGCCGGACTGCTGGGCGACGATCGCGTCCACCGAGCCCAACAGCCGTACGGGAGTGGCCCGCTGGACGTCCGGCTCGATGAACGTGCCCCGGCGGCGGTGCCGGGTGATCAGGCCCTCGTCCTCCAGCTCCTTCAGTGCCTGCCGCATGGTGAGCACGCTGACGCCGTAGTGCCCCGCGAGTTGCTCCTCCGTGGGCAGCCGCAACGGGTCCCGGGGTGAGCGGCCGAGTATCGAGGCGCGCAGCGACTGCGACACCTGGTACCAGAGCGGCAGCTTGCGGTTCAGGACGATCGAGTCCGGAGCGAAGGAGGTCACGGGGCCATCCGTACCGGTAGGGGGGCATCGGTGCAAGGGACGTGAACCGGTGGGGATTTGTCAGGGCAAGGGGCGGAAGTGACGTTGAAGGCCCTGCCACACCTCGTCGTAGCCCTGCTGGAGGTGATCGGCGTGCGCCGCCTGGGCCGTCGCCGTCACCGGCCAGCGGGTCTCGAACATGAACGCCAGGCCGTCGTCGATCTTCTGCGGTCGCAGTTCGGCGGCGCTGGCGCGGTCGAAGGTCTCCCGGTCCGGGCCGTGCGCCGACATCATGTTGTGCAGTGAGCCACCGCCCGGCACGAAACCCTCGGCCTTCGCGTCGTAGGCGCCCTCGATGAGCCCCATGTACTCGCTCATCACGTTCCGGTGGAAGTACGGCGGCCGGAACGTGTCCTCGCCCACCAGCCAGCGCGGCGCGAAGACCACGAAGTCCACACCGGCCAGACCCGGGGTGTCCGACGGGGACGTCAGCACCGTGAAGATCGACGGGTCGGGGTGGTCGTAGGAGATGGAGCCGAGCACATTGAACCGGCGCAGGTCATAGGCGTACGGCACATGGTTGCCGTGCCAGGCGACGACATCGAGGGGCGAGTGGTCGTAGGTCGCCGTCCAGAGGTTGCCGCAGAACTTGTTCACCACCTCGACCGGGCCCTCGACGTCCTCGTACGCGGCGACCGGCGCGCGGAAGTCCCGGGCGTTGGCGAGGCCGTTGGCGCCGATCGGGCCGAGGTCGGGGAGTTGGAAGGGCGCCCCATAGTTCTCGCACACATATCCGCGGGCTGAAGCATCCAGTAGCTCCACACGGAAGCGCACCCCACGAGGGATCAACGCGACATGTCCCGGCTCCACATGGAGGAGCCCGAACTCCGTGCGCAGCAGCAGCCCGCCGTGCTCCGGGACGATCAGCAGCTCGCCGTCCGCGTCGCTGAAGACACGGTCCATCGAGGAGTCGGCGTGGTAGAGGTGCACGGCCATGCCGGTGCGCTGGGTCGCGTCGCCGTTGCCGCCCAGGGTCCACAGGCCGGCCAGGAAGTCGGTGCCGGGTGCGGGGTCGGGGAGCGGGTTCCAGCGCAGGCGGTTCGGGTCGGGCACCGTCTCCGTGAAGGGCGCCGTAAGGATCGAGCCGTTGTCGGCCCGGGTGAACGCCGGGTGCGCGGCCGAGGGGCGGACGCGATACAGCCACGAGCGGCGGTTGTGCGCCCTCGGTTCGGTGAACGCCGTACCGCTGAGCTGCTCGGCGTAGAGGCCGAGCGGGGCGCGCTGCGGGGCGTTGCGGCCCTCGGGCAGGGCGCCCGGCACCGCCTCCGAGCTGTGTTCGTTGCCGAAACCGGTGAGGTGGGTCAGCCCCTCGGCGGTCTTGCGTGCGTCCCCGCTCATGCCTGCTCCCTGCCGTCTGATTCCTATGCATCACCGTAGGATTGCGGTTTCGCGGGCGCAAGAGGACGGGGAGGGGTCGGCCGGAAAGAAGAGGGGCGCGGCCGGAAAGAATGAGGGGTGCGGCCGGAAAATCCGACTCACGGAGACCAAGAACCAGCCTCCAGGGGGATCCGGCTGTCGGACCGGTGTTCTACTCTCCCCCGCATGTCGTGGTCGCGCGCACTCACCGCGCTCGCGGTCTGTGCCCTGCTGCTGGCCGGATCGGCGGGCTGCGGCTCCGGTGATACCCAGGGGCGGAAGGGCGCGAGGGTGTCGCCGTCGCCGGTGGGCAAGGTCCTCGACGACACCGACGAGCAGGGCCGGCACTACCGCGAGGTGGGCAAGAAGGGCGCGCCGGAGGTCGGTATCGAGGTGGAGCCCGACGCGGCCGAGGACAGCTGGGACGTGACGCTGACGTTCCACGACTTCCACTTCTCGCCCGCCGGCGCGAAGTCGGTCGCGGTCGCCGGCCGGGGAACCGTCCGCCTCCTGGTGGACGGCCGCACCGTCGCGCGCCTCCGCGTCCCCGAGTACCGCCTCGCCGCCGACCTCGTCCCGCACGGCACCCACCACGTCACCGCGCGCCTCTACGCCGACGACGGCACCGTGTGGGCCGTACACGGCAAACCGGTGGAGAGTACGGCGGACATCACGGCGTCCGTGGCGCAGGCCACGCCCGATGGCAGCAAGGTCCCCAGCTCCGGCTCCACGTCGGCGCAGGGATCGAAATGAGTGCTACGGACACCCAATTCCGTACTCAGGTACGAGCTTCACCTGACCGCGACGGAAAGGCATGATGAAGCCCGTGCCCCACACGACATCGCTCCGGCGTGCGCCCGTGCAGCGGCGGAGCGCCGAACGGCTGACCAGGATTCTCGACGCCTGCGCCGACCTGCTCGACGAGGTCGGCTACGACGCGCTGAGCACCCGGGCGGTGGCGCTGCGCGCCGGTGTCCCCATCGGCTCGGTCTACCGCTTCTTCGGGAACAAGCGCGCGATGGCCGACGCGCTCGCCCAGCGCAACCTGGAGCGCTACACGGAGCGGGTCACCGAGCGCCTCAAGGAGTCGGGCGCCGAGGGCTGGCGGACGGCGGTGGACGCCGTCCTGGACGAGTACCTCGCGATGAAGCGCACCGCGCCCGGCTTCTCCCTCGTCGACTTCGGCAACCAGATCCCCATCGGCTCGGGCCATGCGGAACCCAACATCCGCGTCGCCGACCGCCTCACCGACCTCCTCTCCGGCTACCTCGCCCGCGAACCCGACGAGGATCTCCGCCGCACCTTCCTGATCGCCGTGGAGACCGCCGACGCCCTCGTCCACCTGGCGTTCCGGGTCGCTCCGGAGGGCGACGAGAAGGTCATCGGGGAGACGCGGGAGTTGCTGCGGGCGTATCTGGCACGGGTACTGGACTGACCTCCGGTCCGGGCACCGCGTAGCGCTCCGCGGGTACCGGGCGGGCATAGGGGCGCGCGCTGTTGGATCGACCTCCGGTCCGGGTGGCCGGCTCTGGGCGGCTACGGGATGGGCTTCCGGCCGTGTACTTGCCCCCGCACGGTGGGTGTTGGATCGACCTCCGGTCGGGCGGCCGGCTTTCGGCGGGTCCCGGATGGGCTTCGGGGCGTGCGGCTTGCCTCGCGCACCGGGTGTTGGATTGGCCTCCGGTCGGGCGGCCGGTTTTCGGCGGCTACCGGATGGGCCTCGGGTCGTGCGCTTGTCCAGCAGCGGGTCTTGGGGTGACCTCTGGTCCGGGTGGCCGGCTCTGGGCGGCGACCGGTCGGACTTCGGGCGGTGCGCTTGCCCCCGCACGGCGAGTGTTGGATTGGCCTCCGGTCGGGCGGCCGGCTCTCGGCGGTGACTGGTCGGGCTTCGCCGCGCACTTGTCCCGCGGCGGGTGTTGGATTGACCTCCGGTCCGGGTGACCGGCTCTCGGCGGCGACCGGGCGGGCTTCGGGCCGCGCACCTGCCCAGCAGCGGGTGCCGGAGGTTCCTGGGCCGGGCGAGGGCAGCCGGATCGGCCTCCGGCCGAACGCCCGAAGGCTCGCCCGCCTCGCGGCTGAACGCCCGCCCGCTCCTCCGGCCAAGCGCTCGCCCGCCCCTCCGGCCAAGCACCCATCCGCCCGGGCACCCATCCGCCCCTCCGGCCGAGCCCGCGCCCCCCGCCCCACCCCCGCAGGTTTCCGACCTCACCCCCCTCACCCCCTCGCCACCGCCCATACCGCTCGGTATGCTCGCCGCCAAGAGGCAACGACGCCCTTGGAGGCCCCGTGTCCCGCACTGCCCTGCGCATCTGCCCCCTGTGTGAAGCCACCTGCGGGCTGACGCTCACCATCGAGGGCACCCGGGTGACCGGTGCCCGAGGTGATCGCGACGATGTGTTCAGCCGGGGGTTCATCTGCCCCAAGGGCGCTTCCTTCGGGGCCGTCGACGGTGACCCCGACCGGCTGCGCGGCCCCCTCGTCCGGCGGGACGGCGAGTTGCGCGAGGCCACCTGGACGGAGGCGTTCGACGCGGTCGCCGCCGGCCTGCGCCCGGTCGTCGAGCGGTACGGCCCGCACGCCGTCGGTGTCGTCCTCGGCAACCCCAACGTGCACACGATGGCCGGCGCCCTCTACCCCCAGGTCCTGCTCGGCGCCCTCGGCACCCGCAGCGTCTTCACCGCGTCCACGGTCGACCAGATGCCCAAACACGTCTCCTGCGGTCTGCTCTACGGCGACGCCAACGCGATCCCGGTACCGGACCTCGACCACACCGACCACCTCCTCCTCATCGGCGCCAACCCCCTTGAGTCCAACGGGAGTCTGTGCACCGCACCCGACTTCCCCGGCAAGCTCAAGGCGCTCAAGGCCCGCGGCGGCACCCTCACCGTCATCGACCCGCGCCGCACCCGCACCGCCAAGCTCGCCGACCGCCACATCGCGGTCCGCCCTGGCACCGACGCCCTGCTGCTCGCCGCGATGACCTACGTCCTCTTCGACGAACACCTCGTGGAACTGGGCGAGTTGGCCCCACGTGTGGAGGGTGTTGACGAACTCCGTTCCGCCGTACGGGACTTCACCCCGGAAGCCGTGGCCGGCTCCTGCGACGTGGACGCCGACGAGATCCGCGCCCTCGCCCGCGAACTCGCCGCAGCGCCAACCGCCGCCGTGTACGGCCGTATCGGCAGCTGCACCGTCCCGCACGGCACCCTGGCCAGCTGGCTCGTCGACGTCCTCAACATCCTCACCGGCAACCTCGACCGTCCCGGCGGCGCCCTCTTCCCGCAGGCCGCCACCGACCGGACACCCCGGCCCGCCGGACCGGGCCGCGGCTTCGCGCTCGGGCGCTGGCACTCACGGGTGAGTCAATACCCGGAGGCGAAAGGGGAGTTGCCGCTCTCCGCGCTCGCCGAGGAGATCGACACCGCGACCGCCGAGGGCGAACCGATCCGCGCCCTCATCGTTTCCGCCGCCAACCCCGTGCTCTCCGCACCGGACGGCGCCCGCCTCGACAAGGCCCTCGGCTCACTGGACTTCATGGTGAGCGTCGACCCGTACCTCAACGAGACCGCGCGCCACGCCGACGTCGTACTGCCGCCGCCCCCGCCCTCCCAAAGCCCGCACCACGACTTCGCGTTCAACACCCTCGCCGTCCGCAACCAGGTCCGCTACACCCGCCCCGCGATCCCGCTGGAGCCCGGCCGGATGGCCGAGACCGAGATCTTCGCCCGGCTGATCCTCGCCGCGACCGGCATGCCCGGCGCCGACCCGGCCGCCGTCGACACGATGGTCATCGACCAGACCCTCGGCAAGGCCGTCATGGACCCCAACTCGCCCGTCCACGGCCGCGATCCGCACGAGGTCGCCGACCGACTCACCGGCGACACCGGCCCCGAGCGCCGACTGGACATGATGCTGCGCCTCGGCCCCTACGGCGACGGCTTCGGCGTACGGCCCGACGGGCTCACCCTCCGACAACTCCTCGCGCACCCGCACGGCATCGACCTGGGCCCGCTCGCCTCCCGCCTGCCGCAGCCGCTCAAGACCCGCAGCGGCAAGGTCGAACTGCTGCCGCAGCCGATCGTCGACGACCTGCCCCGGCTCCGGCAGGCGATGAGCGACCGTGCCGACGGGCTGGTCCTCGTCGGCCGCCGCCACCTCCGCTCCAACAACAGCTGGATGCACAACGTGCCCGCCCTCACCGGCGGCACCAACCGCTGCACCCTGCACATCCACCCCGAGGACGCCGAGCGCCTCGGCGTGGTCGACGGGGCGCCGGTCCGTGTCAAGGGCGCCGGGGGAGAGGTGACCGCCCCCGCCGAGATCACGGACGCCCTGCGCCGGGGTGTGGTGAGCCTTCCGCACGGCTGGGGCCACGACCGTCCCGGCACCCGGCTCAGCCACGCCGCCGCCGATCCGGGCGTCAACGTGAACCAGCTGCTCGACGGCAGTCAACTCGACCCGCTGTCGGGCAACGCGGTGCTCAACGGAGTGCCCGTGGAGGTCGCCGCGCTCACCACACCGCTGTGACCTGGACTTTTGCGCTTATTGCTCGCGCGTCAACATCTTGTTAACGGAGCTTTGCGCGACCTAACGTCGTCGGACCGCCGCCCCTGGTGGGAGTTCAAAGGCGAACGTTAGGTGTTCCACTCATGCTGACCATCCTCGGCTTCACCATGATCGCGACCTTCCTGGTCCTGATCATGCTGAAGAAGATGTCGCCGATCGCGGCGCTCGTGCTGATACCGGCGCTGTTCTGCGTCTTCGTCGGAAAGGGCGGCAAGCTCGGCGACTACGTCATCGACGGCGTCACCAGCCTCGCGCCCACCGCGGCGATGCTCATGTTCGCGATCGTCTACTTCGGCGTGATGATCGACGTGGGTCTCTTCGACCCGATCGTGCGAGGGATCCTCAAGTTCTGCAAGGCGGATCCGCTGCGCATCGTGGTCGGTACGGCGGTCCTCGCCGCGATCGTCTCCCTGGACGGCGACGGCTCGACCACCTTCATGATCACGGTCTCGGCGATGTACCCGCTGTACAAACGCCTGAAGATGAGCCTCGTCGTGATGACCGGTGTCGCCGCGATGGCCAACGGCGTGATGAACACGCTCCCCTGGGGCGGCCCCACCGCCCGCGCCGCCACCGCCCTCAAGGTCAGCGCCAGTGACATCTTCGTCCCGATGATCCCGGCGCTCGCCGTGGGCATGCTGGCCGTCCTCGTCCTCTCGTACGTCCTCGGCCGCCGCGAGCGCAAGCGGCTCGGCGTGCTCACGCTGGACGAGGTGCTCGTCGAGGAGTCCGCCGAGTCGGAGACGGTCCTCGTGGGCGCCGGCACGGGCAAGAGCGCCGAGAAGGGCACCGGCGGTCCGGGCGTCGGCAACGACCCCAAGGCCACCGGCAGTTCGGGCTCCGGCACCGACGCGGACGCCGAACTCCCCGACGAGGACGATGGTTTCCAGGGCCTCGACCCCAACCGCGCGACCCTGCGTCCCAAGCTCTACTGGTTCAACGCGCTGCTCACCGTCACTCTGCTCGTCGCCATGATCATGGAGTGGCTGCCGATCCCGGTCCTCTTCCTGCTCGGCGCCGCCCTCGCCCTGACCGTCAACTTCCCCCACATGCCCGACCAGAAGGCCCGCCTCGGCGCCCACGCGGAGAACGTCCTCAACGTCTCCGGCATGGTCTTCGCCGCCGCCGTCTTCACCGGTGTCCTCCAAGGCACCGGCATGGTCGACCACATGGCGACCTGGCTGGTCGACAACATCCCCGACGGCATGGGCCCGCACATGGCCTTCGTCACCGGCGTGCTCAGCATCCCGCTCACGTACTTCATGTCGAACGACGGCTTCTACTTCGGCATCGTCCCGGTGCTCGCCGAGGCCGGAAACGCCCACGGCGTCTCGACCCTGGAGATCGCCCGCGCCTCCCTCGTCGGTCAACCGCTGCACATGTCCAGCCCGTTGGTGCCCGCTGTGTACGTCCTGGTCGGCATGGCCAAGGTCGAGTTCGGCGACCACACCAGGTTCGTCGTCAAGTGGGCCGCCCTGACATCGCTCGTCGTCCTCGGGGCAGGAATCCTCTTCGGCATCATCTGACCCGGAGTCATCTGACTCGGCATCATCCGACCCACGGGACAAGGGACTTCGTCATGACGCCCGGCAGGAACCGCGGCTGGCTGCTCCGCCTCGTCATCGCCTTCAGCTTCACGCAGGGGGCGGTGTCGATGGCCCGCCCCGCCGTCTCCTACCGGGCCCTCGCGCTCGGCGCCGACGAGCGGGCGATCGGCGTCATCGCGGGCGTGTACGCGTTGCTCCCGCTGTTCGCCGCCGTACCGCTCGGCCGCCGCACCGACCACGGCCGCTGCGCACCCCTGCTGCCCGTCGGCGTGGTCCTCATCTCCGGCGGCTGCGCGCTCAGCGGACTCGCCAACTCCCTCTGGGTGATGGCGATGTGGAGCGGCGTGATGGGTCTGGGTCACCTCTGCTTCGTGATCGGCGCCCAGTCGCTCGTGGCCCGCCAGTCCGCCCCGCACGAACAGGACCGCAACTTCGGCCACTTCACCATCGGCGCCTCCCTCGGCCAACTCATCGGCCCCATCGCCGCGGGCGCCCTGATCGGCGGCTCCGACATGGCCGGCAGCAGCGCGCTCGCCCTCCTCGTCGCGGGCGCGGGCGCCGCCGTGTCGTTCACGTCCCTGTGGCGCATCGAGGACCGTACGACCGTCAAGTCCCGTACGGAGCAAGGCGACCGCGTGCCCATGCGCAGCATCCTGGGCGCCCGGGGCGTACCCGCGGGCATCTTCATCAGCCTCTCCGTGCTCTCCGCGACCGACATCCTCACCGCCTACCTCCCGGTGGTCGGCGAGCACCGGGGCATCGCGCCCTCCGTGATCGGCGTCCTGCTCAGCATCCGCGCGGCGGCCACCATCGCGTGCCGACTGGTCCTGACCCCGCTGCTCCAACTACTGGGCCGGGCAGTGCTGTTGACCGCGACCTGCCTCCTGGCGGGCGTCCTGTGCGCGGGCATCGCCCTGCCGATCCCGGTCTGGGCCATCGGCCTGATGCTCGCGATCCTGGGCTTCTGCCTGGGAGTCGGCCAGCCTCTCTCCATGACGACGGTCGTCCAGGCCGCCCCCGACGACGCCCGCTCCACCGCCCTCGCCCTACGCCTCACCGGCAACCGCCTCGGCCAGGTCGCCGCGCCCGCCGGCGCCGGTCTCGTCGCCGGAGTCGCGGGCGTGGCCGCGCCGTTCGTGATGCTCGGCGCGCTGCTGGTGCTGTCGGCGGGGGTCGCGCTGCGCTCACCAGGCAGATCGTCCGAGGGGCGTGCGGCTTCCGGCGGGATGCGGCGGGCCGGTCCGTCCTTGAGCCGGAAGAGCGATATCTAGCGATATCTGACGGTGTGTACGGCGTTGCGCACACGTTCGCCGGGCCGGACGTGAAAGGGAATCAGGTTAAGGAGTAATTCGTACGATAATCACCTGATTCGGAGGGCTGTTCATGCCGACCTCATTCCTGCCCCGTAGAGCCGCCGCCTGGGCGGTTCTCGCCGCCGCGGCAACCGTCGTCTGCGGTGCGCCCGCCGCCGTCGCCGCCCCCGGTGACAACGGAGACGTCAAGATCCACGAGGTGGGCACGCCCTTCACCGACCAGCGCAACCAGCCCAAGGTCTGCGACTTCTACCTCGACGCGTTCAACTTCGACACGGTCCAAGAGGTCACCTGGTCCATCGAGACCCAGCCGTCGATCCCGGGCGGCGCGACCCGTTCCGGCTCCATCACGCTCACGACCGGCACCGGCCACACCATGCCCGTCGCGCAGCTGCCGAACGGCATGTACAAGCTGACCTGGAACTTCGTCGGCGAGAACGGCGCGGGCAAGCACAAGGTCTTCCAGGTCGACTGCCCGTCGCCGCCGCCCGGCGGCAGCACTGGTGGCAGCACTGGTGGCAGCACCGGCGGCGGGACCGGCGGCGGCACGGGCGGTCCCAACGGGGGTCCGCCCGCAGGCGGCGGCGGGCTGGCCCGGGACGCGGCCCTGTCCCCGCTCGCGGGTGCCGCCGCGGTGGGCCTGACCGCGGTCGGCGGGGTGGTCTGGTTCCGGCTGCGTCGCCGTCCCCACGGCGCGTCCTGAGCGGATGCGATGAACTCCAGCACCGCTCCGCGCCCCACCGGGGCGCGGAGCGCTGACCCCACGCGCCCGCGCCCCGGGCCGCGACCGGCCACGGACGGTCGGCGGCCCGCCGGTCGCACCTCCCGCGAGGCACCCGGCCGCACCACCACGCGCACAGCGCGGCGCCGCCCGCCCTGGTACCGGACGCGCGCCTACCGGCTCATCCGGACCCTCGTGCTGACCGTCGTGGTGATGGTCGGCGGTGCCCGCTGCGCCGGCGGCACGGACACCACCGACCCGGTCCGGGCGGCATCGTCGGCCAAGGGCGCCCCCGGCCCGGTCCGGGCGGCTCCGTCGGCCAAGGGCACCTCCGGTCCGACCCGGGCGGCTCCGGCGACCCCGGACAACCGCACCGACGCGCGCGGCGGCCAACGGCCGTCCCCCGCACACCCCGTGGTTCCTCCGGGCCGCCCCGCACGCCCCGTGGTTCCCCCTGGCCGCCCCGCACACCCAGTGGCCGGCCCCGCTCGCCCGGCACCTTCGCCCCGCCCCCTCCCAGGCTCCCGTGCGACCGCCCTCGCCATCCCCTACCTCGACGTCGACGCCCCGGTCATGCCCCTCCGTCTCGGCCACGACCGCCGGATGTCCGCGCCGCCGGACGACGACCCGAAGCGGGTGGGCTGGTACGCGGACGGGCCGTCCCCGGGCGAGCAGGGCACCGCCGTCGCCGTCGGCCACCTCGACACCATGACCGGTCCCGCCGTCTTCGCCGGCCTCGACGAACTGAAGCCCGGCCGCCTGATCGAGGTCCGGCGTGCCGACGGCCGGACCGCCGTCTACGCGGTCGACGCGGTGAAGACGTACGAGAAGGCGCACTTCCCCGACCGGGAGGTGTACGGGGCCCGGGGCCGCCCCGAGTTGCGGCTCATCACCTGCGGTGGCAGCTACGACCGCAGGACCGGCTACGCGAGCAACACCGTCGTCTTCGCGCATCTCACCGCGATCCGGGAGCGCGCCCGAACTGGCTGAAGATGACCGTCCGTTTTCTCACCACCCGGACCGAACCGCCCGATCCCGTCCCGTCTCTTCCCCCGGGTGCGCACATTCCGTTAGCTTCCGTGACTCACAAGCCTCGTACGACCCGTGCGAGGTGTCCGGACCGCGGAGCACCGTCGCCCAAGTGAGCCCCCGGGGGCACTCGTCATGACACGCGCCATCTCCCTGCACGACGTGAGCAAGGCCTACGCGCGAGGCCCCCGCGTGGTGGACCGGCTGTCGCTGGACATCGCGCCGGGGGAGTTCCTCGTCCTGCTCGGACCGTCCGGGTGCGGCAAGTCGACCGTGCTGAGAATGATCGCCGGCCTGGAGCAGATCGACGAGGGCGAGTTGAGACTCGACGGCGAGTACGCCAACGAACTCGCCCCCTCCGAACGGGACATGGCGATGGTCTTCCAGAACTTCGCCCTCTACCCGAGCATGACCAGCCGCGACAACATCGGCTTCCCGCTGCGCATCGAGACCCCCGGCGAGGACCCCCGCCCCCGTGTGGACGCCACCGCCCGCATGCTGGGCATCGAGGACCTCCTGGAACGCTTCCCCAGCCAGCTCTCCGGCGGCGAACGCCAGCGCGTGGCCATGGGCCGGGCCATCGCCCGCCACCCTTCCGCGTTCCTGATGGACGAACCGCTCTCCAACCTCGACGCCAAACTCCGCAACCACCTGCGCGCCGAAATCTCCTCCCTCACCCGCAAGTTGGGCGTCACCACGGTCTACGTCACCCACGACCAGGCCGAGGCCATGTCCCTCGGCGACCGGGTCGCCGTCCTGCGCGGCGGAGTCCTCCAGCAGGTCGGCACCCCGCGCTCGGTGTACGCCCTGCCCCGCAACGTCTTCGTCGCCGCCTTCATCGGCACCCCGCGCATCAACCTCCTGCGCGGCCTGGTCCGGGCCCCGTTGGACGGCGCGATGACCATCAGCCTCGGCAAGCAGTACCTACGGCTGCCCGAACCCCTGTGCCTGGACCACCAGTTGCTCCGCGTCCAGCAGGGCCGCGAGGTCATCGTCGGCCTGCGCTCCGAGGCCATCCGCATCGCCAAGCCGGCCGCGGCACGCCCCGGCGAGGTGGTGATCAGCGGCCTCGTCGAGCACGTGGAGTTCCAGGGCCACGAGGTCCTCGTCCACTTCAACACCGGCTCCCGACCCGCCGTCGTACCGGAGTTGGAGGCCCCGCGCCCCGCCCGCCCGGTCAGACGCCGCCGACGCGAGGGCAGTGTCATCAACCGGCTACGGGAACGCGCGGGCGTCCTGCGCGCCGGACCGGTCGACACCCTGGACCACACGGCCGGCGCCGGACCCGACCTCGTACCGCCCGAGGGCCGCCTCCCCGGCGACCTCGTCGTCCGCACCACCCCCGACATCGAACTCCGGCACGGCATGCAGGTCCCGCTCCTCGTCGACATCGCCCACCTGTTCGTCTTCGACCAGCACGGCGAACGGATCTCCCCGGCTCCGGCGCGGCTGCCCGACCTGGACGAGTGACGCCCGGTACGGATAGGTGCATGACCCTGCACTTCACCCGAAACCGGGCAGCCCTCGCGACCGCCGGCCTCCTCCTGGCCGCCGCGGCTCCCACCGCCTACGCCGGCCTCGACACAGAGGCCGCTCCCGCGCCGACGCGCGGAACGCCGTACATCGAGACGCAGCTCTTCTTCGGCACCGAGCGGCCGGACGGTGGACCGGCCGTCACCGACCGGCAGTTCATGGCCTTCGTGGACAAGGAGGTCACGCCGGACTTCCCGAACGGGCTGACCGTGCAGAACGGGCGCGGGCAGTGGCGGGACGCGAACGGGAAGATCGAGAAGGAGCGGTCGTACGAGTTGATCCTGCTGTATCCGGTGGCGGCGGCGGGCGCGAGCGACCGGAAGATCGAGGAGGTCCGGCGGGCGTACGAGAAGGCGTTCGGGCAGGAGGCGGTGGCCCGGGTGGATGGCCGGACCCGGGTCGATTTCTGAGGTAACCGCACCCCGGCTTCCGCGGTCTCCGCGCGTCTGTGACCCGGGGTCTCTGGCGCCGGAAAACTAACACCGCTAGTTTGTGAGGCGGACGACGACGTCACGCCCGGGAGGCAGCACGATGAAGGCACACGACGGCATGTACATCGACGGCGCCTGGCGCCCCGCCGCGAGCGGGGAGACCATCGACGTGGTGAACCCGGTCGACGAGCAGGTGATCGACCGCGTCCCGGCCGGTACCGCGGCCGATGTCGACACCGCCGTACGAGCCGCCCGTGCCGCCCTCCCGGGCTGGGCCGCGACCCCGCCCGCTGAACGAGCCGCCCGACTCGCCGCACTGCGGGACGTGTTGGTGACCCGCAAGGACGAGATCGCCGAGACGGTCACCGCCGAACTCGGCTCACCGCTCGCCTTCTCGCAGGCCGTCCACGCGGGCGTGCCGATCGCGGTCGCGGGCTCGTACGCCGAACTCGCCGCGACCCACGCCTTCGAGGAGAAGGTCGGCAACTCGACGGTCTACCAGGAGCCCATCGGCGTGGTCGGCGCGATCACCCCGTGGAACTACCCTCTCCACCAGATCGTCGCCAAGGTCGCCCCCGCCCTCGCCGCAGGCTGCACGGTGGTGCTCAAGCCCGCCGAAGACACCCCGCTCACCGCCCAGTTGTTCGCCGAGGCGGTCGACGAGGCGGGCATCCCGGCCGGTGTCTTCAACCTCGTCACCGGCCTCGGCCCGATCGCCGGACAGGCCCTCGCCGAGCACCCGGGCGTCGACCTGGTCTCCTTCACCGGCTCCACGGCGGTGGGCCGCCGGATCGGCGCGACGGCGGGTGCCGCGGTGAAGAAGGTCGCCCTCGAACTCGGCGGCAAGTCCGCCAACGTCATCCTCCCGAGCGCCGACCTCGCCAAGGCCGTCAACGTCGGCGTCGCCAACGTGATGTCCAACTCCGGCCAGACATGCAGCGCTTGGACCCGCATGCTGGTCCACCGCGACCAGTACGACGAGGCGGTGGAACTGGCCGCGACGGCCGCCGCCAAGTACGGCGCCCGCATCGGCCCGGTGGTGAACGCCAAGCAGCAGGCCAGGGTGCGCAGTTACATCGAGAAGGGTGTCGCGGAGGGCGCGCGACTGGTGGCGGGCGGCCTCGAATCCCCGTCCCCGCAGGGCTACTTCATCAGCCCGACGGTCTTCGCCGACGTCACCCCCGACATGACGATCGCCCAGGAGGAGATCTTCGGCCCGGTCCTCTCCATCCTCCGCTACGACGACGAGGACGACGCCGTCCGTATCGCCAACGGCACGGTCTACGGCCTCGCGGGCGCGGTGTGGGCCGGCGAGGAGGCCGAAGCGGTCGCGTTCGCACGGAGGTTGGAGACCGGGCAGGTGGACATCAACGGCGGGCGCTTCAACCCCCGTGCCCCGTTCGGGGGTTACAAGCAGTCGGGTGTCGGCAGGGAACTGGGCGCGCACGGGCTGTCCGAGTACCTCCAGACCAAGTCCCTTCAGTTCTAGACCCCTTAGGAGGACTCACATGGTCCGCGCCGCCGTACTGCCCGCAGTGGGCGCTCCGTTGGAGATCGCCGAGATCGACCTCCCGGACCCCGGCCCCGGCCAGGTCCGCATCCGCCTCGCAGCCGCCGGGGTCTGCCACTCCGACCTGTCACTCAGCAACGGCACCATGCGCGTGCCGGTCCCGGCGGTCCTGGGCCACGAGGGCGCGGGCACGGTCGTAGCCGTGGGCGAGGGTGTCACGCACGTCTCACCGGGCGCCCCGGTCATCCTCAACTGGGCCCCGTCCTGCGGGACTTGCCACGCCTGCACCCTCGGCGAGGTCTGGCTCTGTGCCAACGCGCTCAACGGTGCCGCCGACGTCTACGCCCACCGCAGCTCCGACGGCAGAGACCTGCACCCCGGCCTGAATGTGGCCGCGTTCGCCGAGGAGACGGTCGTATCGGCGTCCTGCGTCCTGCCCCTCCCGGAGGGAATCCCCCTCACCGACGCGGCCCTCCTCGGCTGCGCGGTCCTCACCGGCTACGGCGCGATCCACCACTCGGCGCGGGTCCGGGAGGGCGAGACGGTAGCGGTGTTCGGCGTCGGCGGGGTGGGCCTGTCGACCCTCCAGTCGGCCCGGATCGCGGGCGCCACGACGATCGTCGCCGTCGATGTCTCCCCGGAGAAGGAGGAGTTGGCGCGCGCGGCCGGGGCGACGGACTATGTGGTCGCCTCCGAGAACACGGCCCGAGAGATCCGCGCCCTCACCGGCAAGCAGGGCGTCGACGTCGCCGTGGAGTGCGTCGGCCGCGCGGTCACCATCCGCACCGCCTGGGAGTCCACCCGCAGAGGTGGACGTACGACAGTCGTAGGCATCGGCGGCAAGGACCAACAGGTCACCTTCAACGCCCTCGAACTCTTCCACTGGGGACGGACGTTGAGCGGCTGCGTCTACGGCAACTCCGACCCGGCGAAGGACCTGCCGGTACTCGCCGAACACGTCCGGGCCGGACGCCTGGACCTGGGCGCGCTGGTGACGGAACGGATCGCGCTGGAGGGGATCCCGGCGGCGTTCGACAACATGGTGGCGGGGAAGGGTGGACGGGCGCTGGTCATCTTCTGACCGCCCTTGTCCGCAGCACCGTCGGCTCAGGCTGAACGCCCTCGCCTACGGCACCTGTTCGGGCTGAACTCCCTTGCCTACGGCACCTGTTCGGGCTGCGGCTCATCCGTGGCCGCAGCCCGCTTCGCCCTGGCCCTCGCCTTCGCGCCCGGCCGGGACCGCGACACCGCCACGCCCGCCAGACACAGCACCCCGCCCGCCAGCGTGAGCAGCCCCGGTACCTCGCCGAGCGCCAGCCACGACATCAGGACGACCAGCGCGGGCACCGCGTACGTGGTCGCGCCCATCTTGCTGGCGGTCGTCCGGGCGAGGGCGTACGCCCAGGTGGTGAAGGCGAGGGCGGTCGGGAAGACGCCCAGGTAGACCATGTTGAGGGTGGCGGAGAGGGGCGCGTCGCCGGCCTGCCCGACCAGCTGCCCGGCGAACGGCAGACACATCACCGCCCCGACGAGACACCCGAACGTCGTCACCTGGAGCGCGCTCGCCCGGGCCAGGGCCGGCTTCTGGGCGACGACCCCACCGGCGTACGCGACCGCGGCGAGCAGACACAGCACCACACCGAGCACGGACGAACCCCCGTCGCCCGACATCGAAAGACCCACGGTCACCGCACCCGCGAACGACACCGCCATCCCCGCCAGCAGCCGCGGCGGCATCGCGTCACCGAGCAGCCGCGAGCCGAGCAGGGCGATGAGGATCGGCCCGATGTTCACGACGAGTGCGGCGGTACCGGCGTCGACCTGCTGCTCGCCCCAGTTCAGGACGACCATGTAGAACCCGAACCACAGCACGCCCGAGATCGCGATGCCCCGCCACGCGGACCGCGGCGGCACCCCTTCCCGTCGTACGAGTGAGATCACCCCCAGCGCCAACGCCCCGCTCGCCAGCCGCCCCAGCGCCAGCGCGCCCGGCGAGTAGGCGGACCCGGCGCTCCGGATGGACACGAAGGCGGAGGCCCACAGCACGACGGTGACGACAGCGGCCGCGGCGGCTGCCCGTTCGGTACGGCGCGGGGGTGT
This sequence comes from Streptomyces prunicolor NBRC 13075, assembly GCF_000367365.1. Lineage (GTDB taxonomy): Bacteria > Actinomycetota > Actinomycetes > Streptomycetales > Streptomycetaceae > Streptomyces > Streptomyces prunicolor. Next base: position 26,150 of record NZ_BARF01000050.1, on the reverse strand, counting down.
GGTCATGCGTCCGAGACTAGGCGGCGACAGGACCACACCGCTGGCGGAAATCGGACGTGATCGTCGGGGGACGTGTGCGATGCCTATGGGGTCGTTTTTATTGCCTATGAGGCTTGACGGCGGACCCGGCCGAGGGGCAGAGTCCGAACCACGCGCCGCCACGCGCCGCCACGCGCCGACACGTACCGACAGGTGAGGACGGGTCCGATGAGCCACCACTCCGTACCGAAGCAAGTGCATCGCCTGTGGTCGCCGGACCACGAGCCCGTGCTGGAGGTCGAGGACGGCGACACGGTGTCGTTCGACCTCACCGAGGCAACGGACGGACAGTTCGACCCGACGTCGACGGTCGAGGCGGTAGCCGGTTTCGACTGGGACCGGGTCTATCCGCTCGCCGGACCGATCATGGTCAAGGACGCCGAGCCGGGCGACGTCCTGGAGGTGGAGTTCCTGGAGCTGAGGTCGGTCGACTGGGGCTGGACGGCCGTACTCCCCGGACTCGGCCTGCTCACCGAGGACTTCCCCGAAGCGCACCTCCACCTCTGGGACCTGACCGCCGGAGACACGGCCAACTTCCTCGACGTGGCCGACATCCCAATCCGCCCTTTCTGTGGGGTAGTTGGAGTCTGCCCGGACGTCACCGAACCCCAAAGCGTCCTGCCCCCGGGCCACTTCGGCGGCAACGTCGACTGCAAGGACCTGGTCGTCGGCACCAAGCTCTACCTCCCGGTCCAGGTCCCCGGCGCCCGCCTCAGCCTCGGCGATCCCCACGCGGCCCAGGGCGACGGCGAGTTGTGCGTCAGCGCGATCGAGGCGTCCCTGTCGGGCGCGGCCCGCATCCGCCTGCACAAGGGCCGCCGAATCCCGGCCCCCCAATTCGAGACAACGGGCCCCCTCCACACAGACACCGCCCGAGCCGGCCACTACGCCACGATGGGCGTGGCCCCCGACCTCATGCGTGCCGCCCAGGACGCCACCCGAGCCATGATCGACCACCTGGGCACCCACTACGGCCTCGCCCCGATCGACGCCTACGTCCTGTGCAGCGTCGCCGTAGACCTGAGAATCACAGAGGTAGTGGACGCCCCCAACTGGATAGTCACGGCCCACCTACCAAAGGCGATCCTCCGGGCACGATGAAACAAGGGAGGCGCTGGTTTTTTTAGGGGCCGGGGAACTGCGCGACCAGCCCCAATGCACGCGCACTCGGCAAACCACAGAAGCCCCCACCCCCGAAGCCGCCCCTAACGACCGACCACTTCCGAGAACTGCCGCGCCAACCCATCCAGCAGCGCAGCCAACCCCGTCTCGAAAGCCCGCTCGTCGATCTTCTCCTGCTGCTCAGCAAGAAGATGCGCCTGCCCAAGATGCGGATAGTCCGCAGGGTCGTACGCACTCTCGTCGTCCACAAAACCCCCAGCGAACGACCCCAACGCAGACCCCATGATGAAGTACCGCATCAACGCCCCGATGGACGTGGCCTGCGCCGCAGGCCACCCCGCATCGACCATCCCCCCATACACCGCGTCCGCAAGCCGCAACCCCGCCGGCCGCCGCCCAGGCCCGGTGGCCAGCACGGGCACGATGTTCGGATGGTCACGCAACGCGGACCGATACGACACGGCCCAGTCATGCAGCGCCGTACGCCAGTCCCGCCCGTCCGAGAACATCGACAGATCGACCTGTGCGCTCACCGAGTCGGCGACCGCCTCCAGAATCTGATCCTTCGTGCGGAAGTGGTTGTACAGCGAGGGCCCACTCACCCCCAACTCGGCCGCGAGCCGCCGCGTGGAGACCGCCGCCAACCCCTCCGCGTCCACCAGCACCCGCGCCGTCTCGACGATCCGGTCGGTGCTGAGGAGGGGCTTGCGCGGTCGGGCCATGGCGCACATAGTAGGGCTGCGAGAGTAAAACTAGCAGTGCTAATTTAAATGTGCAGCAGTCGATGTACGGCCTTTCACTTGGGGTGACGCGCAATGAACCTGGAGCTCAGCGAGGAGCAGGAGGCCGTACGGCGGCTCGCCAAGGACTTCGTGGACCGCGAGATCGCCCCGCACGTCATCGCCTGGGACCGCGCGGAGGAGGTCGACCGCTCGATCGTCAAGAAGCTCGGCGGCGTCGGCTTCCTGGGGCTGACGATCGACGAGGAGTACGGCGGCTCGGGCGGCGACCACCTCGCGTACTGCCTGGTCACCGAGGAACTGGGCCGCGGCGACTCCTCCGTGCGCGGGATCGTGTCCGTGTCGCTGGGCCTCGTCGCCAAGTCGATCGCGGGCTGGGGGAGCGAGGAGCAGAAGCGCCGCTGGCTGCCCGGGCTCACCTCCGGCGAGTACGTCGGCTGCTTCGGCCTCACCGAACCCGGCACGGGATCGGACGCGGGCAACCTCACCACCAGGGCGGTCCGCGACGGCGACGACTACGTCATCAACGGCACCAAGATGTTCATCACGAACGGGACTTGGGCCGACGTCGTCCTCCTCTTCGCGCGCTCGACCGACGCCCCGGGACACCAGGGCGTCTCCGCCTTCCTCGTGCCGACCGACACCCCCGGCCTCACCCGCCGCGCCATCCACGGCAAGCTCGGCCTGCGCGGCCAGGCCACCGCCGAACTCGTCCTCGAAGACGTCCGCGTCCCCGCCTCCACGATGCTCGCCCCCGAGGGCAAGGGCTTCTCGGTCGCCATGTCGGCGCTGGCGAAGGGGCGTATGTCGGTCGCGGCGGGCTGCGTCGGCATCGCCCAGGCCGCACTGGACGTGGCGCTCCGCTACGCCGGTGAGCGCGAGCAGTTCGGCAAGCCCATCGCCCAGCACCAGCTCGTCCAGGAGCTGATCAGCGACATCGCCGTCGACGTGGACGCGGCCCGCCTGCTGACCTGGCGGGTCGCCGACCTGATCGACCGGGGCCTGCCCTTCGCCACCGAGTCCTCCCAGGCCAAGCTCTTCGCCTCGGAGGCGGCCGTCCGCGCCGCGAACAACGCGCTCCAGGTCTTCGGCGGCTACGGCTACATCGACGAGTACCCGGCCGGAAAGCTGCTGCGCGACGCCCGCGTGATGACCCTCTACGAGGGCACGAGCCAGATCCAGAAACTGCTCATCGGGCGAGCGCTGACGGGCGTTTCGGCGTTCTGAGTACGTGAGTTGAGTATCTGAGCGGATACTCCGCGGGCCGTGGCCGCCGACGCTTGACCCATGAGCGAAGCATCGGGCAAACCGCAGAACACGGCCGCCTTCTACGGCCAGGCAGTCGCCTCCTTCTCCGTCGCCATCGCGGCGACCGCCATCGGCATCTTCAAGCTGCACGCCGACGCCTGGGTACGGGCCTTCCTCGCGATCGCCGTCCTGTACCTGGTCACCTCCTCCTTCACCCTCGCCAAGGTGATCCGGGACCGGCAGGACGCGGCGCGCACCACCTACAACCCGTTCGAAAAGCTCTGAGCGGGCAGACTAAGCGCTCGCTCAGGTTCGGCGGTATGGTGGAGCCCATGCCATCGAGGGGCATCGAGAGGGGTTCACGAGCGATGAGTACGGCGGAGGAGACCACCGCGGGCGACCCGCAGGCCTGGGCGGAGGTCACGCCCGACGCGGCCCGGCGACTGCTGATCGCCGCCGTGGAGGCCTTCGCCGAGCGCGGCTACCACGCGACGACCACCCGGGACATCGCGGGCCGCGCCGGGATGAGCCCGGCCGCGCTCTACATCCACTACAAGACCAAGGAAGAGCTGCTCCACCGCATCAGCAGGATCGGCCACGAGAAGGCCCTGGAGATCCTGCGTACGGCGGCGGGGCGCGAGGGCAGTGCCGCCGAGCGGCTCGCCGACGCCGTGAGCTCCTTCGTGCGCTGGCACGCGGGCGGGCGTACCACCGCGCGGGTCGTGCAGTACGAACTCGACTCGCTCGGCCCGGACGCCCGCGCCGAGATCCTCGCGCTGCGCCGACAGGTCGACGCGGAAGTGCGCGGGATCGTCGAGGACGGGGTGGCGGACGGCTCCTTCGACGTGCCGGACGTGAAGGGCACGACCCTCGCGATCCTGTCGCTGTGCATCGACGTGGCCCGCTGGTTCAGCCTCGACGGCCCCCGGACACCCGACGAGGTCGGCGCGCTGTACGCCGACCTCGTGCTGCGGATGGTGGGGTCCAAGTAGCCGCCCTGCCAAGGGCGTTGGTCAGAGGTAGTAGCGGGACACCGACTCGGCCACGCACACCGGCTTGTCGCCGCCCTCGCGCTCCACGGTGAACGCGACGGTCACCTGGACGCCGCCCGGTACGTCGTCGACGCCGGTGATCTTCGCGGTGGCGCGCAGCCGGGAGTCGACCGGTACCGGGGCGGGGAAACGGACCTTGTTCGTCCCGTAGTTGACGCCCATCTTCACGCCCTCGACCTTGATCAGCTGCGGTCCGAAGAGCGGGAGCAGCGACAGGGTGAGGTAGCCGTGCGCGATGGTCGTCTTGAAGGGTCCGGCCGCCGCCTTCTCCGGGTCGATGTGGATCCACTGGTGGTCGCCCGTCGCGTCCGCGAACAGATCGATCCGCTTCTGGTCGATCTCCAGCCAGTCGGTGTGCCCCAACTGCTCACCGACCGCCGCCCGCAGGTCGTCGACGGAGGTGAAGATCCTCGGCTCTGCCATGTCCTGTCCCGGCCTCTCACGTCATCCAGCGTCATCGCATACCTAAGCAACTGCTTAGCATGGTCGGATGCGGGGCCGCTGTCAACGGACCGCGGGTGTGACGCGGTGGGTAGGCTCTGACAGGTGCCTCAGATCCCCGAGAAGATCCACGAGCTGACCGTCGGCCAACTCTCCGCACGCAGCGGCGCCGCCGTCTCCGCCCTGCACTTCTACGAGGCCAAGGGCCTGATCAGCAGCCGCCGCACCACGGGCAACCAGCGCCGGTACACCCGTGACACCCTGCGCCGGGTCGCCTTCGTGCGGGCCGCCCAGCGCGTCGGTATCCCGCTGGCCACCATCCGCGAGGCGCTCGCCGAACTCCCCGAGGAGCGCACCCCGACCCGCGAGGACTGGGCCCGCCTCTCCGAGGCCTGGCGCTCCGAACTCGACGAGCGCATCAAGCAGCTCAACCGGCTCCGCGACCACCTCACCGACTGCATCGGCTGCGGCTGCCTGTCCCTGGCGAACTGCGTCCTGTCCAACCCGGACGACGTGGTCGGCGAACGGGGCGCGGGTTCACGCCTGATGGTCGAACGGGGCGGAAACGGAAAGGGATAGAGGCAGGGGCAGGGGCAGGACTAGCCGGTCTGTCCGGCGGCACACGTGCCGCTGCCGCCGGACAGCCTGTTCACTCGTACTCGGTGCCGCCCTTCCGCGTCAGATACGCCGGGCTGACGGCCTTGGCGATCGCCCGTCCACCGGTCACCGCGCTGTACCGCTCCGTCGCCGGACGGATCACGACCCCCTCCCGCAGATGCATCCCCCGCCCGGACACGGTCTCCCGCCCGCTCGCGACCTCCAGCACCCGCTCGATGTCGTACGGCCCCTCGTACAGCCGTGGCACCAACGGCAGCTCCCCGTCGAGCAGTTCGGCCGGGTCCAGCCACCGCACGGTCCCGTCGATCTCGGCGGACACGTCGAACACGGCGTACCCGAGCGTCTCGCGGCGCCCGTCGGCGCCGTACGTCAGGTCCTGCACTCCCGCGCCGAACACCTCGCCGAAGATCCCCACTCGGCGCGCACCGAGCCGTTCGGCGAGGAGGGCGGCGGCCTCGGGGACGCCGTGGCCGCGGACGGCTCGCCAATACAGATTGCGCGGATCCTCCTTCAGGGCAAGGGACTTGGCGCCGAAGCCCTTGGAGGAGACCTGTACGCGACCGTGCCCGTCCTCGTCCCCGTCCCCGTTCTCCGTGAAGTAGGTCAACAGGCAGGCGGAGCCGTGGAGTTTCTCGGTCAGGACCACAGCCTCGCCCGGTTCGAATATCCCGGGAAACCGCTGGATGTTCTCGATGTCGACCCAGGGCAGCAGATCGGGCGCGGACTCGACGTCACCGTTCATGGTGGGCGGGATCGGCGGTACCCACTTGACGATGCCGAGCCGCTCCGCGAAGTCGGTGCCGTCCAGGGCGGCCCGCGCCAGATCCACGTCGGCGAGGGCCTTCGGCCGGCACACGATGCCCTGCGACAGCTCACCGCGCAGCCGCACCGCCCTGACCCGGTCGGCGTTGCTCCCCGCGAGGCGTCCGGTGAGCCCCAACTCCTCGATCAGGTCGGCCGGGAGCACGGACTGCTCGGGGATGTAGACGGCGGTCTCACCGGTGCGGTACGCGCCCTTGGCGACAACGGCTCGGTACAGGCCGACCTGGGCCAGTTCGAGGGCGTCGGCGTTCGGGTGTTCATGGACGGTCAGCACTTCGGCGGTGACGCGCAGCGTCGACATCGGGACTCCTCGGGTTCCTCAGTTGGGTTTCATCGCCCTCAACTGTCCTGATCGGAAAGGGGTGGAGCGACCGATTATGCGGCTGCTAGCTTCAGGATCCATGCCCCTGTCGCCAGCACTCATCACTGCCCTCGCGGACATCGAGACGGTCTTCAACGGTTTCGCGAGTCCGGGCGAGACCGGCTGCGGCTTCTGTCACGTGCCCGAGGAGACCGCGTATCTGCGCACGCCGTACACCCGCGTGCCGCTGGACGTGGTGCGGTACTACCTCTTCGAGGTGCCCGACCACTTCGACGACCACCCGGCCGCGATGCGACGCCTGCTGCCGCAGGCCGCACGGGCGATGGCGGAGGGCACTCTGGGGACGGTCGGCTACGGCGCCCATGGGTTGAGCCGGGTGGACTGGCGTTCCTGGCCGGCCGAGCAGGTCACCGCGATCGATGCCTTCCTGCACGCCTGGTGGCAGGACACCCTGACGACGCCCGAGCCGCCCTACGGCATCGACGACACCTTTGAGACCTGCGCCACGATCGCTCGAACCGTGACCCCCTTCCTGGAGGGATGGGTCCAGGGTCCGGTCGCCGACACGCACCTCGCCGCCTGCACCGACACCTGGCTCGACGACCTGCTGTCCGACGCCTCCCCGTTCACCTGGTGGTACGACGACAGCGAGGACGCCGGTCTGGCGGACCTGCGCACCTGGCTGGCCGGCCCCGGCGCCGCCCGCCTCCGCACGCACGGCCAGCCCGACCTCGCCACGCGCGCCGAACTCCTCGCCCTGCCCTACGACGAGCGCTGGGCCCACCCGTACTGGACCAACCCCTCGGCGACCAACTGAGCGTTGGACAAAGCCCGTTCCCCGTCCGGCAGGAGCAACGTGTCCTCCAGGCCGATGCGCGTCGCGAGCCCCAGCCGCCCCGCCAGCCGGAGCACCGGCCAGGCGCTGCCGTCCTCACCGTGCAGCAGCACTGGGCGGCCATGAGCCTCGCCGAGGTCGGAAAGCAGCGCACGCGCGGTCGCCTCGGCGGTGTCCGCGTCCGGGTCCGTCACCTCCGCCAGGACGCGCAGCACCTTCGCGCGCAGCGGTGAGACGGCGAACCGGGCGGCGCCCTCCGTCCCCGACCAGATGCCCGCCTCCACTCCGACACCCCGGTCCAGCAGCGCCGCCGCGACCTCCTCGGCACCGGGCTCGTGCCAGTTCACCGAGGCGTGGTCGGGCAGCACCGTCCACCCGCGCACTCGCTCCACCCGTGCCGCAGGGTCCGGTTCGGCCCAGGCGCCCGTGGTCACGCCGACCGGCACGGACACCCGCGCCCGTATCGCGTCCAGCGTCACGGCGAGGACGCGCGGCGACAACGTGTCGTGCCCGCAAGGGGACTTGGGATGGAGGTGGACATCCGTGGCCCCCGCCGCGACAGCTTCGACCGCGGCATCGGCCAACGCCCCGGGCGAGACCGGCACCATCCAGCCGTCGGCGACCCCACGGGCCCCGTTGAGACAGACCTGCACCATGCCTCGATGGTGTCACCCGCCACTGACAACCGCCCCCGACCCCATCCTCCTCATCCCCACACCCACCTGATCCCCACCCGACCGGGCCCCGCCGCCAACGCCACCGCGTGCACCGCCCCCGAAGCGTCCATCCGAAGCCGTTGTTCCCTGGGGCGCGCGGCATCCGGAAAGGCGTCGAGCCCGTTCGTGCGGAACGAGTAACACGCGCGCGGCAGACACGACTTCGCGAAGCGGACCTCCAGGAGGTGCTCGCGCATCGGGACGTGGATCGTGGTCTCCACGCGCTGGGAGTACGGGCGTGGATCACGGTGCTCGACGGTGTAGTCGACGATCACCGTCCCGCCGCGCGCCAAGGGGCTGTCGAAGAGCAACTCGGCCGCCACCAGCCCCTCTTCGGGGAGTTCGACGACCGTGCCGAGCCGGGCCGGTGCCGCCGGGCGGAAGCGCGGCAACGGCCCGGGCGCGTCCAGGCGGTACAGGGCGATCCAGCGGTCCGCACCGTCCGCCTCGGCGCGCAGCAGGCGCCGGCTGGTCATCGACCGCACGCGTCGGTCGGCGTCCACGTCCAGGCGGTTGTGACAGCTGAGCCGGGTCAGGCTGTCGTCCCAGCGGGTGTCGAGCACGGCGAGGGTGGCGGTGAGGTCGTGGTGGTCCGACCAGGCCCGGGCGAGATCGGGGTGGTCCCCGTCCGGCGGCAGCCAGCGACCGCGCGGCCGAGGCGGCCCGAGCAGTCCGGTCAGCGCGCCGGGCGGCAGCCGTAGGACGTCCTCCAGTACGGCGAGGGCGGCCAACGACCGTTGCCGTTCGGGCTGGTAGCGCCCGGACTGCCAGGAACTGAGCGTCGCGGACGCCACCGGGGTGCCCCGTCGGAGCAGCCGGTCCTGGAGCCGGTCCAGGCTCAGCCCGCTGGCCGCGATGGCCGCGCGCAGCGCCTCGTGGAACGGCATCGACTCGGTGCCGGACGTCAGGTACCCCGGTCTGGAAGTCACGTACTCCAGCTCAAGTCAGGGCTGCCGTGGGGCGGAAGAGCGTTGCCCTGAAGTTTGGTCAGTCTTGCCCGGCGATTGATCAAATTTGAATGAACCTGTCAGATTTCTCAGTTGTTGCGCCCTCAATTCCCGCAAGACTGAACGCTCTTGTCTGTCTTGCCATGCCCATGAAGCCTCGCGGAAGCTGCTGTCCACTGCCGTCACGGCAGCCCCCCACCCCTCTCGAATGACGGAGAGTCATGTCCCCGAGATCTTCCGCCGGGTTCGTTCTCGTCACCGCCGCCGCCCTCACCGCCGCCCTGGCCACGCCTTCACTGGCCGCATCGAACACCCCCGCCCAGCTCACCCAGGCCATAGCCAGCCACGAGAGTCACACGCTGCACGGGCTCGCGCAGCCCGGCAAGGTCAACGCCACCGTCTCGTCCACCAACTGGTCCGGCTACGCGGCCACCGGCTCGACCGGCGCGTACACCTCGGTCACCTCGTCCTGGACCCAGCCGAGCGTCAGCTGCTCCTCGGCCACCACGTACTCCTCGTTCTGGGTAGGCCTCGACGGCTACAGCAACTCCGCGCTGGAGCAGACCGGTACGGAAGCCGACTGCATCGGCGGCAAGGCGACCTACGGCGCCTGGTGGGAGGTGCTGCCCGCGTCCGAGAGCGCGTACTCCGGTGTCACCGTCAAGGGCGGCGACAAGTTCACCGCGACCGTGACCTACACCGGCTCCACCTTCACCATGACCCTCGCCGACTCCACCGAGGGCTGGACGAAGACGACCACGCACGCGGGCTCGTCCGGCTTCAAGAACGCCTCCGCCGAGGTCATCGCCGAGGCCCCCGAGGTCGGCGGCTCGGTCGCGAGCCTCGCCAACTTCGGCACCGTGACCTTCACCGGCGCCAAGGCCAACGGCAGCAACCTGGACACGTACTCGCCGAACGAGATCGTCATGACGAAGAGCAGCAGCTCGGCCGTGCGGGCGCAGCCGGGCTCGATCTCCGGCGGCAGCTTCTCCGACGCCTGGAAGGCCAACTGACGCCTGCGGCACACCAGTTCGGGGCTGTCGACGGAACGCCGTCGGCAGCCTTGGCCGTTGCACCGGCAAGCGCAAACCGGCTGGGTCAAAAAGGGGGTGCGGCATCCCCGGCGCACCCCTGGCGCCCTTCTTCGATTGACCCGGTTCAGGCCGACATCAGCAGCCGTCCCCGCCTGGCGTATGCCAGGGCCTCGGGCGTGAGCACCGGACGCGGTACGACGATGCCGCAGTCCGTGCAGACCGGGCCCGAGGAGGGTTCGTGGGCCAGGTCGTACTTCCACAGGAGGCGCTCCCCGGCGCACACCGGGCACACGGAACCCGGTTCGCGCTCCAGGGCGGCGATCAGCCGTCGCAGCACCTCGGCCAGTGGTTCATGGGGATGGAGTCGTGGGTCGTCGCACCAGGCGACACCGAAGCCGCCCCAGGTCAGCCGGTGCCAGTCGTCCACGGTGCCCGGGCGGCGGAGCCCGTCGTGCTTCTCCTTCTTGCGGCGTTCGGCGAACCCGACCTCGTAGGCGAGCCAGACCTTGCGCGCTTCCTCCAGCTCGTCCAGTGCGGCCACGAGCCGCGCCGGGTCGGGGGAGCGGTCCTCGGGTCCGAACCCGGCCCGGGAGCTCAAGTGGTCCCAGGTCGCCCTGTGCCCGTAAGGGGCGAACCGCTCAAGGCACTTGCGCAGCGAGTAGCGCCGTAGCGCCAGATCGCATCGAGGGTCTCGCACCTGTCTCGCCAGACTCCGGAAACCGGCCATCGCCCTGCACCTCCGTCACACCTGCACCTGTACTTCGGTCACCTCGGCGTCGTCGAACGGACGTCGCTGAATAGACGTATCGACAAGCGATTTGGCTCCATCCGATTTCCGATGGCCTCCATAAGCCACTTGCCCGGATCCAAAACTTGACGCATGTTCATCTTCAATCTCGGGGATACCGGCGGTAACGTCCCGCACCACCCCCGTCGGTAGGAGCTGCGATGCCACGGCGCACCCCGCGTAACTTGCTCGACAGACTGAGAACTCCCGGGGGATTCCCCGGGTTCCTGAAGGCCGCATCCGTATGTGCCCTCATTGCCGCCCTTTTGTCTCCCCTCGCTCAGGGGACGGCCGTGGCGGCGACCGCCTCGAACGACTACTGCGGCGGCCAGTGCTCGGACATCCTCCCGGCCGGCGAGAACGGCAACGCCACCCTCGCCCAGATCCTCCTCAACCAGGTCTTCGGCACCCAGCCCAGCCATGCCGAAGACCAGCTCGGGCCCTATGCCAACCTGGCCACGGGCGCCTCCACGCTGACCGACGCGAAGATCAACACCTTCTTCAACGACGCGTCGTTCGGGGTCCCCGCCGCCAACGTCGCCTCGACCGAGAACCCCAGCGGCCGCACCGACGTGACGATCGTCCGCGACAAGGCGACCGGTGTGCCGCACATCACAGGCACAACGCGCTACGGCACCGAGTACGGCGCCGGTTACGCGGCGGCCGAGGACCGGCTGTGGCTGATGGACGTCTTCCGGCACGTGGGACGCGGCCAGCTGACCACCTTCGCCGGCGGCGCGGCCTCCAACCAGGGACTTGAGCAGGAGTTCTACCGCAACGCCCCGTACACCGAGGCCGAGTTGCAGTCCCAGATCGACAACGCCGTCAACAACAACGGCACCCGCGGCCAGCAGGCACTCACCGACGCCAACGCCTATCTGGCCGGCATCAACGCCTACATCGACGCCTCGGACAGCGGTCGTTACTTCCCCGGCGAGTACGTCCTCACCGGCCACAAGGACTCGATCACCAACGCCGGCACGATCGACCACTTCAAGATCACCGACCTGGTCGCGCTGGCCTCCGTCATCGGAACCCTCTTCGGCTCCGGCGGTGGCGGCGAGGTCAACAACGCGATCTCCCTGCTCGCCGCCCAGGAGAAGTACGGCGTGGAACAGGGCACCAAGGTCTGGGAGTCCTTCCGCGAACGCAACGACCCGGAAGCCGCGCTCACCCTCCACAACGGCGAGAGCTTCCCGTACGGCACCAAGCCCACCACCGCCCAGGGCGAGGCGCTCCCGGACGCCGGTTCGGTGACGACCGAGCCACTCATCTACGACGCTACCGGCACCGGCGCCAACCAGAGCGCCGACGCCGCCTCCGCCGCGGCGACCGCGACCGCCCTCAGCTCCGCCAAGCGCGGTATGTCCAACGCCCTTGTGGTGAGCGGCAAATACACCGCGAGCGGCCACCCGATCGCCGTCTTCGGACCACAGACCGGTTACTTCGCACCCCAGTTGCTCATGCTCCAGGAGATCCAGGGCCCGGGCATCAGCGCCCGCGGCGCCTCCTTCGCGGGCCTGAGCATGTACGTCGAACTCGGCCGCGGCCAGGACTACTCGTGGTCCGCCACGACCTCCGGCCAGGACATCATCGACACCTACGCCGTCGAACTCTGCCAGGACGACTACCACTACCTCTTCCACGGCACCTGCACGCCGATGGAGGAGATCGAGCAGAAGAACTCCTGGACGCCCACCACAGCCGACGGCACCGCCGCGGGGTCGTACACGATGAGAGTGTGGAAGACCGAGTACGGACCCGTCGAGTACCGGGCGACCGTCGGCGGGAAGAAGGTCGCCTACACCACCCTGCGCTCGTCCTACATGCATGAGGCCGACTCGATCATCGGCTTCCAGATGCTCAACGACCCGGACTACGTGAAGAGTCCGCAGACCTTCCAGAGCGCCGCGCAGCACATCAACTTCACGTTCAACTGGTTCTACGCCGACTCCTCGCACACCGCGTACTACAACAGCGGCAACAACCCGGTGCGGGCCAGCGGTGTCGACCCCGAGTTCCCGATCTGGGGCCAGGCCGCCTACGAGTGGCAGAACTGGGACCCGACCACCAACACGTCCGACTACACCCCGGCCTCCGCGCACCCCAACTCCATCGACCAGGACTACTACATCTCCTGGAACAACAAACAGGCCCTCAACTACACGACGGCCAGTTGGGGCGACGGGTCCGTCCATCGCGGCAATCTCATCGACGACCGGGTGAAGAAACTCGTCGCGGCCGACGGGGTCACCAGATCCTCGCTGGTGAAGGCCATGTCCGACGCCTCGCTCACCGACCTGCGCGCCGAGGACGTCCTGCCCGACATGCTGAAGGTGATCAACAGCAGTACGGTCACCGACACCACCGCCGCCGCGGCCGTCACCAAGCTGCAGACCTGGCTCACCGCCGGCGGCAAACGCACCGAGACCTCGGCAGGCTCCAAGACCTACGCCAACGCCGACGCCATCCGGATCCTGGACGCCTGGTGGCCCGCACTGGTGAAGGCCGAGTTCCAACCCGGCCTCGGTGACACCCTGTACACCGCGCTCACCAACAACCTGTACATCGACGAGACCCCGTCGGCCGCGCACGGCCCGACCGGGTCGCATGCCGGAAGCTCCTTCCAGTACGGCTGGTGGAGCTATGTCGACAAGGACCTCCGGTCGGTGCTCGGGCAGACCGTGTCCGGGCCGCTCGCCGCGCAGTACTGCGGCGGCGGCAGCCTCAGCGCCTGCCGGGACATCCTCATCAGCACGCTGAAGACGGCGGCCGGTGCCACCGCGGCCACGGTCTACCCCGGGGACACCCTGTGCTCGGCGGGCGACCAGTGGTGTGCCGACTCGATCGTCCAGCGGACGCTCGGCGGCATCAAGCACTACAACATCAGTTGGCAGAACCGGCCCACCTTCCAGCAAGTGGTGGAGTTCACCTCACACCGGTGACGCCGTAGCGGCGGCGGGCCGGTCTATCCGGCCCGCCGCCAGCACCACCCAGGCGAGTTCGGGGTGCACGATGTCGCTGTGCGCCCCGGTCGGCGGCTCGCCGTGGCACACCACCGCGCAGGCGTCGACGTTCACACAACCCGACGCGGGCAGCGGCGAGTTGAGTGCCTCGGCCAGACTCAGCGAACGGGTGCCCGGCACCGCCTGCACCCCGTCGTGGCCCATCGCGCCCCACTTGTCGCCCAGCACCCGGCCGATGTCCACGGCGGCGAACGAACAGTCGTCGTCCGCCATCCGCGAGGCCAGCGGATAGATCGTGCCGAGCGCCGAGTCGCAGTGCGAGTAACAGCACACGAGGGGTCCGTCGACACGGTTCTGCTGGCCTTGGAGCACACCGCCGGTACGCGGGTCGTCCGGCAGCCGGGCTGCGAACGCGTAGTGGGAGAAGGCTCCTTGGAGCAACGTCACCGACTTGACCGAGTGCACTCCCTCGGGCAGACCCCGTAGCGCGAACGACACCAGACGCCCGCCGAAACTGTGCCCCACGAGATGCACCCGCACCTCCGGCGCCACCGCCGAGAGTCGTCCGATCGCCGGACCGAGCCCCCGCTCACCGACCGTGCCCGCGCGTCTCTTCATCGCGAAGTACGCCGCCTGCCGCAGCAGCTCCCGTGCCCCCTTCCACGGGTTCGGCAGCGCGAACTCCGTTACCGGGCCCGGGGATTGAGGGGCCGCGAGGTGAGCCAGCGCCTGCGCGAACTGCTCGCACACCTCGGCCGTACACCCGACCGCGAACATCCGCGGCTCGCACTGCGGCACCCCCTCCGCCAGCGTGTCCGCGCCGAACAACGCCTGCGGCCCCGGCACCACCACGTCCACCAGCGTCCGCACCAGCCGCCCGAACTCCTCCAACTCGGCGTCCTGCGACGGCTGTTGGTCCAGCATCCGGGCGATCTGGTCGATCACCGGCGCCTTGCCGGGGAAGGTGTCGAGGAGCGCGTGCCGGGTGTCGGCGTCGAGCGCCGGAGCCGCGGTGGGCTCGGTCGCGGCCACGGTCGATCGCGGGAAATCCGGAATCGGCTGGTCCGGGAACTCCATGGATGGCCAGATGACGCCCACGTACCCGATCCTCGCCTTCGGCGCGAGGCGGGGAATCGGGGCGAAGAAGCGGCTGTAGAGCCGGGTCGCGCCGGCGCGTCGGCTGTTCCACCCGTGCGAGAAGACGATCAGGTCACTCACCCCGCGCTGCCGCACCTCGCTCAGCAGCCGGTCGCGTTCTCCCTGGTCGACGTCCCCGTCGGCGTCGAAGGTCAACTCCCAGTAAGGGCTCACACTCATCGCCGGATCCGCCATGACCGGCCTCCTCGTTCCCCGTAGTGGTGCGATGTGGGCGCATCGTCCCGCTACCGGTGAAGATTGGCCATACGTCACGACTCACTTGTAGAGGAGGTATTCAGTTCGAACCCGCCGAAAGGCCTTCAACTCCGCCTGCCAGCCCGCCACCACCTCGTCGGTACCGGCCCCCGCGTCGATCGCCGTGCGCACCCGGGCGGACCCGGTGAGCTTGTCGATCCAGTTGTCCGAGCGCCAACTGAACCCGCTCCAGACCTTCTTGGCGGTCACCAGCAGCGCGATGCCGGTGCGGACGGGGTCGTACGCGGCCCGGTCGTGGATGTGGGTCTGGACTCCGCCGACCGTCTTGCCCTGGAACTTGGAGAAGGTCGGCGCGAAGTAGGCCTCCCTGAAGTGCACGCCGGGCAGCCCGAGTTGATTCGCCGCAGCCGCCCAACGCCCGTCGATGCCCTCCGCGCCGAGCAGTTCGAAGGGGCGGGTGGTGCCGCGGCCCTCGGACAGGTTCGTGCCCTCGAAGAGACACGTCCCCGAGTACACGAGCGCGGTGTCCGGCGTCGGCATGTTGGGGCTCGGTGGTACCCACGGTAGCGACCAGGCGTCGTAGAACTCCGAACGCTTCCAGCCCGTCATCAGTACGGTCTCCAGGGGGACGGGCTTTGTCAGGAACTCCCCGTTGAACAGCCGCGCCAGCTCGGCGACCGTCATGCCGTGTGCCTGTGCGATCGGCTGTCGGCCTACGAAGGTCGCGAACTCCCTGTGCAGGACCGGGCCTTGGGCGGCGCGGCCGGTCACCGGGTTGGGGCGGTCGAGGACGACGAAGCGTTTGCCGGCGAGTTGGGCCGCCTCCATGCAGTCGTAGAGGGTCCAGATGTAGGTGTAGAAGCGGGCGCCTACGTCCTGGATGTCGAAGACGATGGTGTCCACTGCGGCGGTCTTGAAGATGTCGGCGAGTGGCTGGCCGCTCTTCAAGTACGTGTCGTAGACCGGGAGTTTGGTTGCCGGGTCGGTGTAGTAGCCCTCGGAGCCGCCGGCCTGTGCGGTGCCTCGGAAGCCGTGTTCTGGGCCGAAGACCGCGGTGAGGTTCACGTGGGGGCTTGCGTGCATGACGTCGACGATGTGGTGGGCGTCTCTGGTGATGCCGGTGGGGTTGGTGACGATGCCGGTTCGTTGGCCGTTGAGCTGGGCGTAGTCGTGTGCGGCCAGTTGTTCGAAGCCGGTGCGTAGGGCGCGGGGTTTGGTGGTTGCTGGGGTGAGGGTTGCCGCCGGGGTTGCTGCCAGGAGGGTCCTTCTGGTGAGGGGCATGTGGGCACGGTAGGGGCTGCCGCATGTCGTTCGTAGGGTGCGGGTCCGTTGTGGTTGCTCGCGCCGTTCCCCGCGCCCCTGTCGGGGCGCCTGCCCTTCCGGTGCTACATACCGACCGGTTAGTCTGGCTGGGCAGTGGAGCCGCAGTCGAAGGAGACCGATGGTGGAAGCCGTTCAGGGTGCCGGGGTAGTCGTCACGGGGGCCGGGGGTGGCATCGGGGCTGCGCTTGCGCGGCGGTTCGCTGCCGAAGGGGCCCGGGTCGTGGTGAACGACCTTGATGCCGACCGTGTGAAAGCCGTCGCCGATGAGATCGGGGCGATCGCCGTACCCGGGGATGCCTCGGCTGTTGTGGGGGAAGCCCGGGACGCTCTCGGTGGGGCCGTCGACATCTACTGCGCCAACGCCGGGGTCGGCTCCGGTGGGTCGGAAGCGGCCGGGGAAGACGTCTGGGCGCTGGCCTGGGACGTCAACGTCATGGCTCATGTGCGGGCCGCCGAGGCCTTGATCCCGGGGTGGCTGGAGCGGGGCGGTGGGCGGTTCGTGTCGACCGTGTCCGCGGCCGGGCTGCTGACCATGATCGGGGCCGCGCCCTACAGCGTCACCAAGCACGGTGCGTACGCCTTCGCCGAGTGGCTGTCGCTGACGTATCGGCACCGGGGGATCAAGGTCCACGCGATCTGTCCGCAGGGTGTGCGTACCGACATGCTGGCCGCCACCGGCAGCGCGGGTGACCTGGTGCTTCAGCCGACCGCCATTGAGCCCGATGCTGTCGCCGACGCGCTGATGAAGGGGATCGCGGAGGAGCGGTTCCTGATCCTGCCGCATCCTGAGGTCGCCGGGTACTACCAGGCCCGGGCCACCGAGCCGGATCGCTGGCTGACCACCATGAACCACATTCAGCAGAAGTGGGAGGCCGGAGAGTGACCGACTCCCTGTATGCCGCCAAGCCCTGGCTGGGGCTGCTCAACGAGGCGCAGAAGGCGCCGATCAGCCCTCCTGACTCCCTGGTGCACGCGTTCCGCGCGGTCGCCGCGGAGCACCAGGACCGCGCCGCGCTCGCCTACTTCGACGGGCGGCTCAGCTACCGCGAGGTCGACGAGCTGAGCGACTCCGTCGCCGGGTATCTCGCCGCCCGTGGCCTGGAGCGCGGCGACCGGGTGGCGATCCTGTTGCAGAACTCGCCGCACTTCGTGCTCGCGCTGCTCGGTGCCTGGAAGGCCGGCGCGATCGTCGTCCCCGTCAACCCGATGTACAAGTCGGGGGAGGTCACCCATGTCCTGCGGGACGGCGAGGTGACCGCGCTGATCTGCTCCGACCGGGCCTGGGAGTCGTATCTGCGCGAGACGGTGGCCGCGGTCGCGGAGAGCGGCTCGCCGGTGCCGATCGTGCTCACCGGGTGCGAGTTGGATTTCCAAACCCGCAACGACGCGCGCGTGCTCACCTTCGAGCGGCTCCCGCAGGCGGAGGACGCCGAGGACCTGGTGGCCGTCGCCCGGCAGGGGAACCCGGCACCCGAGGGCCGTGACCTCGGTCCGTCCGACATCGCGCTCATCAGCTACACCTCGGGCACCAGCGGCGCCCCCAAGGGGGCCACCAACACCCACGGCAACATCATGACCAACGCGGAACGGCAGCGGACGGGCCTGCGGCTGCCCGAGGCTCCCGTGTACTTCGCGATGGCTCCGCTGTTCCACATCACCGGGATGGTCTGCGAACTCGCCGCGTGCCTCAACAGCGCGGGCCTGCTCGTCCTCGCGTACCGCTTCGAGTCGGGCGTCGTCCTCGACGCGTTCGCCGAACACCGGCCGGCCTACACCGTCGGCCCCTCGACGGCCTTCATGGCGCTGGCCGCGCACCCGGCGGTCACACCCGACCACTTCTCGTCCTTCGTGAACATCTCCTCCGGCGGCGCGCCCCTGCCGCCCGCCCTGGTGGAGAAGTTCCGGGCCGACTTCGGGCCGTACATCCGCAACGGCTACGGCCTCACCGAGTGCACCGCGCCCTGCGCGTCCGTGCCGCAGGACCTGGAGGCGCCCGTCGACCCGGTCTCCGGGACGCTGGCCGTCGGAGCGCCGGGGCCGAACACGGTCGTACGGATCGTCGACGACCAGGGCGAGGAGGTGCCGTTCGGGGAGCAGGGCGAGATCCTCGTGCGCGGGCCGCAGGTCGTGCCCGGGTACTGGCGGCGCCCCGACGCCACCGCCGAGACCTTCCCGGACGGTGAGCTGCGCACCGGTGACATCGGGTTCATGGACCCGCAGGGCTGGTTGTACGTCGTCGACCGCAAGAAGGACATGATCAACGCGTCCGGCTTCAAGGTGTGGCCGCGCGAGGTCGAGGACGTGCTGTACACCCATCCGGCGGTGCGCGAGGCGGCCGTCGTCGGCATCCCTGACGGGTATCGGGGCGAGACCGTGAAGGCGTACATCAGTCTCCGGCCGGGCGCCGAAACCGACCCCGATGAATTCGCCGTGTACTGCAAGGAGAGACTGGCCGCTTACAAATACCCCCGCCAGGTGGAGATCCTGCCCGACCTGCCGAAGACGGCAAGTGGGAAGATCCTCCGGCGGGAACTGCGTTCCCGGTCGCACGACAGCGAGTGAACAGCCAGAAAAGGCAGGTGGCGGCAGTGCCCAGGACGACCGACGGAGACGGGGCTCCTGTCCCGCAGCGGCTCCTCGCCGCCGCCACCCGGCTTTTCGCCGAACAAGGCTACGACCGCACCTCAGTGCAGGAGATCGTCGAGGCCGCGGGCGTCACCAAGGGGGCGCTGTACCACTACTTCGGCTCCAAGGACGACCTCCTGCACGAGGTGTACGCGCGCGTGCTGCGCGTCCAGCAGGAGCGCCTCGAGGTGTTCGCGAACGCCGACGAGCCGATCGAGAAGCGGCTGCGGGCCGCTGCCGCGGACGTCGTCGTGACGACGATCGACAACCTCGACGACGCGTCGATCTTCTTCCGGTCCATGCACCACCTCAGCCCGGAGAAGAACAAGCAGGTGCGTGCCGAGCGCCGGCGCTACCACGAGCGCTTCCGCGGGCTGGTCGAGGAGGGCCAGCGCGAGGGCGTCTTCTCCACGGCGACCCCGGCCGACCTCGTCGTCGACTACCACTTCGGCTCGGTCCACCACCTGTCGACCTGGTACCGCCCCGGCGGCCCGCTGACGCCCCAGGAGGTCGCCGACCACCTGGCGGACCTGCTGATGCGGGCGCTGCGGCCGTAGTACGCCCGCACGAGTACGTCCTCACGCTTCCGGTGGGTGGGTGAGCCCCGCCTCCCGGGCCCAGGCCGCCGCCTGCGCGCGGTCGGTGACGCCCAGCTTGGCCAGGACCGCCGACATGTGGTTGCTGACCGTCTTCGGTGACAGACCCAGGCGGGTGGCCACCGCCGAGTTCGGCTGGCCGTCGGCGATCAGCGCGAGTACGTCCCGTTCGCGCGGGGTGAGTGTCGGGCAGGGGTCGGGGCGGTCCGGGGGCCGGCTGAGCTGGCCGAGCACGCGCCTCGCGACACCGGGGCCGAAGATCGCCTCGCCCGCGGCCACCGCCCGGATCGCCCGGACGATCTCGTCCTGGCCCGCGCCCTTGAGGACATAGCCCAGGGCGCCCGCCCGCATCGCGGCGAACACCGAGTCGTCCTCCTCGACCATGGTGAGCATCAGCACGGCCACCCGGGGCGCCACCCGGCCGATCTCCCGGGTCGCCTCGATGCCGTTCAGGTCGGGCATCCGGATGTCCATCACCACCACGTGCGGGCGCAGGGTCACCGCCGCCCGTACCGCCTCCCGCCCGCTCGCGGCGACCCCGACGACCCGCACGCGCGGGGTGCCGTCCCGCACGGACTCAAGGAGCGCGGCCAGCCCGGTACGGACCACGGGATGGTCGTCGGCTAGGACGACCCGCAGCGCGTCCTCGTCGTCCTCGCCGCCGGGTTCTCGTTCCATCACGTCACTTCTCCCAACGGCAGCGTCGCCACCACCCGCCCCCGCCCCGCCACACACCGGCCGCCCAACTCCGCCGCGCGCTCCTGCATCGACGTGATGCCCACGCCCGGCGTCCACGCGGTCTCCTCGTCCACCGGCGAACCGTCGTCGCACACCTCCAGGCGCAGCCCGTCGCCGATCTCGATGTGCAGGTCCACGCGGGAGGCCCGGGCGTGCCGGGCCGCGTTGGTCAGCGCCTCGATCGCGATGCGGTACGCGGCCACCTCGACGGCGGCGGGCAGCGCAGGCAACCGCTCCGGCGCCCGGACCCGCACCTGGACCGGGGTGCCGTCCGCCCGCCAGGACAGCCGCACCGCCCGCTCCCGCAACGCGCCCAGCAGCCCCAACTGGTCCAGATCCGGCGGCCGTAGCCCGTCCACGAGGCGCCGCACCTCCGCGACCGCGCCCCCGACCTCGGACCGCAACTCGGTGAGCAGCTCCGCCGCCCGCTCCGGATCGAACGTGAGCAGATTGCGTACGGCGTCGGCCTGGAAGGCGGCTCCGGCGAGGGTCGGGCCGAGCCCGTCGTGCAGGTCGCGGCGGATCCGGCGCCGTTCCTCCTCACGGGCGGCGACGATCCGTTCGCGGGAGTGCTGGAGCTGGCGGGTGAGGTCGGTGGCGTGCAGTGCTGCGGCCAGCGGTACCGCGAGCAGCTCCAGGACCGCCAAGTCGGCGGTGTCGGGCTGCTGTTCGCCGGGGCGCAGCCCGATCACCAGCGCGCCGACCGTGCGGCCGTCGTAGTCGAGCGGTATGGCGTGGATGTGTTCCCCGGGCTCGCCCCAACTCCCGTCCGTCACCCCGGACTTCGACTCCACGCACACGTACGGCAGCCGCAGCGCCTCGCCCACCGCCTCCGGGACCGCGCCGACGCCGGTGCCGGCCAGCCGTTCGCCGATGCGGGAGACCGCGCGCACCGGGTCGTGCCGGTCGCCGTACAGGGCGTGGCCGACCATGCGTTGGACCAGACGGCGGGCGGGTTCGAAGGCGACGGCGAGGGTGACGGTGATCAGGGCCGGACCGAGCAGCGCGGGGTCGGGGTTGAGGAGGGACTGGACCGAGGTGACCAGGCCGACGTAGGTGACGATCACGCCGACCGTGAGCGCGCCGTAGAGCAGGCTGCGGGAGACGACCAGGCGGATGTCGAGGAGTTCCTCGCGGACCACGGCGATCATGATGGCGGTCGGCAGGAACAGGGTGCAGCAGGACGTGTAGACCGCCGGGAAGCCGATGATCTGGAGGGCCACGCTCAACGCCAGCGGCAGCAACCCCGCGATCAGCCACAGGAGTCGGCGGCGGTCCTGTTCGCCGCCGCGCCGGTGACGCACGGCCAAGACGGCGAACACGGCGGCCAGCACCAGGCAGGCCTTCGCGGTCTCGATGTCCCGCAGGACGGGCATCCAGCCGTCCGGCACCGGGAGGTACGACGGCTGGGCCGGCGTGCCGTGGTACAGCCCCCAGTCGTCGCGCGCCCAGATCGCGAAGTCGAGCGGGGAGGACAGGAGTTGGGCGACCAGGGCCCAGCGCCAGCGGCGGTCGGGCAGCCGGCCGTCGGGGAACAGGAAGAACACGAGCACGAACGCCGTGGAGCTGCCCAGGATCCAGGTGTGGCGGCCGATGGTGGTCAGCGCGTGCAGCAACTCCGGTGACCAGCCCAGCCGTAGGCCCTCGACGGCCAGCCCGATCGACAGACCCGTGAACGCGTGGCCGAGACCGTACGCGATCAGCAGCCAGCCGATGGGATTGCGCGGCCGGTGCAGCGCGATCACCGTGCCGCAGACCGGGTAGGTGAGACCGACCGCCAGGTCGACGACCATGTCGTAGCGGATCACGTCCGCGGCGGAGACCCCGGCCGCCGCCAACGCGACCGCCCCGACCGCCACTTGGAGGGCCGCCAGCCCCAGCAGCACGTACGCCGTCGCCGTACGTGGCCGGGTGCGCCCGTCGCGGTCGTCCATGCGTCCCATCGTGGGGGCGCGGCGCCCGGGTGTCCCGGGAACGCTTCCCGGTCCACCCGGGAGAGGTCCCCGGCGCCGCCCGAGGGCTTCCCCTCAACTCCCGGCCGTCGGTGCCGTGATGCTCGTAGCAGCGGGACGGCGGGCACACCGCAGGACCGGTCGACAGGAACCACCGCAGGAACCGACGCAAGAATCAACGGGGGAAACATCATGCTGTCAACGAAGCGGCGCTTCACCGGCGTTGTCCTGGGCTCCCTGCTCGCGCTCGGCGGCACGGCGGCCGTACCGGCCGCGGCGCAGACGCCCGCCCGGGCCGCGTGCGGTACCGCGGTGAACGAGCCGCACATCTACCAGCGTTGGAGCGCGCTCGGCGGGGCCGGTGGCTGGCTGGGCTGCCCGACCAGTGGCACCAGGGACGTCTACCTGAACAATGTGTACGCCGGGAAGCGCCAGTACTTCACCTACGGCACCGCCACCTGGTCGCCGCGCCAGGGCTCGAACATGGTCGTCGCCGCGTGGGAGGACCGCGGCTACGCCTACTTCAACTGGGGTACGACGGCCCCGGAGCACCGCTACGACAGGTTCCTGGTCCGCTGGACCAGTGCCTCCGACCCCGGGGGCACCCAGCGGGAGTTCGGGGGCGGGACCGCCGGCCGGATCCGGGTGCTGGAGCGGAACACCGGCGCCTACGTCTTCACCGTCGAGGGCTGTGACATCGGCACCTTCGGCCACACCTGCCGACAGGGCTGGACGCTGAAGGCGAGCACGCCCAACTGACCATCCACCTCGGGGGAACGGGGCGGCCTCGGGGGGACGGGGCTACCTCGGGGGAACAGGGCTGGAGGGGTGCGCACACCGGGTGCGCGCCCCTCCAACTCCTCGCGTGCTACAGGTACTTCTTCAACTCCCGGCGTGCCAGCGACCGTTGGTGCACCTCGTCCGGGCCGTCGGCCAGCATCAGGGTGCGGGCGCTCGCGTACAGCTCGGCCAGCGGGAAGTCCTGGCTCACGCCGCCCGCGCCGTGCAGCTGGATCGCCTTGTCGAGGATGCCGACGACCGTACGCGGGGTGGCGATCTTGATGGCCTGGATCTCCGCGTGGGCGCCCTTGTTGCCGACCGTGTCCATCATCCAGGCCGTCTTCAGGACCAGCAGCCGCAGTTGCTCCACGGCCACCCGCGCGTCCGCGATCCAGTTGTGGACGACGCCCTGTTGGGCCAGCGCCTTGCCGAACGCGACGCGGGAGACGGCGCGTTGGCACATCAGCTCGATCGCCCGCTCGGCCATGCCGATCAGCCGCATGCAGTGGTGGATACGGCCCGGGCCGAGCCGCGCCTGGGCGATGGCGAAGCCGCCGCCCTCCTCGCCGATCAGGTTCGTCGCCGGCACGCGCGCGTGGTCGAAGATCACCTCGGCGTGGCCGCCGTGGGAGTGGTCCTCGTAGCCGAAGACCTGCATCGCGCGCTTGACCGTGACGCCCGGGGTGTCCCGCGGGACCAGGATCATGGACTGCTGGCGGCGGATGTCCGCGCCGTCCGGGTCCGTCTTGCCCATCACGATGAAGATCTTGCAGTCCGGGTTCATCGCCCCGGAGATGTACCACTTGCGGCCCGTGATGACGTAGTCGTCGCCGTCCCGCTCGATGAGGGTCGTGATGTTGGTGGCGTCCGAGGAGGCCACCTCTGGTTCTGTCATCGCGAATGCCGAGCGGATCTCGCCTGCGAGCAGTGGCTCCAGCCATTGCTTCTTCTGCTGCTCGTCGCCGAACTGGTACAGCACCTCCATGTTGCCGGTGTCCGGTGCCGCGCAGTTCAGCGCGGTGGGCGCCAAGTGGGGGGAGCGGCCGGTGATTTCGGCGAGGGGGGCGTACTGGAGGTTGGTGAGCCCGCCGCCGTACTCGGCGTCGGGAAGGAAGAGGTTCCACAGGCCCTGCTTGCGTGCCTCCGCCTTCAACTCCCCAACGATCGCGGGGGTGTCCCAGGGGGAGGCGAGTTGTGCGCGCTGTTCCTCGGCGACCGGCTCGGCCGGGTAGACGTACTCGTCCATGAAGGCCAGGAGCTTGGCGCGCAGTTCCTCGGTGTGTGCGTCGAACGCGAAGTCCATGGTGGATCAGCCCTCCTGAAGGGTGGTCAGGCCGTGCTCGATGAAGACGGGGACCAGCTCGCCGATGCGGTCGAAGCCGCGGCCGACCGTCTGGCCCAGGGTGTAGCGGTAGTGGATGCCCTCCAGGATCACGGCGAGCTTGAACCACGCGAAGGCCGTGTACCAGGCGACCGACGACACGTCGCGCCCCGAGCGCGCGGCGTATCGCTCGATCAGCTCGGCCGGGGTGGGGTGGCCGGGGGCCGAAGCGGTCGTGGAAATGGGGGAGTTGGGGAGGTCCAGCGGGATGCTGTACATCACCAGCAGGCCCAGGTCGGTGAGCGGGTCGCCGAGGGTGGACATCTCCCAGTCGAGGATCGCCTTGATCTTGTCGACGCCCTTTTTTGGCTCCGCTCCCCTCCGGGGCGCCGAAGCCGGTGTCGAGAGCCCGATCGTGCTCAGCCCTTCGGGCCTCCGCGCGTTCGGACTCTCGACACCGGCGCGCCCCTCCGGCTCACTCGCTGTGCCGATCAGGACGTTGTCGAGGCGGTAGTCGCCGTGGACCACCGCTGGTGCGGGGGAGTTGGGGAGGCGGTGGCCGAGGGCCGCGTGGAGCTCTTCGACCCCGGCCAGGTCCCGGTTGCGAGAAGCGTCCAACTGCTTGCCCCAGCGGCGCAGTTGGCGGTCCAGGAAGCCCTCGGGGCGGCCGAAGTCCGCGAGGCCTACTTGTGCGGGGTCCACCGCGTGCAACTCGACCAGGGTGTCGACCAGTTCGAGTACCGCGCCCCGGGTGCGGTCCGCGCCGAGCGGGGCGAGGTCGTCTGCGGTGCGGTACGGGGTGCCCTCCACGAACTCCATGACGTAGAACGGCGCCCCGAGCACCTCGTCGTCCTCGCACAGGAGGATGGGTTTCGGCACCGGCACGTTCGTCGGGTGCAGGGCGCTGATCACGCGGTGCTCGCGCTTCATGTCGTGCGCGGTGGCCAGCACGTGGCCGAGCGGGGGGCGCCGTACGACCCACTTCGCGGTGTCGTCGGTGACCGCGTAGGTGAGGTTCGACCGTCCGCCCTCGATCAGCCGGCCGGACAGGGCACCGGTCACCAGGCCGGGCCGCTCGCGGTCGAGCAGACCGCGCAGCCGGTCGAGATCGAGTCCGGGCGGGTGGTCGGGGCTCATACATCACTCCTACGAGCAGAGGAACAGGTCTCCACCCATCATGCCGACCGGTCGGTATGTCGTCCAGTGGGTGAGTGAAACGTGACCGGGGCCACGATATGCCGACAGCTCCCCGCGCCGGGCGACGGGGAGCTGTGTGGGTTGGTGGTTCCGGGCCGTTGCGGGCCGCGGGCGTCGGCTCAGTGGTCGTCCCAGTGGCCGTCGTGCTGGGCGTGGCGGTGGCCGTCGTGCACGTAGTCGATGTGGTCGCCGTGCAGGACGCTCTCGTATCCGCAGTCCTGGCCGTGCTGGTGCGCGTGCTCCTGGTGGGCGACGTGGCCGCCGGGCTCGCACTCGTCCCAGTGGCCGCCGTGCTCGCGGTGCAGGTGGCCGTCGTGCGCGTAGTCGACGTGGTCGCCGTGCGGCACCGTGGCGTGGCCGCAGTCCGGGCCGTGCGCGTGGGTGTGGGCGGAGTGCTCCAGGTGAAGGGTGGTCATGGTGCTCACCTTCGGAAGTGCGGGCTGTGACTGTGACGACGGACAGGCTGCCACGGGAATCGCCCATATCGGGTGATCCGGGGTGCGTGGCGCCCGCGCGGGGGTGGTGGGTGGGGGCGCCCGCAGGTGCGTGGTGGGGTCGGGGGCGTGGCGGTACGGC
>NZ_BARF01000051.1 GCF_000367365.1 Streptomyces prunicolor NBRC 13075 | reverse complement strand
AAAAACCTTCACTCACCGGTGCTGAGAGGTGGTCGCGCCCGCGCGGCGGAGCCGCACATCGGCACAGCCCCGCGCCCCTCAAAAACCTTCGCTCACCGGGACCATGAAGCTCGGCCCACCTGTCGCATCAAGCGTTTGTGGCGCCAGCCCGTCAAGTGGTCCGCGTATACCCGGCCCTCCACGTGGTCGTACTCGTGCTGCAAGCACCTCGCGAACCAACCCGTCCCGTGCACGGTGATCGGGTCTCCGGTCACCGTGAAACCCTCGACCACCGCGTGGTCGTAGCGCTCCGTCCCCGCCTCCAGGCCCGGCAGGGACAAGCACCCCTCCGGTCCCCGCAACACCACACCGTCCGTCTCCACGAGGCGTGGGTTGACCACATGGCCGAGGTGGCGGGTGTCCTCGTCGTCGGGGCAGTCGTAGACGAAGACCCGTAGGGACTCGCCTACTTGGTTCGCGGCGAGGCCGACCCCCTGGGCCGCGTACATCGTCGCGAACAAGTCCTCGACGAGGCGGGCGAGTTCCGGGCCGAAGTCTGTTACTTCCGCGCAGGAGGTGTGAAGCAGTGGGTCGCCGAGCAGGGTGAGGGGGCGGACTCGCCCGTGGGCGCCCGGGATGGAGCCGTATCGCATGGCCGCAAGGGTACGGTTCTCTACGGCGCACGCCCGCCGCGAGGGGTTCGCGGTGCCGCGGTTCGGGCACCGATAAGGATCTCGATAGGCTGAGGTCCACACCACGTTGCCGGAGGCAGAGGCGCGGCGCGTACGCAAGGAGGATCGAGAACTGATGGCAGGCAACTCGGACCCGCTCACGCCGCGGGCCAAGCTGGCCGTGACGGCGGGCAAGGCGGTCGCGGCGGCATCGCGTGCCGCGGGGCGGGGCAGCGGATCGGTGATCGGCGGCCGAGTGGCACTCAAACTCGACCCCGACCTGCTCGCCCGGCTCGCACAGAACCTGGACGTGACGCTCGTCTCGGCCACCAACGGCAAGACCACGACGACACGGTTGATCGCCGAGGCCCTCGGGGCCGCCGGCGAGGTCGTCTCGAACGCGCTCGGCGCCAACATGCCCGCCGGTATCACCTCGGCGCTGGCCGGCGGCTCGGACGCCAAGTTCGGTGTCATCGAGGTCGACGAGAAGTACCTCGCCGGCGTCGCCCGTGACACCGACCCCAAGTGCATCGCCCTGCTCAACCTCTCCCGCGACCAGTTGGACCGCGCGGCCGAGACCCGCATGCTCGCGGAGAACTGGCGTGAGGGGCTGTCGGGTTCCAAGGCCGTCGTCGTCGCCAATGCCGACGACCCGTTGGTCGTGTGGGCCGCTTCCTCCTCCCCCAACGTGATCTGGGTCGCCGCCGGGCAGATGTGGAAGGACGACGCCTGGTCGTGTCCTTCGTGCGGTGGCGTGATGCAGCGGCCCGGTGACGACTGGTTCTGCGGGGAGTGCGGGTTCCGGCGGCCGACGCCGAGTTGGGCGCTCTCCGGGGATCATGTGCTTGATCCGCACGGCTCCGCCTGGCCCATTCACCTCCAGCTGCCGGGGCGTGCCAACAAGGCCAACGCCGCCTCCTCGGCCGCCGTCGCCGCCGTGTTCGGGGTGCCGCCGCAGGTCGCCCTGGAGCGCATGTACCGGGTGCAGGCCGTCGCCGGGCGTTATGACGTCGTCCAGTTCATGCAGCGCGACCTGCGACTGCTGCTGGCGAAGAACCCGGCGGGCTGGCTCGAAACGTTCAGCCTGATCGATCCGCCGCCGACCCCGGTGATCCTCTCGGTGAACGCGCGCGGCGCCGACGGCACCGACACCTCGTGGCTGTGGGACGTCGACTACACCCGACTGACCGGCC
Organism: Streptomyces prunicolor NBRC 13075; assembly: GCF_000367365.1. Taxonomy (GTDB): domain Bacteria; phylum Actinomycetota; class Actinomycetes; order Streptomycetales; family Streptomycetaceae; genus Streptomyces; species Streptomyces prunicolor. The sequence goes on along the minus strand of NZ_BARF01000051.1, from coordinate 250,606 downwards.
ACCCCATCTTCGTCGTGGGCGACCGCAAGCTGGACCTCGCGGTCCGACTGGAAGTGGCGGGCCAGCACTTCCAGGTCTGCGACAACCTCGACCAGGCCGTGCAGCAGGCGCCGCCCGGCCGCATCGAGGTCATCGCGAACTACACCGCGTTCCAAGACCTGCGCCGCCGCGTCGGCAACTGAGACTCAGAGGACGAATTGACCATGAGCGACAACCAGCTGCGTCTGGTGTGGATCTACCCGGACCTGCTGAGCACCTACGGCGACCAGGGCAACGCCCTTGTCGTGGAACGCCGGGCGCGGCAGCGCGGCCTCGACGTGGCCCGGCTGGACGTGCGCAGCGACCAGCCCATCCCGACCTCGGGCGACATCTACCTGATCGGCGGCGGCGAGGACCGTCCGCAGCGGCTCGCGGCGGAGCGGCTGCGCCGTGACGGCGGCCTGCACCGGGCGGTCGGCAACGGCGCGATCGTCTTCTCGGTGTGCGCCGGCTACCAGATCCTCGGCCACGAGTTCATCAACGACCTCGGCCAGCGCGAGCCCGGCCTCGGCCTGCTCGACGTGGTGTCGACGCGCGGCGAGGGCGAGCGGTGCGTCGGTGACGTGCTCGGCGACATCGACGCGCGCCTGGGCCTGCCCCAGCTGACCGGCTTCGAGAACCACCAGGGCGTCACCCATCTCGGCCCCACCGCCCGCCCGTTCGCGCAGGTACGGCTCGGCAAGGGCAACGGCACGGGCGACGGCACGGAGGGCGCGTACAACGACACCGTGTTCGGTACGTACATGCACGGGCCCGTGCTCGCTCGCAACCCGCTGATCGCGGACCTGCTGCTGAAGCTGGCCCTCGATGTGAACGCGCTGCCGCCGATCGACGACCGCTGGTACGAGGCGCTCCGCAACGAGCGCATCAGCGCAGCTCAGCAGCCTGCCTGAACCAGGAGTCCATCTTCTCGTCGGATACCGGCAACCAGCCCGTCTGACGGCTCGTCCGCGCAGGTGAGCGGGGTCGTCCAGCAGGCGGACGCACGCTACGACCCCGCCCCCTTCTGCCGCTAGGGTGGCGGGGTTCATACCGGACAACGTGGTCCGGTCCCGGTCCACGTCGAGAAGGTTCTTTCGGGCTATGCGCATTGGTGTCCTCACGTCCGGCGGCGACTGCCCCGGCCTGAACGCCGTCATCCGGTCCGTCGTGCACCGCGCCGTCGTCGACCATGGCGACGAGGTCATCGGCTTCCGGGACGGCTGGAAGGGCCTCCTGGAGTGCGACTACCTCAAGCTCGACCTCGACGCGGTGAGCGGCATCCTCGCTCGCGGCGGCACCATCCTCGGCTCCTCCCGCGTCCAGCCCTCCCAGCTCCGGGACGGCGTCGAGCGGGCCCGAGGTCATGTCGAGGAGCTCGGCCTCGACGCCATCATCCCGATCGGCGGCGAGGGCACGCTCAAGGCGGCCAAGCTGATGTACGACGCCGGTCTCCCGGTCGTCGGCGTCCCCAAGACCATCGACAACGACATCGCCGTCACGGACGTCACCTTCGGCTTCGACACGGCCGTAGGTGTCGCGACCGAGGCGCTCGACCGGCTCAAGACGACCGCCGAGTCCCACCAGCGCGTCCTGGTCGTGGAGGTCATGGGCCGCCACACCGGCTGGATCGCGCTCCACTCCGGCATGGCGGCCGGCGCGCACGCCATCGTCGTACCTGAACGGCCCTTCGACATCGAGGAGTTGGCGGCTCGGGTCGGCGAACGCTTCGAGGCGGGCAAGAGGTTCGCGATAGTGGTCGCGGCGGAGGGTGCCAAGCCGCGTGCGGGGTCCATGGACTTCGACGAGGGCAAGAAGGATGTCTACGGCCACGAGCGCTTCGCGGGGATCGCGCGGCAGCTGTCCATCGAGCTGGAGGAGCGGCTCGGTAAGGAAGCGCGGCCGGTGATTCTTGGGCATGTGCAGCGTGGGGGTACGCCGACCGCGTATGACCGTGTGCTTGCCACTCGGTTTGGGTGGCATGCGGTGGAGGCTGCGCATCGGGGGGAGTTCGGGAAGATGACCGCGCTTCGGGGGACGGACATTGTGATGGTGTCGTTGGCGGATGCGGTTGAGACTCTGAAGACCGTGCCTGCTGATCGGTACGAAGAAGCTGAGTGCGTGCTCTGAACGCCGTGAGGTAGTTCGTCGGGTGCGGGTGCGTGGGGGCTGGTCGCGCAGTTCCCCGCGCCCCTTAGGGGGTTCCGCTGGCCCCGGTCGCAGAAGCGGCCCGGGGCGGTTCTACCCTGGTGCGGACAGACGACGCACACCCCCACGAATCAGGAGCCGTTCGATGGATCACGGCGGGCACGGTATGACCATGGATCTGCCGCCGTTTACCTTTGGGCGCGGGCTTGAGTGGTCGGCCGACCCGTTCTTCCTGACCGCCTGCCTGCTCGGGCTCGGGCTTTACGGCTGGGGGGTCGTGCGGTTGCGGCGGCGGGGGGACTCGTGGCCTGTGGGGCGGACGATCTCTTTCGTCATCGGTGTGCTGACCATCGGGCTGGTGATGTGCACCAAACTCAATGACTACGGCATGGTCATGTTCAGCGTGCACATGGTGCAGCACATGGTCATCAGCATGTTGACGCCGATCCTGTTGCTGCTCGGTGCTCCGGTCACCCTGGCATTGCGCGCGCTGCCTCCGGCGGCCCGGGGACGCAAGGGGCCCCGTGAGCTGCTGTTGATGTTTCTGCACAGCCGGTACATGAAGATCATCACGCATCCGGCGTTCACGATCCCGCTGTTCATCGCGAGCCTCTACGCGCTGTACTTCACGCCGATCTTCGATTTCCTGATGGGGTCGAAGACCGGGCACATCGCGATGATGGTGCACTTCCTCGCCGTGGGTGTGGTGTTCTTCTGGCCGATCATGGGTGTGGACCCGGGGCCGAGTCGGCCCGGTTATCTGATGCGCATGCTGGAGCTGTTCGCCGGGATGCCGTTCCACGCGTTCTTCGGCATCGCGTTGATGATGGCGTCGGAGCCGATGGTCGAGACGTTCAAGAACCCGCCCGCCTCGCTCGGCATCGACGCGCTGTCCGATCAGAACGCGGCCGGCGGTATCGCCTGGGCGTTCAGCGAGGTGCCGTCCGTGCTGGTGCTGATCGCCCTGCTGTTCCAGTGGTACAGCTCGGAACAGCGGCAGGCCAAGCGGCAGGACCGGGCCGCCGACCGGGACGGCGACAAGGAACTCGCGGCGTACAACGCCTATTTGGCCTCATTGAACACACGGGGCAATTGAACACATGCGGCAACTGAGCGGCAATTTCGTTCAGTAGCATAAAGCGCGATGGGGGAACCGCCACCGGGGGGAACGGTAATGACAATTCGCGCAGTTGTGCAAAGGACCGGAATTTCGGTGATCCGCAGGATCGCCGTGCTGCTCGTCTGCGTCCTGGTCGTGAGTGGATGCGGTGGAAGCGCACACGCGTTCGCCGTGAAGGCCGTCGCCACCGGAGTTCCGTCGCTCGCGCCTTTCTTCGACGAGAAACAGGGACTGGGGCAGGACTCCGTGGTGCGTTCGCTGCCGGTGCAGGGCACGTTGCAGCAAGGGGACACACCCGGTCTGTACGGCGGCACCAAGAAGCCGACCGTCTGTGACGTGGCGAAGCTCAAGAGGTTCCTGACCGATCCCGCGAATCGTTCGAAGGCCGTTGCCTGGTCGGGCGTACTGGGTATCACCACGGACCAGATACCGGGCTATCTGGATCGACTCACACCCGTACTCCTGCGTCACGACACTCTCGTACAGAACCACGACTACAAAAAGGGAAAGGCCACGCCCTACAACTCCCTTCTCCAGGCGGGAATCGCGATTCTCGTCGACGAGCAGGGGGAACCCGCCGCGAAGTGCTCGTGCGGAAATCCGCTGCGGCCCTTCAAGGGCGACGCGAGCCGGATTTCCGTCAAGTTCTCTGACGGCAACAAGAAGTGGAGCGGATACCAGGCGTCCTCGGTCGTGGCCGTACGTCCGGCCGCGCAGAAGATGGAGCGGCTCGCCCTCGTCGACGTCGGCGATCCCGACCGCGGTATCGAGCGGCCGATCGGTACGACCGGCAAGCACGACACCGCCTTCGACACCCGGCGGCGGCACGCCGTACCGGACCTGACCGGGGCGACGTTCGGACAGGCCCGGAAGCGACTGGTGAGCAGCGGGCTGGCCGTCGGGTACAGCGGGAGCGCGCCGCCGTCCGACGACACGAAGGTCACCGCGACCGATCCGCCGGCCGGGACCGAGCTGCGGTTCGGGGCGTATGTGCGGCTGAGCGTGGCCGGTGGGACGAGCGGCGGCACTCCTTCCACTCCCCCGGGTCCGACGACCTCCGAGCCGACGCCTTCCGGGCCGACGACTTCCGGACCGACCCTGAGCCCGCCGACCTCCCCGGCGCCACCGTCCACGTCCACGCCGCCCACCTCCTCGGCCCCGCCCTCGTCGCCACCCCCGTCCTCGCCCGCGAGCAAACCTCCACCGCCGCCGAGCAGTTCACCGTCCCGCAGTTCTCCTAGGCCCGACTCGCCCTCGGTGGTCACCGACCCGCCCTCGGCGAGCGCACCGGTCTCCAGCAGCGCCCCGGTGACGAGCGCTCCCGTGACCACCAGCGCCTCCGTGACGAGCAGCGCCCCAGTCACCGGCACGCCCACCCTCACCACCACCGAGACGTGACGCGGACCCGGAAGGAGGCTCCGGATGCCACAGGGATCGCCGACCTCGGGAGTGGGCCGGGTCATCGCCGGTCGTTATCTCCTGCTGAACCGGCTGGGCAGTGGCGGAATGGGACATGTGTGGCTCGCACATGACCAGCGGCTGGCCTGTGAAGTCGCGCTCAAGGAGATCGTGTTCAGCAACCCGGCCTACGCCGAGGCCGAGCGGGAGGCCCGGGTCGCGCGTGCCCGGGCCGAGGCGCGGAACGCGGCGGGGCTGCGCGGGCACCCCCATGTGGTGACCGTCCATGACGTGCTGGAGCACGAGGGGCTGCCGTGGATCGTCATGGAGTACGTGGCGGACGCCGTGGACCTGCGCGACATGGTCGGCCGGCACGGTTCGCTGGCCCCCGCGGAGTGCGCCCGCATCGGGCTCGCCGTACTCGACGCGCTGACCGCCGGGCACCAGCGGGGTGTGATGCACCGGGACGTGAAACCGGCGAACATCCTGCTCGCGCCGGACCGCACCGGTTCGCCGTACGCCCGCGTCCTGCTCACCGACTACGGCATCTCGGTGCAGCCGGACGCCGGGGAGACGCGGTACACGCTGACGTCCGTGCTCGTCGGTACGGCGGGATATCTGGCGCCGGAGCGGGCCACGGGCGGGCCGCCGACCGCCGCGGCCGACCTGTTCTCGCTGGGCTGCACGCTCTACCACGCCGTCGAGGGCCACGGCCCCTTCGTCCGCGAGACCCCGCTCGCCGAGATCACCGCGGTCGTCATGGAGGACCCGCTGCCTCCGGTCCGCGCGGGCGCCCTGGCCCCGGTGCTCCACGCGATGCTGGAGAAGGATCCGCAACGGCGGATTCCGGCGGCGGAGGCCGAGGCGGCGCTGGCGCGGATCGTGACGCCGCAGACGGACCCGGGGGCGGGGTCGTACGCCCGGACCCAGACCGACCTGGGCTCGCCGTCGCCGTGGGAGGGGCAGGCGGTTCCGGAGCTGACGCCGACGCCGTTCATTGCCGGGCCGGCTCCCTCGCACTCCCCCAGCGGCCGGCGCCGGCGCCCGCGCTCCCGTCTTCTGCGGCCCGTCCTCGCGTGTCTGCTCGGGCTCGTCCTCGCCCTGGGCGGCGTCTGGTACGCCATGGCCCACCAGCCACCCGGCGACACCACCGACACGGGCAAGGACAGCCGGCCGTACGGCACGGCCATCGGGCTCTCGGCGCCGCTCAAGGGCGGAGACTGTGTGACCGCCGACTGGCCCGGTGGGAAGCGGTTCGACGGGACGCCTCGGCTCGCCCTCGACCCCACGTGCCGGGACTCGATACCCGACGGTCAGGTGATGGCGTTCGTGTCCACCGCGTCCGCGGGCGAGGCGCGCAAGGTCGGGGCGGACCGGTGTGCGCAGCGGACGCAGGAGATGCGGGAGAAGCTCGCGGACGTGCGGGGCTTCGCGGTCGTACCGACCGACGCGGGTTTCGCGGCCGCCGGGCATCACACCGCGTGTCTGGTGCTGGGCGCGCACGGGCCGGTCTACGGGCCCCTCGGCAGCCACCGGGCCGCGGGGTCGCGTTTCGCGGACACGTCGACCATGCAGAAGCGGGACTGTCTGGACGTGCCCTCGGACCGGGCCGCGAGCCTGGTCTCCTGCGCGGGCAAGCACGATCAGGTGGTGCTCGGGTTCACCCGGTTGGGCGTGGGCGTCACGCTGGCCCGGGCCCGTACGGAGTCGGACGCGGCATGCGCCCGGGACGTGCCGCCGGCCGACTACGGCTTCGATCCTTCGGTGTACGAGGCCGCCTCCTGGACGAGTCAGGGACCGTGGAAGTCGGGCACACATTTCGTCGTGTGCGCCGTGCGGAAGCAGAACGGGGGCACCATGGAGGGGAACGAACCATGAGGAGGGTGTTGCGATGCCCGGTTCCACGAAGACCATGGGGGTGATCACCGTCGGCGGACTGGTGGTGGTGACGGCCTACACGGTGGCGCTCGGCAGTAACGGCTGGCTGTGGTTCGGCTGGGTCGTGCTCGGGCTGATCACCCTCGGGATGGCCGCCACGCGCAGCACCTGACGGCCGCTACGGCTCACTCCGCCGGCTCGCCGAGTGCACGCCCGGCTGGTACTTCGGCAGCCGGGCGGTGATCTTCATGCCCGCTCCTACGGCGGTCTCGATGACGAGGCCGTAGTCGTCGCCGTAGACCTGGCGGAGCCGGTCGTCGACGTTGGACAGGCCGATGCCGCCCGAGGGGCTGACCTCGCCCGCCAGGATGCGGCGCAGCAGGTCGGGGTCCATGCCGGCGCCGTCGTCCTCGATGACGACGAGTGCCTCGGCGCCCGCGTCCTGTGCGGTGATGCTGATGTGGCTCTTGTCGGCCTTGCCCTCCAGGCCGTGTTTGACGGCGTTCTCGACGAGCGGTTGCAGGCACAGGAACGGGAGCGCGACCGGCAGTACCTCGGGGGCGATCTGCAGGGTGACCGAGAGGCGCTCGCCGAAGCGGGCCCGGACGAGTGCCAAGTAGTGGTCGATGGCGTGGAGTTCGTCGGCGAGGGTGGTGAAGTCGCCGTGCCTGCGGAACGAGTAGCGGGTGAAGTCGGCGAATTCCAGAAGCAGTTCGCGGGCGCGCTCCGGGTCGGTGCGGACGAACGAGGCGATCACCGCGAGCGAGTTGAAGATGAAGTGCGGGGAGATCTGGGCCCGAAGTGCCTTGATCTCGGCCTCGATCAGGCGGGTGCGGGACTGGTCCAGGTCCGCCAACTCGAGTTGTACGGAGACCCAGCGGGCGACCTCCCCGGCGGCCCGGACCAGGACGGCCGACTCGCGCGGGGCGCAGGCGACCAGCGCGCCGTGGACCCGGTCGTCGACGGTGAGCGGAGCGACCACCGCCCAGCGCAACGGGCAGTCGGGGGCGTAGCAGGTGAGCCGGAACGCCTCCCCTCGGCCGGTCTCCAGGGGGCCCGCGAGGCGTTCCATGATCTCGGCGCGGTGGTGGTCACCGATGCCGTCCCAGGCGAGGACCTGCTTCTGGTCGGTCAGGCAGAGCGCGTCGGTGCCGAGCAGCGTGCGCAGTCTGCGGGCCGAGCGGCGGGCCGTCTCCCCGGTGAGGCCGGCGCGCAGCGGGGGTGCGGCGAGGGACGCGGTGTGCAGGGTCTGGAAGGTGGCGTGCTCGACGGGGGTGCCGAGCCCGCCGAGGCTCTCGTGCCGCGCGGTGCGCCGCCCGAGCCAGAAGCCGGCGGCGAGCAGCGGGAGTACGGCGACGCAGAGGCCGGCCAGGAATCCGCTCATGTGGCCGCCTCTGCGATGTGGAGCACTGTCGTGTGGGGCGCCGCCATGAGTTCCGTGCCTGTGTGGTCCGGGCCTGTGTGCGCCGTGTCTATGTGGTCTGCGCCTGTGTGGTCCGGGCCTATGTGGTCCGCCTCCATGTGGTCCGCTCCCCTACATCGTCCCCTCACGCCTTCACCTCAGCCCGCAGCTCCTCCGGCAGATGGAACCGCGCCAGGATCGCCGCTGTCCCCGTCGGCACCCGGCCCGGTGTCGCCAGCGACACCAGCACCATGGTGAGGAACCCCAGCGGCACCGACCAGAGCGCGGGCCACGCGAGCAGGGCGTGCAGCGGGCCCGTGCCCGGGAAGCCCGCCATGGTCGCGGCCACCGCGACGAACGCCGACCCGCCGCCGACCAGCATCCCGGCCGCCGCACCGGGCGGGGTGAGCCGGGTCCACCAGATACCGAGGACCAGCAACGGACAGAAGGAGGACGCCGACACGGCGAACGCGAGCCCCACCGCGTCGGCGACGGGCAGCCCGCCGACCAGCACGCTCGCCACCAGCGGGACGACCATGGCGAGGACCGTGCCGAGCCTGAAGTGCCGTACCCCGCGCGACGGAAGGACGTCCTGGGTGAGGACCCCGGCCACGGCCATGGTCAGCCCCGACGCGGTGGACAGGAACGCGGCGAAGGCACCACCGGCGACCAGCGCGCCGAGCAGATCGCCGCCGACGCCGCCGATCATGCGGTCGGGCAGCAGGAGTACGGCCGCGTCGGCGTCGCCGGTGAGGGTGAGTTCGGGGGTGTACAGGCGGCCGAGGGCGCCGTAGACGGGCGGCAGGAGGTAGAAGGCGCCGATCAGGCCGAGGACGGCGACCGTGGTGCGGCGGGCGGCGACTCCGTGCGGGCTGGTGTAGAAGCGGACGACGACGTGCGGCAGACCCATCGTGCCGAGGAAGGTGGCGAGGATGAGGCCGTACGTCGCGTACAGCGGGCGTTCCTCGCGGCTGGCGGCGAGGGAGGTCGACATGCCGCCGTTGGTGCCGCGGTCGGCGACGGGCACGGGGGCGCCCTTGGCGAAGGTGAGGCGGGTGCCGCGCTCGATGTGGTGGGTGCCGGCGGGGAGTTGGAGCTTCGTCGCGTCGTGGGCGTGGCCGTCGACCTTGCCGGTGACCGTGACCGTGAGGGGTCGGTCGAGCCTGAGGTCGAGCGTCTCGTCGACCCGAACTGCCCGCTGTTCACGGAACGTTGCCGGTTCCTCGAAGGCGTGCCGGGGTGCTCCGTCGCTCTGCCAGGCGAGGACCAGGAAGAGGGCGGGGACGAGCAGCGCGGTGAGCTTCAGCCAGTACTGGAAGGCCTGCACGAAGGTGATGCTGCGCATGCCGCCGGCCGCGACGGTGGCGACGACCACAACGGCGACGATCAGCCCGCCGAGTGAGTCGGGCGCGCCGGTGAGGACGGTCAACGTGAGCCCCGCGCCCTGGAGTTGGGGCAGCAGGTACAGCCAGCCGACCCCGACGACGAAGGCTCCCGCGAGGCGTCGTACGGCGTGCGAGGCGAGGCGGGCCTCGGCGAAGTCGGGGAGGGTGTAGGCGCCGGAGCGGCGCAGCGGGGCGGCGACGAACAGCAGGAGGACCAGGTACCCGGCCGTGTAGCCGACCGGGTACCAGAGCATGTCGGGGCCCTGCACGAGGACCAGGCCGGCGATGCCCAAGAACGAAGCCGCGGAGAGGTATTCGCCGCTGATGGCGGCCGCGTTGAGGCGGGGACCGACGGTGCGGGAGGCGACGTAGAAGTCGGAGGTGGTGCGGGAGATGCGCAGGCCGAAGGCGCCGACGAGGACCGTGGCCACGACTACGAGGGCCACCGCCGGTACCGCGTAACTGGAGTTCACCGGGTCAGCGGTCCTCGACGAGGCGGACGAAGTCGCGTTCGTTGCGTTCGGCGCGGCGCACGTACCAGAGGGCGAGGAGGACGAGCGGCGCGTAGAGGCAGAAGCCGAGGACCAGCCATTCGAGGCGGCGGGAGTCCGGGGTCGCCGCGAAGACGAGGGGCAGCGGGCCGACCAGGAGCACGAGGACCGCGAACACCGTGAGGGCGGCGCGGAGTTGGGTGCGCATGAGGGAGCGGACGTAGGTGTGGCCGAGGGTGGTCTGTTCGTCGATCTCGGTGCGCGGGCGGGAGTAGCCCGAGGCGCGTCGGGTGCGGCGGAGCGGGCCGGTGACAACAACCCTGCGTTCGGTGGGGTCTTGGGGCATCGTCATGACCTCCGCATCAGCAGGTCCCGCAGTTCACGGGTGTGGCGGCGGCTGACCTGGAGTTCCTCGCCGCCGACCAGAACACTCACCGTGCCTGCGTCCAGGCGGAGTTCACCGATGTGGCGGAGCGCGACGAGGTGGCGGCGGTGGATGCGGACGAAGCCGCGGGCGCGCCAACGGTCCTCCAGGGTGGACAGCGGGATACGGACGAGATGGCTGCCCTTGTCGGTGTGCAGGCGGGCGTAGTCACCTTGTGCCTCGACGTGGGTGATGTCGTCGACGGCCACGAAGCGGGTGACGCCGCCGAGTTCGACGGCGATGTGGTCGGGATCGGGTTCGTGCACGGGTATCCGCGGTGCGGAGCCACCGAGTTCGGCGGCCCGGCGCACGGCCTCGGCGAGCCGTTCCTTGCGGACGGGCTTCAGGACGTAGTCAACTGCCTTGAGATCGAAGGCCTGTACGGCGAAGTCCTCGTGCGCGGTGACGAACACGACGAGCGGCGGCTGCGCGAATCCCGTCAACAGCCGTGCCATGTCGAGTCCGTCGAGGCCGGGCATCTGGATGTCCAGGAACACGACGTCGATGGCTTCTGGTCCGTCCGGGCCCGATTCCAGGGCCCTGTTGATGCGCCGCAGCGCCTCGGTCGCGTCGCCCGCGCCCTCCGCGCTGCCGATGCGTGGATCGGCGTTGAGCAGGTACAGCAGCTCCTCCAGCGAGGGGCGTTCGTCGTCGACGGCGAGGGCGCGCAGCATGAAGGTGGAGTCTAGGAGCAATTCGTACGCCTGGACATGTGCCGGGCGTGGACGTTCACGCTGGATACAGTGCGGGCATGAGCAGCAGGACCACTCCGTTCGACGATCTCGACCGCAAGATCATCACCGCGTTGATGGCGAACGCCAGGACCAGTTTCGCCGAGATCGGCGCGGCGATCGGGCTGTCCTCGACGGCGGTGAAGCGGCGCGTGGACCGGTTGCGTGAGACGGGTGTGATCACCGGGTTCACGGCGACGGTGCAGCCGTCCGCGCTCGGCTGGCGCACGGAGGCGTACGTGGAGGTGTACTGCGAGGGCGCCGCGCCCCCCAGGCGGCTCGCGGAGGTGGTGCGCAACCATCCGGAGATCACGGCGGCGATGACGGTGACCGGGGGCGCGGACGCGCTGCTGCACGTACGGGCGACCGATGTGGACCACTTCGAGGAGGTCCTGGAGCGCATCCGGCAGGAGCCGTTCATCCGGAAGACGATCAGCGTGATGGTGCTGTCCCATCTCCTCCCGGAAAGCCCGGAGGCGGGCGCCACCCATCCGGCACCGGGAGGCGCATCAGACGTGCGTTGAGGGCACGAAAGACGCAGCGTTCCTGCGTAGACACGCAGCGCTCATCGCTTGTCGGGCGTATAGGTCGTTTCCTACCGTGGTGTCAACCCCAGTCGTCATCACAGGAAGCGGAGGGACCCCTCTGTGCCCGACACCCGTGTGCGGCGCCGGCGGCGCTTTCTCGTCTGTGAACCCAGACACTTCGCCGTGCAGTACGCGATCAATCCCTGGATGCATCCCGATGCCCAGGTCGACGTGGACCTCGCCCAGGAGCAGTGGCAGACGCTGATCGGCGCCTACCGCTCCCACGGCCACACCGTGGACACCGTGCCCCCGGTGGCCGGCCTCCCGGACATGGTCTTCGCCGCGAACTCGGCGGTCGTCGTCGACGGCCGCGTCTTCGGTTCCCTCTTCCACGCGCCCGAGCGGCGTCCCGAGTCCGTCCACTACGACACGTGGTTCAAGGCGGCGGGCTACGACGTCTACCGCCCCGAGTCGGTGAGCGAGGGCGAGGGCGACCTGATCCCGACCGGCCGTTACGTCCTGGCCGGCACCGGTTTCCGTACGACCCGCGAGGCCCATCGCGAGGTGCAGGAGTTCTTCGGCGTCCCGGTGATCAGCCTGACGCTGGTGGACCCGTACTTCTACCACCTGGACACGGCGCTGTTCGTCCTCGACGAGGACAACATCTGCTACTACCCGGAGGCATTCTCGCCGGGTAGCCGTGAGGTGTTGGCGCGACTGTTCCCCGACGCGGTGCTCGCGACCCGTGAGGACGCGATGACGTTCGGCCTCAACTCCGTGTCGGACGGCCTGCACGTCTTCATCGCGCCCCAGGCCGAGGCACTGGCCTCGCGCCTCGCCGACCACGGTTACGTCCCCGTCCCCGTCGACCTGTCGGAGTTCCACAAAGCCGGCGGCGGCATCAAGTGCTGCACCCAGGAGATCCGCTCATGACCGCACCCGCCAGTGCCCGTACGTCCGCCGACCTCATCCGCGCCGAGGAGCCGGTCCTCGCGCACAACTACCACCCGCTGCCGGTGGTCGTCGCCCGCGCCGAGGGCACCTGGGTGGAGGACGTCGAGGGCCGCCGCTACCTCGACATGCTCGCGGGCTACTCGGCCCTCAACTTCGGCCACCGGCACCCCGCGTTGATCGAGGCCGCCCACCGCCAGCTCGACCAGCTGACGCTCACCTCCCGGGCCTTCCACAACGACAAGCTCGCCGAATTCGCCGAGCGGCTCGCGGAGTTGACCGGCCTCGACATGGTGCTGCCGATGAACACCGGCGCGGAGGCGGTCGAGAGCGGCATCAAGGTGGCCCGCAAATGGGCCTACGACGTGAAGGGCGTCCCCGCTGACAAGGCCACCATCGTCGTCGCGGCGGATAACTTCCACGGCCGTACGACGACGATCGTCAGCTTCTCGACGGACGAGACGGCGCGGGCGGGCTTCGGTCCCTTCACTCCCGGCTTCCGGATCGTGCCGTACAACGACCTCGCCGCGCTGGAGGCGGCGGTCGACGAGACGACGGCGGCGGTGCTGATCGAGCCCATCCAGGGCGAGGCCGGGGTGATCATTCCGGACGCGGGCTATCTGGCCGGTGTGCGTGAACTCACCCGCCGCAAGGGCTGCTTGTTCATCGCAGACGAGATCCAGTCGGGCCTCGGCCGCACGGGCCGCACGCTCGCGGTCGAGCACGAGGGTGTCGTGCCGGACGTACTCCTGCTCGGCAAGGCGCTCGGCGGTGGCATCGTGCCGGTGTCTGCGGTGGTCGCGAACCGTGAGGTACTCGGGGTACTGCGACCGGGCGAGCACGGTTCGACGTTCGGCGGCAACCCGCTCGCCGCGGCGGTCGGCACGGCGGTCGTCGAACTCCTGGAGACCGGCGAATTCCAGCGCAGGGCAACGGAGTTGGGTGTCGTGCTGCGCGACGGCCTGACCGAGCTGGTCGGCAAGGGCGTGGTCGGCTTCCGCTCGCGGGGCCTGTGGGCGGGCGTCGATGTCGACCCGGCGATCGGCACGGGGCGCGAGATCAGCGAACGGCTCATGCGCGAGGGCGTGTTGGCCAAGGACACCCACGGCTCCACGATTCGGCTGGCGCCGCCGCTGACCATTACGGCGGACGAACTCCGGTCGGCCTTGGGCACGTTGGAGAAGGTGCTGACGCAAGGGGCGTGAGTCCGCGCTAGCTGTCGAGGTTGGCTGGATCGACGGACGGGGGTCGATGGTCGGTCCAGCCAGGCCCGTAGGGAGACGGGTAACTCCCGTGCGGCAGCGGCTATTTACCCGCCGCGCTCTGCTCCGCAGGAAGGCACTCACCCAAGAAACGTGAGATGTGGAGCTCGGCTGGATCCACGCACGGAGGCCGGTCCAGCCGCGCCCGCCGGGATACGCGTAACTCCCGTACAACAGCGGCTACTTACCCGCAGCGCCCCGCTCCGCAGGAGTACCGGTACCGGTGCCGCTGTCGGCCAGAGCGGCCTGGGCCAGGAGGCGACGGGCCAGGTCGCGGGCCTCGGCCACGGTCAGCGAAGCCCAGAGTCCGGGCTCGCCGCGCACGACCGGGCCGACGTCCAGGGTGACCCGGCTGATCGGCCGTTCCGGGATCGCCAACAGCAGTCGCTTCACCGCGACCTGTCGGCCGCAAGTAGTCACCAACGGCGCTTCACCTGACGGCGGGAGCGGCTCCTGCCCTGACCGATTCATCTCCTCCACGACCCTTCCCTGAGTACCCGGCGAGGTATCAGGAGCAGCGCCGAGCGGGTCCGGGTTGTTCCCGGGGGACCGAGGTCGACGCTCTCACCGCAGACCCCGACGGGCCGTAGCCCACCGTGCACCCCCACACACCGCACCGTGGCGGTCGCGGACCGTCCGGTGAACCCCGGGCGAATTCTCGCCCGCCCTCCGGTCAGAACAGGGTCAAGGGCCGGGGTGAGGGCCGTAGCGCACTCATAAGATCGCCGGCACCGCCATCTTTCGTACGACTCCCCCTGGAGGCCCGGCGTGCCCGAAACCGCGCGCGGCGCCGAAGCCGATGCCGAGCCCGGTCCGACACCGCCCTCGGAGCCGACCCCGCCCACGCCCGAACCCCGTACCGACCAGCCCGCTACCAACCAGCCCCGTACCTCCCGCCGCCGCACCGTGCTGCTCGCGGCCGGTGCCCTGGTCGCCGTGGCGGCCGTGGGAGCTGGAGTGCTCGCGGCCCGCGGCTCCGGCTCGGGCGGAAAGGCCACCGCTGCCGCCGACGGGCTCCCGCACACCACCGTCGAGGTCGCGACCTCCGGGTGCGGAAGTGGCTGGACGCACCCGCAGGCCGGTCACCAGGTCTTCGAGCTGCACAACACGTCCAGTACGGCGGCCGAGGTGTATCTGACGGACGCGAAGACCGGCGCGGTTTACGGCGAGGTCGAGGGGCTGGCGCCGGGGACCGTCCGGCCGCTCGGGGTCACCCTCGGGAACGGTTCGTACGCCTTCAGGTGTCTGCCCGACGACGCCGACGCCGTGACCGGGCCGACCGTGCGGATCACCGGCTCGAAGGTGAAGAGCGGGCCGGCCGCCATGCCGATCACTCAGCAGGAGCTGATCCCGCCGACGCTCGCCTACCAGAAGTGGATTCAGGCCCGGACCGTCGAACTCGCCCAGAAGACCGACGTGTTGCGGGCCGCCGTCGATCGAGGTGACCTCGCCGCCGCCCGTAAGGCTTGGCTGCCCGCGCATCTCGTCTACGAGCGGATGGGCGCCGCCTACGGCACGTTCGGCGACTCCGACGGGGCGATCAACGGCACCACGGCTGGGCTCGCGGACGGGGTGCGCGACGCCGGGTTCACCGGGTTCCACCGGGTCGAGTACGGGCTGTGGCACGGCGAGTCGGCGAGCGGGCTGCGTGGTCCCGCCGACCAACTCGCCAAGGATGTCGACGCGTTGGAGAGCAGCTGGCCCGCCCAGCGGATGGATCCGGCCGACACCGGTCTGCGCGCGCACGAGATCCTGGAGAACACCGTGCAGTTCGAGCTGACCGGCCGCACCGACTACGGCAGCGGCACCAACCTCGCCACCGCCCGCGCCAACCTCGACGGCACCCGCGTGCTGCTCGGATACCTGGGCCCGCTGCTGAAGACGCGTGACACGGGGTTCGCCGAACTCGGCGACTGGATGGACCGGGCGCAGCACACCTTGGACGGCCTCGACCACTCCGGAAAGTGGACACCGCTCTCCCAACTCTCGCGTCCGCAGCGGGAGAAGGTCGACGCCGACCTCGGTGGACTGGTCGAGCGGCTGGCCGCCGTGGCCGCCCTCACGGACGTACGGAGGACCGCGTGAAGCGCGTGAACGAGGTGGGCCGCCGGGGTTTCCTGGCGAGCGCGGCGGCCGTGGCCGGTGGCGGTCTTGTCGCCGCCGATCGTGGTGCCGCCGCGGCTGCCGTGCAGACGCCGGCCGCGAACGTGCCCTTCCACGGGGTCCATCAGGCCGGGATCATCACGCCCGCGCAGCGCGCCACGGCGTTCGTGTCCTTCGACACCACTGCCGAGGACAAGTCCGAACTCACCGACCTGCTAAGGACGTTGACCGACCGAGCGCGCTTCCTGACCACCGGCGGCAGCCCGGAGGACCTGGGCATCACCGCCCCGCCCGCCGACTCGGGCACGCTCGGCCCGAACCTCCCCGCCGACCGCCTGAGCGTCACGGTCGGCGTCGGGGCGTCCCTCTTCGACGACCGCTACGGGCTCGCGAAGCTCACGCCCCGCCGGCTGACCGCGATGCCGTCGTTCCCCGACGACGATCTCAACTCCGCCTGGTGTCACGGCGATCTGAGCGTGCAGTTCTGCGCCGACAGCGCGGACACCGTGCTGCACGCGCTGCGCGATGTCACCCGGCACACGCGCGGCGGGCTCCAAGTGCGGTGGCGGACGGACGGGTTCATCAGTCCGCCGCGCCCCTCGGGCACCCCGCGCAACCACCTCGGCTTCAAGGACGGCATCGCCAACCCGGAGGTGACCGACGCCCGCGCGATGAACGACCTTGTGTGGGTGGGCAATAACAGCGGCGAACCGGACTGGGCGACCGGCGGCAGCTATCAAGTCGTACGGCTGATACGGATGTTGGTGGAGTTCTGGGACCGGGTCTCCCTCACCGAGCAGGAGCGGATGTTCGGCCGCGCCCGGGACACCGGCGCCCCGCTGGACGGGCGGCACGAGAAGGACACGCCCAACTTCGCGCAGGACCCGCAGGGCGATGTGATCCCGCTCGACAGCCACATCCGGCTGGCCAACCCGCGTACCACGCAGAGCTCGGATCAGCGCATCCTGCGTCGCGGCTACAACTACGACCGGGGCATGGACAGCAACGGCAACCTCGACATGGGCCTGCTCTTCTGCTGCTACCAGCAGGACCTGGCCCGGCAGTTCGAGAACGTGCAGAAGCGGCTGGCCGGTGAACCGCTGGTCGACTACATCTCGCCGTACGGCGGCGGCTACTTCTTCGCGCTGCCCGGGGTGCGGGACACGTCCGACTGGCTGGGCCGCACCCTGCTGACCTGAGAGACCGCGCTGACCTGAGAGACCGCTGATCTGAGACCAGGGTCAAGAACAGGCCAACAGACCATGAGAATTTCCTGACCGGGCGTTCGCTCTCACGTCATTGCCCCTCCCCCGCCCCGCCGTCACCATTGCCGAAGCTTCGGCCATAGGTGTCACGGCCACGGACGGCGTGACAGCAGAACCACTGCTCCCTGAAGGCGAGACAGCATGATCGGCAAAGGAAGAAACCCCGGTGCACGGCGCCGGTTGACGCGCGTGGGCGCCCTGCTCGGCGCCGCGGCCCTGGCCACCGCGGGCGGGGCGTTCCCCGCGTCGGCGGCCTCGAACGGCCACCAGCCCTCGGGCAGCACGCACACGTCGACGCCGATCAAGCACGTGGTCGTGATCTACGACGAGAACATCTCGTTCGACCACTACTTCGCCACCTACCCCCAGGCCGCGAACACCGACGGCACCAAGTTCAAGGCCGCCGCGCACACGCCGAAGGCCGACAACCTGCTCAACGCCGGGCTGCTGAAGAAGAACCCGAACCTCTACACGCCCACGCGGCTGAGCAGTTCGCAGGCGATGACCTGCGACCAGAACCACTCCTACGGCCCCGAGCAGTACGCGGCCGACGGCGGCAAGGCCGACAAGTACGTCGAGAACACCGAGGTCAACAAGTGCACCGGCCTCTTCGGTGAGCCCGGCCTGGTGATGGACTACTACGACGGCAACACCGTCACGGGCATGTGGAACTACGCCCAGCAGTACGCCCTCAACGACCGTTCGTTCAGCTCGAACTACGGCCCCTCGACGCCCGGCGCACTGAACCTGATATCGGGTCAGACGCACGGCGTGATCTCCGTCGACCCGGCCTCGGGCACCGAGAACCCGAAGCAGACGTCGACGCCGGACTCGTACGCCGTGGTCTCCCCGAACGCCAAGGGTGTCGGCACGGTCATCAACGACCCCGACCCGGCCTTCGACGACTGTTCGGACAAGGACCACACCGCGACCAGCGCGCTCGCGGAGATGCAGGGCAAGAACATCGGCGACCTGCTCAACTCCAAGAACGTGAGCTGGGGTTGGTTCCAGGGCGGCTTCCGGCCGAGTACCGCGTGGGACGGCAAGAGCGGTGACTACGCGCAGTGCGCCGGCACCACCCACACCAACGTGGGCGGCGCCGCGTCGGAGGACTACAGCGCGCACCACGAGCCGTTCGAGTACTACAAGTCGACGGCGAACCCGCACCACTTGGCGCCGAAGTCCGTCGCCGAGATCGGGCACAACGGCCGGGCGAACCACAACTACGACCTGACCGACTTCGACGCGGCACTGAAGGCCAACAACCTTCCCTCGGTGAGCTTCCTGAAGGCGGCCGAGTACCAGGACGGGCACGCCGGTTACTCGGACCCGACCGACGAGCAGAACTTCCTGATCAAGGAGATCAACGCTCTTCAGAAGTCGCCCGAGTGGAAGTCGACGGCGGTCGTGCTGGCCTACGACGACTCCGACGGCTGGTACGACCATGTCTCCTCGAAGGTGCTGAACGGCTCGAAGGACTCGACGGTCGGCTCCAACAGCAAGGCCACGGACAGCCCGGCCTGCCAGTCCGGTCCGGCCGCGAAGGGCGGCTACACGGACCGCTGCGGTCCCGGTACCCGGCAGCCGCTGCTGGTCATCTCGCCGTACAGCAAGGTCAACAAGATCGACCACACCGCCACCGAGCAGACGTCGATCACGCAGTTCATCGAGGACAACTGGCACTCGGGCCGCATCGGTGACGCGTCCTTCGACCAGCGGGCCGGCACCCTGGGCGGCATGTTCGACTTCCGGCACCCCAACAACAAGCAGGTGCTGCTGAACGCCAACGGCTCGGTGAAGTCGGTGAAGCGGATCCCGCACTACACGCAGACGTCGTCGACGGCCACGAAGGCCCCGTACCCGGCGTACGTCCAGGACCTGAAGGCGCAGAACGTCGCCGACAGCAGCACGGCATCCTCCACGA
The DNA here is from genome assembly GCF_000367365.1 of Streptomyces prunicolor NBRC 13075. Classification (GTDB taxonomy): domain Bacteria; phylum Actinomycetota; class Actinomycetes; order Streptomycetales; family Streptomycetaceae; genus Streptomyces; species Streptomyces prunicolor. The sequence goes on along the minus strand of NZ_BARF01000051.1, from coordinate 231,579 downwards.
CCCTGCCGGTCGCCGTAGGAGCCGGTCTGGTCACGGCAGTCGGCGCGACCACCGCGTTCGCGCTGTACCGGCGCCGGTCGCGCGCCAGGGCGTGACCGCGTCCATGTGACCACGTTCCGCTGAGAGTTGGAGGGCGGCGAGGAGATCTCGCCGCCCTCCGTCGTGCCCGGCGGCGGCCTGATCGCCACCGGTTCCAAGGACCGGCACCTGCCCCTACACTGGCAGCTCACGAGGTACCGGGTGACCTGCGAGAACAGGTCGGTCGAGCCGACCCGCCGGAGTGAGGAGCGACCCCCCTTGTTCTACTACCTCCTGAAATACGTCATTCTGGGGCCTTTGCTCCGGCTGGTCTTCCGCCCGCGGATCGAGGGCCTGGAGCACATACCGGAGGAGGGCCCGGCGATCGTCGCCGGCAACCACCTGTCGTTCGCCGACCACTTCCTGATGCCGGCGGTCCTCAAACGCCGGATCACCTTCCTCGCCAAGGCCGAGTACTTCACCGGCCCCGGCATCCGCGGCCGCCTCACCGCGACCTTCTTCCGCAGCGCGGGCCAGATCCCGGTCGACCGCTCCGGCAAGGAGGCGGGCCAGGCCGCGATCCGCGAGGGCCTCGGCGTCCTGAGCAAGGACGAGCTGCTCGGCATCTATCCCGAGGGCACCCGCTCGCACGACGGCCGCCTCTACAAGGGCAAGGTCGGCGTCGCGGTCATGGCGCTGACGGCCCAGGTCCCGGTCATCCCCTGCGCGATGATCGGCACCTTCGAGGCCCAGCCGCCCGGCAAGGTCATCCCCAACATCCACCCCGTGACGATCCGCTTCGGCAAGCCCCTCGACTTCTCCCGCTACGAGGGCATGGAGAACGAGAAGGCGATCCTGCGCGCCGTCACCGACGAGATCATGTACGCGATCCTGATGCTCTCCGAGCAGGAGTACGTCGACCAGTACGCGGCCGTCGCCAAGGCGGAGCAGGCGGCCGCGGCGAAGGAACGCAAGTTCCCGCGCCTGCCGCTGAGTTGAGGTCCGTTCAGGCGTGAGTCGACGTGAATGAGGGGCGGCCGGTTCAGAACCGGCCGCCCCTCGTCACATACAACTACCGCCTACGGCTTGCTACTTACGACGTGCCGCTTACGGCACCGGCGTCGCGTGCGGGGTGCACGTGAAGTCGGCCTTGTCGAGCTTGCCGGTCAACAGGTAGGCGTCGACACGGGAGTTGATGCACGGGTTGACCAGACCGGTCACACCGTGCGAACCGGCGTCCTTCTCCGTGATGAGCCGGGAGCCCTTGAAGCTCTTGTGCAGGACGACCGCGCCCTCGTACGGCGTGGCGGCGTCGCGCTGCGACTGCACGATGAGGACGGGCGGCAGACCCTTGCCGGTCTTGACCTTGACCGGGGACTGCTGCTTGACGGGCCAGGTGGCGCACGGCAGGTTCATCCAGGCGTTGGACCAGGTCAAGAACGGGTACTTCTTGTTGAGCGCCGTGTTGTCCTTGTCCCACTTCGCCCAGCTGGTGGGCCACTTGGCGTCGGTGCACTCGACGGCCGTGTAGACGGCGTTGCCGTTCTCCGAGGAGATGTTGCCCGCGGTGTCCGACATGTCGGGCGAGGCCGCGTCGATCAGCGGCTGGGGGTCACCGGCGACGTACTTGCTGAACGCGGTGGCGACCGGCACCCACGAGGAGTCGTAGTACGGGGCGCCCTGGAAGAAGCCGAGCAGCTCGGCCGGACCGACGACCCCGCCGAGCGGGCTCTTCTTGGCGGCGGCGCGCAGCTCGAGCCACTTCGCCTGGACGGCGGCACGGGTGGTGCCGAGGTGGAAGGCCGCGTCGTTCTTGGCGACCCAGTCCTCCCAGTCCTTCCAGCGGCCCTCGAAGGCGACGTCCTGGCCCAGGTTGGCCTCGTACCAGATGTTGTCCTGCGCCGGGTTGACGACGCTGTCGACGATCATCCGGCGGACGTGGCTCGGGAACAGGGTGCCGTAGACGGCGCCGAGGTAGGTGCCGTAGGAAACGCCCAGGTAGTTGAGCTTCTTCTCGCCCAGGGCGGCGCGGATGACGTCGAGGTCGCGCGCGGTGTTCGGCGTGGTCATCTGCGCGAGCATGGTGCGGCCGGAGCGCTCGGCGCAGCCGTCGGCGTACTCACGGGCCAGCTTGCGCTGCGCGTTCTTGTCGGCCGTGCTGTCCGGCACCGGGTCCGCCTTGGGCGCCTTCACGAACTCCTGCGGGTCGATGCAGGAGATGGGCGCCGAGTGGCCGACACCGCGCGGGTCGAAGCCCACGAAGTCGTACGCCTTGGAGGTGTTGACCCACAGCGGGTTCTTGGTGGTGACCCGCAGCGGGAAGCGCATCCCGGAGCCACCGGGACCGCCGGGGTTGTAGACGAGCGCGCCCTGGCGCTCCTTCTTCGTGCCCGTGCTGACGGCACGGTCGACGGCCAGCTTGATCTTCTTGCCGTTCGGCTTGGTGTAGTCGATCGGGACGGTGACCCAGCCGCACTGGACCGGCTTCGCGAAGCCCCAGTCGGTGGGGCAGTCCTGCCAGTCGATCCCGGCCTTGGCGGCGCGGGCGGCGGTGAGCGCGGCGCCCTGGGCCGCCGCGCGGTCCTGCCCGTTCACGGCGCTCTGGTTGGTCTGCGCGTTGGCCGCGGGTGCCACCACGGCGCCGGCTATCAGTGCCGCCGCCGCGAATCCGGCCGAACCGAACGCCATCACCCGGCTCTTCGGTTTGTTGTGCCTCAAGTGGGCCCCTCCCCGTACATCGTTCATCGTTGCGAAATGGTCTCGGGGGATCCTCGCGGCTGTGAGCCGTCTGAGAACAGAGGCGGTTGACCTTCTTTACCAATCCGATAAGCGGAAACGCCGGTCCCGCTCAGCGGATACTCACCCGAGGAACGCCAACGCCTCGTCCAGTACCCGCCGCAGCCGCAGCGCGTCGGAGGCGATCGCACTCACCAGCACGGCGGGCCCGGCGAGCGGCACGAGGGCCGCGTGCTCCCCCAGCATCCGCGCCGCGACCGGCTCTCGCGCGAACTCCGGCCGTACGACGACGAGTTGCCCCACAGCACGATGCCCCCCGAGCACGGCGGGCCCGTCCCACCCACCCGGCGCCCCCGGCCCACAGCCCAACTCCTGATCAAGCACGGTACGCCCGGCGACCCTCACGGAAAGCCGACTGGTGAGCCGCCCCGGCTCCTCCCCGACCCGCCCGAGCACCTGCTCCTCACGCAGCACGAGCCGGGCGGAACCGGCGAGGTCGACACGCGTAGTCACCCGCAGATCACTACCTTGCACGGAGATCAACTGCTCCGGCAACCAGTGCAGTTCACCCCCCTCGGCGACATCGATCCGCACGTCGTACCGCGACTCGCCCTTCGCCTGCCCCGGCAGCGCGATGGTCGCGGCAGCGGACCCGACCCGCAACCGAGCCCCCCGCTCGACACCGGCCTCGACGGCGAAGTGATCCCCGCCGAGCGGCCCGCTCATGGCTCCGACAAGCATGACCCGAGCCTCGGACCCACTCGCCCGAGTCCGCCGCAACGCGAGCGGCCCGTCCCCCTCCAGCACGGGCAGCGCGGTACCACCCCGCCCGTCGTCCCGGGCCACGATCCGCGCGGTGGCCCGCACCCCGGTCACGATCACGCCGTCCACGCGGCGAGCCGCTCCCGCACCCAGCGGGCGACATCGCCGACCCCCGCCTCCGTCCTCAACGACTGGAACACGACGGGCAGTTCGGCCCGCTGAGCCTTCGCATCGGCGGCCATCCGCCCCAGATCGGACCCGACGTACGGCGCAAGGTCGGTCTTGTTGACGACCAGCAGATCGGCCGTGGTCACCCCCGGCCCACCCTTGCGCGGAATGTCATCCCCACCGGCCACGTCGATCACAAAGATCTGCGCGTCGACGAGCCCCTTGGAGAAGGTGGCGGTGAGGTTGTCCCCACCCGACTCGACGAGGATGAGATCCAACGGCCCGACCTCGTCCTCCAAGTCCTCGACGGCTTCGAGGTTGGCGGAAATATCGTCCCGAATGGCGGTGTGCGGACAGGCCCCCGTCTCCACGGCGGTGATCCGCTCGGGCGGCAACACAGCCGCCCGCAACAGGAATTCGGCGTCCTCGCGGGTGTAGATGTCGTTGGTGACGACAGCGAGGGACAGCTCGTCCCGCAGAGCCCGGCAGAGCGCGGCAACGGTGGCGGTCTTCCCGGACCCGACGGGCCCACCGAGCCCGATCCGCAGGGCGCGGTGGGTTCCGTCGGGTCGATGCGCGTCGGCGCTGACGGCGGCGGGGCCGTCGTGAGTGTGGTCGAGATGCATGGCGCGGCTCCTTCTGGTTTTCTACGGGTCCTTATCAGCGAGGGGGCACTCCCTCAGCCCGTCCGGCGTTTGAGGACGAGGCCGTCCAGGCCGATCGGGGGTCCAGGGGGCGGAGCCCCCTGGGATCGGGGTCGAAGGGGCAGCGCCCCTGGAGGACGGGACGGGACGGGTAGGGGCGGCGGGGGCGAGAAAACCCCCTACGACGCGAACAACCGCACAGCCCAAGCCGCATGCGCCTCCGCCCCGATCTCCAGCAACGGCGCGGCCGCACAAGGCAGTTCATCAACTCCCTCGGCAAGAACCCGCCGCCCCGCCTCCACCGCCCGATCGGCGACAAGGTCCAACTCCGGCGCCAACCGAGCCAGCACAGCCGTAGCGTCGAAGGGATCCAGGCTCAGCAACCGCACCGTCGCGGACGCCGGCCCACTCACACTCTCGTAGGCCGCGCAGTACGCCGCATCCTCCGCCCCCAGCCCGGCCGACCGAGCCACCAGACCCAACACCACCGGCTGATGCGCCCCTTTGGGGAACTCCCGCGCGAGGGCGTCGAGTTCAGCGGACGGCCAGGTAGCCCGCGCGGCCCGCATCAACTGCCGCCCCAGTCTCCGCGAGGCCACCCGCAACGCGGGCGACGGAGTCCGCGCATCCACAGCGAGGTCCAACTCCCCCGGATCGGCACCGAGTACAGCCGCGGCGGCCACCGCGGCGGACACGAGACCGGCGGTATGCAACCGCCCCCGGCAGAACTCACCAAGGCCGGCCGCGCCGGTGACACGACCGGCCTTGACGGCGGCTTCCGCCCCGCCGGAGTGCGCATGCCCCCCGGCGGGAAAGCGCCCGTCGGCCAGAACCAGCAATGCTCCCCTGGACATCAGAAGAGGAAGTACCGCTGGGCCATGGGCAGTTCGGCCGCCGGAGTCGCCTCGACGAGCTCCCCGTCGATGTGCACGGCGAAGCTGTCGGGGTCGACCTGGACGCGAGGCCGGGCATCGTTCTCCCGCATGTCGGCCTTGGTGACCCCACGCGTGGACTCGATGGCGACGAACCTCTTCCCGAGATCGAGCCGTTCGGGAAGTCCGTCCTCGATCGCCAGCTGGGCGACGAAGTTGAAGGAGTTGGCGGCCGGTGCCCGTCCGATCGCCCCGAACATCGGCCGCGGCAGGATGGGTTGAGGCGTCGGGATGGACGCGTTGGCGTCGCCCATCTGCGCGTAGGCGATCTGCCCGCCCTTGATGACGAGGTGCGGCTTGACGCCGAAGAACGCCGGTTCCCACAGCACGAGGTCGGCGAGCTTGCCGGTCTCGACGGAACCGATCTCGCGGGCGAGGCCCTGCGCGAGGGCGGGGTTGATCGTGTATTTGGCGATGTAACGCCGTACCCGACGATTGTCCGCACGCCCGTCCCCGGGCAGCGCACCCCGCCGCCGCTTCATCACATGCGCCGTCTGCCAGGTCCGCATGATGACCTCGCCGACCCGGCCCATCGCCTGCGCGTCGGAGGAGATGATCGAGATGGCGCCGAGGTCGTGGAGAATGTCCTCCGCGCCGATGGTCGAGGGGCGGATGCGGGACTCGGCGAAGGCCAGGTCCTCGGGGACCGCCGGGTTGAGGTGGTGGCACACCATCAGCATGTCGAGGTGTTCCTCGGCGGTGTTGACGGTGTACGGCCGGGTCGGGTTGGTGGAGCTGGGCAGCACGTGCGGCTCGGAGACCACGGTCATGATGTCCGGCGCGTGCCCGCCGCCCGCACCCTCGGTGTGGTACGCGTGGATACCGCGTCCGGCGATCGCGGCGAGGGTGTCGCCGACGAACCCGGCCTCGTTCAACGTGTCGGTGTGGATGGCGACTTGGACGCCCGTGCGGTCGGCGACGGTGAGCGAGGCGTCGATGACGGCGGGAGTCGAGCCCCAGTCCTCGTGCAGCTTCAGTCCCAGCGCTCCCCCTCGGATCTGGGACATCATCGAGTCGTGCGAGACGGTGTTGCCCTTGCCGAGGAAGCCGATGTTGAGCGGGTACTGCTCCATCGCCGCCATCATCCGGGCGAGATGCCAGGGCCCGGGCGTGACGGTCGTGGCCTTGGAACCCTCGGCCGGTCCGGTGCCGCCACCGACCAGCGTGGTGACCCCGGCGGACAGCGCCTCGTCGGCGATCTGCGGGCAGATGAAGTGAACGTGCGCGTCGACGGCGCCGGAGGTGAGGATGCGTCCGTTGCCGGCGATGACCTCGGTCTCGGGGCCGATCACCAGGTCGGGGTGGATGCCGTCCATGGTGTCGGGGTTGCCGGCCTTGCCGATGCCGGTGATACGGCCGTCGCGGATACCGACGTCGGCCTTGACGATGCCCCAGTGGTCGACGATCACGGCACCGGTGATGACGGTGTCGGGGGTGCCCTCCGCGCGGGAGGCACGCGCCTGGCCCATCGACTCGCGGATGACCTTGCCGCCGCCGAACACGGCCTCGTCACCGGCGAGTCCGGGACCGCCGCTGCGGTCCTCCTCGATCTCGATCAGCAGATCGGTGTCGGCGAGCCGGATCCGGTCACCGGTGGTCGGCCCGAACAGGTCCGCGTACGCGGCACGGGAGATCTCAGGCATCGAGGGCACCTCCGGTCTCCCCGCGCAGTCCGGGCACGATCCGGGCGCCGACCAGCGGGACGAGTTCGACGTCGACGGGGATCCCCGGCTCGAAGCGCACGGCCGTACCGGCGGCGACGTTGAGCCGCTGCCCGCGCGCGGCGGCGCGGTCGAACTCGAGGCCGGGGTTGGCCTCGGCGAAGTGGTAGTGGGAGCCGACCTGGACGGGCCGGTCGGCGGCGTTGAGGACGGTCATCCGTGTGACCTCGCGGCCCGCGTTGTAGACGATCGGGTCGTCCGCGAACAGGATCTCGCCGGGAATCATCGAGGCCTCCTACACGATCGGGTCGTGGACGGTGACGAGCTTGGTGCCGTCCGGGAAGGTCGCCTCGACCTGTACGTCGTGGATCATCTCGGGGATGCCCACCATGACGTCGTCCCTGGTGAGCAGCTTGCGCCCGGAGGACATCAGCTCGGCGACGGTCCGGCCGTCACGGGCGCCTTCGAGGATGTGCGACGTGATGAGGGCGACCGCCTCGGGGTGGTTCAGCTTCAGACCACGGGCCCGGCGCTTCTCGGCCACGTCGGCCGCCACGTGGATCAGCAGCCTCTCTTGCTCGTGCGGGGTCAGTTGCACGTCCCACCTCACAGTCCTCGCTCCGGACCGTGCGGGGTCCGGCTGCCGCAGCCCCCGGGCAAAGTCCCTGGTGGCGTGGATCGGCAGGCTAGTTGGACGGCGTTTCAAGCAAGTTAACCGAGCTGTGATCAGGGCAATCGCATCTACGCCCGTAGAGCGGTCCCCCGCACGGCCTCCTGCTACGAGGGATTCGAGCCCCGGTGTTCGGCCGCGATACCGAACCGCTGGTGTTCGCGAGGAGCGGACGCGACCTCACGCACGGCGGAGACGGCACTGATCACCCGCTCCTCACCGGCCCGGTCCAGCTCATTCAGTCGTTCCAGGTCAGCAGCGGAGACAAGGGCGACGAGCGGCTTCCCGTGCCGTGTCACGACAACGCGCTCGGCGCCGTACACCACCCGGTTGATCAGGTCGGCGAGCTCAGCCCTGGCTTGCGTCACCGGAATCTCGTAGGCCATGAGCCCATCATACGTTCCATACGTCCTGTACATTTTGTACAGAGCAAGCCGAAACAGCGCCAGCCAGTGAGGGACTACGCCATGACCCGACCGTCCGCCCGCCACGTCCTGCCCGAATTCACCGAGCGCACCAGCGCGGGCCACCGAACCCTCGACCCGTACTCAAAGCTGCTGGAGGAGCGGATCGTCTTCCTCGGGACGCCGATCGACGACATCTCGGCGAACGATGTGATGGCCCAGTTCATGCACCTCGAGTACCAGGCACCGGACCGGGACATCTCGCTGTACATCAACTCGCCCGGCGGCTCGTTCACCGCGATGTCGGCGATCTACGACACGCTGCAGTTCGTCACGTGTGACGTGGAGACGGTCTGCCTCGGCCAGGCCGGTACCTCCGCGGCGGTGCTGCTGGCGGCGGGCACACCGGGCAAGCGGTCGGCGCTGCCGGGTGCGCGGGTGGTGCTCCACCAGCCCTCCTTCCCCGAGCCGATCCAGGGTCAGGCGAGTGATCTCGCCATCCAGGCCGAGGAGTTGGCGCGCACCCGGTACCAACTGGAGGAGCTGCTGGCCCTGCACACCGGCCGGACGGTGGAGCAGGTGAGCGCGGACATCGAGCGGGACCGGATCATGGACGCCCAACAGGCCCTGGAATACGGCTTGGTGGACCGGATCGTGACCACCCGCAAGACCTCGCTCACCGAGCCGGGCGGGGAGTGAGCCGACGATGCTGCCGCCGGAGCTGCCGCCGCTGCCCGCGTTGACGCGCGCCGAGGGCGAGTTGATCGACCGTTACCTGGACGTGGCCGACCTGCTGGGCCGTATCAACCCCGCGCATCACGGGGACACGTACCGTGGCCTGAGGGCCGCTCAGGCGCTGGTGGCCAAGGCCACTCAGTTGCGGGACGCGCTGGAGCTGATGCATCAGCGGGGCGAGACCGAGCTGCACGCTCCCACGCTTGCGCGGGCGCTGCGCGTGCTGGACGGGGAGCGCCGCACGGCCCGCGTCACCATCCCCGCGCCCTCCGACAGTTGAGGGACGCGGAGCCGCCCGGGGCGGGGGCGAAACGGGCCGAACGACGTACCCCCGATCGGAGTAGTCGCCGCTCCGCCCTTACAGCCGTCCGGGTTGCGCAACACGTGTAGCCCGAGGGCCGTATGAAGTGTTCCGGTGCTGGTCCGGGCGTCACACCCCCCTCAACACTCCCTCGAACACCGATGCGTTCAGCCGAACGGGTGAGTGGTGAGTAACCCCACAAATCCCCGATTCCGTTGGGCTTTTCGGACATTCATAGGTGAAGATCCCTGTCTGACGACAAGACCCCGCCGCAGCGGCGGGGCGATCCGGGCGGACGCCGAGTCCTGCCGCCGCCCGGATGACAGGTCGACAGGATTGCATCGGCAGGAGTGGAGGACCCAAGCACGACGGGTCGCCGGGACGGTCACGCCATGACCGGGTCGAGCAGCCCTTGGGGTGAAGCCGCGTCAGCGGCCGGGCAACTTCGCCAGCCCGAATCCGACAGGTCATCCTTCACAGGCGGCTGACGAAGGGTTGCGCATGACTGCGCTCAATCGTGTCCCGTCGCTGATGGTCAGGGCCGGTACGGCCTCGGCCTTCGCCATCGCCGCTGTTGGCGGTTCCGTCGTGATACCGGGCGTCGCATCCGACGCCGCGGCCGCGACACCGGCGACGAAGGCACTCCAGGTCGCGGCGTCCAAGAAGGGCGCTCCGTACAGGTACGGGGCCACCGGACCGGGCCGCTTCGACTGCTCCGGGCTCACGCTGTACTCGTACAAGAAGGCAGGCAAGAAACTGCCCCGTACGGCGGCCCAGCAGTACAACAAGTCCCACCACATCTCGGCCAAGAGCCGCAAGGCCGGGGACCTCGTGTTCTTCCACTCGGGCTCCAGCGTCTACCACGTCGGCATCTACGCCGGTAAGGGAAAGATCTGGCACGCCCCGAAGACCGGGGACGTGGTGAGGCTGCAGAAGATCTGGACCAAGAGCGTCTGGTACGGCCGGGTCAGCTAAGACCTGTCCGAATCTCCCGAGGGGGTGGCGGCCACCTGACAGGCCGCCACCCCCTCGGGTGTCCAGGGACGTTCACCACGCTGTTCTACGTCTCCTGCTGGCCCGCCGCCGTCACCGGCCGGGCCGGTACCGTCCAGGGGACCTCGACGGAGACCGTCTTGCCGCCCTCCAGGGTGGGCCGGACCTTGAGTTTGCCGCCGCACTCCGCGGTCAGCCAGCGGATGATCACCATGCCCCGGCCGTTGTCCTGCTGGACGGCGGCCGGCAGGCGTTTCGGGAAGCGGGGATGGCTGTCGGTGACCCCGATGTGCAGCCGTTCGTCACGCTCCAGCTCGATGTCCACCGTGAAGGTGGGTGACTGCCCGAAAGTGTGCTGTACGGCGTTGGTGGCGAGTTCGGAGACGATCAGGCGGATGGTGTCGGCGACCTCCGTGTCCGCCGGAAGTCCCCAATCCACCAGGGTCCCGACCACATACGTGCGGGCGGCGGAGACCGAGGCGGGATCGCTCGGCAGAGTGACGGATGCTTCCAGATGGTCTGCCATGGCGCGGTCGTCCCTTTCCCGCGGGACCGGTGTCCGACACGGAGCGGATGGTTCGAGTACGGTCCCGGACTGGTGCTTCTTCGCCAGACTGCCATTACCGCGTCGGTAACGGTGGCGATCCACCAAGATATGCATATATCTGTCGCTCGAAGCGGTGAACTCTGCGACCCCAGACCGTATTTGGGCGGCTCGGAAGGAGTAAGGAGAAACCCATGCAGTACGGTCCCGCGGTGCGCCGCCGGAAACTGGGCGCCGAACTCCGCACCTTGCGTGCGGAGGCGGGGCTCACCAGCGGTGAGGCGGCCCGGCTGGTCGGCTGGCACCAGTCGAAGGTGAGCCGCATCGAGACCGGCGCGAGTGGCGTGAAACCGCCCGACGTCCGGTTACTCCTGGACGCCTACCAGGTCGGCGACCCACAACTTCGGGACATGCTCCTCGTGTTGGCCGGCTCCGACGACGGCGGCGGCCGGCACCACTGGTGGCACGCCTATCGCGGTGTACTGCCGCCCGCCTACCGGGACTTCATCAGCCTGGAGTCACAGGCCAGCACGATCCGCACCCTGGAGACCTCGGTGGTCCCCGGACTGCTGCAGACGCCCGAGTACGCCCGCGCGGTGACCAGGGCCGCCGTGGGAGGCCTCGACAACGACGGTCCCGAGCGGCTCGACGCGCTGGTGCAGGTGCGGCTGGCCCGGCAGGACATCCTGCGCGCGGATCCCCCGCTGGACCTGAGTGTGGTCCTCGACGAAGCCGTACTGCGGCGGGAGGTCGGCGGTCCGGGGGTGATGGCACGTCAGCTGGACCGGCTGCTGGAGGCGGCCCACCTGCCCCAAGTGAGGCTTCAGGTACTGCCGTTCGCCGCAGGAGCACACATCGGCATCACCGGCCCTTTCGTAATCTTCTCCTTTCCGAGCACTTCTGATCTGGACGTGGTTGTTCTAGACCATTTGACGAGTAGCCTCTACCTCGAACGGAAAGAAGACCTAGAGGCCTACAGCGAGGCCTTCAAGACCCTTCAGTTCCACGCCCTTTCGCCCGAGGATTCGTTGGATTACATCGCCGGGATAGGTGACGGCGCGTAAGGAGGCACCATGTCTGCACTGCCTCGGAACGTACCTTCCAGTTCTGACAGCTCTGATCTGTCCGGTGTGCGGTGGCTGCGCAGCAGCTACAGCACGGGAGCGAACAACTGCGTCGAGGCGGCTCGTCCGCGCTCCGGCCCCCGCGCGGGGCTGCTCGCCGTACGCGACTCGAAGGACCCGCAAGGACCCGCCCTGCTCTTCTCCCCCGCGAGCTGGACGGGCTTCCTCGCCACGTTCCACTGATCTGTCCGCCCGTCAGCGACGCACGACCGTGTAACGCCGACTCATGGTCGCGTCTCGCCGATCACACGTACAGCGCGTTCGATCTCGGCCCCGGAGAGGTCCGCTCGGGCGGTCAGCCTGAGCCGTGAGATGCCGTCGGGCACGGAAGGAGGACGGAAGCAGCCCACGGCCAGCCCTGCCGTACGGCAGTCGGCCGCCCATTGCACGGCCGCCTCCGGGGACGGCGCACGCACCGACACCACGGCGGCGTCCGGACGTACCGCTTCCAGACCCGCGGCGGTGAGACGTGTGTGCAGCTCACTCGCCACGGCGCGGGCCCGGGCGGCCCGCTCGGGTTCGCGCCGCAGCAGGGTGAGCGCCGCCAGGGCGGCACCGGCCGCCGCGGGCGCGAGTCCCGTGTCGAAGATGAACGTCCGCGCCGCGTTGACCAGATGGTCGATGACCCGGGCCGGCCCGAGCACGGCACCGCCCTGACTCCCGAGCGACTTGGACAACGTGACCGTCACGACCACGTCCTCACTCCCCGCGAGCCCCGCCGCGTACGGCGCCCCGCGCCCCCCGTCGCCCAGCACCCCGAGCCCGTGCGCGTCGTCGAGCAGCAGCCCGGCCCCGAACTCCCGGCACGCCTCGGCGAGCGCCCCCACCGGTGCCGCGTCCCCGTCCACGGAGAACACCGAGTCGGACACGACCACGGCCTGCCCGTCGTGCGTCCGCAGCGCCTTGCGCACCCCGTCCGGATCGGCATGTCCTACGACCTGGGTGGCACCCCGCGCCAGCCGGCAGCCGTCGATGAGCGAAGCGTGGTTGCCCGCGTCGGAGACGACCAGCGAGCCGTGCGGGGCAAGTGTGGTGACCGCGGCGAGGTTGGCCGCGTAGCCGGAGGAGAAGACGAGGGCCGCCTCGAAACCGCAGAACTCGGCCAGCTCGCGCTCCAGCTGGGTGTGCAGCTCGGTCGTACCGGTGACGAGCCGCGACCCGGTGGACCCCCCGCCCCAGGTCCGCGCCGCATCGGCGGCCCCCTCGACGACCTCGGGGTGATGGGCGAGCCCCAGGTAGTCGTTGCTCGCGAGATCGAGAAGCGGCGAGTCGGCGGGCCGGGGCCGCAGGGTGCGTACGAGCCCGGCGCGACGGCGCTGCTCCGCCTGCTCGTCGATCCAGCCGAACGCCATGGTTCCTCCGGGCTTTTGTAGGCAGTGCACAGACACTAATCGGACGACGAGCCCCCCATGGTGTGGTGATACCCACACGCCCAGCCCCATGTCTTGTGGATTCTCTCCTTGGCCGCAAGCGCTCCCGTAGGACAGGATCGGATCTCATGGACCTGCTGAACACGCTCGTGGACAAGGGGCTTCGGCGCGAGCTGCCGACCCGCGCGGAAGCTCTCGCCGTCCTCGCCACCTCGGACGACGACCTGCTGGATGTCGTGGCCGCGGCCGGAAAGGTGCGCCGGCACTGGTTCGGGCGACGGGTGAAGCTCAACTACCTCGTCAACCTGAAGTCCGGCCTGTGCCCCGAGGACTGCTCGTACTGCTCGCAGCGGCTCGGCTCCAAGGCCGAGATCCTGAAGTACACGTGGCTGAAACCCGACGCTGCCTCGAAGGCCGCGGCGGCCGGTGTGGCGGGAGGCGCCAAGCGCGTCTGTCTGGTGGCGAGCGGCCGGGGTCCGACCGACCGGGACGTGGACCGGGTCGCGGGCACCATCAAGGCGATCAAGGACCAGAACGAGGGCGTCGAGGTGTGCGCGTGCCTCGGCCTGCTCTCCGACGGCCAGGCGGACCGGCTGCGCGAGGCCGGCGCGGACGCCTACAACCACAACCTCAACACGTCCGAGTCGACGTACGGCGACATCACGACCACCCACACGTACGCCGACCGCGTCGACACCGTGCAGAAGGCGCACGCGGCCGGCCTGTCCGCCTGCTCCGGCCTGATCGCCGGCATGGGCGAGAGCGACGAGGACCTGATCGACGTCGTCTTCTCCCTCCGCGACCTCGACCCGGACTCGGTGCCGGTGAACTTCCTGATCCCGATGGAGGGCACCCCGCTCGCCGCCGAGTGGCACCTCACCCCGCAGCGCTGTCTGCGCATCCTCGCGATGGTCCGCTTCGTCTGCCCGGACGTCGAGGTCCGCATCGCGGGCGGCCGTGAGGTCCACCTGCGCACGATGCAGCCGCTCGCCCTGAACCTCGCCAACTCGATCTTCCTCGGCGACTACCTGACGTCCGAGGGCCAGGCGGGCCACGCCGACCTGGAGATGATCGCGGACGCGGGCTTCGAGGTGGAGGGCGCGGGCGAGGTGACGCTGCCGCAGCACCGGGCGACGGCGGGTGGCTGCGGTGCGCACGAGGACGCCGGGTGCGGTGGGGGCTGCGGCGGGCACGAGGACGCCACTGGTGGCTGTGGTGGGCACGAGGGCGCCGGAGTCTGCGGTTCCGCTCCCGCTGCCGCGTCTACGTCGGCTGCCGCGCCGCAGGTCGACGAGGTCCGCCGGGACCTGGTCTCCGTACGCCGTCGAGGTGCCGGAACGGACATCGCGCCCAATGCCTGACCCGATCGGCCACCTGCCCGTCCCGGAGCTGCTGGAACTGGACCGGCGGCACGTCTGGCATCCGTACGGTCCGATGCCCGGCCGGGTCGACCCGCTCGTCGTGGAGTCGGCGAGCGGAGTGCGGCTCCGACTGGCGGACGGCGGGGGCGAGTTGGTCGACGGGATGTCGTCCTGGTGGTCGGCGATCCACGGCTACAACCACCCCGTGCTCAACGAGGCCGCGCACGAACAGCTCGGCCGGATGAGCCACGTCATGTTCGGCGGTCTCACCCACGAGCCCGCCGTACGCCTGGCGAAGCTCCTTGTCGACATGTCACCCGACGGCCTGGAACACGTCTTCCTCGCCGACTCGGGCTCGGTGTCGGTCGAGGTCGCGGTGAAGATGTGCCTCCAGTACTGGCGCTCCCTCGGCCGCCCCGCGAAACAGCGCCTGCTGACCTGGCGCGGCGGCTACCACGGCGACACCTGGCAGCCGATGTCGGTGTGCGACCCCGAGGGCGGGATGCACGAGCTGTGGTCGGGGGTGCTGCCCCGGCAGGTGTTCGCCGACGCGCCACCGACGGAGTACGAGGAGTCGTACGCCGACCATCTGCGCGAGCTCATCGGTCGGCATTCCCACGAACTGGCCGCGGTGATCGTGGAGCCGGTGGTGCAGGGTGCGGGCGGGATGCGGTTCCACTCCCCCGCGTATCTGCGGGTGCTGCGCGAGGCGTGCGACGCGCACGACGTGCTGCTGGTGTTCGACGAGATCGCGACGGGTTTCGGCCGCACGGGCGCACTGTTCGCGGCGGACCACGCGGCGGTGACACCGGACGTGATGTGCGTGGGCAAGGCGCTGACCGGCGGCTATGTGACGATGGCGGCGACGCTCTGCACGTCACGCGTGGCCGAGGGCATCTCGCAGGGCGAGGTACCGATCCTGGCCCACGGCCCGACCTTCATGGCCAACCCGCTGGCGGCGGCCGTGGCCTGCGCCTCGCTCGAACTCCTCCTGAACCAGGACTGGTTGACGGAGATCAAGCGCATCGAGGCAGGCCTACGGGAGGGCCTGGCCCCGGCGGCACAGCTCCCCGGCGTCCAGGACGTCCGCGTCCTCGGCGCCATCGGCGTGGTCCAGCTCGACCACGCCGTCGACATGAAGGCCGCCACGGACGCGGCCGTACGCGAGGGCGTGTGGCTACGGCCGTTCCGCGACCTCGTCTACACGATGCCGCCGTACGTCACGGGCGACGCCGACCTGGCGCGGATCACCCGCGCGGTGTGCGCGGCGGCGCGGGAGGGATGACATGCCGGTACTGGTGATCACGGGCACGGGCACGGAGGTCGGCAAGACGATCACCACGGCCGCGGTAGCAGCGGCGGCGCTCGCGGCCGGCCGCACGGTGGCCGTCCTGAAGGCCGCCCAGACAGGCCTACGACCGGACGAGCGCGGGGACGCCGACGAGGTCGCGAGGCTCGCGGGTGCGGTGACGGCGACCGAACTAGCCCGTTTTCCCGAGCCGTTGGCACCGGGCACGGCGGCGCGCAGGGCCGGCATGGCACCGGTACACCCGCCCGAAATCGCGGAAGCCGCCCAGAAGCTGGCCACCGAGCACGACCTGGTGCTGGTCGAGGGTGCGGGTGGCCTGCTCGTACGGTTCGACGCGGAGGGCGGCACCCTGGCGGACGCGGCGCGGTTGCTGTCCGCCCCGGTCCTGGTGGTGACGTCGGCGGGTCTGGGCACCCTGAACACGACGGAACTGACGGCCCGTGAACTCCGTTCCCAGGGCCTCGACTTGCTGGGCCTGGTGATCGGCAGCTGGCCCAACACACCTGACCTGGCGTCGCGTTGCAATGTGGCCGACCTGCCGGAGGTGGCGGGGGCACCGCTGCTCGGGGCGTTGCCGGAGGGGGCGGGGGCGCTGGCGCCTGCCGACTTCCGTGCTGCGGCGCCTAGTTGGGTAGCGCCGCGGCTTGACGGGGTGTGGGATGCGGAGGAGTTTCGGGAGGGCACGTGAAGTCGGAGAACATCATTGCGCTGTGTGCCGTGATCATCGCGTTGTGCTCCTTGAGCGTCTCGATCTACGAAGCCCGTGCATCACGTCGTCACAATCGAAATTCTGTGCGTCCAATCCTTCAACTGCATCGGATCTGGCATCACGGGAGCCGTACCGGGATCCGCCTCAGCAACTGCGGGCTGGGCCCCGCCATCGTGACCGGCAGTCGGGTATGGGTCGACGGTGAGGAGATCGGGCCATGGACGTCTGCGTGCGCGAACCTGCTGAGCGACGAACTGTCCGTCCGCCCCTCGTACTCGACGTTCAACGAACAAGAAGTG
Source organism: Streptomyces prunicolor NBRC 13075 (assembly GCF_000367365.1). Lineage (GTDB taxonomy): Bacteria > Actinomycetota > Actinomycetes > Streptomycetales > Streptomycetaceae > Streptomyces > Streptomyces prunicolor. The sequence continues at coordinate 214,839 of NZ_BARF01000051.1, read as the reverse complement.
TTCGCCGTGGATCACGAGAAGTACCTGCTGAGTGTCCCGACGTACAGCCCCCAGGATCACGCGGACTTCGAGGCCCTGATCCAGGACCGCATCACGGTCGAGATCCGATATGACTCCCTCCACGGCGGAGAAGGCTTCCGGACGGTTCTGTCTCCCAGCAGCTGACGACTTGGTGGTTCGCTCCAGCGTGGCCCGCGGCCCAGGAGGCGAGCGCGCGCACTCCCTCGTGGCTGAAGGTGCCGAGGTCTTCGGCAAGCGCCCGGCCAACCGACCAGGGGAACTACAGACCGACGGACCCGGTTCAGGAAGCCTCCCCTTCCGCCAGCAGCCGTACCAGTTCGATCCGCGATCGTATGCCCAACCGGCTGAAGACACCACGCAGATGGTGGTCGATCGTGCGGGGGCTGAGGGCGAGGCGGACCGCGATCTCGCGGTTGGTGGCGCCGTCGGCGGCCATGCGGGCGACCATCAGTTGCTGGGCGGTCAGGCAGGTTGTGGGGGCTCCCGGTGTGCGGAGGGCGGTCGCGGCCACCGGGGTGCCGAGGGCGCGGAGTTCGGCTCGGGCCTGGGCGGCGCAGTGCGGGGCGCCGAAGGATTCGAAGGCCTCCAGCGAAGTGTGCAGGCGGTCGCGGGCCTCGGTGCGGCGGCGCAGTCGACGTAGCGCGCCGCCGAACAGCAGCTCGGTGCGGGCCCGTTCGAAGTCGCGGGTGCCGCGTGCGTGCAGGTCGAGGGCGATGCGGTAGTGCTCGACCGCCTCGTCGCCGGGTGCCAGCAGGGCCCGGCAACGGGCGCTCAGGGCAAGGTCGTCGGAGCTGCGTACGGCACGTGCCCAGCGGTCGTAGTCGGCGTGTGCGGCGCGGGCGATACGGGTGTCGCCGCTGCGGACGGCGGCCTCGACGTAGTGCGGGGTGGCGAGGTGCCGGATCGCCCGGTGGCCGTGGCCCGGCCCGAACCCGGCGAGCGCGCGCAGCCGGGCCGCCGCGGCGGCGAAACGGCCGCTGCTGAGGTCGAGGTAGGCGAGTGCCCATTGCGCGAGGGCGGCCGGTAGGCCCAGGCCTCGGCCCAGGGCGTACGAGCGGGCCGCAGCGGCACGTTCCCGGCAGACGTCGCCGTCCCCGGTGAGCGCCGCGAACATGGCGAGCGCTGCTTGTAGATGGCAGGCGCCGTTGTCCTGGCCGGTGGCGTGGGCCTGCCACAGGGCGTCCGCCGTGGCCGTCTCGGCGGCCCTCGGATGCCCGGTCCAGAACTCGGCGTAGGCCCGGAACTCCATCGCCTGCGCCACGACCACGGTCGCGCCCCGCGCTCTCGCCGAGGCCGCCGCCCGCACGGTGGCGGTGGTGGCGCGGGTGTGGTCGCCGAGCATCAGCGCGGCGATCCCGGCATGGATGAGGAGGGTGGGGTCACCCCCGGGCCCGCATCTCCCGGCGGCGGCCTTGAGCAGGTCCCGCGCGTCCTCGTACCGCCCCTCGAAAGCGGCGGCCAGTCCCCCGAGCGTTCCGTGCGGCACGATCCCGACCCGGGAGGCGACGGCCGCCGCCTCCCGACACCGTCTCAGGTCACCGGTGTATATAGCGGCTTCGGTGGCACGGACTAGGAGGTGAACGGCGTGGTCGGGGGCGGGAGTTCGGGGCGCGGCGACCGTGCGGGGCACCTCGGTCGACCCGGACGCCGGTCTCAAGTCGGCGCCGGATTCGGCCGGTTCGCACCGCGCCACAGCCGTCAGCAGCGCGTCGAACGACTCCGCCGCGTTGCCCGCCCGCAGCGCGAACACCCCGTTCAACGCGTCGCTGTCCGTCGCGGCGGCGAGTCTTCGGGCCCGGTCGCCCTCGCCGGACTGCCAGGCGTCACCGGCGGCGCGGTCGAGGAGGCGGGACTGTTCGCGGGGGTCGAGGGAGAGCGCGGCGGCGCGTTCCACGAGGGCGCAGGCGAGGGGGTGTTCACCGGCGTCGCGGGCCTGTTGCGCCGCCGTACGGAGTTCCGCGGTGAGCCGCACGCTGGGGCCGAGCGCGCCCGCGCCCCGGTGCCAGGAACGGCGCGGTGTCTCGCCCTCGGCACGCAACACCCGTGCCAGCAAGCGGTGTACGTCCCGCCGGTCCGCCGGTGACCCGGTCTCGTACGCGGCGATCCTCGTCCACGCGTCGCGGAACACGACTCCGCCGGCCGTCGCGTGCGCGACCCCGGACGTCTCGGCGGCTTCGAGGGGCCGGGTGTCGAGCCGGGCCGCCGCGACGGCACGCAGGAAGGCGTGGGTGGCGACCGGGTACTGGTCGGCCGCCGCGAGCAGCAGGAGCAGCCGCGTGTTGTCGGGCAGGGCACGGATCTCCCGGCGGTGCCGGGCCAGCAACTCCGGTGCCAGGGACGCCGGTTCGGTCGGGAGGGGGTCGAGGCCCGCGGCCTGGCGTGGGGTCAGGCGCGGGAGGAGTTCGGCGGCGGCGCGCGGGTCGCCGTAGACCGCGCGCAGCAGTCGGATGCGGACCCCTTCGGGGAGCGCGGGGTCGAGGGTTCGCCCGGTGTCGGTGCGCGACGGGGGCGAAGTGCGGTCTAGGGAAGTGGGGTTCACCGGAGTCAGCACACAACTGACGTTACTGGCGAGTTAATTCACCCGTAAAGACCGGCGATTTCGCCGATGCGGCGCGCGTAGACCGCGCCGACACTCCTGACAACCCCACCCGTATCAGGAGGCATCATGCAGCGCCACAAGCGTCGCATCGCCACGGCCCTGTCGGCCGTGACCACCTCGCTCCTTCTGTCACTCTCCCTGGCCTCGACGCCCGCTCACGCGGCGAGCCACAACCCGATCGTGTTCGTGCACGGTCTGAGCAGCGACTCCACCAGCTGGGACGACTGGATCGCGGACTTCGAGGCGGACGGCTACTCGTCCTCCGAGCTGTACGCGATCTCTTACGACTGGACGAAGTCGAACGTCACGACCGCTTCGACGCTGTCGACGTACATCCAGTCCGTCCTCGCCGGCACCGGCGCCTCGAAGGTCGACCTGGTGGTCCACTCCATGGGTGCGCTCAACAGCCGCTACTACCTCAAGAACCTCGGCGGGACCTCGTACGTCGACGACTTCGTGTCGGTCGCCGGGGTGAACCACGGAACGAGCATCGCCTCGCTCTGCGGCTGGCTGTACACGTCCTGCAAGGAGATGCAGACGGGGAGTTCGTTCCTCACCGCGCTCAACTCCGGTGACGAGACGCCCGGCAACGTGTCGTACGCGGCCTACTGGTCGGACTGCGACGAGGCGATCAACCCGGACACCTCGGCCGAGCTGAGCGGCGCGACCAATGTCGACGTCGGGTGCATCTCGCACACCGACATGAACAACGACCACGGCGTCTACGAGCAGGTGCGGGACTTCATCTCCTGACCGGCCCGGGGCTGCAGCGGGGGTGGTCAAGGGCGGCAGGGGGGACAATCCCGGTAGGGACCGGTTTCGGCCCGGTCCGGTCCGGGAGGTCGCCATGCCGCTCAGGTCCGCAGGCTCCGGCACAGTCGGCGCTGTGCCGCGGGACGCCGTCCACCACCCGCTGTTCGCCCGTTACTACGCCCGTTTCAGTGTGAGCGCCGAGTCGCGGTTCGGCCTGGCCGGGATGCGGGACCGGCTGCTCGCCGGGCTCTCCGGGCGGGTGATCGAGATCGGGGCCGGGAACGGCCTGAACTTCGCGCACTATCCGAGCGCCGTCTCGGAGGTCGTCGCGATCGAGCCCGAGCGGACTCTGCGGCAGCTCGCCGTGGAGTCCGCGCTCCGCTCCGAGGTGCCCGTCGACGTGGTGCCGGGCGCGGCGGAGAAGCTGCCCGTCAAGAGCGAGGCCTTCGACGCGGTCGTGTTGTCTCTGGTGCTGTGCAGCGTGCGCGATGTGCCACGGGCGCTCGCGGAGGCACGGCGGGTGCTGCGGCCCGGCGGGGTCGTCCGGTTCTTCGAGCACGGCCGGGGCGGCGGGCCCGCGATGGTGTTCACCCAGCGCGCCCTGGACCGCACACTGTGGCCGCCGCTGAACGGCGGCTGCCATCTGGCCCGCGACCCGGTCGCCGCACTGCGCGACGCCGGGTTCGAACTCGGGCCGTACCGACGGGTGTTGATCCCCGAGAAGGGGCCCACGCTGCCGAGCTCGTACTGCGTCCTGGGCACCGCATGGCGCACTGCCGCCGAAGAGTGATCACAGGCTCCACTGGCGCAGTTCGCGCGCGATGTCGTCGACCGACGCCTCGCCGCTCTTGACCAACCGGGCCAGATCACGGACCTGTTCGGGCGAGGTGACGACCTTCAGGCCGCTGGCGACGAGGTAGGCGTATGCGACGGCGGAGGCGAAGAGGGCGTTCGAGCGCTCCAACGCGGGGACGTGGATGAGGAGTTGAAGCAAGGCTGCGGCGCGGGCGTGCGGGCTGTCGTAGACCGGGACGTCGAATATGTCGGCCTGGTGGCGCGCGACGGCGGCGACGAGCGCGCCCCAGTCGGTGACCTGGGGGTCTCCGGGTGTGTTGTGTTCGGCGAGCATCAGCAGCCAGGCGAGATCGATCCTGAGGTTGTTCAAGGGATCAGCGGCGACCTTCGCGGGTGCTCGACCCGTCGGCGCCGAACTCGTCGGCGAAGACGGACTCGTACTGCTTCATGAAGTCGGCCGCGGCCTCGACGAACGTGTGGCCGACCTCGCCGGTGTCCTGTCTGACCAGCTCTTCTATGTAGCGGTTGACGCTCATGCCACGCGCCAGGGCACGCTCACGCGCCGCGCGGGCGGTGCCCTCGTCCACGCGTACGTTCAGCTGGGTCTTCGCCATACCTAGACGCTAGCGCCGGATCGCTAGCACCGGCAAGGGCTGCCCGGTAGGCGGACGGCGGGTGGACGCCGGGTGGAGAGTGCCCCTTACACCGGTATCGGGAGCCCGACCTGGGGTGGAGACCGTCTCGGTCGCACGGGGGATATCGGGTGTGCGCCGCGTCACACTAGGCTCGGCCCGGAGTACGGAGTCGGCACGTCCACCAGTGCGGGAGTCCGAGGGGGCTGTCTTGTCCACATCTACTGCGGAGCACTCTCCAGGTCGGGCCGCGGCCGACCGGATCGCGGCCCGCGCCCGTCAGCTGACCAAGGCGTACGGCTCGGGCGAGACGGCCGTGCTCGCTCTGGACTCGGTGGACGTGGACATCGCGCGGGGCCGTTTCACCGCGGTCATGGGCCCTTCGGGCTCGGGAAAGTCCACGCTGATGCACTGCCTGGCGGGGCTCGACACCGTCTCGGCCGGACAGGTGTGGCTGGGCGACACCGAGATCACGGGGCTGAAGGACCGCGAGCTGACGCGGCTGCGCCGGGACCGGATCGGGTTCATGTTCCAGTCGTTCAACCTCATCCCGACCCTGAACGCGGCCGAGAACATCACCCTGCCCATGGACATCGCCGGCCAGAAACCGGACCAGAAGTGGCTGGACCAGGTCATCGACACGCTCGGGCTGCGGGACCGGCTGAAGCACCGGCCGTCCCAGCTGTCCGGGGGCCAGCAGCAGCGCGTGGCCTGCGCGCGGGCGCTCGCCTCCCGCCCCGAGCTGATCTTCGCGGACGAGCCGACCGGCAACCTCGACTCACGCGCGGGCCTCGAAGTGCTCGGCTTCCTGCGCAATGCCGTGGACGATCTCGGGCAGACCGTGGTCATGGTCACCCACGACCCGGGCGCCGCCGCCCACTCCGACCTGGTGATCTTCCTCGGGGACGGGCGGATCGTGGACGAGATGGAGCGGCCTACGGCGGAGGGGGTGCTGGAACGCATGAAGAGGTTCGACCTGACCCGCAGCGCATTCGACGGTGCTGCCGAGAACACGTCCGACGTAACCCTCGACAAGGACTGAACCCGTGCTGAAGGCGACCCTCCGGAGCTTCCTCGCGCACAAGGGACGGCTGCTGCTCTCGGCGCTCGCCGTCGTGCTGTCGGTGGCGTTCGTGGCCGGCAGTCTGATCTTCTCCGACACGGTGACGCGCACCTTCGACCGGCTCTTCGCATCCACCTCCGCCGATGTGACCGTCGAGCCGAAGCAGGACCTCAAGTCCTCGGTGCCCACCGGCGCGACCGAGACCGTGCCCGCCGCGCTGGCCGGGCAGGTGGCGAAGGTGGCCGGGGTCGCTTCGACCCATGCCGACGTGTCCGTCGAGAACATCGTGGTCGTCGACAGCAGGAACAAGTCGGTCGGCCCGACCACGGGCGCCCCCACCATCGCCACCGACTGGTACCTCACCGACCGCAGCCCGGTGAAACTGACCTCGGGACACGCTCCGCAGGGCGCCAGTGAGGCACTCCTCGACGCGGACACCGCCGACAACAAGCACGTGAAGATCGGCGACACCCTGACCGTGCAGGCACAGCCCGGCAGCTTCAAGGTTCAGATCGTCGGCATCGCCACCTTCACCACCACCAACCCGGGTGCCGCGCTGGTCTTCCTCGACCCCGCCACCGCGAAGGACCAGTTGCTCGGCGCACCCGACCGCGCCACGAGCATCTCGGTGGACGCGGCGAAGGGTGTCGACGACGCCGTACTCAAGCAGCGGGTGACCGCCGCGATCGACTCCGCCGGTACGTACGACATCAAGACCGCCGACGAGCAGGCGAAATCGGCCGCCGCCGATCTGGGCGGCTTCCTCGACGTGATCAAGTACGTGATGCTGGGCTTCGCCGGCATCGCGGTCCTCGTGGGCGTCTTCCTGATCGTCAACACGTTCTCGATGCTGATCGCCCAACGCACCCGCGAACTGGGCCTGTTGCGTGCCCTGGGCGCCGACCGCAAGCAGGTGCGGCGGTCGGTGCTCACCGAAGCACTGCTGCTCGGACTGGTGGGTTCAACTCTCGGTCTGGCGGCCGGAATCGGGCTCGCGGCCGGGCTGATCAAGCTGATGACCGCGTTCGGGATGAACCTCAAGACCACGGAGATGGTGGTCGGTTGGCCGACTCCGGTGGCGGCCTACGTAGTTGGTGTGGGCGTCACGTTCGTCGCCGCGTATCTCCCGGCCCGGCGCGCTGCGACCGTCTCCCCGATGGCGGCCCTCGCGGACGCCGAAGTCGCGGGCGTGGGGCGGCCGTTGAAGGTGCGTGCGGTCGTGGGTTCGATCGTCGGGGCGATCGGGGTGGCCGCGCTGGCGGGCTGCGCCGCCGCGACGAGCACGGCCTCGTCCTCCTCCCTCCTGGGCCTCGGCATCGTCCTCACCCTGATCGCGACCGTGATCGCGGGCCCGCTCCTGGTCCGCCCGATGATCCGGGTGCTGGGCGGCGCCTTCCCCGCCCTGTTCGGCTCGGTCGGCCGGATGAGCCAGCGCAACGCCCTGCGCAACCCGCGCCGTACGGGCGCCACCGCGGCGGCCCTGATGGTGGGGCTCGCCCTGGTCGGCGGTATGTCGGTGGCGAGCGCGTCCATGTCCAAGTCCTTCGACCAGCAGATCGACAAGACCCTGGGCGCCGACTTCGTGATCCAGAACGGCAACTTCCTGCCGTTCTCCAAGGAGGTCACGGACCATGTGCGCGCCACCCAGGGCGTCGGTCTCGTCGTACGGGCCCGCTTCGCGCCCCTCGCGGTCCGACTGCCGGACGGCAGGCGGGTGGAGACGACGGCGGCCGGTTACGACACCCCGCTCGACGACGTCGCCCACATCAAGTACGCGCAGGGCAGCACGAGTTCGGCGCTCGCCGCCGGGCACCTCGCCATGGACGTCGACTTCGCGAAGAAGCACGGGGTACGGATCGGCAGCGTGCTCCCCGTCGAGTTCCCGGGCGGCCGCACCACGCGGCTGACGGTGGGCGCCCTCAGCGACCAGGGCGCCTCGGGTGGCTTCGGGACGCAGGGCGGGCTGTTCTTCGGGATCGCCACGGTCGAGAAGTACGTCCCGACCGGCCAGGACTCCTCGCTGTACGTGAACGCCGCCTCCGGCACCGGCGCCGACCAGCTCCGCACGGCGCTGGAGACGACGCTGAAGCCCTATCCACAGGTGCAGGTCCGCGACCAGGCCGACTACAAGAAGCTGGTCCACGACCAGATCGCCGTCCTGCTCTATCTCGTGTACGCGCTGCTCGGGCTTGCCATCGTCATCGCGGTGCTCGGCGTGGTCAACACCCTTGCCCTGTCGGTCGTGGAGCGCACCCGGGAAATCGGCCTGCTGCGCGCGATCGGGCTCGGGCGGCGCCAACTGCGGCGGATGATCCGGCTGGAGTCGGTGGTGATCGCGGTGTTCGGCGCGGTACTCGGGCTCGGACTGGGCCTGGTGTGGGGCGTCTGCGCACAACAAGTCCTGGCCCTCCAGGGCATGACGGCGCTCGCGATTCCGTGGACCACGATCGTCGCGGTGGTGATCGGCTCGGCGGTGGTCGGCATCGTGGCGGCCCTGCTCCCGGCACTCCGCGCGTCCCGGATGAACGTGCTGGCGGCGATCGCTCACGAGTGATGGAATCGCGACAGCAACTCACACCATGTGACGCTCAGTCAGGTCACCTGTCTGCGAGGAGAGTTCATGCCGCGCCCGTTCCGCTTCGGGGTCAGCCTGCTCACGTCCGCGCCCGCCGCCGAGTGGCGCACCAGATGCCGCCGGGCCGAGGAGCTCGGCTACGACGTGATCCTGGTCCCCGATCACCTGGGGATGGTCGCGCCGTTCCCGGCGCTGGTCGCTGCGGCGGAGGCGACCGAGCGGCCACGGGTCGGCACGTTCGTGCTCAACGCGGGCTTCTGGAACCCCACTTTGCTGGCCCGCGAGGTGACGACGACCCACGACCTGACCGGCGGGCGCCTCGAACTCGGCCTCGGCACCGGCTATGTACAGGCGGAGCACGACACGGCCGACCTGCCCTTCGGTTCGCCGGGCGAGCGCATCGACCATCTGCGGCACACCATCGAGGAGTTGGGGCGACTGCTGGACGCCGCCGAGTGCCGGGTACCGCTGCTCCTCGGCGGCAACGGCGACCGTATGCTGCGGCTGACCGCCGAGCACGCGGACATCGCGGCATTCACGGGCGCGAGCCTGGAACCTGGCAGTACGACGGGCAGGCTGGCCCCGGTCGACGCCGTCGAGTTCGGCCAACGCGTCGCCCGGTACCGGGAGTTCGCCACCGGCCGCGAGAAACCCGCCGAACTCAACCTCCTGATCCAGGTGGTGGCCGTGACGGACGACCCCGCGGGCGCGCTCCGCCCCCTGCTGGACCGCCGGCCGGACCTGACCCTGGAGCAGGTGCTGGACCTGCCCGTCTTCCTGGTCGGCACCCTGGACGAGATCACCGCGAAGGTGCGCGCGCTGCGCGACCGGTACGGCTTCTCGTATCTCACCGTGCTGGAGCCGTACATGGAGGCGTTCGCGCCGGTGGCCGCGGAATTGCGCCGAAACCCACTGGTCACGCCCGCCGTCCCTCTGCTTGGCTCGCCCCATGAGTGATCTTCACATCCGTAGCGCGGCCCTCCCCGACATCGACGCCGTCCTGACCTTCTGGCGCGAGGCCGCCGAAGGCACGAGCATCAGCGACGACCGCGACGGCGTGGCCAGGCTCATCGACAGGGACCCCGACGCACTGATCCTCGCGGAACGCGACGGACGGCTCGTCGGGTCCGTGATCGCCGGCTTCGACGGCTGGCGCTGCCACCTCTACCGGCTGGCCGTGCACCCGGCGCACCGCCGCCAGGGCATCGGCTCGGCGCTGCTCACGGCGGCCGAGGAGCGGTTCGTGGCGCTGGGCGGGCGGCGCGGGGACGCGATGGTGCTGGAGCGCAACGAGACCGGACAGCATGCGTGGCGCGCGGCGGGGTACGCACCCGAGGAACAGTGGCGGCGCTGGGTGAAGCATCTCACCACCTGATCACTTTGCTCATCCTTTACTATTGGCGGACGACTCGCAGTTCCAGAACTCCACGAAAGGTGTGAGCGTCCGCCCATGGGCGAGCCCCCCAGTACGCGACATCGCGCGAACCTCCCTGCCCTGTCCGATCATGGGACGGAGGTGACCCGATGACCGAAGTGCTTCTGCTGCTGGTGGCGATCCTGCTCTCGCTCCTCTGCGGTGCCTTCGTCGCGGCCGAGTTCTCGCTGACCACCGTCGAGCGCGGTGAGCTGGAGCGTGCGGTCGAGCGCGGCGAGCGGGGCGCCGCGGGCGCCCTGAAGGCCGTACGGAATCTGACGTTCCAACTCTCCGGGGCGCAGCTCGGCATCACCGTCACCAACCTGGTCGTCGGCATGCTCTCCGAGCCGTCGATCGCCGCGCTGATCGCGGGCCCGCTGGAATCGCTGGGCATCTCGCACTCCGCGTCGAAGTCCGTCGCGCTGGTGCTGGGTACAGCGCTGTCGACGGTGTTCCTGATGGTCGTCGGCGAGCTGGTGCCGAAGAACTGGGCGATCTCGTCACCGCTGAGTGTGGCGAAGCGGGTGGGGAACGCGCAGCGCTGGTTCAGTGCCGCGTTCCGCCCGTTCATCAGCCATCTGAACAACACGGCCAACCACGTGGTGCGGGCCTTCGGCCTGGAGCCGGCCGAGGAGCTGGCCTCCGCGCGGGGGCCGCAGGAGCTGGCCGCGCTGGCCCGGCACTCCGCCAGGGAGGGCGCCCTGGAGCCGGACACCGCCGAGCTGTTCGTACGGACGCTCAACCTCGCCGATCTCACCGCGGAGAACGTGATGACGCCCCGCGTCCAGGTCGTCGCCCTCGACGCCCAGGCGACCTGCGAGGACGTGGCGAACGCGACCCGGGCGACCGGGCTGTCGAGGTTCCCGGTCTACCGCGGCAACCTCGACGAGGTCGTCGGCACGGTCCACATCAAGGACGTCCTGGCGGTACCGGCCGACCGACGGGCCCGCTTCCCCCTCTCCGAGGTGATGCGCGAACCCCTCCTCGTCCCGGAGTCCCTCACCGTGGACCGCCTCCTGGACCGGCTGTCCGGCAAGCGCACGATGGCCGTCGTCATCGACGAGTACGGCGGTACGGCGGGGGTCGCGACCCTGGAGGACATCGTCGAGGAGGTCGTAGGAGAGGTGCGGGACGAGCACGATCCGCACGAGACACCCGACCTGGCTCCGGCCGGGGCGGACGACGCCGGCCGGACGCTGTACTCGGCGGACGGTGCCGCCCGGATGGACCAGCTCGCGCGCGTGGGACTGCGGGCGCCGGAGGGGCCGTACGAGACGCTGGCCGGGCTGGCGGCAACTGAGCTGGGGCGGATTCCGGAGGTCGGGGACGTCGTCGAGGTCGCTGGTTGGCGGATCGACGTGGTTGACGCGTCGGGGCGCAGGGCCGCGCGGCTGCTGCTGCACGCGCCGCTCGACGACGCCGATTCCGACACCGATTCCGGATCTGGTTCCGGATCTGGTTCCGGATCTGGTTCCGACTCCGCGAAGGGGGAGCTGTGACCGCCGTACAACTGCTGATCGGGTTGGCGACGCTGGTCGTCAACGCTTTCTTCGTGGCCGCCGAGTTCGCGCTGATCTCGGTGCGCCGCAGCCAGATCGAGCCGAACGCCGAGGAGGGCGACCGGCGGGCCAAGAGCGTGCTGTGGGGTCTGCAGCACGTGTCGGCGCTGATGGCCGCGGCCCAACTCGGCATCACGCTCTGCACGTTGGTGCTCGGCATCGTCGCGGAACCGGCGATCGCGCATCTGCTGGAGCCGGTGTTCCACGCGGTCGGCGTGCCGGAGGGCGCGGGGCACGCGGTGTCCTTCGTGATCGCGCTGGCCGTGGCGACCTATCTGCACATGCTGCTCGGCGAGATGGTGCCGAAGAACATCGCCCTGGCCGAGCCGGTGCGCAGCGCGTTGGTCCTCGGACCGCCGCTGGTGACGCTGTCCCGGGCGCTGCGCCCGGTGATCTTCACGATCAACGCGTTCGCCAACACCCTGCTCAAACTGCTGCGGGTCGAGGTCAAGGACGAGGTCACGGCATCCTTCTCAGACGCCGAACTGGCCCGGATCGTACGGGACTCCGGCGAGGCGGGTCTGATCGACGAACGGGCGTTGGAGCGGCTGAACGACGCGCTGGAGCTGGGCAGGCGGCCCGTGCGGGATGTCGTACTCCCCCTCGAACGCGTCGACTACGTGGTCGCCGGCATCACCCCGGCCGAGCTGGAGGTGCTGTCGGCCGAGTCCGGCTTCTCCCGCTTCCCGGTGGTGGACGACGAGCGCCGGATCATCGGCTACCTCCACGTCAAGGACGCGCTGGACGCCTCACCGCGCGACGAGCCGTTCAAGGCGGAGGACATGCGGTCCATCGCGAACGTGAAGGAGGACACCCCCTTGGACGACGTCCTCACCGCGATGCGCAGCAGCCGTACGCATCTCGCGGCGGTGCTGGACGAGGAGGGGCGGCTGACGGGGTTGGTGACCATGGAGGACGTGCTGCGGGAGCTGTTCGGGCAGCGGGCGTAGGGCGGGGAGGGTGCCCGCGAAGGCCGGGCGGGTACCAGTGGAAGCCGGGTGGGTATTGGTAGCGGCCGGGTGGGTACTGGTGGCGGCCGGGCGGGCGCGTGGCTTCGAGGCCGGCAGCCGCGGCTTGGGGGCCGGGCGGGCGCGGTCTGAGGCTGGGCGGGCGCTGGTGGAGGGCGGGCTCGGCCGGAGGCCGGGTGAGGGCTGGCGGCGGCCAGCCGGACGCGGCTTGGGCGGGCTCGACCGGGGGCCGGGCGGGCGCTGGTGGAGGCCGGGTGCGGGTGGGGCGAAGCCGTCGGACGGCAGGGAGGTCACCGTGGCCTGGCTGTGCACGGACGGCGACTGCGGCAGAGGCTGCACGTCCTGCGGAGCGGCCCACTGTCCGGAGGCGGGCTACTTGGAGGACCGACAGACGCTGGTGAAGGCCGGGCACGCGGCTTGGAGGGCCGGTGGGCGCCGGTGGAGGACCGGCGGGCGCCGGTGGAAGGCCGGTGGGCGCCGGTGGAAGGCCGGCGGTCACGGCCGGAAGCCGGGCGGGCGGCGGTCGAAGCCGGGCGGTCACGGCCGGAAGCCAGGCAGGCGCCGGTCGAAGCCAGGCAGGCGCCGGTCGAAGCCAGGCAGGCGTGGCTTCGAAGCCGGACGGGCGCTGGTGGCGGCCGGTGGAGGCCGACCTACCGGCGGGTATGGACGCGGGATATCCTCTTCGTCGCCATGCAGACGAATCCCACGCACACCAGCCTTGTCGCGATCGGCGACTCCTTCACCGAGGGCATGTCGGACCTGCTCCCGGACGGCACGTACCGGGGCTGGGCCGATCTCCTCGCCGGGCGGATGGCCGCCCGGGCGCCCGGCTTCCGGTACGCCAACCTCGCCGTGCGCGGCAAGCTGATCGCGCAGATCGTCGAGGAGCAGGTCGGCCCGGCCGCCGCCATGCAGCCCGATGTGATCACCCTGGTGGGCGGCCTGAACGACACTCTGCGCCCCAAGTGCGACATGGGCCGCGTCCGCGCTCTCCTGGAAGAGGCTGTCGAACGCCTCACCCCGGCCTGCAAGCACCTGGTGCTGATGCGCAGCCCCGGCCGCCAGGGCCCGGTCCTGGAGCGCTTCCGCCCTCGCATGGAGGAACTCTTCGCCTGCGTCGACGACCTCGCCGCCCGCCACGGCGCCCTCGTCGTCGACCTGTACGGCGCCCCCTCGCTCGGCGACCCGCGCGCGTGGGACGTCGATCGCCTCCACCTCACGGATGAGGGCCACCGCCGGGTCGCCGAGGCGGTCTGGCAGACCCTCGGCTACGAGCCAGAGGACCCGGAGTGGCGCACCCCGATGCCCCCGACCCTGCCCCCGAACTGGACCGCCCGCCGCGTCGAGGACGCCCGCTTCACCCGCCAGTACCTCCTCCCCTGGATCGGCCGCCGCCTCACCGGCCGCTCCTCCGGCGACGGCCTCTCCCCGAAGCGCCCGGATCTACTTCCCTACGAGGGCCCGGCGGCGTAACTCCCCATGACCACGCGGGTGATCAACGTCAGGGGCCACATCCACGAGTACGGCCCCCGCCTCGAACTCGCCCCGAGGGACATCGTCTACGTCGGCCGCCGCTGGACCCTCGGCGGCTGGGACCTCCCCCGCCACCCGCTCTACAACCCCTTCGCCTACGACACCCCCACGCGCCGCCGGGACGGCACGCGCGCGGAGGTGATGGCGAAGTATCGGGCGTATCTGCTGGGGCGGCCTGATCTGCTGGAGCTGGTGCCGGCGTTGCGGGGGCGGGTGCTGGCTTGTTGGTGTGCGCCGCTGCTGTGCCACGCGGGGGTATTGGCTGAGCTTGCTGATGGCGGGGCGTGAGGTGAGGTGAGTCTCGTTGCCTCCGCCGAGCCGAACGATCGACCTGCGGCTCCTCATCCCCCCTGAACCGAGACCTCCGTGATCTCCACGGACACCTTCGTGCCCGCCGAAGCAGTACTGATCATGGACGGCGTGTAATTCAGGCTCCTCCGGTCCGACAGCTCAGCCGTCGCGATGACCGGGCCGGACTCATCGCCGTGGATCTCGTAGGTGACGTCGTACACGGCGTCCGGATCGATCCCCGCGCCGTCACCCAGAATGGTCAGGTCGGGCTCGACCGTCACGTTGCAGCCCGCCGACCCGAAGCACTGCCGCGAGGTGATCTTCAGCCCCATCGTGAAACTGTCGGCGTCGACCTCGCTGTACGTCGGCTCCGGTTCCGGCTTCGCCGCGGTGACGGTGTCCTCGTCGTGTGCCTTCGGCTGGGCAGTGGCGGCCGGTTTGCTTTCATCGGTCCGGGACTCCACGACCACCACGCCGGTGCCCACGATGGCGGCGATGACGGCGGCGGCCGAGCCGATGATGACGAGGTTGGTGCGCGACTTCTTCGCCGCCTGCGACGGATTGTTCGGCGGCATCGACGGCGTCGACGGCACGCTGGTCGCAGTCATGGTCCTCCCAGGGCCAGTCGTTCCGTTCGTGTTCGGGCGCCGGGGAATCCACGGGATCCGGCAACGCCCGCACAACCGGCTACGACCAGCCCCCGGTGAAGTTGCTGCTCAACTGCGCGGTACAGATGTTGTAGCCGCCGGACGCGTGACCCTTCTTCGTTTTCCCGTCCGCCGTGACCGAGCAGTTGATGTCTCCGGAGCCCTGGAGCTGTGCGTGAACGTTGTAGTACAGGGCGCCCTTGTGGAGGGTCAGCGTTGCCTCGAACTTGCCGTCCTGGAACGTGCCCTTACGCGTGTCCGAGTCGGAGCCGTAGCCGATGTCGAGACCGCCGAGGGCACCGGCGGGGGCGGTGCCCCACACCTTGAAGACGACCTTGCCGTCGGTGGCGTCCTTCTTGGTGTCGTTCTTCTTCGTATCGCCGGCCTTGTCGGAGCTCTTGCCGACGGGTGCCGTGCTCTTCGAGTTACCGCTGCCGCTGGAGTCGTTGTTGCTGCTGCCGCCTCCGATGGCGGCGACAGCAATGAGGATGACGACGAACAGACCGACGATGCCGAGGCAGCCGAGGCCGACGACCTTCCCGACCGAGCGCTTCTTCGGGGGCTGCGGCTGGAACGGGGGCTGCCCGTAAGGCTGTTGACCGTTGCCCCAACCGGGCTGCTGTGACGGGTAGGGCGGCTGGTTGCTCATGTGTCCCCCTGAGGTGCTCGCTGATGAATGCGAGATGTGTGACTTGTAAAGACAGCGTGCGGTTTCCGCCTACTGGGGGTAATCACCCAATCGAGTCGGAGGCGGACGTGCGGTCTCAGGGGCAATGCCGATGGGGCCTGACCGCTACGGTCGACCTCTCACACCCGGCTCGCGATCACACACATCTCGCGGCCGCCTGCCCGGGGCGTCCTTGACCTGGGATCTCCGGACCGAACTGACGGTCCGGACCCCTCAAGGACGCCGGGTAAACTCCGTACACGTGACTTCCGCTGCCGCCAAGCCCCGCATCCCGAACGTCCTCGCTGGACGTTACGCCTCCACCGAGCTCGCCACGCTCTGGTCCCCCGAGCAGAAGGTGAAGCTGGAGCGGCAGCTCTGGCTCGCTGTGCTGCGGGCCCAGAAGGACCTCGGGATCGAGGTGCCGGACGCGGCGATCGCGGACTACGAGCGGGTGCTCGACCAGGTCGACCTGGCTTCGATCGCCGAGCGCGAGAAGGTCACGCGGCACGATGTGAAGGCGCGGATCGAGGAGTTCAACGACCTCGCCGGGCACGAGCAGGTGCACAAGGGCATGACGTCCCGGGATCTGACGGAGAACGTCGAGCAATTGCAGATCCGGCTCTCGCTGGAGCTGATGCGCGACCGTACTGTGGCCGTTCTGGCGCGTCTCGGCAAGCTGGCCGGTGAGTACGGCGAGCTGGTCATGGCCGGTCGCTCGCACAACGTGGCCGCGCAGGCCACCACCCTCGGCAAGCGTTTCGCGACCGCTGCCGACGAGCTGCTTGTCGCCTATGGTCGGGTGGAAGAGCTGCTCGGGCGTTACCCGCTGCGCGGGATCAAGGGGCCCGTAGGCACGGCGCAGGACATGCTCGACCTGCTCGGCGGTGACGCGGCGAAGCTCGCGGAGCTGGAGCAGCGGATCGCCACTCACCTCGGTTTCTCGCAGGCGTTCGCCTCGGTCGGCCAGGTGTACCCGCGCTCGCTGGACTACGAGGTCGTGACCGCGCTGGTACAGGTCGCGGCGGCGCCCTCGTCGCTGGCGAAGACGATCCGGCTGATGGCCGGGCACGAGCTGGTCACCGAGGGCTTCAAGCCGGGCCAGGTCGGCTCCTCCGCGATGCCGCACAAGATGAACACCCGTTCCTGCGAGCGCGTCAACGGCCTGATGGTCATCCTGCGCGGCTACGCGTCGATGACCGGCGAGCTGGCGGGCGACCAGTGGAACGAGGGCGATGTCTCCTGCTCGGTCGTGCGCCGAGTGGCCCTCCCGGACGCGTTCTTCGCGCTCGACGGGCTGCTGGAGACGTTCCTGACCGTGCTCGACGAGTTCGGCGCGTTCCCGGCCGTCGTGGCGCGTGAGCTGGACCGCTATCTGCCGTTCCTCGCGACGACCAAGGTACTGATGGCCGCGGTCCGCGCGGGTGTCGGCCGCGAGGTCGCGCACGAGGCCATCAAGGAGAACGCCGTCGCCTCCGCCCTGGCGATGCGCGAGCAGGGCGCCGAGCGCAACGAGCTGCTGGACAAGCTCGCCGCCGACGAGCGGATCCCGCTGGACCGCGCCCAGTTGGACGCGCTGATGGCCGACAAGCTGTCCTTCACCGGTGCCGCGGCCGACCAGGTCGCCGTCGTCGTCGCCCGTGTCGAGGAGCTCGCGAAGCAGCACCCGGAGGCCGCGGGTTACACCCCGGGGGCGATCCTCTGACCCGCTTCACCCAGGCCGAACTGGAGGCCGCCCGCGACCGTCTCGTACCGGACGTCGTCGCGGACGGCCTCGCCGTGCTGTTCTGCGGCATCAACCCCGGTCTGATGACGGCCGCCACGGGCCACCACTTCGCCCGCCCCGGCAACCGCTTCTGGCCCGTGCTGCATCTCTCCGGGTTCACGCCGAGGCTCATGAAGCCCGCGGAACAAGGGGAGTTGCTGTCCTACGGGCTCGGCATCACGAACGTGGTGGCACGGGCGACGGCGCGGGCCGACGAGCTGAGCGCGGAGGAGTACCGCGAGGGCGGGCGACTCCTCGCGTCGAGGCTGACGGAGTGGAAGCCGCGCTGGCTGGCCGTCCTCGGGGTGACCGCGTACCGGGCCGCCTTCGACGACCGCAAGGCCCAAGTGGGGCCGCAGGAGCGGATGTTCGGGGACACGCGTGTGTGGGTGCTGCCCAATCCGAGCGGGCTGAACGCGCACTGGACGGCGGCGACGATGGCCGAGGAGTTCGGCCGGCTGCGGGTCGCCGCGCAGGACTAGACCCTCACGGCGGGTCCATCTCCGTTACGACAGCCAGGAGTTGGAACGGGAGTTCCTTGTCCCACTGGGACACGCCGAGGGCGATCCATCGGCCGGTCTCCGGTGGCTTCCACAGGTGTACGTCCGGCACGTGCGCGCTGAGCGAGGCCCAGGGCTCCGGTATGTCCTCGCCGTCCTGCGACCGCTCGAACGCGCTCTCCAGGCTGATGACTTGGGGCGTACTCCAGCGTTCGATCAGCCGCTCGCCGAGTACCTCGCGGTCGATCTCGTACTGCGCCTCGGTCCCCTCCCGCTCCGTCCCGTCGTCCTCCCAGAAGTCGCCGCTCGTCTGTAGTTCCGCGATGTGATAGCCGGGTCCTCCCGTGCCCACGTCCGTCCTGCCCTGCTCCGCGGGGAAGTCCCGGGTGCACAGCAGGCCGATCGTCGCCAGCGAGTGCGTGATGTTCATGCCTCCAGTGAACCCGCTCCCACTGACAATGGGCGGGGCGTCAGGCCCCGCACAGGGGCAAACGTTCCGGCACTTCCGGGGTCAGGCGTCCCGGCGCCGCACACTCCACGCCCCCGCCGCCAACGCCGCCGCGGTCCACAGCGCCGTCACCCCGAGTCCCGTCCACGGCCCCATCGCGCCGTCCCAGGTCTCGTGGAGCGCCACCTGGCCGGCCCGGTCGGGCAGGAGGTCCGCGAGGTCGCTCGACGCGTCGCCGACCACGAAGGACACGATCAGCAGGAACGGTATGACGATGCTCAGCGTCGCCACTCCGCTGCGCAGCACCGCCGTGAGACCGGCCGCGAGCAACGCCATCAGCGTGAGATAGACGGCGCAGCCGACCACGCCGCGCACCTGTTCCGCCCAGCCGAGTCCGTCGGCCTCGGCGCCCAGTACCGCCTTGCCGACCGCCAGTGTCACCACTCCGGTGACCAGGCCGACGGCGAACACGGGCACGGCGATCGCCGTCGCCTTCGCCGCGAACCAGCGCCCCCGGTGCGGCACCGCGGCCAGCGACACCCGCAGCGCTCCGCCCTGGAACTCGGAGGACACGGCGGTCGTGCCGAAGGCGATCGCCGCGATCTGGCCGAAGGCCACACCGAAGAAGACCGCGAACAGCGGGTCGAAGTCGTCGCCTCCGGTGTCGGACGCGGCGAGCGCGGAGAAGAGTGTCGTCAGCAAGACGATCGTCGCTAGGGCCGCGACCTGTGAGCGCAGGGTTCGGATCTTGATCCACTCGGAGTGGAACACAGGCGTGAATGCCATCGTCAGGCCTCCTGGTGCGGTGCGGTGAACTCGGTCTCGGTGGCCGTCAGATCGAGGTAGGCCTGCTCCAACGTGCCCTCGGTGAAGGTCAGTTCGAGGATCGGTACGCCGGCTGCGGACAACAGGGTGCCGATCTCCTCCACGCGTGCGTGCGCCACGGTCCAGTGGCCTTCCTCCTGCTCCACCGCGTCCAGACCGTGCTCGGCGAGGGTGCTCTTGAGGGCGCCCGCGTCCGTCGTACGGATGCGTACGTGGGGTTGCACGCGCGCGTCGATGAAGTCCCTCATCGGGGTGTCCGCGAGGAGTCGGCCGCGGCCGAGAACCACGAGGTGGTCGGCGAAGGAGGCCGTCTCGTTCATCAGGTGGCTGGAGACCAGGACCGTACGGCCCTCCGCCGCCAGTCGGCGCAGCAACTCCCGGATCCAGACGATGCCTTCGGGGTCGAGGCCGTTCGACGGCTCATCCAACAGGACGACTTCGGGATCGCCCAGGAGGGCACCGGCGATACCCAGCCGCTGACGCATGCCCAGGGAGTACGTCTTCACCCGGTGCCGCGCGACCGACGCGAGTCCCGACTCCGCCAGCACCGCGTCGACCCGGGCGGCCGGGATGCGGTTGCTCGCCGCCAGGGCGCGCAGATGGTCGCGGGCGGTACGGGAGCCGTGCGCGGCCTGCGCGTCGAGCAGGGCGCCCACGTGGCGCAGCGGCTCGGTGAGCGCGGCGTAGGGGCGGCCGCCGATGGTGGCGGTTCCGGAGGTGGGGCGGTCGAGGCCGAGGACAAGGCGCATGGTGGTGGACTTTCCGGCGCCGTTGGGGCCGAGGAAGCCAGTGACCTTGCCGGGGCGGACGTCGAAGGTGACGTGGTCCACGGCCCGCCGGGTGCCGTACTCCTTGGTGAGGTCTCGTACGTCGATGCTGGTCATGGCCAACAGCCTCGTCGGTCAAGGGGGTTGGGTCCTCCCCCGCCCGTGGAGATCCTCTCCCCCGCCCGGGGGAGGCCGATTGTCAGTGCCGACTGTCACGATGTCGGAATGGCCCGCTTCCTGCGCCCGCTGCTTCGGGGGACGACGTACACGCGTCTGCTGCACCTCTGGGTGCCGATGCTGATCACCGCCGTGTGGATCTTGATCAGTCCGGCGACCCCCTACGCACCCGCGCTCGCGCTGATCCCGGTCGCCCTGATCCCGGCCGTGCGGATCGGTGAGGGAGTACAGGCGCAACTGCTGCTGACGCCGGGTCAGCAGGACCCGAGCATCTCCGTGGCGCCGTCGGTGACTTGGCGGGACCGGGGCCGCACCATGCTGTGGCTGGAGGCCCGGATGGTGCTGGGCTGGGTGGCCGCGTTCGCCTGCGTCTGGCTGCCGATCATCGCCTTCCAGCTGATCGAGGTCGCACGCGGGCGCGTGCCCGACGACGTACCACTTCTCAAGGAGGCGACACCGAGCGGCTGGTACGCCCTGCTGGCACCCCTCCCCCTGATCGCCCTGTACGCCGCCGTTGTCGGCCTCGGCGAGTTGGCCACTCTGTTGGCCCGCCGCCTGCTCGGCCCCTCGCGCGCGGAGCGGCTCGCCGCCCTGGAGGAGCGCACCGAGCAGCTGCTGGAACGCACGCGTATCGCGCGGGAGTTGCACGACTCCATCGGTCACGCGCTCACCGTGGCGGTGGTGCAGGCGGGCGCCGCCCGCGCGGCGGGTGATCCGGAGTTCACCGAGCGGGCGCTGGGTGCCATCGAGGAGACCGGTCGGGCGGCACTGGAGGATCTGGAGCGGGTGTTGGGCGTGCTGCGGGAGGCGGAGCGGCCGGTGAGCAGTCGGCCGTCGCTGGTGGACGCCGACCGGCTGTTGGAGTCGGCGCGGGCCTCCGGGGCGAAGGTCGACGCGGAGGTGACGGGTCCGTTGGAGACGGTGTCGGGGCCGGTCTCCCGGGAGGGGTACCGGATCCTGCAGGAGGCGTTGACCAATGTGCTGCGGCACGCGGGGTCCGTCCCCGTGCGGATCCGTATCCGGGTCTCCGACGGCACCCTCGATCTGGAGGTCCGCAATCCGCTGACGGCGGCGATACCGGGCCCGGGCCGCGGCAGTGGTCTACGGGGCATACGCGAGCGTGCCGCACTCCTCGGAGGGCACGCGCACACCGGGCCCGACGAGGGTGACTGGCAGGTGCGCGCGGAGCTGCCCCTGGGCTGATCTACGCTGGCCGGATGCCGGTCACCGTGCTCCTGGTCGATGACGAACCCCTCGTACGCGCGGGTCTGCGGGCCGTGTTGGAGGCGCAGCCGGACATCGAGGTGGTCGGGGAGGCCGCCGACGGGGCGGCGGTGATCCCGCTGGTGCGGCGGCTGCGGCCGGACGTGGTTGCCATGGACGTACGGATGCCGCTCCTGGACGGCATCGAGGCCACGCGCGCGGTGCTGCGCACGGTCGAGGACCCGCCGAAGATCCTGGTCATCACGACTTTCGAGAACGACGAGTACGTGTACGAGGCGCTGCGGGCCGGTGCCGCCGGGTTCCTGCTGAAGCGGGCCCGGCCGGCCGAGATCGTGCATGCCGTGCGGCTGGTGGCCGAGGGCGAGTCGCTGCTTTTCCCGGCCTCCGTACGGCAGTTGGCCGCCGAGTACGGCGACGACGGCGGGAACCGGGTGGCGCGCGCGGTGATGGAGCGGGCCCAGTTGACCGAGCGTGAGGCCGAGGTGCTGCGGCTGATGGCGCGGGGTCTGTCGAACGCGGAGATCGCCGCCCGGCTGGTCGTCGGGACCGAGACGGTGAAGTCCCATGTGAGCGCCGTACTGGCGAAGCTGGGGGCGCGGGACCGTACGCAGGCGGTGATCGCGGCGTACGAGTCGGGGTTCGTGGCGCCGGGGTGAATCAGTGGGGCGAGTGGGTCGGGGGCGCCCGGCTCTCGCCGCGGTCCGCCGCGCCGAGTACGATCCGCCCAACACGCGCACGAGCTGGGAGGACAGACCTTGGCGGGGCTGACCGGCGGGGACCCCTCGCTGCTGCGGAGGATCAACTCCGCGGTGGTGTTGCACGCGTTGCGTGCCACGGACTGCGCCACGCTGACGGAGATCACCCGGGTGACCGGTCTGTCCCGGCCGACCGTCGAGGGCGTCGTCGAGGGACTGATGGATGCCGGGCTGGTCGTCGAGAAGGCGGCCGACGAGAGCGTTGTACGGCGGCAGGGGCGGCCCGCGCGGCGGTTCAGGTTCCGGGCCGAGGCCGGGCATCTGCTGGGCCTGGAGATCGGCGCACATCGCGTCGCCGTGCTCCTCGCCGACCTGGACGGGCGGGTGCTCGGCGCGATCGCCAAGGACGTCGACGAGACGGCTTCGGCGGACGAGCGCCTGGAGCGGCTGCGGACTGCGGTCGCCGAGCTGCTGCGCCGGGCCGGGGTCGCCCGCGGTTCACTGCGGGCGGTGGGCGTCGCCACGCCGGGCATCGTCGAGGCGGACGGCACCGTACGGCTGGGCACGGCGTTGCCCCAGTGGACGGGGCTGCACCTGGGCGAGCGGTTGAGCCGTTCCTTCAAGTGCCCTGTTCTGGTCGAGAACGACGCCAACGCGGCGGCGGTCGCCGAGCACTGGAAGGGTGCGGCCACCGAGTCCGACGACATGGTGATGGTGCTTGCCGGGTTGAGTCCGGGCGCCGGCTCGCTGATCGGGGGGCGGCTGCATCGGGGGTATCGGGGGGCTGCCGGTGAGATCGGCGCGTTGCATCTGCTGGGGCGGGATGTGACTCCGGAGACGTTGCTCTCCACCACGGACGAGCCGCTGCATCCCTTGGACGAGCAGGCTGTGGCTCAGGTCTTCGCGCTGGCGCGGGACGGTGACCAGCGGGCGATGGCGGCTGTCGATCGGTTCATCCAGCGCCTTGTGCACGATGTCGCTGCGCTGGTGCTGGCGCTCGATCCTGAGTTGGTCGTCGTGGGTGGGTGGGCTGCCGGGCTGGACGGTGTACTGGAGCCGTTGCGGCGGGAGTTGGCGCGGTATTGCCTGCGGCCGCCGAAGGTTGCCCTGTCGTTGCTCGGGGAGGCTGCTGCGGCAACTGGGGCGTTGCGGTTGGCTCTTGACCATGTTGAGGAGCAACTGTTCGCGGTCGAGGGCACGGTGACGCGGCGCTAGCTCGGCCGGGGTGGGCGTGTGCCGGGTGCGGGTTCGTTGTGGCTGGGCGCGACGGTCGTGTATTGGGTGCGGGTCCGTCGTGGCCGGTTGCGTTGGTCGAGTGTCGGCTGCGGCGCCGTCGTGGCTGGTCGCGCAGTTCCCCGCGCCCCTTTGGGGCGCTGCCGTGCCCGGCATAGAAAACACGCCCAGCACGCCCAGCACGGAAAACGCGTCGCGCCCCGGGTGGAGTTCCCGGGGCGCGACGGATGAACCCTGATCTCGGTCAGGAGGCCTGGCGTTCTGGTCCGTGGTGGATTTCTACGTTGCCGGAGTCGGCGAAGGTCAGGCGGCAGGTGTCCGCGCGGTAGGTCGCGACGGAGACCGCGGCGGTGCGGCCCTCGGCGAAGAAGCGGGTCGTGACGACGAGGACCGGGGCCCCGGGGAGGCGGTCCAGTTCCTTGGCGTCGTCCGCGCGGGCCGAGCCGAGTTCGACGGCGCGGTCCTGGCCCTCCAGTTCGAGGCGCTGCAACTCGCGCAGGACGGCACGCGCGCGTGCCGTCGCGGACGGAGTGTCTATGGCGGAGAGGTCGGGCACCGACGACTCCGGGATGTAGAGCAGTTCGGCGGCGACCGGCTGACCGTGGCTCACCCGGGAGCGCCTTACGGTGTGCACCAGCTCCTCGGAACCGGTCTCCAGGACGTCCGCGACGGCGGCCGGCGGGGCCGCCAGGACGCAGTCGACGGACTGCCAGGCGTCCTCCCCGGCGCCCGGCCAGGCGTGCTGCTCGGTGCCGACGGCGACCCCCACGCGCGGCGGCGCGACGGTCGTACCGACTCCGCGGCGGCGCTGCAGCCGGCCTTCCAGTTCGAGTTGTTCCAGAGCCTGCCGGAGCGTGGCCCGGGCGACGCCGAAGCGGGCCGCCAGGTCTCGTTCGTTGGGCAGGATCTCGCCCACGGAGAACTCGGAGTCCAGTGCCTCACTCAGCACGGTCTTGAGATGCCAGTACTTCGGTTCCGGCACCGATTCCAACTGCGTGGTCCCCACCCTGTCCTCCGCAATCGCCGTGTTCCGGCGGCGTTTTAGCGCCCTTGTTTATTAAAGGTTGTTTCACTTATCTGCGACCATAGGGCGACCCCCACCCTTGGTCAAGACCAATCCTCCATGTCATATGCAATGCACAGAGCGTCTGCCGCAGAGCGTTCACAGGGCGTTCGTACTGGGTGTTCTTCGTGACGTAACAGCAGAGCCCCCGTCGCGAAACGGGGGCTCTGACCGGGCAGCGGCTAAGCGGAAGCCAGTGATCGAAGCTTGTCGGGGTTGCGGACGATGTAGACGGACCGGATGCGTCCGGCGGATACGTCCACCTGGAAGACGCTGTCGGGCGTGTCACCCGAAAGGATCAGTACCGCGGGTCCGCCGTTGAGCTCCAGGAAGCGGAACGACATCTCCGGGATGCCCTTCCCGGCGACGGCGACCAGGAAGCGGCCCACATTGTCGGCGGTCTCCAGGATCCGCAGCGGCGCCTTGGACTTGCCGCCGCTGTCGCCCACGAGGCGGACGTCCGGGGCGAGCATCTCCATGAGGCCCGCCAGGTCGCCCTCGGCCGCCGCCGCGAGGAACCGCTCGGTGAGTTCGCGGCGCTGGGCGGGGTCGACCTCGTAGCGCGGGCGCCCTTCGTCGACGTGTTTGCGGGCCCGTCCGGCGAGTTGACGCACGGCCGGCTCGCTCCGGTCCAGCATGGCCGCGATGTCGGCGTGCGGATAACCGAACGCCTCCCTGAGGACGAACACGGCGCGCTCCACCGGGGACAGCGACTCCAGGACGACGAGTACGGCGAGGGAGACGGAGTCGGCGAGGACGGCGCGCTCCGCGGTGTCGGGGACGGTGTCCCCGAAGTCGGTGACGTAGGGCTCGGGCAGCCACGGGCCCACGTAGGCCTCGCCGCGTGCCTTGACCTGGCGGAGTCGGTCGATCGCGAGGCGGGTGGTGACGCGTACCAGGTAGGCGCGCGGTTCGCGGACCTCTGCGCGGTCGGCGGCGGACCAGCGCAGCCAGGCCTCCTGGACCACGTCCTCGGCGTCGGCCACCCGCCCGAGCATGCGGTAGGCGACCCCCATGAGGACGGGGCGGTGCTCTTCGAAGACATCGGTCGGCGTGTCGGTGGTCACCACCTCATCCCACGCGTTGGGAGCCGCCCTGTCCAGCAGATAACCGTAGGGCCCCAAGGTCCCCGGCACTTGGGGCTACCGGTCAGTAGCAGTTGCTGACAAGCTGTCTACACGGCCTGTACGGCGTCTGCCAACGCGTCCCAGACGAGGAGCATCCCCATGTCCGCCACCGTCTCCTTCCCGGTCCCCACTCCGCAGGGCCCGAAGACCGTGACCGTGTCCTACGCGCGCGTGGGTCGCGGCGAGCCGCTGCTCCTGCTGCACGGCATAGGCCACCACCGGCAGGCCTGGGACCCGGTGGTGGACATCCTCGCGACCGAGCGCGATGTGATCGCCGTGGACCTGCCCGGGTTCGGCGCCTCCCCCGCGCTCCCGGAGGGGCTGACGTACGACCTGGCCACGACGGCCGCCGTGTTCAGGGCCTTCTGCGAGACGCTGGGGCTCGACCGTCCGCATGCGGCGGGCAACTCGCTCGGCGGTCTGATGGCCCTGGAGCTGGGCCGCGAGAAGGTCGTACGGTCCGTCACCGCCCTCTCCCCCGCCGGATTCTGGTCCCAGGCCGAGCGTCGGTACGCCTTCGCCGTGCTGCTCACCATGCGGCGGATCGCCCGCGGCATGCCGCTCCCGCTGGTCGAGAAACTGGCGCGCACGGTGGTCGGCCGTACCGCGCTCACCAGCACCATCTACGCCCGCCCGGGCCGCCGTTCACCCGAGGCCGTGGTCGCCGAGACGCTCGCGCTGGTCAACGCCCCCGGGTTCGACGACACGCTCCGGGCCGGTACGGGCGTCCTGTTCACCGACGACATCCCCGGCATCCCGGTCACCGTGGCCTGGGGCACCCAGGACCGGCTGCTGCTGCGCCGCCAGGGTGTCCGCGCCAAGCAGATGATCCCCCGCTCCCAGCTGGTGCGGCTGCCCGGCTGCGGGCACTGTCCGATGAACGACGACCCGGCCCTGGTCGCGCGCGTCATCCTCGACGGCAGCCGCTGACCGGCGCGGCAGCAGCGCCAACGCACCCGATCCCAGGGCGACTCCGGCACCCACGAGGGCGCTTCCGGCGGCCTGGGCGGCCCCGTAGGAGCCCGTTCCTACGAGCGGCGCGGTAGCGGCGGCGGCGACCGGGATGAGGCCGGAGAAGAGCGTGGCGCGCTCCGCGCCGATCCGCTGCACGCCCATGTACCAGCACACGAAGCCGACGACCGTGACAACCGCCGCCTGCCACAGCAGCGCGGCGGCCTCGGTGCCGTCCGGGCGCCGCAGCCAGGCGGTTCCGTCCAGGACCAGCCCGGCCGTCGCCGCCTCGACCGCGGCGAGACCGCACACGGTGGCCGACAGCAATCGCGGTCCCAGGGGCCGCAGTACGGGAACCGCGAGCACCGCGAAACCCACCTCGCCCGCGAGTGCGCACCCGGAGAAGGCGATTCCGGCGCCGTCCGTACGGCCCCACCCCTGGACCGTGAACGCGCCGACGGCGACGAGTGACGCCCCGTAGAGCACGATCCGTCGTGGACGGCGTCCCTCCAGGAAGGGGACGAGGATCGCGACCGCTACGGGAGCGCAGCCCACGAAGACGCCGGGGACGGCCGGTTCGGCGCTGCGTTCGGCGGCGATGACGGCCAGGTTGAAGCCGACCATGCCCACGGCCGCGAGGAGCGCGAGACGGGCCCATTGGCGTGGCGTGAGTCCCCGTAGTCGGGCCGTCGCGTCCTTGCCGGTGAATGGGAGGAGGAGCAGGCAGGCGAGGCCGTAGCGCAGGAACTGGCCGCCCGCGTACGGGTAGTGGCCCAGGACGCTGTTCGCGGTGAAGGACGCGCCGACGAGGACGCAGGCGAAGGCGGCGAGCGGGGCGCCGCGGGCGGTGGTGGCGGTGGCGTTCATGGCAGCGACGCTAGGGAGACCGGCGGTCCGGTTTAAGGTCCACTTTCATGACGTCATCACGGACCAATCCGGAAGGACCGGCCAGTCCGGAAGGGCCCGTCGATCCGGAGGGGCCGACCGATCCGGAGGGTCTGACGGGTTCCGCCGCCTGGGAGTTGCTGCTGCCCGCGGCCTCCGCACCGGCACGCGCGCGTGGTCGCTCACTTCAGGCCGCGCTGCACGAGGCGGTGCGTTCGGGGCGGCTCGCGCCGGACACCCGGCTGCCGTCGAGCCGCGACCTGGCGGCCGACCTCGGGGTGTCGCGGGGGCTGGTCACGGAGGCGTACGAGCAGCTGACGGCGGAGGGGTATCTGCGCAGCGGCCGGGGTGCGGGCACCTGGGTGGGCGGTGCCGTACGGGCGGCACGGCCACGCGCGCGTGACCTCGCGCCGCGCTCCCCCGACGCCCGGGCCGACTTCGTGCCCGGCACGCCGGATCTGTCGCTGTTCCCGCGCGCGGCCTGGGCGGCGGCGCAGCGCGGTGTGCTGGCGGAGCTGCCGCACGACGTGCTCGGTTATCCCGATCCGCGCGGGCTGCCGCGCTTGCGTACGGCTCTCGCGGAACTCCTGGCGCGCCGCCGGGGTGTGGTCGCCGACCCGGAGCGACTGGTCGTGGTCTCCGGAGTGGCGCAGGCTACGACGCTGCTCGGATTCGTGCTCCACGCGCGCGGGAAACGCACCGTCGGCGTCGAGGACCCGGGCAGTCCCCAGCACGGCGCCCTGTACGCCTCGGCGGGCGTCGGCACCGTACCGCTGCCCCTGGACGAGGAGGGTCTCGCGGTCGGGCCACTGCGGGCGTCGGGTCTACGGGTCGTAGTGACCACACCCGCCCATCAGTTCCCCACGGGCATCGCCTACTCCGCGCGGCGACGGGCCCAACTCCTCGACTGGGCGCGGTCGGTGGACGGTCTGATCGTCGAGGACGACTACGACGGCGACTTCCGCTACGACCGGGCCCCCGTGGGCGCGCTCCAGGGTCTCGACCCGGAGCATGTCGCCTACGCGGGCTCGGTCAGTAAATCCCTGGCCCCGGGGCTGCGGCTCGGCTGGCTGCTCGTCCCGGAGTCCCTCGCCGACGAGGTCGTCGAGCGCAAGCGGACCATGGACCTCGGCCACCCGACCCTGGATCAGGCGCTGTTCGCCCGCTTCCTCGAACGCGGCGACTACGACCGCCAGTTGCGCCGCTGCCAGCGCGCCTACCGGCAGCGCCGCGACGCCCTCGTCGCCGCCCTGGAGGAGCACTTCCCGGGAGCGCAGGTGACCGGGATCGCGGCGGGACTGCACGTCATCGCCGAACTGCCGGAGAGGTACGGCCCGCAGGAGCACTTCCTGGAACGCGCGGCCTCCGCCGGCGTCGCGGTGCGCCCCCTCACCGCCTACGCACACGCGCGCGTGGACGACGACGCGGTCGTACGGCTGGTCCTGGGGTACGCGCGGCTCTCTCCCGGACGGATCCGTGCGGGCATACGTCTGATGGCCGGCGCCGTACGCCCGTAGGGAGTCTCTGGTGTCGCGCGCGGCCCCATGTCACCGCGTTCCGTTGTTCACCTGTGGTTTCCGTGCGCGCTGTGGCGCACCAGTAGTTGTGGCAGTGCACCCTGACCGCATCCCGTCCGTGGAGGCGCAACCCCATGTCACCTCGTCCGTTCCCCGCCCGCCGTAGCGTTCTGCGCGGCTCCCTGGCCGCGTCGGCGGCCCTGACCGTGCCCGCCGCCCTCGGCGCCGCCCCGGCTTTCGCCCTGTCCGGACGGCCCAAGGCGGGCTGGGGCGTGCAGGCGGGAGACGTGACCTCGGACTCCGGGCTCGTGTGGGTGCGTTCGGACCGCCCGGCCCGGATGATCGTGGAGACCTCGGCCACCGAGTCGTTCCGCAATCCGCACCGGTGGCACGGCCCGCTGCTCGGCGCGGGCACGGACTTCACCGGCACCACGCGGCTGCGCGGGCTGCCCTCGGGGGAGCAGATCCACTACCGGGTCCTGCTCGCCGACCCCGACGACCCGCGCCGTACCGGCGAGCCGGTCGCCGGTACGTTCCGTACGGTGCCGACCGGGCGGCGCGGTGTGCGTTTCCTGTGGTCCGGTGACCTGGCGGGCCAGGGCTGGGGCATCAACCCGGATCTCGGCGGCTACCGGATCTACGACGCCATGGGCAGGCTCGACCCGGACTTCTTCCTGTGCAGCGGCGACAACATCTACGCCGACGGTCCGATCACGGCCACCCAGGCGCTGCCCGACGGCAGCCTCTACAGGAACGTCACCACGGAGGAGAAGTCCAAGGTCGCCGAGACCCTGGCCGAGTTCCGCGGGAACTTCCGCTACAACCTCCTCGACGAGAACCTCAAACGCTTCAACGCCCAGGTCCCGTCGATCATCCAGTGGGACGACCACGAGGTGCGCAACAACTGGTACCCGGGCGAGGTGATCGCCGCCTCCGACACCCGCTACACGGAGAAGAACGTCGACGTCATGGCGGTGCGCGCCCGGCGTGCGTTCAGCGAGTACTTCCCGATCTCGACGCTGCGGCCGGGCGCGAAGGAGGGCCGGGTCCAGCGTGTGATGCGGCACGGTCCGCTGCTCGACGTGTTCGTCCTGGACATGCGGACCTACCGCAACGCCAACTCGCCCGACAAGCAGACCGTGGACCCGCAGGGCATCCTCGGCCGCGAGCAACTGGAGTGGCTCAAGCGGGAGTTGTCGCGCTCGCGTGCGGTGTGGAAAGTGATCGCCGCCGACATGCCGCTCGGTCTGGTCGTGCCGGACGCCACCGAGGGCAAGGCGAACATCGAGGCGGTCGCGCAGGGCGACCCGGGCGCGCCGCTCGGGCGTGAGCTGCAGATCGCCGAGCTGCTGCGGTACATCAAGCACCGGCGGATCACCGGCACCGTGTGGCTGACGGCCGACGTGCACCACACCTCCGCGCAGCACTACCAGCCCTCACGGGCCGCGTTCACGGACTTCGAGCCGTTCTGGGAGTTCGTCTCCGGTCCGCTGAACGCGGGTGCCTTCCCGGCCAGCGACCTCGACAACACCTTCGGTCCCGAGCGGGTGTTCGTGAAGGCACCGACCGCGCAGAACGTGTCGCCGGCCCAGGGCTACCAGTTCTTCGGCGAGGTCGACATCGACGGCCACAGCGGGGAGTTGACGGTGCGTCTGCGGGAGCAGGACGGCACCGTGCTGTTCACGCGGACGCTGCAGCCGGGACGGGTCGGCCAGTAACTCCACTACCCTCGTACATGGGCCGCGCACCGGCGTCATCCCCCGGTGCGCGGCGTTCGCCGCAGTGCCCCAACACCCCTTCGCGGACCGCGTTTTCGCAGGTCAGAGCCGATTGTCAGTGGTGGCCTCTACGGTTTTTCCATGACGCGATCTTTGCAGGCCGTGACCTATCGCCGACCCTCCGTGCTGGAGTCGTCGGCGGGTGAGCGGCGCCTCGGCCTTGAGACCTCACAGGGTGCGACTCCTTCGGGTGTCACCGACCATCCGCGCTTCTTCGCGGGCTTCCTGACCTCTCCTCAGGTGGCCTCGGCGGCGCTGCTGGCGGTGGCCGACGTGGCGGCCACGCGGTACTACCAGCGCCAACTGCCCGCCTCGCTCGACCCGGTGGTGACGGCGGGCGGCGACCGGCTGCGCTTCGAGTCCTTCTCGGGCTGCGGTGGGGTGTACGCGCGGCTGGACGTCCTCGGCCCCGGACTCGACGGCGACGAGGTGGGACACGGCACGACGAACGTCGACGTCAACAACCCGCTGCGCGAGGCCCTGTCCCGGATCGGCACCGACGATCCGCTCCATCTCCGGGTCGGGCCCGAGGAGTTGGCCGTGACCACGCTGGACGGCCCGGTGCTGGAGAAGAAGGTACCGCTCCCTGATCGGTGGCTGCGCGGCTTCGCGGAGGCCCAGGTCATAGCGGCCGGCTTCGACCTGCGGGCCGAGCTGCCCGCGGCGGAGGCGGTCCGGTTCCTGCGCTCCCTCCCGAAGAGCGGGGCGCGCGGTACCACGAGCGGCCCGCGCTGGGTCGTACCGGCGGGCCGCGGCCTGCGCCCGACCACTCGCCCCGTACCGGGCGCGGTGTGCCTCCCGGGCCCGGAGCGCCTCATCGCACTCCAGCGGGTCCTGCGCCACGCGACGGCCCTGCGGATCTACGGCCCCGCCGTCATCGGCGCCGGTGCCACGGCCGGTGCCTGGGAAGCCGTGCTGCCGGGCATGCGACTCACCCTCACGCTGTCGCCGGACGCGTCGCGCGGATTCTCCGGCGAGGGCGGCGTCCTGGACGCGCTCACCGCCGACGAGGCGGGCGAGGACGCGGAGTTGATCTCCGTGCTGCTGGCCTGGGAGCCCCGTATCGACGTCGCCGACATGGCCGCCGCCTCGGGACTCACCCCGGAGCGGGTCCGCGCCGCGCTGACCCGGCTCGGCACTTCGGGGCGCGTCGGCTACGACACGGCGGAGGCGGCCTACTTCCACCGTGAACTGCCCTACGACGCGCAGCGCGTGGAGCGCCACAATCCGCGGCTGCGCTCGGCCCGCGCGCTGGTGGCCGCGGAGGCGGTGACCCTGGAGGGCGCGATCGGCACGGTGACCGCCGAGGACGGTCATGTGCACCGGGTGCGGGACGAGGCGGGGGTGCTGAGTTGCAGCTGCGTGTGGTGGGCGAAGTACCGGGGCGGACGCGGGCCGTGCAAGCACGCGCTGGCGGTGCGGATGGTGCGGCGGGGCGCCGCAGCGGAGCAGGACACACAGCACAACACGAAGCAGGACATGGTGCGGATCGACGGGGGTGTGCGATGAGTTCGCTGGTGGAAGCGGTGCGGGCGGGCCGGACGGCCGAGGCGGTGGGGCTGCTCGACGGGCTGACGGACGCCGAACGGCGGTCGTTCCTGCCGGAGTTGAAGGAACTCCGCAAGGAGCTGCGCAAGGCGCCGTGGGAGGAGCCGTCCCGCCGCGCCTATCCGGCTCTGCACGCGGCCGGGGCCGCCTGCGAGACGGGGGCGGCAGCAGTGGCTACCTGGATCGCCGCTACCGACATGCGCTGGTCGCAGTCGTCCCCGGCGCTGCTGATCCACATCCTGGGCGACCGCGACACCGCCTGGCTCGCCGACGTGACGCACCGCCTCGCCGGACGCCCGGCCGCCACTGGCGTGCCGTATGAGCTGATGGCCGGTCTGGTGCGGCTCTCCGGTTGCCCGGTGCCGACGACGGACGCCTATGTGCGGGGCTGGGTGGAGCACATCAGCCACCTGCGGCAGCTCGGGAACACCCTGCTCGACCGGCTGCGCACGGATCCGCATCTCGCGGAGCTGGTGCACGCGGTCTTCGAGACGGAGGACATCGGCAGCCCGCTGGAGTGGGCCTCGACCGATGGGCCGAACAGCTGGGTCGACGCGCTCGCCCAGCTCACCGCCGAAGGCGTCCTGGACCGGAAGCGCACGGTGGACGCGTGTGTGGCCCGGCTGCTGCGGGGCGGTACGACCCTCGACAACCGGGTGTTCCTGCGCGTGTTGAAGGCCCTCGCCCTGACCCACGAGGAGGAGCGGGAGCGGATCGCCGACTGGCTGGCGCTGGCGTCGGACGCGGTACCCACTGTGGCCTCGCATGCTCAGTCGGTGCTCGGTTCCCTGGCTCTGGAGGGGGAGTTGACGCCACGTCGGCTGGCGGAGATGTCGGACGCCGTACTGTTCCGGCCCGAGAAGAAGCTCGTCCGGGCTCAACTCGTGCTGCTGGGGAAGGTGCTGGCGCGGGACGCGTCGACCGCCGACGAGGTACTGCCCGCCCTCGGCCAGGCCTTCGGGCACGAGGACGCGGACGTACAGGAGCGGGCACTGAAGCTGGTCGAACGGCACCTCAAGAAGGTCCGGTCCCCCGAGGTGCGAGCTGAACTCGCCGTAGCGGCGGACCAGTTGATCCCCACCTTGCGCGCTCGCGCGGTCGAGACGCTGGGTGCGGCGCCGGTGGCGGCGGCATCCACGGTGTACGAGGAGGTGCTCCCGCCGGCACCGGAGGCGGCGCGCCTCGCACCGGCGCCCGAGTCGGCAGTCGAACTCGCCGAGGAACTGGGAGTGTTGCTGGCGACCGAGGGGGACGTCGCGACGTTCGAGCGTGCGCTGGACGGACTCGTCCGCCATGTGTACCGGGACCGGGACACCCTGCTGGAGGCGTTGGGGCCGGTGGTCGCGCGCCGCTGGTGGGACAGTGCCGAGCCCGGGTACGGCCGGCGTGCGGACGAACATTTCAGCAGGATGCACCACAGCTTCGGCAGCGGATCGTACGGGCTCGATCTCCTGCTGGCCACCCTCGTGGACAAGGTACGCACCGTCACACTTCACGAAGGGGTGCAGCACGGCCATCGGGGCCGGGAGTGCGGGCACAGCGCGCTGACGCGGGCCTTCGACGCCCGGGTGTGGGAGGTGGCGTACCGGCTCCGCGCGGAGCCGCTGCCGTTCCTGTTGTCGACGCCGAGTTGGAGCACGGGACTGCTGGAGCCGGGCGAGTTGGTGGACCGGCTGGACGCGTACCGGCGCCTGGGCGCGCGGGTCTCGGAGGCCGACTTCGCGCAGGCGCTGCTGCGGGTGCGCCGCGAGGACCGGGCGGCGGCAGCCGCTGCCGCCGAGCGGGCGGAGGCGCTCGGCACGGCGGAGGGCACCCGGCTCGCGCGCTGGCTGACCTCCGAGAGCCCCGCCCTGCCCCTGAGCAGGCGGCGGACGGCCGGGGCGCGCGTCGTGGTGGAGCTGGGTGAACTCCTCGATGTGCAGGAGGACTTCCCGGCGGAGTTCCGCGCGCTGGGCAAGCCGGTGACCGCCTACGGCGACCGTTGGCACTGCTACCACTGGACCCAGGACGTGCAGCCGCACTGGCTCGCGATACTCCCCGAGCGTCGCGAGCTGGTGGCGGCGCGGCTGGTGCGGGACGTGTCCGCCGTCGCCGTCGACGACACCCGGGGCGCGGCCGCCGTACTCCCACTGCTGGCCGAATCCGACGGGGTGGCCGGGCAGGCCACGCACCTGTGTGTGGCGTACGGTCTCGGGGCGCGGCACCCCGAGGATCGGCTGGCCGCCGTGGACGCGTTGCTGGTGCTCACGGCGCGGGGACAGTTGGACGCGGCTCGGCTGGGTGCGGATCTCGGGGAGCTGGTGCGGAGCGGGGCCGTGAAGCCGTCGCGGCTCGCCGAGGCGGTGCGGACAGGGGCGGCGACCGGGGCGAACGCGACCATCTGGGGGATCCTCCGGCACACCCTCACCGCACTGCTCGCCGACCTGGACGGCGACGCCAAGCCCGCCCACGCGCGGGCGCTCGGGGACCTCCTCACCGTGGCCGCCGAGTGCGCGGAGCGGTCGGGGGCGCGGGGTGAACTGCCGCATCTGGCGCAGACGGCGGCCCGGAGCGGCTCGTCCCGGCTGGTCACTCAGGCGCGTCGGCTGCGTAGCGCGCTGGTGGAGGGGGTGGCCGCATGACGTAGGGCGACAGGGCTGACCTCCGGTGCACCGCACTCACCAAAAGAACGGCAAAAGGTACAGAACGATCCTTTTACCGGTAGGTCACAGAGCGTTCGTGATCACGCAACACCCTTCCTTCACAGTGGATGCATGAGTCGAGACATGTCTGATGTGACGCGCGCGAGGCACGGGCGTCCGGTGCACCACTGGCGGCGGGACCTGGTGGAGCTGGCCGCGCTGTTCACGGCGGTCGCGGTGGCGGACGTCGTGGCGGATCTGGTGGGGCACGGACCCGACGGTCCGGCGCTGCTGGCGATCTCCGCGCTGGCGTTGATCGCCACGGCGGGGTTCCACACGTGGTGGTCACGCCGCCACGGCCATGCGCCCCCGACGGGCGATATCGGTGCCCGGCCGGCCGCGGAGACGCGGCGGACCGGGCCGACCGGATCATCCGAGTCGAAGTCGAAGTCCGCGTCGAAGCCCGTATCGAAGTCCGCGTCCGAGGCCGTATCCGAGACCACGTCCGAGTTCACGTCGGCGTCCGAGTCCGCGCCGTCGTCCGCGGCAGCCGACCCCGTCGCCGCGCCGGCCGCGCTGTGGCGGATGCGGACGACGGTGCAGGACGCGCCGGGATCGCTGGCGGTGTTGTGCACGGCGCTGGCCGGTCAGCAGGTCGACATCCTGAGCCTGCAGACGCATCCGCTGGCCGAGGGCACGGTGGACGAGTTCCTGCTGCGGGCGCCGGCCGAGGTCGCGGCGTCCGAGATCACCCGGGCGGTGTCGTCGGCCGGCGGTTCGGGCACCTGGATCGAGCGGGCCGACGCCCACGACCTGGTGGACGCGCCGACCCGTGTCCTGGGCCTGGCCACGCGGACGGCCCTGGACGCGGCCGAACTACCGCTGGCGCTACGGCAGTTGCTGGGCCGGTGCACCATCCGTTCACTGCCCGCCAACGTTGTCGCCGGCACGGGGCGCGAGCCGGAGTCGGTGCCGGTGGAGGGGGCGTTGGAGGACACGGTCATGCGGCTGCGGGCGCCGGAAGGCGGAGTGATCACAGTGGAGCGGGCGTATCTGCCGTTCACGCCCACCGAGTTCGCCCGGGCGCGGGCGCTGGTCGAGCTGGACGCCCGGCTCGGTCCGCGCATCCCGCGCAGCCAGGACGTACTGACGCTGCCCGAGGGCAACGCGATCACCGTGCGGCGCGCGGACACCGGCGATCTGGACGCGGCGCGGGAGATGCACGAGCGGTGCTCGGCGCGGACGCTCGGTATGCGCTATCACGGGCCGGTCGGTGACGCCGACCGGTATCTCAACCACCTGCTCTCTCCGCGCTTCGGGCGGACGCTCGCCGTGCAGACGGCGTCGGGGCGGATCGTCGGGCTCGGGCACCTGTTGTGGGACGGGGACGAGACGGAGGTCGCGCTGCTTGTCGAGGACGACTGGCAGCGGCGGGGTATCGGGAGTGAGTTGTTGGGGCGGCTGGTGGGGATGGCTGTCGAGGCGGGGTGCGAGAGCGTGTACGCGGTGACTCAGGCGTCCAACACGGGGATGGTGGCGGCGATGCGGGGGCTCGGGCTGCCGCTCGACTATCAGATCGAGGAGGGGACGTTGGTGGTCACGGCTCGGCTGAGTGCGGCGGTGAGTTCCGTGGATGCTACGGAGTTCGGGAGGGCCGAAGCGCCGTAGCGGTTGCGGATCGGTTTACGGGCGCGGGTGCGTTGTGGCTGGTCGCGCAGTTCCCCGCGCCCCTCTGGAGGGGCGCAAGCGCCCCGTCCAGATCTGCCCAGAGGTCCTCTACGTCCTCCCCGGTCACCACGTGGTGACTGATGGAGGCCGGGTGTTGGATCAGGGTGTCCACGCTGCCCTGACTCAGCGCCGGGGCGATCAGGCGGACTCCGCGATGACCTCGTGGGGGTCGCCGTGGACCTCGAAGGCGATCATCGCGCCGCCGATGCGCGGGCCCTTGCTACCGCTTGCCACGCCCGTAGCTGAATCGGGGTGACGCGGAGAAGTTCCGCGTATGAGGATGGTCCCCATGTCGCAGACCAACACTCCGCTGCCCCGGCAGGTCGCCGACGCCTACGTCGACGACCTCATCGCCCTCGATCCGGTCACCGGTACGTATCTCGGCGTGAAGGAGAGTTCGAGCCGCCTGCCCGATCTCTCCCCCGCAGGTCAGGAACGACTCGCGGAGCTTCAGCGGGCGACCCTCGCGAAGCTCGACGAGGCAGAGCGCCGGCCCGGCGCGGACAGTGACAGCGAGCGCCGTTGCGCGCGCCTGCTGCGCGAGCGGCTCACCGCCGAACTCGCCGTGCACGAGGCCGAGGAGGGCCTGCGCGCGGTCGGCAACATGCACACGCCCGCGCACTCGGTGCGCGAGGTGTTCACGGTGACGCCGACCGAGACCGACGAGGACTGGACGGCGATCGCCGAGCGACTGCGCGCGGTGCCGACCGCGCTGGCGGGTTACCGCGAGTGCCTCCAACTGGGCCTGGATCACAAGCTGTTCGCGGGTCCGCGCCCTACCGACACCTTCATCGGCCAGCTCACCGAGTGGTCGGACACGGACGGCCAGGGGCGCGGCTGGTTCGAGGACTTCGCCTCGACGGGCCCCGAGGCGCTGCGCCCCGAACTGGACGAGGCCGCCCGTGCGGCGACCGCGGCCCTGGTGGAGCTGCGGGACTGGATGCGCGAGGTGTACGCGCCGGCCATCGAAGGCGCGCCGAACACGGTGGGCCGGGAACGGTACGCGCGCTGGTCGCGCTACTTCAACGGTACGGACCTCGATCTCGACGAGGCGTACGCGTACGGCTGGTCCGAGTACCACCGGCTGCTCGCCGAGATGAAGCGGGAGGCCGAGAAGATCCTGCCCGGCGCCGCGACCCCGTGGGTGGCGCTCGCGCACCTCGACGAGCACGGCCGGCACATCGAGGGCGTCGAAGAGGTCCGCGCGTGGCTGCAGAGCGTGATGGACAAGGCGATCGAGGATCTGGACGGCACACACTTCGAACTCGCCGAGCGGGTACGGAAGGTGGAGTCGTGCATCGCCCCTGCGGGCGGCGCGGCGGCGCCGTACTACACACCGCCGTCGGAGGACTTCTCGCGTCCGGGCCGCACCTGGTTGCCGACGATGGGCCGCACCCGGTTCCCGGTCTACGACCTCGTCTCGACCTGGTACCACGAGGGCGTCCCCGGTCATCACCTCCAGCTCGCGCAGTGGACGCATGTCGCCGGGAACCTCTCCCGTTACCAGGCCGCCGTGGGCGGGGTCAGCGCCAATGCCGAGGGCTGGGCGCTGTACGCGGAGCGGCTGATGGACGAGCTGGGTTTCCTGGAGGACGCGGAGCAGCGGCTCGGCTATCTCGACGCGCAGATGATGCGGGCCGCCCGGGTCATCGTCGACATCGGCATGCATCTGGAGCTGGAGATTCCGGCGGACTCGCACTTCCACCCCGGTCAGCGTTGGACGCCGGAGCTGGCCCAGGAGTTCTTCGGCGCGCACAGCAGCCGTCCGGCGGACTTCGTGGAGAGCGAGATGACCCGCTACCTCACGATCCCCGGCCAGGCCATCGGCTACAAACTCGGCGAACGAGCCTGGCTGTTGGGCCGCGAGAACGCACGGCAGCGGCACGGCGACGCCTTCGACCTGAAGGCCTGGCACATGGCCGCGCTGTCGCAGGGCTCGCTGGGGCTGGACGACCTGGTGGACGAGCTGTCGCAGCTCTGACGCACCTCCGACGCAGGTGACGCACCTCCGACGCAGGTGACGCATCGGCGGCCGGGTCCGGGAGTTCGGGACCCGGCCGCCGAGAACTCCCCTCACCCTGCGGTCGGTTCGGAACGCAGCCGCCCGCAACTCCCCTCACCGCACGATCAGCTCGGGAGCCGCCGCAGCTGAACGAGCCCGAGCCACGTCTCCGGACCCGGCCGGGCCTGCCCCGCGCGGACCGCGTAACGGCCCGGCTCCAGGTCGACCTTCAGATGTTCCGTACCCTCCGACTCCCGCCCGGGCCACGCCGAGTCGAACAGGACGACCGGGCCGGTTACGTCCCACTGCACCTCGTTCTCCCAGGTCGCGCCCGCGAGCGCGGCGGGGATGCCGGCCAGCACCTCGTCCTCGGAGTTCGCGGCACACCACCGTACGAACGTGCCGTGTTCCGGCAGGAAGGCGGTCGACGCGGGGTCCTCGCCCAGGACCAGCGCCGCGCCATCCCCCACGGGCAGCAGGCCGGCGTATCCACCGACCTCGCACGCCCGGTCGTAGTCCGAGGCCAGCTCATCGCCGTCGGCTCCGGCCCAGAACGGCAGCACCGTCTCCGGCACCGCTATGAGCGGCCCGCCGCCCGACTCCACCCACTGCACCGCCGTACCCGGCTCCGCGTAATGCGCCATGGGCAGAACCTACACGCACAGCTACCCCACATGTTCACGGTTCCGAAGACCCGCGCGTCGGCGGTCGGCGTACGAACTCGCCTTCCAGGAAGCCCAGTTGAAGGACATCCGCCAGCAGTCAGCAGCCGCAGTCGGCCGCGCCCACCGGTGCCGTCAACGAATCGGTCGCACCTCGCTCACGCCCCTCCCACGTCTCGAACTCGAAGCCCTCACGCACCCAGTACTCGAAGCCCCCGAGCATCTCCTTGACCTGGTACCCGAGTTCGGCGAGCGCGAGGGCGGCCCGGGTGGCGCCGTTGCAGCCCGGACCCCAGCAATAGGTCACGACCGGCACGGACTTGTCGAGGAGATCCTCGGCCCGCACCGGAATGAGCGCGGTGGGGAGGTGGACCGCTCCAGGGACGTGCCCCTGGTCCCACGACTCGGTGGAGCGTGAGTCGACGACGACGAAACCGGGATCGCCGCCGATCGCCAGCGCGGCGGCCACGTCGGAGACGTCTGCATGGAAGGCGAGGCTCGCGCGGAAGTGGGCGGCGGCTGCCGCGGGCGCGGCGGGGGCGACCCGCAGAACAGGGTTGACGACAGTACTGCTGCTCATGATCCGGCCTTTCACCGAGGTGTCCCGGGTCTCCCGAGGTGTCCCTACGGCCAGAAATCTACGGTCGCGGACCGGTCCGCTGAAGGGGTGATCCCCGGCGTACCTCTTGATCCGCCGGGGATTCCCCTGCTATTCCTCGGGCATGACCGCGCATTCCGCTTACGCCCCGGACGCCACCGACTGGCGCATCCTCGAAGTCCTCCAGCGGGAGGGCCGGGCCAGTTTCGCCGAGCTGGCGCGGGCCGTCTCCATGTCCGCGAGCGCGGTCACCGAGCGGGTGCGGCGGCTGGAGGAGGCGGGGGTGATCCAGGGCTACGCGGCGGTCGTGGACCCGGAGCGGCTTGGCCTGCCGATCCTGGCGTTCGTGCGGCTGCGCTATCCGAACGGCAACTACAAGCCCTTCCACGACCTGGTCGCCGCGACGCCGGAGATCCTGGAGGCGCATCACATCACGGGCGACGACTGCTTCATGATCAAGGTCGCGGCCCGTTCGATGCGCCACCTGGAGGAGGTGTCGGGGAGGATCGGCGCCCTGGGCTCGGTCACCACCAGCGTCGTCTACTCCTCACCGCTCCCCCGCCGCCCCCTGGGCCACTGATCTCACCGACCCGACCGACCTCACTGACCGCGCTGCCGTACGGCCGACCCGTCCCGCCCCTTCACGACCTCCAGCTGCGCGTGGATGCGCCGCCGCAGATCGGCGACATGGCTGACGATGCCGACGCTGCGGTCCCGTTCGCGCAGGGAGTCGAGGACGTCGAGGACCTCGTCGAGGGTCTGCTCGTCGAGGCTGCCGAAGCCCTCGTCGATGAAGAGCGTGTCGAGCCGGACCCCGCCGGCCTCGTCGGTGACCACGTCCGCGAGCCCGAGCGCGAGGGCGAGCGACGCGAAGAACGTCTCGCCGCCGGACAGCGTCGCCGTGTCCCGCTCCCGCCCGGTCCACGCGTCGACGACATGCAGCCCGAGTCCGCTACGGCCGCGCCCGGCCCGGTCGTCGGAGTGGACAAGGGTGTAACGCCCGGACGACATGCGCTGAAGCCGTACGGTCGCGGCCGCGGCGACCTGTTCCAGGCGGGCGGCGAGGACGTATGACTCCAGCCGCATCCGGCGTTCGTTGTCGGCCGAGGTGCCGGCGGTGAGGGAGGCGAGGCGGGCCACCCGGTCGTACTCCTCGCGCAGCGGGGCGAGTTGACGCGCCCCGGCGGCCGATCGGGCGGAGAGCCGGTCGAGTTCGGCGCAGCGCCGGGCCGCCGCGTCGCGCGCGGAGGCCGCGTCCCGGGTCCGCCGGTCGGCGGCGGTCGCGGCGCGCTCCGCCGCGTCCAGGTCGGCGGGCGCCTGTTGTGCGGCTGCCGCCGTGTCGGTCTCCGCCAGGACGGCCCGTACGGCGGCCTCCTCCGACTGCCAGGCGTCCAGGCGCCGTTGGAGTTCACGATGGGCGGTGTCGTCGAGGAGTGCTTCCCCCGCCGCCTGCGGGGTGTCGAACCCGGCGCGGAAGGCGGCGTCGGCGAGCCGGGCGTCGGCGTCCTTGAGGCGCTGCGCGGTGTCCTCGGCACTGCGGACGGCCTCGGCCGCGTCGGTGAGCAGCGCGGCCTGCCGCTCCAGCTGGGCGGCGCGCGCGGCCACGCTGTCGGCGGTCCCCCTGGACTGCGCCAACTCCCCCTCCAGGGAGGCCCGTTCGCGGTCCAGGGTCTCGCGCAGGGTGGTACGGGACGCGGCCCGGACCGCCGCCTCCTGCTGGATCTTGGTCCGCCGGGCGTGCTCCTGCTCGGCCCGGCGCAGCTCTTCGGTGACGGGGTGCAGCCAGGACGCGTCCCGGCGCGCCTGCTCGTAGAGCCGCCCCAACTCCGCGACCTCGTCGGCGAGTTGGCCGGTCGGCGTGTCCCCCGCCTCGGCGGTGGCGGCGGCCAGCGCTTCCCGTACGACGCCCAGGCGCCGCTCGGCCTCGGTGCGCTGGTCCTCGGCGCGCTGGTGGGCGGTGAGTGCCTGTTCCTCCGTCGCACGGTCGACGTGGCCGGCGGATTTGCGGGCGGGGGCGGGGTGTTCGGTGGCTCCGCAGACGGCGCAGGGTGCGTCGTCGGTGAGGTGGGCGGCGAGTTCGGCGGCGATGCCGTTGAGTCGCTGTTCCTTGAGGTCGAGCCAGTGGGCGCGGGCCGTCAAAGCGTGTTCGGTGCAGGCGAGCACCCGCTGCTGGGCGTCCTCGGTGTCACCGGCGAACTGGTCCCGCTGCCGGGCCGCCCCGAGCCGCCGCTCGGCGGGCTCACGTTGCACGCCGAGTTGCTCGGCCCTGGTGGTGGCTTCCTGCGCCGCCTCGATCCGCGTCTGAAGTCCCGCGCGGGTCGTGTCCCACTCGGCGAGCCAGGCCTCGGCCTCCTGCCGTACGTCCTCGTCGACGCGCTCCTGCCGGTCCAACTCGGCGCGCTGCACGGCGAGTTCGGTGAGGCGCTGCTCGGCGCGGCGGGCCGATTCCAGTCCGCCCAGTTCCTCGGCGGCCCGGCGTGCGGCGGCAACCAGCCCAGCCGCGC
The DNA here is from genome assembly GCF_000367365.1 of Streptomyces prunicolor NBRC 13075. Lineage (GTDB taxonomy): Bacteria > Actinomycetota > Actinomycetes > Streptomycetales > Streptomycetaceae > Streptomyces > Streptomyces prunicolor. The sequence continues at coordinate 172,704 of NZ_BARF01000051.1, read as the reverse complement.
CGGCGCCCGCGAAGGTGTCCGGCAGCAGGTCCCGCGCGCGTGACTCGGCGCGGGCGGCGTCCCGGTGCTCGGTGTCGGCGGCCTCCCTCAGCTCCAGCGCCGGCGCCACCGCCTCCGCCTTCCGGGCCCGCTCCATCCGCGCCTGCGCCTGCCGGTAGCCGTCGACCCGCTGCTCCATGAGTGTGGCCCGCTCCCGCGCCTGCGTGAACCGCAGTTGCAGCCGCGCCAGTTCACGCACGTCGGCAAGCTCGCGATCGGCGGCGGCCTGGGCCGACTCGGCAGCCGTAAGCCCACTGCGCGCGACGGCGAGTTGTTCGCGTGCGGTGCTCCGGGCGACGGCCGCCGCGCTCAACACCGCGTCGGCGAGGCCGGGTTCGCCCGGGGCGAGGTCCGGCAGCTCCATGGCGTCGCCGGCGGCCTGCTGCATGCGGTGCGCGTCGGCCAGCAACTCGGCGTCGCCCTCGCGGACTTGGGCCTCGGTGGCACGGCGTCGATCGGCGAGCCGCTTCTCGACCTCGGCGAAGCGGTGGGTGTCGAAGAGCCGGCCGAGCAACTTGCCACGCGCCTCGGCATCGGAGCGCAGGAACCGCGCGAACTCGCCCTGGGGCAACAGCACGACCTGGCAGAACTGCTCCCGGCTCATGCCGAGCAGCTGGGTGATCTCCTCGCCGATCTCCTGGTGCGAGCGGCTGAGGTCCTTCCAGGCGCCGGCGCTCGCGTCGTACTCGCGCAGCCAGCTCTGCGCCTTGTCCAGGGTGCTGCCGGTGCCGCGCTTCTTGGGGCGTTCCATCGGCGGCTGCCGGGTGAGCTCCAACCGCCGCCCAGCGACGGTCAGTTCGAGCCGCACCTCGGTGCGGGTGCCGGCCGCCGCGTGGTCGCTGCGCAGCGTCATGCCCTGACCGGACTGGCGGACACCGGGCACCGAGCCGTAGAGCGCGTAGCACACGGCGTCGAGGACGGAGGTCTTGCCGGCGCCGGTCGGCCCGTGCAGGAGGAAGAGCCCGGCGGAGGACAGCTCGTCGAAGTCGACGGTCTGGGAGCCGCCGAAGGGCCCGAAGGCGGTGATGTCGAGCCGGTGGAGCCTCATCGGTGCCCCCCTGTTCCCGCGTGCCGCGCGTTCACGGCGTCACCTCCCGTACGACCGCGTCCGCGCGCACCGCGTCGAACGCCTCCTGGAGCACGGCCTGTTCGTCCTCGTCGGGACCGGCGCCGCGTACGTGGGCCACGAAGTCGTCGGCGATCTCGCGGTCGTCGCGGCCCGCGAGGCGCCGGGCGTACGACACGTCGGGGTCGTCGGGGCTCCGCTCGGGGTCGAAGACGAGGCTGAGCGTGTGCGGGAAGCGCTCGACGAGCCGGGCCATGGGGTCGGCCGGGCGCACCGGGTCGGTGAGCGTCGCCTCGACCCACGCCTCCTCGTGCCGAGCGAGGTCGGGGTCGTCGAGGAGGTGCTCCAACGTGCCCCGGATCCGGGCCAGTTCGCGTGGTACCGGGCAGTCGAGGCGCTCGGCGGTGACGGATCCGTCGGCGTCCAGGTCGATCAGCCACATGGTCTTGCGGTGGTCGGCCTCGGAGAAGGAGTACGGGAGGGGGGAGCCCGAGTAGCGGACGCGTTCGGTGATGGTCTGGGAGCCGTGCAGGTGGCCCAGCGCGACGTAGGAGACGCCGTCGAAGACTCCGGCCGGGACGGCGGCGACTCCGCCGACGGTGATGTCGCGTTCGCTGTCGCTGGCCTCGCCGCCGGTGACGAAGGCGTGCGCGAGGACCACGGAACGGGTGCCGGGCGCGCGGTCGGCGAGGTCGGCGCGGACGCGGTCCATGGCGGCGGCGAGGACGGTCTCGTGGCCGGCCTTCTCCACCCCGAACTCGGCCTTCACCAGGGCGGGTTCGAGGTAGGGCAGCCCGTAGAAGGCCACGTCGCCGTGCGCGTCCGGGATCACCACGGGCGTCCCGCAGGCCGCCGGTTCGGTGCGCAGGTGGATGCCCGCGCGGTCGATCAGACCGGCGCCGACGCCGAGACGGCGGGCCGAGTCGTGGTTCCCGGAGATCATCACCGTGGGTACGCCCAGGTCGGCGAGCCGGTGCAGGGTGTCGTCGAACAGCTCGACGGCGGCCAGCGGCGGCACCGCCCGGTCGTACACGTCTCCCGACACGACCACCGCGTCCACGGCGTGCTCGCGCACGGTGGTGACGAGGTGGCTCACGAAGTCGGCCTGGGCGCCGAGCATGTTCACGCGGTGGAACGCCCGGCCCAGGTGCCAGTCGGAGGTGTGCAGCAGTTTCATGGAGCCACCACGCTAGCGCCTGTGGACCCCCTGCTTCACCACGGCCACACACTCGCCCCGCCCCGACGAACAGAACGCCGGGAATATCCCCTATGTCATGGCCGACCATGCTTTATGTCATCGCCTGGTACACGAGGTTCCGCAACTGGCGGCGCAGCGGCGTCCGGTGCTTGCCCCAGGTGACGACCTGGGTGCAGAAGACCGCCGTGACCCCGGCGACCGGGTCCACGAAAAAGTGGGTGTTCGCGGCGCCGGACCAGCCGAACTCCCCCTTGTTGCCGAACGAGCCCCCGGCCACGGGGTCGGTCATGACGTAGAAGCCCAGCCCGAAGCCGCAGCCCCGGTGCTCGTCGTCGGGGTACAGCCCGAAGGAGTTGATGTCGGCGCCACCGGCCAGGTGGTTGGCCGTCATGTGCGCCAGGGTCCGGGGGCCGAGCAGCCGCTCGCCGTCCAGTTCGCCGCCGCGTACGAGCATGGCCGCGAACCGGTGGTAGTCCTCCAGGGTCGACACCAGTCCGGGGACGCCGCTGCCGGACGGGAACGGCGCCGGTTCGCGGAAGGTGGGCCGCAGCTCCTGGTTCACGACGAGCCGGCCCGATTCCGGGTCCGGGCTGTAGACCTCCGCCAGGTCCGGCAGCCGCTCGGGCGCGAGCGCGAACGTCGTGTCGGTCATCCCGAGCGGGCCGAGCACGTTGCTCTCGACGAAGGTGTCGAGGCTCGCGCCGCCGACGGCCTCGATGATCCGGCCCAGGACGTCGACGCCCAGGGAGTGGTTCCAGGCGGTGCCCGGCTCGAACAGCAGCGGCAGGGCGCCCACGTCGGCGCACAGCTGCCGGAGTGTCGCGCCCGGCAGCGGCAGTACGTCCTGGCCGGCCTGGCGGTACAGCGCGTCCACCGGGTTCATGTGGGCCAGTCCGAGGGTCAGCCCGGCGGTGTGGGAGAGCAGGTGGCGCACGGTCACCGGGTGGGCGGCCGGGCGCACCCGCACGCTCCCCGGCGACCCGCCGTCGTAGACCGCCATGTCGGCGAACTCGGGGATGAACGCGCTGACCGGGTCGTCGAGTCCGAGCAGTCCGCGCTCCACCAGCATCATGACGGCGACGGACGTCACCGGTTTCGTCATGGAGTACAGGCGCCACAGTGTGGTCGGCTCGACCGGGAGCCCCGCTTCGAGATCCCGGAGTCCGCCGCCCGCCGCGTACACGGGTTCCCCGTCGCGGGCCACGAGCGCCGACCAGCCGGGGATGACCCCGAGTTCGGTCTGCCGGTCGAAGAACTCGGCGATCCGGCCCAGCCGTTCGGCGCTGAAGCCGGACCGCTCCGGGGGCTTGGTGACGCCGAAGCGGTCGGCGAACTGCTGCATGTCGGCCTCCGTGTACGGGAGTTGGGGACTGTCCGGGGTCAGCGGGCGGAGGTGGCGGGTGCCCCCTCGACTCCGGCCGCCGCCAACAGCTTTCGGGTGTAGGGGTGTTGGGCGTCGGCGTAGACCTCCTCGGTCGTGCCGCTCTCCACGACGTCACCTCGGTACAGGACGACGATCCGCTGGGCGAGGTGCCGTACCACGGCCAGGTCGTGGGAGATGAACAGATAGCTGACGCCCGTCTCCCGCTGGAGATCGGAGAAGAGGTTCAGGACCTGGGCCTGGACCGACAGGTCGAGGGCGCTGACCGGCTCGTCGCAGACGATGAGCTTCGGCGCCATCACCAGGGCCCGGGCGATCGCGATCCGCTGCCGCTGGCCGCCGGAGAACTGGCGCGGATAGCGGTCGGCCGCCTCGGCCGGCAGCCCCACCAGGGCCAGCACCTCCCGTACCCGCTTCAGGACCACGGCCCGCTCGCCGCGCGAGTGCACCCGGAGCGGTTCGCCCAGGGTCTGGCCCACGGTCAGCGCCGGGTTGAGCGAGCCGTTGGGGTCCTGGAAGACGGCCTGGACGCTCTTGCTCAGCTCCTTGCGCCGGGCGCCGCCGGCACGGGTGATGTCCTCGCCGTCGAACAGGATCGTGCCTTGGGTGACGGCCGTCAGCCCGAGTACGGCACGGCCCAGCGTGGACTTGCCGGAACCGGACTCGCCGACCAGGGCGACGGTCTCGCCGGGGCGGATGTCCAGGGACACGTCACGGATGGCCGCGGTGCCCTTGCCGCGGCGGTGGTACGACACCGAGAGGTCCCGGATGTCGAGCAGGGGCTGTTCGGCCACACTCACGCCGGACGCGCTCACACCGGTCGTACTCCCGTCGTTCGTACTCACGAGGACACCTCCAGCAGTTCTTCGCCCAGCTCTTCGCCGACCAGGACGCAGCGGGCGACGCCCTGGTCATCGGGTTGGGTCAGGGCGATCGGCGCCTCGGTGCAGCGGGCGACGCGGTCGGGACACCGGTCGGCGAAGTGACAGCCGACGGGCCACTGGCCCGGGGGCGGCACGGTGCCGGGGATGGTGGGGATGGGCTCGCCGACCGTCGCCAGGCGCGGGTTCGCGGCGAGCAGCTTGCGGGTGTACGGGTGCAGCGGCGCGGTCATGACGCGCTCGGTCGGACCGGCTTCGACGACCTGGCCCGCGTACATGACCAGGGCAGTGTCGCAGGCCTCCGCGATGACGTCCCAGTCGTGGCTGATCATCAGCAGCGCCATGCCGGTGTCCCGCTGGATCGTGCGCAGCAGTTGGACGATCTCGCGCTGGACGGTGACGTCGAGCGCGGTGGTCGGTTCGTCGGCGACGAGGACGCGCGGGCGTCCGGCCAGCGCGACGGCGATGGAGACGCGCTGCGCCATACCGCCGGAGATCTGCGACGGGCGGAGCTTCAACACCCGTTCCGGATCGGGGAGTTGGACCTGCGCGAGGAGTTCACGGGCCCGGAGCGCGACTTCCTTGCGGGAGAGCTTCTCGTGGGTGCGTACCGCCTCGCGCAGGAGTTGGCCGATGGTGAAGAGGGGGTCGAGACCGACCATGGGTTCCTGCGAGATGAAGGCGATGGTGCCGCCGCGCAGTGCCCGCCACCGGTCCGGCCCGAACGAGCCGACGTCGACGCCCTCGATCTCGACCGTGCCCGAGGAGACGCGGGCCCCGTTCGGCAGCAGGCCGAGCAGGGCGAGCCCGGTCATGGACTTGCCGCAGCCGGACTCGCCGACCAGTCCCACCGTGCGGCCCTGCCCCACCGCCAGGCTCACGTCGCTGATCAGCTCGACCTCGCCGTGCTCGGTCTCCGCGGTGACGGTCACCTTGGTGAGCCGTACGACCGGTTGCGGTTCCGCCAGCAGCCAGGCGTCGTCGGACTGCGGTGCCGTCACGGTGGCCACCGCGGCGGCAACTGCCTTGTGGCGCCGGGTTGTTGTCGTGTGGGAGGTTCCGGACCAGCGTTCGGCGAGCATGTCGCGCAGGCCGTCGCCGAGGACGATCAGCGCGGCGGCCGTGACGGCGACCAGGCCGCCGGTCGGGATGGCCAGCCAGAGGCTCTGGTTGAGGGTCTGCGCGGCGTCGGCCATCATGCCGCCCCAGGACGGTGTGGGCGGCTTCACGCCGAGGCCGATGGCGTTCAGGCCGGCCGCGATGAGCAGAGTGTTCGCGCAGGCCAGCGCCGCGTTCACCAGGATCAGACCGGTGATCCGGGGCAGCACGTGCCGGCGGGCGACCCGCCAGGTGCCGAGTCCGGAGACCCGCGCGGCGGCGACGTAGGTCTCCCGGCCGACCGTGAGCGACGCGGACCGGACGACCCGCATCATGCCGGGTACCGACAGCAGGCCGATCACGATCATGGCCGCGGTCATGCTCTGCGAGAACAGGGCCAGCACGATCAGCAGCAGGATGATGCCGGGGATCGACATCACCACGTCGGCCAGCCGCATCAGCACCGCGTCGACACGGCCCCGGCGCAGGCCGGCGACCAGGCCGAGGGGGACCGCGATCACCAGGGTGATCAGCACGGCGATCGCGATCTCCCGGAACGTGTCCGCGCCGCCGTACATCAGCCGCGACAGCACGTCGCGGCCGAGGCGGTCGGTGCCGAGCAGGTGCTTCGCGCTCGGTCCGGAGAGGGCCGCGGCGAAGTCCGCCTGCTGGGGCGGGTACGGCGCGAGCAGGCTCGCGCCGAACGACGCGATCAGCTCCACCACCAGGATCACGGCGGGGATCAGGATGCGCGGCCGGCCCAAGGCGCGGCGGAGGAAGGGGACTTGAGGTGTGCTCATGCGGCGACCGCCTGTGGGTTGAGCCAGCCGGTGGCGAGGTCGAGCAGGAGATTGAGTCCGACCACGATGAGGGTGAAGTACACCGCCACTCCCTGGATGACCGGAATGTCACCGCTGGACGCGGCCGTGACCGCCGCGCTGCCGAGGCCGGGCAGGCCGAAGAGTTCCTCGATCACCACGGCCGATCCGAGGAGTCCGATGAGGTTGTTGCCCGCCACGGTCAGGACGGTGACGGAGACATGCCGTAGCGAGTGCTTGAAGAGGATGGAGCGCTCGCTGACGCCGTTGGCGCGCAGGTTCCGTACGAAGTCCCGGCTCAGTACGTCGGCGAACTGTTCGCGCGTCTGCTTGGCGATCGCCGTGACCAGGGCGAAGGCCAGGGCGGCCACCGGCAGGACCAGTGAGCGCGCCCAGCCGCCGGCGGAGGTCCCGAAGAACACGTATCCGTTGGCGGGCAGCAGGCCGAACCGGGTGTTGAAGACCCAGATGCCGAGCAGACCGACCCAGAAGGCGGGGATGGTCATGCCCGCGATGGACGCGCCGTCCGCGGCGAGCCGGGTGGTGCGCCCGCCGCGCACGCTCGCCATGCCCAGGACGACTCCGACGACCAGCGCGAGCAGGGTGGTCGCGATCACCAGGGAGAGGGTCACCCCCAGCCGGGTGTTGAGCGTGCCCGCGACCGACTCGTTGTTGCTGATCGAGCGTCCGAGGTCGCCGTGCACCGCGTCCTTCAGCCAGGCCCAGTAGCGCTCCCAGACCGGCTGGTCGAGGTGGAGGCGGTGCCGTAGCGCGGCGATCGCCTGGGGCGAGGCGGTCAGTCCGCCGATGGACCGGGCGGCGTCACCCGGAATGAACAACTGGAGGAAGAAGGTGAGCGCCGAGACGAAGAGCAGCAGGGGTACAGCCTGCACGATCCGCATTCCGCTGGTTCGCCACATGACTGGGTGCCTTTCTCGGGAGGGTCACTGGAGGGTCACTTGGCGGCGTACAAGGTCGTCAGGTCCGGCGTGAGGTTCGTGGCCGAGAGGTCGACGCCCTTCAGGCCGGGCCGTACGTAGACGATCTTCTCCAGGGAGACCATCGGGATCGTCCAGGACAGGTCGGACAGGCGCTGTTCGAACTTCTGCCAGCCCTGCTCCTGGAGCTGGGCGGTCGACGAGGAGGCCGCCTGGCTGTAGAGCGTGTCGAGCTGCTTGTCGCTGACCTTCAGCGGGTTGCCCCAGCTGTAGAGGAGGTCGTTGCCCTGGGCGTACGGCGGGGCGATGCCGGTGCCGTAGTCGAACATCATCGCCGGGAACTTCGCGTAGGTGGAGAAGAGCTCGTTCACGTTCGCCGGGACGTTGATCTTGACGTTGATTCCGATGTTGGCCATTTCGGCGGCGAAGGCCTCGGCGGCCTGGGACTCTCCGACACCGGTGAGGTTCACGGTGATGGACATGCTGAAGCCGTTGGGATACCCCGCCGCCGCGAGCAGCTTCTTGGCCTTGGCGACGTCGTAGGGGTACTTGCCCTCGCTGCCCTGGGTGTAGCCGCTCGTGTTCGCGAGAACGGGATAGTCCCAGCCCTTGGCGTACGAGCCGTAGAGGGCCTTGGCGATCGAGTCCCGGTTGATGCCGTACATCATGGCCTGTCGTACCCGCAGGTCACCGAGGGCCTTGACCATGGTGCCCGCCCGGTCCTGGATGATCAGCTGCATGATCGAGTAGGGGCTCGAAAGGACCTGGAATCCGGCGGACTTGGCGGCCTTCGCGGTCGTGGAGTCGCCGAGCGCGTAGTCGACCTCGCCGGAGCGGAAGGCGCTGAGCGTGGTGTTCTCGTCCTTGATGACCTTGACGACGACCTTTTTCCAGTGCACCCGCGACTTGTCGTAGTACGTGGGGTTGGGGACGTACGTATAGGTCTGGCCGGAGACGGTCTGCGCGGCGTCGATCACGTACGGTCCGGCGCCGTGCGTGGTGGTCCCGAGTTCGCTTGTCCTGGCGAGGCCCACGGGGCTGATGATCTCGCCGGTCGTCGGTCTGGAGAGATAGAGCGGCAGCAGCGGATCGGACGTCTTGAGGTGGATCCGGAGCTGGAGCGGGGAGACGACGTCGATCGATCCGACGGGGGCGAGGTCGGCCGCCAGTGGACCGCCGGCCTTGGCGTAGTACTGGAGCGACTTCTTCACGCCGTCGGCGGTGAGCGCGGAGCCGTCGTTGAACTTCACGCCGGAGCGCAGGGTGAGGTCGAAGGTCTTGCTGTCGGAGCCGACGAAGCCCCATTTGGTGGCGAGGGCCGGGGTGTACGTCCCGTTCGGGGCCTGCCGGATCAGCGTGTCGTATGCCAGTTCGAAGAAGTACTGCTGCGGGTCGGCGGAACCGCCCAGGGCCGGGTTGAGGCTGTTGGGCGCGATGGCCGAGGCCACCGTCAGCACGCTGGGATCCTGGGCCTTCGCGGTACCGGACGAGGTGCTGCTTCCACCGCCGCACGCGGTGGTCAGGAGAGCGAGTCCGGCGGCACCGGCCGTGACTGTGAGAGCAAGGCGCGAACGGGTCATCTGAACCTCCGGCGTTGAGGCGTCGAATGGGAACGCGGGGTTCACCGTGCGTGGGGAAGGAGGCCACCGTCGTGGTGGATGCTCCGTTGCGTGAGTCCGCGGAATGTCGGGGCGGGGGGGGACGACCTCGACGTGAGGGAATGTCCGTAAACTGTCACTTCGGGTAAGCGGAGGCCCGTAGCCACCGCTCAGCCCGCTCTTGTGGAGTTCAGGCCGGGCAAGGGGTACGAAGTGGCCTCGTTATTCGGTCGGCCGCTCCGATCCCCGCACGACAGCAGTCCGCTGAACGGACCGTCGCGCGCAAAGGGCGGCGTCCCGGAGCCTCTCCGTGGCCGGCCTGGGCGGCGGCCGGGTCCGGTCCTCCCCGTGGCCGGAAAGCCCCAACTCCCTTGTCGCACACACCTGCTGCGCTAATCTCTCACGTCACACGCACCACGCGAGAGACACAGGGTCCCCATGCCAGTCGAGTTCCGCGGTCGGTCCGAAACGATGGCCTACGCGGCAGCGGGGATGGAACCGCCTCCCGTGGTCTCGTTGCGGAAGAACGATCCCCGGCAGGCGGGCCCGTACCGGCTGCTGTCGGTGCTCGGCAGCGGCGGGATGGGCCGGGTCTATCTGGGCCGCGACGCCACCGGCGCCACGGGCCCGGCCGCCGTGAAGGTGATCCGGCCCGAGTACGCCGAGGACCCGCTGTTCCGCAGGCGCTTCGAGCGCGAGGTCGGCGCGCTGGACCGGATCCGAGGGGCGCACATCGTACGGCTGCTGGGCAGTGGCTGCGACGAGGACCTGGTCTGGGTCGCCACCGAGTACATACCCGGGCCCACGCTCGCCGAGCTGGTCGACGCGCGTGGGCCGGTCGACGCGGCGGCGGCCTGGCGGTTGCTGGCCGACGTGGGCCGGGCGATCGAGGCGATCTGGCGCGCGGGGATCGTGCACCGCGACCTCAAGCCGTCCAACGTCATCCTGGGTGCCGACGGCGCCCGCGTCATCGACTTCGGTGTCGTCCAGGCCGGCGACACCACCTCGATCACCGCCACGGGCCAGAACGTGGGCACCCCCGCCTACATGTCCCCGGAGCAGGTACGCGGCCAGGAGGTGACCGCCGCCTCCGACGTCTTCTCGCTGGCCTCCACACTCTCCTACGCCGTCGCCGGGGAGGCGCCGTTCGGCGAGGGCACGGGCGTCGACGTGCTGCACCGGGTGGCGTTCGACCCGCCCCGGGAGGACGTCCTCGACAAGGTCGCGGGCGTCGACCCGGCACTGGCCGTGTTCATCCGCACCTGCCTGGAGAAGGACCCCGAGCTACGGCCGTCACCCGAGGCGGTGTTCACGACAGCCATCGGACACCAGCTGGCCGCACCGGTCGACGGACCGCCCCGGGTCCCCTCGCGGCGCAGGCCCTCCCCCGCCGAACGCTTCGACCGGCTCGAAGGGGCGCAAGGGCTGGATGGGTCGGCAGGGCTCGAACGGCCCACCGCCCGGCCCACCGCAGCGCCCCCGGCACCGCCCGCCGCCCCCGGGAAACACGCGAACCCCGCCGGGAGACGCGGCAACACCCTGGGAAAACGCGGCAAGTTGATCGTGGGCGCCATCGCCGCGGCGGCCCTCCTCATCGCCGGCAGCATCACCGCCACGCTGCTCCTGCTGCGGCACAACGACCCCGGGACGCCGCCCGGCGCCCTGCCGGACACACCCCCGGCGGCCGCCGCACCGAGGAACTCGCCCTCGGCGCCCAGCAGTTCGCCGAGCGCGGCGGCGTCGAAGGGCGGGACGTCGCAGAGCCCGTCGGCCGCGCCGGCCACCCGCGATCCCGCGAGCCTCGACATCCGGCTCTCCTCCTGCGTCGCCGAACTCGCCTCGCACTCCCACGGCGACTGCGTCAAGGCGCTCCAACTCCTCCTCGCCGGCTACGGGTTGCACGTCACGGCCGACGGCGACTACACCACGGAGACGGTCGCCGCGGTGAAGGTCTTCCAGACCGAGGCCGGCACCACCCCGAGCGGCACGGTCGATCCGCAGACCGCGACGCTGCTGTACGGCACGGCACGCGGGGCGGTCCAGTCCGGTTCGGTGACCGTCACCGAGAGCGTCCATACCGTGGATGTCGCCCGTTGCCTCGACGTCCACGCGGGCGCGGTGCAGGTCTGGGGATGCGATGGCACGGCGGCCCAGAAGTGGGCGCTGTACCGCGTGCCCGGCCATGTGTCCCAGTTCCTCGTGGTCAATGAGGGCACCCACTACTGCCTGGACGCCGACGCCGACACGGTCGGCCAGAACTTCTCGAAGATCCGTGCCAGGAGCTGCGACGGGCTGAGCGCGCAACGGTGGCAGGTGGGCAGCGCCGGGACCCTGGTCAGCGTTCCGGACGGTTTCTGTCTGGACGCGGAGGCCTCCGGGTCGGGGAAGGACGGTCAGACCGTCCAGACCTTCGGCTGCGCGGGCAGCTCCAACCAGGTCTGGAACTGGGGCCCCTGACACAGCGTCAGAAACGTTCGGCGCTCACGCGTCCCCGTACGCCTCGCCGCCCAGCTCCAACTCCGCGGTGCCCGCCGTAGCGTCGGCCAGCCACGCCCGGAACGCGTCCACATCGGCGTCCGGCAGGCCGATCTCGATGGTGACCTCCTCGCCGTAGCGGACATCCCGGACCTCGCGGCCGGTGGCGCGCAGGTCGTTCTGGATCTTGCCGGCGCGTTGGTGGTCGACGGTCACCGTGGCGAGGCGGAAGCGGCGTCGGGTGATCGTGCCGAGGGTGTCGAGGGCCTCGCCGACCGAGCCGCCGTAGGCCCGGATAAGACCGCCCGCGCCGAGCTTGACGCCGCCGTAGTAGCGGGTGACGACGGCGACGACGTACCGCATGTCGCGGCGCAGCAGCATCTGGAGCATGGGGACGCCCGCGGTGCCGCCGGGTTCGCCGTCGTCGCTCGCCTTCTGGATCGCGGCGTCGGCGCCGATGACGTAGGCGAAGCAGTTGTGGGAGGCGTCCGTGTGTTCCTTGCGGATGCGGGCGACGACGGCCTGGGCCTCCTGTTCGGTGGCCGCCGGGGCGAGGGCGCACAGGAAGCGGGAGCGGTTGACCTCGGTCTCGTGCACGCCCGTGCGGGCCACTGTGCGGTACTCGTCCTGCATCCGGCCAGCCTATGCGCAGGGCTGTCGGTCGCCCCCGGTCCGGGTGCGGGTGAGGATGTGGTGGATACTCGCTCCTCGTTGCCCGGGCCCCGGGCACGGTGGTCCGATCGCAGGGAGTTCTCAGCATGGCCGGCGCGCAGGTGGACCCGAGGGAGAGCGCGGGGTCCGGGAGCCCCGAGTCCGCCGCGGAGCGCTGCCGGGCCTGGCTCCTGGACGGGCTGAGCGAGCAGAGCGCCCGGCATCCGGGCCCGCACGCCACCCCGAACCCTGAGCACGAGGGGCACCGCTGGTGGCGCGTCATGTGTCTGACCGGCGTCGACTACTTCTCCACCCTCGGCTACCAGCCCGGCATCGCTGCCCTCGCGGCCGGACTGCTGTCCCCGCTGGCGACGGTCGTCCTGATCGGGCTGACGCTCCTCGGCGCGCTGCCGGTCTACCGGCGGGTGGCGCACGAGAGCCCGCACGGTGAGGGGTCGATCGCCATGCTGGAGCGGCTGCTGCCGTGGTGGTCGGGGAAGATCTTCGTCCTGGTGCTGCTGGGCTTCGCGGCGACGGACTTCATGATCACGGTCACCCTGTCGGCGGCGGACGCGGCGGCGCACGTCGTGGAGAACCCGTTCACGCCGGGCTGGATGCACGGCGGCAACACGTGGATCACGCTCGTGCTCGTCGGCGCGCTGGGCGCGGTCTTCCTGAAGGGGTTCCGGGAGGCCATCGGGATCGCGGTGGTGCTGGTGGGCGTGTATCTCACGCTCAACGTGGTGGTGCTCGCGGTGTCCGCCTGGGAGGTGCTGAGCCATCCGGTGAAGATCGGTGACTGGACGGACGCGATGACGGCCGCGCACTCCTCGCCGCTCGCGATGGTCGGTGTGGCGCTGCTCGTGTTCCCGAAGCTCGCGCTCGGCATGTCCGGCTTCGAGACGGGCGTCGCGGTGATGCCGCAGGTCAAGGGCGATCCGACGGACACGTACGAGAAGCCGACGGGCCGGATCCGCGAGACCCGCAGGCTGCTCACCACGGCCGCCGTGATCATGTCCGGTTTCCTGCTGCTGTCCAGCCTGGCGACGACGATCCTGATCCCGCAGAGCGCGTTCAAGACGGGCGGCCCGGCGAACGGCCGCGCGCTCGCCTATCTCGCGCACGAGCATCTGGGCCAGGTCTTCGGCACGTTCTACGACGTCTCGACGATCGCGATCCTGTGGTTCGCGGGCGCCTCCGCGCTCGCCGGGCTGCTGAACCTCGTACCGCGCTATCTGCCGCGCTACGGCATGGCGCCGGAGTGGACGCGGGCGGTGCGCCCCCTGGTGCTGGTCTTCATGGTGACGGCGATCGTCATCACCCTGTGGTTTCACGCGAGCGTCGACGCGCAGAGCGGCGCGTACGCGACGGGTGTGCTGGTGCTGATGCTGTCGGCGGCCTTCGCGTCCACGGTCACGGTTCACAAGCGGGGCCACCGGAAGGCCACGCTCGGCTTCGGGGTGATCACCGCCGTGTTCGCGTACACACTCGTCACGAACGTCATCGAACGGCCCGACGGCATCAAGATCGCGGCGATCTTCATCGTCCTCATCCTGGTGACATCGTTCGGTTCACGGGTGCACCGCGCCTTCGAACTCCGCGCCGCCGAGGTCACGTTCGACGACACGGCGTCCCGTTTCGTCGACGAGGCGGCGCGCAGCGGCCCGCTCCGGCTGATCGCGAACGAGCCGCAGGAGCACAGCCGCCGGGAGTACCGCGCCAAGGAGTACAGCCAGCGCGAGGAGACCCATATCCCGGACGGCGGACCGGTGTTGTTCCTGGAGGTCCTGCTGCGCGACTCCTCGGACTTCTCGGCGGACATCACCGTGCACGGCGAGGAGAAGTACGGGGTACGACGACTCCGGATCGAGGGGCCTACGGTGCCCAACGCGATCGCCGCGGTCCTGCTGGTCCTCCGCGACCGCACCGGCAAGGTCCCCCACGCCTACTTCACCTGGACCGAGGGCAACCCGGTCAGCCACCTGATCCGCTTCCTCGTCTTCGGCGACGGCGAGGTCGCCCCGGTCACCCGCGAGGTACTGCGCCGCGCGGAACCGGATCCCGAGCGACGGCCACGCGTGCACGTCGGGTGAACGGCCGGCCGTGGTAAGGGTTTTGGCCATCGGCGGCAGCGGCTTCCTGGGCACGGAACTCGTACGCCGGGCGACGGCGGCGGGCTGGGAGACGGCGGCAACGTACTGTGCCTCCCGCCCCGGGCCCTCAACGTCCGCCTCGACAGCGGCGCGACACGAGAAGGCCTGCGCACCCGGCCGCGCGGAGCCCGTGAGTTCCTCCAAGTGCCCTGATCGCAGGCCTACTTCTTCTTGCCCCTCGGTACGGTCACGCCCGTCAGCAGGGCCGTGCCCGGGGCGAGGTCCCGCCATGTGCTGCCGTGCCAGGCGAGGACCGCGATCGCCGAGGTCGGGAACTTGACGCGCACCTCGTCGAGCGCGTCGTCGAGGCTGTCGCCGGCGAGGTCGAGGACCAGGTCCTCCAGGCCGGGGTTGTGCCCGATCAGGAGCAACGTCTCGACCTCGGACGGTACTTGGTGGACGGCGTCGAGGAGTTCCGGTACGTCGGCCGCGTACAGGCTCGGCTCGTACCGGACCGGCGGTGGGGTGCCCCACTCGGCGGACGCCAACTCCCAGGTCTGGCGGGCCCGTACGGCCGTGGAGCACAGGGCGAGGTCCGGCAGGGCGTCGGTCTCGGCGAGGGCGATGCCGGCGGCCGGGGCGTCGCGGCGCCCGCGCGGGGCGAGGGGGCGCTGGTGGTCGGGAACGCCCTCGGGCCAGGCCGACTTGGCGTGCCGCAGCACGACCAGGCGGCGCAGCGGGCGGGCACCGGCGCGGGCGTTCACGCCAACGACCCGATGTCACGGGTGAGTTCGAGCCCGAGAAGCCGGTCGGCGTAGGCGTACGTCTCGAAGCGGGCACCGTCGGGCAGGTCGGGCCAGGTCTCCACCCGGCGCAGCACCCGCAGCACCTCGGGCACGTCCAGGTCGTCCTCCCAGGCCGTCCGCAGCTCCGCGCGCACCTCGTCGGGCACCGGCCTCGAAGGCTGCCGCGCCCAGTCGGCGACCGAACCACGCCAGTGCGCCAGCGTCCGCCGCGCCTCCTCCAGCGCCGCCGCGTCGAGCCGTACCGGCAGGTCACGGGGGTGTGAGAGCAGGGCGAGCCGGAGCGCGGCCGGGTCGGAGAGGTCGGGGGCGGAGGTCGTGGGCGAATCGGCGGGGGCTACGGCCACCAGGACTCCCCCGGTCGGCTCGGTGCCCTCGGTCGCCACGTGGAGGACCTGGGCCTCGCCGAGTCCGGAGCCGAGGTCTCCGCCGTCCTCGAAGGGCCGTATGCCCAATGCCCTTGCCGCGGCCCGGAGTTCGGGCTGCTCGTGCTCGCCGGTGAGCAGTGACCAGACGGGGGTGCCGCCGAGTTCGAGGGCGCGTACGAGGAGATCGGAGAGGAGGAGGACTCGTAGTGTCGTGGGAGTCAGGCCCGACGCGTGCGCCTCGACCCTGGTCAGGCCACGGCGGGCGGGGGCGGCTTCGACGGGCTCGCCGGTTCGGGCGTCGGTGATGCGCAGCACGGCCTGAGCGTAGGCGGGTGGAGGGCCGTACGCATGCATGTTCGCTCTGTTCCGGACGAGCCGACGGGATTCACCCCGGTCTGTCCGGGGCGCCGGGGTGCGCAAGCCCGCCCGCGTTCACCCGTTCGCCCATCCCGCCTTTCGCCGAGGCCGGTGGGGCGTGTGGGGTGGGAGATGCCCCGACCAGCACCCCGGACGAGACGACCCTCGGAGACTCCCGATGACCGACCGCGTGTTCCCCCGCAAACCCTCGTCGCCGACGCCCCTTCGACGGCGGCTGGTCCTCCTGACCGCCGCGCTCGTCGCCGGTACGGCGCTCCTCCCGCCCGGAGTCGCCGCCGCCGCGCCGCTCCGCACCGACTCCTGGGAGGCCTCCGCTCGGGCGCTGGGCGGTGGGGCGACCATCGTGCCGGGGCGGTCCGGGCTGGTGCGGATCAGCGGGTACAAGGGTGCCGCCCTGCCGGCCGGGTCCTCGCTGCGGCTGACCGCGCCCGTCGGGGCCCGGGTCACGGAGACGCCGCTCGCCGACGCCGGGGGGTTCCAGGGCTCGGTGACCGCCGACGGTACGAGCGGCTCGTACACGTATGTGCGCGACTCGGCTTCCGGTTCGTGGAAGGACGGCGGCTATCCGTTCGTCCTCACCGTGGACGAACGGGCGGTGCCGGGGACGCGGCTGCCCGGGTGCGCCGTCGTGCTGACCGACGCGGGTGGAGCGCGCCGGGCGTCCGGCAGTTGCGCCGTGACCGTCGGCATGCCCGGGCCGACGCTGACCGAACCGGCGGGCGGCACCTTCGTGTCCGGCGCGGCGCGGCTCGCCGGGTTCTCCTATCCGGGGGCGCGGGTGAGTGTCGTGGACGCCGCCGAGCACAAGGTGTGCGCGGGTGTCGCCCGCATCGACGGCACCTGGTCGTGCACGCCGGACACCCCGCTGCCGGCCGGCGCCAACCGGCTGCACGCGAGCGCCGCGTTCAACGGGGTGTCGGCGGTCGGTGAGGACGTCGACTTCACGGTGACCGCGCAGGAACCGGACGCGGCCCACTGACTCATCCCGCGAGCAACTCCCGCAGTGTCTTCGCCACGACGGCCGGGTCCTCCTCCGCCATGAAGTGACCGCAGGTCACGGTCGCGTGCCGCAGGTCCGGTGCCCAGGCGCTCCACAGTGCCGCCGCGTCGAAGCCGAGCGCGGCGCCCCAGTCCTGCTGGAGGACGGCGACGGGCATCCGCAGCCGGTTGCCGGTGTCGCGGTCGACCCGGTCGTGGGTGACGTCGATACCGGCGGAGGCGCGGTAGTCGGCCACGATCGAGGGGACCGCGGCGCGGCAGGCGTCGAGGTAGGCGGCGCGGAGGTCGGCGGGGATCGCGGACGGGTCGTTCGTCCAGAGGTCGAGGAAGTGGCCGAAGAACCCGTCGGGCGCGGCGGCGATCAACTCCTCGGGCAGGCCCGGCGGTTGGGCCATCAGGTAGAGGTGGAAGCCGACGGCGGCGGTGACGCCGTGCAGCACGTCCCACATGTCCAGGGTGGGGAGTACGTCGAGGCAGGCGAGGTGGGTGATCGTGCCGGGATGGTCGAGTCCGGCCCGGAAGGCGACCAGCGCGCCGCGGTCGTGCCCGGCGAGCGCGAAACGGTCGTGGCCGAGCGCGTGGGCGAGGGCGACGACATCCGCGGCCATGGTGCGCTTGGCGTAGCCGGAGCCGTCGGTCTCGGCGGGCTTGTCGCTCGCGCCGTAGCCGCGCAGGTCGGGGCAGATCACCGTGTGGTCGGCCGCGAGGTCGGCGGCGACGTGGCGCCACATGAGATGGGTCTGCGGGAAGCCGTGCAGCAGCACGATCGGGCTCCCGGAGCCGGACACAGCCGCGTTCAGGGAGACTCCGTCCGCGACGGGGACACGGTGGTAGGTGAAGCCGGGGATGGTCGTTGACATGCCGTCGAGCCTGCCGCGCGCCGATGAGCAACGAATGAGCGCGCTACGGTGACCTGGGGCGATGCCCCGGAAAGGGTGGTCGGCGATGGAGGTCGCGTTCGGTGTGCTGGGGCCGGTCGCGGCCTGGGACGGCACCGGGGACACGATCGCCCTGAAGGGCCCGCGACACCGTGCCGTGCTGGCCCGACTGCTGGTCGCCCGGCGCCGCGTCGTACCGGTCGCGCGTCTGGTCGAGGATCTGTGGGCGGATCAGGCGGCCCATGCGGAGCCGCCCGCCGACGCGGTGGGCGCGGTCCGCACCTTCGTGGCCGCGCTGCGCCGGGCCCTGGAACCGGAGCGCCCGCCGCGAACTCCGGCCCGGCTGCTGGTCACCGAGGGCCCGGGGTACGCGCTGCGCGCCGGGCCCGGGGCCGTGGACGCCTGGCGGTTCGAGCGGGCGGTGACCGACGCCGCGACCCTGCCGGCCCCGGATGCGCTCAACCGGCTGGAGGAGGCGCTGAGTTGGTGGCGGGGCCCGGCCTACGCCGACTTCGGCGACGAAGCCTGGGCCCGCGCGGAACGCTCCCGGCTCGCCGAACTCCGACTGCACGCCGCCGAGCGCCGGGCCGAGACCCAACTCGCCCTGGGCCGGGCCGCCGTGGCGATCCCCGACCTGGACGCCCACGTCGCCGAACACCCGTGGCGCGAGGACGCCTGGCGCCTGCTGGCCCTGGCCCTCTACCGCACCGGCCGCCAGGGCGACGCGCTCGCGGTACTGCGCCGGGCGCGCGCCCTCCTCGTAGACCAACTCGGAGCGGACCCGGGCCCGACGCTGCGCCGCCTGGAGGCGGACATCCTGGATCATGCGGCGCATCTGGACTCCGGCCCGCACATCGACCATCCGCCGTCACTCGCCCATGCCCCGCACCTCACCCCCGTGTCGGATCCGAGCGGTCCAGCCGATCGCGTATGGGCCGAAGCAACCGCTGCCTACGACCGAACCGTCGCATCCGGCGCCCGTGCCCGCCTGGAATCGACAGTCGGCCTGCTCCGCGACCTCGCGGTGACCGGAGGCGACGGCCTGGAAGCGGCCCGCAGACACCGCCTCGCCGCCATCACGGCGGCGCGGGAACTGGGCGACCCGGAACTCACCGCCCGCGTGATCGGCGGCTACGACGTCCCGGCGATCTGGACCCGCGTCGACGACCCGCACCAGGCGGCGGACACGGTGGCCGCGGCCGAGCACACCCTGGCCGCACTCCCGCCGGACGCCCAACTCACCTCACGGGCCCGCCTGTTGGCCACGATCGCCCTGGAGTCACGCGGAACCCGCTCCGCACGTGGACTCCAGGCCGCCCGCCAGGCGGAGGAGATTGCCCGCAGACTGAACGGCCCCGCGCTCCTGGCCTTCGCCCTCAACGGCACGTTCATGCAGACCTTCCACCGCGCGGGCCTGGCCCCGCAACGGGACGAGATCGGCGCCGAGTTGGTCGCCCTGTCCGCCCGGCACGGCATGGTCACCTACGAGGTGCTCGGGCATCTCGTACGGCTCCAGTCCCGCAGCGCCCTCGCGGACTTCACCGGAGCCGACGCTCACGCGACGGCGGCGGACCGGCTGGCGGACCGTCATGAACTGCCGCTGGTGGGCGTGTTCACCCAGTGGTACCGGGTCCTACGGCTCACCGCGACCGGCAGTCCGCATCCCGCCGAGGTGGCAACCGCCTACCAGGACGCGGCACTTCGCCTGGACGGAGCCTGCATGCCAGGGCTGGAACGCGGGCTGCTGCCGCTGGCCCTGTTGTGCCTGCGGCTGCGGAGCGGGCAGCCCGCCCAGACCGACGAGCACATCGACTGGGGACCGTACGAACCGTGGGCCCGCCCGCTGGTGCTGCTGGCCCACGACCGTCCCACCGAGGCCCGGGTGGCGCTGAGTTCGCTCCCGGACCCGCCCCGCGATCTCCTCTTCGAGGCCCTGTGGTGCCTGGCCGCCCGCGCGGCTCTCACCGTGGGCGACCGGGGCACGATGGAGCGCGCTCTCGCCGAACTGACGCCCGCCGCGGCGGAGTTGGCCGGGGCGGGCAGCGGCCTGCTCACCCTGGGCCCGGTCGCGCAGCACCTCGACGATCTCGCCGTCGCGCTACGGAGCCCTCGGTGAGCCGGTGTTCGCGTCAGTCGGTCACCTGCACGACCGCCGTCGCCCCCGCCCGTACCGTCGGCGTCGCGTAGGTGTAGGTCACGCCGTTGACCGTCTTGGTGCGTACATGCTGCTGGACGCCGTTGACCTTGATCTTCTTGTGGACGCCGGGGAAGCGGGCCTCCCAACTGTAGGAGCCCTTGCGGGAGTTGTTCGTCAGGGTGGTCTTGGTCGCGCCGTCGTGGCGGACGGTGACCGTACCCGTGCCGATGGGGACGTCGGCCGCCTGGAGCCACTTCATGCCGGACGGGAGCTGTGACTGGGTGGTCACCTTGTGGTCGGGTGCGTCCGGGGTGATGCCCATCAGGCCCTGGACGGTCTGGCTGACCAGGGTGAACGACACCTCGGGGTAGTCGCCGTTGGGGCCCTGGCTGGAGTTGATGTGCTGGATCTCCCGCTCGCCGTAGATCTTCTTCATCCACTGCCAGGCGGTGTCGGCGCGGTTGTTCTTGAAGAACATGTCGGGCAGGTAGGTCGTGGACTCGATGTTGGGCGAGCCGTCCGGGCCCAGCTCCTGCGCCTGGATGTAGTCGAGGTAGGCGTCGTTGCGCGGGCCGGGGTCGATGATCTGCTTCATCGGCATGAAGACGCTGTTCTCCTTGCCCCAGCCGGTGACCGGGGTGCCGGAGGTCGTGTACGCGCGGACCATGTCGGCGCCGCTGCCGGTGCCGCTCCAGTCGTCGTTGAAGTACGTCTTCAGGTCGGCGGCGCGCTTGTCGTACGTCTTGGCGAGTCTGGTGTCGCCCTTGCCGCGGGCGAGGACCGCCATCGCCAGGTATGCCTGGTACTCGGAGGCGATGCCGTCCCCGGCCTCGGCGAGACCGTCGCCGTCCTGCTCGTTGTAGCTGGCGGCGCCCTGGAAGATGCCCTGGCCCGTGCCCTCGGCGACCTTCACCTTGCCGTTGTCCTTGGCGGAGTTGTGCAGGTCGATGAACTGCTCGGTGGCGTGCCGGTAGAAATCCCACAGCACCGGGTCGTCGACGTATCTGCGGTCGCCGGTCCAGAGATACGCCTGGGCCGCCTTCTCGACGAGTTCGAAGGTGGCCGGCACCTCGCGGACGAAATTGTCCGGGCTCTTGTAGTCGATGCTCAGGTAGGTCTTCGCGTCGAAGTTGAGGGACCACACCGGGAAGTACTTGTGCTCGGCGGTGGCCGACGCCGCGTACGAGCGGAGCATCGTCTCGTTCTCGGCGTCGAGCCCGATGAGGTGGGCGCCGGCGAGCTGGTGGGTCATGTCTCGGGAGTAGTAGGCGCTGCGGTTGGCGTATCCGGCCCAGTAGGTGGGCTCGTACGTCGCGCTGCCGGTGCCGCCGGTCTGGTACTCGTCGACGTTCACCGGGCCTACGGTGCCCGGGAGTTGGACCCAGCTGTTGGCCTTCTTCTGGGCCCAGTCGAACATCGCGACGACCTCGGGGTCGGACGAGGTCACCTTCGGGTCGGCGGACGCGGCGGGCGAGATCATCAGGTCGTCGGCGTTGACCCAGGCGCTGCCGGAGCCGAACTCGATCTGGAGCCGGTCGCCGGTCCTCAGCGCGACGTCGCTGATGGTGTACCGGGCGTAGCCGGGGTGCTGCGGCAGCGTGATCGTCTGGACGGTCTCGCCGTTGCGCCGGATCGTGTACGTGCCGCCGGTGCCGGCGCTGCCGATCCACGCGGAGAAGTCGTAACTCCCGTTCCCGGGCGCGACGATGGTCAGCTGGGCGCTCTTACCGGCTCCGGCGTCGAGGTAGAGGAAGCGTTCGCCGCCATGCCTGTTGCCGGTGCCGACGCCGGCCCCCGAGGTGAAGGTCCAGCCCGTCCCGCCGTTCTCGAACCCCGGGTCCGGGATGGCGAGTTGGGGGCTGGGGGCGGCGGACGCGGTGGCCGACAGAGCGGGAGCCATCGGGGCGAGCAGGGCAACAGCGGTGAGCAGCATGAGCCTTGAGGGCTTCATCGGATCTCCCGGTCTTCGGTCACTGCGGGGTGGGGGCCGCGTGGTGGCCGGAAAGCTAGCAGGGGCGGAAGTGGCGATTCAATGGTCATGCGAGAGAAACATGGAAGACACGCACTTCTGCTGCTACTTTGCACGGCAGGATGTACTGAAAGTTTTCAGCGGCTTCTTGCAAGTCAGGCTCGAAGGGAACCGTATGAAGGTCGGCATCACCGAGGTCGCGGAGCGGGCGCGGGTGAGCGAGGCCACGGTCAGCCGGGTCATCAACCGGCGTCAGGGCGTGTCCCGCAAGACCCGTGAGGCGGTCGAGCAGGCGATGGCGGACCTGGGGTACGAGCGGCAGACCCGGGGTCAACTCGTCGCGGTGGTCACCGAGTTGGTCTCCAACCCGTTCTTCGCCGATGTCGCCGAGCGGATCGAGTCCGTGCTCGCCCCGCACGGTCTGAAGACGGTCCTGTGCCCGTGCTTCCCGGGCGGGGTACAGGAGTTGGACTTCGTGACCTCGCTCGCCGACCGGGGCGTCGCCGCCGTGGTGTTCCTCTCGGCGAGCAACACCCTTGAGGGCGCGGACCCTTCGGCGTACGAACTGCTGCGGTCCCGCAGGATCCCGTTCGTCGGGATCAACGGCCGGTTCGAGGGTGCGAGCGAGGCGCCGGTCTTCTCCACCGACGACCTGCTCGCCGCCGAACTCGCCGTCGACCATCTGCACCGGCTCAGCCACCGCCGTATCGGCATGGCGTCGGGCCCGCTCGGCAACCGCCCCGCCGACCGCCGCGTCAGCGGCTTCGTCGCCTCGCTCGCCAAGCGCGGTGTCGAGGACCCGGAGCAGTGGGTGGTCCGGCAGTCCTACACCGTCGAGGGCGGCCAGTCCGCCGCGATCTCGCTCCTCGGGCGCGGGGCCACGGCGATCGTCGCGGCGAGCGACTACATGGCGCTGGGCGCGATCCGGGGCGCGCGGCGACAGGGGTACGACGTTCCGGGTGATGTGTCGGTGGTCGGCTACGACGGTTCCATGATCATGGACTTCGTCGATCCGCCGCTGACCACGGTCCGCCAGCCGGCCGACCGGCTGGCCTCGGAAGCGGGCCGCAGTGTCCTCGCCCTGGTCGGCAACCGTGACGTCCCCGTCGGTGAACTCCTCTTCGATCCCGAGCTGGTGATCCGCGCGAGCACGGGGGCGCCGAAGGCGTGAGGCAGCGGAGGGCATGAGCCGGGCTCCCCTTGCTCGTCCAGACCATTGACCTAGAGGTCGGATCTAAGGACACTCCAGTCGGAGATCCGACCGGGCGATCGGCGGAAACTCCCCCTATTCATCGGGTGTTTCGCGACTCATGGTCGTGCATCATGAATGCTCCGGAGGGGCTATGTCTCGGTCTCGGTTCATGTTTGTCGGGGTGGCGCTCGCGCTGCTCGTGGGCGGCGGCGGTCCTGTCGCCGCGGCGCAGAGAGCGACGCCGGTGGCGGTGGTCGACGTGGACGCGTACGGAGCCGACCCCACCGGCCGAACGGACTCCACGCCCGCTGTCGTCGCGGCGCTGCGGCACGCCAAGAGCGTCGATCACGGGCGGGCGGTCAGGATCGAGTTCTCGAAGGGGACCTACCAGCTCTACCCCGAGCGGGCCGAGACGCGGGAGCTGTACGTCTCCAACACCGTTGGCGCGGACCAGCGTTACCGCGACAAGAAGATCGGGCTCCTCATCGAGGACATGCACGACGTCACCGTCGACGGCGGCGGCGCGAAGCTCGTCTACCACGGGTTGCAGACGGCGTTCGCGTCGATCCGCTCGACCAATGTGACCTTCCAGAACTTCTCGTTCGACTACGCGGCGCCCGAGGTCATCGACGCGACCGTGGCCACCGCCGGTGTCACCGACGGCGCCGACGCGCATGCCTACCGCGTCCTGAAGATCCCGGCCGGCAGCCCGTACGAGGTGAACGGCACACACATCACCTGGCTCGGCGAGAAGAGCCCGGCCACCGGACAGCCGTACTGGCAAGGCGTCGACGGGCTCCAATACACCCAGATCCACGACCCCAAGGCGCAGAAGACCTGGCGCGGGGACAACCCGCTCTTCAACAACGTCTCTTCAGTCACCGACCTCGGCGACCGCCGGATCCGGATCGACTACAGCACCGCGACGCAGCCGACGGACGCCGGGCTCGTCTACCAGATGCGGCTGATCGAGCGGACGGAACCGGGCGCCTTCATCTGGCAGTCCAAGAACGTCACGATGCGCTCGATGAACGCCTACTACCTCCAATCCTTCGGTGTGGTCGGCCAGTTGAGCGAGAACATCTCCATCGACAAGGTGAACTTCGCACCCGATCCGAAGTCCGGCCGGTCGACGGCCTCGTTCGCCGACTTCGTGCAGATGTCCGGCGTCAAGGGCAAGGTCTCCATCACCCGGAGCCTCTTCGACGGCCCGCACGACGACCCGATCAACATCCACGGCACGTACCTGGAGGTCGTCGGGCAGCCCGGGCCGAACACGGTCACCCTCGCCTACGAGCACCCGCAGACCGCCGGGTTCCCGCAGTTCGCGCCCGGTGACGAGGTCGAGTTCACCACCAAGCGCACGATGACCCCGGTGGCGGACCCGCACGCCAAGGTCACGGCGGTCGACGGGCCCAGCGGCATGGACCACACCAAGTCGCTGACCACCATGACCGTCACGTTCGACCGTCCGGTCCCGGCCGGGGTCGAGATCGGCGGCACGGTCGTCGAGAACATCACGGCCACCCCGTCGGTCGTCATCACCGGCAACACGTTCCGCAACGTTCCGACGCGCGGCATCCTGGTCACCACCCGCAAGCCCGTCCTGATCGCCGGCAACCGCTTCGACGCGATGTCCATGGCCAGCATCTACGTCTCCGCCGACGCCTACCAGTGGTACGAGTCCGGCCCGGTCGCCGACCTCACGATCCGCGACAACTCCTTCACGCGCCCGACCGGCCCGGTCATCTTCGTGGAGCCGACCAACCAGGTCGTCGACCCGGCGAACCCGGTGCACCACAACATCAAGGTCGAGCACAACTCCTTCGACATCGGCGACGTGACGGTCGTCAACGCCAAGAGCGTCGGCGGCTTCACCTTCACCGGCAACACGGTCCGCCGCCTCGCCGCACCGGGCGAACCGCCGTACACCTCCCCGCTGTTCGTCTTCCACGGCAGCACGGGCATCAAGATCGCCCGCAACCACTACGACAAGGGCCTCAACACGTCCGTGGTCGAGGACTGAGCGAGGGACCGAGGAATCACGGCACTCCGCCCGCTGTTGTCCCGGACGGCAGCGGGCGCACGATTCCCAAGGAGGCCGAGCGTGTACGGCGATTCAGCAACGATCCGCAAGATCCTCACCGAGACCGGTGACACCTGGGCGGTCGTGGGCCTCTCCTCGAACCGGTCCCGCGCGGCGTACGGCGTCGCGGAGGTGCTGCGGCGCTTCGGCAAGCGCGTCGTCCCCGTCCACCCCAAGGCGGAGACGGTGCACAGCGAACAGGGCTACGCCTCCCTCGCGGACATCCCCTTCGAGGTGGACGTGGTGGACGTCTTCGTCAACAGCGACCTCGCCGGCCCGGTCGCCGACGAGGCGGTCGCCAAGGGCGCGAAGGCCGTCTGGTTCCAGCTCGGGGTGATCGACGAGGCCGCGTACGACCGGACCCGGGCGGCGGGCCTGGAGATGGTGATGGACCACTGCCCGGCGATCGAGATCCCGGCCCTCGGCCGCAGCTCAGGCTGACAGGGTAAGAAGGCACCGTAAGAAGCCTGTGAGCATGACAAAGAAGCCCTCGAAGCCAAGTCAAATTTCAGGCAACAGACTTCTGTAAATATTCATTCATTCCTAGCCTGAGGCCTCTTCCCCGTTAAGCATGCGTGCTGACTTCGAGAGGCCTCTTGACATGGTGAGCGTTGACCAGTCCGTTCCGGAGGCCACCAAGGATCCGAGCGGTTTGCGGAGGGACGTCGGCCTGATCGGGCTGATGTGGGCGTCGGTGGGCTCGATCATCGGCTCCGGTTGGCTGTACGGCGCGCACGACGCGGCCATCCAGGCCGGTCCCTCGGCGATCATCTCGTGGGTGATCGGCGCGATCGCGATCGTCCTGCTGGCCCTGGTGCACGCCGAACTCGGCGGCATGTTCCCGGTGGCGGGCGGCACGGCCCGCTACCCGCACTACGCGTTCGGCGGCCTGGCCGGCATGTCGTTCGGCTGGTTCTCCTGGCTGCAGGCCGCGACCGTGGCGCCGATCGAGGTCGAGGCCATGATCGGCTACGCCGGTCACTGGTCGTGGGCCAAGCACTTCCAGCACGCCGACAAGACCCTGACGACGAGCGGTCTGCTCGTGGCGGTCGTACTCATGGCGGTCTTCGTCGGGGTGAACTTCTTCGGTGTACGGGTGCTGGCGCACACCAACAGCGCCGCGACCTGGTGGAAGATCGCCGTTCCGCTCGGCGCAATCTTCGTCGTCGCCGTGGGCAACTTCCACCCGGCCAACTTCCACTCGGCGAGCTTCGCGCCGTTCGGTGCCAAGGGCGTGCTCACCGCGATCAGCACCAGCGGCATCATCTTCGCGCTGCTCGGCTTCGAGCAGGCCATCCAGCTGGCGGGCGAGAGCCGCAATCCGAAGCGGGACCTGCCGCGCGCCACGCTCGGCTCGGTCGCGATCGGTGCCGTCATCTACATCCTGCTCCAGGTGGTGTTCATCGCCGCACTGCCGCACGCCGCCTTCGCGAACGGCTGGGCCCACCTCGCGTTCAAGGGCGACAGCGGCCCGTGGGCCGGCCTCGCGACCGTGGTGGGCCTCGGCTGGCTGGCCGTGGTCCTCTACCTCGACGCGATCATCTCCCCCGGCGGCACCGGCCTGATCTACACCACGGCCACCTCGCGGGTCTCCTACGGCCTGGCGAAGAACGGTTACGCCCCCAAGATCTTCGCGAAGACCGACGCACGCGGTGTGCCGTGGTTCGGCCTCATCATGTCCTTCGTGACCGGCGTGATCTGCTTCCTGCCGTTCCCCAGCTGGCACAAGCTGGTGGGTTTCATCACCTCGGCGAGCGTGCTGATGTACGCGGGCGCCCCACTGGCGTACGGCGTCTTCGCCGACAAGCTGCCGCGCCTGGAACGCCCGTACCGGCTGCCGGCCGGCAAGGTGATCTCCCCGCTGTCGTTCGTGGTCGCCAACCTGATCATCTACTGGGCCGGCTGGGACACCCTGTGGCGGCTCGGCGTCGCCATCGTCCTCGGCTACCTGCTGCTCGGCACCTACGCCTGGTACGCCACGGCCAGCGAGGCACCCGACGCACCCCGGCTGGGCTTCCGGGCCGCGCAGTGGCTGCCGGTCTACCTGGTCGGCATGGGCGTGATCTCCTGGCAGGGCGGCTTCGGCGGCCAGGGCAACATCCCGCTGTGGTGGGACATCCTGCTCATCGCGGTCTTCTCGATCGGCATCTACTACTGGGCCAGGGCGACCTCGTCCACGCTCGAGGACATCGAGCGCAGCATCGACGAGGTCGTCATCACGGACGCACCCGCGCACTGATCCGCCCCCTCCCCCCAGCGAAATCCGAACCGGCCGCCCCCCAGGCGGCCGGTTTTCGGTTGTCCGCACACCGTCATAATGGCCGGGTGACCTTCACCTCCCCCCACCCCAACTCCGGCTCCCCACAACGCTTTCCGGTCGTCGTCGTGGGCGCCGGTCCCGCCGGGCTCACCATCGGCAACATCCTGCGCGCGGCCGGGATCGACTGCCTGGTGCTGGAGACCGAGACCAGGGAGTTCATCGAGCAGCGGCCCCGGGCCGGCGTCATCGAGGAGTGGGCCGTGCGCGGGCTGGAGCAACGGGGGCTCGCCGAGAACCTGTTGGCGCGGGCGCAGCGGCACACCCAGTGCGAGTTCCGCTTCGGCGGGCAGCGCCACCGGCTGTCGTACACCGAGCTGACGGGGCATCACCACTACGTCTATCCACAGCCGTTGCTGGTGACCGACCTGGTGCGGGAGTACGCGGACGTGCGGGGCGGCGCGATCCGGTTCGGGGTCCAGGACGTCCAGCTGCACGACCTCGACACCGACCGTCCGGCGGTGTCGTACACCGACCCGGAGACCGGTCAACGGCAGCTCGTACAGGGCGACTTCGTGGCGGGCTGCGACGGTGCGCGCGGGGTGACGCGGGCCGCGCTGCCGCCGGAGCGGGCGCGGATCGCGCGGCTCGACTACGGCATCGGGTGGCTCGCGCTGCTCGCGGAGGCGCCGCCGTCCTCGGACTGCGTCATGTTCGGCGTCCATCCGCGCGGCTTCGCCGGGCACATGGCGCGCAGCCCCGAGGTCACCCGCTACTACCTCGAATGCCCGCCCGGCGACGACCCCGACAACTGGCCGGACGAGCGCGTCTGGGCCGAGCTCCAGCTCCGGCTCGCCGCCACCGGCGCCCCGCCGCTGACCGAAGGCCGGCTGATCGAGAAGCGCGTGCTCGACATGCACAACTACGTTGTCGAACCCATGGTGTTCGGCCGGCTCTTCCTCGCCGGTGACGCGGCCCACCTCACCGCTCCCATCGCCGCGAAGGGCATGAACCTCGCCCTGCACGACGCGTTCCTGCTCGGCGACGCGCTCGTCGCGTATGTCACGAAGGGCGACTCGACGGGCCTGGGCGGCTATTCGGAGGCCTGCCTGAGCCGGGTGTGGGACTACCAGGAGTTCTCCCAGTGGCTCTCCGAGGTGTACCACGGCACCTCGTCCGGCGACCCGTACCGCGCGGGCACCACCCTCGCCCGACTCCGCCGCGTCTTCGCATCCCCCTCCGCCGGCCTCGCGTTCGCGGAGAGCTACCTGGGCAAGGACCCCAACTCCTGAGCTACGGCCGTCAGTTGTACGGCTGCCAGCTGTACGGCGGTCAGTCGTGCGGCCGTCAGTCGTGCGGCGGGCGGTCGGTGAGCCGGTGGTCCGCCACGTTCAACGCCTCGTCCACCAGCCGCCGTAGATGACCGTCGCTCAACGCGTAGATCACCCGGCGGCCCTCCTTGCGCGTGGTCACCAACCCCGCGAGGCGCAACCGCGCCAGGTGCTGGCTGACCGCGGGGCGGGCCGCGTCGCAGGCCTCCGTGAGGGTGCTGACGTCGGACTCCCCTGACGTCAGGGCGTGCAGGAGGGTCAGGCGGGTGCGGTCGCCGAGCAGGGCCAGGAGTTCGGCGGCCAGCGCGAACTGTTCCTCGCCGGGGGTGCGCGGGTGCGCATCGTGCGCAGGTGATAGGTGCATGCGTGCGCTCATACGCACATAATGGTCCCGTGGGCGCCGTCCGTCCACCCGCGCACCGGAAGGGGACCCACGTGAGCGACCAGCACCACCACGAACACGAGCACGCACACCCGCACGACGACCACGGACACGACCACCCGTATCCCGATGACCACTCCCCCACCGGCATCCGTCACCGCCTCGGCCACCTCCTCACCCCGCACTCCCACGAGACCGCCGCCAAGCTCGACTCCGCCCTGGAGTCCTCGGCCCGCGGTATGCGCGCGCTCTGGGTCTCGCTCGCGGTGCTCGGGGTGACCGCGCTGGTGCAGGCGGTCGTGGTGGTCGTGTCCGGGTCGGTCGCGCTGCTCGGCGACACGGTGCACAACGCAGCGGACGCGCTGACCGCCGTACCGCTCGGCATCGCGTTCGTACTCGGCCGCCGGGCCGCCACCCGCCGCTTCACGTACGGCTACGGGCGCGCCGAGGATCTGGCCGGTATCGCGATCGTGCTGACGATCGCCGCGTCCGCCGCGTTCGCGGCCTGGGCGGCGGTGGACCGGCTGCTCGATCCGCGTCCCATGACCCACGTCCCGGTGGTCGCCGTCGCGGCGCTCGTCGGGTTCGTGGGCAACGAGTGGGTGGCCCGGTACCGGATGCGGGTCGGCCGGGAGATCGGGTCGGCCGCGCTGGTCGCCGACGGACTCCACGCCCGTACCGACGGGTTCACCTCGCTGGCCGTGCTGGCCGGGGCCGGCGGTTCGGCGCTGGGCTGGCAACTCGCCGACCCGATCGTGGGGTTGGCGATCACGGCCGCGATCGCGCTGGTCCTGCGGGACGCGGCGCGCGAGGTGTTCCGGCGCGTGATGGACGCCGTCGACCCCGACCTGGTGGACCGGGCCGAGCACGCCGTGCGGGAGGTCGAAGGGGTGCGCGGGGTGGGCGAGTTGAGGCTGCGCTGGATCGGGCACCGGCTGCGCGCCGAGGTCGCGGTGGTGGTGGACGGGGAGGCGACGGTACGGCAGGCCCACGCCGTCGCCGTAGCGGCGGAGCATGCGCTGCTGCACGCGGTGCCGCGGCTCACGGCCGCCCTCGTGCACGCCGACCCGGCGCCGGTGCCCGGCGAGGCGGACCCGCATGGGGAGTTGGCCCACCACCACGCCACGGTGTGAGGCCGGTTCTCTACGGCTTGGGGGTCAGGCGACGCCCAGGCCGTCCAGCACCACCGCGCCCGGAAGTTCCGCGAACGCCTTGCCGGGGACCAGGAGTTTGCCGCGGCGGCGTCCGCTGCCGACCAGGACGTAGGGCAGGTCGACGACGGCCGAGTCCACCAACACCGGCCAGTCGGCGGGGAGTCCGACGGGGGTGATGCCGCCGTACTCCATGCCGGTCTCGCCGGTCGCGGTGTCCATCGACGCGAACGAGACCTTGCGGGCGCCGAGTTGGCGGCGGACGACGCCGTTCACGTCGACTCGGGTGGTGGACAGGACCACGCACGCGGCCAGCATGGTCTCACCGCCGCGCTTCCGGCCACCACCACACAGTTCGCGGCCTGCTCCAGCAACTCCTGGCCGTAGCGTTCGACGAAGGTGGCGGTGTCGGCCCACTCCGGGTCCGTGTCGACGTAGACGATCTGGTCGGCGGGGACGCTGCCGCGCCAGGCGCGCACGGCGTCGGCGACCGGGCGGGTCAGTTCGTCGAGGCGGTCGGGGGCCGGGGCGGCGTGTTCGAAGTGTCCGATGGGTGCGTGCATGACGGAACGCTAACAGGCACCGGGCGGCCGCTCACGGGGTCTCTCCGCGCACGGGCGGGACCGACACCGTCATCATCATCTCCACCGGGACCTCGCCCCGATTCCCGTACGTGTGGGCGGTGTTGGCCTCGAAGGTGGCGCTCGCGCCGGCCGGGACGACATGGTCCTCGCCGTCCACGGTGAGGGTCAGCTCGCCGGTGACGACATGGAGCATCTCGACCGTGCCGGTGGGGTGGGGCTCCGAGGGGCTGGCCTCCCCCGGCATCAGTCGCCAGTCCCACATCTCCAGCGGTCCGGGGGCCTCGGTGCCGGCGAGGAGGCGGTTGTAGCTGCCGGCGTCGGTGTGCCAGAGCCGTACGGCGCGCTCGGCGGGGACGATACGGACCTTCGGGCCCTGTTCGTAGTCGAGCAGGGTGGTGATGCTGACGCCGAGGGCGTCGCCGATCTTGACGACCGTGCCGATGCTGGGATTGGTGCGGGCCTGCTCGATCTGGATGAGCATGCCCCGGCTGACGGCGGCCCGGGCGGCGAGCACGTCCAGGGTGAAGCCGCGCACCGAGCGCCAGTGCTTGACGTTGCGAGCCAGGGACTGGGTCAGCAGGTCGAGGTCCGACACGTTCCGTCCATACCTTCAGGTCAATATTTTGGATGACAGGGTTCAGTTCAGTGAACTACGGTGTGCTGCACCCGATCGTTCAGCGAACTGCACCGAACTGTACTGCGAGGCACCCCGTGACAGCATTCTTCGCCCTGGCCACCAGCCTCCTGTGGGGAGTGGCCGACTTCGGCGGCGGACTGCTGACCAGGCGGACCCCGGCGCTGACGGTGGTCGTGGTCTCGCAGGGGATCGCGGCGGCCGTGCTCGGCGCGGTCGTGGTGGCCACCGGGGGCTGGAGCGAGGCCGGGCCGCAGCTGTGGTTCGCGTTCGCGGCGGGGGTGGTGGGGCCGGTCGCGCTGTTCAGTTTCTACAAGGCGCTCGCGCTGGGCCCGATGGGCGTCGTCTCGCCGCTCGCGACGCTGAGCGTGGCCGTACCGGTCGGGGTGGGGCTCTTCCTCGGCGAGCGGCCCGGCCTGATGCAGGCGGCGGGGATCGCGGTCGCCGTCACCGGGGTCGTGCTCGCGGGCGGCCCCCAGTTGCGGGGCGCGCCCGTCCAAAGGCAGACGATCCTCCTGACCCTGATCGCCGCGCTCGGCTTCGGCACGGTGTTCGCACTGATCGCGGAGGCGTCCAGCAGCGTGACCGGCCTCTTCCTCGCGCTGTTCGTGCAGCGCGTGACGAATGTGGCCACGGGTGGCGCCGCGCTCTACGTCTCCGTACGGCGGGGCGGGGTCGCGCTTCCGGAGGGCGGGTTCCTCTGGGGTTCGCTGCCGGCGCTGGCCTTCGTGGGACTGGCCGACGTGGCGGCCAACGGAACGTATTCGATCGCCGCGCAGCATGGGCCGGTGACGGTGGCGGCGGTGCTCGCGTCGCTGTATCCGGTGGTCACCGCGCTGGCCGCGCGCGGGTTTCTGAGCGAGCGGTTGCGGGTGATTCAGGCGGCGGGGGCGGGGCTTGCGTTGGTGGGGACGTTGTTGCTGGCGACGGGGTGAGGGGGCGGGGTTGTGTGCAGGGGGCGTCGAGTACCGCGGGGTGTGGGAACGGGGGCGTCGGATGCTGGGGGGTGTCGGGTGGCGCGGGGGCGCCGGGTGAGGTGCCGGGGGGTGTCGGGTGGCGCGGGGGCGCCGGGTGAGGTGCCGGGGGCGACGGGTGCCGGGCTCGTCTCGGCATGAATGCCAGGCCTGGCCTCGGCATGAGCGCCGGATCACGCCTCGGCGCACAGCCGACGGGCGCCGGCTGCCAGGTGGGGTGCCGAAGACGTCGAATGCCGGGTCCGTCTCGGCATGAGTGCCAGGTCAGGCCTCGGCATGAATGCCGGATCGGGCTTCGGCACACGTGTCGGATCAGGCCTCAACTCGCATGCCGGATCACACCTCGACACGCGTGCCGCTCAAGCTTCCGCGTCCAGTTCCGCGAGGTGGGCGATCGCGTTCTCGTCCAGTTCGGCGAGCCGGGTCGCGCCTTCCTCGTCCAGGCCTGCCAGTGCGCGGAGTTGATCCGGGGTCACATCCGCGGGGATCGGCACCGGAGCGGGGGTGCGGAGCGGCGGCTGCCAGCCCTCGGCGGGGGTCCAGCGGCGTACGACCCGTGCGGGCGCCCCCGCCACCACGGCATGGTCGGGCACCGTGCCGCGGACCACCGCACCGGCCGCCACCACCACGTTCCGGCCGATGCGCGCGCCCGGCAGGATAACCGCGCCGGTGCCGATCCAGCAGCCGGGGCCGATCTCGACGGGTTCCATGCGCGGCCACTGCTTGCCGATGGGCTCGTGCGGGTCGTCGTAGGAATGGTTCGTGGACGTGACGTAGACGTACGGCCCGAAGTAGCAGTCGCTGCCGATGGTCACCGTCGTGTCGGCGATGACGTGGCTGCCGCGGCCGAGGACCACGCCGTCACCCAGGCGCAGGATCGGGTCGGGGCCGAGGTCGAGGTCCGGCATCAGGCCCGCCGTGAGGGTGACCTGCTCGCCGACGATGCAGTGGGAACCGAGGTGGATCCAGGGTTCACCGAAGACCGTGCCCAGCGGGAAGGCGAGCCGGGTGGCTTCGCCGATGGAGCCGAAGTGGAAACGGCCGGGGTTCTTCGCTGTCACCGAGCCGGTGCGCTGCACCCAGGCCCAGCCCGCGTGAACGGCGCGCTGCGCGAGGTGGCTCCGCCATTTTGAGAACGTGTTCTTGCGGTTGGGCACCCGGCCACGGTACTCAGCGGGAGCCTGGGCCATGAGGTCTGGCCGCTGTGATCTTCGCCCCACCGATGTCGTACCGTGCGGGTGTCTCCGACGGTTAGGGAGGGTCTTATGACGCACAGGGCGTTGATCGTGGGCATTGGTGGGCGGGAGCCGAAGGTCGATGAGTCGGCGTTCGTGGCTCCTACGGCGTCTGTGATCGGGGATGTGACGCTGTCCGCGGGGGCGAGTGTCTGGTACGGGGCGGTGTTGCGCGGTGACGTCGAGAGGATCTCGGTGGGCGCGAGCAGCAACATCCAGGACAACTGCACGCTGCACGCGGATCCTGGGTTTCCGGTGAGTGTGGGTGAGCGGGTTTCCGTTGGGCACAACGCCGTTGTGCATGGGGCGACCGTTGAGGATGACTGCCTTATTGGGATGGGGGCTACGGTGCTCAACGGGGCGGTGATCGGGGCGGGGTCGCTTGTTGCGGCTCAGGCGTTGGTGCCGCAGGGGATGGTTGTGCCGCCGGGGTCACTGGTCGCCGGGGTGCCGGCGAAGGTGCGGCGGGAGTTGAGCGGTGAGGAGCGGGAGGGGTTGACCCTTAACGGGACCATGTATGCGGAGTTGGCGAAGGCGCATCGCGGGGTGCATGAGTAGGTCGTATGGCGGGTGCGGGCCGGGTGTGGCTGGTCGCGCAGTTCCCCGCGCCCCTTCAGGGCGCGTTACTCGCCGGCGTTTACCGGTTCGGGTTCGTTCTTCTCGGCCGACATTTTTTGGGCCCTGCGCTTTACCAGGAGCATTGAAGCCAGGCCCACCAGGACCGCTGCCGCCAGGCCGAAGTACGAGAAGCGCTTGAGCCAGTCCTCGGCGACGATTCCCACGTAGTAGACGACCGCCGTGGTGCCGCCGGCCCAGATGATTCCGCCGAGGACGTTGGCGATCAGGAACTTCCAGTAGGGCATGTGGAGTACGCCCGCGAGGGGGCCGGCGAAGATGCGGAGGAGGGCGATGAAGCGGCCGAAGAAGACGGCCCACATGCCCCACTTCTCGAAGGACCGTTCCGCGGTGGCCACATGGCCTTCGCTGAAGTGCCGGGGGAACTTGTTCGCGAGCCAGGCCAGCAGGGGGCGTCCGCCCTTGCGGCCGATCGCGTAACCGATGGAGTCGCCGACCACCGCGCCCAGGCTCGCGCAGGCGCCCAGGATGATCGGGTTGATGCCCGAGTGTTGGGAGGAGAGCAGTGCCGCCGAGACCAGGACGATCTCGCCCGGCAGCGGGATGCCCAGGCTCTCCACCCCGATGACGAGTGCCACCACGGCGTAGACGGCCACCGCCGGAACCGAGTCGAGCCATTCCTGGACGTGCAACGCCGGTCCTCCTGAATGCGCGGACTGTCTGTCTTGCCGGCGTGCGCCTCGAACACATGGGGCGCACCCAGGAAGCCTACCGCTCGGCATCCGAAGGCAACGCCCCTCGGGCGAGCGCTCGGACAGCGGCTCAGACAGCGGCTCGGACGACAGCTCGGACGTCCCCCCGCCGACCGCATCGGAATCGCTCCGTTACGTGCCAGGAGGGCCGAAAGGGCGTCGACTGCCCCAGATTCACTTAGAGTAGCCTTGCCTAAGTTGGCCGGTTTCCGGAGGGTGGCTGGTGGGAGCAGGGGAACTGTCGGGGCGGGACGTCTGGACGCGCTCGGTCAAGGGACAGATACGGCGCGTCGCACTCGGCTCGGCGCTCGGAAGCGTGCACCAACTGGGGGAAGCCCTGGTACCGGTGCTCATCGGTGTCGTCATCGACCAGGCCGTCGCCGGGCAGAACGCCGGATATCTGGCGCTCTGGCTCGGCGTGCTGGCCGTCATGTACGTGACGCTGTCGTGGAGTTTCCGGCTGGGCGCCAAGGCCGGTGAGCGCAGTGCCGAAGAGGCCGCGCACACACTCCGGTTGGCGATCGTGGGGCGGGTGCTCGACGCCCGTGGCGGTGCCGAGGAAGGGCGGCTGCCCGGGGAACTGGCCAATGTCGCGACCGAGGACGCCAAGCGGGTCGGCGCGGTCAACATGGCGTTGATGGCCGGGGTTTGGGCCTTCGCGGGGGTCGCGGTGAGCGCGGTTGCGCTGCTGCTGACGTCCGTGACACTCGGACTGATCGTGTTGCTGGGTACGCCCGTTCTGCTGTGGCTGGGGCATCTGCTGAGCAAGCCGTTGGAGCGGCGCAGCGAGGCCGAGCAGGACAAGGCCGCTCATGCCTCGGGCGTGGCCGCCGACCTGGTGGCCGGGCTGCGGGTACTGAAGGGGCTCGGTGCGCAGGGCGCCGCCGTCGAGCGGTATCGCCGGACCAGTCGTATCTCCCTTGCCGCCACGCTGCGTTCGGCGCGTGCCGAGTCCTGGCAGACGGGGCTCGTGCTCGCGCTCACCGGTGGGTTCATCGCGCTGATCGCTCTCGTGGGCGGCCGACTGGCGCTCAACGGGTCGATGACTCTGGGCCAGTTGGTGTCGGCGGTGGGGCTCGCGCTGTTCCTGCTCGGGCCGTTGGAGACCTTCGCCTGGGTCAACGCCGAGCTGGCGCAGGGCCGTGCCTCGGCCGCGCGCGTCGCCGAGGTGCTCGCCACCGGGCCCGCTGTCGTGGACGGCGACGACCCGGTCGCCGAGCCCGTGCGCGGGGAACTGCGGCTGCGTGGCGTACGGCTCGGCGGGCTCGACGGTGTCGATCTCGACCTGCCCGCCGGGCAGTTGACCGGCATCGCGGTGACGGACCCGGCCGGTGCCGAGGCGCTGTTGCGGTGTCTTGGTCGGGAGACCGATCCGGAGTCGGGGTCTGTCGAGCTGGACGGCGTGCCCCTGACTCGGCTTGATCCGGCGGGACTTCGGGCCGCTGTCCTGGTCGCCGCCCATGACGCGGCGCTGTTCGAGGGCTCGTTGGCGGCGAACGTGACGCCGGAGGACGCCTCTCAGGACGGCGCGGCCGGTCTCCTCACCGAGCGTGCCATGGTCGCCGCCCGCGCCGACGAGGTCGCCGACTCGCTGCCGCACGGCACCGCGACCGGTGTGGGTGAGGGCGGGCGTTCCCTGTCGGGCGGACAGCGCCAACGGGTGTTGCTGGCAAGGGCGTTGCGTGCCGAGCCGCCCGTCCTGGTCGTGCACGATCCGACCACCGCCGTCGACACGGTGACCGAGGGCCGCATCGCTGAGGGCCTGCGCGAGTTCCGGCAGGGCCGCACCACCATCGTGGTGACCAACAGCCCCGCCCTGCTCGCGGTCACCGACCACGTGATCCTCCTCGACGCCGGCCGGGTCGGTGCCGAGGGCACCCACGCGGATCTCGTACGGACCGACGCGACCTACCGGACGGCGGTGCTGGCATGACGACCGGAGCCGAGGGGATGGAAGCGGAACTGACGGAAGCGGGACTGGTGGACGCCGAGCTGACGGAGCCGGGACTGGTGGAGCCGGGACTGGTGGACGCCGAGCTGACCGACACGCACGAGGCGGACTCCGACCGCACCCTCCTCCCCACCGCCACCCCCGCCCGCACCCGCGCCGCGGTCCGTGAACTGCTGCGCCCGCAGCGGGGGTTGGCTGCCGCCGGGTTCGGGCTGATGGTGCTCGCCACCGCCGTCGGACTGCTCACCCAGCCACTGCTGGGCCACATCGTCGACATCGTCACCGAGCACCGCTCCCCCGACGCGCTCACCTTCCCGGTGGTCGCGCTGGCCGGAGTCGCCCTCGTCCAGGGCGTGACCACCGCACTCGGCATGTCCTTGGTGTCGCGGCTCGGGGAGACCGCCCTCGCGCGACTCCGCGAACTGTTCGTCGAGCGTGCCCTGTCCCTCCCACTGGACCGGGTGGAGAAGGCCGGCTCCGGTGACCTCAACTCCCGTGTCACCCGCGATGTTTCACGGGTCGCCGACGCCGTGCGCGGCGCGCTGCCCGAACTGGCCCGGTCCGCGCTGTCGATCGTGCTGACGCTGGGCGCGCTCGCCCTGCTGGACTGGCGGTTCCTGATCGCCGCGCTGATCGCCGTGCCGGTGCAGGCGCACACCGCACGCTGGTATGTGCGCAACGCCGTTCCCCTGTACGCCAAGGAGCGCATCGCCACCGGCACACAGCAGCAGCAGTTGCTGGACACCATCGGCGGGGCGCGGACCGTCCGGGCGTACCGGCTGCAGAAGGGCCACACCCTGCGGGTCACCGAACGCTCGCGCTCGGCCGTCGAACTGACCATGAGCGGCGTGCAGTTGATGCTCCGCTTCTACAGTCGGCTGCACATCGCCGAGTACATGGGGCTGTCCGCGGTCCTGGTCACCGGGTATCTGCTGGTGCGCGACGGTTCCGCGTCGGTCGGTACGGCCACCGCGGCCGCGCTGTACTTCGCCAGTCTCTTCGGGCCGGTCAACACCGCGCTGGTGCTGCTGGACGACGCCCAGTCGGCAACGGCCGGACTGGCACGGCTCGTTGGCGTGGTGGACGAGCCCGCGCCCGTGGTCGCCGACCGCGCGGACGACCGTACGACCGCCGCCGGTCCCCCGTCCGTGACGCTGACCGGTGTCTCCCACGCGTATGTGCCGGGCCGCCCGGTGCTGCACGACGTCGACCTGGAGATACGGCCCAAGGAGCGGGTCGCGCTGGTCGGTACGACCGGTGCGGGCAAGACGACGCTCGCCAAGCTGGTCGCGGGGCTGCACCGCCCGCAGTCGGGCCGGATCGACGTCGGCGGCGCCGAGCCGGACGAGGCCGGTCACCTGGTCGGGCTGGTCACGCAGGAGGTGCACGTCTTCGCCGGGCCGCTCGCCGAGGACCTGCGGCTGGCCCGCCCGGACGCGCACACCGAGGAACTCCGGGAGGCGCTCGACACGGTGGGCGCGCTCGGCTGGGTCGAAGCATTGCCGGAGGGCCTGGACACGGTCGTCGGCGACGGCGGTCATCGTCTGACCGCCGACCGCGCTCAGCAACTCGCCCTCGCCCGACTCCTGTTGGCCGATCCGCCGGTCGTCGTACTCGACGAAGCCACGGCGGAGGCGGGCAGTTCGGGTGCGCGGCAGCTCGACGAGGCCGCCGAACAGGCCCTGCGCGGCCGTACCGCACTGGTCGTGGCGCACCGGCTCAGCCAGGCCGCCGCCGCGGACCGGGTGATCGTGCTGAGCGGTGGCCGGGTCGTGGAGAACGGCACGCACGACGAACTCCTCACCGCCCAGGGCCAGTACGCCGCCCTGTGGCACGCCTGGTCCGACAGCCGCTCCGCCGAGACCGCGCCCGAAGCCCACTAGCCCCGCTGAAGATCTCCCCCCGCGAAGACCTGTCACCCCCCGCCGAACCCACCGCGACGAACAGAAGGATCATCCGATGCCCCGCGCCACCAGAGCTTCCCGGCTGTCCGGCCTGCTCGCCTCCGTACTCCTGCTGGCCGTCACGGCGGTCGGCTGCGGTTCCTCCAACTCCGACTCCACGTCGTCCAGTTCGAACACGTCGGGGTCGGGGGCGAAGGCCTCCGCGGACGCCTTCCCAGTGACGATCGCCCACAAGTTCGGCAGTACGACGATCAAGTCCGAGCCCAAGCGGATCGTCACCGTCGGCCTCACCGACCAGGACGCCGTCCTCGCCCTGGGCAAGGTGCCGGTCGGCACCACCGAGTGGCTCGGCGGCTACAAGGGCGCCATCGGCCCTTGGGCGCAGGACAAGTTGGGCAGTGCGGCGGCGCCGACCGTCCTCAAGGACACCGGCACCGGTCCGCAGGTGGAGAAGATCGCGGCCCTTAAGCCGGACCTGATCCTCGCCGTCTACTCGGGCCTGACCAAGGCGCAGTACCAGAGCCTGTCGCAGTTCGCGCCGGTCGTCGCCCAGCCCAAGCAGTACAACGACTACGGCGTGCCGTGGCAGCAGCAGACCGAGGAGATCGGCAAGGCGCTCGGCAAGGCCGACGAGGCCAAGACCCTGGTGTCGGGCGTCGAGGCCAAGTTCGCGGCGGCCAAGAAGGCCAACCCCGCCTTCGCCGACGCGACGGCCGTCATGGCCACCCCGTACGAGGGCGTGTTCGTCTACGGCAGCCAGGACCCGCGCTCCCGGCTCCTCTCCGACCTGGGCTTCTCGCTCCCGGCGGGCCTCGACAAGGTCATCGGTGACACGTTCGGCGCCAACATCAGCAAGGAACGCTACGACCTCCTCGACCAGAAGGTCGCCGTGTGGATAGTCCCCGACACCACCACGGCCGTCACCAAGCTGCACAACGACAAGATCTACGGCGACCTCAACGTGGTGAAGCAGGGCCGCGAGGTCTTCATCAAGGAG
This sequence comes from Streptomyces prunicolor NBRC 13075, assembly GCF_000367365.1. Classification (GTDB taxonomy): domain Bacteria; phylum Actinomycetota; class Actinomycetes; order Streptomycetales; family Streptomycetaceae; genus Streptomyces; species Streptomyces prunicolor. The sequence continues at coordinate 132,930 of NZ_BARF01000051.1, read as the reverse complement.
TCCAGCGACTACGGCAACGCCGTATCCCTGTCCACGGTGTTGAGCATCCCCTACGTCCTGGACCGCCTGGTGCCGCAGCTCACCGCCGCGGTGGACGGCAAGACCTCGACGAAGGTGGAGCAGCCGGCGTCCTGACCCACGGGAACGTGAAAGGGGGGCGGGTCCGAGGTAGTTCGGACCCGCCCCCCTTCCGTGTGCTCAGACCCCGTCGACCTCGACCAGGTTCTTCGGCCTCATGTCCGTCCAGTTGGCCTCGATGTGGTCGAGGCACTCCTGGCGCGCGGCCGGTCCGTACGCGACCGTCCAGCCCGCCGGTACGTCCACGAAGTCGGGCCAAAGGCTGTGCTGGCCCTCGTCGTTGACGAGGACGGAGTAGACGCCTTCGGGGTTCTCGAACGGGTTGCTCATGTCGGGGGTTCCTTGCCTCTCTGATGCGGTCGGGTGAGTGAGTCGGTCGGGTAAGTCCGGTGGGGTCAGGGCTTGTTGAGTACGGCCGCTCGTCGTACGACTGCTTCCAGCGCGCGGAACCAGGTGCGGGCCAGGTCCTGTACCTGTTCCTCGGTGAGGAGTTCGGCGGCGTACGCCCAGTGGGCGCTCAACTCCGGTCCCTCGGGGCGGTCTTCGGTGATGGCGTTGAGGGTCAGGGCGTGGGACATCGGCTGGCCGGGGTCGGCGTCGAGGTCGGCGGCGTCGTCCTCGGGGGCGTAGGACCAGTCGGCTGCCGCCGGGCGGTCGAAGCGGCCCATGTAGTTGAACTCGATCTGCGGCTCGCCGAGTTGGGCGAGACGTGCGCCGGTCTCGGGGTTGAGGTGGCGCAGCAGGCCGTGTCCGATACCGGCCGTGGGCAGTGCGGTGAGGTGCTCGCGGATGCGGGCCAGGGCCGCGTCCAGCGTGGGTCCGCCCGCGAAGGCGTCCGCCGCGTCCGCCAAGTCGGCCTCGCCCGGGTCGAGTCGTACGGGTACGACGCTGGTGAACCAGCCGACCGTACGGGACAGGTCGGCGTCGCCCGCGAGTTGCTCCTCACGGCCGTGGCCCTCCACGTCCACCAGGACGGGTCCGCCCGCCCGTTCCGCGCCCAGTTCCCGGGCCCGCCAGTCACCGACCGCCAGTGCGAACGCGGTCAGCAGCACGTCGTTGACGGTGGCTCCGAACGCGGCCGGGGCTCGGCTCAGCAGCGGCCCGGTGACATCGGCGGGCAGGGACACGGAGACGTACCGAGTGGTGGCGACCGTGTCCCGGGCCGCGTCGAGGGGCCGGGCCAGCGGGAGTTCGGCGCCCTCGGCGAGAGCGGAGGTCCACCAGGGCAGCTCGTCCTCGGTGGCCGGGTCGGTCGCGCGGGTTCCGAGGAGCCGGGACCAACGGCCGAACGACAGCTCCACGGGGGCGAGTTCGGGCGTACGACCACCCCTGACCGCCGCCCAGGCGGTGGCCAGGTCGGGCAGCAGGACGCGCCAGGAGACGCCGTCGATCACCAAGTGGTGGACGAGGATGAGGAGTCGGCCGGGCTGTCCGGGTCCGGCGTCGAACCAGACCGCCCGCACCATCGCCCCGGCGTCCGGGTCGAGCCCGGCCCGGGCCGTCTCGGCGTGGCGGGAGATGGCCGCGCGCAGTTCGTCGTCGTCCGCCCCGCGCACATCGACGCGGGTGAGCCACGTGCTGACGTCTGTGTCCCGTGCGGCCGGTACCCGCAGCAACCACTCGGGTTCGCGGACGAGTTGGGCCCGCAGCATGTCGTGCCGGTCGGCGAGTGCCGTGAGCACGGTCAGCAGGCCGGGTTCGGTCAGGTCGGCCGGGGTCTGGACCAGAGCCGCCTGATGGTAGGCGGCGATGGGACCGCCGCGCTCCAGCAGGCCCCGCATGATCGGGGTGAGCGGGACGGTACCGGTCCCGTCGTCGTGGACGGCCTGCCGTTCGTCGGCGTCGAGCGGGACCGCAACTGCCGCGAGGGCGGCGACGGTTCGGTGCTGGAAGACCTGGCGGGGCGTGACCCGCAGCCCACCGGCGCGGGCCCGGGCGACGAGTTGCATGGCGACGATGCTGTCACCGCCGAAGGTGAAGAAGTCGTCGTCCGTGCCGACCGCCTCGGCGGGCAGCCCGAGGGCGTCCGCGAACAGGTCGCGCAGGGTGCGCTCGGTGTCGTTCTCGGGGGCCCGGCCGCCGCCCTGGGCGGTGAAGTCCGGGGCGGGCAGGGCGGATCGGTCGAGCTTGCCGTTCGACAGCAGCGGCAACTGGTCGAGGACGACCACGGCGGCCGGGACCATGTAGTCGGGCAGAACGGAGGCGGCGTGGGCGCGCAGTTCGGCACCGTCCGTGCCGCCGGCGACGACGTAGGCGATCAACTGCCGTATGCCAGGCCGGTGTTCGCGGGCCACGACCACGCTCTGCGTGACGGCAGGGTGGGTGTCCAACGCGGCCTCGATCTCGGCGAGTTCGATGCGGTAGCCGCGGATCTTGACCTGGTCGTCGGTGCGTCCGGCGAACTCAAGGAGGCCGTCCTCGGTCCAGCGGGCCATGTCTCCGGTGCGGTACATGCGCTCACCGGGCTGGGTGGCGTACGGGTCGGCGACGAAGCGTTCGGCGGTGAGTTCGGGCCGGCCGAGGTAACCGCGGGCCAGGCCAGGGCCCGACAGGTACAACTCCCCTGTGACGCCCGGCGGTACGGGGCGCAGGGCGGGGTCGAGGACGTAGGCGCGGGACTCGTGGACCGGCCGTCCGACGACCGGGGTGGCGCTGTCGCGGACCCGGCCGACGAGCGCGTCGACGGTGGCCTCGGTGGGGCCGTACAGGTTGAACGCCTCGGTGTCCTGAAGGGCGGCCAACCGCGCCCACAGCGACTCGGGTACGGCCTCGCCGCCGAAGCCGAGCACGGAGAGCGGGCAGTCGCCCTCGTCCCCGATCAGGCCGCTGTCCGCCATCTGCGCGAGCAGCGACGGGGTGACCTCGATGAAGTCGATGCCCCGGTCGCGGATGAACGCGGCGAGGAGTTCGGGGTCGCGGCGGGTCTCGTCGTCGGCGATGTGCAGCGCGTGCCCGTCAAGGAGCCACAACTGCGGTTGCCAGGAGGCGTCGAAGGAGAACGACCATGCGTGCCCGACCCGCAGGCGCCGCAGTCCGGTGCGCCGCTTGGCGACCTCGTGCAGGTCGTGGCGGTGGCTGTGGAAGAGGTTGGCGATGCCTCGCTGGGTGACGACTACGCCCTTGGGGCGGCCGGTGGAGCCCGAGGTGTAGATGACGTAGGCGGGGTGGTCGGGGCCGGGGGCGACTGGTTCAGCCTCCGGCAGTCCGTCGGTCGGGGCGTCAAGTCGCAGGACGGGTACGGTGGTTGAGGGCAGCGTGGCGGCCGTCTCCGCCGTGGCCAGGATCAGCGCGGGGCGGGCGTCGTCGAGCATGCCGGTCAGGCGGGACTCGGGGAGGTCGGGGTCGAGGGGCAGATAGGCGGCGCCCGCCTTCATCACGGCGAGGATCGCGGCGATGTGGTCGGCGGTACGGGGCAGCGCGAGGGCCACGATCCGCTCGGGTCCGACACCGTGTCCGGCTAGGACGCGGGCCAACTGGTCGGTACGAGCGTCGAGTTCGGCGAACGTCCACGTCGTACGGCCGTCGGTGACGGCGACCGCGCCGGGGTCGGCGGCGGCCTGCGCGACGAACAACGCCGGTACGGTGCCGAGCCGTTCGGTCTCCGGTGCGGGCAGCGCGGTGTCGTTCCAGGTCTCCAGGACCGTATGCCGCTCGGCGGAATCGAGCAGGTCGAGTCGGCCGACGGGGCGGTCGGGCTCGGCCGCCATGCCTGTGAGGAGGGCGGTCATGGCGTCCGTGATCCGTCGTACGACGGCCGGTTGGAAGAGGTCGGGCCTGAACTCGGCGGTGAGGCGCAGCCGTTCGGCGGGCTCGACCGCCCACGCGAACGGGTAGTGGGTGGAGTCCTCGTGGTCCCGGACCGAGACGCGCGGCCCGTCGCCGCCCTCTTCGTCGTCGGGGACCGGGTAGGACTCGAACACCACGAGGGTGTCGAAGAGTTCGCCGAGTCCGGCGGCCCGCTGGATGTCGGCGAGGCCGAGGTGCTGGTGGGCGATGAGCCTGGATTGCTCGTCCTGGAGCCGGTCGAGGAGTGCGGCCGTGCTCTCCTCCGGGCGGACCCGTACCCGTACCGGGATGGTGTTGATGAACAGGCCGATCATCGACTCGGCGCCGGTGAGTTCGGGCGAGCGACCGGCGACGGTCGCGCCGAACACCACGTCGTCCCGGCCGGTGAGCCGACCGAGCAGCACGCCCCAGGCGGCCTGGACAAGGGTGTTCACGGTGACGCCCTGCCGGCGCGCGAACGCCTCCAGCTCCGTCGTGCGGTCCGGGTCCAACTCCACGGTGTGGGTGGACGGTACGACGGCGGCACGGTCGGGGTCGACCGGCGCGAGGCGCGTCGGCTCCGCCAGCCCGCCGAGGGCCTCGGCCCACGCGGCGGTGGAGACGGCCGGGTCCTGGGCGGCCAGCAGCCGCAGGTGCTCACGGTATGGGGTGGGCGCGGCCGGTGTACGACCCTCGTAGCGCGCCCACAGTTCGGCGGTGAGCAGCGGCAGCGACCAGCCGTCCAGCAGGAGATGCTGGTGCGAGAGCACGAGCCGGTGCCGGTCCGGACCGAGCCGGGCCAGCAACAGCCGGAGCAGCGGCGGCCGTTCGGGGTCGAAGCGGCGCCGCTCCTGGACCAGCAGGCGCTCCCACTCCTCCGGTTCGTCGGCGAGGTCGAGCTGCCGCCAGGGCAGGACGGCCGTGCGCGGTACGACGGCCACGGGGCGCCCGGAGGGCAGGTGCCGGAAGCCGCTGCGGAGGTTCTCGTGCGCGTCGAGCACCGCCTGGGCCGCGGTGTGCAACCGGTCGGCGTCCAGGGGGCCTTCGAGGTCGTAGGAGACCTGGACGGTGTACACGTCCGGTCCGTCGTCGCCGGAGTCGAGGGCGGCGTGGAAGAGCAGACCGGCCTGGAGCGGGGAGACGGGGAGGACTTCGGTTCCGGCGGGCAGGGCGGCGAGTTCGGCGCGTTCGTCGGACGTGAGGTCGAGCAGGGTGACCTGGTCGTCGCGCTCGGCGGCGGCCGTGGTGGCGGTGACGGTGGCGAGCCCGGCTGCCGACTTGTGGCGGAACACGTCACGCGGGCTGAAGGTGAGCCCGGCCGCGCGGGCACGGGCGACCAGCTGCATGGCGACGATGCTGTCGCCGCCCAGCGAGAAGAAGTCGTCCTCGACACCTACGCGTTCGAGACCGAGCACGTCCGCCACGAGGGCGCAGAGGGTCTCCTCCAGCGGTGTGCGCGGGCGGGTGTCGGTCACCTCTGCCGCGAAGTCGGGGGCGGGCAGGGCACGCCGGTCGAGCTTGCCGTTGGGGGTGAGCGGGAGGGCGTCGAGGGTGACGACGGCCGACGGAACCATGTGGTCGGGCAGCGACCGGGCGGTGTGGGCCCGGAGTTCGGCGGAGTCCGCTGTCTCGCCGCTCGGTACGACGTACGCGACGAGGCGTTCGTCCCGCAGCACGACAGTGGCGTGCGCGACACTCCCGTGGGCGACCAACACGCTCTCGATCTCACCGAGTTCGATACGGAACCCGCGCAGTTTGACCTGGTCGTCGGCGCGGCCGAGGTACTCCAGTTCACCGTCCCGGGTCCACCGGGCCAGGTCCCCGGTGCGGTACATCCGGGCGCCGGGCTCGGTGGCGTACGGGTCGGCGACGAAGCGTTCGGCGGTCAGGGCGGATCGGCCCAGGTAGCCGCGCGCCAACTGGACGCCCGCCAGATACAGTTCGCCGGCCACGCCGGGCGGTACGGGGCACAGTCCGGCGTCGAGGACGTAGGTGCGGGTGTTCCACACCGGGCGGCCGATCGGCACGGTGGCCGGGTCGGCGGGTACCTCGTGGGCGGTGACGTCGACGGATGCCTCGGTCGGGCCGTAGAGGTTGTGGAGGCGACTGCCCGGCAGGACCTGGTGGAAGCGGGCGGCCAGCTGGGCGGGCAACGCCTCGCCGCTGCACATCACTTGGAGCAGCTCGATGCAGTGGGCGGCGCCGGGCTCGTCGAGGAAGGCGCGCAGCATCGACGGTACGAAGTGGGCCGTGGTGATGTGCTGACGCCGGATCAGTTCGGCGAGGTAGACCGGGTCCTGGTGGCCTTCCGGGCGGGCCACGACGAGCGTGGCGCCGGTGATCAGCGGCCAGAAGAACTCCCACGCCGACACGTCGAACCCGGCCGGGGTCTTCTGCAACACCCGGTCGTCGGCGTCGAGACGGTACGCGTCCTGCATCCACAACAGGCGGTTGGTGATGCCCTGGTGGGGGACGGTGACGCCCTTGGGACGGCCGGTCGAGCCCGAGGTGTAGATGACGTAGGCGGGGTGGCGGGGGTCGTGGGCGGTGGGCAGCGGTGCGTACGCCGGGTCGTCGGAGGTGCCGTCCGCATGCACCGTGAGGGTGTGCACGTCGGCGTCCGGGAGGGTGACGCCCTCGGTGGTGATCAGGCAGACCGGGCGGGCGTCGGCGAGCGTATAGGCGAGCCGTTCGGTCGGGTAGCCGGTGTCGAGGGGAAGGTAGGCGGCGCCCGCTCGGTGGACCGCGAGGAGGGACACCACGAGGTCGAGGGAGCGGGGCAGCGCGACGGCGACGACCGCCTCGGCCTGCGCTCCGTGCGCGGCGAGCGTGTGCGCCAACTTCTCCACCCGCAGGTCGAGTTCGGCGTAGGTGAGGGCGGTGTCCTCGAAGACGACCGCCGTGGCCTCGGGGGTGCGGGCGACCTGGGCGCGGAAGAGTTCCGGCAGGGTGAGGTCGGGGACGGTGCGTGCGGTGTCGTTCCAGTCGGTGAGGACGAGGGCGCGTTCGTCGTCGCGCAGGACGTCGAGCGCGCCGATGCGTCGGTCGGGGTCGGTGGCGATCTGGGTTAGCAGCAACTCCAGGCGCTGGGCGAGGAGTTCGGCGGTCGACTCGTCGAAGAGGTCGGCGCTGTACTCGATCCAGCACCGCATCCCGTCCTCGCCCTGCTCGACGAAGTCGAAGCTGAGGTCGAACTTGGCGCCCTGCTGGCCGAGTTCCTCACGGCGGGCGGTCAGGCCGGACAGCGCAGGCGTGGCGCCCTCGTCATCAAGGTGGACGACCATCACCTGGAACAGCGGATGCCGGGCCAGCGACCGGGCCGGGTTGACCGCCTCCACCAGGCGCTCGAAGGGCAGGTCCTGGTGTTCGTAGGCGGCGAGGTCGGTGTCCCGGACGCGGGCGAGCAGATCGGCGAACGTGGGGTCGCCGGACAGATCGGTGCGCAGGACAAGGGTGTTGACGAAGAATCCGACCAGGTCTTCGAGGTGTTCGTCACCGCGCCCGGAGATGGGTGCGCCGAGCGGGATGTCGTCCCCGGCCCCGAGCCGGTGCAGCAGCGCGGCGACGGCGGCCTGGGTGACCATGAACATACTCACGCCGTGACGACGGGCCAACGCCCGCAGTCGACGGGTCCGTTCGGGGTCGAGGGTCAGTCCGACGGCGCCGCCCTGGTGGCTGCTCTCCAGCGGGCGGGGGCGGTCGGTGGGCAGCGCGAGCTCGTCCGGCAGACCAGCCAATGCCGTCTGCCAGTAGGCGAGTTGACGGGACTGGCGACTGTCCGGGGCGTCGGCGTCGCCGAGCGCCTCGCGATGCCAGAGGGCGTAGTCGGCGTACTGCACGGGCAGCGGCGCCCACACGGGTGCCCGTCCCTCGCGGCGGGCCGCGTAGGCCGTGGCCAGGTCGCGCCACAGCGGACCGTCGGACCACTGGTCGCCGGCGATGTGGTGCAGCACCAGCAGCAGGACGTGCTCGTCCTCGCTCACCTCGAACAGGTGCGTGCGGAGCGGGAGTTCGCGGTCGATGTCGAAGCCGCGCGCGGCGGCCTCGGCGAGCCGGTCGGGCAGTTCGGTCTCCGTGACCCGGCTGTGGTGGACGGGCACAGTGACCTGGTCCAGCACGACCTGGCGCGGGCGGCCGTCCCGCTCGGGGAAGACCGTGCGCAGGCTCTCGTGTCGTACGGCGACATCGTCCAGCGCGGCGGCCAGCGCGTCCCGGTCGAGCACGCCGGTCAGGCGCCAGGCGGCCGGGATGTTGTACGTGGCTCCCGGGCCCTCGATGCGGTGCAGCAGCCACAGGCGCTGTTGGGCGTAGGAGAGCGGGAGTTCGTCGGGCCGGTCGGCCGGGACGAGGGCAGGCAGTCCGCCGGCCCGGTCGTCCAGGCGGGCCGCGAGGAGCGCGGGCGTGGACGCCTCGAAGACGGAACGGACGGTGAGGTCGGCGCCAAGTACCGTGCGGACGCGGCTGACCAGGCGCATGGCGAGCAGTGAGTGACCGCCGAGGGTGAAGAAGTCCTCGTCGGCGCCGACGCGTTCGAGACCGAGGACGTCGCCGAAGAGTCCGGTGAGGATCTCCTCGCGCGGGCTGCGGGGCGCGTTGCCTGCGTCCGTGGTGGTCGTGAAGTCGGGGGCGGGCAGGGCGGCGCGGTCGAGCTTGCCGTTCGGGGTGAGGGGCAGGCCGTCGAGGGTCATGAAGACGGCCGGGACCATGTGGGCGGGGAGAGCGGCGGCCGTGTGGGCCCGCAACGTGCTCAAGTCGACCGGTCCGCCGACCCCGGCCGGGACCACGTACGCCACCAGACGCTGTTCCCGGACCACGACGACGGCATGCGCGACGGAGGGATGCGCGGTCAACGCGCCCTCGATCTCTCCGGGTTCGACGCGGAAGCCGCGTACCTTCACCTGGTCGTCGGTGCGGCCCAGGTACTCGATCGTGCCGTCGGCATTCCAGCGGGCCAGGTCGCCGGTGCGGTACATGCGCGTGCCCGGGGCGCCGTATGGGTCGGCGACGAACCGCTCGGCGGTCAGGCCGGGCCGGTCGAGGTAACCGCGGGCGAGCTGGACGCCCGCGAGGTACAACTCGCCCGGGACACCGGGCGGTACCGGACGCAGGCCCGCGTCGAGAACGTAGGTGCGGGTGTTCCACACCGGGCGGCCGATCGGGACGCTCGTCGCGTCCGGACCGATCTCCACGGCCGTCACGTCGACCGAGGCCTCGGTCGGGCCGTAGAGGTTGTGCAGTTCGGCGGTGGTCAGGACCTCGTGGAAACGGTGGGTGAGGGCGACGGGCAGGGCCTCGCCGCTGCACATCACGCGGCGGAGGCCGGCGCAGTCGGCTACCGAGGGCTCCTCCAGGAAGAGTTGGAGCATGGAGGGCACGAAGTGGACCGTGGTGACGTCCTGTTCGCGGATGAGGCGGGCCAAGTAGGCCGGGTCGCGGTGTCCTTCGGGGCGGGCGACGACCAGCGTGGCGCCGGTGATCAGCGGCCAGAAGAACTCCCACACCGACACGTCGAAGCTGGACGGCGTCTTCTGCAGCACCCGGTCGGCGGCCGTGAGGCCGTACGCGTCCTGCATCCACAGCAGCCGGTTGACGATGCCCTGGTGCGGGACGACGACGCCCTTGGGGCGGCCGGTGGAGCCGGAGGTGTAGATGACGTACGCGGGGCTCGACGGATCGTAGGACGTGGGGAGTTGGCCCTCGGGACCGGTCGGCAGGGTGCCGCGGATGATGTGCACCGGGCGGGCGTCCTCGACCATCAGGGCGAGGCGGTCCTCGGGGTAGTCGGGGTCGAGCGGGAGGTAGGCGGCTCCGGCTCGGTGTACGGCGAGCAGGGCGACGACGAGTTCGAGTGAGCGCGGGAGGGCCACGGCGACGGTCTGCTCGGGGCCTGCGCCGAGCGCCGCCAACACCCTTGCCGTGCGCTCCACTTGGGCGTCCAGCTCCGCGTACGTCAGCCGCTGCCCCTCGAAGGCGAGGGCCGTGGCGTCCGGGGTGCGGGCCGCCTGGGCGCGGAAGAGTTCGGGGAGGGTGGTGGCCGGGACCGGGTGGTCGGTGGCGTTCCACTCGTCCAGGACCAGCGCGCGTTCGGCGTCCGCCAGGAGGTCGAAGTCCCTTACCGCGCGGTCGGGTTCGGCCGCCGCGTGGTCCAGGAGGCGGGCCATGCGGGCGGCGATCCGCTCCGCCGTCCCGTGGTCGAAGAGGTCGGTCGCGTACTCCAGGAGCAGGACCACCCGGTCGCCGCCCGTCTCGTCGACAAAGGTGAAGTGGAGGTCGAATTTGGCCATGCCGGTGTCCATGTCGAACCACTCGGTCGCGAGGCCGAGCACGTCCGGGTCGCCGTCGGGGCGGTGGTGGTAGCCGAGCATGACCTGGAAGAGCGGGTTGCGGCCGGCCACGCGGGGCGGGTTGAGGGCCTCCACGACCCGGTCGAAGGGCAGGTCCTGGTACTCGAAGGCGGCGAGGGACGATTCCTTTACCCGGCCCAGGAGTTCACGGAACGTCAGCTCGTCGCCGGACACATCGGTGCGCAGCACCAGGGTGTTGACGAAGAAGCCCACCAGGTCGGCGAGTGCCTCGTCGGTGCGGCCCGCGATGGGGGCGCCCAGCGGGATGTCCTCGCCCGCGCCGAGCCGGTTCAGCAGCGCGGCGGTGGCTGCCTGGAACAGCATGAACATGCTGGTACCGGTGGCGCCGGAGAGGTCGCGCAGGGCGTGGCCGGTGGCGGTGGGCAGTTCCAGGCGGACCTTGCCGCCGTGGCCGGTCGGTTCGGCGGGGCGCGGTCGGTCGGCGGGCAGGGCGAGTTCCTCGGGCAGGCCACGCAACGCATCCGCCCAGTGGGCGAGTTGGGCCTCGCCGGTGCGGGCGAGGAGGTCGTCCTGCCAGAGGGTGTAGTCGGCGTACTGCACCGGCAGCGGAGCCCACTCGGGCACCCGTCCCGCGCGGCGGGCCGCGTAGGCGGTGTCGAGGTCGGCGAGGAAGGGGCGGTCGGACCACTCGTCGGTGGTGATGTGGTGCAGGACGACGGCGACCACGTGCTCGTCCGGGCCGAGCCTGAACACCTCGCAACGCAACGGGAGTTCGGTGGTCAGGTCGAAGGGGCGGCGCTGGGCGGACTCGATCAGCGCGGGCAGTTCGTCCTCGGTGCAGTCGACGATCGTGGAGACGGGATGGGCGTCGGCGGCCGGGATGATCCGTTGGTACGGCTCGCCCTCGTGGGTCGGGAACACCGTCCGCAGCGCCTCGTGGCGTCCGGCGACGTCCCGCAGGGCGGCGGCCAGGGCCTCGGTGTCGAGGGTGCCGCGCAGCCGGAACACCAGCGGGAAGTTGTAGGCGACGCCGCTGCCGGTGATCTCCTCGACGAGCAACAGCCGTCGCTGGGCGGCCGAAAGCGGGATACGGGCGGGCCGGTCGGTGACGGGGGTGACCGCCGGGCGGGCCGGGCTCGCCGTGTCCGCACGGCCCGCGAGAAGGGCGGGTGTGGGTGCCTCGAAGAGGTCGCGGATGGCGAGTTCGGCGCCGAGTTCGGTGCGGGCGCGGCTGACCAGCCGGGTGGCAAGGAGTGAATGGCCGCCCAGGTCGAAGAAGTTGTCCTCGGCACCGACCTCTGGCAGCCCCAGCACCTCGGCGAACAGCCGGCAGAGCACCTCTTCCTGCGGGGTACGCGGGCCGCGTCCGCCGCCGAGGGCGACGGCGGGTTCGGCGTCGGGCAGTGCGCGGACGTCGAGCTTGCCGTTGGCGTTCATGGGCAGGCCTTCGACGGTGACGAAGGCCGACGGGACCATGTAGTCGGGCAGTTCACGGCCCAGGTCCTCACGCAGCCGCCGTACGAGCGCGCTCGCCTCGCGGGCGGCGGTGGGGTCGTTGGCGTAGGGCTGCGTACCGCCGCCGGGGCGGAACAGGCCGCCGGTGACGCGTAGTTCGGCGGACTTCAGGAACACGGCGTCATAGGTCCCGGTCTCCCCCGACCAGGTCGTCAGCACCCGGTAACCGGCCGCCGTGCCGAGTTCGTGCAGGTGCTCGGGGTCGACGCCCGTCTCGGTCGTACGGCCGTCGGGAATGCCGGTGAAGCGGAGTGCCTCGGGCCGTTCCCCGCGCGGGCGTTCACCGGCCACACCGGTCGCGGACCAGTTGCCGGCCAGGAGTTGGCCGATGGCCTCGGCCGACGACCAGTCGCCGCGCAGGAGTTCGCCGATGGTGTTGCCGGTGGCCCAGTCGACGGAGGGGATGTTGTCCAGGCGTACGTCCGGCTCGTCGGCGTAGAGGACGACGTCGTAGCGGTGGCGGCTCAGCTCGTTGTGGTGGTGGGCGCGCTTGGTGCGCAGGTCGACGCCGTAGCCGAGGGTGGTGAAGTAGTCGGGGTCTACGAGGAGTTCCTTCTCCAGGCGCAGGCCGCGTTCCACCGCCCGCTCCAGGTCCGCCTCCGCGGTGCCCCGGGTGCGCTGGATCTCGGTGTGGAAGGTGCCGGCGAGCCGCAGGTTGCGGACGTCGCCGACGAACAGGGCGCCGCCGGGCGCGAGTAGCTCCATCGCGCCGTGCAGCACGGCGGTCAGGTGGTCGATGCTCGGGAAGTACTGGATGACGGAGTTGATGACGATCGTGTCGAAGTAGGCGAACGGCAGACCGCTCAGATCCTCGGCCGGGCGGCAGCGCAGTTCGACCTTGGAGGCGAGGGCGGGGTCGCGCCGGACCTCCTCGCCGATCTTGCGGATGACGGGCGCGGCGAAGTCGGTTGCCCAGTACGCCTCGCTGTCCGGGGCGAGCCGGGACAGCAACAGGCCTGATCCGACGCCGATTTCGAGGATGCGGCGGGGCTTGAGGGAGCCGATGCGGGCGAGGGTGGCCTCGCGCCACTCGTGCATCTCCTCGAAGGGGATGGGCTGCCCGTCGTAGGAGCTGTCCCAGCCGTCGTACTGCTCGGTGAAGACGGCGGTGCCGATCTCCTCGTACTCGTCCGAGTAGATCTCCTGCCACTCCCCCACCTGCGCGGCCTCGGCGGCGGTGCGTTCGGCGGAGTCGGCGCCGGAGGGGACGACGTAGCCGACGAGGCGTTCGTCGCGGACGACGACGGCGGCCTGGGCGACCAACGGGTGGCGGCTGAGGGCTGTTTCGATCTCGCCGGGTTCGATGCGGTAGCCGCGGATCTTGACCTGGTCGTCGGTGCGGCCGAGGAAGTCGAGGTTGCCGTCGGGGTTGCGGCGGACCAGGTCGCCGGTGCGGTACATGCGTTCGCCTGGTTCGCCGAACGGGTCGGCGACGAAGCGTTCGGCGGTCAGCGCGGGCCGGTCCAAGTAGCCGCGGGCCAGGCCGATTCCGGCGATGTACAGCTCGCCGGGGACGCCGTCGGGCACCGGACGCAGCCAGGCGTCGAGGATGTGGGCGCGGGTGCCGCGGATGGACTTGCCGACGGTCGGGGTGTCGCTGTCGAGGGTGCCGCCGCCGAGGGTGTTGATGGTGTACTCGGTCGGCCCGTACAGGTTGTAGCCGTACGTCCCCTCGGTGTCGCGCAGCGCCGTCCACACCGTCTCGGGGACGGCCTCGCCGCCGAGCAGGACGAGCGGCGGGACGTGGCCCTCCAACAGGCCCTGCTCGATGAGGAGTCGGGCGTAGGTGGGGGTGACGTTGACGACGTCGACGCGGTGCCGTTCGCAGTAGGCGACCAGCGCCTCGGCGTCACGCCTCAACTCCTCGTCGCAGACGTGCACTTCGTGGCCCTCGACGAGCCAGAGCAGCTCTTCCCACGACATGTCGAAGGCGAAGGACACGGTGTGCGCGATGCGCAGCCGTCGGCCGCCGGCCGAGGCGATGGCGGGTTCGAAGATCTCCTTCTGGTGGTTCAACTGCATGTTCGTCAGGCCCCGGTAGGGGGTGACGACGCCCTTGGGGCGGCCGGTCGAGCCGGAGGTGTAGATGACGTAGGCGGGGTGTTCGAGGCTGAAGCGGCGACGGACCGGAGCATCCGACTGGCCCGCCAACTCCCCCTTGGTCTCAGGGGTGTCGAGCAGGACGCGGGTCATCTCGCCGTCCAGCGTGGCGGATACGGCCGTGGTGCTGAGCAGGAGGAGCGGGCGGGCGTCGGCCAGCATCAGGGAGAGGCGGTCGGCCGGGTGGTCCAACTCCAGGGGCAGGTAGGCCGCTCCGGTGCGCAGGACCGCGAAGAGCGCGACCACCATGTCGAGGGAGCGCGGCAGGGCGAGGGCGACGACTCGCTCGGGGCCCGCGCCCCGGTCGATCAGCAGCCGGGCCAACCGGTTTACGGCGGCGTCGAGTTCGGCGTACGTCATGCTGCGCTCGCCGAAGACGAGGGCCCGCTCGTCCGGGGTGCGTTCGGCCTGCGCGGTCAGCAGGTCGGCGATGGTGTCCTCGGGGTCGGGGACACGGCTGGCCGCCGACTCCCGCCGTAGCGCCTCGTGTTCGGCGGGCAGGAGCGGGTCCAGGGAGCCGACCGGGGCCGTGAGGTCGACGGTGAGGCGGTCGACGAGCAGGGCGAATCGGTCGAGGAGGGCCTGGGCGCTGTCAGTTGGGACGAGGTCGGGGCGGTGGGTGAGGGTGACGGCGATCTCACGGCCGGGGGTGATGACGAGGTTGGCCGGGTAGTGGGTGGCGTCGACGTTGGCGACGGCCGTGGCGCCGTGCCGGGTCTTCAGGTCCGCCAAACGCTCCTCGGTGTCGTTGTTGCGCAGCACGAACAGCGTGTCGAAGAGCTTGCGGTGGCCGGTCTCGGCCTGGAGGACACCGAGGCTCAAGTGCTCGTACGGCATGAGGTCGAGGCGTTCGCCCTGGATGCGGCGGAGCAGGTCGAGGACCGGTTCGGCGGGGTCGAGGGCGATCCGGGTCGGGACGGTGTTGAGGAACAGGCCGATGATGTTGCCGACGTCGGGGACCTCGCTGGGGCGTCCGGCGACGGTCGTACCGAACACGACGTCGGCGCGGCCGGTCGCGGAGGCGAGGGTGAGTCCCCAGGCCGCGTTGAGGATCGTGTTGAGGGTCAGGCCGTGGGCCGGGGCCAACTCGCGTAGCCGGTCGCCGAGTTCGGCGGACAAGTGTACGTCGAGCTGGTCGGGGATGACGGGTTCGAGGCCGTCGGTGGCGGTGGGCGCGAGCAGTGTCGGCTCGTCGAGACCGGCGAGCGCGGTGCGCCAGGCGGCCGTGGCGACCGAGTCGTCCTGCTCCTCGAGCCAGGTCAGGTAGTCGCGGTAACTACCGGGCTCGGGCAGGGCGTTGGCGTCGCCGCCCGTCTCGTAGAGGGCGAACAGCTCGTCGAGGAACAGCCAGGCCGACCAGCCGTCCCAGAGGATCAGGTGGCGGCCGATGACGAGCCGGTCGCCGCGCTCCGCGCCGAGGCGCAGGAGAAGGAGCCGGAAGAGCGGGGGTGCGGACAGGTCGAAGCGGCGGTTGCGTTCGGCGTCCGTCAACTCCCGTAGCAGAACGTCCTGTTCAGCTGCGGGGAGGAGGGAGAGGTCGACCTCTTCGAGGGGGATCTCCGGGTCCTCGACGATGAACTGCACCGGCTGGTCGAGGCCGTCGCTGGTGAAGCCAGCGCGCAGGCCGGGGTTGCGGTCGAGGAGGGTGCGGACGGCGGCGCGCAGCCGGGTGGTGTCGAGGCGGGTCGCGAAGTCGAAGGTCTCGTGGACGGTGTAGACGTCCAACGCACCCTCGTCGTAGGCCGAGTGGAAGAACAGGCCCTCCTGGAGGGGGGCCAGCGGCCATACGTCGGCGACCTCCGCCGGGGCGGCGACGGCGCGGACGCGGGCGTGTTCGGCATCGGTGAGGGCGAATACGTCTGCGGCTGCCGGGACCACAACGGCCGTGGGAGTGGCCGCCGTCGCGAGGGCGGCCGGGGTGCGGTGCGTGAACACGTCGCGCGGGCTCAGGTCCAGGCCGGCCGCGCGGGCCCGGCTGGCTACGCCGATGGAGCTGATGCTGTCGCCGCCGAGCCGGAAGAAGTCGTCGTCCGGGCCCGCGTCCTCGATGCCGAGGACGGCCGCGAAGATCTCGGTGAGCTGCCGCTCCAACGGCCCTGCGGGCGAACGGCGTTCGGCACGCTCGGCCTCGGGGGCGGGCAGCGCGGCCTGGTCCAACTTGCCGCTCGGGGTGAGCGGGAGGTCGGCGAGGACGACGTACGCCTCCGGGACCAGGGGCGTGGGCAGCGCGTCCGCGAGGGCGGCACGCAGCTCGGCGGGGTCGAGTGTGACTCCGGATGACGGCACCGCGTAGGCGACGAGCCGCTGGTCGCGGATGACGACGGCGCCCCTGGCCACTGCGGGGATTCGCGTCAACTCGGCCTCGATCTCGCCGAGTTCGACCCGGTTGCCGCGGAGTTTGACCTGGCGATCGGTACGGCCGAGGTAGTCGATCGTGCCGTCGGGGCGGCGGCGTACGAGGTCGCCGGTGCGGTACATGCGCGCGCCGGGTTCGGTGGCGTACGGGTCGGCGACGAAGCGGTCGGCGGTGAGCGCGGGGCGCCGGTGGTAGCCGCGGGCCAGCTGGACGCCGGTCAGGTACAGCTCGCCGGGGACGCCGTTGGGGACCGGGCGCAGGCACGAATCGAGCACGCGCAGGCCGGTGTTCCACACGGGTCGGCCGATGGGCACGGTGGTGTCGGACGCGCCGTCGTAGGCGTGGTGGGTCACGTCGACGGCGGCCTCGGTGGGGCCGTAGAGGTTGTGCAGCGGAACGCCGGTCAGCTCGCGCCAGCGGTGGGCGGCGGCCCCGGACAGGGCCTCGCCGCTGCTGAACACGCGGCGCAGGCTGCCCGCCCACGCGGGGTCGGCGGTGACCTCGTCCGAGGCGAGGAACGCCTCCAGCATCGACGGCACGAAGTGCATCGTCGTGACGCCCTCGGCCCGGATCAGGCGGGCCAGATAGGCGGGGTCGCGGTGTCCGTCAGGAGCGGCGAGGACTACGGCGGCGCCCTCGCGCAGCGCCCAGAAGAACTCCCACACGCTCACGTCGAAACTGGACGGCGTCTTCTGCAACACCCGGTCGTCGGCGGTGAGTTCGTACCCGCCCTGCATCCACGCCAGCCGGTTGCCGATGGCGCGGTGGGTGACGACGACGCCCTTGGGGCGGCCGGTGGAACCGGAGGTGTAGATGAGATAGGCGGGGTCGTCGGGGTGGGCGGGGTCCGGAGTCCCGCCGAACAGAGCTTCGTCGCCCTCCGAGTCCACGCGCAGCACGTCCAGGCCCTCGACCGGCGGCAGCCGGTCCGCGTCCCGTTCCGTCGTGACGACCGTCGTCGCCCCCGAGTCGGCCAGCATGTACGCGAGCCGCTCGGCCGGATAGTCCAGGTCGAGGGGCAGATAGGCGGCCCCCGACTTCAGGACACCCAGCAGCGCCACCATCAACTCCGCCGAGCGGGGTACGGCGACGGCGACGATCCGCTCCCGCCCTGCACCCTTGGCCCGCAGGCGTGCGGCCAACTCCTCGGCTCGCGCGTCCAGTTCGGCGTAGGTGAGCGTGGTCGTGCGGTCGTGGACGACAGCCGTCGCGTCCGGCGTGCGCGCGACCTGCGCGGCGAACGCGGCGGCGAGGGTGCTGGCCGGAACCGGCCGCGTCTCCCCCGCCGGGTGGGCGTCCGCCAGCTCCTCCGGGGTCAGCAGGTCGAGGTCGGCGACGCGGGCGCCGGGGTCGTCCGCCAGCGCGTGCAGGATGAGGGTGAGCCGGTCGGCGAGGGACTGCACGGCGTCGGCGTCGAGGCGGCGGGCGTGGTGCTTGAGGCGCAGGTCGAGGCGGCGGCCGGGCTTGACGATGAGGGCCAGCGGGTAGTGCACGGCGTCGTGGAAGGCGTGGCCTGCGACCGCGATCGTGCCGGTGGGGTCGGTGATGCCCGGGGCGCCTTCGCCGCCGGGGTAGTTCTCGAACACCACGAGGGTGTCGAAGAGTTCACCGTCGCCCGCGTGCCCGGTGGCGCGCTGGATGTCGGCGAGGCCGAGGTGCTGGTGGTCGAGGAGCGCGCTCTGCTCGTCCTGGAGTCGGTCCAGCAGCCCGCCCAGGGTGTCACCCGGAGCCCAACGCAGGCGGGTGGGCAGGGTGTTGATGAACAGGCCGATCATCGACTCGATGCCGTCGACGGCGGCGTCACGTCCGGCGACCGTGGTGCCGAACAGCACGTCCTCGCGGCCCGTCATCCGGCCGACGAGCAGACCCCAGGCACCTTGGACGAGCGTGCCGAGGGTGACTCCGCGTTCCCGGGCGCGGGCGGCGAGCCGCGAGGTGATCCGCTCGGTCAACTCCACGCGGATCTGGGCGGGTTCGACGGGTCCGGCGGGCGCGGAGGTCTCCACCAGTCGGGTGGGCTCGTCGACCCCGGCGAGGGCGTCGCTCCAAGCAGCGCGGGCGGCGTCGCTGTCGGCGCCGGCGATACGGCGGAGGTAGCCGCGGTAGGGGGCGACTTCGGGGAGGGGGGTCGGGTTCTCGCCGTAGAGGGCGAGGAGTTCGCGGTGCAGGACCGGCAAGGACCAGCCGTCCGCGACGATGTGATGGAACGTCAGGACCAGTCGGCTGCGGTCCTCGCCGAAGCGGATGAGGGCGCAGCGGATCAGCGGCGGGCGGGCGAGGTCGAAGCGGTGGGCGCGTTCGTCGGCGGCGACTGCCTCGGCGAGGTCGCGGCGGACCGTGGTGTCGTCCTGCGCGGACAGGTCGACCTCGTGCCAGGGCAGTTCGAGGCCGGATGCGATGAGCTGGATCGGGCGGCCGTCGGGCGTCTGGCGGAAGCAGGCGCGCAGCGGGGCGTGCCGGTCGACAAGTCGTTGCGCGGCCTGACGCAGCAGGGTGCCGTCGACCGGTCCGGACAACTCGATGACCTGCTGCACGACATACGCGTCGAGTTCGGCGCCGTCCACCAGCGCGTGGAAGAAGAAGCCCTCCTGGAGCGGGCCGAGGGGAAGTACTTCCTCGACGGTGACGGGGAACTCGCCCTGAACAGCCGCGAGTTCGTCATCGCTCAAGGTCTGCCACGGGGTGGTGTCGAGATCGTCGGCCGTCCCGGTGCGGGCGACCGTGGCGAGTTCGGCGACCGTGCGGTGGCGGAAGACGTCTCGCGGGGTGAGTTCCAGGCCTGCGCGGCGGGCCAGGATGAGGAGTTGGACGGCGACGATGCTGTCGCCGCCGAGCGCGAAGAAGTCGTCGTCGACGCCGACCGAGGGCACCTTGAGCGCCCGTGCGTACAGGTCGCACAGCAGCTGCTCGCGAGCCGTCTCGGGCGCCCGGCCCGCGCTCAGCTGGCGGGTGAGGTCCGGGACGGGCAGCGCGGCGGCGTCGAGCTTGCCGCTCGGGGTGACGGGCAGCCGGTCCAGCGGGATGAACGCGGCCGGGACCATGTAGTCCGGCAGGTACTCGGTGGCGTGTGTCCGCAGCGTCGACATCAGGGCGTTGACGTTGCGGAAGGGGGCGGGGCGGTTGGTGAGCGGGTGACCGGCTCCCGGGCGGTACCGCACGAGGACCTGCCCGTCGCCTTCGGGGGCGAAGACGGCGTCCAGGCTGCCGTCCTCGGCGTCCCCGTTCCAGGTGAGCGCCACCTCGTAGCCGTGCCGCGCGGCGGTCTCGTACAGGGCCTCCGGGTCGACACCGTATGCCCCGGCGGCCGGCCTGCTGCTGTCGTCGAGGGTGTCGAGCGCGGCGAGGTCGTCGGCGAGACGGGAGTTGGGAATGCCGGTGATCCGCAACCGGTCCGGCCGTTCGGTGAGCAGCTCGTCCAGCGCCTGGACCGAACCGAGCGTGGGCCAGGGCGACTCGGGCATCACCTCGGCGGCGTCCGGCCGCGATCGGAGCACAACGTCGTAGCGGTAGCGGGTGAGTTCGTTGTGGTGGGTGCCGCGCTTGACGCGGATGTCGGCGGTGAGGCCGTCGAGGCTGGTGAAGTAGTCGGGGTCGACAAGGAGTTCGCCCTCCCAGGCGACCGCCCGGTCCACGGCGGCGCGCAGGGCTTCCTTGTCCGTGCCCGTCTCGTCTCCGTCGTCCCGCACCCGTCCCCTCTCGACGGCCGCGCTCAAGGTGCGCAGCAGCCGCAGATTGCGTACGTCGCCGACGAACACCGCGCCGCCGGGGGCGAGGAGCGCGGCGGCGTCACGGAGTACGCCGGTGAGGTAGTCGCCGCCGGGGAAGTACTGGATGACGGAGTTGACGACGATCGTGTCGAAGTGGCCTTCGGGCAGACCGGTGAGGTCGTGCGCGGGGCGGGCCAACAGGGTGACGCGGTCGGCGAGTTCGGGGACGGCGGACACCTGGGCGCCCAGGGCGCGTACGGCTTCCTCGGAGAGGTCGGTGCCCCAGTACTCGGCGCAGTCCGGGGCGAGCCGGGACAGCAACAGGCCGCTGCCGACGCCGATTTCCAGGATGCGCCGGGGTCGTAGCGCGCGGATACGGTCGACGGTGGCCTCGCGCCACTCTCGCATGTCCGCGAGGGCGATCGGAAGGCCGTCGTACATGCTGTTCCAGCCGGCGAAGTTCTCCTCGAAACCGTCCGATCCTGCGGCGGAGTAGAGGAGTTCGTGCAGGTCCTTCCAGTCCGCGACCCCCTCGTCCGGGCTCGCCTCGGCGTCCAGCGAGGGCACGACGTAGGCGGCGAGGCGGCGTTCGCCGGGGCGGTCCTCGCGGACGACGACGGCGGCCTGGTCGACGGACGGGTGGGAGCGCAGGACGGACTCGATCTCACCCGGCTCGATGCGGAAGCCGCGGATCTTGACCTGGGTGTCGACGCGGCCGTGGAACTCCAGTCGGCCGTCCGCCTTCCAGCGGACCAAGTCGCCGGTGCGGTAAAGGCGTTCGCCGGGTGCGGCGGTCATGTCGGCGGGGGCGGCGACGAAGCGCTCGGCGGTGAGCGCGGGGCGGCCGAGGTAGCCGCGGGCCAGTCCGGCGCCGCCGAGGTAGAGCTCTCCCGTGACACCGGCGGGGACCGGGCGCAGCCGGTCGTCGAGGACGAAGGCGCGGGTGCCGGGGTCGGGGACGCCGATGGGCACGATGGTGCCGGCCGGGGTGTCCGGGTCGCACAGGCCCAGGGTGGAGTTGGTGGTGGCCTCGGTCGGGCCGTAGGCGTTGAACATCATCCGGCCGCGCGCGTACCGGCCGACCAGCTCGGGCGAGACGCGTTCCGTGCCCGCCAACAGGGTTGCTTGGGGCGGGAGTTGGACGTCCTCGGGCATGGCAGCGAGCAGGGCCGGCGGCAGGATCATGAAGGTGATGCCGTGCTCGTTGGCGTAGTCCGCGAGGGGTGCGCCGGGGACGCGGCGGTCGGCGGGGACGACGACCAGGCGGCCGCCGGAGAGCAGGCCGAGGCAGAGGTCCCAGAACGCGACGTCGAAGCTGGGCGAGGCGAACTGGAGGACCCGGCTGTGCGGGCCGATGCCGAAGCGTTCCTGCTGGGTGGCCACGAGTTTGGCGACGCCCGCGTGGGAGAGGACCGTGCCCTTGGGGCGGCCGGAGGATCCTGAGGTGTAGATGACGTAGGCCGCGTGCGCCGTCGTCAACTCATCGGCGGTGGACGGACCTTGGGCCGGGTACGCGGCCAGCTCGGCGACCGTCTCGGGGGCGTCGAGGACCAGCGGGTCGAGGTCCGGCGGGAGGTCGGGGGCGATCTCGGCGGTGGTGACGAGGCAGACGGGGCGGGCGTCGGCGAGCATGTACGCGATGCGGTCGGCCGGGTAGTCGGTGTCGACCGGCAGATAGGCCGCGCCCGACTTCAGGACGGCGACCTCGGCCACGATCATGTCGGCCGAGCGCGGTACGGCGAGCGCCACGACCTGCTCGGGACCGGCACCGCGAGCCACCAGGGCGTGCGCCAACTTGGCGGCACGGGCGTCGAGTTCGGCGTAGGTGAGGCGGACGTCCTCGTGGATGAGGGCGATCTCGTGCGGGCGGGCGGCGACCTGGTCGGCGAACATGCGGGGCCAGGTGAGCGCGGGGACGTCGTGCTCGGTGTCGTTCCAGCCGTGCAGGATGTGGTGCCGTTCGTCCGCGCCGAGGAGTTCGAGGTCGGCGACCGGGGTGTCCGGGCGGGCTACGGCGTCGGCGAGGAGGGTGCCGTAGTGGCCGAGGATCAGGTCGACGGTGGCGGGCGAGAAGAGGTCGGTGCGGTAGTCGGCCGACACCTCGCCGCCGCCCTCTCCCCCACCCTCCCCCTCGGTCACGGTCAGCGCCAGGTCCAGCGGGGCGCTCTCGTCCCAGGGGGCGGGGCCGAAGCCCGTGGCGCACAACAGGCCGCCGCCGCGGAAGGGTTCGGGGGCGAGGATCCGTAGCAGCTCGGTGGTCGGGAGGTGGTGGGTGGCAGCCTCTGCGCGTACGGCCTCGATCTGGTCGCGGAGTTGGGAGAACGGGGTGTCGCCGTCGATGGTGACGCGCAGCGGGAGGCCGTCGTGGGCCACTGCCGTCTCGGTGGCCGTCGTACCGCCGTAGCGGTGCAACAGGGCGACAAATGCGGTGAGTTGGGTGGCCTCGTCGGCTGTCACGGCGAGGACTGACGCGCGTTGCGCGCGGGAGACCGCGCCCTCCCCGCGTGGCGGACGGGGGAAGTCCAACGGCAGGGACGTCTCCGGTACCGGTGACGCGAACCGCCGTCGCCAGAAGTCGTTCGTCGCCGTTGCCTGTGCCGAAGAAAGCGTGTTGCCCGCCACAGCTGCCCGTGCCTCCCGATGCGTGTGGAACGGCTCAGCGGAGCCGCGACCGCTCGCATAGTAAGGTAAGCATTGCCTTACTTGATAGACCCACCCCGGAACCCCAGGTCCATGTCACAGCCGCTGAGGTTATGCTCACCTAAGCTGCTGGCGGGGCCGTCCGGTGGTCCGCCAACAGGGTTCCAGAGCACGGAAGATGCCCCGGTGGCACCACGGAAGACGACATGGAGACCGGCAAAGTGGCTTCAGGCAGAAGGCTTCGCACCACGGTGCTGGTGACACTGGTCGTCGCCCTCCTCGTCCTGCTGTCGCTCCTGTCGATCGCCCTGGGCGCGCTCAGCGTCCCGCTCGACCATGTCGTGCGCTCGGTCCTCGGCCATCCGCCCAGCCGCCTCGTCGACAACGTCATCTGGTCGGTGCGCGTGCCCCGCACCCTGCTCGGTCTGACGACGGGCGCCGCGCTCGGTCTGTCCGGCGCGCTGATGCAGGCCCTGACCCGAAACCCCCTCGCGGACCCGGGCATTCTCGGGGTGAGCGCGGGGGCGTCCTTCGCGATCGTCGTGGCGGTCGGGGTGTTCGGGGTGGCCTCGCTGTACGGCTACGTGTGGTTCGCGTTCGGCGGGGCGCTCGTCGCGAGTGTCGTGGTCTTCTTCCTGGGGCGGCTGGGCGGGTCCGGGGCCACACCGGTGAAACTGGCGCTCGCGGGGGTCGCGATCACCGCGCTGCTCCAGTCGTTCACCAGCGCCATCGTCCTCACCGACCAGGACGCGCTGGACCGCTACCGCTTCTGGTCTGCCGGCACCCTCGCCGACCAGGACTCCGGCGAGCTGGTGCGCATCCTGCCCTTCCTCGCCGTGGGCGCCGTACTGGCCCTGTCCCTCGCTCCCGCCCTCAACAGCATGGCCCTCGGCGACGACGTGGCCGCCTCGCTGGGACGGCGGCTCGGTCTGGTACGGCTCCAAGGGGTCACCGCCGTCGTCCTGTTGACCGGCGCGTCCGTCGCCGTCATCGGTCCCGTGGTCTTCCTCGGTCTGGTCGTCCCGCACATCGCGCGAGTGCTCGCGCAGTACGCCGGTATCGGCCCCGACTACCGTTGGCTGCTGCCTCTTTCGGCCGCGCTCGCGCCCGTGCTGCTGCTGTCCGCCGACATTCTGGGCCGGATGGTGGACCGCCCGACCGAGATCCAGGCCGGTGTCCTCGTCGCCTTCCTCGGCGGCCCGTTCTTCATCGTCCTGGTCCGCCGCCGGAAGCTCGCGGAGGTATGAGCGTGCCCTCACCCGTTGTCGCTCCCCCGCGTGCCGCCCTGGGCAACCGGCCGTTCCGGCTGGCCGTGCCCCCGGTGTCCGGCGTGCTGCGTCCACGCCTGCTGCTCACGGGAGTCGGCGTCGCGCTCGGCGCGTTCCTGCTGTTCTGCTGGGGCCTGACCATCGGCGACTATCCGGTGGCCTTCACGGATGTCATCCGCGCGCTGTGGGGTTCGGGCGACGCGGGCACGGTCATCGTCGTCCAGGATCTACGGCTGCCCCGCGCCCTCGTCGGGCTGCTGGTCGGCGTCGCGTTCGGGGTCTCCGGGGCGGTGTTCCAGACGATGACCCGCAATCCGCTGGCCAGCCCCGACATGATCGGACTCACCGAGGGCGCCGGAACTGCCGTGGTGGCTGCGGTAGTTCTCGGCTGGACCGGCGGACTCGGGCTGTCCACGCTGGGGTTGCTCGGCGCGCTGGCCACGGCGCTGCTCGTGTACGCGCTGGCATGGAAGGGCGGGGCCACCGGATACCGCATCATCCTCGTCGGCATCGGCGTGTCCTGGATCTGCTCCAGTGCCACCAACTTCCTTGTGGCGCGCGGCAATCGGTTCGAGGCGGAGGCGGCGCTCGGCTGGCTGGTCGGCAACCTCAACGGCCGGACCTGGAACCAGGTGGACTCCCTGGCGATCGCCCTGGCCGTGCTGCTGCCGATCACCCTGGGCATGGGCCGCTGGATGCGCACGCTCATGCTCGGCGACGACGTGGCCGCCGGGCTCGGCACCCCCGTCCAACCCGTGCGGCTGGCGCTGCTGTTGGCGGGGGTGGGCCTGGTCGCGTTCGGTACGGCGGCCGCCGGACCGGTGGCGTTCGTCGCGCTGGCCTGTCCGCAGATCGCCCAGCGGCTCGCGGGCACCTCGTCGCCGCCCCCGCTCGTCTCCGGTCTCACCGGCGCGCTCGTCGTCCTCGGCTCCGATCTCCTCGCCCGCGAGGCGATCCCGGGGACGGAACTGCCGGTCGGGATCGTCACCGGCGCCCTCGGCGCGCCGGTCCTGCTGTGGCTGCTCATCCGCGCCAACCGCGCGGGCTCTGGAGGCTGATCGCATGTCGACCACTGACCCGCGCACCCCGCGGACATCCGAAGCACCGGCCCCGGGGCCCGAGTTGCGGGCACGTGATCTTCATCTCGCCTACGACGGCCGGCCCGTGGTCGAGAACCTGAACCTGACCGTGCCGACCGGCCGGATCACGGCCATCGTCGGCGCCAACGCCTGCGGGAAATCAACCCTGTTGCGGGCGCTCGCCCGGCTACTGGCCCCGCGCCAGGGCGTGGTGGAGCTGGACGGTGTCGCGCTGCGCTCCGTCCCCACCCGTGAACTGGCCCGCAAACTGGGCATCTTGCCGCAGACGCCGGTGGCGCCGGAGGGGCTGACGGTCCTCGACCTGGTCGGCCGGGGACGTTCCCCGCACCAGACCTGGTGGCGACAGTGGTCGGCGGCCGACGAGGAAGCCGTGCACGCGGCCCTCGAAGCAACCAGCCTCACCGACCTCGCCGAGCGCCCGGTCGACGAACTCTCCGGCGGCCAGCGGCAGCGCGCGTGGATCGCCATGGCCGTCGCCCAGGGCACCCCGATCCTGCTCCTCGACGAGCCGACCACCTATCTCGACCTCGCCCACCAGATCGACGTACTCGACCTGATCACGGACCTCAACCGGCGCGAGGGCCGCACGATCGTGATGGTCCTGCACGACCTCAACCAGGCCTGCCGGTACGCCGATCACGTCATCGCCATGAAGGCCGGCCGCATCGTCGCCGAGGGCGCGCCCGCCGACGTGGTCACCGAGGCGACCGTTGAGGACGTCTTCGACCTGCGCTGCCGGATCACGCCGGACCCGGTCAGCGGCACGCCGTTGGTGATCCCGCTGGGGCGGCATCACCACGACGGCACCTCCCCGGCCGGGCAGCCGGGTGTCTCCGAAAAAGTGTGACACTTTCGCGAGAAGTGTCACACTTTTCCGAACCCCCTACCGCCGCCCCGCCGCCGAAGTCCGCCGGCCGACGTGGGGCCGGCCGATCACGGTCGGGACGTCAAGTACCCGCCCATCGTGCGGAAGTAGTCACCGGCCGCGTACTCGGTGCCGTCGTCCGTGCGTACCCTGCGCACCAACAGCCCCTGGCTGCGCCCGGTGTGGGCCTCGGGGCCGGCCACTATGACCACGCCGTCGCCCTCGCGGATGAAGATCCGGCCCGGGGTGCCGCCGTAGCGTCCCTCCGAGACGGCCGCGGAGACGATCCTGAGCCGCTCGCCGCGGTGGAAGGCGTATGCGTTCGGGTAGGGGTCCGACTGGGCCCGTACGAGGCGCTCCAGGCGTTCCGCGGGCCAGCTCCAGTCGATGCGGCTGTCCTCGGCCGAGCGCTTGTGGAAGAAGCTGGCGCGGCCGCGGTCCTGCGGGACCCACTGGCCGGCGTCGCGGCCGGAGGCGATCAGGTCGAGCGACTCGCGCACGATGGGTGCGATGAGGTCGACGGTCCGGTGGAACAGGTCGGTCGCCGTGTCGGTGGGCCCGACCGGTACCGAGCGCTGGATCAGGACGTCTCCCGCGTCGAGTTCGCCGTTCATGCGGTGCGCGGTGACGCCGACGCGCGGCTCGCCGTTGATGAGCGCCCAGATGATCGGCGAGAAGCCCGCGTACGACGGCAGCAGCGAGTCGTGGACGTTGAGGGTGCCGTGCGGCGGGAGGTCGAACAGCTCCGGCGGCAGCCAGGTGCGCCAGTTGTTGGCGACGATGATGTCCGGCCGCGCTTCCCGTACGGCGTCGAGGAGTTCGGCGTCGTCGGGGCGGTTGCGCAGCAGGACGGGGACGTCGTGCTTCTCGGCGAGTTCGGCGACGCTGTCGTCCCAGATCTTCTCGTAGGCATGCTCACTTTTCGGGTGGGTGACGACGAGAACGACCTCGTGGTCGGAGTCCAGCAACGCCTGCAGCGTGCGGTGACCCCAGGTCTGATAGCCGAGCATGACGACCCGCATGACGGTCCTTCCCTTCAACGACTCATTGCAAGGTTAGCCTTACCTTATCTAGCATTGGGCTGCCTGAGGGAGGCGATGCCACGGTGAAGTCACCGCTACTGGATTCCGAAGTGGTCCACGACATACTCGGAATCGGATTCGGTCCGTCAAATCTCGCTCTGTCCATAGCGGTTGAGGAGCACAACAAGAGCCTTCCGGCAGACAGCCGTCTCAACGCCCTGTTCCTGGAACGCCAGCCGCGCTTCGGCTGGCACCGGGGCATGCTGATCGACGACGCCACGATGCAGGTGTCGTTCCTCAAAGACCTGGTCACGCTGCGGAATCCGACCAGCGACTACAGCTTCCTCTGCTTCCTGCGCGAGCAGGGCAGACTGATCGACTTCCTGAACCAGAAGACCCTGTTCCCGCTGCGCGTGGAGTTCCACGAGTACTTCGAGTGGGCGGCCGAGCGGGTCTCCCACCTGGTCTCCTACGGCAGCGAGGTCATCGCCGTCGACCCGGTGCGCGGCGACGACGGCGAGATCGCCTACTTCGACGTCACCAGCCGCGACCCTTCGGGTTCCGGTACGACGATCACCCGCCGGGCGCGCAACATCAGCGTGGCGATGGGACTTGAGCCACACGTTCCGCCGGGTCTCGAACTGGCCGAACGGATCTGGCACAACAGCGAGTTGATCCCCCGCGCGACGAAACTGGCCGACGAGGGCAAGCCCGTACAGCGTGCCGTGGTGCTCGGCGCCGGGCAGAGCGCCGCCGAGGCGGTGGACTATCTGCACCGCACCTTCCCGGACGCGGAGGTGTGCTCGGTGTTCGCCAAGTACGGCTACACCCCTGCGGACGACAGCCCGTTCGCGAACCGCATCTTCGACCCGGAGGCGGTGGACGTCTACTTCTCGGCCCCGTCCGAGGTCAAGCAGTCGCTCATCGACTACCACCGCTCGACCAACTACTCCGTGGTCGACATGGACTTGATCGAGACCCTGTACGCCACCGCGTACCGGGAGAAGGTGGCCGGCCGGGAACGGCTGCGCTTCCTCAACGTCTCCCGCATCCGCGCCGTCGACGCCGCGTCGGACGGCGGTCTCGACATCGCCGTGGAGTTCCTGCCCACCGGCGAGAAGCAGGTGCTGTCCGCCGATGTGCTGGTGCTCGCCACCGGTTACCGGCCCCGCGACCTGAGTTCGCTGCTCGGCGAGGCGGCGAAGCTCTGCCTGCGGGACGACGGCGACGAGGTCCGCGTCGGCCGGGACCACCGGGTCGAGACGGTCCCCGAAGTCACCGCGGGCCTCTACCTCCAGGGCGGCACCGAGCACACCCACGGTCTGACCAGCACGCTGTTGTCGACGGTCGCGGTGCGCGCGGAGGAGATCCACCGCTCGGTACAGGCGGCGAAACTGCCCGTCTGACGCCGCATGAACTCCCCGGGCCCGGAGGGTACGGTCCCTTCCGGGCCCGGGGTTCTGTCTGTGCTTGCCGGTGTTCGTGCTTGCCGGCCGCCGCTGGTCAAACCTCAGTCACATCAGCGGCGTTGAGGGCCGACCATCTCCGCGGTGTCGGGGACCGGGCCCGCCGAACACGTCCGCCACGCCCCGTACGGTCCTGACCGCCCCGCAGGTCGCCGCGATCCAGTCCATCGCCATCCGGTGGTCGTCGTGCGCCCGGTCGGCGACCGCGTCCGCGACGACGAACGGTTCCATGTCCTGCATCCACGCGTCGGCCGCCGTCAGCAGCACCTGGGTGCGGGCGAACACCCCGACGATCACCGGTTGGTCGCGCCCCAACTCCGCGAGCCTGCGCCGCAGTCGGGTACCGGCGAAGGCACTGAACCGCTTCGCGACCAGCACGCTGTCGCCGACCTGCGGCCGGATCGCGTCCACGACGCCACGGGAGTCCTCGCTGCCGGGCAGGCGTGGATGCCCGAAGCTGGTCTCCCGGCCGTCCGGTTCCCGTTCGGCGGTCTTGAGGGTGTACAGGACGGGGATGCCGGCCGCCCGCGCCGACTCCGTCAACAGGCCGACTCCGGCGAGGAGTTCGCCTACCGGTGCGGAGGACTCCCGCAGGACGTGCAGGAAGTGGTTCTGGACGTTCAGGACCACCAGCGCCGCACGGCCCGGGTCGATGGACCAGCCCGTCCGGTCCGGGGGCAGCACGGCGGAACCGGGCATGACGTACGGGACCATGTCGGATGTCGGCATACGCGTCGGCCTCTCACCGGTCGTCGAAGGTCGTGGGGAACGCGGGACATCGGGCCGCGTCGCCGGTGTTCGGCTCAGTAAGGCCCATGGGTCCAGCGGCCGTTCGTCAGCGTGGCGTGCACGGGCATCGCGCGCAGGGTGTCCGGTTCGGCGTCCAGGGGGTCCGCGTCGACGACCACCAGGTCGGCCGGGTCGCCGACGCGGATGAGCCGACGTCCGCGAGCCGCCGCGACCAACGCGTCCGGTACGGACATGCGTTGCTCCGGGTGCCAGGCGGGGCGTTCGTCATCGGTGCGGCTGACGGCGGCCGCGATGGCGAGCCAGGGGTCGAGCGGTGAGACGGGGGCGTCCGAGCCGAACTCCAGCCGGGCCCCGGCGGCGAGCAGGTCGCCGTAGGCGAAGGCGCGTTCGGTGCGTCCGGCCCAGTGCCGGTCCGCCACGTCACGATCGTCCGTCACGTGCCGGGGCTGCACTCCCGCCACCACTCCCAACTGGGCGAATCTCGGCAGGTCTTGGGGGCTCAGCAACTGCGCGTGCTCGATCCGGCCGCGGCAGCGCACCGCCTCGAAGGCGTCCAGGGCAACGGTGTTGGCGCGGTCCCCGATGGCGTGCACGGCGGGTTCGATGCCGTGCGCGGCGGCGTGCCGCATGAGCCGTACAAGCTCCTCGGGTGCCGTCTCCTCGATGCCATGGGCGCCGTCCGTGCCCTCGAGTCCCGGGTAGGGGTCGCGGCACAGGGCGGTACGGGTGTTGAGCGAACCGTCCGTGAAGAGTTTCAGCGGGCCCATCCGGACCAGACTCCCGTCCGCGCCGACCTCGTCCCCCGTACGCAACCCTCGTCTGATCGCGGCGTCCAGGTGACTGGCGTAGACCGCGGCCGACACCCGTACGGCGGGCCGGAATCGGGCCGAGCGCCGTTCCCAGTCCGCGACCGTGTCGCCGAACTGGAAGTCGATGACACCGCTGACCCCGCGCGCGGCGGCGGCCCGGCAGGCGTCCTCGATCCAGCCGTCGACCACGTCGGTCGGGGCCGCGGGCAACGCGGAGAGGACCTCGAAAGCCTCGTGTTCCCTGATCAGGCCGGTCGGATGGTCGCCCCGGCCGACCAGGGCGAGGCCGGCGGAGTTGAGCCACGCGGCATGCAGATCGGCACTGACCAGGGCGACCGGCCGATCGGGCGACACCGCGTCCAACAGCCGCTTGTGCGGGGCGTCGGCCCACAGCCCGTCCCGGAACCCGTACCCGTAGAGGACCGCGCCGTCGGCCGCCCCCGCCCGCTCCCGGACGAGATCGGCGACGGCCTGTGCGGACGCGGTACCGGCCAGGTCGAGACGGTGCCGGGCGCTCGCCCACTCCGCCAGGTGGACGTGGGCGTCCCAGAGGCCGGGGAGCAACACCCGCCCGCCGAGGTCGAGTTGACGCCCGCCGTCGACCTCGGCGCCGGAGCCCGCGTCCGTCTCCGGTACGACGTGAGTGATCCGGCCGTCCGCCACCCGCACCCGGGCGAGCGGCCCACCGGCACCGAGCCGCACCCGGGTGAGAGTCAGAGCGCTGGGGTTGTCCGCCATAAGGGCCTCCAGGGGAATGCCGAGAGCACTCCTCCAACGATTCCACCACATTAAGTAAGGCTTACCTTACCTTGTGGACCGCGCCCTCCGCTGCCTGCTTCACGTCGACACTCGTCCGCACCCGCAGGTCCCCCGCCGAAGCCCCCACCCACACAGCCCGCCGCCCGCTCCCGAGCACCCACGCGTGCCGCTTCGTGTCCCACGACGACAAGGTACGCGCATCGACATGCACGGTAACCCGCCGCCGCTCCCCGCCACGCAGCGCGAGCCGCCGATAGCCGCCCAGCACCCGTACGGCCTGGTCGAGTTGGAGTTCCGGTGAGCGGCCGACGTACACCTGAGGCACGGCCACGCCCGCCCGTCGGCCGGTGTTGCGGACCGTGAAGGTGACGTCGAGCCCGTGACCGTTCCACCGCGCCGACGCGTCCTCGTAGGAGAAGGAGGTGTACGACAGCCCGTGGCCGAAGGGATAGAGGGGTCGGACGCCCTCCGCGTCGTACCAGCGGTAGCCGACGTGGATGCCTTCCGAGTACTCCTCGGTGCCGTTCACGCCGGGGTAGCGGAGCGGGTCCCCGGCGACCGGGTGGTGGGTGTCGTCGACCGGGAAGGACTGGGTGAGCCGGCCGCCGGGGTCGCAGTCGCCGAACAGGACGGCGGTCGTGGCGGCGGCGCCCTCCTGGCCCGGGTAGTACATCTGGAGGACCGCGCCGGTGCGCGCCAGCCATGGCATCGACGTCGAGGACGAGGTGTTGAGGACCACCGTGGTGCGCGGGTTCGCCGCCGTCACCGCGTCGATCAAGTCGGCCTGGTTTCCGGGGAGTTCGAGGGTGGTGCGGTCGACGCCCTCGGTGGCGTCCTCGTAGGCGAACAGGACGACACCGCGGGCGGCGCGTGCCGCGGTGACCGCCTCGGCGACATCCTGGGCGCGGGTCTCGCCGGTGCTGCGCCGCAGCCGGAACAGCAGTCCCGCGTCGCCGCCCTCGGCGGTGATCTTCAGGGTGTGGGCGCCCTTGGCGAGGGTGAGGGTCTTGCGGCGGACGGAGAGGCCGTCGGGGTCGGCCGAGACCAGGCCGCCGGAGAAGTACTCGCCGTATCCGGCCGCGAGCGGGAACAACTCCTCGCCGTCCAGGAGGACTTTGGGGCGGGCGGTGGGGGCGGAGGAGAAGTGCAGGACGAACGTCCACTCGTCGGACCCGGTCACGGCGAGCGAGCCGTCGTACTCCCAGGTCTCGCCCGCCTCCACCTGCCGGCCCTCGCTGTCGAAGGCGGGCGTGAGCGAGGACACGGGGATGGCCTTGCCGAACAGGTCCTCGCCGAGCGCGTAGGTCACCCGGGTCCGCGAACCGGCCCGCGCCTTGATCGCGTCGAGCGGGCTGTCCGCGTGATCCGGTACGACATGCGCGCTGCCGCCGCCGCTCACGAAGGGCAGGGTGCCGGTCGGGCCGATCACCGCGATGGTGCCGCCGCCGGTCAGCGGGAGGGTGCGGTGCTCGTTGCGGAGCAGGGTCGCGCCCGCCTTGGCGACCTCCAGTGCTACGGCCGCGCCCGCCTTCGCGTCGCGCGCGGGACGCGGCGGCACACTGCCGTCGAGGAGCCCGAACCGGTCCATGACCCCGAGGATCCGGCGCACCGCGCGGTCGACATACCGCTCGGGCAAACTGCCGTTCTGTACGGCCGACTTGAGGGGCGTGCCGAAGTAAGTGCCGTCCGGCATCTCCATGTCGAGGCCGGCGGTGATCGCGGCGACGGTGCTGTGCGCGGCGAACCAGTCGGTCATCACCCAGCCCTCGAAGCCCCATTGGCCCCGCAGGATGTCGGTGAGGAGGGTCTTGTTCTCGCAGGCGAAGGTGCCGTTGACCTTGTTGTAGGCGCCCATCACCGCGCCGGTGCCGGCGCCGACGGCCGCTTCGAAACCGCGCAACTCGATCTCGTGCATGGTCTGTTCGTCGACCCGCACGTCGATGGAGTCGCGGTCCTTCTCCTGGTTGTTCATCGCGAAGTGCTTGACGGTCGCGATGAGCCCCTCGCCCTGGATGCCCTTGATCTCGGCGGCGACCAGGTCACCGGCGAGCAGCGGATCCTCGCTGAGGGTCTCGAAGTTGCGGCCCGCGTACGGGGTGCGGATGAGGTTGACCATCGGGGAGAGCAGGACGTCCTGGCCCAGCGCGCGGCCCTCGCGGCCGACGACCTGGCCGTAGCGGCGGGCGAGTTCGGGGTCGAAGGCGGAGGCGAGCAGGACGGGCGCCGGCAGGGCGGTGGCGTGTGCGGTGACGCGGACGCCGGCCGGTCCGTCGGTGAGCCGTAGCGGCGGGATCCTCAGGCGCGGGACGCCGGGGATGTAACCGGCCTGGCCGAGCGAGTCCGGGTCGGTGGCGCCGTGCAGGAGGGAGATCTTCTCATCGAGGGTGAGCTTCGCCAGGAGTCCTTCGACGCGGGGGCCGGCGCCCGCCTCGGGTCTGGCCTGCGCGTACGCGTGCGACGGGGAGGCGAGTCCGGTGGTGGCCGCGCTGGCCACCGCGATCGCGCCGCCCAGCAGTCGCAGGGCGGATCGCCGGGACACGGTGTCGGTCATGAGCCGTCACTCCTTCGGTGTGCGGGCACGACGGTGTGAACCGCGGGTGCGCCTCGATGCCCCGGACCGTGTTCGGTATCTGAACTCACCATGCGCGAACGCCGACTTGACGACCCGTTAGACACCACTGGCGCGGCGGGAAAACTATGACCGCCGTTGACTCGTGTCAATAACCCGAACAGGAATCGACCGCGCGCCGACAAGAACCGAAGGGTGAAAGAGCTGCGGGGCCACCCGCGTGGGGTGGCCCCGCGGGTGGCTCAGTGAAGGGACGGGACGAGGGAGGTAACGGTGTCCACGACAGCCGCGACAACCGTCGTCAGCGGCTGTACGGCATCGACATCGCCGCCACCGGATCCGGCGCCCGAGGGCTCGGGCTCCGGCGCCGGTTCGTCACAGCAGGCGACCTGGGCGGCGCGGGGCGCGTACTGCGGGTCGCCCTGCTGCGGAACGTCCGTGGGAAGCGGCTGCGGCACGTCTCCCGGGGGCGCGCCCTCGGGCGACCCGGGCCCCGCCGACGCACCACTCCCCGGCGTCCCGCTCTTCCCGTCCACCTCCCCCTTTCCGTCCGGTTCGCCCTGCTTCACCCGCGCGTCGACGCCGGATTCCAGCGCCCAGCGCTGCCCGGCCGACCCGTCCCGGTCCCTCACCACGACCCGCGCCCCGGCCTTCGCGCTCGCGGGAGCGACGGCCAGCCCCTGGCTCCAGCGGAGCAGGAACTCGCCGCGCACCGTCAGGTCGTAGTGCACCTCGCCCGCGTGCACCAGGCAGCCGTCCAAAGTGACCGTGCGCGCGGTGGTGTCGGTGTCGAGGCAGAGTCCCGGGTCGGTGAGGCTGCGCAGCAGACCGTCCTGGTCGTACGACCACTGCTGGGACCCGGCGGTCGAGCAGGCCGCCATGGTGACGGCGGCGCCGGACCGCACCTGGCCGCCCGGAATGTCGAGGCACAGGCCGGAGGCGAGGCTGCGCAGCACGCCCTGCTGGACGACTCCCGCGACTCCCCCGTCGGCGCCGGCGGCCGACGCGGAGGCGGCGGAACCGTCGGACGAGGGCGCCCCGACAGGGCTCGGGCGGGTCGAACTGCCACTGGCCGCACCCCAAGTGACTTGTGGATCAGGCGAGTTGCCCCCTTCGGTCCAGCCCTTGGTGGCGAGCACGGTCGCGAGCAGCGCGAGGGAGGTCAGACCCACGCCCACGAGCGCGACCTTGGGGTGCCTGCGCGGGAAGGCCAACCGACCGTCCGGCGTGGGGCGGTGGCGGCCCATCGGACGGCGAGCGGCGCGGGCCGCGGACTCGGGGGTCTCGCGGCCGGGCCGTGAGTCGAGGTAGCGGCGGGCGCCCCAGCCGAGGACGGTCTCGGCGAGCAGCACTTCGAGGCCACCCTCGAAATGGCTCAACTGCTCTGCGGCGAAACGGCAGTAGCGGCACGTCACGAGATGCCGTTGCACATCGGGCAACAGACTGCCGCCGCGGCGGATCGGAACGTCCAGGAGCCGGTTGTAGTGACGGCATTCCGCGGTCGGCGCGAGTTCCTTATGGGCACGTGCACAGCCCTGCCGGAATTGCTCTCGCGCCTGGTCCAGCGCGGCGGTCGCGGTGACCTCGTCCACGCCCAGCAGACCGGCCGGTACGGATATGGGTTCGGCCTCGACCTCGGTGTGCCACAGCAGGCATTGGGAGGCGCCGGACAGTGCGCCGAAAGCCCGTTCCGCGAGCTTCCGCCTTTCCGAGGTGCCGGGCCTCGCCGCGCGTAGACCTCGGGCACCGGTGGGCTTACGAAGTTCCGGCAAGTAGGCGGCAATTCGCTCCTCCGCCGCCCACTTCTTCACCATCTCCCGTACCGCTACAAGGAGTTGGGGACGCAGCGCGCCGCCGGTCGCCCGCCCCGCCAGCACCTGGTGGAAGGCGGCGCTGGCCACCATGGACGCCGAACTCTCGGCGGTGGCAAGGCAGATGACCGCATATTCGCTTGTCGCCTGCCAGTGACGTGCCAGCAGCAGTGCCACGGCACGGGTGCCCGCCGCCTTATCGCCGAGTTGTGCCACGAGATTGCGGTCGGACTCCCCCGGGGTCGATCCGGGGCGGGGCGGGAACGGCGGGCGTGGGGGGTAGGGGGATTGCACGGAACCATTTCCTTCCAAGCCGCAGGGCGGCACACGGAATGCCCGCCCTCGGAAAGCAGGTGCTTGATTGGTGCATACCTATGAGATGTCAGAAGGCGCGGGAAGTGACGCTGACCATTGGCTTCCGGTGCCTACTGACGGCCGGTCTCACGGGGTGGCTCACACTCGCACAAGCTCCTGACAGGAAACAAGGAGTTCGAGTGACCGATGTTCAAAACGCGGAGAATTCAGATTGGTTACCGCCGGTATCCACAGGCGTCTCCACCAAATCTCCAACTCCCGCGCGAACTAAGGGCGGCACACAGGGAACTCCGAGGTTTCTCTCGGGGTGCTCTCATCACCGCGGGCCACCATGGGCCGCATGATCGCCCCCCACTCTTCAGCCACCCCCGCATCCGCCCCCGCGCCCACGGTCCGCAAGGCGGTCGTACCCGCCGCCGGGCTCGGCACGCGGTTCCTGCCCGCGACGAAGGCGACGCCGAAGGAGATGCTCCCGGTCGTCGACAAGCCCGCGATCCAGTACGTCGTCGAGGAGGCCGCGGCGGCCGGGCTCGACGACATCCTGATGGTCACCGGCCGGCACAAGCGCGCCATCGAGGACCACTTCGACCACGCCTTCGAACTGGAACAGGCGCTGGCCGCCAAGGGCGACACCGTGCGCCTGGACGCCGTACGCGATCCCGCGCGCCTCGCCGACATCCACCACATCCGCCAGGGCGACCCGCTCGGCCTCGGACACGCGGTGCTCTGCGCCCGCCACCACGTCGGCGACCAGCCGTTCGCCGTCCTCCTCGGCGACGACCTGATCGACCCGCGCGAGACCCTGCTCAGCCAGATGCTGGACGTCCGCGAGCGGTACGCCGGCAGCGTGGTCGCCCTGATGGAAGTCCCTGCGGAATCAGTCCACTTGTACGGCTGCGCGGCCGTGGAGCCGACCGGCGAGGAGGGCGTCGTACGCGTCACCGGCCTGGTCGAGAAGCCGTCCCGCGAGGACGCCCCGAGCCGCTACGCCGTCATCGGCCGCTACGTCCTCGACCCCGCGATCTTCCCCACCCTGGAGCGCACCCCGCCCGGCCGCGGCGGCGAGATCCAACTCACCGACGCCCTCCAGGAGTTGGCCGCCGAAGGCACAGTCCACGGAGTCGTCTTCAAGGGCCTGCGCTACGACACCGGCGACAAGGCCGACTACCTGCGCACGGTGGTCCGGCTGGCCTGCGACCGCGACGACCTGGGGCCCGAATTCGTCGCGTGGCTCAAGGAGTTCGTGGCGGGACTGGAGAGCGGACAGGCCGCCGAAAGCGACGGGAACGGCGAGAGCGAGGGTGGGCGGATCGCGGCCTGAGCGCCACCCGCACCACACACACGGGGCCCGGTCATCCGTAGACGATGACCGGGCCCCGTAACGAAGTTGAGCCGAGCTGAGCCGAGTTGAGCTGATCAGCCGTTCGGCCGGAGTGTCCAGGTGACCGTCATCTCGCCCGTGACGGCGCCGTCCTCGCGCTGAATGGCGACGGTGACCGGGAACTCGGGGCGCTGACCCGCGTCGAGTTCGGCGACGACGTCGGCGGCGGGGCGGCCGAGGGTCGCGGTGGCCTTCACCGGGCCGAGGGCGATCTTCTTGAACGCGATCTCGGCGTTGACCGGGAGCGGCACGGCACGCGAGAGCTGGTCGCCGAAAGCGGCGAGGACGATCGCACCGCTGGCGGACTCGCCGAGGGTGAACATCGCGCCGGCGTGCGGCCCGCCGACATGGTTGCGGTACTCGCTCTGGTCCGGCAGGGACAGCACGGCCCGCTCCGGACTGGTCTCCAGGTACTCCAGGTTCAGCGTGCGAACCATCGGCACCGTGGCGGCCAGCAACTCGCCTATGGACATCTGATCTGCGCTCATGAAGGGCATGTTACTCACGGGTAGCCAGGTCTGGCCAGATGTGTGCGGGCGCACACACCCGTCACACTTCAACTTGGTACGACCCTGACAAGGGGCGGTGACCCAACCGTGTCCGACGCCGCACTAGGGTTACTGCCCATGTGGCCAGGACAGCAGCCGCCCGGGGGCGAGCAGAACCCGCAGAACAACCCGTACCAGCAGCCGGGGTACCAACAGCCGAATCCGTATCAGCAGCCCGGCTATCAGCAACCCAATCCCTATGGGCAGCAACCACAGTGGGGCCCGCCGGGCCCGGCAGGTGGACCGCAGCCACCGCAGGGCGGGGGTGGCGGGAACCGGACGAAACTGGTCGCGATCATCGCCGCCACGGCCGTCGTCGTGGCCGCCGGTGTGACCGGATACCTGGTCCTGGGCGGCGACAAGGACGACAAGGCGGACGGCGGCAAGGACAAGTCGAGCCAGTCGCCGTCGGCGTCCCCGGACCCGAGCGCCTCCTCCTCCGGTTCGGACGACAACCCGCGCGGCAACGAGACCGAGAAGCCGACGATCGCGGGCTGGAAGGTCGTCGTCAACCAGAAGTACGGCACCGCCTTCGACGTCCCCGCCGGCTGGGAGGTCGGCAAGCCGGGCACCTTCACCTTCTTCGAGGACGAGGTGAAGGGCGACGGCTCCCCGTACATCGGCTTCTCGGCGCCCGCCTACCTGAAGCAGAACTACTGCGAGTCCGACGACAACAAGGACGGCACCAAAGAGACCTCGTCGCTGGCGTCGAGCGGCACCAAGGGCGAGGACGGCGCGAAGGACACCGCGAGCACCGCGCGCGGCGACGCGGCGGCGTTCGCGTTCGGCGGGTACACGGACCAGAAGGACTCGTCCAAGAAGTACCTGAAGATCGGCACGGCGAAGTCGTACACGACGAAGTCGGGTGTCGCGGGCAGCGTCGCGACCTCGTACACGTCCGGCGTCCCGAAGTCCGGCAAGTGCTCCTCCGACGGCAAGGCGACGTCGTTCGCCTTCAAGAACTCGGCGGGCGACTTCGTCTCCTGGACGCTCTACGGCGCGAAGGGCGTCAGCGAGGAGATCCCCGACGCCACGATCCAGCAGATCCTGAGCACCGTACGACTGCACGGGGACCCGACGGGCAGCACGAGCTGACGCTGTGTCTGTCGGCCCTTGGTGGTTGACCGTTCGGCTTGATTCTGGCGGCAATCCGTTTGGCGGGGTGTGGCATGGGCGGCGATAGTCGGCCGGTGACCGTCGCCCCCGCACCCGTCCCTCGTCGGCCGCGCCGACCCGACTGGGCGGGCCGCAACTACACGCTGCTGACCGCCGCCGCGGTGGCGACCGGCCTCGGTGGCAACGGCGCGCTGATCGCCGCCGCGTTCGCGGTGCTGGACGCGGGCGGCGACAGCGGTGACGTGGGTCTGGTGGCCGCCTCGCGCACGCTGCCGCTGGTGTTGTTCCTGCTGATCGGCGGCGCGATCTCGGACCGGGTGCCCCGGCACCACGTCATGGTCGCGGCCAACGCGCTGAGCTGTGTGTCGCAGGCGGCCTTCGCGGTGCTCGTCCTCACCGGCGAGCCGCGCATCTGGCAGATGATGCTGCTGACCGCGCTCGGCGGTACCGGCCAGGCGTTCTTCGGCCCGGCGGCCGAGGGCATGCTGATGTCCACGGTGAGCGGCGAACAGGCGGGCCGGGCGTTCGCCGTGTTCCGGATGGCGATGCAGGGCGCGTCGTTGGGCGGCGCGGCACTCGGCGGCGCGCTGGTCGCCGCGGTCGGCCCGGGGTGGGTGCTCGCGGTGGACGCGGCGGCGTTCGCGGTGGCCGGCGGACTCCGCTCCTTCCTCGACGTGAGCCACATCCCGCCGCGTGCGCCGGGCGGCGGCATGCTCGCCGATCTCCGGGACGGCTGGCGGGAGTTCATCGGCCGCCCGTGGTTGTGGTCCATCGTCGTGGCGTTCTCCATCGCCAACGCGGTGGTCGGCGCGGCGGACGCGGTCTACGGCCCGCTCGTCGCCCGCGACAGCCTCGGCGGCGCGGGTCCCTGGGGCCTGGCCCTGGCCGCGTTCGGCGCGGGCACGGTCGCCGGCGCCCTGCTGATGACCCGCTGGAAACCCCGCCGCCTGCTCCTCGCGGGCATGCTCGGCATCTTCCCCCTGGCCCTCCCGTCCGCCGCCCTCGCGGTACCGGTCCCGATCGGCGTCCTCTTCGCGGTGATGTTCGTCGCGGGCGCGACGGTGGAGGTGTTCGGGGTGAGCTGGATGACCGCCCTCCACCAGGAGATCCCCGAGGAAAAACTCTCCAGGATCTCGGCCTACGACTGGTTCGGCTCGATCGCGCTGATGCCGCTCGCGGCAGCGGCAGCGGGCCCGACGGAATCGGCCTTCGGGCGTACGGCGGCCCTGTGGGGCTGCGCGGCACTGGTCACGGTGGTCACGGGGGCGGTGCTGTGCGTGCCGGAGGTACGGAACCTGCGGCGACACACCGGATCGGTGCCTGAGGAGAAAGAGGAGAAAGAGGCGAAGCCGGAACCGGCCGCGAACGGATCAGCCGATGCCGAACGCTCCGTCGGGGGGCTCGGGTGACGGAACGGCGTCCTCGTCCCGGACCGGCCGCGCCCCGCCGATGAACTCCCGCAGCGCGGCCCCGTGTTCGAGCCGCGCCGGAAACGCGTCCGAGGCCACAAGCCGGGTCACGGCCACCGTGTCGACCGGGTGATGGGCGGCGACGAGCACCGCGTTGCCGAAGCGGCGTCCGCGCAGTACGGCCGGTTCCGCGATCAGCGCCAACTCCTTGAACACCGAACCGAACGTGGCGAGTTGGGCCCGCAGGAAGGTGAAGGGAGCGGCATCCGCGAGGTTGGCGAGGTAGACGCCGTCGGCCCGCAGGACACGCTCGGCTTCACGGGCGTACGCCACGGACGTGAGGTGCGCCGGAACCCGCGAACCGCCGAAGACATCGGCGACGATCACGTCCGCCGAACCGTCCGGCGCCGCTTCGAGCCAGGCGCGGGCATCGGCGCCGTGCACGGTGACACCGGCGCCCTCCGGCAACGGCAGGTGCTCGGTGACCAGCTCCAGCAGCCCCCGGTCGTCCTCGACCACGTCCTGCCGTGAACCGGGCCGGGTCGCCGCCACGTACCGGGGCAATGTGAACGCCCCGCCACCCAGGTGCAGCACGTCCAGCGGGCGCCCCGGTTCCGCGAGGGTGTCCAGCACATGCCCGAGCCGCCGCGTGTACTCGAACTCCAGGTGGGTGGGCTCGTCCAGGTCGACGTAGGACTGCGGCGCCCCGTCGACGGTGAGCAACCAGGCCCGCTCCCGGTCGACGTCGGGCATGAGTTTCGCGGTCCCGTGATCAACGTCCCGGGTCACGGGTATCGGCTCGTTCACGGGTAGTGGCTCGTTCACGGAGTCCATTGTGCCGGGCCTGCGGCGGGGGTGGACTTGGGCGGGGGTGGACTTGGGCGAGGGTTCGTCGGGTCGGCCCGTCAAGACCCCCAGACCTTCGCCACCTCCCCCACATGCGCCGCCGCCTGTTCCCGCCCCGCCCGCGCCGCAGCCGCCCGCAACGACGGGTCGAGCGGATTGCGGCCGAACGCCTGCTTCGCTTCCGGGGACGGCGAGACGACGACCGCACGGGCGCCCTGCTCCACCAGTCGCCGGGTCTGGGTCAACGGGGACACCAGGGGACCACCCCCGAGGGTTATCGGCGCGAGGACGACGACCTGGTCGTAGCCCTCGGCGAGCTGTGCGTTGGCCGCCGAGTGGATACCGCCGTCGATCCAGCGACGGTCCTCGATCGTGACCGGCGGCCACACGCCAGGGACCGCACAGCTGGCGGCCACGGCGTCGCCGAGCGGCACCCCGCTGTCCTGGTCGAAGACCCGCAGCTCACCCGTCACCGTGTCGACGGCCGTGATGTGCAACGCGCGGTCGGGCCACTCCGGTGAGACGAGCCGGGTCTCGATCGCGGCGCGCCGGGCCGCGGCGGCGGGTGTCCTGGCGGCGAGTGCCATACGGCCGATCTTCCGCCCGTACGCCTCGGGGGTACGCGAGGTCACCGTCGCCCAGGCATAGCGGAGCAGCAGGCTGATACCGAGTCGGCCGGGGATCTCGCCCTCGGGGGCGGCGAGTTGACGCTCGTAGACCTCCTCGAGCGTGCCGGCCCGCAGTTGGGCGCCGACGGTCGAACCCGCCGACGTACCGATCACGACATCGGCGTCGGAGAGATCGACGCCGGCCTCGCCCAGCCCGTACAGCACCCCGGCCATCCAGCCGATCCCGCTGCTGCCCCCGCCACCGAGTACAAGTGCCTTGCCCGCCATGGTGCCTCCGCCTTCCCCACGCCTCGCCACAACCGCCGTCGCGATCAAGTCTTGCGCACGCCACTGACAATCCCGGGTACGAGCCCCTGACCTGGGCCGCAGAGGACAGCTCGCCCTGGAACGCGCATGGGTGCCCGCCCCCGAAGGGACGGGCACCCACTCCGCTCAACCGACGCCGCTCAACCGACCTCCGTCACCGTCCCGGCCCCCACCGTCCGCCCGCCCTCGCGGATCGCGAAGCCGAGCCCCGGCTCCAACGGGACCTCACGGCCCAGCTCGACCGACATGGTGACGGTGTCACCGGGTCGCGCGATCGCCGTCTCACCGAGGTCGATGTCGCCGACGACGTCCGCGGTGCGGATGTAGAACTGCGGCCGGTAGCCCGTCGACACGGCGGTCGTACGGCCTCCCTCGCGCGCCGACAGGACGTACACCTGCGCCGAGAAGCGGCGGCTGGGGACGACGCTGCCGGGCGCCGCGACGATGTGCCCGCGCCGGACCGCGTCGCGTGGGACACCGCGCAGGAGCAGCGCCACGTTGTCGCCGGCCTGGGCCTCCGCCATGGGCTTGCCGAAGGTCTCCAGGCCGGTGACCACCGTGTCGACGGCGGCCCCGAGCACTTCGATCCGGTCGCCCACCCGGACCGTGCCGCGCTCGATCGCCCCGGTGACGACGGTCCCGCGCCCGGTGATCGTGAGCACGTTCTCGACCGGCAACAGGAACGGCGCGTCCAAGTACCGCTCGGGCATGGGCACATACGTGTCCACGGCGTCGAGCAGCGCGTCGATCGACGCCGTCCAACGGGGGTCCCCCTCAAGGGCCTTGAGGCCGGACACCCGCACGACGGGTACAGAGTCGCCGCCGTAGCCGTTCGCCGTGAGCAGTTCGCGGACCTCCAGCTCCACCAGGTCGGTGAGCTCGTCGTCGCCCACGTCGGCCTTGTTGAGCGCGACCACGATGTGGTCGACGCCCACCTGCCGGGCGAGCAGCACGTGTTCGGCGGTCTGCGGCATGATCCCGTCGAGCGCGGAGACGACGAGGATCGCCCCGTCGAGCTGCGCGGCCCCGGTGACCATGTTCTTGACGTAGTCGGCGTGGCCCGGCATGTCCACGTGCGCGTAGTGCCGGGTGTCGGTCTCGTACTCGACGTGCGCGATGTTGATGGTGATGCCGCGCGCGGCCTCCTCCGGCGCCCGGTCGATCCGGTCGAACGGTACGAAGGTGGACGCGCCGCGCTCGGCGAGGACCTTGGTGATGGCGGCGGTCAGGGTGGTCTTGCCGTGGTCGACATGGCCCATCGTGCCGATGTTCAGATGCGGTTTCGTGCGGACGTATGCCGTTTTGGACATGGCGGTACCTCGAAGCCTCTCCAGTGGTGAAAAGCCCAGTGGTGAAAAACGGGACCCCGAGGACTCGCCGACCCTCCCCCTGCGGGGTCCGCCGGACGATCCGGAGAGGGTCAGCTTCGGGCGCCGTCGACTGCGGCGAGGAGAACGGGATCGAGCACGGGAACGGCAGCCTTCGGAGCATCCGCGACCGCGGATGCTGCGTGGTGGAAGGCGAACCGGAACATGGCTCCGATCATTGCCGACGCTTTGCCCTGCGTCGAACGATTTATCAGCACGTGGGACGTCAGGCGCCGATGTTCTTCAGTGCTTATTCCTCAGGGCTGATTCTTCAGGGCTGATTCTTCAGGGCCTCGCGCACCGACAGCGGCGCGAACCGCCCCTTCTCCCGGGCCAGGAAGTCCCGTACCGCCTCCGGGTCCGTCCAGGCGTACTCCCGCAGGCACCAGCCGATCGCCTTGCGGATGAAGAACTCCGGGTGCCCGGACTGGCGCAGGCAGTACGCGAAGAGGCGTTCCGTGTCGGTGTGCTCCTTGTAGCGCACTTGGTGGAGGAGGGCGGTGCGGGCGACCCACATGTCCTCGTCGACGATCCACGCGTCCATGTCCGTCGCCAGCTTCGGATCGGCGGCTACCAGGCCTCCCACTACGTGGGAGGCGAGTGCGTCGACGTTGTCCCACCAAGGGACCGTCGAGACGAGGTGGCGGGCGACCGGCAGGAAGC
Source organism: Streptomyces prunicolor NBRC 13075 (assembly GCF_000367365.1). Classification (GTDB taxonomy): domain Bacteria; phylum Actinomycetota; class Actinomycetes; order Streptomycetales; family Streptomycetaceae; genus Streptomyces; species Streptomyces prunicolor. The sequence goes on along the minus strand of NZ_BARF01000051.1, from coordinate 89,465 downwards.
CGGACGTGCAGTGCCTCACATGGCGGCGCAGGTAGTCCACCGCGAAGTACTGGTACTCGCGCTCCGGCAGCTCCCAGCAGCGCAGGGCGATCGCGGTGCAGTCGGTCTCGTCGGGGCGGGGTGTGCCCTCCAGGACCGTGCGGGACAACGCCCTGCGTACGGGGGTGGTGAGGCCCAGGAAGGGCGCGACGTCCTTCATGTACGCCCGCATGGGCACGGCCCGCTCCGGGTCGGCCGCGGCGGCGTACGTGGCCGTGAGCCGCTCCAGCACGGTGTCCGCGAGAACGCTGCCCGGCACCCGCGCGGTGCCCGCACCTGTGACGCTCATGAGACGAACCATACGGCGATCACATACACAGGTCGGTTAGTGTCGCCGACATGCTCGCCGATGCCGCCACCGACTCTGGGGGCACCCGCTTTGGGGGCACCGCCACGGCCACTCCCCAGGCCCCTGCCACGGCACTCGCCGCCGTCGTGACCGTCCCCGCGGCCATGGCCGTAGCGCCTCTGCCGCCCGTCATCCCGGCCGGCTTCGCCGCGCGCTGCACGAGAGCCCTGCTCTCGCCGTGGTCGCGGCTGTCGCTGCTGCTCGTGCTGCTCGCCGGGGCGGCGTCGACCGTGCTGCTCTTCCACCCGCAGAGACTGCTCTCCGACGGCTGGCCGCCCCAACTCGGCGGTGCCATGGCCGCGTTGGTGTTCGCGGCGGCGTACGGCCTGTGCAGCGTGGCGTTCGTACCGCGCCCCCTGCTGAACCTCGCGGCGGGCGCGCTGTTCGGCTCCCAGCTGGGCACCGGCGCGGCACTGGCCGGCACGGTGCTCGGCGCCGGGATCTCCTTCGGCCTGGGCCGTGTGCTGGGCCAGGACGCCCTGCGCCCGCTGCTGCGGGGCCGGTGGCTGAAGGCGGCGGACGGCCAGCTCAGCCGGCACGGCTTCCGCTCGATGCTGGCGGCGCGGCTCTTCCCGGGACTGCCGTTCTGGGGCGTGAACTACTGCGCGGCCGTCTCCCGTATGCGCTGGACGCCGTTCCTGCTCGCGACGGCGCTCGGCTCGATCCCGAACACCGCCGCGTACGTCGTCGCCGGTGCCCGCGCCTCCAGCCCGACCTCGCCGGCCTTCCTGATCGCGATGGCCTGCATCGCCCTGCCGGCCCTGGGCGGCGCGGTGGTGGCCTGGCGCAAGCGCCACCACCTACGAGCCCAGTGAGGGATCAGACCGCCTCAAGGATCATCGCGTTGGCGAGACCCCCCGCCTCGCACATCGTCTGCAGCCCGTAACGCGCCCCCCGGTCCCGCATCGCGTGCACCAGCGTGGTCGTCAGCCGCGTACCGCTCGCCCCGAGCGGATGCCCGATCGCGATGGCCCCACCGTGCACGTTGACCTTGGCGAGATCCGCACCCGTCTCCTGCTGCCAGGCCAACACAACGCTGGAGAACGCCTCGTTGACCTCGAACAGGTCGATGTCGTCGAGGGTGAGCGACGCCCGGCGCAGCACCTTCTCGGTGGCCGGGATGACGCCGGTGAGCATGAGCAGCGGGTCGGAACCGGTCACCGCGAAGCTGTGCAGCCGGGCGAGCGGGCGCAGGCCGAGACGGGCCGCCGTCTCGCTGGACGTGATGAGCACGGCGGAGGCGCCGTCATTGATGGGGCTGGAGTTGCCGGCGGTGATGTTCCACTCGATCTGCGGAAAGCGCTCGGCGTACGTCGCGTCGTAGAAGGCGGGCTTGAGACCGCCGAGGATCTCGGCGGTGCTGCCGGGCCGTACGCACTCGTCGCGCGAGGCGCCCGCCAGGGGTGTCACCTGGGCGTCGAACAGTCCCGCGTCCCAGGCGGTGGCCGCCTTCCGGTGCGAGGAGACCGCGAAGGCGTCCAACTGGTCCCGTGTCATCGACCACTTGGCGGCGATGAGTTCGGCGCTGATGCCCTGCGGGACGAGGCCCTCCGGGTAGCGCCCGGCGACTCCGGGGCCGAAGGGGTCAGTGCCGGGCAGCACGCTCGACCCCATCGGTACACGCCCCATGGACTCCGCTCCGCAGGCCACGACGATGTCGTACGCCCCGGAGATCACGCCCTGCGCCGCGAAGTGCACGGCCTGCTGGGACGAGCCGCACTGGCGGTCCACGGTGGTCGCGGGCACCGACTCCGGGAAACCGGCGGACAGCACGGCCTGCCGGGTGATGTTCACGGCCTGCTCACCGACCTGGGTGACCGTGCCGCCGATGACGTCGTCGATCGTCTCCGGGTCGATGCCGGTGCGTTCGACGAGGGTGCGCAGGGTGTGCGAGAGGAGTTCGACGGGGTGGACCTGGGCGAGGGAGCCGTTCGGCTTGCCCTTGCCTACGGGCGTGCGTACGGCTTCGACGATCACTGCGTCACGCGCAATTTTTACAGACATCGTGCGGGCCTCCACAACGATCAAGGGAACAGCAACCAGAACTACTAGTGAGTAGGAAATCCAAACTCACGATAGCTTGGTCAGTTGGAAAATCAAACCCTCCCTTAAAGTGGGTGCTATGGCCGCCCCCAAAGACCCGCGCCCCTGCTCCATCGCCGACGCCCTCGCACTCGTCGGCGAGAAGTACTCCCTGCTCGTCCTACGGGAGGTGTGCCTCGGAAATCGCCGCTTCGACCAGCTGGTCCGCAACATCGGCGCCCCGCGCGACGTCCTGGCCACCCGGCTGCGCCGCCTCGTCGACGCCGGGATCCTGACCCGGCGGACCTACAGCGAGCACCCGCAGCGCTTCGAGTACCGGCCCACGGAGGCGGGTCTCGAACTGGAGCCGGTCCTGATGACCCTCATGGCGTGGGGCGACCGGCATCTTCGAAGGGATCAGCTCGATCGCCCCATGGTGATCGAGCACATCTGCGGCAACGAACTGATCCCCGCCGTCACTTGCACGGCGTGCGGCGCCCCGGTCCACCACCAGGACCTGACGGCCCACCCGCAGACACCCGGTTGGACGGTGACGGGCCCCACCGCAGCCTGAGATCCAGACCTACTGCCCCTTGTAGACGTCCAACCGCCCGCACATCCCGAACTTCCCATACGCGGACGGCTGTTCGGCCCGTACCCCGGCATCGGCGAGGTGCGAGAAGTCCCCCTGTTCAAGCCGGTCGAGCTGCGCCCCCGTGGCCGTAGCAGCAGCCCGCGCCCCCCGCTCCCAGCGCTCGCGCCACTCCGCCAGCCGGGGTCGTACCAGTGCGGCGGCGGCCCGGTGGAACGCGGCCAGCGCCTCCGGACCCTCGGCGGAGCGCAGCGCCCGGTAGCCCTCCAGGGCGAGGTCGCGCCGGGCCCGGGCGACCCGTTCCTGCTCCGCCTCGGGCGCGTCGGCCGGGATCACGGTGGCGGCGGCGTACGTCTCCGGGTCGGTGAGGTACTGCGGGGGCAGCGTGAGCACCGCGTCCCCCGCCTCGGGCAGCCCGCTGTTCTGCATGAGGACGGTGATGCGCAGGTCGCCCTCGTTGACGAGCCGGTGGATGGTGCCCGGCGTGAACCAGGCGACCGTTCCGGCCGCGAGCGGCGTCACCTCGTATCCGGAGGTCGTCAGCGTCTGCACCGCGCCCTGCCCGCCGGTGACGACGTACCCCTCCGAACAGGTCAGGTGCATATGGGGAGTTCCGCCGCACACGCCGGCGTCCATTTCGGCATCGACCTCGGCAGGCCAGTCGTAGACGGACAGATGCGAGACGGCGACCCCGCCCGGCAACCCGGAGAAACCCCCTGCGGGCCCTGCACTCACCACGGCCGCGCCTCCAGGTACTTGGCGATCTCCTCCCGCTCCCACGCCCCGTCGGCCACGACGACCCGGTAGCGCCGGGTGAGCGTGTCGCCGGGGTCGAGCACCAGCTCGTCGTAGAAGGCGTAGGAGGGGGCGATTCCCGCGAACGGCTCGTTGCGCACGAACCAGTGATCGGGGTGGGTGCCCTGAGCGCCGGACTCGTCGTTCTCGGGGGCGTGCGCGAAGACGATCGTCGCGTGGCCGTCGGTGCCGTCGTGCTCGCCGGAGACCGCGAGCCAGGGGCCCTGGGAGCCCATCAGTTCGGGGCCCTCGCCGTCGGGGCCGATGATCCGGCCGTCGCGGAAGGCGCGCGGGCCGCGCCAGAAGAGGCCGGTGTAGCCCGCCGCCTCGCGCCCGTGGGTGGTCGGGCTGCCGAACAGCAGGGGCTCGTCACGGCGGTTCGTCACGGCGCTCGTCCAGGTCAGCGCCCACGAACCGGACTCCGCGTCCGTGTCCACATCGTGCACCTCGATCCGGCGCTGCTCGTCGGCCCAGAGTTCACCGCTGTACGGATGCCAGGTCAGCCGTTCGGCGATGACCAGACGCGAATCGTCGGCGTCGATCTCGTCAAAGGCGACATGGGCCATCGACCCGACCCGCTCCGGGAGTTGGAGATACCCCTCACCGTGAACGTATGTGTTGCCGCCCCACAGGTTCTGGCCCGACAGATGCGAGGCGGTGAACTGCAGCCCCTTGTGCCAGCGGTGGTCGTTGGGCCGGTAGTCCGTGACGACGTCACCGGCAAGGGTCCGGATCGGGTGGAGGTACGGCTTCGGCGCCTCCCAGGCGGCCTCGGGCCGGTACACATAGCTGAACAGCTCGACGCCGGTGGCCGGTTCGGTCACCGTGATGCGGTCCCCGTGGGCATGGACGATACGTAGGCCGGTCACGCCGACACCTCCTCGCGCGCCACAGGCGCCCAGCCGGGGGCGCCGCCGTGCAGCGCCGTGTAATAGGGGTCTCCGGGGCCGATCTCGCCGGCCCGCACGGTCGTGTCCGTGAACGCCGACTTGTAGAGCGCGGTGATCAGCTCCAGGCTGGTGCGCCCGTCCGCGCCACTGCTGCGCGGCCGTTCGCCGGCCCGCATGCTGACGACGAGTTCGCGCAACTGCTCCAGGTGCGAACTCGGCACGTCCGGCCCGAAGTCCTGCCAGGCCGCGACCTCCTCGCCCGATACCTCCGGGGCGGGGGTGATGCGCCAGTTGTCGTTGCTGTGCCCGTACAGGTGGGTGAGTTCGACGGTGGCGCGCTCGCAGTCGATGCGGATACGGCTGACCTCGTCGGGGCTCAGCACGCTGTTCACGACGGTCGCCATCGCGCCGTTCTCGAAGCGGACCAGCGCGGTCGAGACGTCCTCGGTCTCCACGTCGTGGACCAGCCGCCCGGCCATGGCCTTCACCTCGCTCCACGGCCCGAGCAGATCGAGCAGCAGATCCATCTGGTGGATGCCGTGCCCCATCGCGGGACCGCCGCCCTCGGTCTCCCAACGCCCGCGCCAGGGCACGGCGTAGTAAGCGGTGTCGCGGTACCAGGTGGTCTGGCAGTGCGCCACGAGGGGCCGTCCCATCGCCTGCTCGGCGAGCAGCCGCCGCACATGCCGGGAGCCCGACCCGAAACGATGCTGAAAGACGATCGAGGCGAACGGCCCACCGGCCGTGCCCTTTCCTGGCCCCTCTTCCGCACCCCCTTCCACACCCTCCGCGCCTTCTTCTTTCGCCGCGCCTTCTTCTTTCTCCACGGCGTCGAAGTCGGCCAGCGTCGGCACCGGCGGCTTCTCGCACCAGACCCAGGCGCCGGCCCGCAGCGCGGCGATCGTCTGCGCGCGGTGCAGGGTGGGCGGGGTGCAGATGGTGACGAGGTCGGGCCGCTGTTCCCGGAGCATCTGCTCCAGGTCGGTGTAGGCGTGCGGGATCCCGGCCTCGGCGCAGAAGGACTCGACCGACTTGGCATCGATGTCAACGGCCGCGACGACCTCGGTCTCGCCCTCCTCGGCGAGCCGGGCGAGCGCGGGAAAATGGGAACCCCGGCCGATGGCACCGGCGCCGACCACGGCGGCTCTGATGCGTCGGCCGGTGAGCGGTGGCAAGGGCTGGAACGCCCCGGGGTTGGTGGCTTGTGTGGACATGGGCGTGATCAGCACTCCTCCGGGGACAGCGAGCGCATGCAGCAAGCGCTTTCCTCCGCTGCAACGTATGCGCCGCCCCCGCAGCTGGTCAACACCGCGAACCCGGAGTCGTCGGACCACTCGTGAAACCTCTGTGTGCGGGGGCACGCAACCGCCCTGAAACCTCTGGCCCGGAGTCGCGCGACCGCCGTGAAACCCCTGTGTCCGGCCTGTCACACCGGGACGCTACGCTGCCCCTCACACACACTCGTTCACCGCGCGCGGCGTTTTGGTGTGTCCTTTGCCCCTCCTCGATCAGCACTTGGACGCCGTAACTCCATGTCTTGGTTTGAATCCCTCATCCTCGGACTCGTCCAGGGGCTGACCGAGTTCCTCCCCGTCTCCTCCAGCGCGCATCTGCGGCTGACGGCGGCCTTCTCCGGCTGGGAGGACCCGGGCGCCGCCTTCACGGCGATCACCCAGCTCGGCACGGAGGCGGCGGTGCTGATCTATTTCCGCCAAGATGTCGGGCGCATTCTCGCCGCGTGGTTCCGGTCGCTCACGAACAAGGAGATGCGGCGCGATCACGACGCCCAGATGGGCTGGCTGGTGATCGTCGGCTCCATCCCGATCGGCGTACTCGGCGTGACGCTCAAGGACCAGATCGAGGGGCCGTTCCGCGATCTGCGGATCACCGCCACGATGCTGATCGTGATGGGCGTCGTCATCGGCATCGCCGACCGCCTCGCGGCCCGCGATGAGAACGGCGGCCGACACCGCGCCCCCAAGCAGCGCAAGACCCTGCTGGACCTCAACACCAAGGACGGCCTGCTCTACGGCCTCTGCCAGGCGATGGCGCTGGTCCCCGGCGTCTCCCGCTCGGGCGCGACCATCAGCGGCGGCCTGTTCATGGGCTACACCCGCGAGGCGGCGGCCCGTTACTCCTTCCTCCTCGCCATGCCGGCCGTACTGGCCTCGGGCGCCTTCGAGTTGAAGGACGCGGCGGAGGGCGGGCATGTCGCGTGGGGACCGACGATGTTCGCGACGGTGATCGCGTTCGTGGTCGGGTACGCGGTCATCGCCTGGTTCATGAAGTTCATCTCGCACAAGAGCTTCATGCCGTTCGTCTACTACCGCATCGCCCTCGGCATCGTCATCATCGCGCTGGTGACGGCGGGCGCGCTGAGCCCGCACGCGGCGGAGTCGGCGGGCTGAGTCAACTCCCGGGCAGGGCAAGGGCCCACGGCTCGGGATCGAGTTCATGGACGGGGGGGGGAGCCAACTCGTGGTACTGACGCAGCAGTTCGCCCGCGTGACCTCCGAGTACCTCGACCGCTGCCGCACTTCGGCCCTCACCACGTCCGGCCCGCACGGGATACCGGGGTCGCCGCGCCCGTGACCAACCCCATACGGTCTGAGTAGCCGTCTGGTAGCGCAGTGTCAGTCCTTGCCCCTAGGCTGTTCGCATGTCCCCCGATTCCGTGGCCCCTGGTTCCGTGCGGTCTGCTTCCGAGGTGAACGAGCAGATCCGGGCACTCTGGCTGCGTGCGGGCGGCTCGCTCTCCACCCAAGAGCGCGAGGAATACGAGCTGTTGGTGGTCGAGTGGGCCAAGGCGATACGCGACGAGGTCATCGCGGCGGCCTGAACGGAACAGCACAGCCGAGCCGCAACGAATCCTGGACGAGCCGTGCCGGCCCGCGCTCACCGCCCGCCCGACACCCGCACCACCGTCCCCGTCGCGTAGGACGCCTCCGGCGACATCAACCAGGCGATCGCGGCGGCGACTTCCTCAGGCCGGCCAGCCCGCCGCAGCGGAATCGACGCCGCCAACCGCTCGGGGCGGTCCGGGTCGCCCGACCTCGCGTGGATCTCCGTGTCGATGACGCCGGGCGCGACCGCGTTGACGCGGATGCCGTCGGGGCCGAGCTCTTTGGCGAGGCCGAGCGTGAGGGCATCGACGGCGGCCTTCGTCGCGGCGTAGTGGACGTAGTCGCCGGGGCTGCCGAGGGTGGCGGCGGCGGACGACACGTTCACGATGACGCCGTTTCCGCGTGCCGTCATGACCCGCGCGGCGCGGCGCGAACACAGCAGTGTGCCCAGGAGGTTGACCTCGACGATCCGGCGCAGGTCCGCGGGGTCACTGTCGGCGAGGCGGCCGAACGGGCCGGTCACCCCGGCGTTGTTGACCAGGCCGGTGACCGGGCCGAGTTGCTCCTCGGCCGCCGTGAAGAGCCGCTCGACGTCCGCCTCGACGGACGTGTCAGCCCGTACGCAGACCGAACGGGCACCGGCGCGCCGTACCGCCTCCGCGACGTCCTCGGCGGCATCCGCGTCCCGGAGGTAGCCCACCAGCACGTCGTGCCCGTCCTCCGCGAGCCGTCGGCAGGTCGCGGCGCCGATCCCCCGGCTGCCCCCGGTGACGACCGTGACAAGACGTTTCATCAGCACTCCTCGCGACGACGACCACTCAATGTTCCCCACCTTGTATCCGCGTCCCCCTTGGCGCGACACCCTCCGTAGCCAACACTGAGCCGATGACGCAGCGTGTGGAACTGGCGATTGTGATGGACCGGCTGGCCGTGGACGAAGTGATCACCGAATACGCGGTGGCGGTGGACGACGGCGACTGGGGGGCGTACCGGAAACTGTTCGCCCCGGACGGGCGAGCCGACTACCGGTCCGCCGGAGGGATCGAGGGGAACGCTGAACAGATCGCCGAGTGGCTCGCGGAGAGCATGAAGCTCTTCCCGATGCGACAGCACCTGATCGTCAACCGGCGGATCCGCTTCGGAGCCCTGGACCAGCACACCGACGACACCGCCCGGGTCCAGGCCGACTATGTCAATCCGATGCGCTTCGCCAAGGAGGACGACAGCGACGGTTCCACCGCGCCCGACTTCGTGTGCGGCGGGCGGTACGCCTTCGGGCTGCTGCGGGCGGACGACGGCTGGCGGCTGACCGAGGTCGTCGTGGAGGAGAAGTGGCGGCGCCTTCCCGAGCGGCGCCCGGAAGCCGTGGTCAACTGATACGACCGGTTCGGCGTCCGCTGTCCGGGATAGGCCGCGGCACGCACACCGGAGCCACCAGTGGGTAGGGGGTTCGCATGAAGGACTTCGGCGACTGGCTCGTCTCCCCCTGGCGGCGTTCCCTGCTCGCCGTGTTCGCGGGCGCCCTGCCCGTGTTCGCGTTCCCCGCGCCGTCCCTGTGGTGGTTCGCCTACGTCGCGCTCGTCCCCTGGATCCTGCTGACGCGCTCGGCGCCGACCGGGCGACGGGCGGTCTACGACGGCTGGTTCGGGGGGCTCGGGTTCATGCTGGCCGTGCACAGCTGGCTGGTGCCGAGCCTGAGCGTGTTCATCGTGGTCATCGCGGGGCTGCTCGGCGCGCTGTGGGCTCCGTGGGGCTGGCTGGTGCGGCGCTTCCTCGGTGGCGTGCCGTCGCCCCGGCGGGGCGGTGCCGCGCTGCTCGTCCTGCCCTCGGGCTGGCTGATGGTCGAACTCGTGCGGTCCTGGCAGGGGTTGGGCGGCCCTTGGGGGCTGCTCGGCTCCACCCAGTGGCAGGTGGAACCGGCGCTGCGGCTCGCGTCCGTCGGCGGGGTGTGGCTGCTGAGCTTCCTGGTGGTGGCCGTCAATGTCGCGGTCGCCGTGCTGGTCGCGGTCCGCGCGGTGCGGGTGCCCGCCGTCGCCGGGCTTCTGGTCACCACCGCCGTGACCTCGGCGGCCTGGGTGTGGTCGCCGCGCCCCGACGTCGACGGCCACGTCCGGATCGCCGTTGTACAGCCCGGGATCATCGACGGCGACGAGAGCGGCGCCCGGCGCTTCGACCGCGAGGAGCAGCTGACCCGCCAACTCGTCGGCCAGGACGTCGACTTGATCGCCTGGGGCGAGAGCAGCGTCGGCTTCGACCTCACCAAGCGGCCCGATCTCGCCCGCCGTATCGCCGCCCTCTCCAAGGAGACCGGCGCCGACATCCTGGTCAACGTGGACGCCGAGCGCTCCGACAAGCCCGGCATCTACAAGAGCTCGATCCTGGTCGGCCCCAACGGCCTCACCGGCGACCGCTACGACAAGATGCGGCTCGTCCCCTTCGGCGAGTACATCCCGTTCCGCTCCCTGCTCGGCTGGGCCACCTCCGTCGGCAAGGCGGCGGGCGTGGACCGCAGGCACGGCACCGAGCAGGTCGTGATGAACGCGGGGCACGGGCTGCGCATCGGCCCGCTGATCTGCTTCGAGACCGCGTTCCCCGACATGAGCCGCCATCTCGCCCAGGACGGCGCGGACGTCCTGCTCGCCCAGTCGTCGACCTCGTCGTTCCAGAACAGCTGGGCCCCGGAGCAGCACGCCACCCTCGCCGCCCTGCGCGCCGCCGAGACCGGCCGCCCGATGGTCCACGCCACCCTGACCGGCGTCTCCGCCGTCTACGGCCCGAGCGGCCGGCGCATCGGATCATGGCTGGGCACCAACAAGAGCACGACCCAGGTCTACGACGTCCCGCTCGCGCACGGCGTCACGCCGTACGTCCGCTACGGCGCCTGGCCGGTGGGTATGGCGCTGCTGATCCTCGCGACGATGTGCGCCGGCGAGGGGGTACAGGCGCTCAGGCTGCGGCGGACCGGTCCGCGACCGCTCGTACCACCCGCTCGCACAGTTCGTGAGTCGCCAGCGCGTCCCGGGCGCTGAGCACCTTTCCGGCGCGTACGGCGTCGAGGAACGTGAGGACGGCCTGCTCGATGCCGCGCTGCCGGGCCACCGGGACCCAGTCCCCGCGGCGCCGTATCGTCGGCTGGCCCTTGTGGTCGACGACCTCGGCGAGGTTGAGGACCTGACGCTTGGTGTCCTGGCCCGAGACTTCCAGGATCTCCTCCACCGAGCCGCTGAGCCGGTTCATCACCCCGAGCGCGGTGAAGCCGTCGCCGGAGAGCTGGAGCACGAGGTGGTGCAGCAGTCCGTCCTGGACGCGGGCGCGCACGGTCACGTCCTCGATCGGCCCCGGCACCAAGAACCGCAGGGTGTCCACGACATGGATGAAGTCGTCCAGGATCATCGTGCGCGGCGCTTCCGGGAGCCCGATCCGGTTCTTCTGCATGACGATCAACTCGCGCGGGTGGTCGACACACTGCGCGTACCCGGGGGCGTAGCGCCGGTTGAACCCGACCGTGAGCGACACGTTCCGCTCCTCCGCGAGCCTCACCAACCGCTCGGAGTCGGCGAGTTCGTACGCCATCGGCTTGTCGACGTACGTCGGTACGCCCGCCTCCAGCAGCCGGGTGACGATCTCGGGGTGCACGATCGTGGGTGCGTGCACGAACGCGGCGTCGAGGCCCTGCGCGAGGAGCGCGTCGAGGTCCGTGTGCCGCCGGTCCTGCGGCACGTGGAGGCCGTCGGCGACCCGGGCGAGGGTGGCGGGGGTGCGGGTCTGGAGGTGCAGCTCGACCCCGGGCAGGCTGCCGAGAACCGGCAGGTAGGCCTTCTGCGCGATGTCACCGAGTCCGATGCAGCCGACCTTCACGGAGTCTCCCAACGCTCGCCCAGCGGTACCTCCTGTACCTCCTCGGAAGCATACGGCGGGGGAATACCCGTTGGTGCGGGCGGTCTGAGCACGCGAGGATGCGGGCATGACCATCGAGCGCAGTGAACCCGCCACCACCGCCGACGAACGCACCATGCTGGAAGGCTGGCTGAAGTACCACCGGGACACCCTGGCCTGGAAGTGCGAGGGACTGACCGACGAGCAGCTGAGGACCGCTTCCGTGGAGCCGTCCACGCTGTCGCTCATGGGCCTGGTGCGGCACATGGCGGAGGTGGAGCGGGGCTGGTTCCGCAAGGTCATGGCGGACGAGCAGGTGGACCCGATCTACTACACCGACGAGGACCCGGACGGCGAGTTCCATCTCACCGAGGCGGACAGCTGGGCGGAGGCGTACGCCACCTGGCAGGCCGAGATCGAAGTGGCGAACGAGTACGCGGCCCGGTTCGCCCTGGACGACGTCTCCGTGGGCAAGCACCGGCGCACCGGTGAGCGCTTCAACCTGCGCTGGATCTACACCCACATGATCGAGGAGTACGCCCGGCACAACGGCCACGCCGACCTGCTCCGCGAGCGGATCGACGGCAACACCGGCGACTGACACCGGCGACTGACACCGGCAGCTAACACCGGCGACTGACGTCACGTCACCCGACACCCGTCACCCGGAGCAGGCGCGCGCCGTCCGTAAGGGGGCGGAGATCACCCGTGTGGGGCATCATCCGCCCGTCCGCTGTCCCAAACGGGGCCGGAACCAGCAGAGTTGCGCGGGTGCATCGAACGACGACCACCGCAACGCTCCTGGTCACCGTGGCTGTCTCGGCCCTCTCCGGCTGTGTGACGGTCCAGCGACCGGCGGCCCCCGCTCCCCCGGCCGTACCGTCACACGCGTCGGTGCCGCGCCCGGACGGCAGCGCGGAGCCGCAGGTCGTACAGGCCCCGGCGCGGGAGGCGCTGGAACTCATCGACCCGTCCCACCGCCCGAAACCCGCCACGCATCCGCCGCACCGCGTACCGGTCCAGCCCCCGAAGGCGGCCCAGGCACCGGTCCCCCGCTCACCTCAGCACACTCACTCGCATTCCCAGCCCCATCCGCACCCGAAGCCGCACCACCCCCGGCAGCCGGGCGCAGACATTCCGGACGTGGTGAAGTCGGTGCCCAAGAACACGCAGGACGTCTGCGCCCTGGGCAAGAAGTACGGCGGCTGGCAGTCGGACAGCCCGCAGTCGGTCATCTGCGGCCAGACGTACGGGCGTTGAGGCGAGAGGGCTCCGGAATCACAGTGCCGCCGGGACCCTACGGCCGCTGTCTCGGCGGCCCCCAGCTCTCGCCCCCGCCCGCGCCCCCGTCGCCCAGCCGCAGCTCCAGCCGGCCGATCGCGGCCCGCACCCCGTTGCCGTAGCCGTCGTCGGCGAGGACGGTGCAGGCGGCGCGGGCGCGGCGGATGTGGGTGCGGGCGGCGTCCGGGCGGTCGAGCTTCACATAGTCGGCGGCGAGGTTGAGGTGCAGGGAGGGGTAGAAGGCGCGGATCGCGATCGCCCCCTCCTGGCCGACGTCCCCGGTGTCCCCGGTGTCCCCGGTGTCTTCGGCCTCCCCGGGGTTTCCGGTGTTCCGCCCGTCCGCCAGTTCGTCCGCCGCCGACAACGCCCTGAGATCCCAGGCCAGTTCGTCGGTCGGGTCGTCCTGGGTGTCGGCGAGGTAGTGGGCGAGTGTGCAGCGGTGGAGCGGGTCGCCGTCCTCGCCCAGCTCCGTCCACAGGCCCAGCAGCCGCTCCCGGGCCTCCTCGCGGTCGCCGCCGTGGTGCAGCATGACGACCTGTCCGATCCGCGTCAGCACAGCGTCCGGCGCCGCCTGCTCCTGTCGCTCCGCCACCGCGTCCTCCGCACTCGCCAGCCACCCTGGCTGTCTCCATCGACGCTAACCGGCGGCACTGACAATCCCCGTCAGGCGGCCCCGGACCGGCCCGGGTGGGGTCAGCCCAGGTTCGGGATGCGCCAGTCGATCGCGGTGTGGCCCTGCTTCGCGACGGCCTCGTCGATCTGGGTGAACGGGTGGGAGCCGAAGAACTTCTTGGCCGACAGCGGGGAGGGGTGCGCGCCCTTGACCACCACGTGGCGCTCCTCGTCGATCAACGGGAGCTTCTTCTGCGCGTAGTTCCCCCACAGGACGAAGACCGCCGGGTCGGGGCGGTCGGCCACCGCGCGGATCACCGCGTCCGTGAACTTCTCCCAGCCCTTGCCCTTGTGCGAGTTCGCCTCGCCGGAGCGGACCGTGAGCACCGCGTTGAGCAGCAGGACACCCTGCTGGGCCCACGGCATCAGATAGCCGTTGTCCGGGATCGGGAGGTCCAGCTCCTCCTTCATCTCCTTGTAGATGTTCCGCAGGGAGGGCGGGGTCTTCACCCCGGGGCGGACCGAGAAGCACAGGCCGTGGCCCTGGCCCTCGCCGTGGTACGGGTCCTGGCCGAGGACCAGCACCTTCACCTGGTCGTACGGCGTCGCCTCCAGCGCGGCGAAGACCTCCTCGCGCGGCGGGTAGACCGGGCCCTTCGCGCGCTCCTCCTCGACGAACTCGGTCAGCTCCTTGAAGTAGGGCTGCTGAAGCTCGTCGCCCAGGACCCCGCGCCAGGACTCGGGGAGCATGGAGATGTCGGTCACGTCAACTTCCTTACCGTGTGCGGCAACTGCGATGAGGGGCGACCGCGCGATGCGGTCGCTGCCATGCCCAGAACCTACAGGCGGCCACTGACAACGGGTGCCAAGAGCCCTGTCACCAGCTGGTCTTGCGGTACAGCTCCCACATCATCATGATCGTCGACGGGTCCAGGGCCTGCTCCCCGCCGGAGACGTCCTCGCTCGCGGCCACGTACTGCCGGCCCTGCCACAGCGGCAGCAGCCGCGCGTCGTCCACCAGGACCTGCTGGGCGTCCTCGAACTCCTTGACCACGTCGGCCCGGTCGCTCTCCTGGCGGGACTCGGGCAGCAGTACGTCGGTGATCCTGGTCGACGGGTAGGGCGTACCGAGCGCGTTCTGCCGCCCCACGAACGGCGCGATGAAGTTGTCGGCGTCGGGGAAGTCCGGGGACCAGCCGCGCCCGAACACCGGGTACTCGCCCTTCTGGTAGCCCGTCACGTACGTCTTCCAGGGGCGGCTCCTCAGGGTGATCGTGAAGAGCCCGGAGTTGTCCAACTGCCGCTTCAGTTCCCTGAATTCGAGGGCGGTCTCGGAGCCGTAGCGGTCGCTCGTGTACCAGAGGGTGAGCGGGACGGGCTGCTTGATGCCCGCGTCGGTGAGGAGCTTGCGGGCCTTGGGGACGCTGGGGTCTCCGAAGTCGTCGAAGAAGGCGGTGGTGTGGCCGGTGAGGCCCTTGGGGACCATCGAGTAGAGCGGGTCCACGGTGTCGCGGTAGATCTTGTGGGTGATCGCCCCGCGGTCGACGAGCTGGGCGACGGCCTTGCGGACGGCGAGGTTCCCGGCCCACTTGTCCTTGGGGTTGAACACCAGGTAGTTGATGTCGGTGCCGGAGCCGTCGACCAGTTGCAGGCTCTTGGAGGCGCGGCCCTGGAGGGCGATGATGTCGTCGGCGGCGAGGCCGCGGTAGGTGACGTCGATCTTCCCGTCCCGCAGCGCCTTGACCATGGTGGCGGAGTCCTGGAAGTAGCGGATCGTCACCGCGCTGTTCTCGCGCCGGGCGAAGCCCTTGTAGTGGTCGTTCTTGACCAGTCGGGCCTGTTTCCCGTCGTCGTACGACTTCAGGGTGTACGGCCCGGAGCCGAAGACCTTGCCGTCCTTGCGCAGGGAGTGCGCGGGGTAGTCGTCGGGGTCGACGATCGACATGGCCGGGGTGGCGAGCACGAACGGGAAGGTGGCGTCGGGCTTGTTGAGGTGGAAGACGACCTCGCGGTCGCCGAGGACCTGTACCCGGTCGAGGCTGCCGAGCAGGCCTGTGGGTCCGCCCGACACGTCGATCTGCCGGATCCGGTCGATGGAGTGCTTGACGGCCCGGGCGTCGAGGGTGTCGCCGTCGGCGAACTTCATGTCCGCGCGGAGTTCGCAGCGGTACGTCGTGTTCGAACCGTCGGTGAACGCACAGCTCTTGGCCGCGTCGGGCTCGGGTGTGGTCGCGCCGGACGGGTAGGCCAGCAGCGTCTGGTAGATGTTGCGGAACAGCTCCCAGGAGCCGTCCCAGGAGGCGGCCGGATCGAGTGTGCTGGGGGCGCTGGTGGTCCCGACGACGATGGCTCCCCGGTCGTCGGGATTCTCGTCCGAGAACACACCGCATCCGGCCATCAGGGATATCGACGCGATCGCCGTGCCTGCCCGCAGGCCTCGGTTCCGGGTGAACACACGCACGCTCCTCGATCCGCCGTACCAAGGGTCGGCAGACCGTACCGCAGTTCCCCGCCCGGAAAAGCTGGTTCGGACGGGGCTGTTGAGCAGCGTTTCTATGACGACGTTGTCATTCGGCTGTGCGCGTTTTATGTCCTGACACGGGCGCCGATTCCGTCAAGGGAACAGCAAAGAGATCGGCGCCCGGGCGGATCGGTCAGCCGACTCCGGCGTTGAGGAGGATGCCTCCGTCGACGACGAGGGTCTGGCCGGTGATCCAGTCGGACTGGTCCGAGGTGAGGAACGCGGCGGTGCCGCCGATGTCGGACGGCACGCCGAGCCGGGCCAGCGGGTAGGAGGCGGCGGCCTCCGCCTCGCGGCCCTCGTACAGGGCGGCGGCGAACTTGGTCTTCACGACCGCCGGGGCGATCGAGTTGACCCGTACGCCGGGCGCGAACTCGTGCGCCAGCTGGAGCGTCAGGTTGATCATCGCGGCCTTGCTGACGCCGTACGCGCCGATGAACGGCGAGGCGGAGACGCCGGCGAGGGAGGCGATGTTGACGATGGCGCCGCCGTTGTCCTTCTGCCAGGCGTGCCAGGTCTTCTGGGCGAAGCCGAGCGCCGAGATGACGTTGGTCTCGAAGACCTTCCGGGCGACGTTGAGGTCGAGGTCGGCGATGGGGCCGAACACCGGGTTCGTACCGGCGTTGTTGACCAGGAAGTCGACGCGGCCGAAGGCCTCCATCGTGCGCTCGACGACGACGGTCTGGTGGGCCTCGTCGTGGGCCTTGCCGGCGACGCCGATGACGCGCTCGGCGCCGAGCGCCTCGACGGCCTCCTTGAGGGCGTCCTCGCTGCGGCCGGTGATGCAGACCCGGTCGCCGCGGGCGAGCAGCGCCTCGGCGACGCCGTAGCCGATGCCGCGGCTGGCGCCGGTGATGACGGCGACCTTGCCGGAGAGTTCAGGCAGTTCAGTCATGGTTTCCCGCGTTCCCGTGTTCCTGTGTTCCTAGTTGAGCGGTCCGCCGGCGACGTACAGCACCTGGCCGGAGACGAAACCGGCCGCCTCGTTGGTGAAGAAGGCGACGGCGTTGGCGATGTCGTCGGGCTCGCCGACGCGCTGCACCGGGATCTGGGTGGCGGCGGCGGCCTTGAAGTCGTCGAAGCCCATGCCGACGCGGGCGGCGGTCGCGGCGGTCATGTCGGTGGCGATGAAGCCGGGGGCGACGGCGTTGGCCGTGATGCCGAACTTGCCGAGCTCGATGGCGAGGGTCTTGGTGAAGCCCTGGAGACCGGCCTTGGCGGCGGAGTAGTTGGCCTGGCCGCGGTTGCCGAGGGCGGAGGACGAGGAGAGGTTGACGATCCGGCCGAAGCCCGCGTCGACCATGTGCTTCTGGACGGCCTTGGTCATCAGGAACGAGCCGCGCAGGTGCACGCCGAGGACGGTGTCCCAGTCGGCGACGCTCATCTTGAAGAGGAGGTTGTCGCGGAGCACGCCCGCGTTGTTGACGAGGATCGTCGGCGCGCCCAGCTCCGCGACGATCCGCGTGATCGCGGCCTCGACCTGCGCCTCGTCGGAGACATCGGCGCCGACCGCGAGGGCCTTGCCGCCGGCCGCGGTGATCTTCTCCACGGTGTCCTTGCAGGCGGCCTCGTCGAGGTCGATCACGGCGACCGCACGGCCCTCGGCCGCGAGGCGTACGGCGGTGGCGGCGCCGATGCCCCGCGCCCCGCCGGTGACAATCGCGACCCGCTGCTCAGTGGTGGACATTGCTGGTTCTCCTCGCCCTTGAGAATCTCTCGCCCTTGAAACGCGGCCCGCCGGTGAGCGACCGCTTAGTACCTTCGGCAGTCGTGACGCTAGAAGCCCTGGCACTCGGTGTCAACGTGCGCGCGGCCAGGTGTGATCCATTACCTCACCAGCAGGTCCAGCAGGCGCTCCGCCTCGGCCGCCGGATCGACGGTGAGCCCGGTGTGCACGGGCCCCGGCTGCACCACCGTGGACCGCGGCGCGATCAGCCACCGGAACCGCCGCCCGGCATCGTCGACGGCCGCCTGCCCGGCCGCCTCCCCGCCCGCGCACACGCCCTCCACGGCGCCGAGCGCGGCCCTGATTCCGGCCACGTCGGCCGCCGGGTCGAGGGCGAGCAGCCTCGCTTCGTCCAGATGGGTGCGGGCGCCGACGTAGGACTGGGCGCGGCAGTAGACGAGGACCCCGGCGTTGACGCACTCGCCGCGCTCGATGCGCGGTACGACCCTCAGGAGGGCGTACTCGAAGACGTCCCGGGTGTTCGCCTCGCTCGGGCGGATGATGTGGCGCTCGGTCACTGGAGTCCCTTGATGCGTTCGTGGAGGAAGGGCACGCGCGCGAGGAGGGGTGCCACGTACGCCTCACGGAGGAGGTCCGGGGTGTCGAAGCCGGGTTCGCCGGTCAGCCAGGCGTCGGGGATCTCGGCGGTGACTTCCGCGAGGAGTTCCTCGGTGACCTTCGGCGCCAGGTCCACGGCCGCGGTCGCGACGTCCGGCGCGAAGCGGGCGAGGGCGTGGTCGGCGGCGTCGTAGGGGCGGGCCGCGGAAGTCTGGGCGCCGGGCCAGTTGTGGTGCCAGATCATGGTGGCGCCGTGGTCGATGAGCCACAGGTCGCCGTGCCACATCAGCAGGTTGGGGTTGCGCCAGGAGCGGTCGACGTTGTTGACGAGGGCGTCGAACCAGACGATCCGGCCGGCCTCCTCGGGGCTCACCGTGAAGGCCAGCGGGTCGAAGCCGAGCGCGCCGGACAGGAAGTCCATGCCGAGGTTGGTGCCGCCGCTGGACTTGAGCAGTTCCTGGACCTGCTGGTCGGGTTCGCCGAGGCCGAGCACGGGGTCGAGGTCGAGGGTCACCAGGCGGGGCACCCTGAATCCCAGCCGCCGGGCCAGCTCCCCCACGACGACCTCGGCGACGAGCGTCTTGCGGCCCTGCCCCGCGCCGCTGAACTTCATGACGTACGTCCCGAAGTCGTCGCCCTCGACGAGCCCGGGCAGCGAGCCGCCCTCACGCAGGGGTGTGATGTAGCGGGTCGCGATCACTTCCTTCATGAAGTGAGCATAGTGATCGCGCGTGATCACCGGCCAAGAGCGCCCGCGCGTCCGCGCGGTCAGGCCTCGCTAGTGGCGAGCGCGGCCAACTCCCGGTCCACGGCGTCCTGGTGGGCCCGGGCGTCCTCGCGCGCCTTCTTCGGGCTCCAGCGGCCGGCCATCACGAACACGAAGGGCAGGAAGAGGACTTGGCCGCCCACACAGATCCACCACCAGGTGCGCCACTCCCCGGGACCGTTCTTCACGGCCTTCTGCACGTCCGGCCCGTGCTCCTTGAGCACCTTGAGCTGCGGCTGCGCCTTCTGTACGACGGCCAGATCGGCGGCGCCGACTTCCTTGACCGCCTGGGCGGCCAGGGCGGGAGGCGTCGTGGTCGGCGTGTACTTGCCGAATTCGGCGAAGAGTTGGGGGTGCGCGTCGACGATGGCGAGTGCCGGGGCGGCCTGTTTCGTCGCGGCCGCCACCTCGGCGCCGTGCTCGACGAGCGGGGTGACGGAGGTGACGAGCACCGGGATGAACGCGGCCGACACGGCGACCACGATCCGTACCGTCCAGCCCCAGACCGCGAGCCCTGCGGCGGTCGCGGCCGGGTTCCGCTTCTCCACGGTCTCGGTGAAGCTCGCCATCCACGGCGCGTAGGCGACCCCGCTGAACACACCGATCGCGACGAACAGCCAGGCGAAGGTGTAGTAGCCGGTCGTCGCGTGGGTGGCGAGCGAGGCGAAGATCGCGGTCGCCACAATCGCACCGATCCCGCCGACGATCATGAAGGGCTTGCGCACCAGCAGCCGGTCGGAAAGCAGCCCTGCCACGATCAGCGCGAGGGCGTTCGCGGCCCAGTACCAGTTGGCCAGGCCGTTGGTGCGCTGCTCGCTGTAGCCGAAGGTGGTCGAGAAGTAGACGACGAAGTTGCCGACGGCCGCGTAGTAGAGCAGCAGGAAGACGGCGATCGCGAAGGCGGAGCCGAGGATGTCCAGGCGCAGCATCTGGCGCCACTCGCCGCGCCGTACCGCCTCGGTGTCCAGTCCCTTGGCGCGCGCCTCCACCAGGGCCCGGTCGCGCAGGCTGACCATGATCTGGTCGCGCAGCCCCGGCGACAGCTCGCGCAGGGCGATCAGGGTGATGACGAACACGACCAGCCCGGCCGCCCCGGAGTAGCGCAGCTCGTCCTGCCAACCGGCGGTGTCGAGCGTACTGCTGGTGACCGAGGTGACGACCAGGCTGCCGATGACCGGCCCCATCGTCCAGTAGCCCATCGCGGTGGCTCGGCCGAGCTGCGGTGAGAAGTCGCGGATCAGCGCCGGCGTCGCGACCAGCACGATGCCCTCGATGAAGCTCACGACGGCGAACAGCACCAAGTAGGCCGTCTTGTCACCCGCGTTGGGCAGTCCGAAGAAGACGAGGAGCGCGGCGACCAGCAGTCCGTAGACCACGAGGTTCGCCCGTCCCCAGCGGTCCGCGAGGCCGGCCACGAGGGAGGCGAAGGCGCCGATCGCGTTGCCGATGACCGAGACCCACACGAAGTAGCGGTAGGTCATGTCGAAGTGGGTGATGATCGACGTCGCCACCGCGTACTGGATGTAGAGCATGTAGTAGAGCACGACGGTCGTGACCACCACGATCGCCAGGTACGACATGCGTCGCCCGGTGGCCGGATACGCCGCCAGGTCGCGGCGGTACAGCCGCGCGAGCGAGCCGCGAGCGCCGGTGCCGAACGCGGCGGCACCGGGGCCTCGCGTGTCGGAAGGTGCGGAGGCGGAGGGCATACGACTCCCTTTGGAACGTGCGGGGACGAAGGGGGCGGTGGGAGGTGGGGGCTCCTTCCGTTCCGGCGGAGGCTAGTACCGACCAGTCGGTACGGCTAGATGTGCGACATGACTTCCTTGGACGTCGCCGCAGGTTGCCCGCGCCTGTTGCTGGGGGCTGTTACAGGTGCCTGATCAGGCCTTATACGCGGCCGACAGCTGACCGACAGGGACGTTTTACGTCTTCCTGATCTCGATAAGGCCAAGCTCTCGACACCGTCTGAACGACGGTCACCCGCACCTCGTACCCCTTTGCACACCCACGAATGCTTCCCATGGAAGGAACGTCAGCATGACCAGCGAATCGTTCGAACCCGTTACGGCGCCGTCCCGTCGCACCGCGTTGGCGGCGGTCGGCGCGGCGGGACTCGCCGTCGCGCTGACCGCGTGCTCGTCCAGCGACGACTCGTCGTCGGACTCCTCGGACACGTCCAGCTCCAGCAGCACGTCCGGCTCGACCACTGCCCAGGGCGACGCGGGCGGCACCGAACTGGCGAAAACCACCGACATCCCCGAGGGCGGCGGCAAGATCTTCGCCAGCCAGGGCGTGGTGGTCACCCAGCCGACGGCGGGCACGTACAAGGCGTTCTCGTCGAAGTGCACCCACCAGGGCTGTGCGGTGAGCAGCATCAGCAACGGCGTCATCGTCTGTCCGTGCCACAAGAGCGAGTTCTCCGTCACGGACGGCAGCGTGAAGAAGGGCCCCGCGACCACGGCGCTGCCCGCCGAGCAGATCACCGTGTCCGGGGACTCCATCACGCTGGCGTGACGTTCAGCCTCGGCGCGGTCGTTTGAGACAGCCCAGCACCTCGTCCGTGGTCGCGACCGTAGCGACCAATGCGAGGGTGTTGCGGATCATCGCGGGGGTGTAGTCAGCGGGCACCCCCGCGATGGCGTCCCTGGGGACGACGACGGTGTAGCCGCGGTTGACGGCGTCGAACACCGCGTTGGGAATCGCCACATTGGCCGAGACGCCGGTGACGATCAGTGTGCGGCAGCCCAAGTTGCGTAACAGCGCGTCGACTTCGGTGCCCTGGATCGGCGACAGACCGTGCAGCCGTCGTACGACGAAGTCCTCGTCGGCGACCTCGATCGGGGGTGCCACGCGGACCGCCGTGGTGCCCGACAGCTGTTGTACGGGGAGGCGTTCGGCGGCGCGGAACAGCCGGGCGTTGCGGTTCGCGCCCCGGCCGTCGGGCCGGCGCTCGGCAACGGCATGGATCACCTGCACCCCGCTCTCGTGCGCGGCGGCGACCAGTCGGGCCACGTTGGCGAGCGCGCCCGACTGGCGTGCGGCGAGGGCGAGTTCGGGCAGTGCGCTGTCCGGTCCGACCACCCCCTGTTGACATTCGACGGTCAGCAGCGCAGTGCTCACCGTGTCGAGGATCTCACTGAGTTGTGCGTGCGACGGCATGGCTCTCCCTTGTCGTCGACGGCCGGGGCGGGCGACAGTAACGAGCATCGCGTGCGGAGGGAAGACGGCCGACGCTTCTCCGGCCCCGCTTCTGACGTAGCGTCAGAAGCGGCTGCCCGCCGCTCGACGAGCCGTAGCCGAAGGGGATCGCATGACCGCCACTCAGCGTCGAGGCCGGAAGATCATGATGACACCCGAGGAACTGGACGAGTTCCTCGCCACCGAGCGCACCTGCCGCGTCGCGACCGCCTCCGCGGACGGGGCCCCGCACGTCAGCCCGCTCTGGTTCGTCTGGGACGGCACCTCGCTCTGGCTGTACTCGATCACACGCAGCAAGCGCTGGGCGGACCTGCGCCGCGACCCGCGCGTCGCGGTGGTGATCGACGGCGGGCACGCCTACGACGAGTTGCGGGGCGTCGAGCTGTCCGGGACCGTCGAGTTCGTCGGCGAGGCCCCGCGCACGGGCGAGCCACATCCCGAACTCGTCGCCGTGGAGAAGCTGTTCGCGCAGAAGAACTTCGGCCTGGACGCGATGCCGTACGACGGCCGGCACGCGTGGATACGGCTGACGCCGGACACGCTCGCATCCTGGGATTTCCGCAAGTTGGCGGCGCTGTAGGCGAGTTGCTCCCGGGCGGACGCTCAGCCGACGGTCTCGGCCGCCGCCCGCAGCGCCTCGACCGCCGCGCGGATGGACGGGCGGCGGTCGGCGTCGGCGCGCCAGACGACGTAGACATGGCGGCGGACCCGCTGCTTCAGGGGGACGGTGACGACTCCGGCGGGCATCGGGTTGCGGCCCAGCAGGGGTACGACGCACACACCCAACCCGGCGGCCACCAGGCCCAGTTGGGTGTGTGTCTCGGCGGCGCGGTGGCCGATGATCGGTTCGATGCCGCGGGAGCGCAGGGTGAACATCAGCCACTCGTGGCAGAACTCGCCCTCGGCCCAGGTGATCCACTCGTCCTCGGCGAACTCGCCGAGGTCCACCTCTGCGCGCCCGGCCAGCGGATGGCCGACCGGCATCGCCACGTCGGCGGGGTCGTCCAGGATCGGCGCCTTCACCAGGCCGTCCGGCAGCGGCATCGGCTTGTTGTACCAGTCGAGGACGACCGCGAGATCGAGAAAGCCGCGCACGACGCCCGCGATGCCGCGCTCCGGCTCCTGTTCCGTGGAGCGGACGCGCAGCGCGGGGTGCTGGGCGCGCAGGGCGGCGAGCGCGGTGGGGAACAGGCCGCGGGCGGCGGTCGGGAACGCGGAGATCCTCAACTCGCCGACCACCTGCCCGCGTTGAGCCTCCAGGTCGGCCTGGGCCAGCTCCACCTGGGAGAGGATGCGCCCCGCGTGCTCCGCGAGCAGCCGGCCGGCGTCGGTGAGCCGCACCCCCCGCCCGTTCTTGGCGAGGAGCTGCTGCCCGACCTCCCGCTCCAGCTTGGCCATCTGCTGCGACACGGCCGAGGTCGTCACATGCAGCCCCTCGGCGGCACCACTGACCGAGCCGTGCCGGGCGAGGGCGTCCAGGGTGCGCAGGCGCTCCAGGTTCAACATGTAAGCGATACTACGAGATAGCTGGCGCGGAATCTCGCTTGTGCTACGAGGTCTAGGCCAGGATCTTGTTACCCATGAGCACAGTCAGTACCACCGCCGATGCCGCCCCGAAGCAGGCTGGGGTTACCACCTCACCCCTCCCCCGCCGCGCCCTCGACTGGCGGCTGCGGTTCGGGGCGCTCTCCCTCGTCTGGGGCTTCAGCTTCCTGCTCATCAAGGTGGGCACCCATGGCTACGCACCCTTCCAAGTCACCTTCGGGCGGCTGCTGTTCGGGACGGTGGTGCTCGCGGCGGCGATGGCGGTGAAGCGGGAGCGGCTGCCGCGCGGCGCGCGCATCTGGGCCCACCTCACGGTCGCCGCGTTCTTGCTCAACGCCCTGCCGTTCTCCCTCTTCGCCTATTCCGAGCTGACGATCCCGTCCACGCTCGCGGGCATCTGCAACGCGACCTCGCCGCTGTGGGGCATGGCACTGTCCCTGGTCGCCCTCTCCGAGGACCGCCCGACCCGCGTCCGCGTGGCCGGTCTGGGCCTCGGCTTCCTGGGCGTCCTCACCGTCCTGGGCGCCTGGCAGGGCTTCAGCGGCCTGGACGCCAGAGGCACGGCGATGGCCCTGCTGGCCTCGCTCAGCTACCCGATCGGCTGGATCTACGTCCGCCGCACACTGGCGGGCACCGGTGCGTCGCATCTCTCGCTGACGGGCGCCCAGTTGCTCCTGGCCACCCTCCAACTGGCCGCGATCACCTCGCTGTTCACGTCCGTGCCGGCCCACTTCCCGCTCCTCCCCCTGCTGGCGATCGCCGCACTGGGCACTCTGGGCACGGGTCTCGCCCTCCTCGTCCAGTACGGCCTGGTCGCCGAAGTCGGCCCCACGACCGCCCAGATGGTCACGTACTTCATCCCGGTCATCGCCGCGGCGGCGGGCGTCGCGATCCTGGGCGAGTCGCTGACCTGGTCGACTCCGGTCGGGGCGGTGATCGTGCTGGCGGGGGCGGGACTTACGCAGGTGCGGCCGAGAGAGAACCGCTAGCCGTCGGGCCGTAGGTGCCCGGGAACCGGTGTCAGACGTAACCGCGAACCGGTGCCGGGCCGCTGGCCGATGCGATCGCCTCCGCCAGCGGTCCGGACTCGTCGGCGGTCAGCGTCGAGACGGTGACGCGGATGCCGGGCGGTGCGCCCAGGCGGAAGCGGGCGCCGGGGGCCACGGCCCAACCGGCGTGGAGGAGACGGGCGACCGCGCCGGTCTCGTCCGGTACCGGGATCCACACGTTCAGGCCGCTGGTGCCGTGGGCCGCGATCCCGCGTTCGGCGAGCGCGGCGATCAGCGCGTCCCGGCGGGCGCCGTACGCCGCCGCCACCGCCGGGGTGTCGACGGCGCCGTCGGCCCACAGCCGGGCCACGGCCCGCTGGGTGATGCGGCTGGCCCAGCCCGGGCCCAGCCGTTGGCGGCCACGGACGCGGTCGAGGGTGACGGCGTCGCCGGTGAGCACGGCGAGGCGCAGATCGGGGCCGTAGGCCTTGGCGACCGAGCGGACGAGGGCCCAGGTGTGGGTGGTTCCGGCCAGGGGGTGCAGGGGCTGGTCGACGATGCCGTGGCCGTGGTCGTCCTCGATCAGCAGGGTCTCCGGGTGGCGGCGGAGCACGGAACGCAACGCACGCGCGCGCGTGGCGCTCATCACGGCCCCGGTCGGGTTCTGCGCGCGGTCGGTGACGATCAACGCCCGCGCGCCGGACTCCAGCGCGGCGCGCACATCGTCGGGGAGCGGCCCCTCGTCGTCGACACCGACAGGGGTCACGCGCAGCCCGAGCGCCGGTACGAGGTCGAGCAGGCTGCCCCACCCCGGGTCTTCCACGGCGACGGTGTCCCCGGGCTTCAGATGGGCGGCCAGGACGCGTTCGATGGCGTCCAGGGAGCCGGAGGTGACGGCCACCGGGCCGGCGGGCACCCCGTCCGCGTCCAGTTCGGCCCGGGCGATGCGCGCCAGCTCCGGTTCGACCGGGGCGTCGCCGTACATGACGGGTTCCCGGTCGGACTGTTCGGCGGCATAGGTGAACGCTCTTGCCAGGGAGGGCAGTTGTGCCGGATCCGGGTTGCCGTGGGAGACGTCACGCACCCCCGCCGGCACGTCCACCCGGATGTGCTCGCGCCCGGTCGTGGCCGGTTTGGGCCGCACCCTGCTGCCGCGGCGCCCGGCGGTCTCGATGACCCCGCGCTCCCGCAGCGTGCGGTACGCGGCAGCGACCGTGTTCGGGTTCACCCCCAGCTCGACCGCCAACTCCCGCATGGGCGGCAGCAGTTGACCCGGCTCCAGCTCCCCCGAACCCACCGCGCGCTCGACGTCCGCCGCAATGTCTGCTGCGCGTCGCCCCTCGATCCGATATCCTCCTAGCACAAAGCACACTATGCACTAGTGCAATGCGAATGACAACCCGACGCCACCACATTCCGGACCACCCCGGACCGCAAGCAGACCATTGGAGAGCACCATGCAGGGGACCACCGCGCAGCCGACGTCACCGCCCGCCGCCTACACGCCGACCGACCGGACCGTCCCCACCCGCTCGGCGGACCGGGCGTCGTACGACAAGGACCTCGTCCACGCGATACTCGACGCGGCCTACGTCTGCCACCTCGGCTTCGTGCGCGACGGCGCGCCGGTGGTGCTGCCGACGCTGTACGGACGGGTCGGCGAGCGGCTGTACGTGCACGGTTCGACGGGTGCGCGCCCGCTGCGGATGACCGGGCAGGCCGACCCGGGGCTGCCGGTGTGCCTGACGGTCACGCACGTCGACGGCCTGGTGCTGGCCCGTTCCGCGTTCCACCACTCGATCAACTACCGCTCCGTGGTGGTGCACGGCATCGCCCACCAGGTGACGGACCCCGAGGAGAAGCGGACAGCGCTGGACGCGCTGGTCGACCACGTCGTGCCCGGCCGGTCGGCGGACTCGCGGCCCGCCAACAAGAAGGAACTCGCCGCCACCATGGTGATCCGCCTCGACCTCGACCAGGTCTCCGCCAAGCTCCGCACCGGCGGCGCGAACGACGAGCCCGAGGACCTGGACCTCCCGCACTGGTCCGGCGTGGTCCCGCTCCGGGCCGCCTACGGAGCCCCGCTCCCGAACGACGACCTGGCCCCCGGCACCGAACTCCCCTCCTACCTGGCCGCGTTGTAATGCTCATCCACCCTTGGGACGCACCCCAGGACGACACCGAGTGGCAACACTGGCTCGCCGCCCACGACTTCGGCCAACTGGCGGTCAACGGCCCGTCCGGCGAACCCCCGTTCGTCCAGCCCCTCCACTTCGCCTACGACCCGCAGCTCGGCGAGGCGATCACTCATCTCGCCCGCCCCAACCCCCTGTTGCCCGCGCTGGCGGCAGCCCCGCAGGTGGTCCTGAGCGTCGTCGACGACTACGTCTACGTCCCCGGCCCCTGGCAGGCGGAACCGGACGGCCCGGCCGAGCACGGCGTACCGACCAGCTTCTACGCGGCGGTCCAACTCCGGTGCACCGCCCACCTGGTGGACGACCCCGCCGAGAAGGCGACCCTGCTCAACCGCCAGGTCGGCCACTTCCAGCCCGAGGGCGGCTCCTCGAAGGTCACCGCGGGCGAGGCGCCGTACGGACGGCTGTTGTCCGGTATCCGGGTGGTACGGCTCGAAGTGACCGGCGTACGGGCGAAGTTCAAGTACGCGGGCAAGCGGTCGTCCGAGATCCAGGACCGTATCGCGGAGCGGCTCGTGGAGCGGGGCGGTCCTCGGGACGGGGTGGCTCGGGAGCATCTGGTACGGCGGCGGCGCGCGGGCTGAGGAGCGGAACTCCCTCTGCACCAGGGCTTCTTCGTCGGTCGCCGCCGCGAAGTTGAGCGCGTAGGCGGGGGCTGTGGGGACCATGGCGATGTACCCGAGGAGCCACAGGGCCCGGCCCGGCTGGACGGTGTGCGGTACCAACCCCTCGGCCGGGGCGAACGGCAGCGGAAGGGCGAGTGCGTTCGCGTGCACGGCGGTCGGCCTAAGGGCCAGCGGGTGGGAGACGCAGGTCACTTTCGTCGATGTCACAGGGGGCCGGGCTGTCTCGTCTCGGGGGTGCAGCCACTGACGACCACAGCCCAGGAGGGCACACCATGGACGCACGACTGAACTACCTCTCCAGCCCGATCGCCGGCAAGGCCGCCAAGCAGTTCATGGCGGTGGGCAGGACGCTCAAGGGGTCGGCACTGCCGGCCCTGACGCAGGAGCTGGTGGCGCTGCGCGTGAGCCAGATCAACGGCTGCGCCATCTGCATCGACATGCACACCAAGGAGGCCGGGGCGGCGGGCGAGACCTCGGTGCGGCTGAACCTGGTCGCGGCCTGGCGGGAGGCCACGGTCTTCACGGAGGCGGAGCGGGCCGCGCTGGAGCTGGCCGAGGAAGGGACCCGGGTCGCGGACGCGGCCGGCGGGGTGAGCGACGAGGTGTGGGCGAACGCCGCCAAGCACTACGACGACGAGCAGCTCACCACGCTGGTCATCCTGGTCTCCTTCATGAACTCGGTGAACCGGCTGAACATCATCACGAGGCAGCCGTGCGCGGGCGACTATGCGCCCGGGATGTTCGGCTGAGCGGGACAACTACTGGCAGGGGAAGGGGAATCGGCGTGAGCAAGGTCGAGGAGTTCGAGGAGCTGCGGCCACTGCTGTTCTCGATCGCCTATCGGATTCTGGGCAGTGTGGCCGAGGCCGAGGACGCGGTCCAGGAGACCTGGCTGCGGTTCGACGCCACGGCCACCCGGCCCACGTCGACCAAGGCCTTCCTGTCGGCCACGGTGACCCGGATCGCGATCGATGTGCTGCGTTCCGCTCGGGTACGGCGGGAGGAGTACGTCGGACCCTGGTTCCCCGAGCCGCTGCTCAGTGACCCGTACCAGGATCCGGCGCGGTCGGTGGAGTTGGCCGACTCGGTGTCGATGGCGGCCCTTCTGCTGCTGGAGCAACTCAGCCCGCTGGAGCGGACGGTGTTCGTGCTGCGGGAGGTGTTCGCCTTCGGCTTCGAGGAGATCGCCACGACCGTCGGTCGTTCGGAGGCGGCGTGTCGGCAGTTGCTGGTACGGGCGCGGCGGCACATGGCGGAGGGGCGGCCCCGGTTCACCGCGGACCGGCGGGAACGGGAGGAGCTGGCGACCCGGTTCTTCGACGCGTTGAAGGACGGCGACGTGGGCGGACTGCGTGAACTGCTCGCCGCCGACGTGCAGTTCGTCGGTGACGGTGGCGGTAAGGCTCCGCAACTGGCCAAGGCCATCGCCGGGGCGGAGAACGTGGCCCGGGTGCTGGGCACGGTCTTCCCGTGGCTGATCCGCATCGATGTGTCCTGCGAACCGCACGAGGTCAACGGCCAGCCCGGCGCGCTCTTCCGCGACCGCGACGGGAAGGTGCTCCACACCCTGGCCCTCGACGTGCTCGACGGTCGCATCCAGACCATCCGCGCGGTGATCAACCCCGACAAGCTCGGCCACCTCGGCCCGGTCGCCGACGCCTGGGCCGTCGACCGCGAACTACGGCAGGCACGCCGCCGACCGAGCTGACGGAGGGGGACGGCGGGCCGGTGGCGGCGGGCCCGCGGGCGGTGGGCCGTCGCGCCGGGGCGGCAGCAGCGGGCACCGGGACGGCAGGTGGTGGACGGCGGGATCGCGGGCGGTGGGGCGGCGGGACGGCCCGTCGTACGACGCTCAGGCGCTCGTCTCCCGGGCGGCCGGCTCGCGTTCCGGGCCGCCGCCGGCCACCGGTTCGCCGGAGGCCTTCGTGGGTGTGGAGGACTGGGCGATGAAGGCGCCCAGCAAAACCACCGCTCCCCCGGCGATCTGCGGGGCGGAGAGGTGTTCGCCGAGCAGGACCCAGGCCAGGACCGTCGCGATGACCGCTTCGAGGCAGGCCACGACGCCCGCGACCTGCGGGGAGAGGCGGCGGACGGAGACGACTCCGGTGACGTACGCCAGGACCGTGGCGATCA
Organism: Streptomyces prunicolor NBRC 13075; assembly: GCF_000367365.1. Taxonomy (GTDB): domain Bacteria; phylum Actinomycetota; class Actinomycetes; order Streptomycetales; family Streptomycetaceae; genus Streptomyces; species Streptomyces prunicolor. The sequence continues at coordinate 59,906 of NZ_BARF01000051.1, read as the reverse complement.
GGACGATCCAGGCGAGCAGGAGGGCGGCCGGGACCGGGCTGCCGTTCATGTGGGCGTCGCCCGCGAGGATCGACCAGTCCATGGTCCAGGGGCGGGCCACGGCGGTGAGGACGAGGGCGCCGACGAGCAGGCCGTACGCGATCACGCCGAGCGGGTCGGGGGACGCTTCGCCGGCGTCGCTGCCCTGGTCGGACAGGACGAAGTAGCCGACCTGGCAGCAGGCGGCGGCGAGCGCGAGCAGCAGTCCCACGGCGTCGAAGCTCAGGCCCGTCCACACCTCGACGACACAGACGAGTCCGCCGGCCGCGAGGACCACACCGAGCGCGGCGGCCCGGGTGACCGGCCGCCGCTGCACGAACCGCACCCAGCCGAGCACGAGGGCGGGTGCGAGGTACTCCACGAGCAGGGCGACCCCGACGGGTATGCGGGAGATCGCGGCGAAGTAGCAGGCCTGGACACCGGCCACGGCGAGTAGCCCGAACCCGAGGAGCAGCGCGGGGCGACTCCGTACGAGCGCGCGGTGCCGTACGGCGAGGGGCAGCATCACGAGGGCCGCGCCGGCCACCCGCAGCCACACCACGTGCAGCGGGTCGAGCCCCGCCTCGATCAACGGCTTCGCCGCGACCCCGGATCCCCCGAAGGCCAACGCGGACCCGAGTGCCAGGCCCAGCCCGACACCCTTGCCACCGCCACCTCCGGCCGCACTGCTCTCAGACGTATGCACGGGCACATGATGACAGGGGATGACAGGAGCGTCACCCCTGTTGACACCTGTCTCAGAGCGTGGACCCTCAGCAGCCCGTCTCGGCGCCCCTGACGTACTCCCCTAAGCGGCCCTCGATCCAGATCAGTACGTCGGGGTACTCGATGCCCGCGCGGAGGAGAACCTCGACCGCGCGGGACTCGGGGTCCGCGACGATCGCGGCGAGGAGGTCGATGCCGCACGCCAGGTCGTCGCCGCGGAGTTCGGCGCGCTCGCAGGCGTATTCCAGGGCACCGGCGGCCAGGGGCGACCAGCCTTCCGCCGCGGGGATCACTGGGATCGCGCCGGAGTCCTCGACCGTGCCCTGCCAGCGGAGGCCGTAGCCGATGCTGCGCTGGACGAGGTAGCCGAGGAGGCGGGCGATCTGCGGGCCGTCGCCGAAGACGGCGCGTGCCTCGGGGTCCGACTCAAGGAGGCTGTGCAGCAGGTGGGCCGTGTCGATCTGCCGGTCCCCGTCCCGCAGGGCCCGGCGGCGCGCACCGGCGACCACCGCTGCCAGCTCTGCGTTGAGCCTGGCATCGTTGTCCGCGCGGTGGATTCCCTGCTCGCGGGTCGACTGGCTGGGGATACGGGGTTGCACACTCTTACCCCATCAGTCCCCCGCATCGAGGGCATCCCCGGAGGGTTGCATTTCGGCGTCCCACACAGAGTGGACCCGGGCCGACGGAATCTCCTCCTTACGGATGAGATCACACCCCTTGACCCCGAGAGGCGCGCACCTGCCCGCCGCGCGCCCCGTACGCAACCGCGCTGCACCCGGCGTACGTCTTTTGCGAACGTGGAGAGCAGGTGCTGGCTGGTGGCTCTGCCGGCGGTCGACGGCAGGCAGTACGTGTACCGGGTGGACGCCCCGGAGGACGCACTGCTCGCCGACCTGTTCTGGGACGCGTGGCACTGCCACGACGAAAGCGCCCACCCGCGCGCGTGGGACCTGTTCGACGCGGCGGTGATACGACGGGTGAGCTGAACACCGTGCAAGTGGGGTCACGTACACAATTTCTGACGGTTCATCAGTATTGAATGTTGCGCGCCCCGGGGCTACGTTCCGCGACACCGTAGCCCGATACGAAGAGGTGGTCGCATGGCCGAAATCAGCGCGGAGGCACGCATCGAGGCCCCGGCCGAGAAGGTGTGGGCACAACTCACGGACTGGTCCGCGTACGGCGAGTGGAACGCGACGCACACCAACTTCCCCAAGGGCGGTCCGGAAGTCCTCGCGGTGGGCGGGACCTTCCAGGAGAACATGAAGCTGATGGGTTTCCCGGCCGAAGTCGAGTGGACCATCGAGGAGTTGGAGCCGGCCCGCGTGCTGGCCATCCGCGGCAAGGGCCCGATGGCCGTGAACGTCGCCACGCGCTACACGCTCACACCCGACGGCGAGGCCACGACGGTCCGGATCGACGGCGAGTTCACGGGTGCGGCGGTGTCGTTGATGGCGGGCAAACTGAAGGACTCGGGTACGGCCGCCCTGAACGAGTCGCTGCGCAAACTGGCCGGGCTGGTGGCCTGAGGAAGGCGACGGGGCAGCGCAGGAACGGGAACGCGCACAGGGAAGGCGCCCCACGGAAGTCCCGTGGGGCGCCTTGGCCCGCTGTCTCTTCCGACCGCGCCGAGGACATCAGTCCTCGTCGGCCAGAATCAGGTACAGCTTCTTGCGGGCGTCGTTGATGACGGTCAGCGCCTTCTCGCGCTGCTCCTTGCTGCCGGTCTTCCAGACCTGGCCGAAGGCCTCCATCAGACCGAAGCCCGCCTGGCGGATCTCGGTGAGGGCCTCCCAGTCGACACCGCGGGAAGCCTCTTCCCAGGGTGCGTCCGGGCCCTCTTCGGCCGCGGTACGGCCGGCCTCGGTGAGCGCGAAGAGCTTCTTGCCGCCCTCCGACTCACTGACGATCAGGCCCTCGTCCTCCAGCAGCTGCAGGGTGGGGTAGACCGAGCCGGGGCTCGGCTTCCACGCGCCGCCGCTGCGCTCGGCGATCTCCTGGATCATCTCGTAGCCGTGCATCGACCGGTCCTTGAGGAGGGCCAGGATCGACGCGCGTACGTCACCGCGCCGCGCCCTGCCACCCCTCGGGCCGCCACGCCCTCGTCCACCCCAGGGCCCGGGACCGAAGCCCGGTCCGAACCCGGGGCCGCCGGGCCCACCAGGGCCACCCGGCCCACCGGGACCGAAGGGCCCGAAAGCCCCACGCCGCCCGTCAGGGCCACCCCGGCCGCGCCGGAAGGGGCCGTCCTGTCCATGTCCACGCTCGAATCCGTGGGTACGCATCGCAATCACTCCACTCCATCGTTGATCTGTCGCGATGGGTCAACGATATATCGGGAGCGTTCGGATGGCAACCCCTCTCGCCGAGTGCCCTGTCGTACGCCGCGATGCCCCTGCGTGGACGTGAGATCAGGGCGCGATGAGGGCTTTGAGGACCTGGCGGTCGGCCATGGCCCGGTACGCGTCCGGTGCCCGGTCCAGGGCGAAGGTCCGGTCGAAGACGCGGCCGGGGGTGATCGTGCCGTCGAGGACCTCCGGCAGCAGCTGCTCGATGTAGGCGCGTGCGGGGCTCGCCCCGCCGGTCAGAGTGATGTTGCGCATGAACTCGGCCCGGCCGAGCGGCCCCAGTTCGTACTGGGGGGCGCCAAGGCGGCTGATGGTGCCGCCGTCCAGGACCGCGCCGAGGGCGGTGTCGAGTGCCTGGCGAGTACCGACGGCCTCGATGACCTTCTCCACGCCACCGGTCAGCTCGCGGATGCGGGCCAGGCCTTCCTCGCCGCGCTCGGCGACCACGTCGGTGGCGCCGAAGTCGCGGCCCAGTTCGGTCCGGGCTTCGTGGCGGCCGGCGAGCACGATCCGTTCGGCCCCGAGCCGCTTCGCGGCGATCACCGCGCACAGGCCGACCGCGCCGTCGCCGACGACCAGCACCGTGTCGCCGCGGCCGACGCCCGCGGTGACGGCGCCGTGGTGGCCGGTGGTCATCACGTCCGACAGCGTCAGCAGCGAGGGCAGCAGCGCGGAGTCGGCGGCCACCGGCAGCTTCACCAGCGTGCCGTCCGCGTACGGGACGCGGACGGCCTCGCCCTGCCCGCCGTCCACGCCGTCGAAGCCGTAGCGTCCGCCGTTGCGGCACGAGATGTGCAGGCCCTTGGCGCAGTAGTCGCAGGTGTTGTCGCTGTAGGTGAACGGTGCGAGGACCAGGTCGCCCGTCTTCAGCCCGGTCACTTCGGCGCCGGTCTCCTCCACGACGCCGAGGAACTCGTGTCCCATGGGGCGGCCGGTGTCGGTGACGGGCATCGACTGGTAGGGCCACAGGTCGCTGCCGCACACGCACGCGGCGACGACACGGACCACGGCGTCGGCGGGCTTCACGATCTTCGGGTCGGGCCGGTCCTCGACCCGGACGTCTCCGGCTCCGTACATCACGGCTGCACGCATGAGAGGCACTACTCCAAACGGGGGGATGCGGGGGGCGCAAGGTCAGCGTTCGAGCAGGCGTGCCTGGGCCTCGGTGTGGGTGTCACCGGCGGCGGGCGGCAGGCTGCTGAGCCGGTCGAGCTGGTCGGCGGTCAGGGTGACGGCGTCGGCGGCGGTGTTCTCCTCGACCCGGGTGACGCGCTTGGTGCCGGGGATCGGGGCGATGTCGTCGCCCTGGGCGAGCAGCCAGGCCAGGGCGACCTGCGCGGGCGTGGCGCCGACCTCGTCGGCCAGGGTCTTGACCTCGTCGGCGAGCGCCAGGTTGCGCCGGAAGTTCTCGCCCGTGAAGCGCGGGTTGTCGCGCCGGAAGTCGTCCTTGTCGAACTGGTCGAGGGAGCGCACCGTGCCCGTGAGGAAGCCGCGGCCGAGCGGGGAGAACGGCACCAGGCCGATGTTCAGTTCCCGCAGCACGGGCAGGACGCGCTCCTCCAGGCCGCGGGTCCACAGGGAGTACTCGGACTGCACCGCGGTGACCGGCTGGACGGCGTGCGCGCGCCGGATCGTGTCCGGGCCGGCCTCCGAGAGACCGAAGGCGCGCACCTTGCCCTCGGCGATCAGCTCGCCGACCGCTCCGGCGGTCTCCTCGATCGGCGTGTTCGGGTCGACCCGGTGCTGGTAGTACAGGTCGATGTGATCGGTGCCCAGCCGCTTCAGGGAGCCTTCGACGGCGGTACGGATGTTCGCCGGGCTGGAATCCACGTTCCAGGTGCCTTCTCCGCCGTGGGAGACCATGCCGAACTTGGTGGCGAGCACCACTTGGTCCCGGCGCCCCTTCAGCGCCCGACCGATCAACTCCTCGTTGGTGTACGGGCCGTAGATCTCGGCGGTGTCGATGAGCGTGACGCCCAGCTCCAGCGCGCGGTGCACGGTCCTGATCGACTCGGCGTCGTCGGTGCCGGAGCCGGAGTAGGCGTGGGACATTCCCATCGCGCCCAGGCCGATCCGGGAAACCTCCAGGTCACGCAGTTTGATGTAACGCATGTCGTCCTCTCCGCGTTGTGGCGCCGCCCGGTGCCTTCGCTCCCGCACCGCTCGGCAGCTCGTGCCTGCCGCGCCCCCGGCGGGATCCGGGACGTCGGTGTCTTGCCCCTTCAGCTTCGCCCGGATGGGGCCCCCGTGGCAGGGCGGGATCTTCGGGGGTAATGACAGGACCCCCCTCCCACCTGCGCACCGGAGCGGGTGCGGGTGAGACTGGAGTCATGGCATCCGAGAGCGCGCACAGCGAAGGCGCCGAGCTGGGCCGCTATCTGCGCGCCCGCCGCACCCAGACCAGCCCCGCACACGTCGGCCTCACCGTCGGCGCCGGCCTCCGCCGCACCCCCGGCCTGCGCCGCGAGGAGCTGGCCACCCTCTCCGGCATCAGCATCGACTACTACGTACGGCTCGAACGCGGCAAGGAGACCCGCCCCAGCCCCGCTGTCCTCGACGCGCTCGCCCGCGCCCTGCACATGGACGACCAGGAGCACCAACACCTGCGCGAGCTCGCCGCCCGCGCCGCCCGCTACGCCCCCGAACCGCCGCCCGCGCCCAGCCGCACCGTGCGCCCCCACCTCAAGCTGCTGCTCGAATCCCTGCGCCCGAACCCGGCGTTGGTCATCAGCCGCAGCACGGACGTGCTGGCCTGGAACCCCGGCGGTCTGGCCCTGTACGCGGGCCTGGAGGAGTGGCCGGCCAAGCACCGCAACCTCGCCCGCTATCTCTTCCTGCACCCCGCGGCCCGTGACCTGTTCGCCGACAACTGGGACCGGCAGATCACCGGCTGCGTCGCCCGCCTGCGCGCCATCGCCGGCACCGCCCCGGACGCACCCGACCTCACCAACCTCGTCGGCGAACTGCTGCTGAAAAGCCCCGACTTCGCCGGGCTGTGGGAGCGCTACGAGGTGACCGGACGCAAGCCCGTCCAGAAGACGTTCCACCACCCCCAGGTCGGCACCCTCACCCTCACCTCGCAGTCCCTGCACATCGAAGGCACCCCCGGCCAGCGCATCGGCGTCTACACCGCGGAACCCGGCAGCCCCGACCACGACGCCCTGCTCCTGCTCGACATGACCGCCGGAGTCCCGTCCCCTTCGACGCGGTGACCTGGGCGAGGGGACACCCTGTTCTAAAGTCGCCCGCGTGACCACCGAGCCCTCCTACCTCGCCGCGATCCGGGAGTCGTACGACACCGTCGCCGCCGACTACGTCCAACTCGTCAAGAACCCGGCGGAGTTGGACCCGCTGTCCCGCGCGATGCTGGCCGCGTTCGCCGAGACCGTACGGGCGGCGGGCCTCGGTCCGGTGGCGGACCTGGGGTGCGGGCCGGGCAAAGTCACCGGATATCTGGCGGAGTTGGGGGCGCCCGTCTTCGGCATCGACCTCTCTCCGAGGATGATCGAACTGGCCCGCCGCGCCCACCCGGACCTGACCTTCACCGTGGGCTCGATGACCGCACCACCGATCGGGGACGAGGAACTCGGCGGCATCCTCGCCTACTACTCCACGCACCACACACCGCCCGACCAACTGCCCGTCATCTTCGGGGAGTTCCACCGCACACTCGCCCCCGGCGGCCATCTGATGCTGGCCGGCCACGTCGGAGACGAACAACTGGTGCGCCCGGCACATGGGTACGGCGGCCACCTCGTCTCCTACGAGTCCCACCTGCTCCCACCGGACCGGATCGCCGAGTTGCTCACCCGGGCCGGACTCACGCTCACCGCGCGCCTGGTGCTGGAGCCGGCCGAGGGTGCGAAGCGGACCCACGCCGTCTTCCTGGCCCGGAAACCGGATCGCCCCCGCCACTGAACCACCGAATCAGTCCACTGCCCCCGAATTGGCCTTGGTCTGCGGCTCCACTCAGCCTCTAGCGTCGAGGCATGCGGATTCGAATCGTCGACGCCTTCACCGACCGTCCCTTCGCCGGTAACCCGGCCGGCGTGCTGCTCCTCGACGCCTTCCCGGCCGACGACAGGCTTCAGAAGGTAGCGATGGAGGTGAATCACGCCGAGACCGCGTTCGCGCACCGGCTGCCCGAAGGCGGGGACGCCGACTGGGCGTTGCGGTGGTTCACGCCGACGACCGAGGTCGCGATGTGCGGGCACGCGACCCTCGCCACGGCCCACGTCCTGCACACGACCGGCGCCCACGAAGGGACCGTGCGGTTCGCCACGCGGAGCGGTGTGCTCGTCGCCACGCCGGCCGAGGACGGGTCGATCACCCTCGACTTCCCGACCGCCCCGCTCACCCCCGTCGAACTCCCGGACGGTCTCGCCGAGGCCTTGGGCGCCGAACCGCTGACCGCGTTCGACACCGGCCCGAACATCAACGACCTCGTCGTCGAACTCGCCGACGAGAAGACCGTCGTAGGACTCGCCCCGGACCTCAAAGCCCTCGCCGTCCACTCCGAGCGCGGCATCATCGCCACCGCCCGGGCCGAAGACCCCACCCGGGGCTACGACTTCGTCTCCCGCTGTTTCTTCCCCAACGTCGGGATCGACGAGGACCCGGTCACCGGGAGCGCGCACACGGCGCTGGCTCCCTACTGGTCCGAGCGTCTCGGGAGCACCGTCCTCACCGGATTGCAGGCCTCGGCCCGCTCGGGGCTCGTCCGTACCGAACTCCGGGGCGACCGGACCCTGTTGACCGGTCGCGCGGTCACGGTCATCGACGGCGAGCTGCTCGCCTGAGCCTCAAGGGACCTGCCCCGTCGGTCCTCAAGACGCCTGCCCTGCCTACGACTTACGCCGTCGGCAGCCAGCCCACCTTCCCCGCCAGCAGCGCATAGCCGACGAACGCCCCGATGTCGAGCAGGGAATGCGCCACCACCAGGGGACCCACGCGACCCCAACGCCGGTACAGGTACACGAACACCACGCCCATCACCATGTTGCCGACGAAGCCGCCGATGCCCTGGTAGAGGTGGTAGCTACCACGCAGTACGGAACTGGCCACCAGCGCGGTGCCCGGTGTCCAGCCCAACTGGCCGAGCCTGCGCAGCAGATAGCCGACGACGATGACCTCTTCGAGGATCGCGTTCTGCATCGCGGAGAGGATCAGCACCGGGTACTTCCACCACACGTCGGGCAGCGCCTCCGGCACCACCGTGAGGTTGAAGCCGAGACCGCGGGCGGACAGGTAGAAGGCGATCCCGGTGCTGCCGATGACCGCCGCGATCGCCGCCCCGCGGCCCAGGTCGGGCCAGGGCCGGGTGCGGTCGAAGCCGATCGTGCGCAGGCTCTCACCCTCCCTCAGGAGGAAGTGCGCGACGAGGGCGACGGGCACGAGCGCCGAGGCGATACCGAACAGCTGCCAGGCGAGATCCAGCCAGGGACGGCCCGGCGCGGCCGAGGCGTTGAGGGTGGCCGCCTGGTCCTTGAGACCCCCCGGTTTCGTGACCGATCCGACAAAGCTGATCAGGGCGGACACTCCACTCGCACCGAGCGAAAGCCCCAGAACGAGCAGCGCCTCGGACCGGAGAATCCGCCGCGTGGGCCGCTCCAGCGGAAAAGTTTCGGCCACCTGCCCTGCCTCCACCTGCACACCTGCCTTCAGTTCGGAAATCCCGCCTCATGCCCATCTTCGCCCCGCTAGGGTCTCGAAAGAACTTACGAAGATCGTGCGCGACAGGCCGTTGGGGGGACGGACGCGGTTCGGGGTCGTACCTCCCCCAATGTCTGCCATACGGCCGCACACCGGCACGTGGTTCAACAGGGAGGGGCACCACCGTCATGGGACGTCACAGCTTGCCCGATCAGTACGGGGCGGGCGGCAGCGACCCCCGCCCTCGCGCGCGCCGCCGTACGGTGGCCATCGCCACGGTGCTCGTGCTGACCGTCGCGGGCGGTACCGCGGTGGCGGTGCAGAGCGGGTTGCTCTCCTTCGGTTCCTCCTGCAAGAAGGACGCGGTACGGCTGAAACTCGCCGCCTCCCCCGACATGGCTCCCGCGCTGCGCGCGGCGGCCGGGCAGGCGCGCGACGAGGGCGTCACGTCCGACGGGCAGTGTCTGAACATCTCGGTGACCGCCCAGGAGTCGTACAAGTTCGCGGACACCCTCAAGGCGGGCAAGCACCCGGACGTACAGGTATGGGTGCCCGATTCGGAGCTGTGGGTGAACGAGGTCACGTCGGCCGCCGACGCCGACGCGACGGAGGTGACTCCCGCGGGGAACGTGGCCTCCACGCCGGTCGGGGTGGCGATGGTCCCGGCCGCCGCGAAGTCGCTGGGGTGGCCGAAGAAGACGTACAGCTGGCTGGACCTGGCCGGTGCCACCCTCACGGACGACTCGCTGCGGCTGGGCGCGGCGGACCCGGCGCGCAGCGCTACGGGACTGCTGGCGCTCACGCAGCTGAGTACGGCCGCCGCGAAGGTCAAGGGCGGGGCCACGCAGGCGGCGGCGATGATGAAGACGCTGTCGCAGCGGACCTCGGACACCGACAGCCAGGTCCTGGACACCCTGCCGCGCAACTCGTCCGGCACCGAGCAGGGCAACCCGAAGCGCAACCAGGCGCTGGTCCTCAGCGAGCAGTCGGCGTTCGCGTACAACGCGTCGGCGGACAGCGGCGGGAGCCTGGATCTCTTCTACCCGAAGGACGGCTCCCCTCGGCTCGACTACCCGTACAACCTGGTCGACCAGGAGCGGCTGACCACGGACCAGAGTCGGGCCGCGATCCGATTCAATACCTATCTGAGCCAGCCCGCGCAACGGAAGCTCATGGAGAAGTACGGCTTCCGGACGGACGACGACGCCGCACCAAAGGCCGTGGTCGCCAAGGCGGGTGGCGTCAGTCCGCAGCCGTACGCCGTGGCCGCGCCCGATCCCGCCTCCGACGCGGCGCTCCAAGAGGCCCTGGGCACCTGGACGATCACGGTGCAGAGCGCGCGGATCACCACGGTCGTGGACGCGTCCGCCTCGATGGCGGAGACGGTGCCGGGGACCGGACAGTCGCGCATGGACGTCACGAAGGCCTCGCTGCTGCAGGCGCTGGCCACGTTCACGCCCGAGGACGAGATCGGGCTGTGGGAGTTCTCGACGAAGCTCGACGGCGACAAGGACTACCGCGTGCTCGTACCGACCGAGCGGCTCGGCGACCAGAAGGGCGACGGCACCCAACGGGACGCCCTGTCGGCGGCGTTCGGCTCGCTGAAGCCGGTGCCGAACGGCGCGACAGGGCTCTACGACACGACGCTCGCCGCGTACAAGGCGGCCACGTCCTCTTATGCGAAGGGGAAGTTCAACGCGCTGGTCATCCTGACCGACGGCGTCAACCAGGACCCGGGCAGCATCTCCCGCTCCACGCTCATCAAGCAGTTGCGGCAACTCGCCAGCCCTGAGCGGCCGGTGCCGCTCATCATGATCGGGGTGGGGCCGCAGGCCGACAAGGAGGAGGCCCGGCAGATCGCCGAGGCGACCGGCGGCTCGGGCCACGAGGTGACCGACCCGGCCCAGATCCAGTCGGTGATCCTCCAGGCCATCGTGGCGGCGGGCGCGTCTGGTGCGTCGGCCAACGCGGGCTGAAACAGCCGCAGTTCACCCCACGTTGGCCAACTCGGCCTGAAACAAAGACCGTTCACCCCAGCGGCACCGGCTCCGGCAGCCCCACCGGCCAGGTGTGGACCGGCTCCCCGAGGTGCATCAACTCGCTGTAGCGGCGGGTCGTCGCGGCCAGCGCGGCATCCCGGGCGAGGCCCTGCTCCAGGGCCCGGTGGAACGTGGCGGACTGCCAGGTCGCGCCGTTGGCCCGGCGCCGGCAGCGTTCGTCGATCACGCCCAAGTACAGGTCCCGGTCGGCCGGTTCGACCCCCCACGCGTCCAGCCCGGCCTCCGCGAGCGGCAACAGTTCATCGCGTACGAGGGCCACCGCGTCGATCTCGGTGACGCCGCCGAGGCGTCCGCGCCGGGGCCAGAGCAGGCGGGCGTCGATGCCGTGGCGGCACGCGGTGTCGAAGTTGGCGGCTGCGGCCTCGAAGGGCAGCCGGGTCCACACCGGCCGCGACTCCTCGGCGAGGGCGCGGACGACGCCGTAGTAGAACGCGGTGTTGGCGATGACGTCGGTGACGGTGGGGCCGGCGGGCAGGACGCGGTTCTCGACGCGCAGGTGCGGGACGCCGTCGGCGATGCCGTAGACCGGGCGGTTCCAGCGGTACACCGTGCCGTTGTGCAGGACGAGTTCGGCAAGGGTGGGGATGCCGCCCGCGTCGAGGACTTCGAGGGGTTCCTCGTCGTCGTGGATCGGGAGCAGGGGCGGGAAGAAGCGCAGGTTCTCCTCAAAGAGGTCGTACGCCGACGTGACCCAGCGCTCGCCGAACCAGGTGCGGGGGCGGACGCCCTGGGCCTGGAGTTCGGGCGGGCGGGTGTCGGTGGCCTGCTGGAACAGCGGGGGCCGGGACTCGTGCCACAGCTCGCGGCCGAACAGGAAGGGCGAGTTGGCGCCCACGGCGACCTGGACGGCGGCGACGGCCTGGGCCGCGTTCCACACGTCCGCGAAGCGGTCCGGGGTGACCTGGAGGTGCAACTGCACGGAGGTGCAGGCGGCTTCGGGCACGATGGAGCCCGAAGTACAGGTGAGGTGCTCGACGCCGTCGATGTCGAGGACGAAATCCTCGCCGCGGGCGGCCACGATCTGGTCGTTGAGCAGGGTGTACCGGTCGACCGCGGAGAGGTTCGAGGAGACCAGGTCGTCCCGGTCGAGCGTCGGCAGAATGCCGATCATCAGTATTCCGGCGTCGACCTCGCCCGCTTTCCGATGGGCATATGCCAGTGACGTACGGATCTCCTCGGCGAGCCGATCGAATACCCGGCCCTCCAATCGGTGTGGGGCAATGTTGACTTCCAGATTGAACATGGCGAGTTCTGTTTGGAAATCGCGGCTCGCGATACGTTCCAGAACCTCTCCATTCAGCATTCTCGGCATGCCGTCGGAGCCGACGAGGTTGAGTTCGATCTCCAGCCCCATGAGGTTCCTGGGGCGGTCGAACCGCTTCTCGGCCAGCAGCCGCTCCAGCACTGTCAGGCAGCGCCGCAGCTTGGCGCGGTAGCGCTGGCGGTCGGCGAGCTCGAACGGCCCCGCCACGATCTTCTCCCCCACGGTGCGTCACCTCCTCGTCCCACTCGTCCCCGGGTCAGGAAGGATGATGCCCAGACCTGGCGATCGATAACGTCCCCGCGGCGGCCCGGCGCCCGCTACTCTGGTCGAACGTGACCCGCGGCACATTCACGAGGCATGCGGCACATGCAGTTCCGCCCGCAGTTCCGCCCTCAATGAAGACCTCGTGAAAAACGCCGACGACAATTGGCCGACCGCATCGGTGCCATATCCACAGGTCATCGCTGTAGGACCGGCCGTGAACCGGGATGATTCCCGCGAATCCCTGGCCGAATAGCCCCTTGTTGTTCATACGGGAAACGGTTAGACGAAACATCGTCTGAACACGTGTCGTATAAACTCCGCGAACAAGGCAGAAGGTTGGCGCCCCGGTCCTGGAACCTGCCGTCGAGGTGACGTGCGGCAGGCCGTACCCATGTGCACGGAACCCGGCCCCGGCCTCCCTGACCCCGAGAGCTGACAGCGCCGTCCGCCCCCGCCCCGCCCTCGCGCCAACAGTGCCTGTCGAATGAGAGGCGACCCACCATGCCGCTGCATGTCCCCCCGGCTCCCGCGCCCGCCCTGCGCTCCGTTCTCACGGCACTCGGTTCCCCCACCGCAGTCCGCGAGGCCCGCACTCCGTCCCTGCGCGCGGCCCAGGGACCGGCAACACCCGAACTCCCGCTGCCCCTGCATGTGCTGGACCGAGTGTCGGCAGACGGGACGGCCGTGACCCGGCTGGCCGGATGGCGTTTCCTGATCCGCTGTGGGGACCGCGCGGTCGCCGCGGCCGAGACGATGCTGACCCCGGACGGCTGGGCGTTCTCGCACTTCTTCGAGGGCCCGTACATCGCCTCCACCGAGCGGGCGCTGCGCCAGGCCGAGAACATGAAGGGCGCCTACCAGCCGCGCCTCCTGTCCGTGCCCGGCCTCTACATGCTCACGCTCTGGCTGCACGGCGACCTCACCGCGGACGGCGCCGACGGCCACCCCGCCGCATCCGATCTGCTGGTCCCGCTGGCCCCGGCGCCGCCCGGCATCGCGGCCCACCGTCCGCACCGGGTCGCCGAGTTGCTGCCGGTGCTCACCCATCGGGTGACTCCCGCGCCGCTGCTCGGTTCACCCGCCTGATTTTCCCCCGCCGTCACCCTCGTACCCCGTCATCGAATTCCCGGTGGCGGGGTACGATCGCGTTTCCGGCCCTCTTACGCTCGTAATGCTCGTACGAGCAGCAAAAAGCTCGTACGAGCCGGGAATTGGGATGAACCGTCCGCGCGGGTGAAGCGTCACTAACCTGTGAGAAGCGGTGCTGCTAAATCCCTGCGGATTGCCGTCCATGGGGCAACACTGGGTTCGGACCGACTCAACACCACGGGGGACGGACATGACCACAACAGAGCGAGAGATCCCACCAATGTGCAAGCACCAGCCACCGTGTCCCACGGCCGAATCCGCCGACCGGGAATCCGCCCGCCTCACGGCACACCACCCGGAACAGGGCTGGAGCCTGCTGTGCAACGGCGTTCTCCTGTTCGAGGACACCGGTGAGCTCCTGCCCGACGGGCAGATCATCGCGCCGCACCGCCAAGTGGTGACAGCCGCTTGAGCATTTCAGGGACATGAGGGGCCGGCCGCACACACGAGGTGCGCACCGGCCCCGACGCATTTCCGGGGTTGGTCACCCCGCGTAGTCACCCGCTATCGGAGTGCCTCCTGGTAGTCGAACCAGTCGAAGGCCGCTTCCCCCTCAGTGACGTACATTCCGATCACCCGTCCGGTGAATCCCCCTGCCACTTGAGTGGACAGATAGCGGCCGTCCAACTCGGCCAGTTCTACGGCGCCTTCGGGAGCCTCCACGGAGAACGTGAGGGTGTCGGGGCCGCGCGTGCCGACGTCGGCGGTGCTGATGTCGACGGCCAGGGTGAGCGGCCCCGGCTCCACCGCGCGCTCGGCGATCCGCTCCCGTACGGGACCGATCCGCAGGACCACGCTCACCACTCCCCCGGCGACCTCGATGTCGTAGTGATGCGCCTCGTCCATGCGGACGGAGAGACCGGCGCGGCCGGAGCCTGGGTCGATCCGGACCGCCGCCCGGCAGTCGAGGTGCTGCTGTCGGCGTCCGAAGAAGGCGGGGCCGAACCGCGCGTCCAGGGTCAGCCAGCCCGGGCGGCGGGTCAGTGACCAGCTGTCGTCCGGCCTGCTGCGCGGGGAGATCCAGGAGAAGGCGAGGGTCGGGGCGTCGAAGTCGTCGCGTACCGGCGGGAGTTGGAAGGGGTGCCAGGTCGACGGTGCCTGGTGCTGTTCCTGCACCGGGCCCACCCTCGGCCAGCCGTCCACCCATTCCACCGGGGTCAGGAACGTCTCGCGGCCGAGCACATGGAAGCCGGGGAACCAGCCCCGGGGCCGGGTGCCGAGCAGCACCATCCACCAGGTGCCGTCGGGGGCGGTGACCAGGTCGGCGTGGCCGGTGCTCTGGATGGGGAGGTCGGTGCTGCGGTGGGAGAGGATCGGGTTGGTGGGGGCCGGTTCGTAAGGGCCGCGCGGGGAGCGGGCGCGGGCGATCGAGACGCTGTGGCCGTGCGCGGTGCCGCCCTCGGCAATCATCAGGTACCACCAGTCGCCGACGCGGTAGAGGTGCGGGGCCTCCGGGTGCTGGAGGCCGGTGCCGGACCAGATCGGGAGCGGGCCCTCCAGGACCTTGCCGGTCGCCGGGTCGATGCGGGCCACCGTCACCCCGGCGACGGCACACCAGCAGTTGCCGTCCTCGTCCCAGGCCAGGTCGGGATCGATGCCGGGGACGTCGACGAGTACCGGGTCCGACGAGGGGCCCTCGGGGCGGTCGGCGGTGACGAGGAAGGTGCCCTTGCCGCGCACGTCGGTGGTGATCAAGTAGAAGCGGCCGTCGTGGTGGCGGAGGGTCGGGGCGTAGATGCCGCCGGAGGCGGGGGTGTCGTCCGGCAGGTCCAACTGGCCCGGCCGGTCAAGGACGTTGCCGATCTGGCGCCAGTGCACCAGGTCCCGGCTGTGGAAGAGCGGGACCCCGGGGAAGTACTCGAAGCTGGAGCACACGAGGTAGTAGTCCTCGCCGACCCGGCACACGCTGGGGTCGGGGTGGAAACCGCCGATGACCGGGTTGTCGTAGGTCCGCATGTACCTCAGCCCTTCCGTCCGGCCCGTGTTCGAAAGTTTCGGGCCGATTGGCGAACGTTACGGAGCGGGACTGTAGGTGGAACCTTCGGCGGGGACAAGGTCCGGGGCGGGGGCGAGTTGGAGGCTGAGCACCATCGTGAGGCCGCCGCCCGGTGTGTCCTCGGCGCTGAGGGTGCCGCCGAGGGCCTCGGTGAAGCCGCGCGCGACCGCGAGGCCGAGGCCTACTCCGGCGCCGCGCGGGGCGTCGCCGTAGCGCTGGAAGGGTTCGAAGATGCGGTTCTTGGCCTCGTCGGGGACGCCGGGGCCGCGGTCGACCACCCTGATCTCGACGCGGTCGGCGATGGCACTTGCCTTTACCAGTACGGGAGTTGTGTCCGGGCTGTACTTGACGGCGTTCTCGACCAGGTTGGCCACGGCGCGTTCCAGGAGCCCGGGGTCGACGGCCACCATCGGCAGGGTCTCGGGGATGTCGAGTTCGACGCTGTCCTCGGGGACCCCGCCGAGCGCTATCGGGACGACCTCGTCGAGGTCCACCTCGCGGATGATCGGGGTGACCGTGCCGGTCTGGAGGCGCGACATGTCGAGGAGGTTCCCGACGAGGTTGTCGAGCCGGTCGGCGCCGTCCTCGATGCCGGCCAGCAACTCCGCCTGGTCCTCGTCCGACCAGGCCACGTCCTCGGAACGGAGTGAGGAGACGGCTGCCTTGATGCCTGCGAGCGGGGTCCGCAGGTCATGGCTCACGGCGGCCAGGAGCGCCGTGCGGATGCGGTTGCCCTCGGCCAACGCCCTTGCCTGGTCGGCCTCTTCGCGGAGGCGGCGGCGGTCCAGGACTACGGCAGCTTGTGCCGCGAAGGCGGCGAGGACGCGGCGGTCCTCGGCGGGCAGGACCCGGCCGGAGAGGGCGAGAGCCATGTGGTCGCCGACCGGTACGTCGACGTCCGCGTCCTCCGGGTGCTGGCAGGGGCGGGGGCCCACGCTGCCCGCGCAGGTCCAGGGTTCGACGTCGCTCGCGCGTTCCAGGAGGGCGGCGGACTCCATGCCGAAGGTCTCCCGGACCCGTTCCAGGAGCGCCTCCAGGCTGGTCTCGCCGCGCAGTACGTTGCCCGCGAGGAAGGAGAGGATCTCCGACTCGGCGCGCAGCCGGGCCGCCTGGTGCGTGCGCCTTGCCGCCAGGTCCACCACCGATGCGACCGATACCGCTACGGCCACGAAGATCGCGATGGCGACGATGTTCTTGGGGTCGGCGATGGTGAAGGTGTGCACGGGCGGGGTGAAGTACCAGTTCAGGAGCAGCGATCCGACCGCCGCCGAGGCCAGTGCGGGGAAGAGTCCGCCGAGCAGGGCCGCCGCCACGGTGAGGGACAGGTACAGCAACATGTCGTTGGCCAGGCCGACTTCGGGGGCGACACCGCTCAACAGCCAGGTCAGCAGCAGCGGTCCGCCGATTCCGGCCAGCCAGCCCCAGACGATGCGGGCGCGCCCGAGCCGCGTGCCCCGGTTCACGGGCAGTCCGCGCCCCTTGCCCGCCTCGTCGTGGGTGATGAGGTGGACGTCGAGGTCGGGGCCCGAGTCCCGGGCGACCGTCGAGCCGACGCCGGGCCCGAAGACGTACTGCCAGCCCTTGCGGCGGGAGACACCGAGGACGATCTGGGTGGCGTTCACTCCGCGCGCGAAGTCCAGCAGGGCCACCGGGATGTTCTCGCCCACGACTTGGTGGAAGGTGCCGCCCAAGTCCTCGACGAGGGTGCGCTGTTGGGCGAGTTCCTTCGGGGAGGCGGAGGTCAGGCCGTCGCTGCGGGAGATGTAGACCGCCAACACCTCACCGCCCGCGCCCTTTTCGGCGAGGCGCGCGGCACGGCGGATGAGCGTGCGTCCTTCCGGACCGCCGGTGAGACCTACGACGATCCGCTCGCGCGAGCCCCAGATCGCCGAGACGCGGTGCTCGCTGCGGTACTCCTGGAGGTAGGCGTCGACCCGGTCGGCGAGCCAGAGGAGCGCCAACTCCCGTAGGGCGGTGAGGTTTCCGGGGCGGAAGTAGTTGGAGAGGGCCGCGTCGACCTTGTCCGGCTTGTAGATGTTGCCGTGGGCCATCCGGCGCCGTAGCGCGGGCGGTGACATGTCGACGAGTTCGATCTGGTCGGCGCGGCGGACGACCTCGTCCGGGACGGTCTCCTGTTGCCGAACTCCGGTGATGGACTCGACGATGTCGCCCAGGGATTCCAGGTGTTGGATGTTGACGGTCGAGATCACGTCGATGCCGGCCGCGAGCAACTCCTCGATGTCCTGCCAGCGCTTGGCGTTGCGGGAGCCGGGGATGTTGGTGTGCGGCAGTTCGTCGACGAGGGCGACTTCGGGGTGGCGGGCGAGGACCGCGTCGACGTCCATCTCGGTGAACTGGGTGTCCCGGTAGGCGAGTTCGCGGCGCGGGATCTCCTCCAGGCCGTGCAGCATCACCTCGGTGCGCGGCCTGTTGTGGTGTTCCACGAAGGCGACCACGCAGTCCGTGCCGCGCTCGATTCGGCGGTGTGCCTCGGACAGCATCGCGTACGTCTTGCCGACGCCCGGTGCCGCGCCGAGGTAGATCCGGAGCTTGCCGCGTCCCATGTCATCCTTCGAAGCGGTAGCCCATGCCGGGCTCGGTGATCAGATAGCGGGGGCTCGACGGGTCCCCCTCCAACTTCCGGCGCAACTGGGCCATGTAGACCCGGAGATAGTTGGTCTTGTTGCTCTGGGACACCCCCCACACCTCCTGCAACAGGTACTTCTGCGTTACGAGGCGGCCCGGGTTGGTGATGAGGATCTCCAGCAGATGCCACTCGGTGGGGGTGAGGCGGATGTCGTGGCCGCCGCGGGTGGCGCGCTTGGCGAGCAGGTCGATGGTGAAGTCGTCGGTGGTGACCAGGGTGGTCGTCGGAGCGAGCGGCACGTCCTCGACGCGGCGGACCGCGGCCCGTAGCCGGGCGAGGAGTTCGTCCATGCTGAACGGCTTGGTGATGTAGTCGTCGGCGCCCGCGTCGAGGGCGGCGACCTTCTCGTCCGAGGCCTGCCGGGCCGACAGCACCAGGATCGGGACCCGGGTCCAGCCGCGCAGCGCCTTGATGACGTCGACGCCGTCCATGTCGGGCAGTCCGAGGTCGAGCATCACGACGTCCGGCTGCCGCATGGCCGCGAGCCGGAGCGCGGTTGCGCCGTCGGGGGCCGCGTCGACGCCGTACTGCCGGGCCTGCATGTTGATCACGAGGGCCCGTACGAGCTGCGGGTCGTCCTCCACCACCAGCACCCGTGTCATGGGGGTGTGCCTTTCGTGTGGTCCCTGGCATGGCGGCGGGAGTCGGCGGCGCCGGGATCTCTCCCGGGCCGCCGACTCCCCTGCCGGTCGCGTAACGCCATCAGCTCTTCGTCACAAGGGACTTGAGCGCGATGTTGAGCTCCAGCACGTTCACCGTCGGCTCGCCGATGAAGCCGAGGGTGCGGCCGTCGGTGTGCTCGTCGACCAGCTTCTGCACCTGGGCGACGGACACGCCGTTCTTCTCGGCGATGCGGTGGACCTGGAGGTCCGCGTACGCCGGGGAGATGTCCGGGTCGAGGCCGGAGCCGGAGGAGGTGACCGCGTCGGCGGGCACCTGGGACGCCTTGACCGTGTAGCCGGGCACCGAGTTGTCCTTGATGACGGCTGCCTTGGCGTCCTTCACCTGCTGGACGAGGACCTTGCTGTCGGCGGAGAGATTGGTGGCGCCGGACAGGATCAGCTTGTACTGGGTGTTGATCGAGTTCACACCCAGCCCGTTGGCCGGTCGGCCCTGGAACCACTTCAGGTCCGGGTCCGGGGTCTCCTGGCCCTTCTTCAACGGCAGGTTGTACGACTGCCCGATGAGGGACGAGCCGACGACCTTGCCGTCCGACTTGATCTCCGAACCGTTCGCCTTGTTGTTGAACAGCGCCTGGGCCACACCTGTGACGGCCAACGGGTAGATCACGCCTGTGACCAGAGTCAACACGAGGAGCGCTCGCAGGCCCGCCCAGAGCAACCGGGCTGTGTTCGTAACGGAGTTGTTCATGGCCTTCAGCACGCTTTCAAGAAGTTACAGCCCGGGGATGAGGGAGATGAGGAGGTCGATGATCTTGATGCCGACGAAGGGGGCGATCAGGCCGCCGATGCCGTAGATCCCGAGGTTGCGGCGGAGCATCTTGTCGGCGCTGACCGGCCGGTACTGCACGCCCCGCAGGGAGAGCGGGACCAGCGCGATGATGACCAGCGCGTTGAAGATGACCGCGGAGAGGATCGCGGAGTCGGGCGAGGCCAGGTGCATGATGTTGAGCTTGTCCAGGCCCGGGTAGACGGCCGCGAACAGCGCCGGGATGATCGCGAAGTACTTCGCGACGTCGTTGGCGATGGAGAACGTCGTCAACGCGCCCCGGGTGATGAGGAGTTGCTTGCCGATCTCGACGATCTCGATGAGCTTGGTCGGGTTCGAGTCGAGGTCGACCATGTTGCCGGCCTCCTTCGCGGCCGACGTACCGGTGTTCATCGCGACGCCGACGTCCGCCTGGGCCAGCGCGGGCGCGTCGTTCGTGCCGTCACCGGTCATCGCGACCAGCTTGCCGCCGGCCTGCTCCCGCTTGATGAGCGCCATCTTGTCCTCGGGAGTCGCCTCCGCGAGGAAGTCGTCGACGCCCGCCTCCTCGGCGATCGCCTTGGCGGTCAGCGGGTTGTCGCCGGTGATCATGACGGTCTTGATGCCCATGCGGCGCAGCTCGTCGAACCGTTCGCGCATGCCCGCCTTGACGACGTCCTTGAGGTGGATGACGCCCAACACCCGTGCGCCTTCGGTGTCTTCGACCGCCACGAGCAGCGGGGTACCGCCGGCCGCGGAGATCCGGTCGGTGAGCGCGCCGGCGTCCTCGGACACCTGGCCGCCCCGCTCCCGGACCCAGGTGACGACCGAACCGGCCGCGCCCTTGCGGATCTTGCGCCCGTCGACGTCCACACCCGACATACGGGTCTGCGCGGTGAAGGCGATCCACTCGGCGTGCGCCAACTCGCCCTGGTGGCGCTCCCGCAGGCCGTACTTCTCCTTCGCCAGGACGACGATGGAACGACCCTCGGGCGTCTCGTCGGCCAGCGAGGAGAGCTGGGCGGCGTCGGCGAGTTCGGCCTCGGTGGTGCCGGGGACGGGCACGAACTCGGAGGCCTGGCGGTTGCCGAGGGTGATGGTGCCGGTCTTGTCGAGGAGAAGGGTCGAGACGTCACCCGCGGCCTCAACTGCCCTGCCGGACATGGCCAGTACGTTGCGCTGGACGAGGCGGTCCATGCCCGCGATGCCGATCGCGGAGAGCAGCGCGCCGATCGTGGTCGGGATGAGGCAGACCAACAGGGCCACCAGCACGATCATCGTGAGGTGGGTGCCCGCGTAGTCGGCGAACGGCGGGAGCGTGGCGCAGGCCAGCAGGAAGACGATGGTGAGGGACGCCAACAGGATGTTCAGGGCGATCTCGTTGGGCGTCTTCTGCCGGGCGGCGCCTTCGACCAGGGCGATCATCCGGTCGATGAAGGTCTCGCCGGGCTTCGTCGTGATCTTGATGACGATGCGGTCGGAGAGGACCTTCGTACCACCGGTGACGGCCGAGCGGTCGCCGCCGGACTCGCGGATGACGGGCGCGGACTCGCCGGTGATGGCGGACTCGTCGACGGACGCGACGCCCTCTACGACGTCACCGTCGCCGGGGATGATGTCGCCGGCCTCGCAGACCACGAGGTCGCCGATACGCAGCTCGGTGCCGGGCACCTGCTCCTCGACGGTGCCGTTGAGGCGCCGGGCCACCGTGTCGGTCTTGGCCTTGCGCAGGGTGTCGGCCTGCGCCTTGCCGCGGCCCTCGGCGACGGCCTCCGCCAGGTTGGCGAAGATGACGGTCAGCCACAGCCAGGCGCTGATCGCCCAGCCGAACCAGTCGCCCGGGTCCTTGAAGGAGAAGATCGTGGTCAGCACGGACCCGATCCACACCACGAACATCACGGGCGACTTGACCATCACCCGCGGGTCGAGCTTGCGGCACGCGTCGGGCAGGGACTTGATCAGCTGCTTCGGGTCGAACAGTCCCGCACCGACCCGTCCCTCGTCCTTGTGACCGGTCGGCACATCGCTGTGCGGCGCCCGGGTCGGAGTGGCAGTGGACATCGAGTCCTCTTGGTTTGCTTGGTTTTCTTGGTTGTCTATGCGGGTGGTCATGACGCCAGCCCCTCGGCCAGCGGTCCCAGCGCCAGCGCCGGGAAGTAGGTCAGACCGGTGATGATGAGGATCGCGCCCACCAACAGGCCGGTGAACAGCGGCTTTTCGGTGCGCAGGGTTCCTGCCGTGACCGGCACCGGCTTCTGCTCGGCGAGCGAACCGGCCAGGGCCAGCACGAACACCATCGGCAGGAAGCGGCCGAGCACCATCGCGAGTCCGGTCATGGTGTTGAACCAGTCGGTGTTCGCGTTCAGACCGGCGAAGGCCGAGCCGTTGTTGTTGGCGGCGGAGGTGAAGGCGTACAGCACCTCGGAGAAGCCGTGCGCGCCGGAGTTGAGCATGGAGTGCGGCGGGGTCGGCAGCGCCATGGAGGCGGCCGCGAAGATCAAGACCAGGGCCGGGGTGATCAGGATGTAGCAGGCCGCGAGCTTCATCTCGCGGGTGCCGATCTTCTTGCCCAGGTACTCGGGTGTACGGCCGACCATCAGCCCGGCGATGAACACCGCGATGACGGCCATGATCAGCATTCCGTACAGCCCGGAGCCGGTACCACCGGGTGCGATCTCGCCCAACTGCATGCCCAGGATGGTGATTCCGCCGCCGAGACCGGTGAACGAGGAGTGGAAGGAGTCCACCGCGCCCGTCGAGGTCAGCGTCGTCGACACCGCGAAGATCGAGGAGGCACCGACGCCGATCCTGGTCTCCTTGCCCTCCATCGCACCGCCGGCGGCCTGGAGCGCCGCGCCGTGGTGGGCGA
The DNA here is from genome assembly GCF_000367365.1 of Streptomyces prunicolor NBRC 13075. Lineage (GTDB taxonomy): Bacteria > Actinomycetota > Actinomycetes > Streptomycetales > Streptomycetaceae > Streptomyces > Streptomyces prunicolor. The sequence goes on along the minus strand of NZ_BARF01000051.1, from coordinate 37,485 downwards.
ACTCGGTCCACATCATCAGGGCGACAAAACCGACCCAGATGGTGGCCATGGTGGCGAGGATCGCGTAGCCCTGCTTGATGGAGCCGACCATCACGCCGAAGGTACGGGTCAGCGCGAACGGGATGACCAGCAGCAGGAAGATCTCGAAGAGGTTGGTGAACGGCGTCGGGTTCTCGAAGGGGTGGGCCGAGTTGGCGTTGAAGTACCCGCCGCCGTTGGTGCCGACCTCCTTGATGGCCTCCTGCGAGGCGACCGCGCCGCCGTTCCACTGCTGGTGGCCGCCCATGCTGTGCCCATTAAAAAATTGCCCGACTTCATGGATCCCGGAGAAGTTCTGGATTGCGCCGCACGCGACGAGCACGAGCGCGGCGACGACGGAGAGCGGTACCAGGATGCGGATGACGCCGCGCACCAAGTCGGCCCAGAAGTTGCCGAGTTCACCGGTACGGGAGCGCGCGAAGCCGCGTACGAGAGCGACCGCGACGGCGATGCCGACGGCCGCGGAGACGAAGTTCTGCACGGCGAGCCCGGCGGTCTGCACGACGTGACCCATGGTCTGCTCGCCGTAGTACGACTGCCAGTTGGTGTTCGTCACGAACGACACGGCCGTGTTGAACGACTGCGCCGGATTGACGGAGGAGAAGCCCAACGAGCCGGGCAGGATCCCCTGGATCCGCTGGAGCAGATAGAGGAAGAGAACACCGACCACCGAGAAGGCGAGCACGCCGCGCAGATACGCGGGCCGGCGCATCTCGGTGTTCGGGTCGGCACCGATGCCCTTGTAGATCCACTTCTCGACCCGCAGGTGCTTGTCGGAGGAGTAGACCCTGGCCATGTAGTTGCCGAGCGGGACGTAGGCGAGCGCCAGCGCCGCTATGAGCGCGATCAGCTGAAGCACACCGGCAAGGACGGGACCCATATCGCTCTCAGAACCTCTCCGGGAAGATCAGGGCGAGGACGAGATAGCCCAGCAGGGCGACGGCCACGACGAGGCCGACGATGTTCTCGGCGGTCACAGCTTCGTCACCCCCTTGGCGACGAGGGCCACCGACGCGAAGACCGCGATCGTGGTGACGACGAAGGCCAGATCGGCCATCGTGAGCTCCTGGAATGAGGTGCGAATGGAACGGACGCTTAGAGGTAACCGCGCCTGTGACCGGATTCGGCCGCCGTTGACGGGTCCCTTACGGCGACGCATACGCCTTTGACGCGACTCTTACGGCGACGCCGCGAACCGGGCGCGCGCACCGCACCCGGGGATCAGAACAGCCGGAACCGCAGCCGGCAGATCACCGCGTCCGTGTCCCGCCGTACCGCATGGGCGACCACGGCCCCCCGCTGGTTCTGGAGCAGCCGCTGCCACAGCCGTACGGGCTCCACCTCCGCGATCAGGACGGTGACCCGGGTGTCCGGTTCCGTCGCCGAGACGTCTCGTACGTAGGCGGCGATGGGGCGGCCCAACGAGCGGCGCTCGCAGGCGAGTTGGACCAGGGGGACACCGGGGTCCCATTGGGCCCAGGCGCGTTCCAGGGCGTGCAGGTTGGCGCGGTCCTCGGGGTCCGGGTAGCAGACCGTGACCGCGCGGACCTCGTCGCCGAGGGAGGCCGCGGCCGTCAGCGCCTCGGAGGTGAGCCGGGAGAGGGACGAGACCGGCACGATCACCACCGAACGGTCGCGGTGCGGAGGTTCAGGGATGCGGCCGAGGCCGAGCCGTTCGCCGATGTGCGCGTACGCGCGGTGCACGGTCTCGAAGGCCAGCACCAGCAGCGGCAGGGTGATCACGATCAGCCAGGCGCCGTCGTCGAACTTGCTCGCGGTGACGACGACCGCCGCGACGCCGGTGAGGACCGCGCCGAAACCGTTCAGGAGAGCCTTTCCGCGCCAGCCGGTGCCCCGTTCGCCGCGCCAGTGCCGGACCATGCCGACCTGCGCGACGGTGAAGCCGACGAAGACGCCGATCGCGAAGAGCGGCACGAGGGTGTTGGTGTCACCGCCGGAGAACACCAGCAGGGCCGCCGAGACCGCGGCCAGCGCGAGCACCCCGTGCCGGTGCACCTGGCGGTCGGCCTTGAGGGCGAAGACGTGCGGGAGGTAGTTGTCGCGGGCCAGCAGCTTCAGCAGCACCGGCAACCCGCCGAACGACGTGTTCGCGGACAGGGCGAGCAGGATCATCGTCGCGAACTGGATGACGTAGAAAGCCCAGTTGTGGCCGAGGGAGGCGTCCGCGAGCTGGGCGAGAACGGTGACTCCTTGGACGGGCTGGAGGTGGAAGCGGGAGATCAGGACCGACAGGCCGATCAGCATCACGCCGAGCACCGCGCCGAGGGCGACCTCCGCGCGCTGGGCCCGTTTCACGCGGGGTGCGCGGAAGGAGGGCACGGCGTTGGCGATGGCCTCGACGCCGGTGAGGGCGCTGCATCCGGACGCGAAGGCTTTCAGCAGGAGCAGGACACCGACGCTTGTGACATTGCCGGTCACCACGGACTCGCTGTTGACCCGGTTCACAGGCGCATCGCGAAAGAGGCCGATCACAATCAGGACGAAGATCGAGCCGATGAACACGACGGTCGGCACGATGAACACCCGTGCCGACTCGGCGATCCCACGCAGGTTCACAGCTGTTACCAGTGTCAACACCGCCAGGCAGAGCCACACCCGTTCACCGTAGAGCGACGGGAAAGCCGAGGTGAGCGCCGCGACTCCGGCAGTCACGGCGACGGCCACGTTCAGGACGTAGTCCAGCACCAGCGAGCCCGCCGCCACCAGGCTCGTCCGCGCGCCCAGGTGGGTCTTCGCCACCGCGTACGAGCCGCCGCCGTCCGGGAAGGCCGCGATGACCTGCCGGTACGACGCGACGAGCACCGCGAGCAGAGCGGCGATGGCGAGCGTGACCGGCAGCGTGAAGCCGAGCCCGTGCGCACCGGCGGCGGCCAGCACGAGGACGATAGCCTCGGGGCCGTACGCGACCGACGCCATGGCGTCCAGGAAGAGGGCGGCGAACCCGCCGAGGGCGGTCAGCCGGTGGCGTTCGCCGGTATCCGGGGGCTCCTCGTCGGCCGGTGTCTCACCCGGCTGGACAGCGAGAACGGTCATGCTGATGGCTCCTTCACGTACGGACGCGCGCTGACGGGAACGCGCGGGTGCGCTTCAGGTTCTGTCCCGCCGTGGCCGGTTTCCCCTTCTCCTTGCGTCTTCTTCGCGCCGAACACGCGTTCCTTGACGCGAACTTGACGACGATGTGACCCGCACAGCCCCGCCCTCCTCCGCTGCGACGGCGTCAAGAAGCGCGGGCCGCCCGTCAGAGTCGCGTCACGGCCCGTTCGCCGTACGCCCGGAGTCCCTACCGTCGCCACCATGGGACGCCCCGACGACGCTCACGCGCAGCAACCGCGCGCAGCGGCGCACGACCGGCGGTGGGCGCGGAACCTGCGCGACACGTTCCGCTGCGCGGGCGCGCTGCTCGGACTCCTGCTGCTCGTCGACCACTTCAGCGGGCGCTTCACGCTGTGGCGCGGCGCGCTCTGGCTCGCCCTCGCCGTACTGCTCTTCCTGGTGCTGTACCCGGCCCGGGTCCGGGCGGGCGAGGGCTGGCTGTCCGCACGCGGACTACTGCGCGAACGACGCGTCCGCACGGACCGGCTGGTCTCCGTACGCTGTCTGGACGGAGTCTCTCAACGCCTCGTGCTGCGGGACGAGTTGGGCGGCCGGGTCGAGATCGACCCCGATGTGCTGGTGCACAACCCCGACCTGTGGCACCGCGTCTCCGAGGACTCCCGCCGGTCCATCGCCACCGGCACCCTCACCTGCGGGGCCACCGCGCTGCGCCGGGTCGCGGAACGCGTCGAACGCGAGACCGCGGAGACGGTGTTCAAGGTGTCCGGCTTGGAGTAGCCACCGCTGTCGAGGCTGACGGGTCCACCCATTCGGCCAGCGGAAGGGACACGACCATGGTCAGGCCGCCACCCGGAGTGTCCTCGGGAGCGAGCGTCCCGTTCATCGCCTCGGTGAGCCCGCGCGCAAGCGCGAGCCCCAGCCCGAGCCCGGTGGAGTTGTCCGTGTCCCCGAGCCGTTGGAAGGGCTCAAAGAGCCGCTCACGACCGGCAGTCGGCAGCCCAGGCCCTCGATCCACGACCCTCAACTCCACCCGCCCGCCCAACGCGCTGGCGGTGATCATGACCCGCCGCCCGGCCGGAGTGTGCCGGGCGGCGTTGCCGGCCAGGTTGGCGATCACGCGCTCCAGCAGCGGCGGATCCACGAGCACCGGCGGAATCGACTCCACGTCCCGCAGATCCACATCGGGCACGTCCGCGAGCGCCATCGGCAGCACCTCCTCCAGACTCGTGGCCCGCAGATTCAGCGGAAGCACACCCGCCTCGAGCCGACTCAGGTCGAGGAGGTTCTCCAGCAGCCGGTTCAGCTTGGCCATGGACTCGTCGGCGGTGGCGAGGAGTTCGTCCCGGTCCTCGTCCGAGAACTCCACATCCCGCCCGCGCAACGAGGTCACGGCCGCCCACCCCGCCGCGAGCGGCGTCCGCAGATCGTGCCCTACGGCCCGCAGCAGCGCCGTACGCAACCGGTCCGCGGCCTTCACCGGCTCGATCTCGGCTGCCGCTTCGGCGAGTTGGGCCCGTTCGACGGCGGAACCGACATGGGCGGCGAAGGCGGCGAGCACCCGCCGTTCCGAGGAGGACAGGGTGCGTCCGCGCAGCACGAGGAAGGCACCGGGACCCGCGGGGACGGTCGTGACCCCGCTGCCGACCTCGTGGTCCGGCGGCTGGTCGACTAGTTCGGCCGAGTCGGTGCCGAAGGTCTCCTTCGTTCGCTCCAGCAGCGCCGGGATCGTCTGGCCGCCACGCACGATGCTGCCCGCGAGGGAGGACATGGTCTCCGCCTCGGCGGTGGCACGCGCCGAGCGCCGGGACAGTCGTAGCGAACGGTCCACGACGGCGGCCACGGTCGCCGCCACCACCGTGAACACCCCTAGCGCCAGAAGGGCGTTGGGGTCGTCCAGGGTGAACTGCCCGATGGGCGGGATGAACCAGTAGTTGAGCAGCAGCGAGGCCGTCACCGACGCGATGACCGCCGAGGTGACACCGCCTATGCAGGCGACCCCGACCACGGCGAGCAGGAACAGCAGTGCCTCGCTGGTGAGGTTGACCGTGTCACGCACCTGGGCGAGGCAGACGGTGAGCAGCAGCGGGAGCACAAGTCCCGTCACGGGCCCGGCAATCAGCCGTGCCGTGGAGAGGGTACGGCGGCGGGAGGGCAGCAGGGTGCCGCGTCCGGCGCGCTCGTGGGTGACCCGATGGACGTCGATGTCACCGGACAACTCGGTCACTGTCTCGCCCGTGCCGGGACCGGTCAGAAATCGCTCGAACCGGCCCCGGCGGCTGGTGCCGAGGACGAGTTGGGTGGCGTTCTCGGTGCGGGCGAACTCGACGAGGGCGGTGGCGACACCGTCGCCGACCACCGAGTGGTAGCTGCCGCCCAGGTCCTCGACGAGCCTGCGCTGCCGGGCGAGCGAGGCGTGCGACACCCCGGCGGCGAGTCCGTCGCTGCGGGCCACGTGCACGGCGAGCAGGTCACCGCCGGCGATGGGGGTCCCCCCGGTCGAGCGAAGCCGAGAGTGGGGGAGGTCGGCGATACGCGCGGCGCGCCGGATGAGCGTGTCGCCCTCGGGCCCGCCGGTGAGCGCGACGACCACCCGCTCCCGGGTCTCCCACACCCCGCCGATCGCGTGCTCGGCGCGGTAGGTGTGCAGGGCCTCGTCGACCCGGTCGGCGACCCACAGCAGCGCCAACTGCCGCAGGGCGGTGAGGTTTCCGGGCCGGAAGTAGTTGGCGAGGGCCGCGTCGATCTTCTCGGGTGTGTAGATGTTGCCGTGCGCCATGCGCCGCCGCAGTCCCTCGGGCGGCATGTCGATCAACTCGATCTGCTGGGCCCGGCGTACGACGTCGTCGGGCACCGTCTCGTGCTGCGGCACCCCGGTGATCTTCTCGACGACGTCCTTGAGGGAGGCGAGATGCTGGACGTTGACGGCGGTGACGACGTCGATGCCGGCGGCGAGCAGCACGTCGATGTCCTGCCAGCGCTTGGCGTTGCGCCCGCCGCCGGGAACGTTGCTGTGCGCGAACTCGTCGACGACGGCGACTTCCGGGCGCCGTTCGAGGACCGCCGCGAGGTCCATCTCCTCGAACTCCCCACCCCGGTAAGCACATTGGGCCCGCGCCACGACCTCCAGGCCGTCGAGCATCGCCTCGGTGCGCGGGCGCCCGTGGCACTCGGCGAAGCCCACCACCACGTCGGCGCCCCGGGCGGCCCGGCGCCGGGCCTCGTCGAGCATGCGGTAGGTCTTGCCGACGCCCGGGGCCGCCCCGAGGTAGACCTTGAGCCGTCCGCGTCGCAGTACGTCGTTCATCGCCTCCCAGAGAAGCGCTCCGCCAGCCCTCCGGGCAGGCTTCTTGATGCGTCCCTGGCGCCGCCCGCAAGGACGTTGACACTGTCTTGACGGCGCCGGGCCGGGTTAGGGTGAACGCGGTGTGCCGGGAAGTCTGGTCGGCGGGGAGTCCGCATGGGCTCGTCCAAGACCACAAGGGGACGGCATGCGCGGCGTCGGTACGGTTCTGGCACTCGTGGTACTGGCGACGCTGGTCGCGACGTTCGCCCGCCGCTGGCGGATCCCCGCCCCCTCCCTCCTCGTGGTCGCCGGTCTCGCCGTCGCCCTGCTGCCGGGCACCCCGTCGATCGAGATCAGCCCGGACGTGATCGGCCTGGTCGTCCTGCCGCCGCTCCTCTACGTCAGCGCCGAGGACATGTCGTGGCGTGAGCTGAAGGCGGTGTGGAAGCCGGTCGGGATCCTCGCGATCGGCCTGGTCCTGGCGTCGGCGGCAGCCGTGGGCTGGGTGGCATCGACGGTGACCCCGCTCTCCTGGCAGATGGCGCTCGTGCTCGGCGCGGTCCTGGCCAGCACCGACCCGGTCGCCGTCACCGCACTGGGCCGCCGCCTCGCCCTACCGCCCCGGGTCCAGATCCTCGTCCAGGCGGAGTCCCTCTTCAACGACGCGACCTCGCTGGTCCTGTTCCGGGTCGCGGTGAGCGTCGCCGTGGCCTCGGCGGCGGCCAACTGGGGTGCGGCGGGCGGGGAGTTCGTGGTGCTCGCGGGCGGCGGCACGGTCATCGGAGCGGCCGTGGCGTACGTCGTGACCCTGATCCGCCGACGCACCGAGGACCCGGTCCTGGAGACGGTGATCGCCCTGGTCACCCCGTACGCGGCCTACGTCCTGGCGGAGGGCGCCCACACCTCCGGCGTCACCTCGGTAGTGGTCGCCGGGGTCGTACTCGGCGGTCGCGGCGATCGCCTCACCAACGCCCGCATCCGGCTCCAACTGCACGCCGTCTACGGCACGTTGGTGTTCCTGCTGGAGAGCGTGGTGTTCTCGCTCATCGGCCTTGCCCTGCCCGCGCAGGTCCGGGCGCTGTCCGACGGCGACCGCGCATGGCCCCTGTACGCGCTCGCGGTGGCGGGCACGCTGATCGCCGTACGACTGCTGTGGCTGGCGCCGCTGTCGGCGGTGGTGCAGCGCAAGGGCGGGGTGCACAGGGTGAATTGGCGGGTGCCGATGGTGCTGACCTGGGCGGGCACCCGGGGTGTCCTCCCACTGGCGGCGGCCCTGTCGATCCCCGAAGTCACCAGGACGGGCGCCACGTTGACCGACCGCCCCCTCGTCCTGGTCCTCACCACGTCGGTCGTGGTCGTCACCCTCGTCGTGCAGGGCTTCACCCTCGCCCCGGTCGTCCGCCGTTCCGGCATCGCCCTGGAACCCGACCACACGGAACGCGAAGAGGCCTCCGCCCGCTGCCGGTTGGCCGACGCGGGCATCCGCCGCCTCGACGAACTCGCCGAGCTGGAGGCCGTACCGGACGTCGTCCTCGACCGCCTCCGCCGCGGCCTCAACGCCCGCCTGGACGAGGCCCGCGACCGCCTCGCCGAACCCAACGGCCACACCTCCCACACGGAGTCGGCCGACCTGGTCTACCGCCAACTCCGCCGCGACCTGATCACCGTGGAAACGCTCGAACTACAGCGCCTCTACGACGACCACACCATCAGCGACACAACCCGCAGACGACTCCAACGGTCACTGGACCTGGAGGAGGCAAGGCTGGCGGACGTATGACTGCTCAGTGGAGATCGGCGGTCCGCGCCCGCGTCCCGAGAACGGCCGATCGCCGCACGCCCACCCAACCTGCCGGCACCCCCATCCCGGCCCCCTGCACCCACCTAGGGGCGCGGGGAACTGCGCGACCAGCCACAAGGCACCCGCACTCGCCACACAAGAGCACCCCCCGAGCTCCTGGGCGACGAAACGCCCCCACCCCCGTAACGCTGGGTATCCGTCACCCCCAACCACCCCGTCCCCACCCCCCATACAGCCCAACGCACCCCCAACCAGCCCCGTCCCCCCTTTCCTGATGCGCCCCCTCCACCAACCCGGCCAGTCTTAACGCAAGATTGACGCCCAAGCCCCCCACATCCATGGGCCCACGCGTCACTCTCCGCTTACGCTGGTGCCGCCGTCCGCGTGATGGCCAGAGACCCCACGCTGACCCGCACCCGCACCTCAGGAGCACGCCGATGGCCACCATCGAACACCCTCCCAGTCGTATGCGCGCCTGGATGCTGGAGGGCCTGGCCGACATGGGCAAGGGCGGCACGCACGCCACGCAGGCCGCACCGGAACCGGAACAGCACGTCCACCAGGGCCAGCGCTGGTGGCGGGTGATGTGCCTGACCGGCGTCGACTACTTCTCCACCCTCGGCTACCAGCCCGGCATCGCGGCCCTCGCGGCCGGCCTGCTCTCCCCGGTCGCGACGATCGTGCTGGTGATCGTCACCCTGGCCGGCGCCCTCCCCGTGTACCGCCGGGTCGCCGAGGAGAGCCCGCACGGCGAAGGCTCCATCGCGATGCTGGAACGGCTGCTGTCGTTCTGGAAGGGCAAGCTGTTCGTCCTGACCCTGCTCGGGTTCGCGGCGACGGACTTCCTGATCACGATCACCCTGTCGGCGGCGGACGCCTCCACCCACCTCGTGGAGAACCCGCACCTGACGAGCATGCTGCACGACAAGCAGATGCTGATCACGCTGATCCTGGTGGCCCTGCTGGGCGCGGTGTTCCTCAAGGGCTTCCTGGAGGCGATCGGCGTAGCCGTGTACCTGGTCGCGGCCTACCTGAGCCTCAACGTCGTCGTCGTGATCGTCGGCATGTGGCACGTGGTCACCCAGGAACACGTGGTCACCGACTGGACCAGCGCCCTGACCACCGAGCACGGCAACGTCTTCGCGATGATCGGCGTGAGCCTGCTGGTCTTCCCCAAACTCGCCCTCGGCCTCTCCGGCTTCGAGACCGGCGTGGCCGTCATGCCGCACGTCGAGGGCGACCCGGACGACACCCACGACAACCCCAAGGGCCGTATCCGCGACACCAAGAAGCTGCTGACGACCGCCGCGCTCATCATGAGCGTGTTCCTGATCGCCACCAGCTTCATCACCACCGTGCTGATCCCGGAGAAGGAGTTCAAGGCGGGCGGCCAGGCCAACGGCCGCGCGCTCGCCTACCTCGCGCACGAGTACCTGGGCAACGCCTTCGGCACGGTCTACGACCTCTCCACCATCGCCATCCTGTGGTTCGCCGGCGCCTCCGCGATGGCCGGCCTGCTCAACCTGATGCCGCGCTACCTGCCCCGCTACGGCATGGCCCCGCACTGGGCCCGCGCCGTCCGCCCCATGGTGATCGTCTTCACGCTGGTCGCGTTCCTGGTCACCTGGATCTTCGACGCCAGCGTCGACGCCCAGGGCGGCGCCTACGCCACCGGCGTCCTGGTCCTGATGTCCTCCGCGGCGATCGCGGTGACCATCGCGGCCCGCCGCGCCCAGCAGCGCAACTGGACCGTCGTCTTCGGCATCGTCTCCGCGGTCCTCCTCTACGTCACCGTCGTGAACGTCATCGAACGCCCCGACGGTGTGAAGATCGGCGCCTGCTTCATCGCCGGCATCATCCTGGTCTCCCTGCTGTCCCGGCTGGCCCGCGCCTTCGAACTCCGGGTGACGAGCGTGCAGTTGGACCCCATGGCGGAACGATTCATCCGCGACATGGCCAGCCGGAAGATCCGCTTCGTCGCCAACGAGCCCGACCGGCGCGACAAGGCGGAGTACCGGGAGAAGATCGAGCAGATCCGCAACGACAACGACATCCCCGGCGAGGACTTCGTGTTCGTCGAGGTGACGGTCCTCGACGCCTCCGAGTTCGAGGCGGGCCTGACGGTACGCGGCGAAGTCCTGCACAGCCGCTACCGGGTCCTGACCCTGGAGTCGTCCTCCATCCCGAACGCCCTGGCCGCGCTGATGCTCCACGTCCGCGACTCGACGGGCCGCATCCCCCACATGTACTTCGAGTGGACCGAGGGAAACCCGTTCGCCAACTTCCTCCGCTTCTTCCTCTTCGGCCAGGGCGAGGTCGCCCCGGTCACCCGAGAGGTCCTCCGCGAGGCAGAACCGGACCGCACCCGACGCCCGCGCGTCCACACCGGCTGACCGGCACACCGCGACCGCGTATGCACACCGGCCGGCCGTTCGGGCCCCCCGAGCCGACACCACCGTAAGAAGCACGACAAAATCCGGCACCGGTGTGTAAGAGCCCCGTCAGCGGCCCCCGCAGCGCGCCGTCCGCGGCCTACCGTCGGCCTCATGCGGCACAGCGCACCTCCACCGGACCCGGCCGGCGACCGCCACTGGCGTGGCGACGCCCGGCTCGCGGCGGGGTGTGCGCTCGGCTTCCTCGGTATGACCCTGCTGGTGGACTGGAACGCCGGGACCCTCACCCTGACCCGCGCGCTGCTGTGGTTCGCCCTGTCGGCGACACTGCTCGCCGTTCTGCTGCCGCACCGCGTCACCGCCGGCCCCGGCTGGCTCACCGTGGACAGCCCGCTGCTGCGCCGCACGGTGCACACGGACGCGCTGACCGTCGTACGGCAGTACGGCGATGTCTCCACACGCCTGGTCCTCCGGGACACGCACGGACAGTGGCTCGAACTCGACCCCCGGGTCCTGGTCGCCAACCCGCTGCTCTGGCACGAGCTGGACACGGGCATCCGGCACTCGATGGAACGCGGCACGCTGCGCCAGGACACCGATGTCCGGCGTCACCTGGGTCATCTCATCGACGACGAGACCGCCCGGTCCGTCCTCAGGGCGTCGGGGATTTCCTGACCGCGCGCCGCGTCCGGCGCACCCGGACCTTCCCGAAGCCCAGTTGTCCGGCGATCTCGATCCGCAGCTCGACCGGAGCCCCCGTGTCCCCGGACCCGCGTGTCTTGACCTTGCTGTAGTTGAGCACCAGGGAGTCCGTGTCCACCACGATGCCCGGCGGGAGCAGCAGCCGTAGCGAACCGAGGTGCATGTCCAGGTCGATGCGCAACGTGCCCTGCGTGATCACCGCCTCGGTGAAGTCGAGGGTCACATCGCCCAGGCGCGACTGGATCTCCAGTCGGCGCGGCACCACCCAGCCGTCGCCGCGCCGCGTCGAACCGCCGTTCTGCTCGATGCGGGCGACGTCCTTCACCTCGACCGGGGTCGTGCCCGCCACCACCGGCAGGTCGGCCGTCAGGACCGCCAACTCACCCATCGTGCGGGCGGTCAGGGCGGCCTCGACGCGCTCGTCGAGTTCCTCGGCGGTCAGCCGTCCGTCGCCGGCCGCGCCGGTGAGCACGTCCACGACGCGGTCCCGGTCCGCGTGCGAGGCCCGCAACCCGGTCGTGCTCGTCAGCTCACCCGACATACCCTCACCCCGATCGACGGCCTGCGCTATATCGCGTTATACCCCAGAGCCAACCCCCCGTCCACCGGTTCACGTTTCTGCCCCTAGGGTGGCGCGTATGCAGTCCTACACAATCGGCCAGGCGGCGCGGCTGCTCGGCGTGAGCCCGGACACCGCGCGCCGGTGGGCGGACGCGGGCCGGGTGACGACCCACCGCGACGAGGGCGGGCGCCGGCTCATCGACGGGGTCGATCTGGCCGCGTTCTCGGTCGAGTTGGCGAAGGCGGGCGAAGTCGAGGAGGACCCTTCCTACACCTCGGTCCGCAACGCGTTCCCCGGCATCGTCACCGCGATCAAGCTCGGCGATGTCGCGGCCCAGGTCGAGATCCAGTCGGGCCCGCACCGACTGGTCTCCCTGCTGACCCGCGAGGCCGTCGAGGAACTCGGCCTGGAGGTCGGCATGGAGGCCACCGCCCGCGTGAAGTCGACGAACGTGCACATCGACCGTGTGTGAGGCGTGCGGCGGCCCCGGCCGTCACCTAGAGGGCGCTTCCGTCACTTGTTGACGGAGTACGAGTGCGCGCCCGTACCGGCCAACGCGCCCCCGTCCACGATCAGATACTCGTCCCGGATCGGCCGCCCCGCGAAGAACGCCTCCAGGATCTCCCGCGTGCCCGCCGCGTACCGGGCCTGCGCCGACAGCGACGACCCGGAGATGTGCGGGGTCATCCCGTGGTGCGGCATGGTCCGCCAGGGGTGGTCCGCCGGAGCGGGCTGCGGGAACCACACGTCACCGGCGTAACCCGCCAACTGCCCACTGCGCAGCGCCCGGTCGACGGCATCGCGGTCGACGATCTTCGCCCGCGCGGTGTTGATGAGATACGCCCCGCGCTTCATCTGCGCGAGCAGCTTGTCCCCGAACAGCCCCTCGGTCTCGGGGTGCAGCGGCGCGTTGATGGTGACGACGTCGCAGTGCGGCACCATGTCCTCGGCGCTCTCGTGCCAGGTCAGCCCCAACTCCCGTTCCACGTCCTCGGGAAGCCGGTGCCGGTCGGTGTAGTGCAGCTTGACGTCGAAGGGCGCGAGCCGCCGCAGCACCGCGAGCCCGATCCGCCCGGCGGCGACCGTCCCGACGTGCATGCCTTCGAGGTCGTACGAACGGGCCACGCAGTCCGCGATGTTCCAGCCGCCGTCGAGCACGACCTGGTGGGACGGCAGGTAGTTGCGCACGAGGGACAGCGTCATCATCACGACGTGTTCGGCGACGCTGATGCTGTTGCAGTACGTGACTTCGGCGACCGTCACGCCGTGGGAGATCGCCGAGTCGAGGTCGACGTGGTCGGAGCCGATGCCGGCGGTGACGGCGAGCTTGAGGTTCTTGGCGGCGGCGATCCGCTCCGGGGTGAGGTACGCGGGCCAGAACGGCTGCGAGATCACGATGTCGGCGTCGACCAGTTCACGGTCGAAGACCGAGCCCTCGCCGTCCTTGTCGGAGGTGACCACGAGGGTGTGCCCGGCCGCCTCCAGGTAGGCGCGCAGGCCGAGTTCACCGGAGACACTGCCGAGCAGCTGGCCCGGGGTGAAGTCGACCGCCTCGGGAGTGGGGGTGGTCTGGCCGCCGGGGTAGTGGTCGATCACCGGCAGGTCGTCGCGGGCGTACGAGGTCGGGTATCCGTCGATCGGGTCGTCGTACAGGACACAGAGAACCTTGGCCATGTCGCGGCTCCTCAACTCCGTTGTCGGAAGGTGCACTTCACGATCCTCGGGGTCGATCGTCCTGGTCAAAGCGAACGTTGCTATGTCCAGATAGCCCGCTCCTATCAGCTGCCGCCACCCAGGTACGTGTGCAGCAACTCGTCGAGCGCGTCCCGTACGCCCGCCTCCCGCGCCACCTTCAACAGCGCCTCCGCCAGCACCGATCGGGGCTCGCTGCGGGCCACGACCAGTCCGACCCGGGGCCCGTGCGCGGGCCCGTTCAGCGGTACGACCCGCATCCCCTCCGGTACGTCGAACATGTGCAGCCACGCGTGCGAGATCACGCTGGACCAACGGCCGCCGGGCAGCAGCGTGTAGAGCCCGGCGACACTGTCCGACTCGATCGCCGGAGAGGCCGTCGCGCCCTCGGCCGCGAAGAACTCGTCGATGATGTGGCGGTTGCGCATCCGCGAGTTGAGCAGGCAGAGGGGAAGGGTCGCCGCCTGTGCCCAACTGGCCTTGGAAACACCGGCAAGTGGCCCGTCGACGGGCGTGAGGAGGACGTACCGCTCCTCGTAGAGCGGGACCCGGCGGACGTTGCGCAGGGTGTCGTCGTCCAGGTACGTCATCGCAGCGTCCAGCTCGAACTCGGCGAGGCCCTGGGTGATGCCGACGGACGACAGCGACTCCAGGGCGACCCTGGCCCGGGGATGCCGTACGCAGAACGGGGTGGTCAGCAGGGAGGCGGCGGGCAGCGCGGTCGGCACCACACCCAGCCGCAGCGTGCCGGTCAGTCCACCCCGCAGCGCGGACAACTCCTGGTGCAGCGCGTCCCGTTCGGCCAGGATGCGGTGCGCCCAGGCGAGCACCACCTCGCCCTCGGGGGTCAGCCCCTCGTACCGTCTGCCGCGCCGCACGATCGGCACGTCCAACTCGTGTTCCAGGCGCCGGATCGCGGCCGACAGCGAGGGCTGTGAGACATAGCAGGCCGCCGCGGCGCGCGCGAAGTGCCGTTCACGGGCGAGCGCGACGAGGTACTCCAGCTGACGCAACAGCATCCGTGACCTCCCCTGTGACGTGCAGGCTAAGCCGCATCCGTCCGGCACAACAGGGCCGCCCACAGGTCGAGTCGGTCGTAGAGGCGGGAGAGGTCGCGGCCGGTGAAGTGCTCGATGCGCCCGATGCGGTAGTGCACGGAGTTGACGTGCAGATGCAGCGCCTCCGCCGTCCGCGCCCAGGAACCGTCACAGGCCAGGAAGGTCTCCAGGGTCTCCAACAGGACGGCGTTGGAGCGCAGTTGACCGAGGACGGTACGGCTGTAGACGGTACGGACCTCCGCCGGAACACCGGTGAGCAGCGCGTCGAGCCCCGTGAGGGTGGAAGCGTCGGTGAGCGCGGAGCCGCCCGCCGCAGCGGTACTCCGCGCCGAGGCGAGTGCGTAACGCGCCTCCGCCAGCGCCCCGTTGAGCTCCTTCGCCACGGCGACGGGCGCTCCGGTCCCGCCGTACAGCGGTACGGCGGCTTCACCGGCGGCGACGAGCGGCCACACCTCGCTGAGCGCGTCGACCTCGCCCCGGGTGACGACCGCGAAGGCGGTACCGTCCGGCAGCCGCCCCACGGCGCCCTCCCCCGGCACCACATGCGCGACCACCTCCGCCAACGCCCCCTCGGCGAGCCCGGCCCGCTGCGCCCCGGTCTCCGCGACGAGCACCCGATACGGCCCGTCGTCCGGCAACCCGCACGCCCGCAGCGCCACCACCACGGCCGCACCATCACCACCCTCCACGGCGAGCAACGCCCCCAACTCATCGGCCGTCTGCCGCTCTTCGGCCCGCACCCGCACCCGCGCCTCCTGGCAGCGCCCCAGCACGGAGGCCAGTTCGTGCACCATGCGCGGCGGCGCGTCATCGGGATCGGGAAGGTAGAGGTGCCACCGCTCGTACGGTGAGACCCCATCCGCATCGACGGGCACGGCCTCCCCCAGCAGTCCGGCCGCCTTCTCCACCGGTATCGCGGAAGCCACCGGCGTCGCCGCGACCGTCCGCCCGGAGGGCGTGAGGACATACGCGACGGCCCGTTCGAGGTGAGCGAAAGCGGTCGCGACGATCGCCTCCGGCCCCGCCCCCTGCGCGGCCATCCGACTCAGCCGCCCCCGCACGTTCTCCGGCAGCGTGTGCCGACGGCTCAGCTCGCCCCACCGCCCGAGGTACACCGTGTCGGTGATCGCGCGGAACATGATGTGCGCCGGTACGGCGGCCACCGGCAACCCGTGCCGCACACACGCCTCGACAAGATCGTCCGGCACCGAACCGTGCGTCTCCTCCCCCGCGAGCAGCGCGGCGGCGCCCGCCCCGCGCAGCGCGGACACGAACCGCTCGGCCCGCCCGGGCCCGTCCTCGGCCGACCACCACACGAGCCCACTCAGCACGACCTCGTCCCGCCGCACGAACCGCGCGGGGTCCTCCAGGTCGGTCACGGTCACTCCGCTGATCTCCCGGGCCAGCTGGGCGTCCTCGGCCCACAGCAGGCGCAGGCCGAGGGACTCGTCCTGAAGAAGGTGTTCGACGTGCATGGTTCCGGCTCCTCGCATCTCGCATTCGCCAGGTGAACACGAGTGATTGCATGGTAAGTGCAAGACTAATCACCCGAAACGCCTCTTGGTTGATCCTCCAGAGTGAAGCCCGGGAACGTCGGCGTTTCCGTGCTGTGAACCAGTCGTCCCGACCCGCTCCGCGTTGCTTCACTGGCGGTCATGGACCTGAACACGGTGGCCGAGATCCTCGACGCCCGGCAGCCGACACCCTGGCGGCCGGGCGACGCCTGGCTCGGCGGCGGCACATATCTCTTCTCCGAGCCGCAACCGCACCTGCGCCGCCTGGTGGACCTGAGCCGCACCGGCTGGACGCCCGTCGAGCGGCACCCGGACGGTTCCCTGGAGATCGCCGCGACCTGCACGATCGCCCGACTCTCCCGCTTCGCGAAGGAGTTGACGACCACAGCGGCCCCGCTCTTCGAGCAGTGCTGCCGCGCCTTCCTCGCCTCCTTCAAGATCTGGAACATGGCGACGGTCGGCGGCAACCTCTGCAACGCCCTCCCCGCGGGCCCGATGATCTCCCTCACCGCCGCCCTGGACGCCGAGTGCCTCCTCCTGTCCCAGGACGGCCTACGCCGCCGGGTCCGCGTCGCCGACTTCGTGACCGGCGCGGGCCGCAAGGACCTGGCCGAGGGCGAGCTGCTCCGCTCGATCACTGTCCCGGCCCGCGCCCTGACCTGCCGTACGGCCTTCCGCCAGGCCTCGCTCTACGGCCTCGGCCGCTCCGGAGTCCTGGTCATCGGCACCCTGGACCCACTGCACGGCTCACTCGCGCTGACGATCACCGCGTCGACGGTCCGCCCGTTCCGCCTGTGGTTCCCGCTGCCACCGACGGCCGAGGAACTGCGCACGGCGATCGCCTCCGCCGTGGCGGACCACGAATGGTTCGACGACATCCACGGGCTGCCGGAATGGCGAGCGCACATGACGTTCCGCTACGCGGAGGAGATCCGCCGGGAGCTGGGAGAGACGGCAGGATGAAGATCGAGATCAACGGCAGCTCCTTCACCGAGGACCCCCGCCCGGGTCAGTGCCTGCGCACATACCTCCGCGAGCGCGGCTGGTTCGGTGTGAAGAAGGGCTGCGACGCGGGCGACTGCGGCGCCTGCACGGTCCACGTCGACGGCGAACCGGTGCACAGCTGCCTCTACCCGGCCTTCCGCGCCGACGGCCACACCGTCACCACGGTCGAGGGCCTGGCCGCCGAGGACGGCGAACTCCACCCGGTACAGCGGAAGTTCCTGGACGCCCAGGGCTTCCAGTGCGGCTTCTGCACGGCCGGCTTCCTGATGACGACGGCCGCCCTGAAGGAGGACCAACTCACCGACCTCCCAAGGGCGTTCAAGGGCAACCTGTGCCGCTGCACCGGCTACCGCGCCATCGAGGACGCGGTACGAGGCGTCCGCCACGCCGAAGCACCGGGCGCGGGCGAGGCGGTCGGCCGCAACCTCCCCGCCCCCGCAGGCCCCCAGGTGGTCACCGGTACCGCCCGCTACACCTTCGACATCGACGTCCCCGACCTGCTCCACATGAAGCTCCTCCGCTCCCCGCACGCCCACGCCCGCATCACCACCATCGACACCACAGCGGCTCTCCAAGTCCCAGGCGTACAAGCGGTGTTCACCCACTACGACGCCCCTGAACGCCACTTCTCCACGGCCCGCCACGAGCACCCCACCGAGGACCCGGACGACACCCGCGTCCTCGACGACACCGTCCGCTACATCGGCCAACGCGTCGCCGCCGTAGTCGCCGACAGCGAGGCCGCCGCCGAGGAGGGTTGCCGACGCGTCGAGGTGACGTACGAGACTCTGCCGTCGGTCCTCGACCCGGAGGAGGCGATGCGCCCCGGCGCCCCGGTCGTCCACGACAAGGACGCTGCTACGGCCCTCATCTCCCGTCCGCAGAACAACGTCGTGGGCGAGGCACACGGCGAGATCGGCAGCGTGGAGACGGGCTTCGCGGAGGCCGACGCCGTCTACGAGGACACGTACCGCACCCAGCGCGTCCAGCACGCGAGCCTGGAGACGCACGGCGCGGTGGCGTGGTTCGACGAGGACAACAGGCTTACGGTACGCACCAGTTCACAGACCCCGTTCCTCACCCGCCGCGCCCTCTGCGCACTGTACGACCTCCCCGAGGAACAGGTCCGGGTCGTCGCCGGCCGGGTCGGCGGCGGCTTCGGCGGCAAGCAGGAGATGCTCGTCGAGGACATCGTGGCCCTCGCGGTCCTACGCCTGCGCCGCCCGGTGAAACTGGAGTACACCCGCGCCGAACAGTTCTACGGCGCGACCACCCGCCACCCCTTCACGATCAACGTGAAGGCAGGCGCCCGCCGCAACGGCCAACTCACCGCGCTCCAGCTACGAGTTGTCTCCAACACCGGCGCCTACGGCAACCACGGCCCCGCCGTCATGTTCCACAGCGTCGGCGAGTCGATGGCCGTCTACCGCGCCCCGCACAAGAAGGTCGACGCCTTCTCCGTCTACACGCACACCGTCCCGGCGGGCGCCTTCCGGGGCTACGGCCTCGGCCAGGTGATGTTCGCCGTGGAGTCGGCCCTCGACGAACTTGCCCGCCAACTCGACCTGGACCCGCTGGAGTTCAAGGCGAAGAACATCATCGGTCCGGGCGAGCCGATGGTCTCCCCCGGCGGCGAGGAGGAGGACCTGCACATCGCGAGCTACGGCCTCGACCAGTGCGTGTCGATCGTGCGCGGCGCGCAGACCGACCCCTGGGACGCGGCTCCCGACGGCTGGCTGGTCGGCGAGGGAGCGGCCTTGGCGATGATCGCGACGGGCCCGCCCGGCGGCCACATCGCCGACGCGAAGGCGAGCCTCCTCCCCGACGGCGGCTTCGATCTCGCCGTAGGCACAGCCGAGTTCGGCAACGGAACCACCACGGTCCACCGTCAGATCGCGGCAGGTGAACTCGCCACCACCGTCGACCGCATCACCGTCCGCCAGTCCGACACCGACGTTGTACGCCACGACACGGGCGCCTTCGCCTCCACGGGCACGGTGGTGGCGGGCAAGGCGACTCTCCGCGCCTCCCGCGCCCTGGCCGACCAGCTGCTCGACTTCACCGCCGCCCGTCTGCAACTCCCGCGCGCCGACTGCACGTTGGCCGAGGAGGCCGTACTGCACCCGGGTGGCCGTCTCACTCTGAAGGAGCTGCACGCGGCGGGTGCGGCGGTCGGGGTGGAGTTCGCCGCCGACGGGCACTTCGGCGGGACGCCTCGCTCGGTAGCCTTCAACGCCCAGTGGTTCAGGGTCGCCGTGGACCCGGACACGGGCGAGATCCGCATCCTGCGCAGTGTGCACGCGGCCGACGCGGGCAAGGTGATGAACCCGATGCAGTGCCGGGGTCAGGTGGAGGGCGGGGTCGCCCAGGCGCTCGGCGCGACCCTCTTCGAGAACGTACGGATCGACGAGCAAGGTGCGGTGGAGACGGCCGCGTTCCGCCGCTACCGGCTCCCCCAGTACGCGGACGTGCCGCGCACCGAGGTCCACTTCATGGAAACAGCGGACGCCATCGGCCCGTTGGGCGCCAAGTCGATGAGCGAGAGCCCCTTCAACCCGGTCGCGCCCGCCTTCGCCAACGCCCTGCGGGACGCGACAGGCGTCCGCTTCACCGAACTTCCGCTGACCCGAGACCGGGTGTGGCGGGCACTGGCCGAGTCGCCCCGTACCTCCCGTCCACCCGTATCGCCCTGATCCCACTGATGTGCCGGGCCCCGCAACGGTCCTGCGGAAGCACCAGTTGCGGTCCCGCACGGTCCAGCGGGGTGTCATCGATGCTCACGGCGAGCAGAACAGGGGCATGAGCGAAGTCGGGGTCGATCTCGGCCCAGGACAGCAGCGCGTGGTGCCCGTCCGCACCGCTGACCGCGATGAGGAAGCGCAGCCGGTCCTTGCGGCGGACGGGGTCGAAGCCGGGCCCGGCGGAGGACAGGACGTCGTAGAGCCGGGGTCCCGCGAAGCGGTGCACCTGGGTGCCGCTGGTGGCGCACTCGAAGCTGACCCGGACCCGGTGCAGCGGCCAGTTCGACAGGTCGGGCACGGTCAGCCGGGTGGGTCGGGCGAGGTCCCCCGTCAGGTCGAGCTGCGCGAGCGTCACGAGCCATCACCTCCCGGAATGTGGTACCCGGACGGCACTCCCGTACAAACGCACATGCGCACCCCAGAAGCGAACAGTGCAGCTCATGCGATGCGACAGGAGACTTATGCCTTGCAAGTGCGGCAGTATCATCGCGGCACGGCCGTTGCGGTCGTCCCAGGGCGCGACAACCCCTTTCATGAGCCCCTTTCATGAAGAGACCAGAGGAGTAGAACCGTGATGACCCGTTCCGCGCGTCGGACCCGCCGGACCCTGCAGGTTGCCGGGGCGGGAGCCGCCGCGCTGCTGGCCCTGAGCGCCTGCTCCTCCAGCGACGACTCGTCCTCCTCGAAGTCCGACTCCTCGGCGTCCGCGTCCCCGAAGATGTCCGGCACGGTCACCGTCTTCGCCGCCGCCTCGCTCCAGGAGTCGTTCACGACGCTGGGCAAGGAGTTCGAGAAGGCCAACCCTGGTACCAAGGTCACCTTCAACTTCGGCGGCAGCGACACCCTCGCCGCGAGCATCACCGGCGGTGCCCCGGCCGACGTGTTCGCCGCCGCGAGCCCGAAGACCATGGCGATCGTGACGGACAAGAAGGACGCGGTCGGCACGCCGGCCACCTTCGTCCGCAACCAGCTGGAGATCGCCACCCTGCCGGGCAACCCCGACAAGGTGACCTCCCTGAAGGACCTCACGAAGTCCTCGCTGAAGGTCGTGCTCTGCGACAAAACGGTGCCGTGCGGTGCGGCGGCCCAAAAGGCGCTGACGGCAAGCAAGTTGAAGCTCACCCCGGTGTCCTACGAGGCCGACGTCAAGAGCGCGCTGACGAAGGTGGAGCTGAAGGAGGCCGACGCTGCGGTCGTCTACAAGACCGATGTGCACGCCGCCGGCAGCAAGGTCCAGGGCGTGGAGTTCCCCGAGTCCGCCAACGCCATCAACGACTACCCGATCGTCCTCCTCAAGAACGCGCCCAACGCCGTCGCCGCCAAGGCGTTCATCGCCCTGGTGCAGTCCGCCGAGGGTCAGAAGGTGCTCTCCGCGGCAGGCTTCCTCAAGCCGTGACCCAGCTCGACACCTCCGATGCCGCGGCCGAGACCCTGAAGGGCGGTCCGCGGCGTCGCCGTGTCCGGATGACCGGCCGCGGGGTACCACTCCCCCTCCTGGTCCCCGCACTCGTAGGCCTGGCGTTCCTGCTCCTCCCCCTGATCGCCCTGCTGGTACGGGCCCCGTGGCGCTCCCTCCCATCGCAACTGACCAGCACGGAGGTCTGGCAGGCCCTCCAACTCTCCCTGTTCAGCGCGACCGCGGCGACGGCCGTGAGCCTGGTCCTGGGCGTACCGCTGGCCTGGGTACTGGCCCGCACGGAGTTCCCCGGCCGCGGCTTCCTCCGCGCCCTGGTGACACTCCCGCTGGTCCTGCCCCCGGTGGTGGGAGGCGTGGCGCTGCTGCTCGCACTGGGCCGCAACGGCGTCGTAGGCCAATGGCTCGACTCCTGGTTCGGCATCACCCTCCCCTTCACGACAACGGGTGTGGTGGTGGCGGAGGCGTTCGTAGCGATGCCCTTCCTCGTCATCAGCGTCGAGGGCACCCTGCGCGCCGCGGACCCCCGCTACGAGGAGGCGGCCCAAACGCTCGGCGCCTCCCGCTTCACCGCGTTCCGCCGGGTCACGCTCCCCCTGATCGCCCCGGGCATCGCGGCGGGCGCGGTCCTGGCCTGGGCCCGCGCACTGGGCGAGTTCGGCGCGACGATCACTTTCGCCGGCAACTTCCCCGGCCGCACCCAGACGATGCCACTGGCGGTCTACTTGGCCCTCCAGAACGACCCGGAAGCGGCCATCGCGTTGAGCCTGGTCCTCCTGGCCGTGTCGATCGCGGTCCTGGCAGGGCTCCGGGACCGCTGGATGACCACATCATGAGCAACCTCCGTACGACCGCCATCGAAGGCACGGACGACAAGGGCCTCGACGCCCATCTCATCGTGGACCGCGGCACCTTCCGCCTCGACGTCGAACTGACCGCCGCCCCCGGCGACGTGGTCGCCCTGCTCGGCCCCAACGGCGCGGGCAAGACGACAGCGCTGCGCGCACTGGCGGGTCTGGTCCACCTGACGGATGGTCATCTACGGCTGGACGGCGCGGAGTTGGACCGTACGCCACCGGAGTCCCGCCCCGTAGGCGTCGTCTTCCAGGACTACCTCCTCTTCCCCCACCTGACCGCCCTCGACAACGTCGGCTTCGGCCCCCGCTGCCAGGGCGCGACGAAGGCGGAGTCCCGAGCCATCGCCGCCGAGTGGCTGGACCGCATGGGCCTCGCCGAGCACGCGGGCGCCAAGCCCCGCAGACTCTCCGGCGGCCAGGCCCAACGCGTAGCCGTGGCAAGGGCGTTGGCGACCCGCCCACGCCTCCTGCTCCTCGACGAACCCCTAGCCGCCCTGGACGCCCGCACCCGCCTCGACGTACGTGCCCAACTCCGGCGCCACCTGGCCGAGTTCGAGGCCGTCGCCGTCCTGGTCACCCACGACCCGCTGGACGCCATGGTGTTGGCCGACCGCCTGGTCGTGATCGAGCAGGGCTCGATCGTCCAGGAGGGCACCCCGGCAGACATCGCCCGCCACCCACGCACGGACTACATCGCCCAACTCGTAGGCCTCAACCTCTACAAGGGCCGGGCCGACGGCCACACGGTCACGCTCGACACCGGCCCCGTGATCACCACCACGGAGGATCTCCAGGGCGAGGTGTTCGTAGCGTTCCCACCGAGCGCGGTAACTCTCTTCCGGGACCGCCCCACCAGCGCCAGCGCCCGCAACCTCTGGCACTGCGAGGTAGCGGGCCTGGAAACCCACGGCGACCAGATCCGCGTAGACCTAACCGGCGAACTCCCCCTGGCCGCCGACCTAACGACGGTCGCGGCAGCCGAACTGGATCTGCACCAGGGCGCATTGGTCTGGGCAACGGTCAAGGCAACGCAGACTCACTCATATCCCGCGTGAGCTACCCGCGCCCCATAGGGGCGCGGGGCTGTATCAATTTGCGGCTCCGACGCGGGGCGCGACCAGCCACGACGGTGCCGCACCCAAAAGACGACGCCTCGCGGCACTCCCAGCAGAAGGTCAGTCCTCGTAGGCGTCCAACGGCGGGCAAGAACACACCAGGTTCCGATCCCCAAACGCCTGGTCAATCCGACGAACCGGCGGCCAGTACTTGTCGGCAACAGAGACACCAGCCGGGAAGACAGCCTCCTCACGCGTATACGCGTGCCCCCACTCCCCACCGAGCGCGGCAGCGGTGTGCGGGGCGTTCCGCAACGGGTTGTCCTCACCCGGCCACTCCCCCGCGCCAACCCTCTCGATCTCCCCACGAATCGCGATCATCGCCTCGCAGAACCGATCCAGCTCGATCAGATCCTCGGACTCGGTCGGCTCGATCATCAGCGTCCCGGCCACCGGGAACGACATGGTCGGCGCGTGGAAGCCGTAGTCGATAAGCCGCTTGGCGATGTCATCGACGCTGACACCGGTCGCCTTGCTGATCGGCCGCAGATCGATGATGCACTCGTGCGCGACAAGCCCACCGGGCCCGGTGTAGAGCACCGGGTAGTGCGGCTCAAGGCGCTTGGCAATGTAGTTGGCGCTGAGCACAGCCACCTGCGTGGCCCGCTTCAGCCCTTCCCCACCCATGAGCCGGACGTACGCCCAAGAGATCGGCAGGATCCCGGCGGAACCCCAAGGAGCCGCCGAGATCGGCCCAACTCCCGTCTCCGGCCCGGCCGCCGGCTGCAACGGGTGGTTCGGCAGATACGGCGCCAGATGCGCACGCACACCCACCGGCCCGACCCCCGGCCCACCCCCACCGTGCGGAATGCAGAACGTCTTGTGCAGATTCAGATGCGAGACGTCCCCACCGAAGTGCCCCGGCTTGGCAAGCCCCACAAGGGCGTTGAGGTTGGCACCGTCCACGTAGACCTGCCCGCCCACCTCGTGCACCTGCGCACAGATGTCGGCGACGTGCTCCTCGAACACCCCGTGCGTGGACGGGTAAGTGATCATCAGCACCGAGAGCTCGTCGCGGTACTGCTCGATCTTCGCCCGCAGATCCTCGACGTCGATCTCACCGTCCTCGGCGGTCTTCACGACGACGACCTTCATCCCGGCCATCACGGCACTCGCGGCATTGGTCCCATGCGCGGACGACGGAATGAGGCAGACAGTCCGCTGCTCATCGCCATTGGCCCGGTGATATCCGCGTACGGCGAGCAGCCCGGCCAACTCCCCCTGCGAACCGGCATTCGGCTGCAACGACACCTTGTCGTACCCGGTGACCTCGGCGAGCCGCTCCTCCAACTCCCGGATGAGCGTGAGGTATCCCTGCGCCTGCTCGGCGGGCGCGAAGGGGTGCAGCTGCCCGAACTCGGGCCAGGTGACCGGCTCCATCTCGGTGGTCGCGTTGAGCTTCATCGTGCAGGAGCCGAGCGGGATCATGCCCCGGTCGAGCGCGTAGTCCCGGTCGGCGAGCCGCCGCAGATACCGCAGCATCGCGGTCTCGGAACGGTGGTCCCGGAAGACCGGGTGCGTGAGATACGCGTCGGTGCGCAGCAGCGCCTCGGGCAACGTGTCCTCGGCGGACGCATCGAGCGCCTCGATGTCCCCATCGACCCCGAACGCGGTCCATACGGCGGCCAGTTGGGCACGCGTGGTGGTCTCGTCGCAGGCGATGGACACCTGGTCGGCGTCCACGAGATGGAGGTTAACCCCATCCTCACGCGCAGCGGCGACGACCTCGGCGGCCCGGCCCGGAACGCGCGCGGTCAGCGTGTCGAAGTAACCGCCGTGCACGACCTCCACTCCGCCGACGCGGAGCCCAGCCGCAAGGATCGTGGCGTACCGATGCGTCCTCCGCGCGATGCCCTTCAACCCCTCGGGCCCGTGATAGACGGCGTACATACCGGCCATCACCGCAAGCAGCACCTGGGCGGTACAGATGTTGCTGGTGGCCTTCTCACGGCGGATGTGCTGCTCGCGCGTCTGCAGGGCGAGGCGGTAGGCCTTGTGTCCGTCGGCGTCGACGGAGACGCCCACGAGCCGCCCGGGCAGGCTGCGCGCGAACTTCTCGTGCACGGCCATGTATCCGGCGTGCGGCCCGCCGAAGCCCATCGGCACTCCGAAGCGCTGCGTCGTACCGACCGCGATGTCCGCCCCCAGCTCACCCGGCGACTTCAGCAGCGTCAGCGCGAGCAGATCGGCGGCGACGGTGACGAGCGCACCGAGCGCGTGCGCCTGCTCGATCAGCGGCTTGATGTCGCGTACGGCACCGGAGGCGCCCGGGTACTGTACGAGCACGCCGTTGATCTCCCGCTCGGCGAGCTCGGCCGGAATCCCGTCACTCAGGTCGGCGACGACGACCTCGACACCGGCCGGCTCGGCGCGGGTCTCGATCACGGCGATGGTCTGCGGCAACGCGTCGGCGTCGACCAGGAACAGCCCCTTCTTGTTCTTCCCCATGCGCCGCGACAGCGCCACGGCCTCGGCGGCGGCCGTCCCCTCGTCGAGCAGGGAGGCACCGGAGGTGGGCAGCCCGGTCAGATCGGCGACCATGGTCTGGAAGTTGAGAAGGGCTTCGAGCCGCCCTTGCGAAATCTCCGGCTGATACGGCGTGTAGGCCGTGTACCAAGCCGGGTTCTCCATGACGTTGCGCAGGATCACGGGCGGGGTGAAGGTCCCGTAGTACCCGAGTCCGATCATGGAACCGAGGACCTCGTTGCGGTCCGCGAGGGAGCGCAGCTCGGCCAGCACCTCGGCCTCGGTACGGGCGCCCGGCAGATCGAGATCGTCGGCGTTCTTGATCACATCCGGGACGGCGGCGGCCGTGAGCTCGTCGAGCGAGCCGTAGCCGACCTGCGCGAGCATCTTGGCCCGCGCCTCCTGGTCGGGCCCGATGTGACGCTGCTCGAACGGGATGCCCTGTTCGAGCTCGGAGAGCGGAATGCGAGGGACAGTCATCAGGGAGGCCTCCTGGTCGGACACGACCTTCGAGGGCACCACGACAGCGGGGTGCCGGACGGCCTCCCCCTCTGTCATCTCAACCTGAGAGCTTCACCGGCCACCCGAGGGTCACCGGCTTTCACCGTCGGTGAGAGCGCAAGCCGTCGACAGAATCAACGACACGCACCCTGCTTTCCAGAGTGACCTCGTCCGTGCGGTACGTGAGCCTGAGAGATTCCGGGGAGGATTTGCTCCTTCGGCGCCTCCGATGAAGTCTGGAGGACTCTCCCGCACGGGGTCAGCAGCCGTTCGCCAGCCTACCAGCGAGCGTTGGAGCCGAGCTTTCGAGTGGCCACCTTTCCCAATGTGCTCTTTCGTAGTGCTTACGGATGAGTTGCGACCAGGAGGAGGGCCCGTGCAGACCGATATCGATCCGCGCAACCTGATCGGCCGCAAGGCGTTCGACCGCACCGGCGCCAAGATCGGCACGATCGACGAGGTCTACCTCGACGACGCGACCGGCGAACCGGAGTGGGCGGCCATACGCACCGGCCTGTTCTCCAGAGACGCCTTCGTCCCCCTGGAGCCCAGCGAACTGATCGAAGGCACCCTGCACATCCCCTTCGACCGCTCCCTGATCAAGGACGCCCCCGACTTCGGAGTAGGCCGCCACCTCTCCCCGGACCAGGAACTCCAGCTCTACCACCACTACGGCCTCGACGTCGGCCCACCCCCATCCCTCCCGGACCACGACTTCGGCAAACTCGCGGGCTCGGAAGACACGTGAGCGGGTCCAGCAGGTAGGGCGTCGCTGGGGCTTCGAATCTCCGGGGCCGTCGGCGAGGCAGGTTGGACGCCGGGGCGCCGCGCGATCAACGACAGTGCCTCGCTCTGCCGGTCGTCAAAGGCCGGCGGGTTCACTGGCAGCGACACGGTAAGCCCGGCACCGGTATCCGGCACAACCGACGCCAACAGCGCGCCCTGTGGGTCACCGGAGCCCGGCACCGCCAACGGCGTCGGCTGCACAGGCCCGGCACCAGGACCTCGCGCGACCGACTGCAGCAACTCCCCCTGTGAGTCACCAAGACCCGGCTCCGCCGATGATGTCGGTTCGTCCGGCGGCTCGTCCGGTCCTCGGCTCGCCACCGGCACCGCAGGTGGCACATCAGGACCCCGTGCAACCGACGACAACGGCTCGGCCAGCCCCTCATCAGGCCCCCGCCCCGCCAACGGCATCACCACCCCCGGCGATTCACCCGAGGCCCGCGCCACCAACGGCAACGGTTCCGCCGGCTCCAGCTCAGGATCGTCGGTCCGGAACGTCCGCACCCGCCCCGGCCCCGAATCCTCAGGCCTCTCAAACCGCACGGTGACCCGCCCCAGCCCGCTCCCCTGCACCCACCCGTGCCCGAAACCGGCGTGGTGCACATCGTGCCCAGCGGGCCAGCG
This sequence comes from Streptomyces prunicolor NBRC 13075, assembly GCF_000367365.1. GTDB lineage: Bacteria > Actinomycetota > Actinomycetes > Streptomycetales > Streptomycetaceae > Streptomyces > Streptomyces prunicolor. The sequence continues at coordinate 9,857 of NZ_BARF01000051.1, read as the reverse complement.
TCTCTCCACAGGCGCCGCCTGCTCCTCCCCCCGCTCCTCCTCCGCGTGCTCCTCCTCAAGGAAGTCGGCCTGCTCACCCGCCGCCTGCGCGAACAGGTCCTCCTGCGTGTAGTCGGCGAGCCCGGAGACACCCACCCCGAGCAGCCGTACCCCGCCCGTGGTGTCCACGGAGTCCAGCAACCGGGCCGCCGCTTCCCGCACCACCCCGGGGTCGTCGGTGGGCCCACGCAGCGTCTCGGACCGGGTGAGCGTCGAGAAGTCGTACCGCCGCACCTTCAGCACGATGGTCCGCCCCGACAGCCCGGCCGCCCGCAGCCGCCGCACACACCGGCCGGCCAGCCGCTGCACCTCCAGGCCCACCCGCACCCGGTCGTGGATGTCGACGTCGTACGTGTCCTCGACCGACACCGACTTCGTCTCCCGCTCGGCCACCACAGGCCGCTCGTCGTGCGCCAGCGCCATCGCGTACAACCCGTGCCCGTGCGCCTTCCCCACCAGCCGTACGAGCTCGTCCTCGCCCGCCTCGGCGATCTCGTCGACCGTGGTGATCCCGGCCCGCCGCAGATGATCACCCGTCGCCGGTCCGACCCCCGGCAGCGTGCGCACCGACAACGGCCCGAGCAACGTCCGCTCGGTCCCCGGCTCGATCAGCACGAGCCCGTCCGGCTTGGCCCGCTCGGAGGCGATCTTCGCGATCATCTTGGAGGCGGCGAGGCCCACCGATCCCGTGAGCCCCGTGACCGCCCGTATGTCCGCCCGCAGCCGCTCCCCGGTCACCCGCGCCGACTCCGCGTCCCGGGCCGCTCCCCCGGCCTCCAGGTCCACGAACGCCTCGTCCAGGCTCAGCGGCTCCACCAACGGCGACAACGCCCGCAGCAGCCCCATCACCTGCTCGCTGATCGACCGGTAGAACCCGAACCGCGGCACCAGATACGCCGCGTTCGGAGCGAGCCGCCGCGCCTGGGCCATGGGCATCGCCGAGTTCACCCCGAAGACCCGCGCCTCGTACGACGCCGTGGCCACCACCCCACGCGGCCCGAGCCCGCCCACCACGACGGCCTTCCCGCGCAGGCTCGGCTTGGACGCCTGCTCCGCCGAGGCGAAGAAGGCATCCATGTCGAGATGCAGGATCGTGGGCGCGGTTCTCACATCTCCGATGCTGCCCTACGCCACTGACAATGCCCCGCTACGGCTCCCACCGGGCCCTCAGACGGCCCGGTTGCGCCGCCTGGCCAGCTCGTCGGCGGGGTTGGACCCGACGAGTGTCTCGCCGGTGTCGATGCGCTCCCCGTGCAGCTGCGACAGGGCGCTCTCGACGTCCCGCCACACGACCCCCACGGCGATCCCGAAGACCCCCTGACCGCCCTGGAGCAGCGCGTGGACCTCGTCCGGCGAGGTGCACTCGTAGACCGTCGCACCGTCGCTCATCAGCGTCATGCGCTCCAGATCACGGAAGCCGCACTCCCGCAGGTGCAGAACGGCGCTGCGGATGTTCTGCAGCGACACACCCGTATCGAGGAACCGCTTGACGATCTTCAGGACGACGACGTCCCGGAAGCTGTAGAGCCGCTGTGTCCCCGACCCGTGCGCGGGCCGCACGCTGGGCTCCACGAGCCCGGTACGCGCCCAGTAGTCCAGTTGCCGATAGGTGATGCCGGCCGCCGCACAGGCCGTGGGCCCCCGGTAGCCGATCTCCTCGGACGCCATGGACGTCGCCCCTCCGCTGCTCGGCACTGCCGCCGGCCGCTGCGGAATGCGATCGGCCGTACTGCCGTGAAGCGGGTACGGACCTCTGTCCCCGAAACTGCGTTCCGGGGCACCCCCAGCCGTACCGTCGCCGCTGCTTCTCACGCCGACCTCCGTCCTTGACCTGCCTTCTCGACGGTAGGCAGTCACCAGGGGTGCGTCAACGATCGCCACACTCGGCACGCCGAGTGATAATCACCCAAGGAGTGGTTTCCCGTGTCCCACCGCGGGGAAAGGCTAGCCGAATGCGCTCGCGGAGAGCCGCAGGACGCTCTCACACGCCGGTGGCAAATGCCGGCATTTTCTCGCCGACCCTCAGCTCACTGGCTGTTGGTCCCGAAGTCCTCGGGCGAGATCTGGTCGAGGAACTCGCGGAACTTCTCCACCTCGTCCTCCTGCTCGTCCGGGATCGCGATGCCCGCGTCGTCGAGCACACCGTCACTGCCGTAGATCGGCGTCCCGGTGCGCAGCGCCAGCGCTATGGCGTCGGACGGGCGGGCGCTCACCTCGACGCCGCTGGCGAAGACCAGCTCCGCATAGAAGACGCCCTCCCGCAGATCCGTGATGCGCACTTCGGTCAGCTCCTGGCCGACGGCCTCCAGCACGTCCTTGAACAGGTCGTGGGTCAGCGGTCGTGCGGGGGCCATGCCCTGCTGAGCGAAGGCGATCGCCGTCGCCTCCCCGGGCCCGATCCAGATGGGGAGGTAGCGGTCGCCTCCCACTTCACGCAGGAGCACGATCGGTTGGTTGGAGGGCATTTCGACCCGGACACCTACGACATCGAGCTCGTTCACACAGCAACCCTAGGCCGTGCCCGGGACGTTTGGGTAGTCGGGCCGAGATCGGGTGACCGATCAGGCAGTCACAGGGCCGCCCGTCTCAGGGCAGGCGTACACCCAGCGCGGTCTGCACCAGAGCCGCGTGCAGCTTCACCGTGAGCCCCGCCAGTTCCTTCGTACGGGCCTCCGCGTGGGCCCTGGTCTGCGGATTGCGGTGGCGCTTGAGCGGGGCCACCACCTGGTCGACGAGCCCGGCCTCACGGTCCGCGGCGGCCTTCATGGCGCGCAGATGCCGCGGCTCGATCCCGAACCGCCCGAGTTCGAGGACAAGTCCGGCCACGGTGACGGCTTCCGCGTCGTAAACGCCGTCCGGCAGCGGCGCGATGAGTCCGTACGACTCCCACTCGTCGAGCTCCTGCTCGCCGATACCGACGGCGGCCAGCAGCTCGGCCCGCCCGATCCGGGCCGCCGTGGGCGCCTCCACGGGCTCCAGGCCGACCTCGCCGTCCCGCTGACGCCCCACTGTGGGCAAGGGCGCGGCCTCCCCGCGCTCCATGGCGTCGAGATGCTCGCGGATCACCTTGAGCGGCAGATAGTGGTCCCGCTGCATCCTCAGGACATGGCCGAGGCGCTCGACATCGGCGGGGCTGAACTTGCGGTACCCGGAAGGGGTCCGCTGCGGCTCGATGAGTCCCTCCGACTCCAGGAAACGGATCTTGGAGATGGTGACTTCGGGGAACTCGTCGCGCAGCACGTTCAGCACCGTGCCGATGCTCATCATCAGCCCAGTGTCCGCGGCGGCGGTACCGTGCCCGGCACCGCCGCTCGGTGTTTGAAGCATGGACCTTCCTGGGGGAATCCCCCCGGACCCAGTCCGAGGGAGGGTCAGTAACCCCGCTGGCTCGCGTAGAACACCAGCCGGTACTTGCCGATCTGCACCTCGTCACCGTTCGCCAGCGAGACCGAGTCGATGCGCTCACGGTTGACGTACGTGCCGTTCAGGCTGCCGACGTCGGCGACCGTGAACGAACCGTCAGGAGCGCGCCGGAACTCCACATGACGGCGCGAGACCGTCACGTCGTCCAGGAAGATGTCGCTCTGCGGATGACGACCGGCCGTGGTCAGCTCGCCGTCCAGCAGGAAGCGGCTGCCCGAGTTCGGACCACGACGCACCACCAGCAGCGCCGAGCCCAACGGCAGCGCGTCGACGGCGGCCTGCGCCTCCGGGGAGAGCGTGGGCATCTGCGTCTGACCGGTCACTTCGGCGTCGTAGGCCTCAAGACCGGAGATGGAGATCGTGGACGTCGTCTCGGACGGACGCTCCGGAGTCGCGCCGGGGCGCAACGGCGCACCGCAGTTGGAACAGAAGCGGCTGTTCTCCGCGTTGCGGTTACCGCACCTCGTACACACCAGGGCCGACATAGGGGAAAACCCTCCACCCGTACTTGAGGTTGACGGTTGCCCGAAACCTATGTCGCCGGACTGCGCAGGGTCAACCGACGGCGCGCCCTGGCCGGCGACCTGGTCGCGGAACAGCGGGCGCTGACCTTCTGCGTCCGGTTGTGCGCGATGGCGAGCGGTCTGGTTGTCGCTGACCTCTTTCGCACTCTTGCCGAACAACTTCGCAAACAACTTCACGGGCGATTCCCCTTGACCGAAACAGACCCGCCCGTGGGGCAGGACGAACCCTGATTGAACACACCGGTTGACCCGGACATCCTCACAACGTCCGTATCCACCAGACAGTTTCCACCACGCACCACCCAATCGGTGCGTCGACCCCCCGCAACCTCATGCCCTCGAACAACGGCCCCCATGCACCTGCGGTTCACCGGGAGGACGACCGAGCGTAGTCAGGCTGCTTCGCGGCCCGCAAGGCGTCCACGACGATCTTGCTCGACCGCCCGACGGTAACGGTGGCCTGCTCCTTCTCGAGAGTCTGCACCACGCCTCCAGGGATGTTGAGCGCCGGTTCGAGATCCTGCGGCTTGCCGATGACCTTGAAACGATAGGGGGCGTTGATCTTGTTCCCGTCGACACTCACGCTCTTGCCGGAGTCCGTCAGATACGTGTTGGCGACGACCCGTACGCCGTTCACCTGGATCGCCTCCGCACCGGCCGCGCGCAACTCCTGGACCGCGTCGAGCAACATATCCGCCTCGACCGTTCCCTTCGTGTCGTCGATGGTCATCGTGATGCCGGGTCCCTGCGCGGCCACGGTGCCCGCCAGAATGCCGAGTTGCTTCTCCTTCTCGGCCGTCTGCTTGCGGGCCTCCTCGGCCTGGTCGGAGCTGTTCTCCAGCTCGTCGCGCTGTTTCTGCAGACCCTGCTTCTCGTCTTCAAGACGCTGAGTACGGTCGTCCAGTTCATCGAGAATGCGCACAAGATCTTCCTGCCGTGCCCCACGCAGCGCGCTGTCGCTGTTGCTGTTCGAAGCGACCTGCACCGCCAGCCCGAAACCGAGCCCGAACAGCAGCACGGCGACGATGAGTTGGGCCCGGCTCACTCGCGGCGGCCACAGCCCCTGCACCAGCCGCTGCCGACCGGTCACGGTGGACACCGCCCGCTCCTCCGGAATCGGCGCTTCCGAAGAAGCAGACGCCGATACCTCTTCGGGCAGTTCCCTGCGTAGCCGGTGTTCCGGCCGCTCGTCCTCGTTGATCATCGACCTCACGCCCGGAAGACGTGCCGGCGAATGGCAGCCGCGTTGGAGAAGATCCGGATACCGAGGACGACCACGACCCCCGTGGACAACTGGGCGCCGACGCCCAACTTGTCGCCAAGGAACACGATCAGCGCGGCCACCACCACGTTCGACAGGAACGACACCACGAAGACCTTGTCGTCGAAGATCCCGTCGAGCATGGCCCGCAGCCCACCGAAGACGGCGTCGAGCGCCGCGACGACGGCGATCGGCAGATACGGCTCGACGACCACCGGCACCTCAGGCCGGACCAGGATTCCGGCCACCACTCCCACGATGAGGCCCAGTACGGCGATCACGATGTGCCCTTCTCAGTTCTCGGCTGTGCTGTACGTACGATCACACTCGGCGCGGCGGGCAGCCGGAGATCGCTCTCCACGGCGATGGTCGCCCTGATGCCGTAGTTGTCTTCCAGGGCGTGCAGATAGAGCCCGTCGGCACCGTTCTGGAACCTGGTGCTCAGCCGTTGGCCGTCCCCCACCGCGAGCACCGTGTAGGGCGGTACCAGTGGCTTGTTGTCGACCAGTATCGCGTCACCCGCGGCCCTGATCGCCGACAGCGCCGTCAGCCGCTGTCCGTTGATGGACACGGCCTCGGCCCCTGCCGCCCACAGTCCATTGACGACGCGTTGCATGTCGCGGTCCCGCACCCGCCCGGTGTCGGAGAAGTCCGCGGTCTCACGCGGGTTGTCGCCCCCGCCGGAGCTGGCTTCCTTCGCGTCGTCGACGACGAGCTTCACACCGGGGCCGTGCACCGCGGTGGCGCCGGACAGCATGCTCACCAGGTCCGCCTGGCCGCTGCCACCACTCGTCTTGAGCGCCGCCCGCTGCCGCGCGCTCACGTCGTCACGGAGGTCGTCGACGGTGCCTTCCAGCTTGTCCGCCGACGAAGTCTCCTTGTCGATACGGTCGATCAGCTCCTGCCGCTCCTTGGCCACCACGGGGGCGGCCACACGCGCCTGCGCCGCGCCCACGGTCACGACGAGGGCCGCCAGCACCAGGCCGGCGGCGAGGCCGAGCTTCGCCCGGAGGGTCTTCGGCAGGCCACTCTCGCCCGCGGCCTTCTTCCGGGCGGCCGCCTCGGCGTAACCGTCGTCGAGGCTGTGGTCCATGACATTGGTGAGCAGCGACATGGACGCGTCCGGGCGCGCAGGGCGCGTGGGTGTGCTCCGAACGGGGGGCTGCTGCGGCATGCCGCACATCGTCGCACGTGGTGGCCTGTACCTCCGAATGGCCCCACCGGCGTGCCGGACAGGCCCCCTTGGGGACACATGTCCGGCACGCACGCGTGCTCCGTGTTTTACCGACCGGCGCTGTCCACGACCGCCGACCACTCGTCCAACAGGGCCTGCGCGGAGGCGTCGTCGGGCCCTTCGGCCCACAGATGCGTGACCGCCTCGGCGACGTCGGGCAGCACCATCACCCAGCGCCCGTCGGTCTCCACGACCCGCACACCGTCCGTCGTATCGACAAAGCGATCGCCGGCCGCTTCCACGACCCGGCGCATCACAAGTCCCTTGACGGCCCAGGGAGTAGCCAGGTCCCGCTTCAGGACATGCGCACGCGGAATCCGGGCGTCGATCTGGCTGAGCGTCAACTGCGTCCGCGCCACCAGTCCGATGAGTCGTACGAAGGCTGCCGCGCCGTCGAAGACGCTGCTGAACTCCGGGATGATGAACCCGGCCTTGCCGTCCCCGCCGAAGATGGTCGTCTCGTCGCGCCCGACCCTGGTCAGGTCGTCCGGCGAGGTCGTCGTCCACTCGACCTGGGTCCCGTGATACGCGGCCACCTGCTCGGCGATCCTCGTGGTGGTCACCGGCAGCGCCACCCGCCCGCTGCGCCGCTCCGCGGCCACCAGGTCGAGCATCACGAGCAGAGCCCGGTCGTCCTCGACGATCCGCCCCTTCTCGTCGACGAGCGAGAGCCGCTCACCGACCGGGTCGAACCGCACCCCGAACGCGGCCCGCGCGGAGGCCACGATCTCACCGAGCCGCACCAGGCCGGACCGCCGCGTATCAGCGGTCTCCGTCGGCCTGGACTCGTCGAGACCGGGATTGATCGTCAGCGAGTCCACACCGAGCTTGCCGAGCAGGCTGGGCAGCACGAGCCCGGCGCTGCCGTTCGACGCGTCCACCACGACCTTCAGGCCGGAGTCGGCGATCCCGGTCGTGTCGACGTTCCGCAACAGAGACCCGGTGTACGAGTCGAAGACGCTGGCCGGGAAGTGCAGGTCCCCGATCTCACCGGGGAACGCACGCCGGTACTCCTGCCGCGCGAACACCCGGTCCAGCTTGCGCTGACTCCCCTGCGAGAGGTCGGCGCCCTGGCTGTCGAAGAACATGATGTCGACGGAGTCCGGCACACCAGGCGTGGTCCGGATCATGATCCCGCCGGCACTGCCCCGCGCGGTCTGCTGGCGAGCTACAGGTAGCGGTACGTTTTCCAGATCCCGTACGTCGATCGCGCTGGTCTGCAAGGCCGAGATCACCGCCCGCTTGAGCGCACGGGCGCCTCGGGAGTGGTCGCGGGCCGTGGTGACCGTGGACCCCTTCTTGAGGGTCGTGGCGTAGGCGCCGGCGAGGCGGACTACGAGCTCCGGCGTGATCTCCACGTTCAGGATCCCGGACACACCGCGCGCGCCGAAGAGGTGCGCCTGTCCTCTGTTCTCCCAGATGACCGACGTGTTCACGAAGGCGCCGGCTTCGATCGTCTTGAACGGGTAGACCCGCACATTGCCCTGAACGATCGATTCTTCACCGATCAGGCACTCGTCACCGATGACCGCGCCGTCCTCGATCCGGGCCGCACGCATGATGTCGGTGTTCTTTCCGACCACACAGCCACGAAGGTTGCTGTGCTGACCCACGTACACGTTGTCGTGTACGACGGTCCTGTCCAGAAAAGCCCCGGCCTTCACGACGACGTTCGAACCGATGACGGTGTACTCACGGATTTCGGCGCCGGCCTCGACCTTGGCGTAGTCACCGATGTACAGCGGCCCGCGAAGAACCGCGTCGGGGTGCACTTCGGCACCCTCGGCCACCCACACACCGGGCGACAGCTCGAAGCCGTCGATCTCAACGTCGACCTTGCCCTCCAGGACATCGGCCTGCGCCTTCACATAGCTCTCGTGAGTGCCGACATCTTCCCAGTAGCCCTCGGCGATAAAGCCGTAGACCGGCTTGCCTTCCTTCATCAACTGCGGGAAGACATCGCCGGACCAGTCGACGGGAACATCCGCCTCGACATAGTCGAATACCTCGGGCTCCATCACATAGATGCCCGTGTTCACCGTGTCCGAGAAGACCTGACCCCAGGTCGGCTTCTCGAGGAAACGCTCGACCTTTCCCTCTTCGTCGACGATGGTGATGCCGAATTCCAGCGGATTGGGCACCCGGGTCAGACAGACCGTGACCAGCGCGCCTTTTTCCTTGTGGAAATTGATGAGTTCGGTGAGGTCGAAGTCGGTCAGGGCATCACCGGAGATGACGAGGAAGGCATCGTCCTTCAACGCCTCTTCAGCGTTCTTGACGCTTCCGGCGGTACCGAGTGGCTTCTCCTCATTGGCATACGAGAGCTCCATGCCGAGCTCTTCGCCGTCACCGAAGTAGTTCTTGACCAGCGAGGCCAGGAACTGCACGGTGACTACGGTCTCATTGAGCCCATGCCTTTTGAGCAGCCTGAGCACGTGCTCCATGATCGGTCGATTGACCACGGGCAACAGTGGTTTGGGCATGCTTGAGGTCATGGGGCGAAGGCGTGTGCCTTCGCCTCCGGCCATCACGACGGCCTTCATGTCGGAAGCGTCCTCCTCTGCGAGACGACGGTCTAGCCGACTTCACCAGTCCAGATTGTCCCGCACTTTTGCGCAACGGGCCATCGAGCGACTGTTACCGCCCAATCGGCAAGGTCAGTCGGCCATGGCGTCCGCACGCAGTAGGCGGCGGACTTGTACCACGTAGAGGACTCCTGCCCACCAGTAGAGCGTTGTACCCCATCCTGCGAACGCCCATCCGAAAATGGCTGCGAGTGAGGGGAGCCATCCACTTCCGTCACTGAGCAGCAGCAACGGGAAGGCGTACATCAGATTGAACGTAGCTGCCTTGCCCAGGAAGTTCACCTGCAGCGGCGGATAGCCGTGCCGCCTGAGGATGCCCACCACCACCAGCAGGACCAGCTCGCGCGCCAGCAGTGCGGCGGTCAACCAGATTGGCAGAATCTCGCGCCAGGTGAGCCCGACGAGAGTCGAGAGAATGTAGAGCCGGTCCGCGGCGGGATCAAGGAGCCGGCCGAGGCTGCTGATCTGGTTCCACCGTCGCGCGAGCTTGCCGTCCAGGTAGTCGCTGATCCCGCTCAGCATCAGCACCAGAAGCGCCCAGCCGTCGCTCTCGGGGCCGCCGAACTCGGGCCTGAGGATCAACCACAGGAAGATGGGTACGCCGACCAGGCGGGCCATGCTGAGGATGTTCGGGATGGTGAGCACCCGGTCTGTCTGGACACGGGTCTCCTGGACCTCCACCCGGGGGCCTCCTGTGGGAAAACGAGCCAACGATTCCCCCTGACCTTACCCCAACGCAAAAAAGCTCTGACTCTTGGGCTGCATGCCCAAGAGCCAGAGCTCTAAAAGGA
>NZ_BARF01000052.1 GCF_000367365.1 Streptomyces prunicolor NBRC 13075 | reverse complement strand
CTTGGAGCAGCTCGGCGAGCGCGACCAGTTTGGTGGCACCCCGGGTGGACAACACGACCAGCATCCGGAACTGCGGCAGGGTCACCCCCTCCTCGACAGCGGCGAGCGAGCGCGCGGAGACCGCCACCAGCAGCCGGGACGCGGTCAGCACCGCCCGGGTGACCTCGTCGACATCGTCCATGGCCCCCGCTGGGGTCTCTCGCTCCGGCATGTGTCCTTTCTACCGTGCCGAAGTCGCCGCTCACTCACGTGATGGGAACAGATTTTCCTTCCCCATGACCGTGGTAGCGCAGCAGGAGCATCGCGGCGTCGTCGTGCAGCGGCCCGGCGGCGTGCCGCACCAGGTCCTCGCGCACGGCTTGCAGGGCCCGCTGCGCGTCGGGTTCCTTGAGCAGGCCCGCCCTCTCACCGAGGGGGTAGAAGGAGCCGCCCGCGCCCCGGGCCTCGGTGACCCCGTCGGTATACAACAGCAGCTGCTCGCCGGGCGCGAAGTCCACCCGATAGGGCTTCGGGCCCTCGATCCCATGCGCACCCAGACCCAGCGGCAGGGCGTACACGGGCGGCTGCGGGAAGTCGACGGCGCCGTCCTGGCGTACGACCATGGGAGCCGGATGACCGTAGTTGAGGAATACGACCACACCGTCCGAGCCGATCTCGGCGAGGACCGCGGTGACGAACTTCTCGCCCTCCAATTCCCGGGCCACACTGCGCTCCAGGCGTTCCCCGAGCCCGACCAGGTCGGCTTCGTCGTGCGCCGCCTCCCTGAAGGCACCGAGCACCACGGCGGCCGTCTCCACCGCGGCCAGCCCCTTGCCCTGTACGTCCCCCACGATCACGCGGATCCCGTGCGGGGAGGCGACCACCTCGTACAGGTCACCGCCGATGCGCGCCTCCGCGACCGCCGAGGTGTACGACACCGCCGCCTGCAGCGGGCCCGCGGTCCTCGGCACCGGCCGCAGCAGCACCCGCTGGGCCACCTCCGCGATCGACCGCACGCTGGCCAGCTCCGCCTCTCTGCGGGAGCGCATCACGGCCGCCACGATGCCGGCGCCGGTCACGCCCGCCACCGACACCATCGCGGTGAAGCCCCGGCGCTCCTCGAACAGCCCGTCGTACAGCCCGAGCCCCACGCACAGCACCAGGGCCACCGAACCGGTCAGGGCCGTACGCCGCCACCCGCCGACCAGCCCGGAGAACGCCGGCCCCAGCGAGACCAGGGGCAGAAATCCCACCCCCGGACCGGCAACGACGTCCGCAGCGGCCACCACGGCCATAGCCGCCACCGGCATCCAGGACAGCGTCGCGGAATCGGGCGCCGTCCTGTCGACGCCCATGACATCCTCCAGCGGTGCGGCAGCGCGTAAAAGCTGCCTCTTCGTTTCTGACACAGACACACCTCCCCGCCTTTAGACTATGCAAAGGTTTCCGGGGCCAAACAGCCCTCGCCCCGGTCCTTTACCCGGCAGAAGCCGCAAGCCGCCGTGTCCGCCCCTCCGGCAGGCGAAGATGTCCCACAGACTGAGCACCCCGCACCGGCCCCAACTTCCCGCCGGGCGGCGGCGTTTCGGCGCCCGGCTGCCGATCGTCCTCTTCCGCGGCGGGCTTGGGCGGGCCTTGGGCAAACGGCTGCTCCTGCTGCACCACACCGGCCGCATCAGCGAACTCGGCCGTCGCACGGTCCTCGAAGTGGTGGAGCACGACGCGGCCCACGGCAGCTGGATCGTCGCCTCCGGCTTCGGCCCGCGGGCGGACTGGTACCGCAACCTGCACGCGGAGCCGAAGACCGTCATCCAGGTCGGCAACCGCCACCGCGCCGTCACGGCACACTTCCTCACGCCGGACGACGGCGCCGAGATCATGGCGGGCTACGCGCAACGGCACCCCCGGACCGCACAACGCCTGTGCACGTTCATGGCGTTGCCCAGCGACGGCAGCGAGGCCGGCTTCCGAGAGGTCGGCGGGAGCATCCCCTTCGTGCGCCTGGACGCCGACACCGATCCCCGACTGCCATGACCCACAGTGCGCTCACCGCCGGGCCGGCAGACCGGACGCGGCCAAGCGCCCCGGGATCGGCCCGGGGCGCTGGTTCACGGCAGCCGCTTCCCATACCGCGGCGGCACCCTCTCGGGCGCCGAACACCAGAGTCGCGCATGACACGGCCGGGGCGGCAGCATGCGCCCGCCACGTCAGAGTCTCGTAAGACCCGGGCACCCCCAGGGAGAGTGGCGGCAACGCGGCAGGGCCGAGACCTTTCCCGAAGGGCCGGCGAACATATCTTGCACTGTGCAAGAATTGCGTCGGGGGCCGAGCCGACGGCCGACAAGCACCCGGCGCCCAGGAGTGACCGGCATTTGTCAGGGGTTGGGTGGCACACCGGCCGTCGGCGGCCCGCCCTGCAGCCGCGCAGGGCGTGGACATCACCTTCTGCGGAACCCGCGACCGGCCCTCGGTGAGCGAGTGAGCCGCCTCCAAAAGGAGACGAGGCGCAGTGGCCAATGAAGGACCAGGAAGCGGCATCACAGAGGGTGGGGGCGACAATGGGAGCCGTGCAGGCTGAAGTCGCTGGTCACAGAGTTGGTGTACGTGGGCATCGGGATGCTCGCGCTGGTCGCCGGCAGGTGACTTTGGTGAAGATCGTCGGTCATCGGGCGACTTCGCGGTTCGTGAGGACCAGCAGGGCCCGGAACAGGGCAGCCGCCCAGGCGGGGTCGGTGCGGTGCGTACCTTGCCGAGGACGCGCCAGTTCTTGAGATGGGCGAAGCCGTGCTCCACGGGTGCCCCGACGGCCGCCAGTACCGTGTTGGACAGCTTCTGGCCTCGCGACAGGGGCCGGTTCCGGGCGGCCTTGTCATCGCAGCGCCCCGGAATCGGACCGAGTCGGCGAAGCAACAGCCGTGGCGCAGGGACACCTTGCCCCTCCTACCAAGATCCTTATCTGTAGCCCGAGCCCGAAAACGCCAGCGGGGCTCCCCGTCCACAGGAACGGGAAGCCTCACGCTGCCTGCGCCGGTCAACCGGCCATGGCTGCCACCACTAGCGCAACAGCCGCACCGCACAGCAGCACCACAAGCGGCCAGGCCAGCCAGCCGCGCCCGGTACGCCTGCGCCACAGCACCAGCCACAGCGCACACGCCGCCACGAACACGACCGTCACACCGCTCAGCTGGCCGTCCCGCCACGCCACCCGCACGGCGCCAGGGTCAGCACCCCATACAAGGAGCGCAACGAGGACACCCACGGTCAGCGCACACACCGCTTCCAGCAGCCTGCTCATACGGTGCCCTTCTTCTCCGGCGTCTCCGTCAGGCCAGTGCGCGATCGGAACGGACGGCTCGACCTCGACGGTCTCCGCCTTACGGCCTTCTACGTCCATGAAGGTGGACCGCACGCGGGCTCCTTCGCACGGGGCGGCCGGGGCGAGTCCCCGGCCCGGTCCGAGACGCGGCTCCGCCACAGCCTCTCGCGCGGACGCCAGTGAGATCCGGACCGCACTCGTACCGGGCCAGGGCGCCGGCCGCCTTACGTCCTAACCCACCTCCTGCGGTTCCTCGGCCACGCTCTCCAGTCCGCCTGCCGGGTCGGCCGCGGGTGCGGGCTTGCGGCGTCGCCCGGTCAGGAGGGTGGCCAGGGGCTCGGTGTAGCGGGCGGTGAGGGGGCCGACGATGACCAGGATCAGCACGTACGCCGTGGCCAGGGGGCCGAGGGAGGGTTCGATGCCGGAGGTGACGGCGAGGCCGGCGATGACGATCGAGAACTCACCCCGGGCGACCAGCGTGCCGCCCGCTCGCCAGCGGCCCTTCACCGAGATCCCCGCGCGCCGGGCCGCCCAGTACCCCGTGGCGATCTTCGTGCCGGCGGTGACCACCGCCAGGGCCAGCGCGGGCAGCAGGACCGGCGGGATGCTCGCCGGGTCGGTGTGCAGGCCGAAGAAGACGAAGAACACGGCGGCGAACAGGTCCCGCAGCGGGGAGAGCAGGCTGTGCGCACCCTCCGCGGCCTCGCCGGACAGGGCGATGCCGACCAGGAACGCGCCCACGGCGGCGGACACCTGGAGCTGCTGGGCGAGACCGGCCACCAGCAGGGTCAGGCCCAGGACGACCAGCAGCAGCTTCTCGGGGTCGTCGCTGGAGACGAAGCGGGAGATGTGGCGGCCGTAGCGGACCGCGACCAGCAGGACGAGTGCCGCGGCGCCGAGCGCGACGGCCAGGGTGAGACTGCCCGCCGCGAGGCCCGTGCCGGCCAGCAGGGCGGTGATGATCGGCAGATAGACGGCCATGGAGAGGTCTTCCAGGACCAGGACGCTGAGGATGACGGGGGTCTCGCGGTTGCCGAGGCGGCCCAGGTCGCCGAGGACCTTGGCGATGACACCCGAGGAGGAGATCCAGGTGACCCCGGCCAGTACCACCGCGGCGACGGGTCCCCAGCCGAGCAGCAGCGCCATGGCGGCACCGGGCAGCGCGTTGAGGGTGGCGTCGACGAGACCGGCGGTGTACTGGGTCTTGAGGTTGGAGACGAGATCGCTGGCCGAGTACTCCAGGCCGAGCATCAACAGCAGCAGGACGACACCGATCTCGGCGCCGATGGCGACGAACTCCTCGCTCGTGCCCAACGGGAGCAGCCCGCCCTCGCCGAAGGCCAGTCCGGCCAGCAGGTAGAGCGGTATCGGGGAGAACTGGAAGCGCGCGGCGAACCGGCCCAGCAGTCCCAGGGCCAGGATGATCGCGCCGAACTCGATCAGGAACCGTGCGGATGAATGCATCGGGGTCACTCCCGCCCGAGTATCGCCGCGGCCGACTCGACGCCCTCGCGCGTGCCGATCACGATCAGGGTGTCCCCGCCGGCCAGCCGGAAGTCCGGCGTGGGAGACGGCACGGCCTCGGCCCGGCGCAGTACGGCCACGATCGAGACGCCGGTCTCCGTGCGCATCCGGGTCTCGCCCAGCACCCGGCCGTTCCAGTACGAGAGCGCCGACAGCGCGACGCGCTCCGCGACCAGCCCGAGTTCGGTCGTGGACAGCAGGTTCGGGCTGTGGTGCGAGGGCAGCAGGGCGTCGATGAGCGCCGTCGTCTCCCCCGCGGTCAGCCGTACCGACAGGGCGCAGGCGTCCGGATCGTCCGTGCGGTAGGCGTTCAGCGTGCGCTCGCCGTCCCTGTGCGCGACCACCGACACACGGCGCCGCTCACGCGTCGTCAGGTCGTACCGGACACCGATCCCCGGCAACGGCGTACTGCTCACGCGTGGAGTACCCATGTGTGTCTTCCTGTCCTCTGTCTTTGTCATCTCTGTCCGATGTCGGTGCGGTGGTCCTGTTCAGGCCAGGGCGAAGTAGCGCAGCCACACGTAGGCGAGCGAGATGGCCACGGTGACGGCGGTCACGACGAGGCCGTACTTGGTGAACTGCCAGAAGGTGATGGGCTGTTGGTTGCGTTCGGCGATGCCGAGGACGACGACGTTCGCGGAGGCGCCGATGGCGGTGGCGTTGCCGCCGAGGTCGGCGCCGAGGGCGAGGGCCCACCACATGACGTGGTCGCCGGCGCCGCCCATGTTGTGGACCAGGTCGCCGGTGATGGGCGCCATGGTGGCGACGTACGGGATGTTGTCGACGACGCCGGAGAGGACTGCGGAGGCGCCCAGCAGCGTGAGGGAGCCGCCGAGTTCGTTGGTGCCGATGGCGTCGGCGAGTGCTTTGGAGACCTCGTCGATGACGCCGGTGTCGATCAGGCCGCCGATCATGATGAACAGGCCGGCGAAGAAGGCGAGCGTGGGCCACTCGACCTCGGACAGGACCTCGCTCGTCTCGGCCGTGGAGACAGCGATGAGCAGTCCGGCGCCGAGCAGCGCGACGATGCTCGGCTCGTAGTGCAGTACCGGGTGCAGGACGAAACCGGCCACCACCAGGGCCAGGACCACCAGCCCCTGGACCAGCAGGCGCGGGTCCTTGATGGCCTCGCGTTCCTCCAGGGCCATGATCTCGGCGGCGCGGTCCTCGTCGTACACGAACGTCTTGCGGAACATCACCCGGCACAGCAGCAGGAGTACGACGACCAGAACCGCGGACAGCGGGGCGAGGTGGACCAGGAAGTCGTTGAAGGTGATCCCGGCCCGGCTGGCGATGATGATGTTGGGCGGGTCGCCGACCAGGGTCGCCGTGCCGCCGATGTTCGAGGCGAACACCTCCGCGATCAGGAACGGGGCCGCGGACAGGCCGAGGCGTTCGCAGACCAGCAACGTCACCGGGGCGATCAGTAGGACCGTGGTCACGTTGTCCAGCAGTGCCGAGGCAACCGCCGTGATGACGATCAGCATGGCCATCACCCGGAAGGGTTCGGCCTTCGCCTTCTTCACGGACCAGATAGCCAGGTACTCGAACATGCCGGTCTTCTTCAGCACGCCGACGATCATCATCATGCCCATGAGCAGGAAGATGACGTTCCAGTCGATGCCGGAGTCCTCGGAGTAGAACGCCGAGACGTCGTCGGTCGCCCCGATCGCGAGCATGAGGCCCGCGCCGCCCAGGGCAACGGCGACGCGGTGGATCTTCTCGCTGATGATCAGGGCGTAGGCGCCGACGAAGACGACGATCGCGGCCCAGCTGTGCCAGTCGTTCACGATCCTCCGAGGGGGTCTGCCAGGGGTTTCGGGATGGGCTGCGGGGCGGTGCCCCGGGTGACCACACCGTCCGGACGGGGGTCATCGCGGGCCGGGATGCCCGCGAGGTCGTCCACGTCGAAGGCGCGGGCGATCGGTACGTCCGTGGAACTGTGGGCGATGATCGAGAAGGCGATGCAGACCGAAATGAGGGTGAACGCCTTCTGGGCCTGCGGGATGCCGGACTGCAGCACCAGCAGGCCGTAGACCACCGACGCGAAGCCTTTCGGCCCGAACCAGGCCGCCACCAGCCTCTCCTTGCGGGAGATACGGGTGCCGAGCAGCGAGATCAGCAGCGACACCGGGCGGATCAGGACGATCGCCAGGACCACGGCCGCGTAGCCGCCCAGGGACAGATCACCGAACAGCTTCGGGGTCAGCAGCGCGCCGAAGACCAACAACGCGGCGAACTTGGCGAGTTCCGCCAGTGCCTCGCCGAGCGGCTCGAAGGACGCCTTCGCCTCCGGGGAGGTGTGCGCCAGCACGGCTCCTGCCGAGAACGCCGCCAGGTAGGGGTTGGCGTGGGTGAGGTGGCAGGCCGCGTACAGGATGATGCCGCTCGCCAGCGGCAGCAGGGGCTGCAGCTTGGGCTCGGCGCCCAGCAGCCGGAAGCGGACGAGGCCGTTGACGATCAGCGGCAGGACGATACCGAACGCAAGGCCGAGGAACAGCTCAAGAACGATCGTGGAGCCGGAGGATTCCGCACTGCCCGCGGTCGGGCCCGCGGCGGCGATCAGGACCAGCACGACCGGCAGAGCGAGCCCGTCGTTGATACCGCTCTCCACGTTCAGCAACTGCCGCAGCTTGGCCGGGACTTCCCTCCGTCCCACGATCGCCGAGGCGAACACCGGGTCCGTGGGAGCCAGCACCGCGCCCACCAGGAACGACGTCGTCCAGTCCAAGCCCACCAGATAGCGGGTGACCAGGGCCATGAAGACGAACGCGAGCGGCATACCCAGGCCCAGGGCGCGCGCCGGGTTCTTCCAGTGGGCGCGCAGCGTGGGCAGGGAAACGTGCATGCCGTCGGTGAACAGCACCGCGAACAGCGCCAGATCGGCCGTCACGGACACGATCTCGCTGTCCGGAGTGATGTGGATCAGGCCGAGAAACCCGTCACTGACGAGCGCTCCGCCGACGAGGAAGAGGAGGGAGGTGGAGAGCACCGTCCGCGCCGCCAGGCCCGACAACAGCACCGCCACCAGCAGTGCGGCCCCGAACACCACCACGAGCACCATGGCTTACGCCCCCGATCGGAAGAGAGAGTGATCCCCTACTCGCCGACCAGGCTTCCCGGCACACCACAGGGAACCTTACAGGTTCTTGACGCGTCTTTAACAGTTTATTGGTGTGCACAGTCGGGGCGGGAATTCTGCCGGGTTCCGGCAACCGAGCATCACCGTCTCTTCTCGGCCGGGGAACTCGATCAGTCCAGCCAGGAGCCTCTCGGACGGCGGCCGGGGCAATCTCTGTCTAGGGTGACGATCAGGTGCGCCGGGAAGTCTGGTCGGCAATAAGCTGTCCCCTGCCCTGGAGCCCCGGATGCCAGAGTCCTCTCCCGCCCGTAGGCCCCACGAGCACCGCCGACTGCCGGGAATGGGCAGCCGCATACGGCATCCGTTCCGCCGCAGCGCCGGCAGCAGGGCTTCGGACGCCGACCACGTCGTCGTCCGGCTCTCCGGGGAAATCACCTCCAAGAACGCCCGGGCCATCGGCGCGAGCCTGCGGGAAGCCCTCCGGGCGCCGCCCCGTGTCCTGGAGGTCGACCTCGACCGGGTGACCTACCTCAGTTCCGACGGCGGTGCGGCCTTCTTCATGGCCCTCCTCGCGGCACGGCCGCACGGCACCCGGATGATCGTCACCCACGCCGGTGCCCAGGCACGCGCCACCCTCATCCAGCTGGGCCTGCCCCTCGCCCTCGACATCTACGAGGGCGACGGCGACGACCCGGACAACACCTGACACCGCCGGTCAGGGTGTGGCGGCCAGCAGCCGTTCCAGCAGGTGCGAGGCCGTGATCACACCGAGCAGCCGGCCACCGGCCGTGTTCTTCTCCACGACCGCCACCAGGGGGCTGCGCACCTGCGCCATCTGCGCCGCCACCTCCAGCACGGTGTCGTCCGGGGCGGCGACCGGCGGCGCGGGCACGGTCTTCGACAGGCAGTCGCGCACCTTGCGGCCCTTCAGTGCCTGGCACAGCCGGTCGGCGTGACGTTCGTCGACCACCGCGGCGAGCGTCGGGTCCTCGATCACGTACACCGGCACCAGGATCTTGATCATCTGCGAGGCGGGCAGAATCGCCTTTGGCGTCCCCCGCTCGTCCACCACCAGCAGTGCCGGCAGCCGGTGTTCGGCCATCAGCCGCGCGGCGTCCATCGCGTCGCTGTCGAGGCCGACCGTCTCGTACTCCACCGCCAAGTCACGCGCACGCACGCCCGGCTCCCGTCTCGCTCTCCAAGTCCCGGCTGCCACCGTCATGCGGATGATGCAGATGCGCTGCCGGGACGGCACTTCGCACGATACAACCGGCCTGCCCTGCGGCCTACGACGCGGAGAGGAGACCGGTCGGGGGCACCCGCCGCGGACCGTGGCACGATGCGACAGTGACTCGGTCCCGGGCAGGAAACGGCTCCTTCGACGACGGCGCCCGCCTCGGATCCCGCGGGGCTCGCTCGGGCTCGGCCGCATACGCCCCTGGTCGGGGCGAGGAGCCGTCGTGACCAGCGCCCACGAACACGGACTCGGCGAACACCCCACTGAGCTGGTCGAGTTGGCCGCCGGGCCGGTCGAGTACCGCTTCGACCGACGTGGCCCCGTCACCGTCGTGGTTTTCTACGGCGGGCACATGCGCGCAGGGCTCTCACTGGGCGAGGAGGTGTTCGCCGAAGCCGGATGGTCGGTGCTCGTGCCGTCCCGCCCGGGGTACGGCCGCACGCCGGTCTCGACCGGAGGATCGGCCGGCGGGTTCGCCGGTGTCACCGCCGCACTCTGCGCACACCTGGGCATCACCGATGTCTCTGCCGTGGTCGGCGTATCGGGGGGCGGACCCACCGCGGTGGCGATGGCGGCACGCCACCCGGCCTTGGTGTGGAGGCTGATCCTGCAGAGCGCCGTCGGACCGCTGCCCTGGCCCGACCGCCGCACCCGCCTCGGCGCCCAGATCGTGTTCGCACCGCACACGGAACGCGTCTCCTGGGCACTCGTGCACTCCCTCGTGCGGTACGCGCCCAACGCCGGCCTGCGGATGCTGCTGCGCGACCTCACGCTCCTGCCCGTACGGGATGTGGTCTCGGGTCTTCGGCCGGAGGACCGGGCGAGGCTGGTCGCACTGTTCTCGCGGATGCGGTCGGGGCGCGGGTTCACGCGCGACCTCAAGGAGGTTGGGACCACCGGAGACTTGGCCGGTCATGCGGGCCAGGTCTCCCAGCCCGCTCTGGTGATCGCCACCCGCCAGGACGCGGCGGTACGGTTCGCGCACGCCCAGGCGCTCGCCGCCACCCTCCCGCACGCCGAACTGCTCGAAAGCCTCGCCGACAGCCACCTCATCTGGTTCGGCCGGGACTGGCCACTGATCGCCGAACAGATCCACGCCTTCCTCAAGGACGGTCCGTCACGAACTATGCAGCGGCACTGAGGGTTGACGAGCAAATGACGGGACGGTAGCTCGGGTGATCGCCCATTCGACGTCAGTGGCGACGCGGTCGACCAGTTGGCAAAGGGCGGCCACGGCGCGGGCGGGCCGATCGCCGCGCCCGCTGTCCCGTTGCCGGGCACCTGCTGATACCCGGCAACGGGATCATCCATCGTGCTCCCCTTGAGCCATCGTGCACGTCAGGCGCGTCCCCGCGCATTGCCCGTTCCCGGCAGTTTTCACTAGGGTCTGGATGCCGGTCGCCGCTAAGAAACCGTCGCTGGCGCGTCAAGAAAACGAGAGGTGCCGTGAAGGGGCAGGAGATACCTGAGCAGTATCTGGACGGCTATGCCCAACTCCTGGCGGACGTCTCCGCCACCGGCCGCCGCCTCACCCGGGCCGAGTTGGAGACCCGCCGCGCCCTGGGCGAACAGGCCGCCGAGGCCGGCCACGGACTCCGCTCTCTCGTCAACGGCCATCTCGCCGCGACCCGTGCCACCTGGCCCGAGACCCCCGGCTCGGCGGACAGTGCCCTGGCTGCGGTGCAGCAAGTCGTCGATGCCTTCGCCGAGGGCTACGAACGCGCCCAGCGCCTCGCCGTACGACAGGAAGAAGCCGCCCGGCGGGAGTTCATCGACGACCTCCTCCACGGCCGCAGCGACCTGGGCCACCTCGCCGAGCGTGCCGAACGCTTCGGCCTGCGCCTCTCCCACGCACACGCCGTCGCCGTGGCGCAGGGGCCGACGGCGTACGACGAGAGCGCCCCGGTGCCACGACAGGTCGAGCGCTCCCTCATCGCCCGCTTCGGCGACCGCAACATCCTGCTCACCACCAAAGACGGCCGGATGCTGTGCATCGCACCCGGTGACCAGGACGAGGTCCTCACCCATTTCGCCAGGCAGGCGTATGCCGCCACCGACGGCGGACACGTCGCGATCGGCCGCGCCCAGCCCGGCACGGGCGGGGTCGTCCAGTCGTACAAGGAGGCTCTCAACACCCTCGAACTGGCCGAGCGCCTGGACCTCGACGACCCGGTCCTGCGCGCCGCCGACCTGCTCGTCTACCCCGTTCTCACCCGCGACCGCCAGGCCATGGCCGACCTCGTCCTCGACACCCTCGGCCCGCTCACCGCTGCCCGCGGCGGCGTCCAGCCCCTCCTGGACACCCTCAGCGCGTACTTCGACTACGGCTGCGTCGCCGCCGAAGCCGCCCGCCAACTCTCACTCAGCGTGCGCGCCCTCACCTACCGCCTGGAACGCATCCACAAACTCACCAGCGCCAACCCCGCCGACCCGGCCCACCGCTACATGCTCCAAACCGCCGTCATCGGCGCCCGACTGCTGGACTGGCCCACCAAGGAACTCTGAGCAACCCGCACCGCAGTAGTCGCGGTCAGGACTCGCCGAATCAGGCAAACGGGTCACAGCCGACCGTCATCCGCCCCCCGACCGGCAAGAACACGGGTCTTTTCTGCTTCTGGTGGATCCGTCGCCGCGCCGCCTGACAAGCCCCCTGGGCAACCGACGAGCTGTCGTCCAACGAATGAGGAGATGACGGCCAAGACAACGAGAACTGCGAGAGCGGAGCCCCCAAGCCGACCCCGGTTAGCTGGCGAACTCTGTTCCATGGGCATAGGTCCGGATGGACATGCAGCGCGCTGATCTCCTCTAGGACCCGGACAGTCGCTCCACCTCGGCATGGGCACCGCTCAGCAGCCGCCCGAAGAGGGCCACGCTCGCCTCGCTGTCCTCCAGCAGAACGTGCCGCAGGTAGCCGCGCAGGACCGGATCGGCGCCGAAGACCTTGGCGGAGACCTCACCGAGCGAGGTCATCACGCCCTTCTCCGGGTCCAGGGTGCGGAGTTGCTCCCCGATGTGGTCCAGGACGTATTCGTCCACGGCCTCCCGCAGCCCCTGCTTGGAACCGAAGTGCCGGGTCACCAGCGCCGGCGAGAGCCCCGCCGCAGCCGCCACCGCCCGGGTCGAGGTCGCCTCGAACCCGTGCTCGGCGAACAGCTCCAGCGCAGCCTCACGCAGCCGTGCCCGCCCGGTCAGATCACTCTTCGCCACCGCCCGCACCATGGCCGCAGCGTAACCGCCCCCAGGACGAAGCCACGGTGGCCCTCATGGGTCACGATGCCGAGTCCTTCTTGCTGCTCGCCGCCGCGTAAGCCTGGGTCGGAGTCATCGCCACGCCGTTCAGTGACACGGTCTTGTAGGGGCTGACCTTGGCGCAGGTCTTGGACTCGTCGGCGGTCGAGGCGTTGGCGTTGGAGACAGCCGCGTGGGTGTCGGCGGGGGCGGCGGCGCTGCTGGAGTACGTCGTGCCGCTGGGCCAGTCGCTGCCGATGACGAGGGTCAGTCCGCTCTCGCTGCTCTGGGTGAAATGCGAGGCGGACAGCCCGAGGGCGGAGGCCACCGTCTGCGCCTCGGCCTTCTCGCCGGGGCCGTAGGTGAGCTTGGTGGTCGCCGACTGCTCGGGCGCGTTACCCGTGCTGGTGCCGGGGCTGAAGCCCTTGGCGATGAGCGCGTTGGCGATCACAGAGGCGCGTCCGCTGATGGTGGTGCCGTTCTCCACCCGTACGGCGACCTCGGCGGCCGGCACCGTGGCTGCCACGGACTCGGTCGCGGACGGCGAGGCGGAAGCTTTCTGCTTGCTGCTCTCGGCAGTCAGGGACTGGTCGTTGGCAATGGTCGCGAACAGGGACTTGGCACCTGCCGCCGGTACGACGCGGTTGGCGTTTGTCGGGTCGGCCCCGGTCTGCATGGTGGTGAAGGTCATCCGCTTGGACGGGACCTTGTTCAGGTCGGTCGCCAGGTCAACGAGCTTGCTGACGCTGCCCAGGCCGGTGTCGACGGTCAGGGCCTTGGTGGCGGCGTCGGCGAGCGAGTAGACCTTGGCGGGGTTGGCCAGGGTGCCCGCGCTCTTGAATTTGCGGATCATGGCGCTGAGGAAGAGGTGCTGGGAGACGGTACGGCCCAGGTCACTCCCGTCACCGAAGCCGTGCCGGGAGCGCACGAACTCCAGTGCCGCCTCGCCCTTGAGGGTGTGGGTGCCCTTGGCGAGCTTGAGGTGCGAGTAGGTGTCGTAGACGTTGTCGCTGACGCACACCGACACCCCGCCCACGGCGTCGGACATCTTCACCACGCCGGAGAAGTCGAGCATCACGAAGTGGTCGACGGTGATGCCGGTTAGCTCGTGGACGGTCTTGACCTGGCAGGCCGGGCCGTACTGCAGGGCGCTGTTGATCTGACCGTAGTAGCCGGACGTGGACTGGCTGCTGTCCGGGTCCTTGCAGGCGGGGACCTGGGTCATGGTGTCGCGCGGGACGCTCATCACGGTGGCGTTGGAGCGGTCGGCGGAGACGTGCATCACCATCTCCACGTCCGCGTTGTGCCCGACCGTCGAACTCGCGGAGCCGCAGCCGCCGCCCAGTTTGCAGTCGGCGGCGTTGTTCCGCCCGTCCGAACCGATCACCAGGATGTTGAGAGGGGTGCGGCCGAAGGCGTCGGCCTTCTCCTTGCCACCGGCCCCGTCGTCGATCGCGACACTCTTGATGTTGCCGTTGAGGTGCTGCCACAGCCAAGCTCCGGCCCCGGCGGTGACCAGGATCAGCGCCGACACGGTGATCAGGGCTATGCGGGTCAGCCGTTTGCGCCGGGCTACGGGTTTCGCCCGTCGGCCCGATTGGCGCCCCCTGGGTCGTGCGGCTTGGCGGGCGGCAGCCCTTCCGCCCGGCGGCCGGTGGGCCGACGCTCCGTCCGCTCTGGGTTGGTGGGGCACGGTGGAGCGATCTCGCGTGGCCGCACGGCCGGATGTCTCGCCCCACGGGTCGCTCATCCACCACTCCCTACACTGTCGCCGACACCAACCGCCGGCGCGACAATGAGACGGCAGAGAGCCAACCCGTACGTCAGGGCGCACCCCTCGGGCTGGATGATTGCGCAATATAGCAACTGTCGCCGTTTCCGCCGGTGACCTCTCCCACATCCGCAGTCCGCACTGCCGACTGAACGAGGTCCTGTTCGAGGTCGTCCAGTGCCCGGCGGGCCGTGGCAATGCGTGCCAGCAGCAGTCGGCGGCCCTCGTCCTCCGACGCCGGCAAAGTCTGCTGCTGCGGCTCGTCCCGCTCCGTCTCACGGGCATCGTCCAGGGACGTGAGGACCACGCCGATCAGGACATTGACCAGGACGAAGGAGGCGAGGAGCACGTACGAGGCGTAGTAGACGAGGCTCCAGCGGGAGATCTCCAGGCCGGCGTGGACGGCGTCGCCGATGCCGTCCAGGGTCATCAGCAGGAACAGGGTGAGGACCGCGCGGCCGATGAAGCCGTAGTGGTGGGGGTCCTGGTGGCCGAAGAAGACCCATCCGACCATGGCGTAGACGTACAGCACCAGCCCGCCGACGAGCAGGAAGCTCAGCGTGCCGGGCAGGCTGCGGGCCACGGCGACCAGGACGACCCGGAGTTGGGGCAGGAAGCGGGCAGTGCGCAGGACGCGGGCCAGACGCAACAGCCTTAGCACGGTGGTGTTCTCGCGTACGACGGGCAGGAAGGCGCACAGGACGACGGCCAGGTCGAAGAGGTTCCAGGGGTCCTTGACGAAGTCCCGGGGGCGGTCTGCGTGGGCGACCAGGCGCAGCAGGATCTCGACCGTGAAGGCGGCCAGGCAGGTGTGCTCGGCCAAGCGTAACCAGTGGTGCCAGTCGGCGGCCAGCCCCGGATAAGTCTCGACGCCGAGCAGGGCGGCGTTGGCGAGGATGACGGCGAAGACGGTGAGGGCGAACCAGCGGGCCTCGGTGACGGTGCGGCAGCGGCCCGCCAGTTCCTGGCGGGCGGATCGGGGTGTCGCCTCGGTTCCGTTGTCGTGCTGGTCTTGCATCCTGCTGTCTCCGCTCCCTAGCGCGGGCTCACGTCCCACCAACTGGGCTGGAAGGCGGGGTGGTTGAGCGATCACGCTTCGGGAGAGACTTCTACAGCACTGTGGATTGCAGGGTGTGGCCGGTACGCCGTAGCGGCCTGGTTCCCCGGGAGAAAGCAGACCTGATGTTCGGCTTGAGCGAACTGGCCGTGATCCTTCTCGTCGTCGTGGTCGTCCTCGGGATCAAGAAGCTTCCGGAGCTGACGCGTTCGGCGGGCAAGGCGACCCGTATCTTCAAGAGCGAGGCCAGGGCGCTCAAGGAGGACGACTCCCGGCGCCCCTGACGGCGCGGTGCACGACCGAGGTCGGGATGTGCCGGCCCGGCGATTGGCTGTTGGGCTCACTCGCATTCCGCGCCGCTAGTCCGGCTGGGCGGCGAACAGCTCCAGGTGCGCGCAGGTGGGGCAACGATAGGCGTCGATCTGCCAGCGCGGTCGGCCCATCCTCTTGGCATTGCCGAGCGGGCCTCGCTGAAGGGGGCCCGCGATCCACCGCGCGAACCCGCGAGCGCCTTGTCCGGAGTCCTCGACGAAGCCCGGCTCCAGCCCCACCGCACCGCATTGGGTGCACCGTATGTTGTTCACCGGGGGGAGTGTAGTGAGCGGCTGCGGGCGTTGGCCGTCCGGGCCGGTTCCCAACGTCCTGTCCGACGCCCGGAGTTGAGACGCCGGACAGGAGCACCGCCGTTATGCCGCCTGGGGATGCAGGAACGCGCGAGCAGGTCGTCGAGAGTGACCATGCCGGTGAGGTTGCCGATCTCGTCACGGACCACCGCGAGGGAGGCCCTGCGCCGGCGGAGTTGCTCGATGGCGTGGCTGATCGTGTCCTGCTCGGTCAGCTCCGGTATCGGACGGGCAAGGTCTCGGGCGGTGACCGTACGCCCGCGGGTACGGGCGATGAGCGCGTCACGGGCGTGCGCGGAATCGACGGTGAGCAGCTCCGAGTCGGTCTCGCTGATCAGGCCGGGGCGCTTCGACTCCTCGACGAGATGGGTGAGTTGCTCGCGGTTGTGGACCTCGGCCAGCTCGTCGCGCGGGGTGACCCGGCACAGCCGTACCGGCGCATTGCTCAACCTCACGACGACCATGGCGACGGCGAAGGAGACGCCGTAGCTCAGCCCGCTCGGCAGGCCCAGCTTGTGCAGCAGTGGGTCGAGTTCGTGCGAGATCGCGGGCTTGGACACCGAGCCGAGGCCCAACGTGCAGATCGTGATACCGAGTTGGGCGTCGGCCGGCATGAGGGACAGCCGCTCCAGCGCCTTCAGCGCGCGGGCGGCCTTCTTGTCCCCCGCCTCGGCTTCACGCGCGAGGGCGAGCCGGCCGGCGGAGACGTGGGCAAGCTCCTGGGCGACGAAGCAGCCGGTGCCGGCGGTCAGAGACCGTGCCCCGAGGGGTCCGTCGATCCGGCGGACCAGATCAGTGCTCCTCTGGTGACGGTGCGATCCGTAAAACGATTCCGGGCACATCCGGGTCCCCGGAGCCACCGGTGACCATCGCAGGTCACGCATCGAAGGCGACGATCGGACGACGCTTTCCACACCTTTCCCATAGGAAAGGTGTCTACGGTCGTGGACATGGATGTCTCCGCCCCGATCGTCGTCGCCGGAGCCCTGGTCGGGTTCGCCGTAGGACTCACCGGCATGGGCGGCGGGGCGCTGATGACCCCGATCATGGTGATGGTCTTCGGTGTGAACCCCACCGCGGCGATCGGCAGCGACCTGGCCGCCTCCGTGTTCATGAAGCCGTTCGGCGCGCTCGTGCACCAGCGGGCCGGCACCGTGCGCTGGGACATTGTGCGCCGGCTGCTGCCCACCGCCGTCCCGGCCGCGTTCGGCGGGGTCTTCCTGCTCCAGTTGTTCGGGGACGGGGACGCGCTGCAACAGCGGGTCAAGTACGTCATCGGTACGGCGCTGCTGCTCGCCGTCGCGGGCATGCTCGTACGTCTGTGGCTGGACCGCCGGCGCGGCACCATCGCCGACGAGGACGCCCACGTGCCCGTCCGGCCCGTCGCGACGCTGCTGGTCGGCCTGGTCGGCGGGGTCATCGTCGGCATGACCTCGGTCGGCTCGGGTTCCCTCATCATCGTCATGCTGATGCTGGCCCACCCCCGGCTGAAGGCCAACCACCTCGTGGGCACGGACCTCGTCCAGGCCATCCCCCTGGTGGCCGCCGCCGCACTGGGACACCTGCTGATCGGGGACGCCGACCTCGGCCTGGCCGCCACGCTGCTCATCGGCGCGATCCCCGGAGTGGTCCTGGGCGCCGTCGCCTCCACCCGCGTCACCGGACCCGCAGTGCGCTGGGCCCTCGTGGTGCTGCTGACCGGCTCCGGACTGTCCATGCTCAAGGCGTCGTCCCCCGTCATCGTGTGCGCGTGCCTGGGCATGGCGGCGATCGGCATCGTCGTCACCGCACGCGGCCGGCGCGCCACGCAGACCGCACCGAGCGCAGTCCACGAGCCGGAGCCCGAACACGCCGCCAGCTGACCCGCGCACCGCGCCGCCGCTCCCGGCGCGAGCCAGGTCATCGGCATCCCGCCGGAACGCTCAGGAGTTCGTGGTTCCATCGCAGGCGCGGAAGCGGAGTGGACCGCGAGCGCCCGGTCCAGGGGCGTGTTCGGTCCACCTCGCGGGGAAGGCGCCGGTGAGACGCTGTACACCGTCTCCGTGCGACGACGGCACTTGGCGCAGCGTCAGACGTTGACGCCGAAGTCGGACGCGATGCCTGCCAGTCCGGAGGCGTACCCCTGGCCGACCGCGCGGAACTTCCACTCGCCGCCGTGCCGGTACAGCTCGCCGAAGACCATCGCCGTCTCCGAGGAGGCGTCCTCGGAGAGGTCGTAGCGGGCGATCTCCCCGTTGTTCGCCTGGTTCACCACCCGGATGAAGGCGTTGCGGACCTGCCCGAAACTCTGTCCGCGCCTGTTCGCGTCGTGGATGGACACCGGGAACACGATCTTGTCGATCTCGGCGGGTACGCCGGCGAGGTTCACCTTGATGCTCTCGTCGTCGCCCTCGCCCTCACCGGTGAGGTTGTCGCCGGTGTGCTCCACCGAGCCGTCCGGGCTGCGGAGGTTGTTGTAGAAGACGAAGTGCTGGTCGGAGACGACCTTGCCCGACGTGTTCAGCAACAGTGCGGAAGCGTCCAGGTCGTAGTCCGCACCGGTCGTGGTGCGAACGTCCCAGCCCAGCCCGATCAGCACAGCGCTCAGCCCCGGCACCTCCTTGCTCAGCGACACGTTGCCACCCTTGCCCAGGGAAACTCCCACGGCTCTTTCCTCCCGACTGTGGGCCGTCCGCACGTCACTGGGTTCCAACGCGGAACCGACCACGACGGTTCCAACACTTGCGCAATAGTTGAAGTAATGTCATGGAGGCGGGCCCGGGCGACAGGCGAACCGGGCGGCAGGGACAGCGAGGAGCGGCTGATGTTCCCGGACGTAGGACTGCCGGAACTGGTCACCCTCGCGATCCTGGTCGTCCTCCTCTTCGGCCCGGACAAACTGCCGGAGATCATTCAGAACGCGGCGGAGTTCATCCGCAAGGTACGGGCGTTCTCCGACAGGGCCAAGGAGGACATCCGCTCCGAACTGGGCCCGGATTTCAAGGACTTCGAGTTCGAGGACCTGCACCCGAAGACGTTCGTACGCAAGCACGTCCTGGACGGCGACGGAATCGGCCTCGATCTGGGCCTGGACGAGATCCGCAGCGCCCTGGATCCCAGGAAGGACCTGGCGGAGGTGGCCGACGCCGTACGAGATGCCGCGCACGACACGGAACCACAGGCGGCGGCACCCCAAGTGACGCTCGAAAAGGCCCACCACCCCGAAGGGTCCGCGCGCTCCGTCTTCGACCCCGATGCCACCTGAGACACCTCGCCGTCACGTGATCCACTTCACGAAGATCAAGCAGTTGCGCAACCTTTAAACTTTCGGTGTGGAAAACAGCGGCACGACGAACTGGGAAAACGCGGTGCTGGACGGAGGTCCGGCGGACGGGTTGCGGACACGCGTCATCGACCGGCCTCGGGTGGTCCAGGTGACGTACCCCTGCCTCACGGACGGCCTGGAAGACGGTGTGCGCACGGAGGCCCTGTATCTCTACCGCCTCGACCCCGGGGTGACGAGCGAGCCTCTCCGCTACGGCTTCGATGTGGCGAGCCCCTGACGGCCTCGGGCCGCGCGATTCAGCCGGCAGCGGCACTCTCGGAGACCGGCCGGGCCGAGGTGGTTGAGGATGCGTATGGACTTGCCCGGTCCGCCGGTCAGCCATGATTGCTGCCTTGCGCAACTTTTCAACCATGGAGTGAGATCAGTCGTCCCCTTGATCCGCCGCAGAATGAACAGTTCCGTCGCCTGACTCCTGGGGTACATCTCCCTTCCGGGCATGTGGCGATGAGCATCAACCCGCGGGATCAAGCACAACCCTGTCCGCGCCCAGCGGGCCGATTCGAGAGAGGCAGCAGCCACTGAGCAGCGTCAGCAAGAGACTCGGGAAGGCCGAAGTGAGGCTCAAGTGGGACCCGAGTCCCTGGAGCCGGCCGCCTCACCATCTCGACATCATCGCCACCACCTACTCCGCGGACGCCCCCTACGGGCAGCCGGTGTACGTCGTCCACTACGACAGTCGCTCGCCGGACGGGACCATCAACATGCCCCGGCACAGCGAGACCGGGCTGGGTTTCGGCTACGTGGAGGTGATGGTCCTGGAACTCGACCGCCTGGCGCCTTCCTTCGTACGGGTGGTCGTAGGGGTGGCGATCCATCAGAACACCGGCCCCAAGACCTTCGGCGACATAACGAACGCGGGGGTGCTGGTGGTCGAGGGGTACCAGAAGCTGCTGGAGGACGACTTCGCTCAGGTCGCCGGGTCCACCGCTACGACGGTCGCGGAGTTCACCAGGGATTCCTCCGGTGCGTGGGAGTTCCACGCGATGGTCCGGGGATCCGACAGCGACCCGGTGGAGTTCACCGCGGAGATGGGCGGCGCAGGACAGCTCTGACCAGGAAGGAGCGGGACGACTGAAGGGATGATTCCGGCATCGGTCCGAGAAGGACGAGGGCCTCACCCGCCGACCGCTTTCCCCGCCTTGGCCCAGTTGGTGTGCAGCCGGTTCAGGTACGACTGCGCCTGGCTGCCCGGTGTCGCACCGCGCGCGAAGGCGAGCATGTTGCTCGCGCCGGTGTTGTAGCCGAGTGCCAGCAGTTCGTCCTTGCTGAGGGAGCCGTGCCAGGTCGGGGGCAGCTGTTCCGCCAGGTCGTGCAGATACCAGGCTTCGGCCTCGATGGCGAGGTCACGGTCTTCGGGCAGTTCGTCCCAACGCCGACCGGCGAAGTCCCGGCTCTTCTTGACCTCGTCGAAGGTCGCGCGATGCATGTTCGCGATGCCGAAGGCCGCGTCCGGCTTGTACTTCTGCCAGGCCCGCTCGAAGGCCGCGTCATGCGGCTTGTATGCCTCGTTGCAGAGGATCGCCATCACCAACTGGGCACTGGCGTGCGCCTGTTGGGCCCAAGTGCAGACCTGGGACGACGACCGCGAAGACCGCCGGCGCGAGCCACCGCCGCCGTGTCCGGGGTTCGGCCATCTCCCGCCTTCTCTCAGGACGGCGTGCACGTCCAGGACCCGAAAAGTACCGAGAAACCCTTCTACAGGAGGTGGACCAAGGGCTGTGTGAAGCATCGAACGCCCGGCCGCAGCGATCGGGTTCACGACTCTCACCGGTGATCGGTCAGGCGCCGTTCGTCCCGCGCCCTGACCGCCATCAACCCGGCGGTATAGAGGACGAGAACCGCGGCCAGCAGCAGGTAGTAGAGGGTCGGCAACGGTGTGAGGCCGAGCAGCGAGCCGAGTGGGGAGACCGGTAGCACCAGTCCTACGGCGGTCAGCGTGGCCGCCGCCCAGCCGATCGGCCCCGGTGTGCGGCCCTCGGCAGCGTGCCGTCCGGAGCGCAGCAGCGTCATCACCAGGGCCTGGGTGATCAGGTTCTCGGTGAACCAGCCGGAGTGGAACACCGCCGCGTCGTCCAGGCCGTCGGGTCCGTGCAGGGCGAGGGCGAGCACGCCGAAGGTGGCCAGGTCGGCGACGGCGTTGAGGACACCGAAGCCGGTGATGAAGCGCAGCAGGTCGCGGGGGCGCAGCACGGTCGGCCGGCGCAGCACCGACGGATGCGGCCGGTCGTAGGCGAAGGCGAGCTGGGCGGCGTCGAAGCACAGGTTCTGCGCGAGCACCTGGGCCGGGAGCATAGGCAGGAAGGGCAGGAGGAGGCCGGCGGCGAGCATCGCGATGACGTTGCCGAGGTTCGAGGAGAGCGTGATGCGCAGATACGTGGTGATGTTGCCGCCCGCGTACCGTCCCGCCGCGATGCTGTGGCCGATCGCGGTGAGGTCCTTCTCGGCGAGGACCACGTCGGCGCTCTCCCGGGCGACGGCCACGGCCTCGCGCGGGGCGATGCCGACGTCGGCGGTGCGCAGGGCGGGCAGGTCGTTGACGCCGTCGCCGAGGTAGCCGACGGTGTGGCCGCTCGCGCGCAGGGCGGCGGCGATACGGGCCTTGTGCTCGGGGGCGCAGCGGGCGAAGACGGTGGTGCGAGCGGCTACCGCGGCGAGTTCGGTGTCGTCGAGACGGTCGACGCGGTCGGCGGTCAGGACGCTGTCGGAGGGCGCGGCGATCCCCAGGTCGCGGCAGACCCGGGCGGCTGTGCCGGGGTGGTCGCCGGTGAGGATTTTGACGGTGACGCCCCGGTCGGCGAGGACCTTCAACGCGTCGGCGGCGGTGGGGACGAGGGCGTCCTTGAAGGTGACGAAACCCCGGAAGGACAGGCCGCGTTCGTCGGCCGGGGTGTAATCACGGGTGCGGGCGGGACGTTCCGCGACGGCGACCGCCAGCACCCGCAGGCCGTCGTCCGCCAGCTCGGCGGCGAGGGTGAGCAGCCGTTCGCGTTCCGCCCGCGCCGGCGCGCAGCGTTCCAGTACGGCCTCGGCGGCTCCCTTGACGACCAGCGTGTGCGCGCCGAGCCGGCCCGGTGTGCGGACGACGGCGGTGGCGAGGCGCCGTACCGGATCGAAGGGGAGGGCGGCCAGCCCGTCGTAGGCCATGAGGTCGTCCTCGTCGACGGCGTCCAGGATCGCTTCGTCGAGGGCGTCCGGTGTGGGCAGGTCGGCGAGTTGAAGGGTCCACCAGGCGTTCACCGCGGCCCAGCGGAGTGCCTCGGGATCGTCCTGTCCGTCCGGGCCGAGGGCACGGTGGAGGACCGGCCGATCCTGGGTGAGGGTGCCCGTCTTGTCCAGACACAGCACGTCGACCGCGCCGAGGTCGTGCAGCGCGGGCAGCCGCTTGACGATCACCCCGTGGGTGCGGGCCAGCAGCGAGGCGCCGCGTGCCAGGCAGGTGGTGACGATGACCGGCAGCATCTCCGGGGTCAGCCCGACGGCCACCGCGACGGCGAACGGCAGCGTCTCCAGGCCCCGGTCGCGCAGGGCCGCGTTGGCCATGAGGACCAGCGGCGGGGTCAGCAGCATGAACCGGATGAGGATCCAGGAGATGCCGTGCACCGAGCGGTCGAAGGCGCTCGCCTCGCGCCGGTCGCCCCCACCGCCGTGGACTGCGGCAAACCGTGTCCGCGCACCTGTGGCCACGATGACGGCGGTGGCGCTGCCGGAAGCAACACTGCTGCCCTGGAAGCAGAGTTGGGGCCGGTCGAAGTCTCCGTCGGCGGCCGCCGCATCGGCAGCGTCCTTCGCGACCGGCGCCGACTCGCCCGTGAGCACGGCCTGTTGCACCGTCAGGCCCTGCGTACGCAGCAGCCGTACGTCGGCCGGAACGAGATCGCCCGGGCCGAGACGGATCACGTCGCCGGGCACCAGCTCGTCCACGGGAATCTCCCGGGCGTCCGGCGGCGCGGCCTCGTCCGCGCGACGCAGGACGGTGGCCGTGGTGGCGACCAGGTCGCGCAGCGCGGCCATGGACCGGTCGGCCCGGCACTCCCCCGAGGCGCGCAGCACACAGCTCACCGCTACGAGCAGCAGGATCACGCAGGCGGTGCCCCAGGAGGCGACGGCCGCCGACACCAGCCCAAGACACAGCAGAACGGCAGTGAACGGATCGCGGAGACTGCGCAGCAGCACCCGCGCCCAGGAGGCGCCCCGGTGGCCCGGCAGGGTGTTCGTCCCGAAGCGGGCCTGGCGCTCCTCGGCCTCCGTCTCCGTCAGACCGCGCGGTCCGCTGTCCAGTCGCCGCAGTGTCTGCAGCACGGTCGGTACGCCCGGTTCCGGACCGGCGTCGCTGAGCACGGGCTCGGGAGCGATTGGTCCGGCGTCCGGTTCCGAGGCCGCGGTGGTGTCAGCCACCGGTCCCGCGCAGGGTGCGCACGGGTGCGTACGCCCCCTCGGCACGCGCGGCCAACTGGCCGACCATCACCCGGACCACGGTCACCACGTCGGGGTTGTCGACGAAGTAGATCTGGCGCCGGCCCTCCCTGCGAGAACGTACGAGGCCGGCGAGCTTCAGCTTCGCCAGGTGCTGGCTGACCGCGGGCAGGGCACCGCCCACCCGGTCCGCGAGGTGGGTGACATCGCTCTCGCCCTGTGCCAGCGCCCACATGAGGTGCAGCCGCGCGGCCGATGCCAGCAGCCCGAAGGAGGCTGCCGCCTCCGCCAGCACCTCGGCGGACGGATCCTCGAAGCCACCGATGCCCGCTGCCACAGCCCTCTCCCGTCCCGCCCCGATCGTCACGCGCCGTACCCGCGCGGCTTCAGTCTAGGTCTCCGGCCGCGTCCGTCCGGGCGCCCACGGGATGGAGCGGCCGGCGGAAGGACCGATGCAGTGGAGCCGCCGTCGCAAGGACGAAGAGTCCGAAGAACGTGATCGCCGACAGTCCGACCGGCTGGAGGTAGCCGAGCGGGTGGCACAGGACGTCGTCCCAGTTGTCCCACCAGTTCGCGGTCAGATCCGCCGTCATGATGGTTGCGCCGAGGGGCGGGGCCACCGGGTGCGCCAGGGCGACCCCCACGGCGGCGAGCAGGTCGAGCACGACCAGGGAGTGAAAGAGCAGTTGGCTCGGCAGGGGCCAGTAGCGATACGCGTGCAGCCCGCCCCTGATCACGTCGTAGGCGTGCGCCCCACTCCCTTCCACGAAGCCGATGACGTACACCGCCGCCACCCACCGCGCCCAGCGCGGCTGCATCCCCCATCGCATGCCGCCCACCCTAAACACATGATCCGACGCCTCGGGAGCGAGAGGCGTGGGCATCATCGGCGTCGCGGGCGCCTTCGTGGGCGGCTGGATCTCCGCCCGGTTCCTCGACCGCCCGGTGTTCGGCAACTCCCGGGACTGACCCCGCGGTCCGGCGCCACCGTCACAGGTGGGCGGCGACGGCGGGCAACAGATCCTGGAACGTCCGGCCGGCCGCGGGCTCGCCGATCGCCTTCAACTGCCAGCCGCCGCCGTCGCGGTACAGCTTCGCCATGATCTGCGCCGTGTACGTGCCACCGCCGCTGAGCGTGTAGCGGGCCAGTTCCTGCCCGGTGGTCTCGTCGATCAGACGGCAGAAGGCGTTCTGCACCTCGGCGAAGGTCTGCCCGGTGAACGAGTTGACCGTGAAGACGATCTGGTCGATGCGGGCGGGGACGCGACCGAGGTCCACCAGGATCGACTCGTCGTCACCACCGGCACCGGCACCGCCGACCAGGTTGTCCCCGGTGTGGCGGACGGATCCGTCGTCGCTCGTCAGATGCTGGAAGAAGACGACCTCGACCGGCTCACGGCCGGCGAAGAGCAGCGCCGAGGCGTCCAGGTCGATCTCGCGCGGGCCGGCCAGCTTGGCCAGGAAGCCCTTGCGTGGTGCGGCCTGCCAGCCGAGCCCCATACGTACCGAACTCAACATGCTGCCATCGGACTTGCTCAGGCTGATCTGCTGGCCCTTGCCCAGGTTGACCGACATACGTGACCTCTCCTCCTACTGGTTCTCAGACACCGACGCCGAAGTCGGTGGCGATCCCCGCCAACCCGGAGGCGTATCCCTGTCCGACGGCACGGAACTTCCACTCCGCACCGTTGCGGTACAGCTCGCCGAAGACCATCGCGGTCTCGGTCGACGCGTCCTCCGACAGGTCGTAGCGGGCGAGTTCGGCGCCGCCGGCCTGGTTGACGACGCGGATGAAGGCGTTGCGGACCTGGCCGAAGGACTGCCGGCGGTTCTCTCCGTCGTGGATCGAGACCGGGAAGACGATCTTGTCGACCGCGGCAGGTACGGCGGCGAGGTCCACCTTGATGGACTCGTCGTCACCCTCGCCCTCACCGGTGGTGTTGTCGCCGGTGTGCTCGACCGAACCCTCGGGGCTCTTGAGGTTGTTGTAGAAGACGAAGTGCTGGTCGGAGATGACCTTGCCCGAGGCGTCGAGCAGCAGTGCCGAGGCGTCCAGGTCGAAGTCGGTGCCGGTCGTGGTGCGCACGTCCCAGCCCAGGCCGACCAGCACCGCCGTAAGCCCCGGCGCCTCCTTGCTCAGCGAAACGTTGCCACCCTTGGACAGGGAAACACCCATGATTCGTCCCTCCACGCATGCCGACGGTTCGGGTCCGCGGCCCGGACCCGAACTGAAATCTACAACACTGTAGAAATAATCGACGGGGACGGCGCGGCCGTATGGCAACGCGTCGATACGATGGGACGATCACGACCCCGCAGCGGCAGTAGCGTCAGACCGGAGGGAGACGGACCGTGGCGAGACCGGATCCGCGCCCTCAGCGCCGGGCGCAGGGCGAGTTGGAGACCCAGGTGCTCACCGTCCTGCACACGGCCGACGCACCGGTGACCGCGGCCTGGGTGCAGGAGCGCCTGGACGCCGAGCTCGCGTACACGACGGTGATGACCGTGCTGAGCCGGCTGCTGGAGAAGCAGGCCGTGACCCGGGTGCGCGAGGGCCGCTCGTTCGTGTGGTCGCCGGCCGCGGACGAGGCGGGACTCGCCGCGCTGAAGATGCGCAAGGTGCTGGACCGCGAGCAGGACCGCCGGGCGGTGCTGGCCAGTTTCATCACCGCCCTTCCGGAGGACGACGAGCAGTTGCTGCGCGACCTGCTCGACCAGGCCACCGACGAGTCGGCGGGCTGACGTCCCGTGGGCGTCTTCGTCTTCCTGCCGCTCGTCCTGCCGTTGACGGCCTGGCCGATCGCCCACCTGGCCACCCAGCACCTTCATCCCCGCACCGCCACGGGCCTGTTGAGTGCCATGGCCGCCGTCATGGCCCTGTGCAGCACGCTGTGCCTGGGCCTGCTGATGGTGGTCGGCACCGCCCAACTGCCCGGTAACCCGCTGCCGGACGGCTGGTCCGACCCCGAGGTACGCGAGAGCGTGCCCCACGACGAGATCGTGGGGAGGGCCGCGATTCCCGTCCTGCTCGCCGTGGTCATGGGCTGCGGCCGAACTCTCTGGCGCCACTGCCGAGTTCGGCGACAGGCCCACGCGGCACTCGCCGGCCTACGTGCCACCTCGGTCGCGATCCTCCCCGACGACGAGCCGTACGCCTACGCCCTCCCCGCCGGCCCACGCGACCGCATCGTGGTGACCACCGCCCTGCTCGCCTGCCTCAACTCCCGTGAACGCCGAGCCCTGTTCGCCCACGAGCGGGCCCACCTCACCGCCCGGCACCACCGCCACCTGCTGATCGCCCAACTGGCCGCCCGCGCCAACCCGTTCCTGCTGCCGCTACGGACAGCCGTCTCCTACGTCACGGAGCGCTGGGCGGACGAAGAGGCCGCCCGGTCCGTCGGCAGCCGCAAAGCCGTCGCCCGCGCGATCGGCAAGGCCGCCCTCGTCTCCCGCGCCACGCCGACACCGACACTCGCGGCCCTCGCCGCGCCGGGCCCCCTCCCCCGCCGGGTCGCCGCCCTACTGGCCCCGCCACCCCCGGCACGCACCTGGCCACCGCTCTTCACCACCGTGAGCTTGGCGCTCTGGAGCGCGGCGGCGGGCGCCGCCCTGTCCGCCACGCTCTCCGCGAACTCGGCCGTGACCCTGCTGCTGCTCCTGCACGCGGCGACCCCGCTCTAGGCGGACGTTCCGCACGGCCGGCACGCGGTACGGAAGCAGGGCACCGCCGGGAGTCCGGCGCACCCGATGCGTGGCCGACAGGACTCAACCCCCGTCGGCCACAGTGCTGTTGATCTCAGCGACGGCACCGGATCACAGGTCGAACTCGTGCAGCGGCAGCCCCGGCGCGAAGCAGGCGTCGTGGACGACGGCCCGCTCTTCAGGTCGTTCTGGACGAGTTGCGGCTTACCGTGTACGTCTGAACACACCGTTGTTCGCCTGAACACACCGTCGCGGTGCAGAGGAATCGAGGAAGGTCATTGGACGCGGAACTGGTGACACTGGTCGGGACGGGAACCACGACGCTTGTCGGTCTCATGGTCACCGACCTCTGGGCGCAGACGAAGCAGCGCGTGGTTCGGCTCTTCTCGCGCGGCGGCGATGCCGACGCCGTGGCCGGGGAACTGGAGGAAACCCGCGCCGCGTTGATCGCGGCCACCGGTAGGTCCGATCAGGAAGATCTCACCTCCGATCTGACGGCGACGGTACGGCTCAGGCTCCGCCGGCTGCTTGAGCAGGACCGCGACACCGCCGTGGAACTCCGGCGCCTCGTCGACGAGTTCGCCCCCGCCGCCCCGTCCGGCACGGTGCACAACAGCATCACCGGCGGCACACAACACGGTCCGGTGATCCAGGGTCACACCTTCACCAACCTCACCTTTCACACGCGCGACGGCCGGCAGCCCTGACCCGCTGTGTTTGCGGTCCCGCAGCGAACCCCTCGCTCCACGGGGCCGCGCCCGTGAACGCCCGTCCGGACAGCCGAGGGCGACCGGATACAGTGCGCGAGACCGCAGCCTGGTGAGAGAGGGGAAGCGTGACCGACGCCAGCGACACCCGGCCCGCCGACGGTGAAGTGCAGGCTCCGCGGCGGAGCCGACTGAACCGCCTGATGCGCTACCTCCCCCTGATCGCGCCCGTCCTGCTGTGGGCCGTGCCCTGCGGGGTGCTCCTGTACACCGGCCAGCACTGGCCGCTGCCCGTCACCCTGGCCGGCACCGCCCTGTTCGTCCTCGGCCTCGTCGCCATGCCACTCGCGATGGGTCGTGGCCACGGCCGGCGTCAGCAGGACTGGGCGGCGATCATCGGTGACACGCTGCTGGGCGCCAGCTGGGTGCTGTTCACCTGGTCCCTCCTGCTCGGCGTCCTGCTGCGGCTCGCCCTGACCCTGGCCGGCGTCGGCGACGGCCAGGACCGGGCCCGCATCGTCACCTGGACGATCCTCGCCACCACCGCCGTACTCCTCTCCTGGGGCTACGCCGAAGCCCGCCGCGTACCGCGCGTGCGCCGCCTCGACGTACAACTCCCGCGGCTGGGCGCCGGGTTGGACGGCACCCGGGTCGCCCTCATCACCGACACCCACTACGGCCCGCTCGACCGCGCCCGCTGGTCGGCGCGGGTGTGCGACACGGTGAACACTCTGGAAGCCGACCTGGTCTGCCACACCGGCGACATCGCGGACGGCACGGCCGAACGCCGCCGCGCCCAGGCCCTCCCGCTCGGCACCGTGCGGGCCACCCAGGCCCGGGTCTACGTCACCGGCAACCACGAGTACTACAGCGAGGCCCAGGGCTGGGTCGACCTGATGGACGAGTTGGGCTGGGAGCCGCTGCGCAACCGCCACGTGCTGCTCGAACGCGGCGGCGACACCCTCGTGGTCGCCGGCGTGGACGACGTCACCGCGGAGTCCTCCGGCCTGCCGGGCCACCGCGCCCACCTCGCCGGAGCTCTGAACGGCGCCGACCCGGACCTGCCTGTCCTGCTCCTGGCGCACCAGCCCAAGTTCATCGACCGGGCGGCAGCCGCCGGCATCGACCTCCAGCTCTCCGGCCACACCCACGGCGGCCAGATCTGGCCCTTCCACCACCTGGTCCGCCTCGACCAGCCCGCCCTCGCCGGCCTGAGCCGGCACGGCACCCGCACCCTCCTCTACACCAGCCGCGGCACCGGTTTCTGGGGCCCGCCGTTCCGCGTCTTCGCCCCCAGCGAGATCACCCTGCTCGTGCTCCGCTCCCCCAACCCGCCCGCCTCGGCGTAGCACTGGTCACCGGCGGATCAAGAACCGCCCGGTGTCGTACCCCTCCCCCGAGGAATCCGGGCCTCTTCCAGGCCCCAGTCCGTCAAGCGGGCCACTTCCTCGATGCGGGTACGAGGGACGCCTATCCGGCGACCGAAATCGGGGAATCACAGGTGCCCCGGCCTTGATGTGACAGAAGATCCCCGTATGACTCAACATCAGAACGACCCGGCGCCGACGACCGGCGCGGCCGACTCCTACCTGGCCGGACTCCGCGAACGGCTCGCCGCCGACGGGTCGGTGGTGACCGGAACCACCTGGCACGACCGCCCGGTGACGATAGGCAGCAGATCGGACCGGAAGGCACGGTGGTTCGGCACCAAGGCGGAACTGTTCGTCCTCGCCGCCACGGTGCCCGAGGTCGACCAGGCCCTGCTGACCGAGTTCACCGGGTGGGCCCTGGACTACGCGAAGAACCTGCGGGGCGGACTGGCCGGCGCCCGCAACGCCGCGCTGATCCTGCCCGCCCTGGTCACCGGCAACGCCCAGCCGGCCGCGCGGACTTGGGCCGCCAAGGACGCCCGGGTCCTCGGAACGTCCCTGATAGGGCGGCCCGTCACGGTGGAGACGACGGGATCGGGAGTCACCCGCGTCACGATGTACCGGGGCAGGAGCATGTACGGCGGGATGTTCACGGGACACGTCCTGGAGAAAGCGGCGCTGTACTTCCCCTGACTTCCCCTGGCGACTCCCTCGCCCCGCCCTAGTAACTCCCTCGCCTCGTCAGCCAATGGGCTCCGGCATCGGCCGGACGTCGTAGGCGAGCCCGATGACGTCCCCGCCCGCCGGATCGGCCAGCTCGACGCGCCAGCTGTCGGCGAACTGGTCGACTCCGGGGGCCATGGGGATGGTGCCGGAGATCAGGACCGTCCCGGGGATCAGATCGCCTCGGGAGCGCAGGACGTCGACCCAGTAGCCCGGGGTGAGGAGTTCGGCCAGCGTGCCGGTCTGGATCTCGGTCTCCGCGCCGGCGTGACCGACCCACGCACGCAAGGTGATCTCGTCGAGGCGGGACTCCACATCGGCCAGCCGCCAGGCGCGGCGGGCGAGGACGTCGGGGCCGGCGTTCTTGCTCCACGCCACCCCGTGCACCTCCAGCTCACGGTCGGTGTGATCGCAGGCGGCGGTCAGCAGCAGCTCCCCGCCCTCCGCGACGACCAGCGCCCACTCCGCCTCGCCGGAAGTGCGCCCGTGCTGGACCGCGACGCGCTCGGTCTGCTGGGCGAGATACGGGGACACGGGAT
The DNA here is from genome assembly GCF_000367365.1 of Streptomyces prunicolor NBRC 13075. GTDB lineage: Bacteria > Actinomycetota > Actinomycetes > Streptomycetales > Streptomycetaceae > Streptomyces > Streptomyces prunicolor. Next base: position 27,362 of record NZ_BARF01000052.1, on the reverse strand, counting down.
AGAGCGCGGGCGTCACGGACGGGCCCGGCACACCCAGCTCGGCGAGTTCCGCGACATGCGCGGCGACGTCGTCCTGGCTGCGCCCGGCGTACCCGGCGTTGAGGACCTGGACGACGTCGACCTCGCGCGTCGATCCGTCGGGCAGTTCGAAGGTCAGCACGGACATGAGGGCACTCCAGGGATCGGGGAACGGGAATCGGGCAGCGGAGAAGCAGGCCCGCGGAACCTGATTTCTCCACGGTTAACTTCCGGCGCAGGGCTTGCGCATACGACCTGTATACAAGAAGTATGCCGGAAGGTCGATGTCCCCGAGCAAGGATGGGCCCCATGCACGACACCCCGAAGAGCGACGCCGTCGCCCCGCGGAGCGACACCGACGCCGCGCGAAGCAGCACCGCGGCGAAGCGCTCCGGCGTCCGCCGCGCCTTCGTCGCCAGCCTCACCGGCACGGCCCTGGAGTGGTACGACTTCGCCGTCTACTCCGCCGCCGCGGCCCTCGTCTTCGGCGATCTCTTCTTCCCCTCCGAGGACCCGCTCACAGGCACCCTCCTCGCGTTCTCCACCTACGCGGTCGGCTACCTCTCCCGCCCCCTCGGCGGCTTCGTCTTCGGCCGGCTCGGCGATGTGATCGGCCGCAAGAAGGTGCTGATCGCCACCCTCGTCCTGATCGGCGTGGCCACTTTCCTGATCGGCCTGCTGCCCGCCTACGGCACGATCGGCGTGGCCGCTCCGATCGCACTGGTCGTGCTGCGCTTCGCCCAGGGCGTCGGCGTGGGCGGCGAGTGGGGCGGCGCCGTACTGCTGTCCAGCGAGTTCGGCGACTCCCGCCGCCGGGGCTTCTACGCCTCCGCCGCCCAGGTGGGCCCGCCCGCCGGCAACCTGCTCGCCAACGGTGTGCTGGCCGCCCTCGGCGCGCTACTGACCGAGGCGCAGTTCGAGTCGTGGGGCTGGCGGGTGGCGTTCCTGCTGTCCGGCGTACTGGTCGGCTTCGGGCTGTGGATCCGGGCCAAGCTGGAGGAGACCCCGGTCTTCAAGGCGATGGAGGCCGAACAGTCCCGCCCCCAGACGCCGATCCGCGAGGTCTTCACCACCCAGCCCCGCGCCCTCACCGCCGCGATCCTGTGCCGCGTCGGCCCCGACGTCCTGTACGCGATGTTCACCGTCTTCGTGCTGACGTACGCCACCCAGGAACTCGACATGTCCCGCGGCTCCGCCCTCGCCGCCGTCCTCATCGGTTCCTCGGTCCAGGTCTTCCTGATGCCCTTGGCAGGCGCCCTCTCCGACCACGTCAACCGCCGCCTGCTGTACGGCATTTCGGCGATCGCCGCCGCGGTGTGGCCGTTCGTGTTCTTCCCGATGACCGCAGGCGGCTCCTGGCTGCCGCTCGCCGCCGGAGTCCTCGTCGCCCTGGTGATCCACTGCTGTCTCTACGGCCCGCAGGCCGCCTTCATCGCCGAACAGTTCTCGCCCCGGCTGCGCTACACCGGCTCCTCGCTGGCCTACACCCTGGCCGGGCTCATCGGCGGCGCCATCGCCCCGCTCCTCTTCACCACCCTGCTGAGCGCCTACGACAGCTGGGTACCGCTGGCCCTGTACATCGCCCTCGCCTCCGCGATCTCCCTGGTGGGCGTCACGCTGGGCCGCAACCCCAAGGCCGCCGTGGACGAGGACACACAACTCGCCGCACCGAAGACCCCGGCCACGGCGGACGCTCCCCTGTCCCACTGACAACACCCACACCACCCCACCCCGGACAAGGAGTCACCGCCCCATGCGGATCGCCCTCAGCCAACTCACCACCGGCCCCGACCCCGACAAGAACCTTCGCCTCGTCGAGGAGTGGACGCGCCGCGCCGCCGACGCCGGAGCCCGCGTCGTCGTCTTCCCCGAGGCGTCGATGGCCTGCTTCGGCACACCGCTGACCCCGCTCGCCCAGCCCCTCGACGGACCCTGGGCCGACGGGATCCGCGAGATCGCCCGGTCGACCGGCACGATCGTCGTCGCCGGCATGTTCACCCCGGCCGACGAGGGCCGGGTGACCAACACCCTGCTGGCGACCGGCCCCGGCGTCGAGGAGTCGTACGACAAGATCCATCTCTACGATGCCTTCGGCTTCCGCGAGTCCGAGAGCGTGGCCCCGGGTTCGCGCCCCGCCGTGATCGACGTGGACGGTGTCCGGCTGGGCCTGGCCACCTGCTACGACGTCCGGTTCCCCGAGCTGTTTCGGGCGCATGCCGACGCCGGGGCGGTGGGGACGCTGCTGGCGGCCTCCTGGGGTGCCGGGCCCGGCAAGCTCGACCAGTGGGAGCTGCTGGTGCGGGCGCGGGCGCTGGACGCCACCGTGTGGGTCGCCGCCGTCGGCCAGGCCGACCCCGGCACCCCTCCGGGCCCCGCGCCGACCGGCATCGGGCACAGCCTGCTGGTCGGCCCGGACGGGACCGTACGGGCCTCTCTCGGCGCCGAGCCGGAGCTGCTGGTGACCGACCTGGACGTCGAGGAGGTCGGCGCGGTCCGCGAGAAGACGTCCGTACTGGCGAACCGGCGGCCGGAGATGTGGCGATGAGCGGACCCGAGCTGGAGTTCCACCGCCCCGACGGGCCCTGGGTCGGCGCGGGACCCGGTGTCGAGGAGTGCGTGCTGGCCGAGGACCCCGAGCGCGGCAGACGCACCGCGCTCGTCCGGTGGGCGCCGGGCACGGACTCCTCGGTCGCGGGCGTGGCCCGGCACGACGTTTGGGAGGAGGTGTATCTCGTCGAGGGAGCGATGCACGATCTGACGCTGGACCGCACCTTCACGGCGGGCATGTACGCCTGCCGTCCCCCTGGCATGCCGCACGGGCCGTGGACCTCGGCGGACGGCGTGACGATGCTCGTGATCACCTACCCCTGACCGCCGAGGGGTGGCTTCAGCCGTCGAGAAGCACCTTGAGGGTCGACTGCAGGTGGTGGTCGATGGCCGCGCACGCCGCCTGCGCGTCACCGGCGGCGAGGGCGTCCACGATGGCCTCGTGCTCGTCGAGCACGGCCTTCTGCCGGCCCTGCTGGTTGAAGACGGCGACCACTCCGGCGCGGACCTGGCGGCTGCGCAGACCGTCGTAGTGCCGGTCCAGAAGGGTGTTTCCCACGGCCGACACGAGGGACGCGTGGAACCGGTGGTCCACGGCGATGAACTCGTGGGCCTCCTCGGCGCCGGTGAGCGCGCGCTGCCGTTCCAGCAGGGAGCGCAGCTCCTCCAGGGGCACCCGCTCGGCCGCGACGAGCCGTTCGGCCGCGTACCGCTCGACCAGGCCGCGCAGCTCCATCAGCTCCCGGACCTCGCGCCCCGTCAGGGGGGCGACCCGGGCGCCGCGCTTGGGCACGAGCTCGACCAGATCCTCCGCGGCGAGCATCAGCAGCGCCTCGCGGATGGGAGTGCGGGAGACACCGATACGATCGGCGAGCTCCTGCTCCGACAGGAACGCCCCCTGCATCTCGGGGTCCGTCAGCACGGTGTCCTTGAGATACGCGTAGGCCTTCTCCCGACCGGACGCCACGGCAACCCCCAGACATCGCATACAGTTTGTATACAGACGCTATCACGCGCGTTCCCGCCCGGCAGAGCCGGAAGGCGCCGCCCGGCACCCCGCCGCCGGAGGCCGGCGCCGACACAAGAGCTCTGCTCTGTGGATAGAGTTCGACGGACTGGACTCCGATCAGAGCCCTTTGACGTAACGGCCTGGCGTACGGCACACGGCCACGCCGGGCAGAGGGTGCAACACACCGAAAGTGACAGAATTGACCATGAGCAACGTCTACTTCGACATCACCATCGACGGTGCCCCCGCAGGCCGCATCGTCTTCAACCTCTTCGACGAGGTCGTCCCGAAGACCGCCCGGAACTTCCGCGAGCTGGCCACCGGGCAGAACGGTTTCGGCTACGCCGGTTCCGGCTTCCACCGCGTCATCCCGCAGTTCATGCTGCAGGGCGGTGACTTCACCAACCACAACGGCACCGGTGGCAAGAGCATCTACGGCGAGAAGTTCGCGGACGAGAACTTCGACCTGAAGCACGACCGCCCGTACCTGCTGTCGATGGCGAACGCCGGCCGCAACACCAACGGCTCGCAGTTCTTCGTCACCACCGTCGTCACCTCGTGGCTCGACGGCAAGCACGTCGTCTTCGGCGAGGCCGTCGAGGGCACGGAGATCATCGACAAGATCGAGTCCCTGGGCTCGCAGTCGGGCTCCACGAAGGCCAAGATCGAGATCGCCGCGTCCGGCGTCGTCGAGAGCTGAACCCGACCCGTTTCCGGTCGTGACGGCGGGCCCCAGGGATGTTGTGTCATCCCCGGGGCCCGCGGTATGTCCGGGTCCCGGCGCACGCCCTCAGCCGTGCAGGGTCCGGCGCAGGAAGTCCGTGATCAGGTCCATCGTGCGGCGGGTCGACCAGGGCAGCCCGACCTCCTCGTCGTCGAGGACGGCCATGTCGCCGTGGCCGGCGCCGAGGAGGACGACGCGGGTCGAGTCGGCGCCGTGCGCGCGCAGGGCCTCGTGCAGGATCAGGGTCTGGCTGGGCGAGACGATCGGGTCGGCGGTGCCGTGCAGGAGCAGGAAGGCGGGCAGCGCGGGCGCGGAGTCGAGGTGGCTGATCGGGTTCGCCTCGGCGGCGGCCTGCGGGGCGTCGGCCAAAGAGGCGCCGCTGGTACGGCCGTTGACGAACATGGCGGCGATGTTGTCCGCCCCTTCGAACGACGCCTGGGTCGCCGGGTCGAAGTCGGCCGCGATCCTGGTCAGATCCGAGGCACCGAAGTTGTCCACTACGGCCTGGACGGCGGCGTCGGGGTCCGTCGTCGCGGGATCGAGCAGCGACCGCCCGCCGAGCACTCCCGCCATCGCGACCAGATAGCCCCCGGCCGACTCGCCCCACAGCGCGACGCGCCCCGTGTCGATGCCGTACTCCTCGGCATGGGCGCGCAGGTGGCGCAGCGCGTTCTGCACATCGGCGACGGCCTCGCGGAAAGTGGTGCCCTGGGGGATGGTGCGGTACTCGATGCTGGCGACCGCGAATCCCGCCTCCGCGACATAGGCCCTGGTCTCCGGGGCCAGTTCCTTCCTGGAGATCATGAACCCGCCGCCGGGGACGTAGAGCACGAGCGGCGCGGGTTCGTCCGTGTCGGGAACCAGCAGATCCATCCGTAGCGGGACCGGGTTGCCGTCGGCGTCCTGCGGGGTCGCGTACACGATGTCGTGCAGCTCGGAGAGCTTTCGTGCGCCCAGCGTGATCTGAGGTTCACCCGTGGGGTCTACGACAACGCTGGTGCTGGTGTCGCTCGCCGCCACCGACGTGGCGAACGCGAGGACGTCCCGGGGCTGCGGCGGGGCCGGTGAGGTGGGGTCGGCGGTGAACTCGGGGCGCGGGGTGGTGGGTTCGGGCATGGTGTCACGTCCTTGAGGGGGGTCGGGAAGGTCTGGAGTGGGGATCCGTGGGGCGCCGTCAGCTGGTCAGGAAGGCGTCCAGGAGGCTGTTGACCAGCTCCGGGCGAGTGGCGAAGGCGAAGTGGTCCGCGCCGGGCAGCTCGGCCAGCCGGGCGCGGGCGATGGTGGTGCGCAGGTACAGGGAGACTCCGCTGGGCACCTCCTGCCCGATGGTGCTCGTCATCAGGAGGGTCGGCGCCTCGATGGCCGGGAGCAGGGCCCGGTCGTCGTCCAGGGAGATGTCCTCGAAGAAACCGAGCAGGGTTCGTACGCCCGCGTCGCGGCTCATCTCCCGGAACCAGGCGCCGAGTTCGGCCGCTCGGGCGGCGTCCACGTCGGCGAAGACGACCTCAGGATCGAGCACGGCGTCGGTGATGCCTTCGATGCCGCCCTCGGCCGCCGCGTCGGTGAAGTGGGCGATGCCCTTCTCGTCGAAGCCGTAGGGCCAGTCGGCGGAGCGGCGGAACTTGGGCGAGCCGTTGATGACCGCCAACTTGCCCACGAGGTCCGGGTGTTCGGCGGCGAAGCGCAGCGCGACGTGCCCCGCGGAGGCGAAGCCGACGAGCAACGGGGCCGTGAGTCCCAGGTGTTGGATCAGCGCCGCGAGGTCGGCGACGTACAGGGCGGTGACGCCGGATACGTCGGGCGGAAGCTTGCTGGAGGCGCCGTAGCCGCGCAGGTCGAGGAAGACGTTGCGGGCGCGGGTGTCGAAGAACTCCCGCTGTGCCGCCCAGGATCGGGAGTCGAGCGGCAGGCCGTGCACCCAGACGATCACCGGCGCGGCGGGATCGGTCAGGCCGGTCTCGTAGTACGCGATACGGCCGTCCGGTACGTCGAGGTGGCGGGCTCGGTCGAGGCTGAGAGGGGTCGCGGGCATGACGGGGTCGCTCCCGGAAGGTGTGCGCGGGTCGGCGGGGTCTACAGGCCGGTGGGATACGTGACGCCGTCCAGGCCGGGGACGACGACCTTGGCGGGGTCGTTGCCGGCCTCGACGAGTTGGCGTACGGCGAAGTCGGTGACGCAGCCGGAGAGCAGTTGGCGTGGGTCCTCCAGGACCATGCGCAGCCGGGTGGTCATGGCCCGCCAGTCGTCGGGGCCGTGGATCACCGGCATCTCGCTGATCTCCGTGACGGCGGGGTCCGCCACGTCGGGGGCCGTCAACTGCCCGGCGGCGTAACGGGGATAGCCGTCGAACATCACCTCGCCCAGTTCCACGGTGGCGCGGGTGTTGAACCAGATCCGGCGCAACGGCTCCTCCAGCGCGGCGACTTCCGTCAGGTCGCCGTCGACGGGGGTGGCGAAGGAGGGGGCGTGCGGCGCCATGTAGAGCCGCTCCAGGGGCAGTTGGTATTCGGAGGCGCCCAGGATCATGGTGGCGACGCTGGAGGTGTTCCAGGTGACGCCCGCGGTGGGGCGGCCCTGCCGGCCGGCGATCACGACCATCGCGCGAGTCCAGTCGATCTTCTGGGTGCTGAACCAGCGCAGGATGCGGTGGGAGATGTCCAGGCCGGCGAGGAAGAACGTCGCGATCATCATCCGGTTGACCGGGACGGGCAGCTGGCCGCAGGGGCCGCCTTCCAGGTAATCCTCGCGCAGGGTACGGGAGTTGAGATACGACTCGTCGGCCAGCGCGGCGCGCAGATAGCGGGCGGTGACCGCGCACGCGTAGTCGACCATGTCGGCGATCGCCTGCTCGCGGCCCCGGTACGCCTCGACGGCGATGGTCTCGCGCCACAACTCGGCACTGTTGGCGGTGCGGGAGCGCTCGACCTCGCGCAGCAGCCGCTCGGCCTCGGCGCGCCAGCCGAAGTCGGCGTATTTCTCACGGAGTTGTACGAGGGTGGCAACAGCCGGGCCGAGGTGCGAGACGCCGGCCAGTTCCTTGAAGCCGCGGGTGGAGAGGCGGAAGCCTTCGACGGTGGGCGGCTTGCCATCACCGGCGTAGAAGGCGAAGTCGGCGCTGGTGGCCACGATCAGCGGGTCGGCGCTGCCGTGCTCGACGGCGGCCCGGGTCAAGTGCGAGCCGATGCTGCCGGGCCCGGCGGTGTAGGTGGTGAACAGGTCGACGAGTTCGGGGCTTTGGTGGGACGGCATCGGCGGTTCCTTTCTCCGGAGCGGGTAGAGCAGGGCCCCGGACTACTCCAAGCGATACAGAACAGTCCGGGCCGCGAAACGGACGTCCGCGCTGAGGCTGTTGCTGACGGCGACCAGCAGGCCGCCGTCGTGGCCGCGCAGCACGGCGGCATCGGTGGCGCCTGTGGTCGGGAAGGACTGCACCGGCGTGAGGCGTCCCTCCGAGAACCGGTGAAGCTCGGAGTCCAGCGCGGTGACGGGCTCGGCCTGGGTGCCGAGGATGAAGTTGACGCGGACGACGTACAGCCCGTGCTCGGTGTCGAGGACGGCGAACTCGCGCGCCCCGAGCCCGTCGAGCAACTGGTGTTCGGCGAAGCGTTCCCCGTCCCAGCGCAGCAGCCGGGACGGGCTCGCCAGACAGGCGACCAGCAGATACGTCTCGCCCCGCGCGTCGGTGAAGTGGGCGAAGGCGCGGCCGTGTTGGGGCGCGAGGTCCTGGACGTGCTCGAACTTCTCGCCGTTCCAGCGCAGCAGCACCGAGGGGCGCACATGGTCGGCGTAGGCGAGGAAGTGCTCGCCGCCGAGTTCGAAGGCGTGCCAGTTGTAGCCCCAGAGCGCGTCGACGTCCTGCAGCGCGGTGAAGCGGGTTCCGTCCCAGGTGTAGATGCGGGAGGGTTGGTTCTCGTCCTCGTGGCCCGGGACGGTCACGCCCTGGGCCAGGGCGAGGAAGTGCCGCTCACCGATGGCGAAGTGGCGCCACTGCTTGGCCGCGAAGCCCAAGATGCTCTGGAAGGGCGTGAATTGGGTCCCGTCCCACTCGAAGACCGTGGAGTCGGTGGTGTATTCGTAGGGCCCTTTGCCCGAGCGGATGTCGGCCACGGCCAGGAAGGCGCGCTCACCGATCCGGAAGAACTCCGCGTCCTCGCCGCCGGGCGCCGGCAGGGTCTGAAAGGGCTCGTAGGTGTCGCTGCCCTCGGCCCGGCGCAGCAGGAGCAGTTCGGTGTCGCTGTCCCCGCCGTTCATGCCGGCCGGGGTCCTGGGGATGTCGTAGGCGAGTTGGGGAATCGCCAGCAGGTGCATGCCGTCGAGTTCGAAGGGCTCCACGGCCCGCGCCCCGGATGTGGGCAGCGCGCCTACCTCCGTCAGGCGGGGTGTGTGGGTGGCGGACATGTGGTTCCTCAATTCCGTTTCCGTGTACGTCCGTGTACGTCCGTTTCTGTGTACGGCGGCGGGGGCGCGTCCTGACTAGCGAGGCGGGTCGGGCGGCAGCAGGCCGTGCGCCGCCAGCCGGGTCAGCGCCTCGACCGCCGCGTCGCCCTCGGCCTCGGTCTCCGGCGGGGCCACGACCTGGCAGAAGCGCTCGATCATGGAGACGACCGCGAGCGCGGTCAGCCGTGCGTCCACATCCGGAGCGGCGAGCCGACGTGCCTCCGCCACATGTGCGGTCCAGACAGTGACGTGGCGTGCCCGCATGCCGTCCCAGTGCGCGGCGAACTCCGCGCTGACCAGCGAGGCCTCGTATATGGCGGTCATCTCCGCGCGGTGGTCGCAGTAGATGTCCCAGTAGGCGCGCACGTGCCTGCGGATGTCGTCGATCCCGTCGAGGACATGCCCTTCCCCGGACTGCTCGACCACGCGCTCACGCAGGGCAGCGGCGAAGTCGTCCGCTATCGAGCGCAGCAGGTCGTCCTTGTCGGTGAAGTACCGGTAGAAGATCCCGGCCGACTTGCCCGCCTCGGCGGTGATGTCGCCGATCTTCGTCGACAGGTAACCCTGGCGCGCTATCACCCTCAGGGCGGCGGCCTTGAGCTCGGCCGCGGAGCGCTCGCCCTTGGACGTGGCGGTTGCGGGCATGGGTCCTCCGACGCTCTCGGCAGTCTCATCAGCAGAAAAGTGAATCTGAATTCAGCTTCAGTTATGCCAACGCACTTGTCAACCCGACGAGAGACGCAACCCTCTCGCAACCTTGCGCATGATGTGCTGCCTCACCGCTGGTGCGCCGGGTCATCACACCCCGCGCACCACCCGCATCCGGCTCCCTGGGACGGCTGACATGGACGATTCCACCCCGCGCGTCGAACTCACCCCCGCCGCGGCCGACCTGCTGCGGCAACTCCACGCGGTGCACGGCCCGTTGATGTTCCATCAGTCCGGCGGCTGCTGCGACGGCAGCGCGCCGATGTGCTACCCGGAGGGCGAGTTCCGCACCGGCGGATCCGACGTACTGCTCGCCGAGTTGGAGGTCGAGGGCGTGCCGGAGCCCGTGACGTTCTGGATCTCGCGCAGCCAGAACGAGGTGTGGAGTCATACGCGGCTGATCGTGGACGTCGTAGCGGGTCGCGGCAGTGGTTTCTCGTTGGAGGCACCCGAGGGGGTGCGTTTTCTCACTCGTTCCCGTGTAGTCGGCGCCTAGCGGCCCCGCCGGTCGTCTTCGTCTGATGCACTTCCCCTGAGTCCAGAGAGAGTTGACGAGACATCAGGGGACACTGTGACGCATCGTCAAAGGCCTTTCAGAGCAGGCAGATTCGCACTCACTTATCTCACGGCACTCGGCGCGCTGGCCGGTGCGGCCCTGGTGGGGGCGGCACCGGCCGACGCCGTGCCGGGCACCACTCAGCTCGCGCCGGGCGTCACCTACCGGCAGTTCGACATCACGGCGGCCAAGGGTGTGACCCACGCCCATGTGGTCGTCGTGGACCTGCGCACCGCCCATGTGCGCGTCAACCTGCTGTACCCGGGTGCGGTGGCGGCCCGGGAGCCCGTCTCCGAGCTGGCCGACTCGGCGGGCGCCGTCGCGGGCGTCAACGGTGACTTCTTCAACATCACCGAGACCCAGCACCCGGGCGTCGAGGCGACGGGCTCCACCGACGGACCGGCGATCGCGAGCGGTGTCGCGCTCAAGGCGGCGGTGCCGGACGGCCAGCGCTTCGGGCCCGAACTGCCTCCCGGCACGAACACCCGGAACGTGCTCGGTGTGGGTGTCGACCGCGTGGCCCGGCTGGACAGCCTCACCCTCAAGGGGACGGTCGGTACCCCGCAGGGCCGGCTGCCGCTCGGCGGGTTCAACCAGTACGCGCTGCCGGAGAACTCCGTCGGTGCGTTCACCACACAGTGGGGCAACGTCTCCCGGATGCGTGCCACATGCGGCACGGACCTGAACCGGGCCGGCGCCTGTAGCGCGGACACCTACGAAGTCACCATCCGCCACGCACGAGTCGTGTCGGTGTCCAACACTCCCGGCCGCGGTGCCATCGCCGCGGGCACCACCGTCCTCGTCGGCCGTGAGGCGGGTGCGAAGCAGCTGCGGAGGCTGTCCGTCGGCCAGCGGGTGCAGGTGCTGCACCGTCTGGTGGCGTCGAAGTCCCGGATCGCCTACCGCTTCGCCCTGGGCGGCTACCCGGTCCTGCGCGGGCGCCTGCCGCTGCCGGGCCTCGACAACACGACCTCCGCTGTGCGCACCGCCGTGGGGATCGCCGACCGCGGCCACCGTCTGCTGCTGTTCGCGACGGACGGCGCGGTCGCCTACCGCAGCGGTCTGACGATCGCCGAAGTCGCCACTCAGATGCGGAAGTTGGGCTCGACCGACGCCTTCAGTCTGGACGGCGGCGGCTCGACGACCTTGGTCGCCCGCGCACCCGGCGCGAGCGCCGTCACGGTACGGAACCATCCCAGCGGCGGCGCCGAGCGTCCCGTACCGAACGGCATCGGGGTCTTCTCAACCCGCTGACCTCATGGATGCAGTCCGCTCACCAGATCCGCGGTGGCCGTCAGGCCACTGTGGATCGTGGGCGCCATGCTGGTGCTCGCCATGAAGAACCCGAGCAGTGCGCAGACCAGCGCGTGGGAGAGCTTCAGCCCGCCGCTGCGCATGAAGATCACCGCAAGGATCAGGAGCAGCAGCACCACAGAGATGGAAATGGCCATCGTCACCCTCCTCCGCCACGCCGCCATGTCTGGTTCGCGGCGTTCGGCCGCAAGTGTGGCGTAGCGGAGGGTTCGTCCGGGCTACTGACGTGTCCCCCGAACGGGTGTCACACCGAGCGGTGCGTGTCCAGGAACGCTTCCAGTCCTGCCAGGTCGTCGGTGTTGAGGAAGTCCACACCGGCGGCCAGCAGTTCACTCCACAGCGCGTCCCGGGCCGGGCCCGCCAGGTCCGGGGTGTTCCAGAACCGCACGGTCTGCCCGGCCGCGTGCGCCTGCGCGACGATCGAGCGCAGCTTCTGCCGTTCGGCGTCGGGGAAGGTGCCTTCGCCGAGCCAGGTGAAGTTGAGCGCCCAGTTGTCGCTGATGAGCGAGATGAAGGAGGCGGGCGCCGAGCTGCCGAGGTCGGTGAGCCGACCGTCGTAGAAGGCACGGCGTACGGTCTGCGCCTCCATCGGTGTACGGGCCGCGCGGTCGCCGGAGATGACGTTGGTGACGGCGCCCGGGTGGACGCGTCCGTGGGCGTAGGTCGTGAACAGGTGCTTGTAGCGCTGGAGATGGCGGTCGAGTTCGAGGTAGGTCGAGGAGCCCTCGGTCTTGATGTCGATCAGGAGTTGGAGCGGATGGCGCCAACCCCGGTACACCGAGCCGTGGTTGGCCTTCACGAGGGCGGCGAGCGGGTCGAGGTAGAGGGATTCGAGGGTGCGGCTCGGGTCGAGTTCGGAGGCGTCGTGACCGATGAGGAGCTGGTCGCCGACGAGGAAGATGTCGGCCTCGACGCTGCCGAAGCGGTGGTCGAGGGCGTCGAAGAGCGGGCGAGGATGCTCGTAGTCGTTGTGGGCGTGGGCGCGCCACAACGGCCGCTTGCGGCGCCCTTGTTCGCCGGCGAACGCGCTGCCCGCGGGCGGGGCGAGGACAGCCGCGAGGGTGGCGCCGAGCCCGGTGAGAGCTCTGCGACGGGTGATGAGGGCCATGGTGTTCCTCCGTGTGGGGCGGGCTAGAACCACAGGGAGTATGAGGCTGTGGGGACTCCAACGAACCTGCACATGACAGGAGTTGGTCGGACTGCCCTCGCTTGTTCACTCCTTCGGCGGGGGCGCACGGAAAAGCCCGCCCCAGGTGGGACGGGCTTTCCGCGGACTTCACCTCATGGCGCTCAGGGTGCGCGCAGGTCGACCAGTTCGGCCAGTGCCTCGCGGTGGGCACCCGCCGTGCCGTAGGCGATCGAGTCGGCCTTGGCCCGCTTCAGGTAGAGGTGGGCGGGGTGCTCCCACGTCATGCCGATGCCGCCGTGCAACTGCACGGCCTCCTCGGCCGCGTGGACGGCGACGGCCGCCGCGTAGGCCTGCGCGACGGCAACAGCCACATCGGCGTCCTCGCCCGTCGCGAGGGCGTCGGCCGCGTTGCGCGCGGCGGCCCGCAGACTGACGACCTCCAGCCACAGCTGCGCGAGCCGGTGCTTGAGCGCCTGGAACCCGCCGACGGGCCGGTTGAACTGCTTGCGCTCCTTGAGATACCGGACCGTCTCCGTCAACGTCCAGTCGGCGACGCCCAGTTGCTCGGACGCGAGCAGCCCGGCCCCGGCCCGCAGCGCACGCCGTACCGCGGGTTCGGCATCCCCGATCCGCCGCGCCGCGGCCCCCTCGAGCACCACACGCGCCAACGGCCGCGTCAGGTCCAGCGACACCTGCGGTACGACGGTCACGGCGCCCGCGTCGACGGCGTACAGCCCGCCGTCCTCGCCCGGCACCAGCAGCACATCGGCGGCGGCAGCGTCCGCGATCCCGGTCAACTCCCCGTACAGGGAACCGTTTTCGTGCCGTACGGCCTTGTAGGCACCGCCCGGAGCGACGCTCAGGGAGACGGCGAGGGCGCCGATCCTCCGCCCCGACGCCAGCTCGGCGAGGAGATCCTCGGCATCGCACGCGAGGAGTGCCTCGGTGGCGACGACGGCGCTGGTGAGGTACGGGACGGGGGCGACCGCGCGGCCCAACTCCTCCAGCACGACGGCGACTTCGCGGTGTGTGGCGCCCTGGCCGCCCTGTGCCTCGGGCACCAGGAGGCCGGCGAGGCCCATGCCGTCGGCGAGGGACTTCCACAGCGAGAGGTCGTGCGGGGCGTCAGACTCGGCGCGCACGATGACACCCGCCGCGGCACAGCGGTCGGTGAGCAGGTCCCGAACGGCGGCGCGCAGCGCCTCTTCCTCCTCCGAGTACAGCAGATCCGTCATCGGGCGAGGTCCTTCCAGGCGGCGTCCTTGTCGGTGCGCGGCTCGGCCGGGAGGCCCAGGACGCGCTCGGCGACGATGTTCAGCAGGACCTCGCTGGTCCCGCCCTCGATGCTGTTGCCCTTGGAGCGGAGGTAGCGGTAGCCGGCGTCGCGGCCGGTGAAGTCCACCAGTTCTGGGCGCCGCATGGTCCAGTCGTCGTACAACAGGCCTTCCTCGCCCCGGAGTTCGACCTCCAGACCGCTGATCTCCTGGTTGAGGCGGGCGAAGGCGAGCTTCATGCCGGAGCCTTCGTGACCGGGCTGGCCCGCGACGAGCTGCTGGCGCAGCCGCTCGCCGGAGAGCCGGGCGACCTCGGCCTCGACCCAGAGCTTGAGGAGGCGCTGGTGGAGGTCGTGGGTGCGCAACTCCGGGCGTTCGCGCCAGGTTTGGCTGATCGGGCCGATCATGCCGCCCTCGCGCGGGATGCGCATGCCGCCGATGGAGACGCGCTCGTTCATCAGCGTGGTCTGCGCGACCCGCCAGCCGTCGCCGATCTCGCCGAGGCGATGGGCGTCGGGGATGCGGACGTTGGTGAGGAAGACCTCGTTGAACTCGGCCTCGCCGGTGATCTGGCGCAGCGGCCTGACCTCGACGCCGGGGTCGGTCATGTCGCAGATGAAGTAGGTGATGCCCGCGTGCTTGGGCACGTCCGGGTCGGTGCGCGCGATGAGGATGGCCCAGCGGGCGAGGTGGGCGCTGGAGGTCCACACCTTCTGCCCGTTGACGACCCACTCGTCGCCCTCGCGGACGGCGCGCGTACCGAGCGCGGCCAGGTCGGACCCGGCACCCGGCTCGCTGAAGAGCTGGCACCAGACCTCCTCACCCACCCAGAGCGGCCTGAGGAAGCGCTGCTTCTGCTCCTCGGTACCGAAGCGGAGAACGGTCGGCGCGGCCATGCCGAGGCCGATACCGATCCGGCGCGGGTCGTTGTCAGGGGCGCCCGCAGCCTCCAACTCGGCGTCCACGACGGCCTGGAGAGCACGCGGGGCACCGAGACCCCCGAGGCCCTCGGGGTAGTGCACCCACGCGAGCCCCGCGTCGAAACGGGCCTTGAGGAAGTCGAGCGGATCGGTCTCCAGCGGTGGATGCGCGGCCAGCAACTCCTGGGTGCGGCGGCGCAGTTCGGCCGCGGCCGAGTCCGCTCCCGTGGTCTCCTCGCTCATACGGCGGCTCCGTTCTCCAAGGACGGTACGACGACGACCCGGCCGGTGGTGACACCGTCGCCGACCCGCTGTACGGCGGCGGCAGCGCCGCTCAACGGCACGCGCTCGCTCACCAGCGGCTTGATGGCACCGCGTGCGGCCAGTTCGGTCAACTGCTCGTGGCAGTCCAGGATCAGCTTCGGGTTCTTGATGGCGTACAGGCCCCAATGCAGGCCCAGGATCGAGTAGTTCTTCACCAGGGCGTGGTTGAGGCCGGGGCTGGGGATCGTCCCGCTCGCGAAGCCCACGACCACGATCCGGCCCTCGAAGGCGACGACCTTCGTGGACTGCGTGTAGGCGTCGCCGCCGACCGGGTCGAAGATCACGTCGGCACCGCGTCCGCCGGTGGCCGCCTTGACGGCCGCGACGACGTCCTCGGTACGCCGGTCGATCACGACGTCGCAGCCCAACTCCCGCGCCACGACCGCCTTTTCGGCACCGCCGACGACACCGATGACGGTGGCACCGGCCGCCTTGCCGAGCTGTACGGCCGCGCTGCCGACACCGCCTGCGGCGGCGTGTACGAGCAGGGTCTCGCCCGCCTCCAGGTGGGCGCGCTGGTGGAGGGCGAACCAGCCCGTCTGGTAGCCGATGTGGAGTGCGGCGGCCTCGGCGTCGTCCAGCGAGTCGGGGGCGGGCAGCAGGCCGGCGGCATCCGCGACGGCGTATTCGGCGAAACCGCCGTACGGCAGTGCGGGGTTGGCGATCACGCGGCGGCCGTCCTCGGTCTCGCCGCAGATCTCGACACCCGGGGTGAACGGGAGCGGGGGCTTGACCTGGTAGTGGCCTCGGCACATCAGGACGTCCGGGAAGTTGATGTTCGCGGCGCGTACCTTCAGCAGGAGCTGGCCCGCACCGGGTGTCGGCTGCTGCACCTCCTCCAGGCGCATCGCCTCACTCGGCTCGCCGTTCTGGTGCACTTGCCATGCCTGCATGCGGGGCCTCCACGGGACTGCTCTGTCTGACCGGGGTCGATTGCATACTAAGCGGTCGCTTGCCGATCAGGGAACCGTCGGGTTCGTCACGGTCCGGTGGGTGCGGGTCGTTCTTTGGCCGCAGGTCGGTGGGGGCTGGTCGCGCAGTTCCCCGCGCCCCTTAAGGGGCGCTCCAGGGGGCGGCGATTCTCACTGGCCGCGCTTTGGTCTTGCCCTTACGTGCATCCGCTCCCCCTGTGGGCCGAACAGGCTCAGGAATTCCACCGGGCCCTCGCCCGTCGAGCCGAACCAGTGCGGGACCCGCGTGTCGAATTCGGCGGCCTCCCCCGGGCCCAGCACCACGTCGTGTTCGCCCAGCAGGAGGCGTAGTCGGCCGGACATGACGTACAGCCACTCGTAGCCCTCGTGGGTGCGCAGGTCAGGCTCGACCTTTCGCTGGGGTTCGAGGACCTTGTACGCCTGGAGGCCGCCCGGCTGGCGGGTCAGCGGCCAGTGGGTGCGGCCGCCGCGCACGATCGGCTCGGCGCGTACGCGGGGATCCCGCACCGCCGGTGCGCCCACCAGCTCGTCCAACGGCACCTGATGGGCCCGCGCGATCGGCAGCAGCAGCTCCAGGCTGGGCTTGCGGAGGCCGGACTCCAGGCGGGACAGGGTGCTGACCGAGATGCCGGTCGCCTCCGAGAGGCCGGCGAGCGTCGCGCCCTTCTCCTTGCGGATCCGTCGCAGCCTCGGGCCGACCTCCGCGAGTACGTCGTCCATGTCGTCATCCATGACCGATATTGCAGTTTCGGCAAACGTGTTTGTCAATACGGCAGTGAAGGGGCGACCTTCGGGGGTGGAGGTGGTCACCGTGACCGAGACAAGTACGGAGACAGATACCGGGACATGCACCGGGACCTACGAAGTGGTCGTCATCGGCGGCGGCGCGGCCGGGCTCTCCGCCGCGCTGGTCCTGGGCCGGTCCCGACGCCGCACGCTCGTCGTCGACGCCGGCGAACCGCGCAACACGCCCGCCGCGCACATGCAGGGCTATCTGACCCGGGACGGCATGTCGCCCGCCGAGTTCCTCGCCCTGGGCCGCGAGGAGATCGCACGCTACGGCGTCGACCTGGTCCGGGACCGCGCGGTGGACGTCACGAAGGGCGAGGACGAGAGCGCGGGCTTCGCCGTAGCGCTTGCCGGTGGGGAGACCGTGCACGCACGCCGACTCGTGATCGCCACCGGACTCAAGGACGAGCTGCCCACCGTCCCCGGAGTCGCCGAGCGCTTCGGGCGGGATGTGATCCACTGCCCGTACTGCCACGGCTGGGAGGTCCGTGACCAGGCATTCGGTGTGCTCGCGACGACTCCGATGAGTGTGCACCAGGCGCTGATGGTCTCGCAGTGGTCGAAGGACGTGACCCTGTTCCTGCACACGGTCGCCGAGTCCGAGCTGGCCGACGACGACCTGCGCAGGCTGGCCGCCGCCGGGGTCGCCGTGATTCCTGGCGAGGTCGCGGAA
The DNA here is from genome assembly GCF_000367365.1 of Streptomyces prunicolor NBRC 13075. Lineage (GTDB taxonomy): Bacteria > Actinomycetota > Actinomycetes > Streptomycetales > Streptomycetaceae > Streptomyces > Streptomyces prunicolor. The sequence goes on along the minus strand of NZ_BARF01000052.1, from coordinate 10,008 downwards.
CTGGCCGTCGAGGACGACCGGCTCACCGGCGTCCGCCTCACGGACGGCACCACGCACCCCCGCGAGGCCCTGTTCGTGGCCCCACGGCCCGTCCCGCAGACCGGCCTCCTGGAGAAGCTGGGCGCCGAGCTCCAGGAGACCCCGTTCGGCGCGTACCCCGTGGTCGACCCGACGGGCCTGACGTCCGTGCCCGGGGTGTGGGCGGTCGGCAACGCGATGGGCTTCGGGGAACAGGTCGTGAACGCGGCCTCCGCCGGTTACCGCGCGGGCGCCACGATCAACGGGGAGCTGCTCATGACCGACCTCGACGCCGTCGTCCGGGTGTAGACCGCCCGGCTCCGTTGCACGATGGCTGCATGCTGCTGACCCGGCTCGCGCATGTGTCCCAGGAGGTCGCCGCCACCTCGGCGCGGTCCCGGAAGATCGCCCTGCTCGCGGAGCTCTTCCGGGACGCGGAGGCGGACGACGTCCCGATCGTCATCCCGTATCTCGCGGGCCGACTGCCACAGGGGCGGCTCGGTATCGGCTGGAAGGTGCTGAGCCGGCCTGTCGAACCGGCCCCCGAGCCCACCCTGACCGTGCGCGAGGTGGATGCCCGCCTCACCGCCCTCGGCAAGGTGTCGGGCCCCGGTTCGCAGGCCGAACGCGCCCGTCTGGTCGGCGAGTTGATGGGCGCGGCCACCGCCGACGAGCAGCGTTTCCTGTTCGGTCTGATCACCGGCGAGGTCCGGCAGGGCGCGCTGGACGCGGTCGCCGTGGAGGGACTGGCCGAGGCAACTGGCGTGCCCGCGACGGATGTTCGGCGGGCCGTGATGCTGGCGGGTTCGCTCCGGACGGTGGCCGAGTCCCTGCTCGCCGAGGGCCCCGCTTCCCTCGACCGCTTCCAACTGACCGTAGGCCGCCCGGTCCTGCCGATGCTCGCGCACAGCGCCTCCTCCGTCGCCGAGGCGGTCGAGAAGCTGGGTGCCTGCGCGGTCGAGGAGAAGCTCGACGGCATCCGCGTCCAGGTCCACCGCGACGGCAATGTCGTGCGGCTCTACACCCGCACCCTCGACGACATCACCGACCGCCTGCCCGAACTCACCGCCGCAGCCCTGGAGTTGAGAGGCGACCGGTTCATCCTGGACGGTGAGGTCATCTCCTTCGACGAGGACGGACGGCCGCGTTCCTTCCAGGAGACGGCCGGTCGGGTCGGGTCCCGGGTGGACGTGGCCACGGCCGCCGAGACCGTCCCCGTCTCCCCCGTATTCTTCGACGCGCTGTCCGTCGACGGTCGCGACCTGCTCGACCTCCCGTTCGCCGAACGGCACGCGGAACTGGCCCAGTTGGTGCCTGAACCGATGCGCGTCCGCCGGACTCTCGTGTCCGGCCCCGAGGACATCCCGGCGGCGGAGGCCTTCCTCGCCGAGACGTTGAAGCGCGGCCACGAAGGGGTCGTGGTCAAAGGGCTCGACGCCCCCTACAACGCGGGCCGCAGGGGCGCCTCTTGGCTGAAGGTGAAGCCCGTCCACACCCTGGACCTGGTCGTCCTGGCCGCGGAGTGGGGCCACGGCCGCCGCACCGGCAAGCTCTCCAACCTCCACCTCGGCGCCCGCAACCCTGACGGCTCCTTCGCGATGCTCGGCAAGACCTTCAAGGGCATGACCGACGCCCTGCTGACCTGGCAGACCGAGCGCCTCCAGGAGCTGGCCGTGGAGAGCGACGGCCACGTGGTGACGGTACGGCCCGAACTCGTCGTAGAAATCGCGTATGACGGTCTGCAGAGGTCGACCCGCTATCCGGCCGGTGTCACTCTGCGGTTCGCGCGGGTCGTGCGGTATCGGGAGGACAAGCGGGCGGAGGAGGCGGACTCGGTGGAGACGTTGCTGGCGGCGCATCCGGAGGTGAAGGCGTGAGTGGGAGTGGGAAGCGGAGTGCCGGGCTGTTGTTGTTCCGGCACACCGATCGGGGGCTGGAGGTGTTGCTCGGCCATATGGGCGGACCGTTCTTCGCTCGGCGGGACGCCGGGGCGTGGGGTGTGCCCAAGGGTGAGTACGAACCCGACGAGACCGCCTGGGACGCGGCCCGACGGGAATTCCAGGAGGAGTTGGGGCTCGCGCCGCCCGAGGGCGAGGCCATCGCGCTCGGCGAGGTGCGGCAGACCAACGGGAAGGTCGTCACCGCGTGGGCGATCGAGGCGGATCTGGACCCGGCGGCCATGGTTCCGGGCACCTTCCGGATGGAGTGGCCGCCGAAGTCGGGGCAGTTCCAGGAGTTCCCTGAGCTGGACCGGGTGGAGTGGCTGAGCCTCGAACGGGCGCGGGAGGTCATCATCACGGCGCAGACCACGTTTCTCGACCGGCTGGTGGAGCACTCGGGCTGAGCGAGCGCGAAATGCGTACGCGTTGCGGTCCCCCGCGCCGCGCGGGAAGGTCGAAGCACAGCCCGCTCCAGGAGGTCAGCCATGCCCATCGCGACGGTCAACCCGGCCAACGGCGAGACGCTCAAGACGTACGAGGCCATGGGTGACGAGGAGATCGAGCGCCGGCTCCAGCTCGCGGAGGCCACGTTCCGCACCTACCGGACGTCCACCTTCGCCGAGCGCGCCCGGCTCATGCACCGGGCCGCCGATCTGCTCGACGAGGACCAGCAGGACATCGGCCGGATCATGACCACCGAGATGGGCAAGCCGGTCAAGCAGGCCCGCGCGGAGGCCGCCAAGTGCGCGAAGTCGATGCGCTGGTACGCCGACCACGCGCAGGAGCTGCTCGCCGACGAGGAACCCGCCGCGTCCGACGTGACGGACTCCGGCGGCTCACGGGCCCTGGTGCGCTACCGGCCACTCGGCCCGGTGCTCGCGGTGATGCCGTGGAACTTCCCGCTCTGGCAGGTGATCCGCTTCGCCGCGCCCGCACTGCTGGCGGGCAACGTCGGCCTGCTCAAGCACGCGTCGAACGTCCCGCAGACCGCCCTCTACCTGGAGGACCTGTTCCACCGCGCGGGCTTCCCGGAAGGCGCCTTCCAGACCCTCCTCGTCGGCTCCGGCGCGATCGAGGAGATCCTGCGCAACGAGCGGGTGAAAGCGGCCACCCTCACCGGCAGCGAACCCGCCGGGCGCGCGGTCGCGTCCGTCGCCGGGGACATGGTCAAGAAGACGGTGCTGGAACTGGGCGGCAGCGACCCGTACGTCGTCATGCCGTCCGCCGACGTCGACCGGGCCGCGCAGATCGCGGTGACCGCGCGGGTGCAGAACAACGGGCAGTCGTGCATCGCCGCGAAGCGGTTCATCGTCCACACGGACGTCTTCGACGCGTTCACCGAGCGGTTCGTGGCGGGCATGAAGGCGCTCACGGTCGGTGATCCGCTGGAGGAGGAGACCGAGGTCGGACCGCTCGCGAGCGAAGCGGGCCGTAGCGATCTGGAGGAGCTCGTCGACGACGCGGTGGAGAGCGGCGCGACCGTGCTGTGCGGTGGTGAGCGGCCCGATGGGCCCGGCTGGTTCTACCCGCCGACCGTCCTCACAGACCTCACGCGCGAGATGCGCATCCACCGCGAGGAGGCGTTCGGACCCGTCGCCACGCTGTACCGGGTCGCCGACCTCGACGAGGCGGTCCTCCTCGCCAACGACACGCCCTTCGGGCTGAGTTCCAGTGTGTGGACGCGGGACGAGGCGGAGGTCGAGCGGTTCGTACGGGACCTGGAGGCCGGTGGGGTGTTCTTCAACGGGATGACCGCGTCGCATCCGGCGTTCCCGTTCGGCGGGGTGAAGCGGTCCGGGTACGGGCGGGAGCTGTCGGGGCACGGAATCCGCGAGTTCTGCAACATCACCACGGTATGGCACGGAGCGTGAGCGTTCCGCGGCTACGATCCCCTCTGTGAACCGCGAAGTGACTCTGCCTCTGATCGTCGACGACCGCGGGACCTTGCAGGTGGCTGCCGCCGATGTCAGCAAGCTTTTGCGTACCGTGGGTGGGCGGTGGCTGCATCTTGTCGAGGCCGGGGATGAAGGGCTCGACGAGGATACGGTTGCCGCTTTGACCATTGAGCTGGCGAAGCTTGCCGACCGGATTGACGTTGCTTGCATTGCGCACAGCAGTGGGGGCGCCTCGTAGTTTGGCGAGTGCGGGTGCGTTGTGGCTGGTCGCGCAGTTCCCCGCGCCCCTGAGGGGGTGGCGCCGAGCCTTGGCCGAGAAGTCGCCCTCCCTTCAGCTTTCACAGGATTTACTGATCCGGTCTTTATTGGCGTGTCCCTGAATTGGAGTAGTCCACCGCGAGATCGTCGTCCTCCCGGGTGATCGTGGGTGCACCACCCTCTGAGGTGAACCACCTTCTGACCGGCGGGCGAAGGCCTTCCGGAAGGCGAAAGCAGGGACGGTTCATGGCGACTTTGTGCAAGCCCTCGGTGTCGGTTCCCGAGTACGTGATCACGATGGAGGAGACGCTGGAGCTGGCGCGCTCCCGTCACGCGGACCACCCCAACCTGCCGCTGGCCCTCCGGCTGATCGAGAACACCGGTGTGCGCACCCGGCACATCGTGCAGCCCATCGAGGAGACGCTGAAGCACCCCGGGTTCGAGGACCGCAACAGGATCTACACGGCCGAGGCGAAGGCCCGGGTCCCGTCGGTCGTGCAGCGCGCGCTCGACGAGGCGGAGCTCCTCACCACCGACATCGACGTGATCATCTACGTCTCCTGCACGGGCTTCATGATGCCCTCGCTCACGGCCTGGCTGATCAACGAGATGGCGTTCGACGCCACCACCCGCCAGATCCCCATAGCCCAGCTGGGCTGCGCGGCCGGCGGCGCCGCCATCAACCGGGCGCACGACTTCTGCACGGCCTACCCGGAGGCCAACGCGCTCATCGTCGCCTGCGAGTTCTGCTCGCTGTGCTACCAGCCGACCGACCTCGGCATCGGCTCCCTGCTCTCCAACGGGCTGTTCGGCGACGGCATCGCCGCGGCGGTCGTGCGCGGGCGGGGCGGCACGGGCATCCAGCTGGAGCGCAACGGGTCGTACCTGATCCCCAAGACCGAAGAGTGGATCATGTACGACGTCCGGGCCACCGGCTTCCACTTCCTGCTGGACAAGCGGGTGCCGGCCACCATGGAGCCCCTCGCGCCGGCGCTCCAGGACCTCGCGGGACTGCACGGCTGGGACGCGGCCGACCTGGACTTCTACATAGTCCACGCGGGCGGGCCCCGAATACTGGACGACCTGAGCAAGTTCCTGCAGGTCGACCCGCACGCGTTCCGGTTCAGCCGGGCCACCCTCACCGAGTACGGCAACATCGCCAGCGCCGTCGTCCTGGACGCGCTGCGCCGGCTCTTCGACGAGGGCGGCGCCGAGCACCGGGCGCGCGGGCTGCTCGCCGGGTTCGGACCCGGTATCACCGCCGAGATGGCCCTGGGCCGCTGGCACAGCGACGACCGAGAGACGGCTTGAGTACGGCATGACTGAAGAGACGCTCACCGAGACCCTGCCCCCGGTCCGGCCCTGGCCGGCCCTCGATCTGACCGGGGTGGACTTCGACCCGGTCCTCGCCAAGCTGATGCGGGAGGGTCCGGTCAACCGGATCAAACTGCCCAACGGCGAGGGCTGGGCGTGGCTGGTCACCCGGCACGACGACGTGCGGATGGTCACCAACGACCCCCGGTTCAGCCGCGAGGCGGTGATGGACCAGCCGGTGACCCGGCTCGCCCCGCACTTCATCCCGGCCCGCGGCGCGGTCGGGTTCCTCGACCCACCGGACCACACCCGGCTACGGCGCTCGGTCGCCCCGGCGTTCACGGCGCGCGGGGTGGAGCGGGTGCGGGAGCAATCCCGGCTGCTGCTCGACGAGTTGATCGACGAACTGCTCCAGCAGGGGCCGCCCGCCGATCTCACCGAGACGGTGCTGAGCCCCTTCCCCATCGCGGTGATCTGCGAGCTGATGGGCGTACCGGCCGCCGACCGGCACGGCATGCACACCTGGACCCAGCTCATCCTGTCCTCCTCGCACGGCGCCAAGGTCAGTGAGAAGGCCAAGGAGGAGATGGGCGCCTACTTCGGCGATCTCATCGGTCTGCGGGAGGGCAGCGACGGCGAGGACGTCGCCTCGCTGCTCGGTGCCGCGGTGGGCCGGGAAGAGATCACGCTGGAGGAGGCGGTGGGCCTCGCGGTGCTGTTGCAGATCGGCGGCGAGGCGGTCACCAACAACAGCGGGCAGATGTTCTACCTGCTGCTGACCCGCCCGGATCTCGTCGAACGGCTGCGCGCGGAGCCGGAGTTGAGGCCCCAGGCCATCGACGAGCTGCTGCGCTACATCCCGCACCGCAACGCGGTCGGGCTGTCCCGGATCGCCATGGAGGACGTGGAGATCCGCGGCGTACGGATGCGGGCGGGCGACCCGGTGTACGTGTCGTACCTGGCCGCGAACCGGGACCCGGACGTGTTCCCGGACCCGGACCGGATCGACTTCTCGCGCAGCTCGAACCCACACGTCTCCTTCGGCTTCGGACCGCACTTCTGCCCCGGCAACATGCTGGCGCGGCTGGAGTCCGAACTGCTGGTGGACGCCCTGCTGGACCGGTTGCCCGGGCTGCGGCTCGCGGTCCCGGCCGACGAAGTCCCGTTCAAGAAGGGCGCGTTGATCCGCGGTCCCGAGGCGCTGCCGGTGACGTGGTGAGGTGTCGATGACGGCGACAGAGGGGTTGCTGGTGCCACCGGGTCACGGCCGGGTCGTACAAACACCCGCGCAGCACGTGACGTTCAAGGTGACCGGCTCGCACTCCCGGACCGCGTCGACCTTCGAGGTGGTGGTGCCGCCGGGGTTCGATGTCGGGGCCCATGTGCACACCCGCAGCGAGGAGTTGTTCTACGTGCTCGAAGGCGAGCTGGATGTCCTCGCCTTCGAGCCGCGGATCCGGACCCCGGACAACTGGCAGCGCTGGGAGTCGAGTTCGGGTTCCCGGGTGGTACGGGCGACGCCGGGGACGGTGATCGTCGTACCGCCCGGGTGTCCGCACGCGTTCTCGAACCCGACGGAGACGGCGGCGAAGATGTTCTTCCAGGCGTCTCCGCCGCCGGATCATGAGCGGTATTTCGAGGAGCTGTTGGAGATTCTCGGGGGCGGGGGGCCGCCGGATCATGCGGCTATCGAGGAGTTGCGGGGGCGGTACGACATCGAGCAGCTGACGCCCCTCAAGCACCGTTGACCCTTCGACGCGGCCGGTAATCGAGTTGATCGACGCCGAGCGGGTCGACTAAGAACAGGCCATGCTACGAGGAACCAAGATCGCGCTCCGGGCCCGGCACGAGTCGGATGTCCCGGTCCTGCACGCCGAGTTGTACGACGACGTGGCGACGAGATCGCGCGTGGACTCACGGCCCTGGCGCCCCGTCTCACCGGGCACCGAGGCCTCACCCTTCGCGGTCACCGAACCTGACGACGATGCCGCCCCCTTCGCTGTCATTTCCCTCGACAACGACGAGTTGGCGGGGACCGCGGGGTTGTGGGGCATCGACAGCCACAACAGGAGCGCCCACCTGGGCATCTCGCTGCGACCGGGTTTCCGTGGCCGCGGACTCGCCGTGGACGTCGTCGAGGTGCTGTGCACCTACGGATTCACCGTCCGCGGCCTCCACCGGCTCCAGTTGGAGACCCTGGCCGACAACACGGCGATGATCCGGGCGGCCTCCCGCGCCGGGTTCGTCCAGGAGGGGAGGCTCCGCCGTGCGGCGTGGGTCAACGGCGAGTTCATCGACGAGGTGATCCTTGGGTTGCTCGCCGAGGAGTGGAATTCCGGTGCGCAGCGGCGCCCCTGAAGGGGCGCGGGGCTGTATCGACTTGCGGCTCCGCCGCGTGGGCGCGACCAGCCCCCACCGACCCGCACCCGAATCTCAACGAATCGGCATTCCCGACAACGTCCTCGCGATCACCAGCCGCTGAATCTCACTCGTGCCCTCGAAGATCGTGTAGATCGCCGCGTCCCGATGCATCCGCTCGACCGGATACTCACGGGTGTAGCCGTTGCCGCCCAGGATCTGAATCGCCTGCCCGGTGACCTTCTTCGCCGTCTCGCTCGCGAACAGCTTCGACATCGACCCCTCGGCCGCCGTGAACTGCTTGCCGTTGACCGCCATCCAGGATGCCCGCCACACCAGCAACCGCGCCGCGTCGATGGACGTACGCATGTCGGCGAGCTGGAAGGCGACGCCCTGGTTGTCGATGATCGGGCGGCCGAACTGCTCGCGGGTCATCGCGTAGTCGAGGGCGACCTCGTACGCGGCGCGGGCCGTGCCCACCGCCATTGCGCCGACCGCAGGGCGGGACGCCTCGAACGTGGCCATCGCCGCGTTCTTCACCCGCTCGCCGCCGACCGCCTTGGCACGCTCACGGGCGCGGGCGAGGCGCTCGTCCAGCTTCTCCTTGCCGCCGAGCAGGCAGGAACCGGGGATGCGCACGTTCTCCAGGACGACCTCGGCGGTGTGCGAGGCGCGGATGCCGTGCTTCTTGAACTTCTGGCCCTGGGACAGGCCCGGCGTGCCCGACGGAACGATGAAGGAGGCGTGGCCCTTGGAGCCGAGGTCCGCGTCGACGACCGCGACGACGACGTGGACGTTGGCGATACCGCCGTTGGTCGCCCAGGTCTTGGTGCCGTTGAGCACCCACTCGTCCTTGGCCTCGTCGTACACGGCACGCGTGCGCATGGAGGCCACGTCGGAACCGGCGTCGGGCTCGGAGGAGCAGAAGGCGGCGACCTTCACGTCGTTGGCGTCGCCGTACATCTGGGGAATCCAGGTGCCGATCTGCTCCTCGGTGCCGTTGGCGAGGACGCCGACCGCGGCCAGACCGGTGCCGACTATGGAGAGGGCTATGCCCGCGTCGCCCCAGAACAGCTCCTCCATGGCCATCGGGATGCCGAGGCCGGTGGGGTCGAAGTACTGCTGGGCGTAGAAGTCCAGGGAGTAGATGCCGACCTTCGCGGCCTCCTGGATGACCGGCCAGGGAGTCTCCTCACGCTCGTCCCATTCGGCGGCGGCGGGGCGGATGACGTCGGCGGCGAAGCCGTGCAGCCAGTCCCGCACCTCCTTCTGTTCGTCGTTGAGTTCCATGGTGAACTCGGCCATGACTCCTCCAGCAGCGCACTAGCATGTTACTTGCGGTAACGACAGAGTCTGTTACCGACGGGTAGGAAAAGTCAACTCCCGATGACCACTCGGCAGCCCGTTCGAGGTGTTGGGACCATTGAGTGTTAGTTTGCGCAGGCGTCACCGATTCAGCACGGGCGGGGAGAGACCATGAACACCACGCAGCGGACCGATCAACAGCGGTCCGCCGACCGCCGACGGCGCGAGTTGTTGGAGGCCGCGGACAGAGTGGTGCTGCGTGATGGTCCGCAGGCCTCGATGAACGCGATCGCCGCGGAAGCGGGTATTACGAAGCCGATTCTGTACCGGCACTTCGGGGACAAGGGGGGACTCTACGCGGCCCTTGCCAAGCGGCATACCGATGCCCTGTTGTCGTCGTTGCGGGCGGCGTTGGATGCGCCTGCGGAGCGGCGGGAGCGGGTTGAGGCGACGCTCGATACGTATCTCGCCGCGATTGAGGCTCTTCCTCAGGTGTATCGGTTTCTGATGCATCCCGTGGAGGGTGGGCAGACCGCGGATCAGGGGTTCGACACGGGGAATCACTCGGTTCCGCTGCTTCGGCGTATGGGCGAGGAGTTGGCTCAGGTCATCGAGGAGCGGGTTGATCTCGGGCCCAACAGTCAGCAACTGGCTCGGGTGTGGGGGCATGGGATTGTCGGGATGATGCACGCGGCCGGGGACTGGTGGCTGGGTGAACGGCCCTGTTCTCGGGCTGAGTTGGTGCGGAGTTTGGCTGATCTGTTGTGGGGGCGGTTGGCTGCCGCCGGGGACAAGGTTGGTGGGCCGGGGTTTTAGGGGTCGCATTTCGGCTGCGGGTGCGTGGGGGCTGGTCGCGCAGTTCCCCGCGCCCCTAAAAAACCTTCGCTCACCGGTGCTGAGAGGTGGTCGCGCCCACGCGG
>NZ_BARF01000053.1 GCF_000367365.1 Streptomyces prunicolor NBRC 13075 | reverse complement strand
GCCCAAGGACCAGGTCACCCCGCCCCCGCCGCAGGCCGGCGCACCCCTCGTCGCTCTCACTCCCCGCCCCGACCTCAACGTCAACACCGTCTCGCCCACACCCAGCCCGACGGCTGGGTGATCTACGGTGCGCGGTAGCGCCCCGCCCGGGAGATGCCAAGGCGACGGAAGGCACGGAGAGCCGGTAGGAGCGGACGACGGCGATGACCTCGCGGCCACGAGGGTGACGGCCCACGGGGCCAGGTCATGCAGCGCTCCCGCCATCCCGGCGCCTGGCTTCCATTCCGTGCGGGGCCACGTGCCCCTGGGGGTCGTAGACGACGGTGAGTGCGTCCCCTGGACGGGGCGCCTACCCGCACCCACGCCAGATGCGCACTGTGAGCGGCGAACCGTCCCTGCGAGCCACGATCAGAGGTAACGGGCACGTCCGCCATCCGCTGCCCGGCTGCTCTCGACCGACGTCACCACCACGGGCTGCACCCGTCCGCGCTCCGCCAGCACCACGCCCGCGGCGGCCTGCGGTGCCCGGAAGTCGAGGCACACGCCGAGCAGCGCCGCGATGCCGACCAGGGCACGCCCGGCCCCCACAACGGACAGGTACAGGGCGAGGGAGAGGGCACACCCAAGGCCCGCCTCACCGCCGGACGGGGAGGACCTCCCCGTCCAGGCCCCGAAGAGCGTCGTACCGATGATCGCGGCGGCACCGAGGACTCCCGCAAGGAGCCCTTCGCCGACCAGCCGACGGGGCGGCGTCCCGACGAACTCCGCGGGCCCCCACACCGACGTACGCAGGTGCGCCATGAGGTGCGACTGGGCAGGTGTCCTGAGCCGGCGCCATCCGCGCATACCCGTGCACCCCCTGTCTCGTTCCCGGTCCGTCGGCGACCGCCCATGGTGCCGCCACGGCGGCGCGACCGCCCTGCCTCTGACCGGACACGTCCGCCCGGCGCCCGTTGCCGGAATCCGGCAGTTGAGCGTCTCGCCCGCCATTTCCTTGCATTATGCAAAAACTTGTGGGTGCGGAGAAGGGCCGACCGCCCGACAACGGGCGGCTCAGCCGCACACCATTACACGTCGTGCGCCATCGCGCCGTCCACGACCCATCCGAGCGGGTGCGGCTCCGGGTCGTCCGCGGCGGGGGCCGGGGGCTCTCCG
>NZ_BARF01000054.1 GCF_000367365.1 Streptomyces prunicolor NBRC 13075 | reverse complement strand
GCACCGCACCGGCGAGCACCGCACCGGCCGAACCCCGCCCGGCGGCGGAGCACGACCGGTCGGCGCCCGCCGACAAGGCGGCCGAGCCCGCGCGCCCCAAGCCGGCCCCGGCCGAGCGCCCGGCGGCCACTCCTCCCGCGCCCCGTCCCACGGCAGGTCAGCCCGCGCGCACCGGCGGCGGCTCCTCCAACCGCGTCCGCGCCCGCCTCGCCCGCCTCGGCGTCCAGCGCTCCAACCCGTACAACCCGGTCCTGGAGCCCCTGCTGCGGATAGTGCGCAGCAACGACCCGAAGATCGAGACGGCCACCCTCCGCCAGGTAGAGAGCGCCTACCAGGTCGCCGAGCGCTGGCACCGCGGCCAGAAGCGCAAGAGCGGCGACCCGTACATCACGCACCCGCTCGCCGTGACCACCATCCTCGCCGAACTCGGCATGGACCCGGCCACGTTGATGGCCGGCCTGCTGCACGACACCGTCGAGGACACCGAGTACGGCCTCGACCAGCTCCGCCGCGACTTCGGCGACTCCGTGGCCCTCCTCGTCGACGGCGTCACGAAGCTGGACAAGGTCAAGTTCGGCGAGGCCGCGCAGGCCGAGACCGTGCGCAAGATGGTCGTCGCCATGGCCAAGGACCCGCGCGTCCTGGTCATCAAGCTCGCCGACCGCCTGCACAACATGCGCACCATGCGCTACCTCAAGCGCGAGAAGCAGGAGAAGAAGGCGCGCGAGACCCTCGAGATCTACGCGCCGCTCGCCCACCGCCTCGGCATGAACACCATCAAGTGGGAACTGGAGGACCTCGCCTTCGCGATCCTCTACCCCAAGATGTACGACGAGATCGTCCGGCTGGTGGCCGAGCGGGCACCGAAGCGCGACGAGTACCTGGCCATAGTGACCGACGAGGTCCAGACCGACCTGCGCGCCGCCCGCATCAAGGCGACCGTCACCGGCCGCCCGAAGCACTACTACAGCGTCTACCAGAAGATGATCGTCCGCGGCCGCGACTTCGCGGAGATCTACGACCTGGTGGGCATCCGCGTCCTCGTGGACACCGTCCGCGACTGCTACGCGGCCCTCGGCACGGTGCACGCGCGATGGAACCCGGTTCCCGGCCGGTTCAAGGACTACATCGCGATGCCCAAGTTCAACATGTACCAGTCGCTGCACACCACGGTAATCGGCCCCAACGGCAAGCCTGTTGAGCTCCAGATCCGCACGTTCGACATGCACCGCCGCGCGGAGTACGGCATCGCCGCGCACTGGAAGTACAAGCAGGAGGCCGTCGCCGGCACCTCCAAGGTGCGCGCGGAGACGCCCAGGACCACCGGCAAGGACGACCACCTCAACGACATGGCGTGGCTGCGCCAGTTGCTCGACTGGCAGAAGGAGACCGAGGACCCCGGGGAGTTCCTGGAGTCCCTGCGCTTCGACCTGTCCCGCAACGAGGTCTTCGTCTTCACGCCCAAGGGCGACGTGATAGCGCTGCCGGCGGGCGCCACCCCGGTGGACTTCTCGTACGCGGTGCACACCGAGGTCGGCCACCGGACCATAGGAGCACGGGTCAACGGGCGGCTCGTACCGCTCGAATCCACCCTGGACAACGGCGACTTGGTCGAGGTCTTCACCTCCAAGGCGCCCGGCGCGGGCCCCTCCCGCGACTGGCTCGGCTTCGTCAAGTCGCCGCGCGCCCGCAACAAGATCAGAGCCTGGTTCTCCAAGGAGCGCCGCGACGAGGCGATCGAGCAGGGCAAGGACGCCATCGCCCGCGCGATGCGCAAACAGAACCTGCCGATCCAGCGCATCCTCACCGGCGACTCCCTCGTCACGCTCGCGCACGAGATGCGCTACCCCGACATCTCCTCGCTGTACGCGGCGATCGGCGAGGGCCATGTCGCCGCGCAGAACGTCGTACAGAAGCTGGTGCAGGCGCTCGGCGGCGAGGAGGCGGCCACCGAGGAGATCGACGAGAGCGTGCCGCCGGCGCACGGCCGCGGGCGCAAGCGCCGGACCAACGCCGACCCCGGTGTCGTCGTCAAGGGCGTCGAGGACGTGTGGGTCAAACTGGCCCGCTGTTGTACGCCCGTCCCCGGCGACCCCATCATCGGTTTCGTCACACGGGGTAGCGGCGTATCGGTTCACCGCAGCGACTGCGTCAACGTGGAGTCACTGTCCCGTGAGCCCGAGCGCATCCTGGAAGTCGAGTGGGCGCCCACCCAGTCCTCGGTCTTCCTGGTCGCCATCCAGGTGGAGGCCCTGGACCGCTCCCGGCTCCTCTCGGACGTCACCCGCGTCCTGTCCGACCAGCACGTCAACATCCTCTCCGCGGCCGTCCAGACCTCCCGCGACCGCGTCGCCACCTCCCGCTTCACCTTCGAGATGGGCGACCCCAAGCACCTGGGCCACGTCCTGAAGGCGGTCAGGGGCGTCGAGGGGGTCTACGACGTCTACCGCGTGACGTCGGCGCGCAACAAGACGTAGCGGACACCTCGCACACGAAGAAGGGGCTCCCGTACGGTGCGTACGGGAGCCCCTTCTTCGTGCGTGCCTGCGGGTGTCAGCCGCCGAACTCCTGGAGCCCCTTCAGAGCCTGCTCCAGCAGGGCCTGGCGGCCCTCCAGCTCGCGCTGGAGCTTGTCGGCGCGGGAGTTGTTGCCCTGGGTGCGGGCCTGCTCGATCTGGCCCGTGAGCTTGTCCACGGCCGCCTGGAGCTGGCCGGTCAGACCCTCGGCACGCGCGCGTGCCTCCGGGTTCGTCCGGCGCCACTCGGTCTCCTCGGACTCCTGAAGGGCCCGCTCGATCGTGTGCATCCGGCCCTCGACCTTCGGGCGGGAGTCACGCGGCACATGGCCGATGGCCTCCCAGCGCTCGTTGATCGAGCGGAAGGCCGCGCGGGCCGCCTTCAGGTCGGTGACCGGCAGGAGCTTCTCGGCCTCCTCGGCCAGCTCCTCCTTGAGCTTCAGGTTCTCCGTCTGCTCCGCGTCCCGCTCGGCGAAGACCGAGCTGCGGGCGGCGAAGAAGACGTCCTGGGCACCGCGGAAGCGGTTCCACAGATCGTCCTCGTGCTCGCGCTGGGCGCGGCCCGCCGCCTTCCAGTCCGCCATCAGCTCGCGGTAGCGCGCGGCCGTGGGACCCCAGTCCGTCGAGGCCGACAGACCCTCGGCCTCGGCGACCAGCCGCTCCTTGGTCTTGCGGGCATCCTCGCGCTGCGCGTCCAGCGACGCGAAGTGCGCCTTGCGGCGCTTGGAGAAGGCCGACCGGGCGTGCGAGAAGCGGTGCCACAGCTCGTCGTCCGACTTGCGGTCCAGGCGCGGCAGACCCTTCCAGGTGTCCACCAGCGCGCGCAGCCGCTCACCGGCCGCCCGCCACTGGTCGGACGCCGCCAGCTCCTCCGCCTCGACGACCAGCGCCTCCTTGGAGTGCCGGGCCTCGTCGGACTGCTTGGCGCGCTGCTGCTTGCGCTCCTCGCGACGCGCCTCGACGGTCTCCACGAGCTTGTCCAGCCGCACCGTGAGCGCCGCCAGATCGCCCACCGCGTGGTGGGCGTCGACCTGCTCACGGAGATGGTCCACGGCGGCCTGGGCGTCCTTCGCCGACAGGTCGGTGGTCTTCACGCGCTTCTCGAGGAGGCCGATCTCGACAACCAGGCCCTCGTACTTGCGCTCGAAGTAGGCCAGCGCCTCGTCAGGGGAGCCGGCCTGCCAGGAACCGACGACCTGCTCGCCGTCGGCCGTACGCACGTACACGGTCCCCGTCTCGTCGACGCGTCCCCACGGGTCGCTGCTCACAGCGCCTCCTCCACATGATGCCTGCACAGGGCCTCTGTGCCCCCGGGCATCGTCCACAGTTTCGTCACGGCCAACATAGGCGACCGGCGGGTTGCCTGTCCGCATCCCGCGCGACCGAAAATTCGCTGTTGACGGTCAGGATTTCGTCACGGTCGCCTTGTTGATCACGACCGTCGCGTTCGGAGCGGTGTTGCCCGTCGTGGGGTCGGCGGCCGCCGCCCCAGCTGCGGCGATCTTCTTCAGGACCTTCAGTCCGGAGGCCGAGATGGTGCCGAACGGGGTGTAGTTGGCCGGGAGCTGGCTGTCCTGGTAGACGAGGAAGAACTGGCTGCCGCCGGTGTTGCGGCCCTTGCCCGTGGAGGCGTCGTAGGTGTTCGCCATCGCCACCGTGCCCGCCGGGTAGGTCCCGCCCTTGAGGCTCGCGTCCTTCAGGTTCTCGTCCGGGATCGTGTAGCCGGGACCGCCGCTGCCGGTGCCGGTCGGGTCGCCGCACTGCAGCACGTAGATGCCGCTGTTGACGAGCCGGTGGCACTTCGTGTGGTCGAAGAAGCCCTTGCCCGCGAGGAAGTTGAACGAGTTCACGGTGTGCGGCGCGGCCGACGTCTTCAGCGCGATGTCGATGTCACCGCAGGTCGTCGCGAGCTTCATCGTGTACTTGGCCGACTTGTCGATCGTGACCGCCGGCTCCTTCTTCCAGGTCGCCGTCTTGATCTTGCCGGCCGCCGGCTTCGCGCACGGGTCCGGCGCCTTGCTCGTCGCCGAAGCGCTGGGCGTCACGTCCGCGCTCGCGTTGGACTTGTCGTCGTCGCCCTTCAGGACGCCGGTCGTGTAGAGCGCGACACTGCCGATCACGATCACGCCGAGCACCGACGCGATCACCGAGTTGCGCATACGTGCCTTGCGTCGAGCGGACGTACGCCGCTGCTGCTGCCGCAAGAACTTCTCCCGCGCGAGCTGCCGCTTCCGCTGTTCCTGGGTGACCACCGGATTCTCTCCTCATGCGTCTCGTACGTCGACTGGGACGCGTGCGTCTTGTGAGCCGACCGCCTGCGTGTGCCCCGTACCGTATATGGGTTCGCTGAGGATTCGGCAGCGCCGGTAGGCTCTGACCACTGACGCAGGGATCCTTATCCCCACCCGTATCGACACAACGAAGGACGATCGTGCTCATTGCCGGGTTCCCCGCCGGGGCCTGGGGGACGAACTGTTATCTCGTCGCCCCCGCCGCCGGTGAGGAGTGCGTGATCATCGACCCGGGCCATCAGGCCGCCCAGGGAGTCGAGGAAGCGCTCAGGAAGCATCGGCTCAAGCCCGTCGCGGTCGTCCTCACCCATGGTCACATCGACCATGTGGCCTCGGTCGTCCCGGTGTGCGGCGCGCACGACGTGCCGGCCTGGATCCACCCCGAGGACCGGTTCATGATGAGCGACCCCGAGAAGGCGCTCGGCCGCTCTATCGGGATGCCGCTGATGGGCGAGCTGACCCTGGGGGAGCCGGACGACGTCAAGGAGCTGACCGACGGCGCGCGGCTCGCGCTCGCGGGACTGGAGTTCTCGGTCGCGCACGCGCCGGGCCATACGAAGGGGTCGGTGACCTTCCAGATGCCCGAGAACACGGAGACCCCCTCCGTGTTCTTCTCCGGGGATCTGCTCTTCGCCGGCTCCATCGGACGCACCGACCTGCCCGGCGGCTCCCACGCCGAGATCCTCGACTCGCTGGCCCGTGTGTGCCTGCCGCTCGACGACTCGACCGTGGTGCTGTCCGGCCACGGCCCCCAGACGACCATCGGCCAGGAGCGCGCCACCAACCCGTATCTGCGGGAGGTGGCCGCCGGCCTCGGGAGCTCGGACGCTCCCCGACGAGGAATGTGACGAGAGATTTTCGTGAGCACCTTTCAGGCCCCCAAGGGCACGTACGACCTGATTCCGCCGGAGTCGGCCAAGTACCTCGCCGTGCGCGAGGCCATCGCCGCCCCGCTGCGCAACTCCGGCTACGGGTACATCGAGACGCCCGGCTTCGAGAACGTCGAGCTCTTCGCGCGCGGTGTCGGTGAGTCCACCGACATCGTCACCAAGGAGATGTACGCCTTCGAGACCAAGGGCGGCGACCAGCTCGCCCTGCGTCCCGAAGGCACGGCTTCCGTACTGCGCGCGGCACTTGAGGCCAACCTGCACAAGCTCGGCAACCTGCCGGTGAAGCTCTGGTACTCGGGCTCCTACTACCGCTACGAGCGCCCCCAGAAGGGCCGTTACCGCCACTTCTCCCAGGTCGGCGCCGAGGCGATCGGTGCCGAGGACCCGGCCCTGGACGCCGAGTTGATCATCCTGGCGGACCAGGCGTACCGCTCTCTGGGCCTGCGCAACTTCCGCGTCCTCCTCAACAGCCTGGGCGACAAGGAGTGCCGTCCGGTCTACCGGGAGGCCCTGCAGAACTTCCTCCGGGGCCTGGACCTCGACGAGGAGACCCTGCGCCGCGCGGACATCAACCCGCTCCGGGTCCTCGACGACAAACGCCCGGACGTCCAGAAGCAGTTGACGGACGCGCCGTTGCTCCGCGACTACCTGTGCGACGCGTGCAAGGCGTACCACGAGGAGGTCCGCGAGCTGATCACGGCGGCGGGCGTCGCCTTCGAGGACGACCCCAAGCTGGTCCGCGGCCTGGACTACTACACCCGTACGACCTTCGAGTTCGTCCACGACGGTCTGGGCTCCCAGTCCGCGGTGGGCGGCGGCGGTCGTTACGACGGCCTGTCCGAGATGATCGGCGGCCCCGCGTTGCCCTCCGTGGGCTGGGCGTTGGGCGTCGACCGAACGGTCCTCGCTCTGGAAGCGGAGGGTGTCGAACTCGAACTCCCCGCGTCCACCAGCGTGTTCGCCGTCCCGCTCGGCGACGAGGCCCGCCGCGTCCTCTTCACCAAGGTGACCGAACTCCGCAAGCTCGGCATCGCGGCCGACTTCTCCTACGGCTCCAAGGGCCTCAAGGGCGCGATGAAGAACGCCAACCGCAGCGGCGCCCGCTACACGATCGTCGCCGGCGAGCGCGACCTCGCCGAGGGCGTCGTGCAGCTCAAGGACATGGAGTCCGGGGAGCAGCGGGCGGTCGGGGTGAACGAGATCGTGGCTGAGCTGGAGTCGAAGCTGGGCTGAGGCCTGGTTTTTCGCCCCCGCCGCCCCTACCCAGCCCATCACTGGGGGCTGCCACCCCCAGACCCCCGCTTCGGCCTGAACGGCCTCGTCCTCAAACGCCGGACGGGCTGAAAATCAGCCCGTCCGGCGTTTGAGGAGCGGGGTCTGGGGCGGAGCCCCAGAAGGATGGGACGGGTAGGGGCGGCGGGGGCGAGAAAACTCAGTCCAGCAACCCGTACCGCATCGCACTCGTCACCGCGGCCGTCCGGTCATCAACCCCCAACTTCCCGAAGACTCGCAGCAGATGGGTCTTCACCGTCGACTCCCCGATGTACAACCGCCGCCCGATCTCCGCGTTGGTGCACCCCTCCGCCACCAACCGCAACACGGCCGTCTCCCGCTCGGACAACCGAGGCCGCTCCGGCCTCGTCCGCAACTGGTCCACCAACCGCGCCGCCACCGAAGGAGCGAGCACCGTCTCGCCCCGCGCAGCGGCCCGAACGGCGTTGGCCAGTTCACCCCGCGGCAGATCCTTCAGCAGGTAGCCCGCCGCCCCCGCCTCCACCGCCCGCAGAATGTCCCGGTCCGTCTCGTACGTCGTGAGGACGATCACCCGGCACGGCAGCCCGGCCGCGCTCATCCGCACGATGGAGTCGACACCCCCGCCGCCCGGCATCCGCAGGTCCATCAACACGATGTCCGGCCTCAACTCGGCCGCCAGCGCCTCCGCTTGCGGCCCGCTCGACGCGTCGGCGACGACGTCGAGGTCCGGCTCGGCGCTGAGCATCGCGCGCAGGCCCTCGCGTACGACGGGATGGTCGTCGGCCAGGACGATCCGGATCATCGGGGACTCCTCAGAGGCGATACGGACGAGGGCGACACCGGCAGCCGGACGGTCACCGTCGTGCCCGCGCCCGGCACGCTGCGCACCACCGCCGTCCCACCCACCTCGGCGACCCGCGCCCGCAGCCCCGCCAGACCGTAGCCGCCGGACACCGCCCCCGGATCGAATCCGCACCCGTCGTCCCGTACCGACACGGTGAGTTGCTCGTCGGCGTACGCCAGCGCGAGGTTCACCGTCGCCGAACTCCCCGCATGCTTACGGGCGTTGGCGAGGGCCTCCTGGCAGGAGCGCAGGGCGACCACCTCGGGCCCGGCGGGCAACGCACGTACAGGGCCGGTGACTTGGAGCGTCGCGTCATGGCGGGCGGCGAGCCGACGTAGCGCGTCCGGCAGTGAGGCGTCCGCGAGGTCCGCCGGTGTGCCGCCCGCGACCAGCGCGCGGGCCTCGGCGAGGTTCTGCCGGGCCGTCTCGTCCATCAGGGCCAAGTGGCGGCGGGCCTGGGGCAGGTCCTCGTCCAGCTCGGCCTCCACCGCCTGGGTCAGCATCAGCAGGCTGGTGAAGCCCTGGGCGAGGGTGTCGTGGATCTCGCGGGCCATGCGTTCCCGTTCGGCCAACGCACCGTGCGCCGACGACAGTCGGGAGACCTCGTGGCGGCTGGCATCCAGTTCGGCGATCAACTCGGCCCGCTCCTGGCTCTGTTCGATGACGCGGATGACCCAGGTGCCGAGGGCCATCGAGAAGACCAGGGTCACCACGGCGAACACCGCGTTGAAGAACACGTCCTGCGCGCTCGGCCACCACAGCAGCGCCCAGCCGATCACCGGTGCGATGTTGATCACAGTCACCGCGATCAGCGCCCAGCGCAGCCGCAGCACCATGAAGCAGGGCGGGACGAGCGCGAAGCCCATCAGCCGGGTCTCGCCGACCAGCACCGCTGACGGCAGGAACAGCGCCATCTGCGCCACCAGGTAGCCGACGGCGCGCCGTTCGTCGGGCGGATCGCCCTGGAGCACGGGGCGCCCGACCCCGACGTAGAGCGGGATCAGCGGGACGAGGAGCCCGGCCGCCGCGACGCGTACCGGCCACCCCGGATGGCTCGTGCCGAGCACGAACACCAGGGTGGCCAGCCAGATCAGGGCGAAGTACGTGTCCCAGAGCCGGAACGAGCGGTCCCAGGTGTACGAACCCGTCGCCCCGTGCGGAGCGGTCATCCGTCGCGCCGGTTCTTCCACCGGAAGGTCAGCAGGCACAGCAGCAATCCTCCGACGCACCACGCCCCGAGCACCAGCGCGATCTTCCCGAACTCCCAGCTCCCTGCCTGCTCCAGCACCTGCGCCGACGAGGGCAGGAACACCCCGCGCAGCCCCTGGCACATCCACTTCAGCGGGAACAGGGCACCGATGTTGAGCATCCAGTCCGGGATGGTGTCGATGGAGATGTACACCCCGGAGATGAACTGCAGGACCAGGAACGGGAGTACGACCACGGAGGTCGCGCTCTTGCCGGACTTCGGGACCGAGCTGACCGCGATGCCGAGCAGGGCGCAGGCCGTCAGACCGAGCACGAAGATCCACCCGAAGTCCAGCCACTTCACCGCCGACGAGGGCAGGTCCACGTCGTAGAGCGTGGTGCCGACGAGGAGCAGGATCGCCGTCTCCATGAGGCCCGTGACCAGAACCAGCCAGATCTTGCCGAGGAAGTACGCGGCCGGCGGCATCGGCGTGCCGCGCAGTCGGCGCAGCACCTTCTCGTCCCGCTCGATCGCGATCGAGATGCCGAGGGACTGGAAACTCGTCGACATGATGCCGGCGGCCATCATCGCCGGGACGTACAGCTGCGAGGCGTTGATGCCCGCGCCCCGGACGTCGTCCTTGAAGATCGACGCGAAGAGGAAGAGGAAGACGACCGGGAAGGCGAAGGTGAACACCACCTGGTCGCGCTGGCGGAAGAACTGTTTGAGTTCCAGCACGCCTCGTTGCAGCCCGAGTCCCCAGGCACCGGGAAGTCGCTCCCCGGAGGTCTTCGTCCGGGCCTGCGCCACCGTCGTCGTGCTCATCGCGCGTCCTCCTGTCCGGTCAGGCGGAGGTAGACGTCCTCCAGGGTGGGGCGGCTCACCAGCAGCCCGGGGATCTCGCCGTCGAAGCGGTGCATGAGCTCGGCTACGACCTTGGTAGGAGTGTCCGTGTGCTCCGCGCGCGGGGTGCCGTCCGGCTCCGTCCACTCGACCGTGGCTCCGGTGCCGTGGCGCTCGCGCAGGGCGGCCGGTTCGCCCTCGGCGACCACGCGGCCCTTGGCGACGATGGCGAGGCGGTCGGCGAGGTTCTCCGCCTCCTCCAGGTAGTGGGTGGTGAGGAGGATGGTGGTGCCCTCGTCGGCGAGCTTGCGGATCAGGTCCCAGAACTGGCGCCGGGCCGCCGGGTCGAAACCGGTCGTCGGCTCGTCCAGGAGGAGGAGATCGGGGCCACCTATCACCCCGAGGGCCACGTCGAGACGCCTGCGCTGCCCGCCCGACAGGGCCTTGATGCGGCTGTCCACCTTGGCCTCCAGACCCACCAGGCCGATGACCTCCTCGGGGTCGCGCGGCCGGGGGTAGTAGCGGGCGAAGTGCCGTACGGTCTCGCCGACCGTCAACTCCGCGGGTGCCGATTCGTCCTGCCAGACGATTCCGACCCGCGAACGCCACGTACGCGTGCCCGTCGCCGGGTCCGAACCGAGCACCGACACCTCACCCGCGTCCCGGCCGCGGTTGCCCTGGAGGATCTCGACCGTGGTGCTCTTGCCCGCCCCATTGGGCCCGAGCAGGCCGAACACCTCTCCCGTGCGGATCTGGAGGTCGATTCCGGCTACGGCGGTCACGTCCCCGTACTGCTTGCGCAGCCCCCGCACATCCACTGCGAGTTCGTTCGCCTGTGTTGTCATGCGACGAGCATCGTCCGGAATCGAGCGCTCAGGGACGACCGTGCGTACTTCCTTATGTCCATCGAACGGTGGACAGAGGTGCGCGTGCGGCACAATGGCCGTGCCCGAAGAAGGTCCAACTCTCAAGTGACGGATCGGCGTGATGAGCAAGACGACAGTGAAGGACGTCGACACCGACTCCGAGCCGGAGCACACGGCCGCGGAGCCGCGCACGGTCGGCGCCAGCCGGGCCTTCGCCCTGCTGCTGGTGATCACCGGTGCGGCCGGCCTGCTCGCCGCGTGGGTCATCACGATCGACAAGTTCAAGATCCTCGAAGGCAAGCTCGCGGGCAAGACGTTCACCCCGAGCTGCAGCCTCAACCCGATCGTCTCCTGCGGCAGCGTCATGGAGAGCAAGCAGGCCGCCGCCTTCGGCTTCCCGAACCCGATGCTCGGCCTGGTCGCCTACGGCATCGTCATCTGCGTCGGCATCAGCCTGCTGACCCGGGTCCAGTTCCCGCGCTGGTACTGGCTGACCTTCAACTTCGGCACGCTCTTCGGGGTGGCCTTCTGCACCTGGCTGCAGTTCCAGTCGCTGTACCGGATCAACGCACTGTGCCTGTGGTGCTCGCTGGCCTGGGTCGCCACGATCACGATGTTCTGGTACGTCACGTCGTTCAACATCCGCAACGACTTCCTGAAGGCACCCCGCCCGGTCAAGAACTTCCTGGGCGAGTTCACCTGGGTCCTCCCGGTCACCCACGTCGGCATCATCGCCATGCTGATCCTGACCCGTTGGGGCACTCAGCTCTGGGCCTAGGACCTGTCCGGCCCTGACCCCGGCCCTGACCGGATTGTCAGTGGCGTGACATAGGGTTTTGAACGTGGAGCCCGACCTTTTCACCGCCGCAGCCGAAGAACGCCAGGAGAAGGACCCGTCCAGCAGTCCCCTGGCGGTACGGATGCGCCCGCGCACCCTCGACGAGGTCGTGGGCCAGCAGCACCTCCTGAAGCCGGGCTCACCCCTGCGCCGACTGGTCGGCGAGGGCGCGGGCGGCCCCGCCGGAGCTTCCTCGGTGATCCTCTGGGGCCCGCCCGGCACCGGCAAGACGACCCTCGCGTACGTCGTCTCCAAGGCGACCAACAAGCGGTTCGTGGAGCTGTCCGCGATCACCGCCGGGGTCAAGGAGGTCCGCGCGGTCATCGAAGGTGCCCGCCGCGCCACCGGCGGCTTCGGCAAGGAGACCGTCCTCTTCCTCGACGAGATCCACCGCTTCAGCAAGGCCCAGCAGGACTCCCTGCTCCCGGCCGTCGAGAACCGCTGGATCACCCTGATCGCGGCGACGACGGAGAACCCGTACTTCTCGGTGATCTCCCCGCTCCTGTCCCGCTCCCTCCTCCTGACCCTCGAACCCCTCACCGACGACGACCTGCGCGCCCTGCTCCGCCGGGCCCTGTCCGACGAGCGCGGCCTGAAGGACGCGGTCACCCTCCCCGAGGACAGCGAGAACCACCTGCTGCGCATCGCCGGCGGCGACGCCCGGCGCGCGCTGACCGCCCTGGAGGCCGCCGCCGGGGCCGCCCTCGACAAGGGCGAGCCGGACATCACCCTCCAGACCCTGGAGGAGACCGTCGACCGCGCGGCGGTGAAGTACGACCGCGACGGCGACCAGCACTACGACGTGGCCAGCGCCCTCATCAAGTCCATCCGGGGTTCGGACGTCGACGCGGCGCTGCACTACCTCGCCCGCATGATCGAGGCCGGCGAGGACCCCCGCTTCATCGCCCGCCGCCTGATGATCTCCGCGAGCGAGGACATCGGCCTCGCCGATCCCAACGCCCTGCCGATCGCGGTCGCCGCCGCCCAGGCCGTAGCGATGATCGGCTTCCCGGAGGCCGCGCTCACCCTCAGCCACGCCACCATCGCGCTCGCGCTGGCCCCCAAGTCGAACGCGGCGACCATGGCGATCGGCGCCGCCATGGAGGACGTACGCAAGGGGCACGCGGGCCCGGTGCCGATGCATCTGCGGGACGGGCACTACAAGGGCGCAGCCAAGCTCGGGCATGCCCAGGGGTACGTCTATCCGCACGATCTGCCCGAGGGGATCGCCGAGCAGCAGTACGCCCCGGAGGAGCTGAAGGACCGCGAGTACTACGAGCCGACCCGGCACGGCGCCGAGGCGCGGTACGCGGACGCCGTGGAGTGGACCAGGAAACACCTTGGTCGTAAGCGGTCCTGAGCACCCTGTAGAATCCTGCGCAGTGCTGCGTCCCGTGTCCGACTCCGGTCGGCGCCTCAGGCGGGACAACCAGCCGGATCTTCTGATCCAGGAGCGTCGCGCACCGTCGTAGGTGTCGCGGGCAGCCCACCACCACCCGGGGTTCCGGGACCGGTCGGTGGGCCGTTCGTGTGCTGCACATGTGCCCAGACCAGGGGAACGGCAGCCTGGCAAGTCCCTCGTGGACCTGTTGGGATTCCCCCGGCTGCGGATGCGACCTCCCCTAACCCTGAGGCAGCCGAAAAGGAAAAGGAATAAGCAGTGGCGAATCAGCCCCGCCCCAAGGTCAAGAAGTCGCGTGCCCTCGGCATCGCGCTGACCCCGAAGGCCGTCAAGTACTTCGAGGCCCGTCCCTACCCGCCGGGTGAGCACGGTCGTGGCCGCAAGCAGAACTCGGACTACAAGGTCCGTCTGCTGGAGAAGCAGCGTCTGCGCGCGCAGTACGACGTGTCCGAGCGCCAGCTCGTCCGCGCCTACGAGCGTGCCTCCAAGGTCCAGGGCAAGACCGGTGAGGCCCTGATCATCGAGCTGGAGCGTCGTCTCGACGCCCTGGTCCTTCGTTCGGGCATCGCCCGCACGATCTACCAGGCCCGCCAGATGGTCGTTCACGGCCACATCGAGGTCAACGGTGGCAAGGTCGACAAGCCGTCGTTCCGCGTCAAGCCCGACGACGTCGTGATGGTGCGCGAGCGCAGCCGCAGCAAGACCCTGTTCGAGGTTTCCCGCGCCGGTGGCTTCGCCCCCGACGGCGAGACCCCGCGCTACCTCCAGGTGAACCTCGGCGCCCTGGCGTTCCGCCTGGACCGCGAGCCGAACCGCAAGGAGATCCCGGTGATCTGCGACGAGCAGCTCGTCGTCGAGTACTACGCCCGCTGATCACCTCACGGACGTAGCACCACCTTTCGCGTCAGCCCGCCGTCTCCCCGCCCTTCCGGGTGGGCGAGGCGGCGGGCTTTCGCATGTCCACGCTCACCGCAGTGGGCCGCACCGGGCCGCGCGGCACCGGCACCGCGTCCAGCGCCCGGGACGGCCCCAGCGCCCGCGCCACGGCCTCCTCACGGCCCAGCCGCGCCCCCTCCCGTACGCACTCCGCGTACCTCTCGTCGCCGAGGCGCTCGCGGGCCATCGCCTCGCACAGCTCGTGCGGCGCGTTGTAGTACGCCGAGCCGAACAGCGGCAGCCCCACCGACGGCCACATCCCGCCCGCCGCGCCTTGCAGCAGGGCGGCCTCGGCGGCATCGCCCTCCGCCGCCGTCACCAGGGCCAGCAGCTCGACCGCGAGCACCGAGCCCAGCAGATCGCGGAAGCCGTGCGCGCTGCCCAGACAGTCCGCCAACAGGTCGCGCGCCAGCGGGAGTTCGCCGTCGCTCCAGGCGACGTAGGCCAGGACGTACAGCGCGTACGCCCGGGTCCAGCGCTCGCCGTGGTCCTCGCACACGCGGCGGACGTCCTCGCACAGCTTCACCGCGTCCGCCAGATCGCCCTGGAACGCCCGGGTCATCGCCAGCTCGACCTGGCCCATCAGTACGTTGCTGTTGAGCTCGCCGATCTGCTGATAGCGGTCGAGCGCCGAGCGCAGCAGGGTCTCCGCGCGCGGCATGTCGTCCGTGACCAACGCCAGGCAGCCGGTGCGGTGTTCGGCGTACGCGACCGCCGTGGGGTTCGCCGCGTGGTCGGCCTCCTCGCGGCACTCCTGGAGCGCGGCCAGCGCGGGCACGGTGTCGCCCTGGAGGATCGCCACATAGCCGAGCACCCACAGGGCCTTCAGCCGCGACTGGTCGTTGGCCGTGTCCTCGGCGTCCAGCTGCACGGCCTGCTCCAGCCAGTGCCGGCCCTCCGCGAGGCGCCCGCAGCCCGCCCAGTAGAACCACAGGGAGCCCGCGAGGTACTGGCCCAGGTGTGTCTCGTCCGGCTCGGTCAGGCAGTACTCCAGGGCGCCGCGCAGATTCGGCAGCTCCGCCTCGACCCGCGCGGCGACCTCGCCCTGGCGCGGCGAGAACCAGTCCAGCTCGCACCAAGTGGCCAGCCCCAGATACCAGTCGCGGTGCCGCCGCCGCAGCCGGGCCGCGTCCCCGGTCGCCTCCAGCCAGTCGGCGCCGTAGGCCCGGATCGTGTCGAGCATCCGGTAGCGCATGCCCGTCGGAGTCTCCTCGCGGACGACCACGGACTGTGCGAGGAGTTCGGACAGCACGTCGAGGACGCTGTCCGAAGGTAATCCGTCGCCGCCGCACACGTACTCGGCGGCCTCCAGGTCGAAGCGTCCGGCGAATACCGACAGCCGTGCCCACAGCAACCGCTCCTGGGGCGTGCACAGTTCATGGCTCCAACCGATCGCCGTACGCAACGTCTGATGCCGGGGCAGCGCGTCCCTGCGCCCGCCGGCCAGCAGCCGGAACCGGTCGTCGAACCGTGCCAGCAACTCCCCGGGCGCCAGCGCCCGCAGCCGCCCCGCCGCCAGTTCGACGGCAAGGGGAATCCCGTCGAGCCGTCGGCACAACTCCCGTACATCCGGGTCGTCTTCATCGAGGGCGACCCCCTGCTGCGCGGCCCGGTCGGCGAACAGCTCCACCGCCTCGTCCTCGCCCAACGGCGCCAGCGCGACCACCCGTTCACCCGACAGCTCCAACGGCCGCCGCCCCACCGCGAGCACCCGCAGCCCCGGCGCCCGCCCGAGCAACTCGGCCACCAGCGAGGCGCACACCTCCACCAGATGCTCGAACCCGTCCAGCACCAACAGCAGTTGACGATCCGTCAAGTGAGCGAGCAGCGCCTCACGCGGCAACCGTGCGGTGTGATCCGTCAGCCCCAGCGCCTCCACGACCGCGAAGCCCACGAGTTCCGGGTCGCGCACCGCCGCCAGCTCCACCCGCCACACCCCGTCCGGGGGTGCGGAGAGGGCCGCCGCGTGGGCCGCGAGCCGGGACTTGCCGACCCCGCCGGGGCCGGTCACCGTGACCAGACGCGAGGCGTCGAGCGCCCGGGCCAGCTCGGTGAGTTCGGCCGAGCGGCCCACGAACCGGTCGGGTTCGAGGGGTAGATTGCCGTCCGCGGTGGCGTCGCCGCCATGGGAAGCTCGCATGGAACACGGAGCGTACTGAACCGTATTCAGTCCGTACAATCGCTTCGCCCAACTCCACCGCGCGCGGGGCGGTAATGCGGTACGGAGCGCCACCCCCGGCGCGATAGGCTCGGGCCCGGTTATCCACAGGTGTTTACGGGGCGCCGCCTCCGGCGCGATAGGCTCGGACGAGTCATCAACAGGTGTTTACGAGAGCGGGTGTCAGGTGTCCGGTGGAGAGGTGGCCGGGATCCTGGTGGCCGTCTTCTGGGCGATCCTGGTCTCGTTCCTCGCCGTCGCACTGGTGAGGCTGGCCCAGACGCTCAAGGCGACCACCAAGCTGGTCGCGGACGTGACCGATCAGGCCGTGCCGCTGCTGGCGGACGCCTCCGCGGCGGTGCGCTCCGCGCAGACCCAGATCGACCGGGTCGACGCGATCGCCACCGACGTCCAGGAAGTCACCTCGAACGCCTCCGCACTGTCCACCACCGTCGCCTCCACCTTCGGCGGGCCCCTCGTCAAGGTCGCGGCCTTCGGCTACGGCGTCCGCCGGGCCCTGGGCGGCCGCCGCGAGGACGTGCCCGCGCCGTCCGGGGCGTCCCGTCGTACGGTGATCGTGGGCCGTACCGTCCCGGCCGGACGGCGGGGCAAGCGCACCCGGAAGAAGGACTGACCGAGCGATGTTCCGCCGTACGTTCTGGTTCGGCACGGGCGTAGCCGCCGGTGTCTGGGCGACCACCAAGGTCAATCGCAAGCTGAAGCAGCTGACCCCCGAGCACCTCGCCGTCGCCGCGGCCAACAAGGCGCTCGAAGCGGGCCACAAGCTCAAGGACAGCGCGGTGCACTTCGCGCTCGACGTCCGCGCGGGCATGGCCCAGCGCGAGGCCGAACTCGGTGACGCGCTGGGGATCAACGCCCCGGTCGACCCCGAACTCCCGGCGCCCCGGCAGCACATCGCCATCGAGAACCGCAACACCCCGATGTCCGTCGAAAGAAACGACAGGACGACGTACTCGTACAACCGGAATGAGGACCACTGATGGAGTCGGCTGAAATCCGCCGCCGCTGGCTGAGCTTCTACGAGGAGCGCGGCCACACCGTCGTCCCCTCGGCGTCGCTCATCGCGGACGACCCGACTCTGCTCCTGGTCCCCGCCGGCATGGTCCCCTTCAAGCCGTACTTCCTCGGCGAGGTCAAGCCGCCGTGGCCGCGCGCCACCAGCGTGCAGAAGTGCGTGCGCACGCCCGACATCGAAGAGGTCGGCAAGACCACCCGGCACGGCACGTTCTTCCAGATGTGCGGCAACTTCTCCTTCGGCGACTACTTCAAGGAAGGCGCCATCACCTACGCCTGGGAGCTGCTCACCTCGCCCCAGGACAAGGGTGGTTACGGCCTCGACCCCGAGCGTCTGTGGATCACGGTCTACCTCGACGACGACGAGGCCGAGACCATCTGGCGCGAGAAGATCGGCGTCCCCGCCGAGCGCATCCAGCGCCTCGGCAAGAAGGACAACTACTGGTCGATGGGCGTCCCCGGACCCTGTGGCCCGTGCTCCGAGATCAACTACGACCGCGGCCCCGAGTTCGGCGTCGAGGGCGGCCCCGCCGTCAACGACGAGCGGTACGTGGAGATCTGGAACCTCGTCTTCATGCAGTACGAGCGCGGCGAGGGCATCGGCAAGGAGGACTTCGAGATCCTCGGCGAGCTGCCCAGCAAGAACATCGACACGGGCCTCGGCCTGGAGCGCCTCGCGATGATCCTGCAGGGCGTGCAGAACATGTACGAGATCGACACCTCCATGGCCGTCATCAAGAAGGCCACCGAGCTGACCGGCGTCGAGTACGGCGAGTCGCACGAGTCCGACGTCTCCCTGCGCGTGGTCACCGACCACATGCGTACGTCCGTGATGCTCATCGGCGACGGCGTAACCCCCGGCAACGAGGGCCGCGGTTACGTCCTGCGCCGCATCATGCGCCGCGCCATCCGCAACATGCGCCTGCTCGGTGCCACGGGTCTGGTCGTCAAGGACCTCATCGACACCGTCATCGCGATGATGGGCCAGCAGTACCCCGAGCTCGTCACCGACCGCCAGCGCATCGAGACCGTGGCCCTCGCCGAGGAGGCCGCCTTCGTCAAGACGCTGAAGGCCGGCACCAACATCCTCGACACCGCCATCGCCGACACCAAGCAGTCGGGCGGCAAGATCCTCGCCGGCGACAAGGCGTTCCTGCTCCACGACACCTGGGGCTTCCCGATCGACCTCACCCTCGAAATGGCCGCCGAACAGGGCCTTTCCGTGGACGAGGACGGCTTCCGGCGACTGATGAAGCAGCAGCGCGACCAGGCCAAGGCCGACGCGCAGGCCAAGAAGACCGGCCACGCGGGCGTCGGTGCCTACCGCGAGATCGCCGACAAGGCCGGCGAGACCGACTTCATCGGCTACTCGGACACCCAGGGCGAGTCCACCATCGTCGGCATCCTCGTCGACGGTGTCTCCTCCCCGGCCGCGACCGAGGGCGACGAGGTCGAGATCGTCCTCGACCGCACCCCGTTCTACGCCGAGGGCGGCGGCCAGATCGGCGACACCGGCCGCATCAAGGTCGAGTCCGGTGCCGTGATCGAGATCCGCGACTGCCAGAAGCCGGTCCCGGGCGTCTACGTTCACAAGGGCGTCGTCCAGTACGGCGAGGTCACCGTCGGCGCCAAGGCCGAGGCCGCGATCGACATCCGCCGCCGTACCGCCATCGCCCGCGCCCACTCGGCCACCCACCTCACCCACCAGGCGCTGCGTGACGCGCTGGGTCCGACGGCCGCGCAGGCCGGTTCCGAGAACCAGCCGGGCCGCTTCCGCTTCGACTTCGGATCGCCGTCCGCGGTTCCCACGGCCGTGATGACCGACGTCGAGCAGAAGATCAACGAGGTGCTCGCCCGCGACCTGGACGTGCACGCCGAGATCCTCAGCCTCGACGAGGCCAAGAAGCAGGGCGCCATCGCCGAGTTCGGCGAGAAGTACGGCGAGCGGGTCCGCGTCGTGACCATCGGCGACTTCTCCAAGGAGCTGTGCGGCGGTACGCACGTCCACAACACCTCGCAGCTCGGCCTGGTCAAGCTGCTCGGCGAGTCGTCGATCGGCTCCGGAGTCCGCCGTATCGAAGCGCTCGTTGGTGTCGACGCCTACAACTTCCTCGCGCGTGAGCACACGGTCGTCGCCCAGCTCCAGGAGCTGATCAAGGGGCGCCCGGAGGAGCTTCCGGAGAAGGTCTCCGCCATGCTCGGCAAGTTGAAGGACGCCGAGAAGGAGATCGAGAAGTTCCGCGCCGAGAAGGTGCTCCGGGCGGCCGCCGGTCTCGTCGAGTCCGCCAAGGACGTGCACGGTGTCGCGCTGGTCACCGGCCAGGTGCCGGACGGCACGAGCGCCGACGACCTGCGCAAGCTGGTCCTCGACGTGCGCGGCCGTATCCAGGGCGGACGCGCAGCCGTCGTAGCCCTCTTCACGGTCAACAACGGCAAGCCGCTCACCGTCATCGCCACCAACGAGGCCGCCCGCGAGCGCGGTCTCAAGGCCGGCGACCTGGTCCGCGCGGCTGCCAAGACCCTCGGCGGTGGCGGTGGCGGCAAGCCGGACGTGGCCCAGGGTGGTGGCCAGAACCCGGCCGCCGTCGGCGAGGCCGTGGACGCTGTCGAACGCCTCGTCGCCGACACGGCCAAGTAAGAAACGGCCGCGAAGATGCGCAGAGGACGTCGACTCGCGATCGACGTCGGGGACGCCCGGATCGGGGTCGCCTCGTGCGACCCCGACGGGATCCTCGCCACTCCCGTCGAGACGGTCCCCGGCCGCGACATCCCGGCGGCGCACCGCCGGCTGAAGCAACTCGCCGAGGAGTACGAACCGATCGAAGTCGTCGTCGGTCTCCCGCGCTCCCTCAAGGGCGGCGAGGGACCGGCCGCCGTGAAGGTCCGGGCCTTCGCCCAGGAACTCGCGAAGGGCATCGCCCCGGTACCGGTCAGACTGTTGGACGAACGGATGACCACGGTGACGGCCAGTCAGGGACTGCGCGCCTCCGGGGTGAAGTCCAAGAAGGGCAGGTCGGTCATCGACCAGGCGGCAGCGGTCATCATTCTGCAGCAGGCCCTGGAATCCGAACGGGTGTCAGGTAAAGCACCCGGCGAGGGCGTCGAAGTGGTCATCTGATCGCGATACGGTAACGTTCCGCGCGATGTGATGGTGTTCGAACAGCCATGGCACAGCAAGAGGCGGGACGGAAGCCGGAGCCGCAAGCGCCGCGACCGCCGCCTCGCGGCTCTAGGGGATCGATGACTGAGTATGGCCGGGGCCCAGGCTCCGAACCGTGGCATCCGGAGGACCCGTTGTTCGGGGACGTCGGATGGGAAGGACAGCAGGCCCAGCCGGGGCAGCAGTCCTCCTACGGCGGCCAGCCGCAGCACTATCCGGAACAGCCGCAGCAGCCGCAGCAGTACGGCGACTGGGGCCATGGCCAGCAGGCCGACTACGGTCAGGCGCAGCAGCAATACCAGGTCTACGACGAACAGGGCAACCCGCAGTACCCCGACCAGCAACAGTGGGCGGACCAGCAGCAGTACGCCGATCAGAGCCATCAGCAGTACGCCGGTCAGCAGCAATATCAGCAGGGCGGCTGGGACGGCACCGGTGTGCCCGGTCAGGTCCCGTACGTCGCGGATCCTGTCGACCCGTACGGGCAACAGGCCGCGGCCTACGGCGAACAGCAGCCCGACTTCTACGGCACGCCCGAGGCGTACCCGCCGCCGGAGCCGCCGAGCAGGCGCCGCACCGAGCCCGAACCCGAGAAGACCGACTGGGACCCGGGCCCCGATCAGGGTGAACACGCGTTCTTCGCGGGTGGCGGCGACGATGACGACGAGGCCGACGACGAGCCGGACGGGCGTGGGCGCGGTGACCGGCGGGGCAAGGGCGGCAAAGGCAAAGGCAAGGATAAAGGCGGCAAGGAGCGGAAGCGTCGCAACGGCTGCGCCTGCCTTGTGGTCGTCATGGTGTTCGGCGGCGGCCTGGCCACCGTCGGCTACTTCGGTTACCACCTCTACCAGAACCGTTTCGGCTCGGCGCCGGACTACGCGGGCGACGGTACCGGTTCGGTGAGCGTCACCATCCCCAAGGGCGCCTTCGGATCGGATATCGGGCAGAAGCTGAAGGAAGCGGGCGTCGTCAAGAGCGTGGACGCCTTCGTGGTCGCCCAGTCCCAGAATCCGGACGGGAAGAAGATCCAGGCCGGCGTCTTCCTGCTGAAGAAGAATATGTCCGCCGCGAGCGCCGTCAAGCTGATGCTCGACCCTACGAGCCAGGACAATCTGATCGTCGCCCCGGGCTGGCGAAACGCCCAGGTCTACGCGGCGATCGACAAGAAACTCCAGATTTCCGACGGCACCACCAAGGCTGTTGCCGCCAAGGAGTACAAGAGCCTCGGACTGCCCAGCTGGGCGAACGACAACAAGAACATCAAGGACCCGCTGGAGGGTTTCCTCTTCCCGGGAACCTATGGCGCCGCCAAGGGCATGAAACCCGAGACGGTCCTCAAGCAGCTGGTCGCCCAGGCCAATGAGAAATACGACGCGATCGGCCTCTCGGCGAAGGCCAGGGCGCTCAACCTGGAAAACCCGCTGCAGCTCATCACGGTCGCGAGCCTCGTCCAGGCCGAGGGCAAGACGCACGAGGACTTCCGCAAGATGGCCGAAGTCGTCTACAACCGTCTCAAGACCACGAACGATCAGACCAACCAGTATCTGCAATTCGACTCGACCTTCAATTATCTGAAGGGCCAGAGCAAGATCCGCATCAGCGAGTCCGAGATCAACAGCAACAAGGACCCGTACAACACCTATACCCAGAAGGGCCTGCCGCCCGGCCCCATCGACAACCCCGGTGACGAGGCTCTGGCAGCGGCACTGAACCCGACCCGCGACGGCTGGATCTACTTCGTGGCGACCGACGGCGAGAACAAGACCGAATTCGCCAAGACGTACGCCGAATTCCAGGCACTCAAGGAAAAGTTCAATGACAGTTCGGGCAACTGACGCCCGCCGTGCCGCCGTGCTCGGTTCGCCCATCGCCCACTCCCTCTCCCCGGTGCTGCATCGCGCGGCGTACGGGGAGCTGGGGCTCGACAACTGGTCCTACGACCGCTTCGACGTCGACGAGGCGGGCCTGCCGGGGTTCTTCAAGGACCTCGGACCGGAGTGGGCGGGCCTGTCGCTGACCATGCCGCTGAAGCGGGCGGTCATACCGCTGCTGGACGAGATCAGCGAGACCGCGGCATCGGTGGACGCGGTCAACACGGTCGTGTTCACCGAGGACGGCCGACGGGTCGGCGACAACACGGACATCCCCGGCATGGTCGCCGCCCTCCGCGAACACGGCATCGAACAGGTCGACTCGGCCGCGATCCTCGGCGCCGGCGCCACCGCGTCCTCCGCGCTCGCCGCCCTCTCCCGCGTCTGCACCGGCAAGGTCGTCGCCTACGTCCGCAGCGAGGCCCGCGCCGCCGAGATGCGGCAGTGGGGCGAGCGGCTCGACGTGGAGGTCCGCACGGCGGACTGGGCCGACGCGGCCGAGGGGCTGCGCGCCCCCCTGGTCTTCGCGACCACGCCCGCCGGTACGACGGACGCACTCGCCTCGGCCGTACCGGAACGGCCTGCCACCCTCTTCGACGTCCTCTACGACCCCTGGCCCACGAACCTCGCGGCCCGCTGGTCCGGCTACGGCGGCGCGGTCGTCAGCGGCCTCGACCTGCTGGTCCACCAGGCGGTACTCCAGGTGGAACAGATGACGGGCTGCCGACCGGCACCGGTGGACGCGATGCGGAGGGCGGGAGAGAAGGCGCTGGCGGATCGGTGAGGGGCGCCACTCCGCTGTTGCCGGCCGGGGTCGACAGGGCGGGCTGGACGACGTCGGTTGATTGATGAACCCAACCCGGCAGCACGGTCTGGCGGGTCATTGCCTCCGGCCAGATGCCGCGGGTGAGAGGTGATGGCCGACTGCTGACCCAGGCTCCGTAGAGCGTCCACCATCGCCGTCAGGCGACCCTCGACCTCACCCCGGCAAAGCCGTCAAGAAGCCACCGTCCGGCCGTTCACGCGGCCCCCGCAAGGCGGCCACGCGCGCGACAATCGAACCCCGGCCTTGGCCCGGTCGTGCGGAGCGAGGACGGGCCGTACGCCAGGCGCCTCCACCACTCCGCGTCCGTTCCCTGGACCGTCGGGCAGGTGTGTGCCCCGGACGTGGGAGGATCGGGGGGTGGCGGGCCAGGGCCGCGCACCCGGTCACGTCGTCGTCGTACGCGAGGACGCGCGTACGCAGCAGTACCAGGGCGCGAGCATGAGGAGCACCGTTGAGCAGGTTGCGCTGGCTGACCGCGGGGGAGTCCCACGGTCCCGCACTCGTGGCGACGCTGGAGGGCCTTCCCGCCGGCGTGCCGATCACCACGGACATGGTGGCGGACCACCTGGCCCGGCGCCGGCTCGGTTATGGACGCGGCGCGCGCATGAAGTTCGAGCGTGACGAGGTCACCTTCCTCGGCGGTGTCCGGCACGGGCTGACCCTCGGTTCGCCGGTCGCGATCATGGTGGGCAACACGGAGTGGCCCAAGTGGGAGCAGGTCATGGCGGCCGACCCGGTCGATCCGGAGATCCTGGCGGGTCTCGCCCGTAACGCTCCGCTGACCCGCCCGCGGCCCGGTCACGCCGACCTCGCCGGTATGCAGAAGTACGGCTTCGACGAGGCCCGGCCGATCCTTGAGCGTGCCTCCGCGCGGGAGACCGCGGCCCGTGTCGCGCTGGGCGCCGTCGCCCGGTCGTACATCAAGGAGACGGCCGGGATCGAGATCGTCTCGCATGTCGTGGAGTTGGCTTCCGCCAAGGCGCCGCGGGGTGTGCTGCCCACGCCCGCCGATGTCGAGAAGCTGGACGCCGACCCCGTGCGCTGCCTGGACGCGGATGCCTCGAAGGCGATGGTCGCGGAGATCGACCAGGCCCACAAGGACGGTGACACCCTCGGTGGTGTCGTCGAGATCCTTGCCTACGGCGTTCCCGTCGGCCTCGGTTCGCACGTGCACTGGGACCGCAAGCTGGACGCCCGCCTCGCCGGTGCCCTCATGGGTATCCAGGCGATCAAGGGTGTCGAGATCGGTGACGGTTTCGAGCTGGCTCGGGTGCCCGGCTCCCAGGCGCACGACGAGATCGTGAACACCGATGAGGGCATTCGTCGGGTCTCCGGGCGCTCCGGTGGCACCGAAGGCGGGCTGTCCACGGGTGAACTGCTGCGCGTGCGCGCCGCGATGAAGCCCATCGCGACCGTGCCGCGTGCCCTGCAGACCGTCGACGTGGTGACCGGTGAGGCCACGCAGGCTCATCACCAGCGTTCCGACGTGTCCGCGGTTCCGGCCGCCGGCATCGTCGCCGAGGCGATGGTCGCCCTCGTCCTCGCGGACGCCGTTGCCGAGAAGTTCGGCGGCGACTCGGTGCCCGAGACCCGCCGCAACGTCCGCTCGTACCTCGAGAACCTGGCCATCCGGTGACCGCAGCCCCGCTCGTCGTCCTGGTCGGTCCCATGGGCGTCGGCAAGTCCACCGTCGGGCAGCAGCTCGCCGACCGGCTCGGCGTCGGCTACCGGGACACCGACGACGACATCGTGGCCGCCGAGGGCCGCACCATCGCCGAGATCTTCGTCGACGAGGGCGAGCCCGTCTTCCGCGCCATCGAGAAGCGCGCCGTGCACCAGGCACTCGCCGGGCACGACGGCGTCCTCGCGCTCGGCGGCGGCTCGATCCTCGACGAGGACACGCGCACGCTGCTCACCGGACACCGGGTCGTCTACCTCTCCATGGACGTGGACGAGGCGGTCAAGCGCACCGGCCTCAACGCGGCCCGCCCGCTGCTCGCCATCAACCCGCGCAAGCAGTGGCGCGAACTGATGGAAGCCAGGCGCCACTTGTACGCCGAGGTCGCGCAGGCCGTCGTACCCACCGACGGCCGCACCCCCGAGGACGTCACCCAAGCCGTCCTGGACGCACTGGAGTTGAAGGAAGCATGAGCGAGTCAGTGACGCGGATCCAGGTCGGCGGCACGGCGGGCAGCGACCCGTACGAGGTCCTGGTGGGCCGTCAACTCCTGGGTGAACTCGGCGGGTTGATCGGCGACCGGGTCAAGCGGGTCGCGATCATCCACCCGGAGGCCCTCGCCGAGACGGGCGAGGCGCTGCGCGCGGACCTGGCCGGGCAGGGCTTCGAGGCCGTCGCCATCCAGGTGCCGAACGCGGAGGAGGCCAAGACCGCCGAGGTCGCCGCCTACTGCTGGAAGGCGCTGGGCCAGTCCGGCTTCACCCGCTCCGACGTCATCGTCGGTGTCGGCGGCGGCTCCACCACCGACCTGGCCGGCTTCGTCGCCGCGACCTGGCTGCGCGGGGTCCGCTGGATCGCCGTACCGACGACCGTGCTCGCCATGGTCGACGCGGCCGTCGGCGGCAAGACCGGCATCAACACCGCCGAGGGCAAGAACCTCGTCGGCTCCTTCCACCCCCCGGCCGGCGTGCTCTGCGACCTGGCCGCGCTGGACTCCCTCCCGGTCAACGACTACGTCTCCGGGCTCGCCGAGATCATCAAGGCCGGCTTCATCGCCGACCCGGTGATCCTCGAACTCATCGAGTCCGACCCGGAGTCCGCCCGCACCCCGGCGGGCCCGCACACCGCCGAGCTCATCGAGCGCTCCATCAAGGTCAAGGCCGAGGTCGTCTCCGCCGACCTCAAGGAGTCGGGCCTGCGCGAGATCCTCAACTACGGCCACACCCTCGCGCACGCCATCGAGAAGAACGAGCGCTACAAGTGGCGGCACGGCGCCGCAGTGGCCGTAGGCATGCACTTCGCGGCCGAACTGGGCCGTCTCGCGGGCCGGTTGGACGACGCGACGGCCGACCGGCACCGCACGGTCCTCGCATCGGTCGGCCTGCCGCTCAGCTACCGCTACGACCAGTGGCCCAAGCTGCTGGAGAACATGAAGGTCGACAAGAAGTCCCGCGGCGACCTGCTCCGCTTCATCGTCCTCGACGGCCTCGCCAAGCCGACGGTCCTTGAGGGCCCCGACCCGGCCGTCCTGCTCGCCGCGTACGGCGAAGTGGGCGAGTAAGTCCGGCGAAGCCCGTTCCTGCCCATTTGCCTTGCGGGGATGGGCACTTCGGCCGCTCCCCGGCCGTTCACCAAATGGCGGCCGGGGAAGGTACCGTTCGGTACGGAGCGGGGTTCGGGCCCGCTGCCAGCGCCAATTGCCTTGTACGAGACGGAGTGGCACCGGATGCAGCACGCAGTGGGGTCACCGCTGCCGCCGCCCCACCAGCCGGGGCAGGGACCGACCACCGGTTGGTCCCCGGCCGGACAACAGTCGGGCCCGCACCATCCGGGCCCGGCGCCCGTGCCACCCCCGCCACCGGCCCCGGGCTTCGCGCCCACCCCGCCGGTGCCGCACACGATGCCGCGCCGCACCCCGGACACCACCGGCCACATCCAGCTCCCGCCGGGCGGCCCCGTGCCCATGCCCAGCGCCCCACCGGCCGCGGCAGCCCCCGACCCGACCTCCACGACCCTCGCGGTGCTGCTCATCGGCCCCGCCGGCGCGGGCAAGACGAGCGTCGCCAAGTACTGGGCGGACCACCGCCGGGTCCCCACGGCCCATATCAGCCTCGACGACGTCCGCGAATGGGTCCGCTCGGGCTTCGCCGACCCCCAGTCGGGCTGGAACGACCACTCCGAGGCCCAGTACCGCCTGGCCCGCCGCACCTGCGGCTTCGCCGCGCGCAACTTCCTCGCGAACGGCATCTCCTGCATCCTCGACGACGCGGTCTTCCCCGACCGCCCGGTCGTAGGCCTCGGCGGCTGGAAACGCCACGTGGGCCCCGGCCTCCTCCCGGTCGTCCTGTTGCCCGGCCTGGAAATCGTCCTGGAACGCAACGCCAAACGAGCCGGCAACCGCCGCCTCACCGACGAGGAGGTCGCCCGCATCCACGGCCGCATGGCGGGTTGGTACGGCTCGGGCCTCCCGATCATCGACAACTCCCAGATGGACGTCCAGCAGACGGCCCAGGTCCTGAACGACGTACTCGCACGATCGATAGCCAGCCCCCCGAGCTGGTAATCACCGGGACTCATGTCTTTTGTCTTTTAGGGGCGCGGGGCTGTATCAATGTGCGGCTCCGCCGCGTGGGCGCGACGAGCCCCCACCGGCGCGCACCCGGCACACAACCGCCGAACCCACCCCGTCCCCCGAACGGCACCCTCCCAACCAGCACAATCCAGCCACCGCTCCTACGCTCATCTCATGTCAGAGGTCTACGCAGCCCGCCGAGCAAGGCTCAGGGACCGAGCCCAAGCCGGCGGCAGTCAATCCGCGCTGGTCACCAATCCAGCCAACGTGCGCTACTTGGCCGGTCCAGCCCCGCAGGGAACCGTCCTGCTGCTCGGCAAGCGCGACGACACGCTGGTCTGCACAGACCCGCTGGACGAGCGGCCACCAGAGGGCCGTCCCGACGAGGCCCTCCGCATCCACACACTCCCCGGCCCCGGTGGCGACCCCGCCGTAGCAGCCGCAGACCTCGCGGCAGCGCACGGTGCCGAATCCATGGCCGTAGAAGAACACCACCTCACCGTGACCCGCCACCGAGCCCTCCGCTCGGTCGCCCCCACGCTCCGCCTCACCGACATCGGCGGCGCGGTCGAACAGCTGCGGGTCGTCAAGGACGAGGAGGAGATCTCCTGTCTGAGAATCGCCGCCGAGATCGCCGACCAAGCCCTCGGAGAGCTCCTGGAGTCGATCCTCGTCGGCCGCACCGAACGCCACCTCGCCCTCGAACTGGAGCGACGGCTCGTCGACCACGGCGCGGAGGGCCCGGCCTTCGCCACCTCCGTCGCCACCGGCCCGCACTCCGGCAGACGCGGTCACCGGCCGACCGATCGCAGGGTCGAGGAAGGAGATTTCCTTTCCGTCTGCCTCGGCGCCACCTATCGCGGATACCGCTGCGAGATCGGCCGTACGTTCGTCATCGGCACCTCTCCCGCCGACTGGCAGATCGAGCTCTACGACCTCGTCTTCGCCGCCCAGCGCGCTGCGCGGGAGTCCCTGAGCCCCGGTGCCGCCTACCGGGATGTGGACCGCGCGGCCCGTCAGGTACTGGACTCCGCGGGGTACTCAGAGGGCCTCGCGGCCCCCACCGGCCACGGTGTCGGACTCGAAATCGACGAGGAGCCGCAGCTGGCCCCCGCGGCCATGGGTAAACTGGACGCTTGCGTGCCGGTCACCGTCGAACCGGGGGTTCACCTCCCGGGCCGGGGCGGTGTCCGGATCGATGACACGCTCGTCGTACGCCCTGAGGCGGACGGCGGACCCGAGCTACTCACCATCACGACCAAGGAGCTGCTCGCGCTCTAGCTTTTCCGAGCTGTGCGCGTGTCCCGTGGTCGTCCACGTCAGTCCAGGAGATTCCGCAACCGTGGCTTCCACGAACGACCTCAAGAACGGCCTGGTGCTCAAGCTCGACGGGGGCCAGCTCTGGTCCGTCGTCGAGTTCCAGCACGTCAAGCCCGGCAAGGGCCCTGCCTTCGTGCGCACCAAGCTCAAGAACGTGCTCTCCGGCAAGGTCGTCGACAAGACGTTCAACGCCGGCGTCAAGGTCGAGACGGCCACTGTCGACAAGCGCGACATGCAGTTCTCGTACATGGACGGCGAGTACTTCGTCTTCATGGACATGGAGACCTACGACCAGCTCATGGTCGACCGCAAGGCCGTCGGCGACGCCGCCAACTTCCTGATCGAGGGCTTCACCGCCACGGTCGCGCAGCACGAGGGCGAGGTGCTCTTCGTCGAGCTGCCGGCCGCCGTCGAGCTCGTCATCCAGGAGACCGAGCCCGGCGTCCAGGGCGACCGCTCCACCGGTGGCACCAAGCCCGCCACCCTGGAGACCGGCTACCAGATCCAGGTCCCGCTCTTCATCACCACCGGTGAGAAGATCAAGGTCGACACCCGCTCCAGCGACTACCTCGGCCGGGTGAACAGCTAACCGTGGCTGCCCGCAATACGGCCCGCAAGCGCGCCTTCCAGATCCTCTTCGAGGGCGACCAGCGCGGTGTCGGCGTCCAGACCGTCCTCGCGGACTGGATCCGGCTCTCCCGGGACGACACCCGGCAGCCGCCGGTCAGCGAGTACACGATGGAGCTGGTCGAGGGGTACGCGCAGCACGCGCGCCGTATCGACGAGCTGATCGCGCAGTACTCGGTCGGCTGGACGCTCGACCGCATGCCCGTGGTGGACCGCAACATCCTGCGCCTCGGCGCCTACGAGCTGATCTGGGTCGACGAGACCCCGGACGCCGTCGTCCTCGACGAGATGGTGCAGCTGGCGAAGGAGTTCTCCACGGACGAGTCGCCCTCGTTCGTGAACGGCCTGCTGGGCCGTTTCAAGGACCTGAAGCCCACGCTGCGCCGCGACGAGGCGTAAGCAGTACGCGAGAGCAATACGCGAGCGAAACGCCGGAGGGCCCGCAGCACGACCGCTGCGGGCCCTCCGGCGTTCCCGCGGGCATCAGGGCGTTCCCGTACGCATGAGGCTCCTGAGGCCCGCAGAAAGCCGCCGGGGTGGCCGGAACGGTGAAGTTCCGGCCACCCCGGCGGCACGTTTCTGCTGAGACGGGAAGCGGCTCGGCGGGAGCGGCTCAGTTCTCCTCGTGGGAGACCGCGCGACGCGCGTCGGCGTCCAGCACGCCCCAGCTGATCAACTGCTCGGTGAGGACCGAGGGGGACTGGTCGTAGATGACGGCGAGTGTGCGCAGGTCGTCCTGGCGGATCGAGAGCACCTTGCCGTTGTAGTCGCCGCGCTGGGACTGGATCGTCGCCGCGTAGCGCTGCAGCGGGCCGGCCTTCTCGGCGGGCACGTGGGCCAGCCGCTCCAGGTCGAGGACCAGCTTCGGCGGCGGCTCGGCGGCCCCGCCCGGCGTGGTGCCCGGCAGCAGCTCCTGCACCGGAACCCCGTAGAAGTCAGCCAATTCGGCGAGGCGCTGCACGGTGACGGCACGGTCGCCGCGCTCGTACGACCCGACCACGACCGCCTTCCAGCGTCCCTGTGACTTCTCCTCGACACCGTGGAGGGAAAGGCCCTGCTGGGTGCGGATGGCCCGGAGCTTGGCCCCGAGCTGTTTGGCGTATTCGCTGGACATATAGCTCCCGGACACTGTGTCGACGCGGCTGCAGTGTTTCCGCGCCGCGCGGCTGGTAACTCACTGTGAGGTTACGCAGCGTTACGCTCCCGCGTCAAGCCGAATGGTCCGCACCGGCTCTTCCGCGGTAGCGGTGTCCGATTACTCCATAGGGGTGATCAGGGGTGTCGCCCCGGCCTGCTACCGTGGATGGCGCAAATCCGACGTCCTTTAAGGTCCGTCCCGTGAGGCGGAGAAGGAGGTCCGTTTCTTATGGACACCCAGCAGTACGAGTCCGATGCCCGGCCGGTTCTCGAAGCCCCCGACATCGCGCGGGTCCTGACCCGCATCGCCCACGAGATCGTCGAGCGCGCCAAGGGCGCCGACGACGTGGTGCTCCTCGGCATCCCGACCCGGGGCGTCTTCCTCGCCCAGCGGCTCGCCGTCAAGCTCGAAGAGATCACCGACCGCAAGATCCCGGTCGGCTCCCTCGATATCACCATGTACCGCGACGACCTGCGCATGCACCCGCCCCGCGCGCTGGCCCGCACCGACATCCCCGGTGACGGCATCGACGGCCGCCTGGTCGTCCTCGTCGACGACGTGCTCTTCTCCGGCCGCACCATCCGCGCCGCCCTCGACGCCCTGAACGACATCGGGCGCCCCCGCGCGGTGCAGCTCGCGGTCCTGGTCGACAGAGGCCACCGCGAACTGCCCATCCGCGCCGACTACGTCGGCAAGAACCTCCCCACGTCGCTGCGGGAGACGGTCAAGGTCCAGCTCGCCGAGGAGGACGGTCGCGACACCGTGCTGCTCGGCGTCAAGCAGACCCCGTAGCGGACGGATGCCGTGCCCCTGTGGCACGTCCTGCCTCCGCGCGCCCGAATTCTCCTGACCTGAACTGCCTTACGGAGCCTGACAGATGCAGCGTCATCTCATCTCGGCCGCCGACCTCACCCGCGACGACGCCGTCCTGATCCTCGACACCGCCGAGGAGATGGCCCGGGTCGCCGACCGGCCGATCAAGAAACTGCCGACCCTGCGCGGCCGTACCGTCGTCAACCTCTTCTTCGAGGACTCCACGCGCACGCGTATCTCCTTCGAAGCCGCCGAGAAGCGCCTCTCCGCCGACGTCATCAACTTCACCGCCAAGGGGTCGAGCGTCTCCAAGGGCGAGTCCCTGAAGGACACCGCGCAGACCCTGGAGGCCATGGGCGTCGACGCGGTCGTCATCCGGCACGGCGCCTCCGGAGCGCCGTACCGGCTCGCCACCTCCGGGTGGATCGACGCGGCCGTCATCAACGCCGGTGACGGCACCCACCAGCACCCGACGCAGGCCCTGTTGGACGCGTTCACCATGCGGCGCCGACTCGTCGGCCGGGACGCCGGGCTCGGGCAGGACCTGGCCGGCAAGCGGATCACGCTCGTCGGCGACATCCTGCACAGCCGCGTCGCCCGCTCGAACGTCGACCTGCTGCACACCCTCGGCGCCGAGGTCACCCTGGTCGCCCCGCCGACCCTGGTGCCGGTCGGCGTCGAGGCCTGGCCCTGCGAGGTCTCCTACGACCTCGACAGCACGCTCTCCAAGTCCGACGCGGTGATGCTGCTGCGCGTCCAGCGCGAGCGCATGAACGCGGCGTTCTTTCCGACCGAGCGCGAGTACTCGCGGCGCTACGGCCTCGACGGCGACCGCATGGCGAAGATGCCCGAGCACGCCATCGTGATGCACCCGGGGCCGATGGTCCGGGGCATGGAGATCACCGCCGAGGTCGCCGACTCGGACCGCTGCACCGTCGTCGAGCAGGTCGCAAACGGAGTGTCCATCCGGATGGCCGTGCTCTATCTGCTTCTGGGCGGCAACGAACCCGCCGTCAGTCACACCCGTATCGAGGAGAAGTAAGTCACATGAGCAAGATCCTGATCCGTGGTGCGAAGATCCTCGGCGGCGAGCC
The DNA here is from genome assembly GCF_000367365.1 of Streptomyces prunicolor NBRC 13075. Classification (GTDB taxonomy): domain Bacteria; phylum Actinomycetota; class Actinomycetes; order Streptomycetales; family Streptomycetaceae; genus Streptomyces; species Streptomyces prunicolor. The sequence continues at coordinate 131,048 of NZ_BARF01000054.1, read as the reverse complement.
GCAGGACGTGCTGATCGACGGGGACACCATCGCCGAGGTCGGCAGTGGGCTGTCCGCCGAAGGTGCCGAGGTCGTCGAGGCCGACGGCAAGGTGCTGCTGCCCGGGCTCGTCGACCTGCACACCCACCTGCGCGAGCCCGGCCGTGAGGACTCCGAGACCGTCCTGACCGGTACCCGCGCGGCCGCCAGCGGCGGCTACACGGCCGTGTTCGCCATGGCCAACACCTTCCCCGTCGCCGACACCGCCGGTGTCGTCGAGCAGGTCTACCGGCTCGGCCAGGAGCACGGGTACTGCGATGTGCAGCCCATCGGCGCCGTCACCGTCGGCCTGGAGGGCAAGAAGCTCGCCGAGCTGGGCGCCATGCACGAGTCGGCCGCCGGGGTCACCGTCTTCTCCGACGACGGCAAGTGCGTCGACGACGCGGTGATCATGCGCCGGGCGCTGGAGTACGTGAAGGCCTTCGGGGGAGTCGTCGCGCAGCACGCCCAGGAGCCGCGCCTCACCGAGGGCGCCCAGATGAACGAGGGTGTCGTCTCCGCCGAACTCGGGCTCGGGGGCTGGCCGGCGGTGGCCGAAGAATCGATCATCGCCCGAGATGTCCTGCTCGCCGAGCACGTCGGCTCCCGCGTCCACATCTGCCACCTGTCGACCGCCGGGTCCGTCGAGATCGTCCGCTGGGCCAAGTCCCGTGGCATCGACGTGACCGCCGAGGTCACCCCGCACCACCTCCTCCTCACGGATGAGCTGGTGCGCTCCTACAACCCCGTCTTCAAGGTCAACCCGCCGCTGCGCACCGAGCGCGACGTGCTGGCCCTGCGCGAGGCGCTCGCCGACGGCACGATCGACATCGTCGCCACCGACCACGCCCCGCACCCGCACGAGGACAAGGACTGCGAGTGGGCCGCCGCCGCCATGGGGATGGTCGGCCTGGAGACCGCGTTGTCAGTGGTGCAGGAGACCATGGTGGACACCGGGCTTCTCACCTGGACCGGGGTCGCCGAGCGCATGTCCGCCAAGCCCGCCGAGATCGGGCGGGCGGTGGGGCACGGCCGTCCCGTCTCGGCTGGTGAGCCCGCCAACCTCACGCTCGTCGACACGGAATACCGTGGGTCGGTGGACCCCGCGGGCTTCGCTTCGCGCAGTCGCAACACCCCGTACGAGGGGCGTGAGCTGCCGGGCCGTGTGACGCACACCTGGCTCCGGGGCAAGGCCACGCTCGTCGACGGGAAGCTCACGTGACACCTCTGGAACTGACCCACCTCGCGGCCGGGGAGAAGTCCGCCCCGGTGACCGACTGGGCCGCCCGTATCGGCTGGCTCGTCGGCCTCGCCCTGTTCATCGCGCTCGTCTACTGGCTGATGCGCGAGGGCTGGAAGTGGCGCGGCACGCTCCAGGGAGACCTGCCCGAGCTGCCCGCCGCGCCGGAAGAGCCCGGCGAGGTGAAACTGACGATGAGTGGCCGCTACCACGGCTCCACCACCGCCGGGCAGTGGCTCGACCGCATCGTGGCGCACGGCCTGGGCACCCGCAGCCGGGTCGAGCTGACCCTGACGGAGGCGGGCCTGGATGTCGTACGACCGGGAGCCACCGACTTCTTCATCCCGGCCGGCGCGCTGCGCGAGGCACTGCTCGGCAAGGGCATCGCCGGGAAGGTGCTCAGCGAGGGCGGGCTGCTGGTCGTGACGTGGGCGCACGGCGACCGGCTGATCGACTCCGGGTTCCGCTCGGACCACGCGGCCGAGCACGCGGAGTGGGTCGACACCCTGAACAGCATGCTCAACAAGAGTCTCGAAACGACCGACACGGAAGGCGCACGATGACGACCTCCACCAGGGGAGCCGCCAAGGTTCCCGCCGTACTCGTCCTGGAGGACGGCCGGATCTTCCGCGGCCGTGCCTACGGGTCCGTGGGGGTGACCTTCGGCGAGGCCGTGTTCTCCACCGGCATGACCGGCTACCAGGAGACCCTGACCGACCCGTCGTACCACCGCCAGGTCGTCGTGATGACCGCCCCGCACATCGGCAACACCGGTGTGAACGACGAGGACCCCGAGTCGCAGCGCATCTGGGTCGCCGGTTACGTGGTGCGCGACCCCGCGCGCGTGCCCTCCAACTGGCGCTCCCGCCGCTCCCTGGACGAGGAACTGCGCAACCAGGGTGTCGTCGGGATCTCCGGCATCGACACGCGCGCGTTGACCCGCCATCTGCGCGAGCGCGGCGCCATGCGCGTCGGCATCTTCTCCGGCGGCACGCTGCCCGACGACGACACCATGCTCGCCGAGGTGCGCGAGGCCCCCGAGATGACGGGCGCGAACCTCTCCGCCGAGGTCGCCACCAAGGAGACGTACGTCATCCCCGCGATCGGTGAGAAGAAGTACACCGTCGCCGCCGTCGACCTCGGCATCAAGGGCATGACCCCGCACCGGATGGCCGAGCGCGGCATCGAGGTGCACGTGCTCCCGGCCACCGCGACCGTCGAGGACGTCTACGCCGTACAGCCCGACGGGGTCTTCTTCTCGAACGGCCCAGGCGACCCCGCCACCGCCGACCACCCCGTCGCCGTGATGCAGGCCGTCCTGGAGCGCGGCACTCCGCTCTTCGGCATCTGCTTCGGCAACCAGATCCTGGGCCGCGCGCTCGGCTTCGGCACGTACAAGCTGAAGTACGGCCACCGGGGCATCAACCAGCCCGTGCAGGACCGTACGACGGGCAAGGTCGACGTCACCGCGCACAACCACGGCTTCGCCGTCGACGCGCCCCTCGACAAGGTCTCCGAGACGCCGTACGGCCGCGCCGAGGTCTCGCACGTCTGCCTGAACGACCAGGTCGTCGAGGGGCTGCGGCTGCTCGACCGGCCGGCGTTCAGCGTCCAGTACCACCCCGAAGCGGCAGCGGGCCCGCACGACGCCGCCTACCTGTTCGACCGCTTCACATCTTTGATGAGCACAGCACTGATGGAGGGCCAGCGTGCCTAAGCGCTCCGATATCCAGTCCGTCCTGGTCATCGGCTCCGGTCCGATCGTTATCGGCCAGGCCGCCGAGTTCGACTACTCCGGCACCCAGGCCTGCCGCATCCTGCGCGCCGAGGGCCTCCGCGTCATCCTGGTCAACTCCAACCCGGCGACGATCATGACCGACCCGGAGATCGCCGATGCCACCTACATCGAGCCGATCACCCCGGACTTCGTCGAGAAGATCATCGCCAAGGAGCGCCCGGACGCCCTCCTGCCCACCCTGGGCGGCCAGACGGCGCTCAACACCGCCATCTCGCTGCACGAGGCGGGCACCCTGGAGAAGTACGGCGTCGAGCTCATCGGCGCCAACGTCGAGGCCATCCACAAGGGTGAGGACCGCAACCTCTTCAAGGACGTCGTCGAGGCCGTCCGCCAGAAGATCGGCTACGGCGAGTCCGCCCGCTCGGTCATCTGCCACTCCATGGACGACGTGATCGCCGGCGTCGACACCCTGGGCGGCTACCCGGTCGTCGTCCGGCCCTCCTTCACCATGGGCGGCGCCGGTTCCGGCTTCGCCCACGACGAGGAGGAGCTGCGCCGCATCGCCGGCCAGGGCCTCACCCTGTCTCCGACCACCGAGGTCCTCCTGGAGGAGTCCATCCTCGGCTGGAAGGAGTACGAGCTGGAGCTGATGCGCGACAAGAACGACAATGTGGTCGTCGTCTGCTCCATCGAGAACTTCGACCCCATGGGCGTGCACACCGGCGACTCGATCACCGTCGCCCCGGCGATGACGCTGACCGACCGCGAGTACCAGGTGCTGCGCGACGTGGGCATCGCGATCATCCGCGAGGTCGGCGTCGACACCGGCGGCTGCAACATCCAGTTCGCGATCGACCCGGTCGACGGCCGCGTCATCGTCATCGAGATGAACCCGCGCGTGTCGCGTTCCTCGGCCCTCGCCTCCAAGGCGACCGGCTTCCCGATCGCCAAGATCGCCGCCAAGCTGGCCGTCGGCTACACCCTCGACGAGATCCCGAACGACATCACGCGCGAGACCCCGGCCTCCTTCGAGCCGACCCTCGACTACGTAGTCGTCAAGGCGCCCCGTTTCGCCTTCGAGAAGTTCCCGAGCGCCGACTCGACCCTCACGACCACCATGAAGTCGGTCGGCGAGGCCATGGCGATCGGCCGCAACTTCACCGAGGCCTTCCAGAAGGCGCTGCGCTCCCTGGAGAAGAAGGGCAGCCAGTTCACGTTCGTCGGCGAGCCCGGCGAGAAGATCCAGCTCCTGGAGGAGGCCGTACGGCCCACCGACGGCCGGATCAACACCGTCATGCAGGCCATCCGCGCGGGCGCCACCCAGGAGGAGATCTTCGAGTACACGAAGATCGACCCCTGGTTCGTCGACCAGCTCTTCCTCATCAAGGAGATCGCCGACGAGCTGGCCGCCGCCGACAAGCTGGACCCGGAACTGCTCGCCGAGGCCAAGCGGCACGGCTTCTCCGACCAGCAGATCGGCGAGATCCGCGGCCTGCGCGAGGACGTCGTCCGCGAGGTCCGGCACGCGCTCGGCATCCGCCCGGTCTACAAGACGGTCGACACCTGCGCCGCCGAGTTCGCCGCGCAGACCCCGTACTTCTACTCGTCCTACGACGAGGAGAACGAGGTCGCCCCGCGTGAGAAGCCCGCGGTCATCATCCTGGGGTCGGGCCCCAACCGCATCGGCCAGGGCATCGAGTTCGACTACTCCTGCGTCCACGCCTCCTTCGCGCTCAGCGACGCGGGCTACGAGACCGTGATGGTCAACTGCAACCCCGAGACCGTCTCCACGGACTACGACACCTCCGACCGCCTGTACTTCGAGCCGCTCACGCTGGAAGACGTGCTGGAGATCGTCCACGCGGAGTCCCTGGCCGGTCCGGTCGCGGGCGTGATCGTGCAGCTCGGCGGCCAGACCCCGCTCGGTCTCGCCCAGGCCCTCAAGGACAACGGCGTTCCGATCGTCGGCACCCCGCCCGAGGCCATCCACGCCGCCGAGGACCGCGGCGCCTTCGGCCAGGTGCTCGCGGAGGCGGGCCTCCCGGCCCCCAAGCACGGCACCGCGACCACCTTCGTGGGCGCCAAGGCCATCGCCGACGAGATCGGCTACCCGGTCCTCGTCCGCCCGTCGTACGTCCTGGGCGGCCGAGGCATGGAGATCGTCTACGACGAGACCCGCCTGGAGTCGTACATCGCCGAGTCCACCGAGATCAGCCCTTCGCGGCCGGTCCTGGTCGACCGCTTCCTGGACGACGCCATCGAGATCGACGTCGACGCGCTCTACGACGGCCACGAGCTCTACCTCGGCGGCGTCATGGAGCACATCGAGGAGGCCGGCATCCACTCCGGCGACTCGGCCTGCGCCCTGCCGCCGATCACCCTGGGCGGCTTCGACATCAAGCGCCTGCGGGCTTCAACCGAAGCCATCGCCAAGGGTGTTGGGGTACGCGGGCTGATCAACATCCAGTTCGCGATGGCCGGCGACATCCTCTACGTCCTGGAGGCCAACCCGCGCGCGTCCCGTACGGTCCCCTTCACCTCGAAGGCGACCGCGGTACCGCTCGCCAAGGCCGCCGCCCGGATCTCGCTGGGCGCGACCGTCGCCGAACTGCGCGCCGAGGGGCTGCTCCCGGCCCACGGCGACGGCGGCGAACTCCCGCTCGACGCGCCGATCTCCGTCAAGGAGGCCGTCATGCCGTGGTCGCGCTTCCGCGACATCCATGGGCGTGGCGTCGACACCGTCCTCGGCCCGGAGATGCGCTCCACCGGCGAAGTCATGGGCATCGACTCCGTCTTCGGCACGGCGTACGCCAAGTCCCAGGCGGGCGCCTACGGCCCGCTGCCCACCAAGGGCCGCGCGTTCATCTCGGTCGCCAACCGCGACAAGCGCTCGATGATCTTCCCGGCGCGTGAACTGGTCGCCCACGGCTTCGAGTTGCTCGCCACGTCCGGTACCGCTGAGGTCCTCCGGCGCAACGGCCTCAACGCCACGGTCGTCCGCAAGCAGTCCGAGGGCGTCGGCCCGAACGGCGAGAAGACCATCGTCCAGCTCATCCACGACGGCGAGGTCGACCTCATCGTCAACACCCCGTACGGCACCGGAGGCCGCCTCGACGGCTACGAGATCCGTACGGCGGCCGTGGCGCGGTCCGTGCCGTGCCTCACGACGGTCCAGGCGCTCGCCGCCGCGGTCCAGGGCATCGACGCCCTCAACCACGGTGACGTGGGCGTGCGTTCACTCCAGGAACACGCCGAACACCTGACCGCGGCCCGCGACTAGCAGCCTTGAGGGGGACACCGGAAACGGTGTCCCCCTTCTCGTGAGGACACTGAGATGTACAAGCTTTTCTTCCGTCTGGTCTTCAAACGGATGGACCCGGAGCAGGCCCACCACCTCGCCTTCCGCTGGATCCGGCTCGCCGTCCGCATCCCCGTCCTGCGCACGTTCGTCGCCGCCGCCCTCGCGCCCCGGTTCGAGGAGTTGCGCACGGAGGCTTTCGGGCTGCGTATGCACGGCCCGTTCGGGCTCGCCGCCGGCTTCGACAAGAACGCGGTCGCGATCGACGGCATGTCGATGCTCGGCTTCGACCACGTCGAGATCGGCACGGTCACGGGGGAGCCGCAGCCCGGCAACCCCAAGAAGCGGCTGTTCCGCCTTGTGCCGGACCGGGCGCTCATCAACCGCATGGGCTTCAACAACGAGGGCTCCGCGGCCGTGGCGGCCCGCCTGAAGGCTCGTGAGGCGGTCTTCCGGACCGTCGTCGGCGTCAACATCGGCAAGACCAAGGTCGTCCCCGAGGAGGAGGCCGTCGGCGACTACGTGAAGTCGACCGAGCGGCTCGCCCGGCACGCCGACTATCTCGTCGTCAACGTGTCGTCGCCCAACACGCCCGGGCTGCGCAACCTCCAGGCGACCGAGGCACTGCGCCCGCTGCTGACCGCCGTCCGCGAGGCCGCCGACCGCGCGGTGACCGACCGCCGCGTCCCGCTCCTGGTGAAGATCGCCCCGGACCTCGCCGACGAGGACGTGGACGCGGTCGCCGACCTTGCCGTCGAACTCGGCCTGGACGGCATCATCGCCACGAACACCACCATCGCGCGCGATGGACTCGGTTTGAAATCCGAACCCGAGCTCGTCAAGGAGACCGGCGGACTGTCGGGAGCACCTCTGAAGTCCCGCTCCCTGGAGGTACTGCGCCGCCTCTACGCGCGCGTGGGCGACCGCATCACCCTCGTGGGCGTCGGCGGCATCGAGAACGCCGAGGACGCCTGGCAGCGCATCCTCGCCGGCGCCACGCTCGTGCAGGGCTACAGCGCCTTCATCTACGAAGGCCCCTTCTGGGGCCGCGCGATCCACAAGGGCCTCGCCGCACGCCTGCGCACGAGCCCGTACGCCACCCTCGCCGACGCGGTCGGCGCCGACGCAAGGAAGCCGGTATGAGCCCTCTCGAACCCTTCGGCGCACGTCTCCGCCGGGCCATGGACGAACGCGGCCCGCTCTGCGTCGGCATCGACCCGCACGCCTCGCTGCTCACCGAGTGGGGCCTGAACGACGACGTGGCCGGCCTTGAGCGGTTCAGCCGCACGGTCGTCGAGGCACTCGCCGACCGGGTCGCCGTCCTCAAGCCGCAGAGCGCCTTCTTCGAGCGCTTCGGCTCGCGCGGGATCGCCGTCCTGGAGAAGTCCGTCGAGGAGGCGCGGGCGGCCGGCGCGCTCGTAGTCATGGACGCCAAGCGCGGCGACATCGGCTCGACCATGGCCGCGTACGCCGAGTCCTTCCTCCGGAAGGACGCCCCGCTCTTCTCCGACGCGCTGACCGTCTCGCCGTATCTCGGCTACGGATCGCTCGCCCCGGCGATCGAACTGGCGCGGGAGAGCGGCGCGGGCCTCTTCGTGCTCGCGCTGACCTCCAACCCGGAGGGCGGCGAGGTGCAGCACGCGCTCCGCGCGGACGGCCGGAACATCGGAGCGACCATGCTGGCCCACCTGGCCGCCGAGAACGCCGGGGAGGAGCCACTGGGCTCCTTCGGGGCCGTCGTCGGCGCCACGCTGGGCGACCTGTCGTCGTACGACCTCGCCATCAACGGTCCGATCCTCGCGCCCGGTATCGGGGCGCAGGGGGCCACTCCGGCGGATCTTTCCGGGGTCTTCGGGTCGGCGCTGCGCAACGTCGTCCCGAACGTGAGCCGGAGTGTTCTACGTCATGGTCCCGACGTGGGAGCCCTGCGGACGGCCTCAGATGGCTTCGCGGAGGAGATCCGCGTCGCCTTTGCGACCGTCTGAGGTGTTCGAACGGGTCGATCGAGTCCTCCGATGAGTGGCTCGACGAGCGACTCCGGAGCGACTTGAGTCTGAATACATCCTCAAATCAGGGGCATTATGTCTGGAATGTCCGGCCTGGCGCAGGCTGACCAGGACTTTTCCTCTGTTCTCGCTGACTCTGGCGTCCCTGGCCGCTAGTCTCCGAGCAGTGGGGGTACCCCCACACCCTTTAGGTAGTGGGGGACAACGGGCAAGCGTGTTGCTCGTAGCTCCCCAGGTGTGGGGCGACTAGGTTCCTCACCGGTCCGTATCCGACAGTTCGACATCCGAGGTGACGTAGGCGTGGCTCTTCCGCCCCTTACCCCTGAACAGCGCGCAGCCGCGCTCGAAAAGGCCGCCGCGGCTCGCCGGGAGCGGGCCGAGGTCAAGAATCGACTCAAGCACTCCGGCGCCTCCCTGCATGACGTCATCAAGCAGGGCCAGGAGAACGACGTCATCGGCAAGATGAAGGTCTCCGCCCTGCTTGAGTCTCTGCCCGGCGTGGGCAAGGTCCGCGCCAAGCAGATCATGGAGCGACTCGGTATCTCCGAGAGCCGCCGTGTCCGTGGCCTTGGTTCCAACCAGATCGCCTCCCTGGAGCGTGAGTTCGGCAGCACTGGTTCCTGAGTCCGGATACTCCGGACCGGGAGTCCCGGGCACACCGGGATTGCTGGAATAATCGCTGCATGGCTGCAACATTCCGGGGGACGACCCCCGAGCCCCCGGACGTACGTCCGCGGCTGACCGTGCTCTCCGGCCCCTCTGGGGTCGGCAAGAGCACGGTCGTCGCCCATATGCGCAAGGAACACCCCGAGGTGTGGCTCTCGGTGTCGGCGACGACCCGCAGGCCCCGCCCCGGCGAGAAGCACGGCGTCCACTACTTCTTCGTCTCCGACGAGGAGATGGACAAGCTGATCGCCAACGGCGAGCTTCTGGAGTGGGCCGAATTCGCGGGCAACCGCTACGGCACGCCGCGTACCGCCGTACTCGAGCACCTGGAGTCCGGCGTACCGGTCCTCCTGGAGATTGATCTCCAGGGCGCCCGGCAGGTCCGCGAGTCCATGTCCGAGGCGCACTCGGTGTTCCTGGCTCCTCCCTCCTGGGAGGAGCTGGTGCGCAGGCTCACCGGACGGGGCACCGAGCCGCCCGAGGTGATCGAGCGCCGCTTGGAGGCGGCCAAGATCGAGCTCGCGGCGGAGCCCGAGTTCGACGCGACCCTGGTCAACACCTCCGTCGAGGACGTAGCGCGCGAGCTGCTAGCCTTGATGGAAGTTGTGTGATCGTTTTTCCGATCTCATCCCATCTTTCGGAAGGCAGAGCGTGTCCTCTTCCATCACCGCTCCCGAGGGCATCATCAACCCTCCGATCGACGAGCTCCTCGAGGCCACGGACTCGAAGTACAGCCTCGTGATCTACGCCGCCAAGCGTGCCCGTCAGATCAACGCGTACTACTCGCAGCTCGGCGAGGGCCTGCTCGAGTACGTCGGTCCGCTCGTCGACACCCACGTCCACGAGAAGCCGCTCTCCATCGCCCTGCGCGAGATCAACGCGGGTCTGCTCACCTCCGAGGCCGTCGAGGGCCCCGCGACCTGAGCCGCAGCAGCTTTATCCACAGGCCCGGCAGCGACTGTCGGGCCTGTGGTGTGTCATGGAGTCGTACAGGTCGCACGAGTCGCACGCACGTTTCCGAGTTCGGGGAGAGACGGTGGACAAGCCCAAGGTCGTTCTGGGGGTCAGCGGAGGCATCGCCGCGTACAAGGCGTGCGAACTGCTGCGCAGACTGACGGAGTCGGGCCACGACGTCCGCGTCGTCCCCACCGCCTCCGCCCTGCACTTCGTCGGCGCGGCCACCTGGTCCGCGCTCTCCGGGCACCCCGTCTCGACCGAGGTGTGGGACGACGTCCACGAGGTCCCGCATGTGCGCATCGGACAGAGCGCCGACCTGGTGATCGTGGCACCGGCGACGACGGACATGCTGGCGAAGGCGGCGCACGGCCTGGCCGACGACCTCCTCACCAACACCCTTCTCACCGCCCGCTGTCCGGTCGTCTTCGCGCCCGCCATGCACACGGAGATGTGGGAACACCCGGCCACCCAGGAGAACGTGGCGACGCTGCGCCGCCGGGGTGCTGTGGTGATCGAACCGGCCGTCGGCCGGCTGACCGGCGTCGACACCGGCAAGGGCCGGCTGCCCGACCCCACCGAGATCTTCGAGGTCTGCCGCCGGGTGCTCGCGCGGGGCGTCACCGAGCCCGACCTCAAGGGCCGGCACGTCGTCGTCAGCGGCGGCGGCACCCGCGAGCCCCTCGACCCGGTCCGCTTCCTCGGCAACCGCTCCTCCGGCAAGCAGGGTTACGCCCTCGCGCGCACGGCCGCAGCCCGGGGCGCCCGGGTCACGCTGATCGCCGCGAACACGGGACTGCCGGACCCGGCGGGCGTGGACGTCGTCCCGGTCGGGACCGCCGTACAGCTGCGGGAAGCGGTGCTGAAGGCCGCCGCGGACGCGGATGCCGTCGTCATGGCGGCGGCGGTCGCCGACTTCCGACCGGCGGAGTACGCGTCCGGGAAGATCAAAAAGAAGGACGGCAAGGAACCCGACCCGATCGTCCTGGTACGGAATCCGGACATCCTCGCGGAGATCTCCGCCGAGCGGGCCCGTCCCGGACAGGTGGTCGTCGGGTTCGCCGCCGAGACGGACGACGTCCTCGCCAACGGCCGTACCAAACTGGCACGCAAGGGGTGCGACCTGCTGGTGGTGAACGAGGTGGGGGAGCGCAAGACGTTCGGTTCCGAGGAGAACGAGGCGGTTGTGCTGGGCGCCGACGGCAGCGAGACCGCCGTTCCGTACGGACCGAAGGAAGCGCTGGCCGAGACCGTATGGGACCTGGTGGCGCAGCGTCTCGCCTGATGTGTTTCAGCCATCTGTCAGCCGTCTGTCAGTTCGCCGAAACCTGACATTGGTGCGTGGCGGCTCTGGCCAACGGCACTCGGCATTCGGCAAAATGCGCGTGCCGCAGGTCACAGCGTTTCCCGAGAGACGAGACAGGGGGACCGTCTGTCGACCGCGACCGATAAACTGTTCTCGGACGACGTCGGGCGCAGCTCCCGTCCCGTCCGCCAATGATCAGCCAGCAGCCGCTGCAACCTCAGGGAGCGTTGTGTCCCGTCGTCTGTTCACCTCGGAGTCCGTGACCGAAGGTCACCCCGACAAGATCGCTGACCAGATCAGCGACACCATTCTCGACGCGCTTCTGGCGGAGGACCCGACCTCCCGGGTCGCCGTCGAGACGCTGATCACGACCGGCCTGGTGCACGTGGCCGGCGAGGTCACCACCAAGACCTACGCGCCCATCGCGCAGCTCGTCCGCGACAAGATCCTGGAGATCGGCTACGACTCCTCGAAGAAGGGCTTCGACGGCGCCTCCTGCGGTGTGTCGGTGTCGATCGGCGCGCAGTCCCCGGACATCGCGCAGGGTGTCGACACGGCGTACGAGAAGCGGGTCGAGGGTTCCGCCGCAGGTGAAGAAGGGGACGAGCTCGACAAGCAGGGCGCGGGCGACCAGGGCCTGATGTTCGGCTACGCGACGGACGAGACGCCGACGCTGATGCCGCTCCCGATCTTCCTGGCGCACCGCCTCGCGAAGCGCCTCTCGGAGGTCCGCAAGAACGGGACGATCCCGTACCTGCGCCCCGACGGCAAGACCCAGGTCACCATCGAGTACGACGGCGACAAGGCCGTCCGTCTCGACACGGTCGTCGTCTCCTCGCAGCACGCGTCGGACATCGACCTGGAGTCGCTGCTCGCCCCCGACATCCGCGAGTTCGTGGTCGAGGCCGAGCTGAAGGCGCTCCTGGAAGACGGCATCAAGCTCGACACGGAGAACTACCGCCTCCTGGTCAACCCGACCGGCCGCTTCGAGATCGGCGGCCCCATGGGCGACGCCGGCCTGACCGGCCGCAAGATCATCATCGACACGTACGGCGGCATGGCCCGTCACGGCGGCGGCGCCTTCTCGGGCAAGGACCCGTCCAAGGTGGACCGCTCCGCCGCCTACGCGATGCGCTGGGTAGCGAAGAACGTCGTGGCCGCGGGCCTCGCCTCGCGCTGCGAGGTCCAGGTCGCGTACGCGATCGGCAAGGCCGAGCCGGTGGGCCTGTTCGTCGAGACGTTCGGCACGGCCAAGGTCGACACGGACCGGATCGAGAAGGCGATCGACGAGGTCTTCGACCTGCGTCCGGCCGCCATCATCCGCGACCTCGACCTGCTGCGCCCGATCTACGCCCAGACCGCGGCGTACGGTCACTTCGGCCGTGAGATCCCCGACTTCACGTGGGAGCGCACCGACCGCGTGGACGCGCTGCGGAAGGCCGCGGGACTGTAGTTCCTGCGCTAGTTCCTGCGCTGTCTTCAGGCTCTACGAGGCCCGGTTTCCCTTGGGGGAGCCGGGCCTCGGTGTTTTCCGGCCGAGATCAGCGGCGGATACCCCGGGCCGAGACGACGAGTGCCGTCGCTGTGATGGCTGCGATGACCGCCGCCGAGTGCGCGTAGGCGCGGGTGTCGCCGGTGACCGCTGCCTGGAAGCCGTGGAGGGCCCAGTAGCCCGGGGTCGCGGGGGCCACCGTGGAGACCCAGTGGGGGAGGACGGTGAGGGGGACCAGGCAGCCGCTGAGGCAGGTGATCGTGAGGGCGCCTATGTCGGAGGCGGCGGCCAACTGGCCCTGGGTGCGGGCGTGGACGCCGAGGGCGAGGCCGCAGGAGGTGACGCAGGCCGCCCAGAGGAGGGCCAGTAGGGGGACTCGCCAGGTGCCGGCGGTGAGGGGGAAACCGAAGGCCGTGGCGGCGAAGAGGAACAGTACGGTCTGCTGGGCCAGGAACAGCGTGACCAACGGGAGGGCCTTGCCGGCCAGGATCGTCGACGGGGACGCCGGGCCGGAGCGCAGGCGGTCCCAGGTGTGCCAGGTGCGTTCGGAGAGCAGGAGTTGGCCGGCCACGTCCAGGGCGAGCAGGGTGAACATCACCGCGATGCCCGGAGCGGCCTGCACGATGCCCGGTGTGCCGGGGGTGGCCAGGCGGTCGTACACCGGGTGGAGCACGCTCAGCAGCACCAGGGACATGACGGTGTAGGCGAGTGGGGTTCCCGGGTCCCGGACCAGGAGGACCAGGGTGTGGCGGGTCATGACCCAGGTGCGGCGGGCCGTGGGCGACGTGAGTTCAGGCCGCATCGGGGGTCTCCGTGGGGAGTTGGCGCGTGGCCAGGCTGCGGTAGAGGTCGTCCAGTGAGGGTTCGCGGATCGTGGCCGAGCGGACTCGGGTGGTGTCGGGGCCCAGGTCGTGGAGGAAACGGGCCAGTGCCTGTGCCGGGGCCGTGGTGCTGAAACGCAGTTCGTCGGGGGCGGTCGAGGGCTGTGTCAGGTGCCCGGGTGCAGGGCCGTTGAATGTCACGGTGATCTCGCCGGGCAGGCCGTTCAGGAGGTCGGCGCGGTTGCCGCGGGCGATCACGCGGCCGGACGCGGCGACCGCGAGCGTGGCGTCCAGGTGCTCCAACTCCGGTAGGTAGTGCGTGGTGTAGCAGATGGCGACGCCTTCGTCGGCGCGGGTCCTGACGAGTCGTAGGAGCGCTTCGCGGGTGGTGGGGTCGGCGCCGATGGTGGGTTCGTCGAGCAGCAGGACGCGGGGGCGGGGGAGGAGGACCGTGGCCGCCTGGGCACGGCGCTGTTGGCCGCCGGAGAGTGTTGAGATGGGGCGGTCGAGTACGTCGGTGAGGAGCAACTCCTCTGCTACGGCGGCCAGTTCGGTGCGCAGTTCGGATCGGCGCAGGCCGGCGAGGCCGCCGTAGAGGCGCAGGTTCTGGCGGAGTGTGGCGGTGGGGTAGAGGGCCAGTTCCTGGGGGGCCAGGCCGATCAGGGTGCGGGCGGAGCGTGGGGCCGTGGCGAGGTTCACTCCGGCTACGAGGATCGTGCCCGCGTCGGGGTGCTCCAGGCCGGTGACCGTGCGGGCGAAGGTGGTTTTGCCGGCGCCGTTGTGGCCGATCAGGCCGCAGATCTCGCCGGGGTCGATGTGGAGGTCGAAGCCGTCGAGGGCCTGGACGGGGCCCCATCGTTTGCGCAGGCCGGTGACGGTCAGCATGGTTGCCGTTCCCTCGATTCCGTCGATATATACAACGTATACGTATACTGTGTATACGTAGCTTCGGAGGAGGATGTCAAGTGACGCCACGGCGGATCAGTCGTGATCAAGTGCTGGATGTGACATGGGAGTTGGCGACCCGGAAGGGGCTGTCGGCCGTAACGATGCGGGCCGTCGCGCAGGAACTCGACGTGAACCCGATGACGCTCTACCGCCATGTCGGCGACAAGCAGGGGCTCCTCGACGGCCTCGTGGAGCGGCTGTTGCTGGAGATCGAGGTGCCCGGGCCTGGGCTGGGCTGGCGGGAGCAACTGCGTCTGCTCGGCCGCAGTATGAGGGCCACGGCCCGACGCCACCCCGATCTGTTTCTGCTGCTCTTCCAGCGTCCTGCGGTCACGCCGGAGGCCGTCGGGCCTCGGAACGCGGTCTACGGTGCGCTGCGCGCCGCCGGTCTTCAGGAGGAGCGGATTCCGCGGGCCGAGCGGCTGTTGTCCACGTTCATGCTCGGGTTCGCCGCCTCGGAGGCCGGGGGGCGGTTCCGCGACAGTGACCCGGACGAGGACATGGCCTTCGCCGAGGACCTCATTGTTCGGGTCCTCGCCGAGGGCTAGAGGGGCGAGTGCGTAGGGCGGGCGGCGGCCGTTGTCAGTGGCGTTTGGTAAGAATGCAAGGGTGAGCAGCGAGAACGGGGAACGGGGTGGCGGTGCGGAGGGTGCGCCGCCTGAGCAGCTTGCGTTGATTCGGGAGAGTGTGCGGCAGGCGAAGGGGCCGAAGGCGAAGCCGCGGACGTGGCGGGGGGCCGCGTTGGCCGGGCGGTTGCCGGTTGCGCGGGTACTCGTCGACAAAGGGGTGCTGCATCTTGACCGGTACTTCGACTATGCGGTGCCCGAGGAACTTGACGCCGATGCGCAGCCCGGGGTGCGGGTGCGGGTGCGGTTCGGGGCCGGGCGGCATCGGGTGCGGGACGGGCGGCGTGAGGGCGGGGGGCTGATCGACGGGTTTCTTGTCGAGCGGCTGGCCGAGTCGGATTACTCCGGGCCGCTTGCCGCGCTGGCACAGGTCGTGTCGCCCGAGCCTGTGCTGAGTGAAGAGTTGCTGGGGCTCGCTCGGGCCGTTGCCGATCGGTACGCCGGGAGCCTTGCCGATGTGCTGCAGCTTGCCGTGCCGCCGCGTAGTGCTCGGGCCGAGCAGAAGCCGTCGCCGGCGCCGTTGCCGCCGCCTGAGGTGCCCGAGGTGGGGTCCTGGGGGCGGTACGAGCGGGGGGCCGGGTTCCTGGAGGCGCTCGCGTCGGGGGGCGCGCCCCGGGCCGTGTGGAACGCGTTGCCGGGGCCGGAGTGGAGCGAGGAGATCGCGCGGGCCGTCGCCGCGACGCTCGCCTCGGGGCGCGGGGCGCTCGTCGTCGTACCGGACGGGCGGGCCGCCGGGCGGGTCGACGCCGCGTTGACCGCGCTGCTGGGGGAGGGGCGGCATGCGCTGCTCACCGCCGATGCGGGGCCCGAGAAGCGGTATCGGCAGTGGCTGGCCGTGCGGCGGGGGTCCGTGCGCGCGGTCGTCGGGACGCGGGCCGCGATGTTCGCGCCCGTTCAGGATCTGGGGCTTGTCGCGATCTGGGACGACGGGGACGGGAGTCACAGCGAGCCGCACGCGCCGCAGCCGCATGCGCGGGATGTGTTGCTGCTGCGGGCCGCTTTGGACAAGTGCGGGTTCTTGTTGGGGAGTTGGAGTTGCACGGTGGAGGCCGCGCAGCTGGTGGAGAGCGGGTGGGCGCGGCCGTTGGTCGCGTCGCGCGAGCAGGTGCGGGGGGCTGCGCCGCTTGTACGGACCGTGGGGGACGGGGACTTGGCGCGGGACGAGGCTGCTCGGGCCGCGCGGTTGCCGACGTTGGCGTGGCAGGCGGTGCGGGAGGGGTTGAAGCACGGGCCCGTGCTGGTGCAGGTGCCTCGGCGGGGGTATGTGCCGCGGATGGCCTGTGCGCAGTGTCGGGCTGCCGCGCGGTGTCGGCACTGTGCGGGGCCGTTGGAGGGGCAGGACGCCGGTGTGCTGCGGTGCGGGTGGTGCGGGGTCGAGGAGAACTCCTGGCACTGTCCCGAGTGCGGGGGGTTCCGGTTGCGGGCCCAGATCGTGGGGGCGCGGCGGACCGCGGAGGAGTTGGGGCGGGCGTTTCCTGCGGTGCCGGTGCGGACGTCCGGGAGGGAGCAGGTGCTTGACACGGTGCCGGGGACGCCTGCGTTGGTCGTGAGTACGCCGGGGGCCGAGCCGGTTGCCGACGGGGGGTATGCGGCGGCGTTGCTGCTGGACGGGTGGGCGATGCTCGGGCGGCCTGATCTGCGGGCCGGGGAGGATGCGTTGCGGCGATGGATCGCGGCGAGTTCGTTGGTGCGGGCGCAGGGGGGTGGGGGGACTGTGGTCGTGGTTGCGGAACCTACCTTGCGGCCTGTGCAGGCGTTGGTGCGGTGGGATCCCGTTGGGCATGCCGTGCGGGAGCTTGCGGAGCGGGGGGAGTTGGGGTTTCCGCCGGTTTCTCGGATGGCTGCGGTGGCGGGGGTGGCGGGGGCTGTTGCGGAGTTTCTCGCTGCTGTTGAACTGCCGCCGGATGCTGAGGTGTTGGGGCCGGTTGCGATGGTGGTGCCGGTTGCTTCGGCGGGGCGGGCTCGGCGGGTGGGGGATCCCCCTGTCGGGGAGGAGTGGGTGCGGGCGTTGATTCGGGTGCGGCCGGGGAGTGGGGGGGCGTTGGCTGCGGCGCTGAAGGCTGCGCAGGCTGCTCGGATGGCTCGGGGTGGGGGGGATGTGGTGCGGGTGCGTGTTGATCCGCCG
The DNA here is from genome assembly GCF_000367365.1 of Streptomyces prunicolor NBRC 13075. Classification (GTDB taxonomy): domain Bacteria; phylum Actinomycetota; class Actinomycetes; order Streptomycetales; family Streptomycetaceae; genus Streptomyces; species Streptomyces prunicolor. Next base: position 113,810 of record NZ_BARF01000054.1, on the reverse strand, counting down.
GATATCGGGTGAGTCACCTCGGCCTTCGGCCTCGGTTTGTCTCCCACCCGCGCACCGCCCGTTCACCGTCCGCTGAGAAGTGGACGTTTCCCGTGGGGGTTCTCGCCGTCGGCGGCCGCCGGCCGGTGGTTGTTGGGTGGGTGTGTGCTCCGCGCGCGGCGTTCACCGTCGGTTGAGGGGTGGGCCTTTGGCGTGGGAGTTCTCGTCGGCGGCCAGCGGGTGGCCGTGCGCGCGCTTGGTCTGCGTTTGTGGGTGGCCGTGCGTGGGTCCGGGCCGCAGGCGAACTGGGTTTGAACATGCAGCTGCCTCCCGGGTTTTCGCCGGGAGGCAGGCAAGGTTCGAGTGGGGTCAGCCGTTTCGGGGGCCCGGGAAAGCCGTGGGCCTGGGCTCTTCGCGGAGGGTGGGGCTGCCTGCTGTGGGCTGGGTCGGCATGGAGCGGGCGGCGGGGACCGTCGGGAGCGCGGGGAGCGCGGGGAGTGCGGGCATCGTGGGGAGGCCGGTGTTCACGCCCACCGGGCGGGTCGTCGCCGCCTCCGTCGTGCGCTCGGCGTCGGCCGCGGCCTGGGTCGCGGCGCGGCGGGCGCCGTAGCGGCGGTGGACCGCCTGCTTGGTGACGCCCAGGGCCGAGCCCACCGCGTCCCACGAGAAACCGAGTGAGCGGTCGAAGTCCACGGCGGCCGTGACCAGGGTCTCGACACTGTCCCGCAGCTCCTGCGCGAGACGGACCGTCGGGGCGGGAGCGCGTCCGTAGACGACGAAGCCCGTGGACGGGCCGGAGCGGCGCGGGCGGTAGACGTTGCCCAGCTGGGCGGTGAGCGTGCGCAGTGCGTCCACCTGCCGGCGGACCCGCTCGATGTCCCGCACCAGCAAGTGCAGGCTGGCCCGAGCCTGGGCGTCGTGGGTTGCGTGGTCGGCCATGAACAAGCCTCTCGAACCGGCGTTGAAAAGGATCGGGCCGCGCGAATGCGGCCCAAGGAGGTCAACTCTTTCTTGACCAACGCCTGTGCGCTCCGCTGGTCACGCGAAGGGGGCGTAGGGGCATATGCGTACGCCCCCGCAGAACCGGTGTGCGCTGCGGGCGCCGGGGAGTTGGGGGAGTCGTCGGTGAGTTGACGGGTGTGAGCCGCCGGGCGCGCGCGCCGGGACGCGCCATAGACTGGTGCGCTGCCCGCCCACCTCCGCCCGAGAGGCCCGAACCCTCCCATGAAGCTCGTCTTCGCCGGTACCCCCGAGGTCGCCGTTCCCGCCCTGGACGCCCTGATCGCCTCCGGGCGGCACGAGGTGGCCGCCGTCGTCACGCGGCCCGACGCGCCGGCCGGGCGTGGGCGCAGGCTGGTGGCGAGTCCCGTCGCCGAGCGGGCCGAGGAGGCGGGCATCGAGGTGCTGAAGCCCGTCAAACCGCGTGATCCGGAGTTCCTGGAGCGGCTGCGGGAGATCGCGCCCGACTGCTGTCCCGTCGTCGCCTACGGCGCCCTGCTGCCCCGTGTCGCCCTCGACATCCCCGCCCACGGCTGGGTCAACCTGCACTTCTCGCTGCTCCCCGCCTGGCGCGGCGCCGCCCCCGTGCAGCACTCGATCATGTCCGGCGACGAGATCACCGGCGCCTCCACCTTCCTGATCGAGGAAGGCCTGGACTCCGGACCCGTCTACGGCACCGTCACCGAGGAGATCCGCCCCACCGACACCAGCGGCGATCTGCTCACCCGGCTCGCGTTCGCCGGCTCGGGCCTGCTCGCTGCGACCATGGACGGCATCGAGGACGGCACCCTGAAGGCCGTACCGCAGCCGAACGAGGGCATCACCCTCGCCCCGAAGATCAACGTCGAGGACGCGGAGGTGAAATGGGCGGATCCTGCTCTGCGAGTGGACCGGGTGGTGCGTGGATGTACGCCCGCGCCCGGGGCCTGGACCGTGTTCCGCGGTGAGCGGCTCAAGCTGATTCAGGCGGTGCCCGTGCCCGAGCGGACCGACCTCGCGCCCGGTGCGCTGGCCGTCGGCAAGAACAACGTGTACGTGGGGACCGGTTCGTACGCCGTCGAGCTGCTGTGGGTGCAGGCGCAGGGCAAGAAGCCGATGCGGGCGGCGGACTGGGCGCGCGGGGCGCGGATCGGCGCGGGGGAGGGCCTCGGGACCGTCGGGACCGTGGGGGCCTGACGGACCGCGCGCGGTCCGGGTGGTGCGACGTAGGCTGGGGGTACATCTCAGCCAGAAATCCGGAGCACCTTTTTCGTGAGCGAGCAGTCCCCGCGACCCAGTAAGCCCGGCAAGCCCTACCGTCGGCCGCAGAAGGACCCCGTCCGTTTCCTCGCCTTCGAGGCGCTGCGGGCCGTGGACGAGCGGGACGCGTACGCCAACCTCGTGCTGCCGCCGCTGTTGCGGAAGGCCCGTGAGAAGGGCGATTTCGACTCTCGGGACGCGGCCCTCGCCACCGAGCTGGTCTACGGCACCCTGCGCCGGCAGGGGACGTACGACGCGATCATCGCCTCCTGCGTCGACCGGCCGCTGCGCGAGGTCGACCCGCCGGTGCTGGACGTGCTCAGCCTCGGGGTGCACCAGTTGCTCGGGACGCGGATCCCGAGCCACGCGGCCGTGTCCGCCTCCGTGGAACTCGCCCGGGTCGTGCTCGGTGACGGACGGGCCAAGTTCGTCAACGCCGTGCTGCGCAAGGTCGCGCGCGACGACCTCGACACCTGGATCGAGCGGGTCGCGCCGCCCTACGACGACGACCCCGAGGACAACCTCGCGATCGTGCACTCGCACCCGCGCTGGGTCGTCTCCGCGCTGTGGGACTCGCTCGGCGGCGGACGCGCCGGTATCGAGAGCCTGTTGGCGGCCGACAACGAACGGCCCGAGGTGACCCTGGTCGCCCGCCCCGGCCGCTCCACCACCGAGGAACTGCTCCGCGAGGAGGCCGCGCTGGCGGGGCGCTGGTCGCCGTACGCCGTGCGGCTCAGCGAGGGCGGCGAGCCCGGGGCCGTAGAAGCCGTGAAGGAGGGCCGGGCGGGGGTGCAGGACGAGGGCAGTCAGCTGGTCGCGCTCGCGCTCGCCAACGCGCCCCTCGACGGGCCGGACGAGAAGTGGCTCGACGGCTGCGCGGGCCCCGGCGGCAAGGCCGCCCTCCTCGCCGCCCTGGCCGCCGAGCGCGGGGCGATGCTCCTCGCCTCCGAGAAGCAGCCGAAACGTGCGGGCCTGGTGGCGAAGGCGCTCGCCGGGAACCCCGGGCCGTACCAGGTCATCACCGCCGACGGGACCAGGCCGCCGTGGCGTCCCGGCAGCTTCGACCGCGTCCTGATGGACGTGCCGTGCACCGGGCTCGGCGCCCTGCGTCGGCGGCCCGAGGCCCGCTGGCGGCGCCGCCCCGAGGACCTCGAAGGATTCGCGCCCCTCCAGCGCGACCTGCTGGGCACCGCGCTCGAATCCGTGCGGGTCGGCGGTGTCGTCGGATACGCGACCTGTTCACCGCACCTCGCCGAGACCCGGGCCGTCGTCGACGACATCCTCAAGCAGTACCCGCAGACCGAACTGATCGACGCCCGCCCGCTCCTGCCGGACGTTTCGGAACTCGGCGCGGGTCCCGACGTACAGCTGTGGCCGCATCTGCACGGGACCGACGCGATGTATCTGGCGCTCATCCGCCGGACCGGCTGAGGGGTCTGTCATACGACGCGCTGGAGGGCCTCCCGTGTGAGGTCGGGCAGCGTCGGGTAGCCGTCCACGGCCATGATCAGGTCGGCCTCCGCCAGGAGTGAGCGCAGCACGTGGACGATGCCGTCCGTGCCGCCCAGGGCGAGGCCGTAGGCGTACGGGCGGCCGATGCCTACGGCGGTGGCGCCCAGGGCGATGGCCTTGACGATGTCGGCGCCGCTGCGGATGCCGGAGTCGAACAGGACCGGGAGGCCGTCCGCCGCCTCGACCACGGCGGGCAGCGCGTCCAGCGCGGGGAGGCCGCCGTTGGCCTGGCGACCGCCGTGGTTGGAGCAGTAGACGCCGTCCACGCCTCCGTCCTTCGCGCGGCGTACGTCCTCGGGGTGGCAGATGCCCTTCACGATCAGCGGGAGGTCGGTGAGGGACCGTAGCCAGGGGAGGTCGTCCCAGGTGAGAGGGTTGCCGAAGAGCTGGGTCCAGAGCAGGACCGCGGACTGCGGGTCCTCCTCCGGGGTGCGGGCGAGGCGGGCGCGGAAGACCGGGTCGCTGGTGTAGTTGGCGAGGCAATGGCCGCGCAGCTGGGGGAAGTTGGCGGTGGACAGGTCGCGGGGGCGCCAGCCGGTGACCCAGGTGTCCAGGGTGACCACGATGCCCTTGTAGCCCGCCTGTTCCGCGCGGTGGACGAGGCTCGCGGCGAGGTCGCGGTCGGTGGGCGTGTAGAGCTGGAAGAGGCCCGGGGTGTCCCCGAACTCGCCCGCGACCTCCTCCAGCGGGTCGACCGTGAGCGTGGAGGCGATCATCGGAACTCCGGTGCGCGCGGCGGCTCTTGCGGTCGCCAGGTCGCCGTGGCCGTCCTGGGCGCACAGGCCGATGACGCCGATCGGAGCCATGAAGACGGGAGAGGGCAACCGCATCCCGAACAGGTCGACGGACAGGTCGCGTTCGGCCGCGCCGACGAACATGCGGGGGACCAGGCCCCAGCGGTCGAAGGCGGTGACGTTGGCCCGCTGGGTGCGTTCGTCTCCGGCGCCGCCCGCGACGTACGACCACACGGAGGGCGGCAGCGCGGAGCTCGCCCGGTCCTCCAACTCCGCGAAGGCCATGGGGTAGGACGGCACGATGCCGCCGAGCCCGTTCAGGTAGATCTCGTTCTGGTAGGAGCCGAACGGCTGTCCCAAGCCCATGCCATCTCCCTCTGCGCTGAGGTGCCCTGCCCGCTGCTGAAAGCCGGTGAAGTGCAGGATTCTCGCACCTCGGGTCGGGCATCGCCGAGCGGGGCGGTCTGAGGGAGGGGTTGCCGTTGTGCCCGCCTCTGACGACTCCGACGACTCCGGTTCAGGCGGCGGGAGTTGTGGGGGCGAGCCGGACGGGCAGTTCCCGCCAGCCCTGGGCGATGAACGAGGGGACCTGTTCCAGGTCGTCGTCCTCCACCGCCAGGGAGATGCCCGGGAAGCGCGCGAAGAGCGCGGGCAGCGCGGCGAGCGTCTCCACGCGGGCCAGCGGGGCGCCGACGCAGCGGTGCACGCCGATGCCCAGGGCGAGATGCCCGTCCGCGTTCCTGGCCACGTCGAACAGGTGGGCGTCGAGGCCGAAGCGCTCCGGGTCGTGGCCCGCCGCGGCGATGGTCGTGAGGATGGCCTCCCCGGCGCGGATCGTCGTACCGTCGGGGGTCTTGATGTCGGAAACCGCGTAGCGCAACGGCACGTTGGCGATGGAGGGGGCCCAGCGCAGCGTTTCCTGGATCACCTGGTCCCAGGTCAACTGCCCGGCGAGCACCTGCTTGAGCTGGTCGGGGTGGCGGAGCAGGGCGTGCACGGCGTTGCCGATCAGGTTGACGGTCGTCTCGAAACCGGCGCCGATGACGAGGAGAAGGGTGTGGATCAACTCCTCCTCGGAGAGCCGGTCACCCTGGTCGCGGACCGTGATCAGCTCGGTGGTCAGGTCGTCGCCGGGGTGCTCGCTCTTCTCCGCTATCAGTGCCGGCAGGACTGTCACGATCTGTTCGAGGATGTCCGCGGCCTGCTCCGGGGTGCCGGTGGTGTCCATGATTCCCTCGATGAGCCGCGCGACCGCGTCCCGCATCCGCTCGGGCACGCCGAACAGGTCGCAGATCATCCGCATGGGCAGCCGATGCGCGAACTCCGCCCTTAGATCGATGACTTGGCCCGCCGGGACCTCCGCCATCGCGTCCAGCAGACCCGCGGTGATCTCCCGCACCCGGGGGAGCATGGCCTCGGTGCGGTGCCGGGTGAAACTCGGGGCGACGAGCTTCCGCAGGCGGGTGTGGTCCTCGCCGTAGGAGCTGAGCATGTTGACGATGCTGGTCCAGCTGTAGAGCCAGGCCCAGCCCGGTTCGCCGGCGACCTTGTCGTACAGGGCCCAGTGGCGGCGGGCGTCCCGGCTGACGCGGGGGTCGAGCATCAGTGACTTCAGGAGGTCGTACCGGGTGACGGCCCAGGCGGGGACACCGCCGGGGAGTTCCACGGGGACGAGGGCGCCGAGGGCGCGGAGGCGTGCGGCTTCTTCGGGGACTGCCCTGCCGAAGGGGTCGAGCACGACGGTTCGGCGCTTGTCCACGGGGGCTCCTCATGGTTGTCGGACGGCGGGCGCGCAAGTAGGCGTGGTGGTACGGCGGTTGGGGGAGTGCTGGGTGCGCGTCGAGCAGGCCCACGGAGGACTCCTCGCCGACGCTCAGTGCATCGCGGCGGCCGTGTCGCGTCGGCTGCCGGTGAGCCGTATGTCCTCGCCCAGCAGGCCGCGCAGGATGAGGCCCATGCTCTCGTCCAGGGCCCGCATCGCGACCGGGTTGATGATCGGTTCCAGGCTGGGGATGCCCAGGTCGAACTCGCACGTGAACAGGACGCTCACGTCCGTACCGGCCTGGGTGATGTCCCACGTGCCCGCGAAACTCGCGAAGTCGCCGGTGAGTTGGTCGAAGGTGATGCGCCGGGCGACGGGATCCATGACGTCCCGTTCGGTCCACCGGAGCAGACCGCTGCGGAAGTGCACCTCCCAGGCGGACTCCACGGTGTCGGTTCCGTCGGTCCGGTCGGTCCGGTTGATCCCGTCGGCCCCGTCGGCCCCGTCGGGCGTCACGGTGACGGACCGGACCGTGTCCGTGTAGTCGGTGTACCGCTCGTAGTCCTGGACCCGGTCGAAGACATGGGTGGCGTCTCCGTCCGGGACGATCGCTTCGATCCGTACGTGGCAGGTCATCTGGGCGTCTCCGTAAGGGTGTTGGACTGTCCGGGAGGCGAGGATCGGGTACGCGGAGGGCGTGCTCAGCCGAGCACCAGCGGGCCGCCCGCGAAGGCCGCGCACATGCCCTCCGCGGCCCATCTGCGCGACGGCGGATGGAACTTCAGGGCCGCCGTGCACGCCGAGAGATACGCGGTGTCGTCGGTGGAGACGTAGGCCATGCCGCCCAGCGCCTCCAGGCACCGGGGCACGACCCGGTCGATGGTGTCCTGCGTCGAGAAGCGGCTGACCAGTGCGCGGAGCAGGTCGTCCTGGCCGAGTGGCCGGCCCGTGTCCATCACGGCGGCCGCACCGCGGATGCCGCCCATGGCCGACTCCAACTCGACCAGGATCGCGGCCCGTTCGGCGGCGCTCGCCCGCTTCGCCAGCAGTACGCGCTCGGCCAGCGCGCTGGCCATCCCCAGGTACGACGCGGCCATCAGCAGCTCGAACCACACGAAGCCCACGGTCTGGACCGGGTCCAGCGTGCGGTCCTCGCCGAGCCCGGTGCGGACCACGAGATCCGGCGGGACGTGGACGTCGTGCAGCCGGACCTCGTCGCTCTCCGCGCCGGCCAGGACGAAGCTTCCCCAGAACGGGTGCACGGAGACGCCGGGTGTCGCGGCAGGCACCACTGCCACGGCCAGCTCCGGACCCTGCCCGTCGTCGAGCGTCACCGACACGCTCAGCAGGTCCATCGAGGCCGACAGGCTGCACGGCTTCTTTGCGCCGTTGAGCACCACGTCGTCGCCGTCCTGGTGCGCCTTGATGGAGGAGTCGAGGATCGACTGTCCCGACCGGCCCTCGGCGAACCCCGAGGCGACCAGCAGCCGTTGGTCGGCGACAGCCTCCAGCAGCATCCACTCCATGCCGTGCGCGACCTCGTACGCCTGGACCAGCCCGGCCACCGACAGGTGGTGCATGGTCGTGGCCACCGCCAGCGACGGGCTGCGCGCGCCGATCGCCCGCTGCAACGACACGGCGTCCTCGGCGCCGATCCCGAGACCGCGGTGTTCCGCCGGCACGAGCAGCGCGGGGCCGCCCGCGGCTTTGAACAGGGGCAGCGCTGGTCCGCCCGGGCGCTCCCGTTCCCGTTGCAGCAGTTCGGCGAGCCGCTCGTCCAGCCCGGGCAGGAACCGGTCCAGCACCGCGCGTTCGGGATCAAGAAAGTACATCGCCGTCTCCTCCTCGATCTGCGGGATTGCTCCGGGAGCCACGGGAGCCACGGGGGACCGCTGTCGCCTTCGCCCGGGCGCTCACGCCGACGCCCTGGCGCCGAGCCGGTCGGCGATCAGACGCCTTACCGATGCCCGCCAGGCGTCCTCGTTGGCCCGCACTCCGGCCGCGGCCCCGATACCGGGTACGTCAGTGAGCGAACTGGGCAGCGGCTTCTCGTTGAAGAGGACGGACGACATGTCCAGCAGCCGGTCCAACCGGGTCTGCGCCCACTCGGGCACCACGTCGAAGAAGGCCGGGCGGACCAGCCGTTCGACGACATCGGGTGCCAGCACCCGCAGCGGCCGGACCGCGATGCCCGCCTCCGCCGCCTCCTCGACGATCACCTGGACCAGCCGGTCGCAGGTCAGGGCGTGGGCTCCGCCGCTGAGCCAGTGCTCGGCGGGGTGTGCGCCGTCGTCCAGCAGGGACACGATCGCGCGGGCCACGACGTCCTGCGGTACGAAGTCGACGTAGCTCGCGGGGTCGCTCGGCACGAAGGGCAGGCGGTTGCGGAGCACCTGCTGGGCGAAGATGTGCAGCCCCTGCGGTTCGGCGATCTCCCCGGTCACGGAGTCGCCGATGATGATCGACGGGCGTACGACGGTCACCTTGCCGCCGGCCGCCGCGACCGCCTCCTCGCCGGCGGTCTTGGAGGCCACGTAGTCCGCGGGGCTGTTCCCGGCCCGCTCGGCGCGGTTGCCCCCGGCGGCCAGGATCTCCCGGTAGCGGGCCACGTACGCGGTGCTGACGTGGATCAGCGGAACACCGGCGTCGGCCGCGAACCGGGCGACCCGCCCGGCCCCTTCGACGTTCACCGCGTGCATCGAGGCGCGGCCGGAACCGAAGGCGACCATGCCGGCGGCGTGGACCACCGCGTCCGTACGTGCGCACAGGTGCCGGTAGGAGGCGACGTCGAGGCCCAGCCGGGGCCGGGTGACGTCGCCGGCCAGGACCTCGGCGCCGGAGGAGAGGGGCCTGCGGTGCGTCAACGCGATCACGTGGTGGTGGCGCAGATGCAGATACGGCAGCAGGGCGGTGCCGAGGACGCCGCTGGCGCCGGTGAGTAACACGGTCTGGGGGCGTGCCGGGCGTGCCGGGCGTGCCGGGCGTGCCGGGTGCGGTGGGTCGGTCGGGCGTGCCGGGTCCGGTGGGTCGGTCGGGTTGCGCGAACTCGCCGTAATCTCAAGGTTGTTGGGGTTCTCGGGGTACGTAGGCATGTCGTCAGCCTTTCGGGAGCCTCGTGGCCGTGTGCGGGCCGCCGGGTCGGTTCGCGGGGTCGATTCGCCGGGTCAGGTCAGGGACTTGGCCATCGCCGTCAGGGCACCCTCGACGGCCTCCAGCAGCCGGGCCTCCTGCGCCGGGGAGAGCACGGCGGGCGGGGTCAGCCGGACAACTGGATGGGCGTTGAGCGAGTGGTTGACCACGACCCCGCGGTCGACCATCTCCAGCAGGAACTCACCGGCCGCCCCCGCGTCCACCAGCTCGATCCCGATCAGCAGCCCGGCACCGCGGATCTCACGGACCGGGCCGGGAGCGCGGTCGGCGGCGACGGCCCGGAGCGCGGGAAGGAGCCGGGCGCCGATGGCGGCGGCGCGTTCGACGAGCCCCTCGTCCCGGATGACCCCGATGGTCGCGCTGGCGGCGGCCATGGCGATCGGGGCGCCGGAGTAGGTGGAGGTGTGCAGGAAGGGGTCACTGTCGAACGGCTCGAAGGCCTCCTGGGTCGCGAGCGTGGCCGCCACCGGCATCACCCCACCCGAGAGCGCCTTGCCCGTCACGAGCACGTCAGGCCGTACCCCCTCGGCGACACAGCCCCACCAGGAGCCGAGCCGACCCAGCCCGGTCATCACCTCGTCGACCACCAGGAAGGCACGGTGTTCCCGGCACAGTGCGGCGACCGCCCCCAGATATCCGGGCGGCGGCACGATCACACCGGCCTCGCTCTGCACCGGCTCCACGACCACGCAGGCGTCCGCGCCGCCATCACCCAGCACAGCAGCCAGCGCGTCGGTGTCGCCGAACGGCACATGCTGGACGTCCGGCAGCAGGGGCCGGAACGGGTCCTGGTAGAGCGCCTTCGCGGTCAGGGACAGCGCCCCGAGGGTCTTGCCGTGATAGCCGTCCCGCATCGAGATCAGCCGCCGCCTGCCGTGCGCGCGGGCGAGCTTCACGGCGGCTTCGACAGCCTCGGTCCCCGAACCGGAGAAGTGCACCCGGTCCAGGCCCGCAGGCGCGACCCCGGCGAGAGCCGAGGCGGCGAGCCCCGAAACGGGGTCCAGGAACAGCCGCGTGGACAACGCCAGCCGCTCCGCCTGCCGCCGCACCGCAGCGACGACCCGCGGATGCCCGGCCCCGACGAAGAACACGCCGTAGCCGCCGCAGTTGAGGTAGTTCGTGCCGTCGGTGGAGGTGATCTCAGCCCCGCGTGCGGACTCCTCCACGATGTTCCCGAACATCGCAGCCAGCCGCCCGCGCCCGGAGCTGAGATGCCGTGCGTGCAGCGCAACCAACTCTGTCTCTGTCCGACTCACTGCACATTCCCCCGTGACGACGCGTGACGTGCCGCCGAGCATGGGCTCCGCGCGGAGGCCGGGTCACGCCCTGGTCCACTGACCGGAACGGCACTGTTTCCACCCGGTCCAGAACAGCGCCGGGTAAGGGGCGCGGGGCAGTGTCGATTTGCGGCTCCGCCGCGGGGCGCGCCCAGCCACAACGCACCCGCACCCGAAATGGCACCGCATCCACAACGGACCGATGCGGCCAACCCCCGGAGGGCATGGCAGGCTTGGGGCATGGCCGTCCAGATCAACCCCAGCATCCTGTCCGCAGACTTCGCCCGCCTCGCCGAGGAGGCGAAGGCGGTGGAGGGAGCCGATTGGCTCCACGTCGACGTCATGGACAACCACTTCGTCCCGAACCTCACGCTCGGCGTACCGGTCGTAGAGTCGCTGGCCCGGGCGACGGACACCCCGCTGGACTGCCATCTGATGATCGAGGACGCCGATCGCTGGGCGCCGCAGTACGTCGAGGCGGGTGCCTCCTCCGTCACCTTCCATGTCGAGGCGGCCGGTGCGCCGGTACGGCTCGCCCGCGAGATTCGGGCCAAGGGGGCGCGCGCGTCCATGGCGCTGAAGCCCGCGACGCCGATCGAGCCGTACGAGGATCTGCTCCCCGAACTCGACATGCTGCTGATCATGACCGTGGAGCCGGGCTTCGGTGGCCAGTCGTTCCTCGACATCATGCTGCCGAAGATCCGCCGCACCCGTGAGCTGATCAAGAAGCACGGACTGGAGCTGTGGCTGCAGGTCGACGGGGGAGTTTCGGCCTCGACGATCGAGCGCTGCGCGGACGCGGGCGCGGACGTGTTCGTCGCCGGTTCGGCGGTGTACGGGGCATCCGACCCGGCCGCGGCGGTACGTGCATTGCGCACACAGGCGGAGGTGGCCACCGGCAAGGCATCCTGGGCGTGCGACCACTGAGCGGCAGGTATGTGAACGGCGGCCATCAAGGCTGATCAAGTGCGCCGGATCTGCGAGGATGAACGGCGAATCCAGAGTGTGAACAGCAGTGAGGAGATCGCCGTGTCGGGTATGTCGGCGGGCCGGTCAGCCATGCGGATGGGACCCGCAGAGCTGGTGCAGGCGGCGGCCATGGCCCGCCGCTTCTACCTCGAGGGCAAGTCCAAGATCCAGATCGCGGAGGAGTTCGGCGTCAGCCGCTTCAAGGTGGCCCGGGTCCTGGAGACCGCTCTCGAACGGGATCTCGTACGGATCGAGATCCGAGTACCGGCCGAACTGGACGCGGAGCGCTCGGACGCGCTGCGTGCCCGGTACGGCCTGAGGCACGCCGTCGTGGTCGAGTCCCCGGCCGAGGTCAGCGAGGAGTCGCCCGACCCCGAGAACCTCGGGGAGGTCGCGGCCGACCTGCTCGGCGAGCTGGTCAACGAGGGCGATGTGCTCGGCCTGGCCTGGGGCCGGTCCACCATCCACATGGCGGCGGCGCTCGACCGGCTGCCGCCCTGTACGGTGGTCCAGCTGACGGGCGTGTACGACGCGGGGACCGCGGAGCGCGGCTCGGTCGAGGCCGTACGGCGGGCCGCGCAGGTGTCGGGCGGCGACGCCCACCCCATCTACGCGCCGATGCTGCTGCCGGACGCGGCTACCGCAGAAGCGTTGCGCCACCAGACGGGGATCGCCCGGGCCTTCGAGTACTTCGACAAGGTCACGGTCGCCTGCGTCTCCATCGGCTCCTGGGAGCCGGGCATCTCGACGGTCTACGACATGCTCAGCGACGAGGAGCGGGCGCACTACTCGTCCTTCGGTGTCGCCGCCGAGACGTCCGCGCACCTCTTCGACGCCGAGGGCCGCCGGGTCGGCCGGGACCTGGGCGAGCGGTGCATCACCGTCAAGGCGGACCAGCTGCGCCGTATCCCCGAGGTCGTCGCGATCGCGGGCGGACAGCGGAAGGCGGCGGCGATCGACGCGGTGCTGCGGTCGGGTCTGGTCACCAGCCTGGTGACGGACACCGCGGCGGCGGACTATCTGATGACGGCCGGTTCGCCGCCGAAGTCGGCGCTCAGCCGGACGGACCCCGACGGGATCTGAACCGACACCCACGGGATCTGAACCCACACCGACGGGTCCTGACAACGGGTCGTAAGGGGACGGCCGTGGCAGCATCAGGCGCATGCTGCTGCGGTTCGTCCCCCGAGTGTTTCTCGCCTGCCGGGTGCTTCTCGTCTGTCTGGCCGTACTGCTGCCGGTCGGCTGTTCCGCTACGGCCACCACCGGCACCACAGCCACCGACACGACCGGCGTCACACTCTCCCAACTCCCCGCCGAGGCACGGCAGACCGTCGCTCTCATCGACAAGGGCGGCCCCTTCCCGTACGCCAAGGACGGGGTCGTCTTCGGGAACTACGAGAAGCTGCTGCCCCAGCAAAAGCACGGCTACTACCACGAATACACCGTCAGGACGCCGGGCTCGCGCGACCGCGGGGCCCGGCGCATTGTCACCGGGCAGGACGGCGAGATCTACTACACCGATGATCACTACAAGTCGTTCAGGACGGTACTGAGATGACACAGCTCGCGGTCACGCTGGACCTCGACGGGGTCACGGACAAGGCCGGCCTGATGGACCGCTGCGCCCGTGCGCTGTCCCTGCCCGACTGGTTCGGCCGCAACTGGGACGCCCTCGCGGACAGTCTCGGCGACCACACCGTGTGGCCCGAGGGCGCGGTGGAACAGGGGCTGCTGGTCGTCGTACGGAACTGGCAGCCGTACGCCAAGGCGCGGCCCGACGAGTGGGAGACCGCCGTCGACGTCTTCGGCGGCGCGGTCGACAACACGCCGGAGCTTTCGGTCGTGCTCGCGCTGGGCGGAACCAAGCTCTAGCCCGATTGTCCGAGGCGGCTGGCAGAGTGTTCGGTATGGAGCAACAGGAGCAGCGCACGTCGGTTCGTCTCGTGGTCGTGGACCCGGACCTCGAAGCGCAGTGCGACCGGGTGGAAGAGCACTTGCTGGCGCCCCTGGCCGAGTCCGTGGGCGGAGCGAGCGGGCACGCGCTGTTCGCGGACGGGCTCGCCGTCTTCACGCGGGTGCGGGAGCTGCTGACCGACGCGGTCGCGCAGGGGCCCAAGGTGTGGTCGCCGAACGGCCGTTGGGAACACGAGGGCCTGCGCATCGTCGAACTGCCCACGGAGGACACGGACTTGCTGTACGCGCTGCTGCGCGAGCTGTCCGGGCTGCTCGTGGCACCGCCGGACCTGCCCGACCCCTCGGGTGTCGTGGCCACCGTCCGGGGCACCGTCCTCACGCCCGAGAAGACCGCCGTCGGCCTGGTCGGCGCGCTGGCACGGGTGCTGTCCCTGGTGGACCTCACCCCCGACGCCGATACGGCCACACTCTTCGCGGCGATCGAGGCGGGCGGCGGCGAGGACGTGAGGCTCAGTTACGCGCAGGACGAGGCGTGGCAGCGCCTCGCCCACCGGCTCACGATGCTGCTGACCGAGTCGGCTCCGCTGCACCGGTTCCTGTACTGATCCCTCGTTCTAGTGCGAACGCCTGCGGCGGCGGTGGACGACGAGGGCGGCGGCGCCCAGCAGGACAGCACCGGTTGCCCCGGCGGCGATGAGTGCCGTGCGGTCCGCGCCGGTGTCGGCGACGGTGTCGCCGGGCGGTGCCGTCGACGTGCTGAAGGCGAAGGTGACGTGGTCGTTGGCGGAGTTCGGGTCGTGAAGGGCGATGCCGGCCGGGCCGGGGCGCACGGTCGCCGAGCCCTTGGCGCCGTCGTAGCTCTTGTCCGCCTTCACCGACAACAGGGACTCCACGTTCTTGCCGGCCCCGATACCGAACGGCACGACGCACACGTAGTGCCGGTGGCCCGCCTCGAAAGGTGCCGTCGTGGTGTCGCTGACCCAGAGGAAGCAGGGGCCGTACGCGCTGTCCTCGGACTCCGCGTGCTCGTAGTCGGTCGCGACCGTGTGCCGGGGCAGGACCACGTCGACCTCGGCGACGTATTCGTTGTCGGTCTCGTTGCCGGTCGCGTACACGGCGGCCGGGCCGTGGTTGACGACGGTGAGGTTCAGCGTCCATCCGTCCGCACCGGGGGCGGGCTTCGCCGTGGCCGTGGCCGCCAGATCCGCGGAGCTGTCGGCGAGGACGCCGACGCGGCCCGTGGCGCCGCTCTCGAAGCCCTCTCCCGTTCCGGACGCGGGCACCAGGGTGAGCGCCGGGCCGGCGCCCGGTTCGAGTTCGGCGTCGAGTCGGTCCTCGGGTCGTGCGCCGGGCTGTAGCAGTTCGGCCGTGTAGTTGATCTCGCCGGTCAGGACGTGCGCGCCGATCGCGGCGGTCAGCGGGCTGCTCAGCTCGAAGGTGGCGCCCGCGGCCACGGCGGCCGGGAAGACGCAGGTGACGGAGGTCGGGCTGGCGGGTGCGGCGAGGTCGGTGCCGGTGCTGTAGCCGCAGTTGGAGAACTTCCGGTCGAAGACCAGACCTCCCGCCCCCACCCAGTGCACCGCGATGCGCCGGTCGGTGGCCAGGTCCCCGGTGTTGCGGAGCCGGAGCGGCACGTCGATCCGGGAGCCGATCCTGGCGTGGGTCACGTCCGGCACCTTGCCGACGACCAGGTCGGGGACGCCGACGACCACCTTCACCCGCGCCGTGCCGGGGGCCCCGTGGCCGGCGGAGGCGGTGTACTTCATCGTGCCGGTGGCGCCGAGGGCGGCGCCCGGGTCCGCCCGCACGGTGAAGTCCAGGTTCGTCAGCTGGGAGGTGTTCTGGTTGGCGCAGGAGAAGACCTGCCCGTGGGCGGTGCACCTCGGATCGGCGACCGCGATGCGCGCGACGCCCGCGAGGCCCCGGGCATCGATGACGAGCGTCTGCTCCGCGGGCGGGGGAAGGTTCACCGAGGGGTCGGAGAAGTTCCAGATCACGTGGACCGACTGCGCGGCCGAGCCCACGTCGATCTGCTTGTCCGCCTGGATCGTCGTGTGGGCCTTCGTAGGAACCTTCGTAGGAACCTTCGTAGGAACCTTCGTGGGGAGGCGAGACGGATCGGCGGCCACGGCGGCCGGGCCGGACGCCAGGGCGAGCACCACGGCGGCGAGCGCCGCCCCGAACATCATGCGCTGGGAAGCCATGCCCGTTCGATGCGCGAGCTGCCCCGAAGGTTGCCCGCGCACGCATCCCAGACGCTCTCCTGGGCATTCCTCCAAGGGGCCGTCGACCTGCCTGGACGATGATCCGAGGCATGGCATTACGCCCGACATGGGACAATGAAGTACGTGCTCTTCCCCCTGGCTGACCTGTCCGGGGACCACCTCTGATCGACTGGGATGTGCAGCACGTGCGTTTCCTCAACGACATCCAGCCCCCGTACGACCTGACGTACGACGACGTCTTCATGGTGCCGCGCCGCAGCGCGGTCGGATCGCGTCAGGGCGTGGACCTCAGCTCCCCGGACGGCACGGGCACCACCATCCCGCTGGTCGTCGCCAACATGACCGCCATCGCCGGGCGCCGGATGGCCGAGACGCTGGCCCGGCGCGGTGGCCTCGTCGTCATCCCGCAGGACATCCCGATCGAGGTCGTCACCGAGGTCGTCGCCTGGGTGAAGAGCCGCCACCTCGTGCTGGACACCCCGATCCGGCTGGCCCCGCACCAGACCGTCGCCGACGCGCTGGCCCTGCTGCCCAAGCGCGCGCACAACGCCGGTGTCGTCGTCGACGAGGACCAGCGCCCGGTCGGTGTCGTCACCGACGCCGACCTGACCGGTGTGGACCGCTTCACCCAGCTCGGCGAGGTCATGTCCCGTGACCTGCTGCTGCTCGACGCGGACATCGACCCGCGCGAGGCGTTCAACAAGCTGGACGCGGCCAATCGCCGCTACGCGCCCGCCGTCGACAAGGACGGCAAGCTCGCCGGCATCCTCACCCGCAAGGGCGCCCTGCGCGCCACGCTGTACTCGCCGGCCGTCGACGCGGACGGCAAGCTGCGTATCGCCGCCGCCGTCGGCATCAACGGCGACTTCGTGCAGAAGGCCAAGCAGCTGCTGGACGCGGGCGTGGACACGCTCGTCATCGACACGGCCCACGGCCACCAGGAGTCGATGATCAGCGCGATCAAGCAGGTGCGGGCGCTCGATCCGCAGGTCCCCATCGTGGCCGGCAACATCGTCGCCGCCGAGGGCGTCAAGGACCTCATCGACGCGGGCGCCGACATCATCAAGGTCGGCGTCGGCCCCGGCGCGATGTGCACCACCCGCATGATGACCGGCGTCGGCCGGCCGCAGTTCTCGGCGGTCATGGAGTGCGCCGCCGAGGCGAAGAAGTACGGCAAGCACGTGTGGGCCGACGGCGGGGTCCGTCACCCGCGCGACGTCGCGATGGCCCTCGCGGCCGGCGCGTCCAACGTCATGATCGGCTCGTGGTTCGCGGGCACGTACGAGTCCCCGGGCGACCTCCAGCAGGACGCCAACGGCCGCCTCTACAAGGAGTCGTTCGGCATGGCGTCCGCCCGCGCGGTGCGCAACCGCACGTCGGACGAATCGGCCTACGACCGTGCCCGCAAGGCGCTGTTCGAGGAGGGCATCTCCACCTCCCGCATGTACCTCGACCCGGCCCGCCCGGGCGTCGAGGACCTGATCGACTCGATCATCGCGGGCGTCCGCTCCTCCTGCACGTACGCCGGCGCGGGCTCCCTGGAGGAGTTCGCCGAGCGCGCGATCGTCGGCATCCAGAGCGCGGCGGGCTACGCGGAGGGCAAGCCCCTGCACGCGAGCTGGAGCTGACCAGCTCCCTTTTCTGCAGGTGGACCGGAGCCACCAACTCCCTTCCGTACGGCCCCTGTTGTCCCGGCGCCCGGGATATTCGGGGGCCGTCGGCGTCTCCGGCGGCTACCGTCGGGCGTATGGAGATCGCCGTGTGCCGGGCCGCCGACGTGGCGCTGCTCGACCAGTACATCGGCTCGCCGGGGGCCGTCTCGTCCCATGCCCGGCGGTTCGCGCGGCAGGGGGCGGGCGGGGGTACCTATCTGGTCGCCTGGATCGACGGTCGGCCCGTCGGGCACGCGGAGGTGATCTGGGACGGCTGCGCGGCCCCCGAGGTGCGGGCCGCCCTGCCCGGCTGCCCGGAGCTCAACGGTCTCGGCGTCCGGCCCCCGGAGCTGCGCTCGCGCGGCATCGGCGGCGCGCTGATCCGGCGTGCCGAGGAACTGGCCCGGGAGCACGGCCGTACGGTCCTCGGCCTGGGCGTCGCGGCCGACAACCCGAGGGCCGCCGACCTCTACGCACGGCTCGGCTACCGGCGTCTGACGGACTACGTGGACCGGTGGTCGTACGAGGACCGCGACGGGGTGATCCGCGAGTGCGTGGACCCCTGCACCTTCCTCACCAAAGAGCTACCGTCAGGCTCTCTTGACGTCAAGCGGACTTGACGTAACGCTGAAGCCATGACCACACCCCAGAGCATCGAACCCGAGCACACCCTCCTCACCGCCGTCGCCCGCCTCGACGACCTCCGCACCCGCGAGTCCCTCGCCGGCTTCGGCAGCGACGCCGAGGCGCTCGACCGCACCGAGACGCTGGAACTGCTCGCCCTGAGCGAAGTCGTCGCCCGCAAGGCCGCCTACGGCCGTCAGCTCACCGTCCGCGCGGCCCGCGAGGCCGGTGCCTCCTGGACGCAGATCGGGGCCGCGCTCGGCATGAGCAAGCAGGCCGCGTGGGAGGCGCACACGCGATGGATCGACGCGCAGGCGGAGGTGTTCGGGCAGCCCGGGCGGATCGGGTTCGACGAGGAGGACCTGGCCGCGGCGCGGGCCCTCGCGGGGGAGCCGGACGAGGGCTGAACCAGACCCTGACGAGGGCCGTGTCAGGCGTTGCGCAACGCCCCACCCCCACCGCGCAACGAATCAACACCCGCGTCCCACGAACGCAACGATCTTGCGAAGACGCGCAAGGTTGCCGCATTACGACCAGGACGCGCGGCCTCGTAGGGTCAAGCGCTGTACCCAGCGCGCGGCAGGACACCCGCTCGGCGGCCCCCTCCGTGCCGCCCGTCCCTGCCGCCACGACCGGCAGCGACAAGGAGCCCCCGCGTGCTCGACCAAGGCGCACCCCAGCACCACCGAGGCCAGGCCGCCGCCCCACCGTCCCCGGGGCTCGGCGCGCGTCTGATGCGCCGCAAACCCGTGGAACTCCTGGTCGCCGAGGGCGGCCAGGGCGAGGGCGGCTCACTCCGCCGCTCGCTCGGGCTCTGGCAGCTGACGATGATCAGCATCGGCGCCACCCTCGGCACCGGCATCTTCGTCGTCCTCGGCGAAGCCGTCCCCAAGGCCGGCCCCGCCGTCACCCTCTCCTTCGTGATCGCCGGCCTCACCGCCCTCTTCTCGGCCCTCTCCTACGCGGAACTCGCGGGCACCATCCCGGTAGCCGGTTCCTCGTACTCGTACGCCTACGCCACCATGGGCGAGCTGATCGCCTGGATCTGCGGCTGGTGTCTGGTCCTGGAGTACGGCGTCTCGGTCGCCGCCGTCGCCGTCGGCTGGGGCGAGTACCTCAACGAACTGCTCGACGGGACCATCGGCGTCACCATCCCGGACGCCCTGTCCGCCCCGCCCGGCGACGGCGGCATCTTCAACCTCCCGGCGCTGATCGTCGTACTCCTCGCGATGGCGTTCCTGCTCGGCGGCGCCAGGGAGTCCGCGCGGGCCAACACGGTCATGGTGTGCGTGAAGATCGCCGCGCTGGTGCTGTTCTGCGCGATCGGCATCCAGGGCTTCAAGTCCGGCAACTACGACCACTTCATGCCGCTCGGCATGGCCGGCGTCAGCGCGGCCGGTGCCACGCTCTTCTTCTCGTACATCGGCTTCGACGCCGCCTCCACGGCAGGCGAGGAGGCGAAGAACGCCCAGCGCGACCTGCCCCGCGCGATCATGCTCTCGCTCGTCATCGTGACCGCGCTGTACGTCCTCGTCGCGGCCGTCGCCGTCGGCGCGAAGCCCTGGCGCCGCTTCAACGACTCCGAGGCCGCCCTCGCCCAGATCATGCGCGACGTGACCGGCCAGTCCTTCTGGGGCACCCTCCTCGCCGGCTGCGCGGTCATCGCCATCGCGAGCGTCGTCCTGACCGTGCTCTACGGCCAGACCCGCATCCTCTTCGCGATGTCCCGGGACGGGCTGGTCCCCAAGGTGTTCGGCAAGGTCCACCCGAAGACGGGAGCGCCGCGCGCCAACACCGTCATCGTGTCTCTGTTCTGCGGAGTCCTCGCGGCCGCCATCCCGCTCGGGCAGCTCGCGGACGCGACCAGCATCGGCACGCTCTTCGCCTTCGCGCTGGTCAACATCGCCGTCGTGGTGCTGCGCCGGACCCGCCCGGACATGTCCCGCACCTTCCGCGTACCGCTGTCGCCGGTGCTGCCCGCCGTCGGCTTCGCGCTGTGCGTGTGGATGATGGGCAGCCTCTCGGCCGTCACCTGGGTGGTCTTCGGAATCTGGATGGCCGTCGGGCTCGTGTTCTACTTCGTATACGGCCACCGCCGCTCCCGACTGGCACCCACCGCACCACCCGAGAAGTGATCGATCCCCCGTGCTGAACGAACTCGACGAACGCATCGTGCACGCCCTCGCCGAGGACGCCCGCCGCTCCTTCGCGGACATCGGGCAGCTCGTCGGCCTGTCCGCGCCCGCCGTGAAACGGCGCGTGGACCGGCTGCGGGCCACCGGCGCCATCACCGGCTTCACCGTACGGGTGGACCCGTCGGCGCTCGGCTGGGAGACCGAGGGGTTCGTCGAGATCTACTGCCGCCACAACACCTCCCCGGACACCATCCGGCGCGGCCTGGAGCGTTACCAGGAGGTCGTGGCCGCGTCGACGGTCACCGGCGACGCGGACGCGGTCGTCCAGGTCTTCGCCGCCGACATGCGCCACTTCGAGCGGGTCCTGGAGCGCATCGCGGGGGAGCCGTTCGTGGAGCGGACCAAGTCCGTGCTGGTGCTGTCGCCGCTGCTCCGGCGTTTCTCGTCGGGCTCGCCGACCTGAGCCGCGGGGGCTACTCGGACCGGCGGCGGACCGCCGACAGCAGCCGGCGTACGGCGATCACGTGCCCGCCGCTGGAGATGACGAGCCGCCGGTAGAGGCCCCCGGCCAGGCCGGGGAAGGCGGCCCGGGTCTCGGCCCACAGCAGCGAGCGCCCCGGGCCGGTCGGCTCGACGTGGAAGATCAGGGCGTACGACGAGAAGCGGTGGCTGCCTTCGACGACCAGCTCGCGCCCCGGGACCGCCGAGGTCACGTGGAAACCGGCGAACGTCGAACCCTCGGCGAGGGGCCGGGGCCCAGAGGTCTCGCGGTCGGCGGCGCGGACCAGGTGTGCGTACAGGGTCGCCCGCGCGGAGGAGTGGCCCATCACCTGGCTCAGGCCGCGCCACACGGCGTCGGGCTCCGCCGCGACGACCGTGGTCTGTTCGCCGACACGGGGCAACGCGGCAATCTCCATCAGGACCTCCATGACGTCGGACCCGTCCCCCTTGCTACGACTGTCCCACAGCGCGGCCGGAGGCTCTCACTCCGCCGTCTTCCGCGCCAGCGCGTTGTTCCCTATCGAGTTGTGCACGCTGAAGCTCACCGCGTCCGAGCGATAGCGGTCGTCCGACCACTCAACCGGCCGTCCCTCGCGGGTCGTTGTCACCCGGCGCACCCGCAGCAGCGGACTGGTCCGCCGGATGCCCAGCAGCTCCGCGTCCTGCGCGCCCGCGGCGACCGCGTCGATGACGTGCTCGCCGTAGGCGAAGACCAACCCCGTGTCGTCGTACAGGCGTTGAGTGACCGACGGGCACTCCGGCTCGATCGCCTCGACGGCGGGGGAGATCCAGTCGGCGTACACCGTCCGCTCCAGGAGGACCGGCTCGCCGTCCAGACCGCGCACCCGCAGGACGTGCAACACGGAGGTCCCCGTGGTGAGTTGGAGGCGTACGGCGTCCTCGGCGGTGGCCGGGCGGTACTCCTGCGTGACCACGTGTCCGGTCGCCTCGCGTTCCATCGCGCGGGCCCACTCGGCGAAGCTGCGCAGTTCCGCGAAGCTCTGGCTGCGGCGGCTGGTCAGCACCACCCGGCGGGCGCCCTGGCGGGAGCCGATCAGCCCCTCGGCGGTGAGGGCCGCGACGGCCTGGCGGACCGTGCCGCGTGAGACGCCGTACTGCGCCGCGAGGTCCGTCTCCGCGGGCAGCCGGCTGCCGACTGTGTACTCCTCGCGGTCGATGGCCTGGCGCAGCTCGTCGGCGATCTCCTCGTGTCGCGCCGTCATGCTTCCCCTCCGAATTGGCCACTGTGCACAGCGTGAGCAGCGTAGTCGAGTTCCCTTGGTGATCCGTGTCAGCCAGGAGTGTGCAGTGAATAAGGGGTCACGGTTTCGCCAATGTTTACGAACAGGACACCATCGGCGGGCGTACTGAGGCCAACTTGTTCAGACAAGTTCTCCGCTCTGCTCAAACCGTCGTGCGCACCCCTGGAGAGACCGTGACCGTGTCCCCGCCGAGAAACGCCGTCCTGGGTGGATCCCTCGCCGTCGTCGCCGCGCTTGCCCTCAGCGCCTGTGGCGCCGCTCCCACCAACTCGTCGACCACCGCCGACGGCAAGAACGCCGCCACCGCCACCTCCGTCGCCGACTTCGGGGGCATGGACGCCCTGGTGAAGGCGGCCAAGAAGGAGGGCACGCTGCACACCATCGCGCTGCCCCGCGACTGGGCCAACTACGGCGCCCTCATCGACGGCTTCACCAAGAAGTACGGCATCAAGATCACGGACGAGAACCCGGACGGCTCCAGCCAGGACGAGATCAACGCCGTAACCTCCCGCAAGGGCCAGGACCGTGCGCCCGACGTCCTTGACCTCGGCTCCTCCTTCGCGCTGAGCGCCGCCCAGCAGGGCCTGCTCGCGCCGTACAAGGTCGCCTCCTTCGACCAGATCCCCGCGGGCCAGAAGGACCCGAAGGGGCAGTGGTTCAACGACTACGGCGGCTACATCTCCATCGGCTGCGACGCGAAGCGCGTGAAGACCTGTCCGACCACCTTCGCGGATCTGCTGAAGCCGCAGTACAAGGGGCAGGTCGCGCTCAACGGCAACCCCACCAAGTCGGGTTCGGCCTTCGGTGGCGTGTACGCGGCGGCGCTCGCCAACAAGGGCTCCTTCGACGACATCCAGCCCGGCCTGGACTTCTTCGCCAAGCTGAAGAAGAACGGCAACTACACGCCCGTCGAGTCCACCCCGGCCACCGTCGAGAAGGGCGAGACGCCCATCTCCATCGACTGGGACTACCTGAACGCCGGTTACGCCGACGAGTTCAAGTCCAAGGGCGTCGACTGGAAGGTCTCCATCCCGAGCGACGGCCAGTACGCGCAGTACTACTCGCAGGCCATCAACAAGGACGCCCCGCACCCGGCGGCCGCCCGCCTGTGGCAGGAGTACCTGTACAGCACCGAGGGCCAGAACCTGTGGCTCAAGGGGTACGCGCGTCCGGCGCTGATGACCTCCATGGAGTCGGCCGGCACGCTCGACAAGACCGCCGCCGCCAAGCTCCCGCAGGTCACCGGCGCGCCGTCCTTCCCGACCGAGGCCCAGCAGAGCAAGGCCAAGACGGTCATCGCGCAGGGCTGGGCGAAGGCCGTCTCCGGATGACGGCCACGCTCACGCGGGCCGATGTGGTCGCCGCCGCTTCCTCGAAGCGGCGGCGCCGCGTCCCCAGCTGGATCGCCGTGGTCCCGCTGCTCGTGTTCGTCGCGGTCGCCTTCGGGGTGCCCGCCGTCGCGATGCTGAACGGCGCCTTCACCGTCAAGAACCAGACGACGGGCGCCACTTCGTACAGCACCGCCAACCTCACCGAATCACTCAAGGGCGCCTACCTCACCGCGCTGATCGGCAGCGTCAAGCTGTCCGCGCTCGCGGGCGCCCTCGGCACCCTGCTCGGGCTGCCGCTCGCGCAGGTCGTCGTCACCTCCCGCTTCCGCGCGCTGCGCGAGGCCGTCCTCACCGCGTCCGGCGTCCTCGCCAACTTCGGCGGTGTCCCGCTGGCCTTCGCGTTCGTCGCCACGCTGGGCAACGCCGGTGTCCTGACGACCCACTTGGGCCTGAAGGACAAGGGCTGGGACCTCTACAGCTTCTGGGGCCTGGTCCTCGTCTACCTGTACTTCCTCATCCCGCTGATGGTCCTCACCATCACCCCGGCCCTGGAGGGCCTGCGTACCCAGTGGCGCGAGGCCGCCCAGAACAACGGCGCCACCGGCGTGCAGTACTGGCGCCACGTCGCCCTGCCGGTCCTCGCGCCCTCCCTGCTCGGCGGATTCGTCCTCCTCTTCGGCAGCGCGTTCGCCGCGTACGCCACCGCCGCGGCCATGGTGGGCAGTTCGATCCCGCTGATCACCCTGCAGATCGCCGACGCCATCTCCGGCAACGTGCTGGTCGGCCAGGAGAACGTGGCGCTGGCGATGAGCCTCGACATGGTCCTGGTCGCGGGCCTGGTCATGGCCGTGTACCTGCCCCTGCAACGACGGAGCGCGCGATGGCTGGACGCCTGAACCTCTGGCGGTGGGTCGTCCTCGGCCTCGCCGCCCTGTACTTCCTGGTCCCGCTCGCCGCGTCCGTGGTCTTCACGGTCGACGTGCCGGGGGAGGGCGTCACCTTCGACGCGTACACCCAGATCGTCTCCGCCGACGGCTTCACCTCCAGCCTGGTGCTCTCGCTGGAACTCGCCGCCGCCACCATCGCCGTAGTGCTGCTCCTGATGGTGCCCGCCATGGTCGCGCTACGGCTCGGCGCGCCCCGCCTGCGTCCGGTCGTCGAGGTGATCTGCTCGCTGCCGCTGGTGGTGCCGCCGATCGCGTTCGTCGCCGGTATCGCCACCGTCCTCAAGTGGGGCCCCGACTACCTGTCCCGCACCCCGCTGTTCCAGACGTTCGTCGCCATCCAGAACCCGAGCTTCCCGTTCATCCTCGTCCTCGCCTACGTGGTGATGGCGCTGCCGTTCGTGTACCGGGCGCTGGACTCCGGGCTGCGTGCCATCGACGTGAAGACCCTCGTCGAGGCCGCCCGCAGCTGCGGCGCGAACTGGCCGCAGGCGCTGGTGCGGACCGTACTGCCCAATCTGCGCGGGGCGTTGCTCAACGCGTCCTTCCTCACGCTGGCGCTGGTGCTCGGCGAGTTCACCGTGGCCCAACTCCTGGGCTTCCAGCCCTTCGCCGTGTGGATCTACAGCGTCGGCGGGTCCAACGCCCAGCTCTCCGTCGCCGTCTCCGTGCTCAGCCTGGTCGTCACCTGGGCACTCCTCCTCACGCTCGCCGGTGTCGGCGGACGTGACAAAACCGCTTCGTCCCGGGGATGAACCATGACCGCCACCACGCTTGAGAAGACAACGACGGACAACGCCGCGACCGTCGAATTCCGGGGCCTGCGCCGGGAGTTCGGCCCCACGGTCGCCCTCGACGGACTCGACCTGACCGTCCAGCCCGGCGAGTTCCTGGCCCTGCTCGGCCCCTCCGGCTGCGGCAAGACAACCGCCCTGCGCATGCTCGCCGGCTTCGAACACCCCACCTCCGGCGAGGTGTTGGTGGACGGCAAGGATGTCACCCAGGTCCCCGCCCATCGCCGCGACGCCGGGATGGTCTTCCAGTCGTACAGCCTCTTCCCGCATCTCAACGCGCTCGACAACGTCGCCTTCGGCCTGCGCATGCGCAAGGTGAACAAGGCCGAACGACGTTTTCGCGCCAACGAGTTGCTCCACCTTGTCGGGCTCGGCGACAAGGGCGAGAGCTTCCCGCACCAGCTCTCCGGCGGTCAGCAGCAGCGCATCGCCCTGGCCCGTGCGCTCGCCCTCCAGCCGCGCGTCCTGCTCCTCGACGAACCGCTCTCGGCGCTCGACGCCAAGGTGCGGCTGTCCCTGCGCGAGGAGATCCGCCGCCTCCAGCAGGAACTCGGCATCACCACTCTCTTCGTGACGCACGATCAGGAAGAGGCGCTGTCCATAGCCGACCGGGTCGCCGTGATGCGCGCCGGAAAGCTCGAACAGTGCGCCGCACCGGCCGAGTTGTACGGCCGGCCCACGACCGCGTTCGTCGCCGAGTTCGTCGGCACGATGAGCCGCCTCCCGGGGCAGCTCTCGGACGGGGTCGTGGAGGTGCTCGGCCAGCGGCTGCCCGTCGACGGCGAGGCACCGGCAGGACCCGAAGTCGACGTGCTGGTACGGCCCGAGGCGATCGACGTGCACGCCGACGAGGCCGGTGACGCGCGTGTCGTCGGCACCGCGTTCCTCGGCGCGGTCGTCCGCGTCAGCGTGCTGCTCGGCGACGGCACCGAGGTCAAGGCCGACCTGCCCACGCACGAGGCCACCACCCTGGGCGCCGGAGTCGCTGTAAAGGTGTCGCTGCCGGAACGGCCGGTACTCGTGGCAGACCGCATCAACCCGTAGGGCCCAACCGCCCGTAGCGCACCCGCAGTGAAAGAGAGAAACGTGACCCCCCACGCCCAACTCCCGCTCCAGGCCGTCCTGTTCGACATGGACGGAACGCTCGTCGACACCGAGCGGCTGTGGTGGGAGGCGGTCGAGCAGGTCGCGGGCAGAACCCTGACGGACGCGGACCAGCCGGAGGTGCTCGGCCGCCCGGTCGAGCACACCGCCGACTGGCTCGCCACGACCACGGGCGCCCCGGCGGCGGACCTCGCGGCCGCACTGCACCGGGAGTTCGCCGCCCGCGTCCGCACCGGCATCGTGCCCCGCCCCGGCGCGCTCGACCTCCTCGACGCCCTCGCCCGCGACGGCGTCCCCACGGCCCTGGTCACCGCGTCCCCCCGCGCGGTCGCCGACACCGTCCTGGACGCCCTCGGCGCGAGCCGCTTCGCGGTCTCCGTCACCGCCGACGACACCGGGCCCACCAAGCCCGCCCCCGATCCCTACCTCGCCGCCTGCCGCGCCCTCGGCGTCGACCCGGCGGCCTGTGTGGCCGTGGAGGACACCCAGACCGGCGTCAGCTCCGCCGAGGCGGCCGGCTGCGCGGTCCTCGCCGTACCGTCGCTGGCCCCGATCGACGCGGCACCCGGCCGGACGGTGCGGGAGAGCCTCGTCGGGGTCACCCCGGCAGCCCTGCGCGCGATGGTGACGCACGAATCGCCGTACGAGCTACGCGTGTTGACCTGGAACCTCTGGCTCGGCGGCAGCAAAGTCGACGACCACCGGACCAAGCAGCTCAAGGCGATCGCGGAGACCGGCGCGGACGTGGTCGGCCTCCAGGAGACCGGCGGTACCGCCGCCGAGGAACTCGCCGAGGCGCTCGGCTGGCACCACCACCGCGCCGGCGAGAACCTCGGCGTGATCAGCCGCCACCCGATCACCGCCCGCTTCGACGACCCGGACGTCGGCTTCTACGGAGCGGCGGGCGTACGGATCGCCGTATCCGAAGGCCGCGAGATCGACCTGTGGACCTGCCACCTCGACTGCACGCCCTACGGCCCCTACGAATCCGCCTACGACGGGCTCCCGGCCGCCGACCTGATCGCCCACGAGGACGTCCGGCTCGCCCAGATGCGGGATGCCCTCGGCCGGATCGCGGAGGTGGCCGCGGACGCCGTCCCCGTTGTCCTGGTCGGTGACTTCAACAGCCCCTCGCACCTGGACTGGCCGGACGTGGAGTGGCCGGTGACGAAGGCGGCGGCGGACGCGGGGTTGCGCGACTCGTACCGGGAGGTCCACCCGGACCCGGCCGCGGACCCCGGGCACACCTGGTCGCCGATCCACCCCGTGAACGAGGACGGCAGTGGGCGCGCCGAACCGCAGGACCGTATCGACTACGTCCTGCACCGGGGGCTGACCGTGCTCGACTCCCGGACGTTTGTGGTCGGCACGCCTAGCCCCTGGCCGGACGTGGCCGCCAACTGCTGGCCGTCGGACCACGCGGCCGTCCTTACGGTGTTCGCGGTGCCCCGCGGTTGAGTGACACAAGCGGTCCGGCAGCGCGCCCCAAAGGGGCGCGGGGCTGTGTCGATGTGCGGCTCCGCCGCGTGGGCGCGACCAGCCACAACGGACCCGCAGCCGACGCACGGGCCTTCCAGCGGAGGCACCATCAAGGGTTCCAGAAGAACGACACGTGCGCCCGGTCGAAGCGGCGCTCGGCCAGATCCTGCTTCGGGATCACCCAGTGCAGGGTGGAGCCCTCCCGCCCGTTGAGACCGATGTCCCACTGGGCGAGCAGGGTCCACTCCTCGGGGGCGGGCAGTTCCGTGGCGTCGGCGGACCCGGGCGTCGCCTCGGCCTCGTGTCGGCGCGCCCGTTCCGCCTCCGCCGCCGCGTCCGTGACGGGGTCCGTCTCCGTGCACTCGTGGGACGCGTACCCGCCGATGTGCAGCGGTCCGTCGACGACGATGCCGCCGTACGTCTCGTCCCAGGCCTCGGCCAGGTCCCAGGCGTGGGGATGGCCGGGGAGCGTGACGGTCTCGTCGCCGCCCTCCGGGGACGGGGCCAGGAAGTGGTGCGGCAGGGAGACGTCGGGCGCCAGCCGCAGTTCCTGCTGCGGGAACTGCTCGTAGACGGCGAGCGTCGCGCCGTCGAAGAACGTGTCCCCCTCCTCGCCGTAGACGCAGGGGTACTTCGTGTTCCGCTCCTCGACGGGTGTCCCCTCGGGGATGTGCACGACCTCACCGGCCGTACTGCCGTAGTACGTCATCTCGGGGAAGCCGAAGAACAACAGGCGTCCATCAGAGGGCAGTTGAAGGCCCGTCGTCTCCTCGGGCAGGGCCGCGCAGTCGAGGGTGGCGAGTAACGGGTACCAGGGGTCGGGCGCGTCGGCGGGCAGCAGCAGCGGTCCGCCGAACCTGCCGACGACCGGCCCGTCCCCGCGCGTGACGAGGGTCGCGGACGGACGTGCGGTGGCGATCCACCGCTCGACGTCCTCGAGCGGTATCCCGCGCCCCAGTGCTTCCTCGCGGAAGGGAGTGAGCCGGTTGATCAGGTCAGGATTCATGGACGGAAACCTACGCCCGGGGTCTGACAGCCGGTTCGCCGCAACCGAACGACCCGCACCCACCAGGCACGCAACGAATCGCCGCCCCGTCCCACCCGCACGCAACAAACCGCTCACCGGCGCGCAACGGCTCCTTCTTGTCCGGCCCAGCCCCTCGGCCGTACCGTCTAGGTGGGCCCCGATAGGTGGCTCTTCAACCTTTTCGTACCGGTGAGGAACACACATGCGCACCGCCCTCCTCCAGAGCTCCGGCCGCCCCGGCTCCCTCGTCGAGAACCTCAAGGTCCTCGACGAGGCCGCGGGCCGGGCCGCGGCCGGCGGTGCCGGGCTGCTCGCCGCGCCGGAGATGTTCCTCACCGGATACGCGATCGGCGACGACATCGGCCGCCTCGCCGAACCCGCCGACGGCGACTCCGCGGACACGATCGCCGACATCGCCCGCCGCCACGGCCTCGCGATCGCCTACGGCTACCCCGAGCGCGACGGCGACGCCGTGTACAACTCGGCCCAGCTCATCTCCGCCGACGGCACCCGCCTCGCCAACTACCGCAAGACCCACCTCTTCGGCGACTTCGAGCGCGCCCACTTCACACCGGGCGAACAGCCGGTCGTCCAGGCCGAGTTGGACGGCCTGACCGTCGGGCTGATGATCTGCTACGACGTCGAGTTCCCGGAGCCCGTCCGCGCGCACGCCCTCGCCGGCACCGACCTGCTCCTCGTCCCGACGGCGAACATGCACCCGTTCCAGTTCGTCGCCGAGTCCCTGGTCCCGGTGCGCGCCTGGGAGAACCAGATGTACGTGGCGTACATCAACCGCATCGGCCAGGAAGGGGAGTTCGACTTCTTCGGCCTCTCCACCCTCGCCGGCCCCGACGGAGTCGCCCGCACCCGCGCCGGCCGCGGCGAGGAACTCCTCCTCTCGGACCTGGACCCCGAGTTCCTCGCCAACTCCCGTGCGGCCAACCCGTATCTGACGGACCGTCGCCCCGGCCTCTACGGGTCCCTGGCCTGAATCCCCCCTGCTGTTCCCGCACTTGTACTTGTTCTTGTTCCGCTAGGAGTCCGTACCCCATGACGTCCACGGTGCCCAACGCCGTCCAGCACGCCGACGAGCGGCAGCCGCCGATCACCATGTTCGGGCCGGACTTCCCATACGCGTACGACGACTTCCTCGCCCACCCGGCGGGCCTCGGCCAGATACCCGCGACCGAGCACGGCACCGAAGTCGCGGTGATCGGCGGCGGGTTGTCCGGCATCGTGGCCGCCTACGAGCTGATGAAGATGGGCCTCAAGCCCGTCGTCTACGAGGCCGACCAGATCGGGGGACGGTTGCGGACCGTCGGCTTCGACGGGTGCGATCCCTCCCTCACCGCCGAGATGGGCGCGATGCGCTTCCCGCCCTCCTCCACCGCCCTCCAGCACTACATCGACCTGGTGGGACTTGAGACCCGGCCGTTCCCCAACCCCCTTGCGGAGGCGACCCCTTCGACGGTCGTCGACCTCAAGGGCGAGTCGCACTACGCGACCACCGTCGACGACCTCCCGCAGGTCTACCGCGACGTCATGCACGCCTGGAACGCCTGCCTCGAAGAGGGCGCCGACTTCTCCGACATGAACCGCGCCCTGCGCGAACGCGACGTCCCGCGCATCCGCGCGATCTGGTCGAAGCTCGTCGAGAAACTCGACAACCAGACCTTCTACGGCTTCCTCTGCGACTCGGAATCCTTCAAGTCCTTCCGGCACCGCGAGATCTTCGGCCAGGTCGGCTTCGGCACCGGCGGCTGGGACACCGACTTCCCCAACTCGATCCTCGAAATCCTGCGCGTCGTCTACACCGAGGCCGACGACCACCACCGCGGCATCGTCGGCGGCTCCCAGCAACTCCCGCTCCGCCTCTGGGACCGCGAGCCGCAGAAGATCGTCCACTGGCCCTACGGCACCTCGCTGGCCTCCCTGCACGCGGGCAGCGCACCCCGCCCCGCCGTGACCCGGCTGCACCGCACCGCCGGCAACGGCATCACCGTGACGGACGCGAACGGCGACATCCGCACCTACCAGGCGGCGATCTTCACCGCCCAGTCCTGGATGCTGCTCTCGAAGATCGCCTGCGACGACTCGCTCTTCCCGATCGACCACTGGACCGCGATCGAGCGCACCCACTACATGGAGAGCTCCAAGCTCTTCGTCCCGGTCGACCGGCCGTTCTGGCTGGACAGAGACGAGGAGACCGGCCGGGACGTCATGTCGATGACCCTCACCGACCGTATGACGCGCGGGACTTACCTCCTCGACGACGGCCCGGACAAGCCCGCCGTCATCTGCCTCTCGTACACCTGGTGCGACGACAGCCTCAAGTGGCTGCCGCTGTCCGCGAACGAGCGGATGGAGGTCATGCTGAAGTCGCTCGGCGAGATCTACCCGAAGGTCGACATCAGGAAGCACGTCATCGGCAGCCCGGTGACCGTCTCCTGGGAGAACGAGCCTTATTTCATGGGCGCGTTCAAGGCCAACCTGCCCGGCCACTACCGCTACCAGCGGCGCCTGTTCACCCACTTCATGCAGGACCGGCTGCCCGAGGACAAGCGGGGCGTCTTCCTCGCCGGCGACGACATCTCCTGGACCGCGGGCTGGGCCGAGGGCGCCGTCCAGACCGCGCTGAACGCGGTCTGGGGCGTCATGCACCAACTCGGCGGCACGACCGACCCGACCAACCCCGGGCCGGGGGACGTCTACGACGACATCGCCCCGGTCGAACTCCCGGAGGACTGAGGGGAGTTCAGCCGGCCGGAGGTGAACCGGCCGGAGTTCCTCAGACCCCGGCCGCCCGCGCCTTCTCGTACACCTCGGCGGCGACGGCCTTGAGCTCCTGGGCGTCCCGCGGGGTGGTCTGGAGGTCGATCAGGATCTCCTCCAGGCCGACCGCCGCGTGGGCCACGAGGTCCTCGACGATCTGGTCGGCGCTGCCCTGGAAGGGCTGGCGGTCCGGTCCGTCGTAGGGCTTGGCCGTGTACACGGTGTTGACCCGCACGACTGTCCGGATCGGTTCGGTGCGCCCGCGTTCGGCCGCGAGCTCCTGCAACTCCCGCCATTGGGCGGCCAGTTGCTCGGCGCCCATGCCCACCGGCAGCCAGCCGTCGGCGTGGTCGACCAGCCGCCGCTGGGCCTTCTTGTTGCCCGCGGCCAGCATGATCGGGATCGGCCGGGCGGGTTTGGGACCGACCACGGCCGAGGCGATCTTCGTCAACTGCCCGTCGTACGTCACCGGGTCGGGGCCCCAGACCGCCCGGCACACCTCGATCAGCTCGTCGAGGACCTTGCCGCGCTCCTCGAACGGCCGGATGCCGGAGGCCGCGTACTCGTCGAGCGACCAGCCGGTGCCCAGGCCCGCGATCACCCGGCCGCCGCTCGCCGCGTCCAACGAGGCCAGCGACTTGGCCAGTTGGAAGGGGGTGTGCAGCGGTGCCACCAGCACGCTGCTGCCCAGCCGGGCCCGCTCGGTGACCGCTGCGGCGAGGGTGAGGGTGACCAGGGGCTCGGCCACGTTCCGGTACGCGTCCGGCCAGGGGAGGCCCTCGATGCCGTACAGGCCCTGGGTGGCGGGCTCCGGGAAGAGGGCCCGCTCGAAGACCCACAGGCTGTCGTAGCCGATCTCCTCGGCGGCGCGGGCCACGTCGGGAACGTCCGTGCCGATGGTGTACTGGTGCATCTGGGGGAGGCTGAGGCCGAGCCGAATCGTCATACCGATGCTCCTTCGCATGGGGATGCGTGCGTCAACGTAGGGCGATCACCGGAGGATTCCGAGGCGGCTCGCACGACGACCGGATCAGGCCACCTCAGTCGGGCAACGGCGTCAGCATCATGCGGCCCGCGAGCCCCACCGCCGCGTCCAGCCGCTCGGTGAACTCCTCGGCCACATCGGGCAGTCCGCGCAACGCCCACAGTGCCCGCGCCGCCGTCCAGGTGGCCTCGCGGGCCCGCTCCAGACTCCATGAGCCGAGCAGATGCGTGAGCGGATCGGCGATCTGGAACAGATCGGGCCCGGGCATCAGCTCCTCGCGGATGCGCTCCTCCAGCGAGACGAGGAGATCGCCCACGCGGTCGAACTCGTCCTCCAGCTCGGCCGGTTCGCAGTCGAGCGTACGACAGGCGTCCACGACGGCGAGCGCGAGATCGTGGCCGATGTGCGCATTGATGCCGGACAGGGCGAACTGCAGCGGACGTACGCCGGGATGGCGCCGAAGCTGGAACAGCGGTCGCCAACAGGCGGGCGGGCGGCGCCCGTTGGCCGCCGCGTCCACGGCCGCGAGGTACCGCTCCGCGAACCGTACGTCCAGCGTGATCGCGGCCCGCGCGTCGGCGAACCGCCCGGCGTCGACGCTCCGGTCGACCGCCTCCGTGACGGCGAGGTAGACGCGGTTGAAGACCGCGATCCCGTCCCGGGCCGGCAGTTCCTCGTCGAGCGCGCGCAGCCGGGAGACGACCTTGTCCACGGGTGTGGTGAAGTGTGCCAATTGCCCCATGGGGGCAGCGTCCCAGCCCTAGGCTGGCCGAGGTGCCGCCGGGCCCGACACTTCCCCAGAACGGGGGAACGGGTTCGGCGCGAGGGGGCAGGGTGTCGGGTTCGCGTGGCCGGCGGCGGGGGCGGGCCGCCCGGCGCGGCGTGCTGGTGGTGGCCGCGTCGGTCGTGGTCGCGGTCGGCACGGTGACCGGGATGATCAAGGCGCTGGACGACGAGCGCGGCGCGAACGCGGCGCGGCTCGACGCGAGCGGGGCCACGCTGCTGGTGCTGCTGCCTGACGTACCGTCAACAACCGCCTCCACAAAGGCGAGTTCCTCCGCGTCCGCCTCGGCCAAGCCGAGGAAGAGCGCCGTGCCCTCTCCCACGAAGACCGGCAGGAAGCGGTCGGCGGCCGTCTCCCCGAGCCTCTACCGCCACCCCGAGTCGCAGGTCCTCGACTGGGTCCGCGATCACCCCGACGACCCCCGTACCGAGGTCATAGAGTCCCGGATAGCCGATCAGCCGGCGGCGGTGTGGTTCGCGGACTTCACGCCGTCGACGATCACCTCCCGGGTCCGCGCGGTCACTTCGGGCGCCGCCGCACAGGGCCGGGTGCCGGTCGTCGTGCCGTACGCGATCCCGGACCGGGACTGCGGCGGGGCCTCCGAAGGCGGGGCGTCGGACTTCGCCGCGTACGACGGGTGGATCGACAACTTCGCGGCGGGGCTGGGCTCCAGGGAGGTCGTCGTCATCCTCGAACCGGACTCCATAGCCCAGGCCGACTGCCTCTCCGAGGCCCAACGCGCCGACCGCTTCGAGGCGTTGGCCCGCGCGGGCCGCGTCCTGAAGGCCGCCGACCCGAAGGCCCGCGTGTACTACGACGCGGGCCACTCCGACTGGAACCCGGCCGCACAACAGGCGGCCCTGCTCAAGCAGGCGGGCGCGGCCTCCGCCGCCTCTTCGGACGGCGTCTTCAGCAACGTCTCGAATTTCCACGCCACTTCGGCCGAGATCGCCTACGACCGCCAGGTCCTCGACGCCCTCGGCGGCCCCGCGGATCTCGGCGCGGTCATCGACACCAGCCGCAACGGCAACGGCGCCCCGGCCGACGGCCAGTGGTGCGACCCGGCGGGCCGCAAGATCGGCCGGGCGCCGACCCTGAACACCGGGGAGGCACGGATCGACGGTTATCTGTGGGTCAAGCTGCCGGGGGAGTCGGACGGTTGCAAGGGCGCGGCCGGCACGTTCACGGCGTCGTATGCATACGACTTGGCACGCTGATCCTCTCGTCCACGGGAAAGGACTGTGCGCCGACACGAAAGACGGCTTGGCCGCGCCTTGGCAGAGTCGTCCGCGAGTCACCGTCGGGTGTCTCGGCCGGTACTCGTGAACGGTGGCGGAACGAAGCATGTCAGAGACAGCGATCAGCACATACGCGATGGGAAAGACTTCCGAGGAGACGGCCAGGCTGGATGTCCAGGACGCGCTGTACGGAGGGTTCACCGAGTACCTCCTGAGGGCCGCCGGCCTGCGAGAGGGAATGCGTGTCCTCGACGTCGGCTGCGGCACGGGCGGAGTGTCTCTCGCCGCCGCGCGGATCGTCGGCCCGCAGGGCCACGTCGTGGGCGTGGACATGAATCCGGAGGTCCTGGAGACCGCGCGCGACAATGCCGCCGCGGCCGCGATGGGGAATGTCAGGTTCGAGCACCGGGTGCTGCCCGATGTCGAACTCGCGGAGCCTGTCGACGCGTTGGTGGGTCGACTCATCCTGATGCATCTCCAGGACCCCGTGGCGGTCGTGAAAGCGCTGACGAGGTCGGTACGTCCCGGCGGCCTCGTGACGTTCCAGGAAATCAATATCTCCCGGGCGCGCGCCATTCCCGAGGTGCCCTTGGTGACGACCTGCCGGGAGTGGATCTGCGCGGGGCAGCGAGAGGCAGGCAGCAACCCCGACATGGGCGAACAACTGGCCCAGGTGCTGCGATCGGCGGGGCTGGCCCGTCCCGCGGTCGCCGTTGCCGTGCCGACGGGAGACGCGGACTCGGTGGCGATGTCTCTCGTCGCCGAAACCGTGCGCAGTCTCCTGCCGTTGATCGAACGCAGCGGTGTCGCCGACGCCCAGGACGCGGATGTCGAGACGCTGCACAGCCGCCTGTCGCAGGCGTGCGAGGAAGCGCAGGCGACGATCTACCTGTCGGAACTGGTCGCCGCGTGGGGCCGACTCGATTAAGGGCTGTCCCGTAACGGCCGGGGGGGGCGACAGTCGGGCTCAGACTGCGTCGTGGTCTGCTGCGGCGGCCCAGCGACGGATGTGGTGGTCGGGATGGGCCTCGGCGGATGCGAGTGTGCTTTCAAATAGTTCGTGCAGGTGTGGCGGATATGCCGCCGGGGAGGTAGGCAGGCCCAGCAGGACGCGGTGGCGCATCCGCAGATCGGTGGCCTCGGCGAACACCCGCATGGAGGCTTCCAGCCAGGCGTCCTTGATGTCCTGTGACTCGTCCAGAGCGGAATCACGTACCCCGCCGGGTTCGTACGCTGGGGACCGATCTTCGCGCAAAGGCACATGGGCGCAGTACCAGGCCCGCACGGCACCCCCTCGCTCAGCATCCGTGCCGATCCGTAGGTAGTCGACCATTGCTGCCATCACACGGCGCCGTCCGAACGCGTAGACCGCCGGTTCGACGAACCAGCGGCAGAAGCTGGGGTCTGGGTCGTACACGGCTGCCGCCATCAACGGGGCGAACAACTCCTCGGGCAGAAAGGCACGTTCGAGCAGCGGCTTACGCACCGCATGTGCGAGGTGGCGGGCATGCCGGTTGTCTGGCTTCATGGCGACGTCTTCGACACCCAGCAGCTGAGCAACCTCCGTTGTGCACGTCAGGAATGAACGCGGTTCTATGCTGCTCTGTTCATCTTCGGCCACGACAGCATTCTGGACTGGACGCGTCAGTAGGCACAGCACCGTTGGGCGCCGCCTCTTGCGCGGAAGGCACTCGTTCGGCCTCCTCCCGGGGTGGAACGATCATGGTGTGGCTGGTGTGGTCACGGCGTCGGCGCCGTCTTGGACAGCCCCCTTCAGCGGACCGGGCCCGGGTGGCTTTAGCAAGTCGGTGGCCGTGATTCGGCACGAGCAGGCCATCGATCTGCACCGCGGTCGCCCGTGGAGCCTGTCGCTTGAGTACCGCATCCGAGTACCGCATCTTGCTGGTCACGGCGTACTGGCGCACGAACTTGACGATGCGGCAGCTTGCCCCGGTGTTCGGGATCTCCAAGTCGTCCGCGGACCGGATCATTGACCACCTCGGGCCGATGCTCGCGCTCCAGCGGCGGAAGCGGTTCGGTAAGAACACCGTGCTCATCGTGGATGGCACGCTGGTGCCCACCCGCGACCACACAGTTGCCGAGCAGTCGAAGAACTATCGGTACTCCACCGCCCATCAGGCCACCGGTCCGGTCATTCCACACCGTCGGCGCCAGGGGGAAGAGCTCCCGTCCTGGAAGGAGGAACGCAATCGCTTCACAAGCAGGTTCGTGCCCGAGTGGAGCACGTCTTCGCCCGTATGAAGACCTGGAAGATCCTCCGCGACCGCCGGCTCAAAGGAGAGGGGGTCCACCATGCCATCCTCCGCGTTGCCCGCCTGCACAACCTCACCCTCGCTGGATGGATGCGCACCCCGACGACCGTGTCCCCATCCGCTTGAAGATCACTTACGGGACAAGCCTCGGTACGCGGGAGTCCGGCGGACCAGCACACCGCCGTACTGGTCCGATCGAAATCGTGGGAACGGCCAATTCCATGAGAGGAAAAGGGCCTATCGGTTCGATTCGGGCCAGTCGGTGTACCGAATGCGACGCAGGTCGAGAACCTCGCCGAGGGTGCTCCACTCGTCTTTGCCCAGGCGGGCCAGCGGGCGTAGCCGAGTGGCTTCCGGATGGCCGTTCTCCAGAACGGTTTCGTCGATCGCGATGTGTATCACCCGTCCGAAGACCACAGTGGAATTACCCAGCAGAAGGGTGCTGTGGAGTTCGCACTCCAGCGCCACGGGGGAGCGGGCGACGCGCGGTGCCTTCACCCGCGCGCCGGCCTCGCGCTCGACCCCCACGGCGTCGAATTCGCTCACGCCTTCCGGGAATTCCGTCGCGGTCTTGTTCACCTCGTCGATGAGCGGTTCCGGGGCGAGGTTGACGACGAACTGTCCGGTGGCCTCGACATTGCGCAGCGAGTCCTTACGGCCGACCGAGGTGAACTGCACGATGGGCGGCGCGACCGACGAGACGGTGAAGAAGGAGTGGGGAGCGAGATTGTCGACGCCGTCGGCGGAGACCGTCGAGACCCAGGCGATGGGGCGCGGAACGACAGTCGACGTGAGCAGACGGTAAACCGCGAAGGGCTCAAGCTGGGCCGGGTTGTATTCAGTGCGCATACCAGCGATATATCAGATGCCCGCGAGGTGCGGTGCCGTCGTCTCGGTGGTTCAGGCCGGACATCACGTCCAAGGCAAAGAACTGTGCGCCGACGCGAAAACTGGGCAGCACCGCCGTGGCGCCGCGCCGCGCCGCGCTGGACGCCGCGCTCCACTGCGGGGGCTCGCTATCCGCGTCCATGAATCCGGTCCGGACCATTGTCACGGGTACCTGGTGGTTCTACGCTCGCACAGTTCCATTCATGAACAACGTTCACATCCATGATTGGAGTTGGTGCATGAGTGCCAGACCCCGCCTCGGCGTCCTTCTCGCGGCCGTGGCCACGCTGACAGCCGTGTGCGTCCCCTCGGCCGCTGCGCACTCGGCGCCGGCCGCCCCCAACACCGCCGTCCTCGACGGCGCCCGCCTCCAGCAGACCAAGCTCCGCCTGGACCGCGGTGACCCCCAACTCCGCCGCGCGGTCAAGCAGTTGACGACCCGCGCCGACAACTGGCTGCACCAGGGCCCCTGGACGGTCGTCGACAAGCCGAAACCCGCCCCCGGCGGCGATGTTCACGACTACCTGAGCCAGGCCCCCTACTGGTGGCCCACGACCACCCCGACCGCCGCCAACCCCTGGGGCTGCCCGTACGTCCAGCGCGACGGTCAGCGCAACCCCGAGGTCGACACGGGCACCGACCGCCAGGACGTCGAGAAGGTCTTCGACTCGACGTACGACCTCGCGCTCGCCTGGTACTACACCGGCGAGAAGCGCTACGCGCACAAGGCCGACCAGGTCCTGCGCACCTGGTTCCTCGACCCGGCCACGCGGATGAACCCCAACCTGAACCACGCCCAGTTCATCCCGTGCAAGTACGACGGCCGCGCCATCGGCGTCATCGACTTCTCCCAGTCGTACACCAGCGTCGTCGACGCCCTCGCGATCCTCGGCACCGGCGCCCCCGGCTGGACGCGGAACGACCGTACGGCGATGGCCAGTTGGAACTCCGACTTCCTCGACTGGCTGAAGAACAGCGCCTTCGGCAAGGAGGAGGGCGCCGCCGCCAACAACCACGGCACCTTCTACGACATGCAGGTGGCCGCCCTCGCCTACGCGACCGGCGACAAGGCGCTGGCCAGGCGGACCGTGCTGGACGCGCGCGCCAAGCGCATCGACCCGCAGATCGCGGGCGACGGCAGCCAGCCGCAGGAGCTCGCGCGGACCCGGAGTTGGCACTACTCGACCTTCGACCTGGTCGCGTACACCCGGCTCGCGGCCATCGGCCGGCATGTCGGCGTGGACCTGTGGAGCTATCAAGGCCCGGACGGGCAGGGCCTGTTGAAGGCGGTGGACTATCTGCTGCCGGCCGCGACCGGCGCCGCCGCGTGGTCGCATCCGGAGCTGGAGTTCTACCGGTACGCGGCGAGCGACGTCGTCCACGCGGCTGCCGATGCGGGCGACGCCCGCGCCAAGGCCGCCGTACCGAAGCTGGAGGCGCCGCCCGGCGGCGACCTGTGGGCGCTGCGTCCGGCGGCCGAGCAGCTGGACTCGATCGCCGGATGACCGGCCCCCCGTAGACCCTTCCCTTGGGCCTCCCGTAGGCCCGCCTGAGCAGGGCCTTCCCGGCAGGGGCTCCTGAGCGGTCGCTTAGAATGGGGCGGTCCCCACAGTCTCCACCGCCCCACCAGCACCGCTCGGGAGCCCCGCCGTGACCGTCGAATCCCCGTCCGCCATTGCCCTGTCGCACGGCCGGCTCATACCGGTCACCGTCCACTTCGACGACCTCGACGCGCTCGGCATGCTGCACAACGCCCGCTACCCGCTCCTCGTCGAGCGGGCGTGGACCGAGCTGTGGCAGGAGCACGGGGTCCGCTTCGACGGCGACTGGGCGAGCGCGGGCGATGCCTGCAACGTGGTGAAGGAACTGCTGATCAGCTACGAGGCGCCGGTCACGAAGCCGGGCGACTACGGCGTCCACCTCTGGCTCGACCGGCTGGGGAACACCGGCCTGACCTACGGTTTCCGGTTCTGCTCGGCGGACGGCTCGGTGACGTACGCGACCGGTACCCGGGTGCTGGTCCGGCTGGACGCGGGGACGTTGCGCCCCGCGCCCTGGAGCGAGGCGCTCAGGGCCGTGGGCCGGACACTGCTGCGCTCGGCGGACTGACCTTCGGGCGGTCCCGGTCCCCGGCGCGGAGCACGCCCGCGAAGACCACGAGCCCGCCCGCCAACACCGTGACCAGGCAGAACGACACGACCAGGCTCGTCGCCTGCGCGACCCCGCCGATCAGGCTCGGCGCGACAAGCCCCGAGGTGTAGGTGATCGTCGCGACGCCCGCGATGGCCTGGCTCGGGTTGGGGCCGCTGCGGCCCGCCGCCGCGAAGCACAGCGGGACGACCACGGCGATGCCCAGACCGAGCAGCGCGAAGCCGATCATCGTCAGCGCGGGGTTCTCCGCGAGGACGATCAGCAGCCCGCCGAACACGGACAGCACCCCGCCCGCGCGGACCGTACGCACCGAACCGAAGCGGTTCACCACCCCGTCGCCCACCATCCGGGCCACCGCCATCGTCAGCATGAAGCCGGTCGTCGAGGCCGCCGCGAGCCCGGCCGACGTACCCAACTGGTCCTTCAGGAACACCGCCGACCAGTCCAGGCTCGCCCCCTCCGCGAACACCGCGCAGAAACCCACCGCACCGATGAGCAGCGCGGACTTCGGCGGCAGCGTGAACCGGGGCGGCGCTTCCTCTTCCACGCCCGGGGGAATGTCGAGCACCCAGTGGCAGGCGGTCACGCCGAGCACGGTCAGGACGGCAGCCGCGATGAGGTGGTGCACGCGCGCGTCCGAGCCGAGGTGCGCGGCGAGGGTGCCGCCCGCCGAACCGATCAGGGCGCCCGCGCTCCACATGCCGTGCAGCCCGGAGAGGATCGACTTGCCGAGCAGCCGCTCGATCTCGACGCCGAGCGCGTTCATGGCGACGTCGGCCATGCCCGCGCTCGCGCCGTACGTGAACATCGCCAGGCAGAGGGTGATGAGGTTCGGCGCGAGGGACGGGAGGATCAGGGCCGTCGTCCAGAGCGCGATCAGTCCGCGCAGGGCCGTACGACTGCCGAAGCGATGGGTGATCCAGCCGGCCAGCGGCATCGAGCAGGAGGCACCGAACGCCCCGAAGGCGAGGGCGAATCCGAGCCAGCCCGCGGCGACGTGCGCGTGCTCCTGGATCCACGGCACCCGGGTCGCGAACGAGCCGGTGACCGCGCCGTGCACCGCGAAGACGGCCGCCACGGCGTACCGGGCGCGCTTCACCTCACGTCGGTCGTAGACCACTTCACTCATTGTCCGGCCCCTCCTGCTGGTCACGTCCCCGCCGCCGTCAAAATCCCTGCTCGCGTGTTCTCGTCCCGCTCGCGCCGGGTAAACTATCAGGAACCCTGCCTGATAGATAGCGAAATACCGGCCGCCCGATGCACCCCCTCGATCTGGGAGGATTCCCGGCATGCCCGCATCCCCGAGCACCGCCCGGGCCATCAATGACCGGCTCGCCCTGCGACTGCTTCAGCAGGAAGGCCCGCTGACGGCAGGGCAGTTGAAGCAGCTCACCGGACTCTCCCGGCCGACCGTCGCCGACCTCGTCGAACGCCTCACGGCCTCCGGACTGATCGAGATGGTCGGCGAATCCGGGGAGCAACGGCGCGGCCCGAACGCCCGGTTGTACGGCATCGTCGCCGATCGTGCCTACCTGGCCGCGCTGGACGTCCGGCTGGAGGGCGTCTCCGTGCTCGTCTCCGACCTGGTCGGCCGGGTGCTGGCCGAGGCGTCCGTACCGATCGACGACGACTCGGGCACGGGCCCGGCGGTCGAACAGGCCGTCGCCCTCGTGGAACGCGCGGCGAAGGAGGCGGGCGCGGAACACCTCCACACGGTGTGCGTCGGCGCCCCCGGCCTCATCGACCCGACCACCGGCGAACTCCGCGACACCAGCGGCCTCCCCGCCTGGCACCGCCGCCTGGTCGCCGCCCTCCACGAACGCCTCCCGGACACCCGCATCGTCGTCGAGAACGAGACCAACCTCGCGGCCCTGGCCGAGCAACGCGACGGCGCGGCCCACG
This sequence comes from Streptomyces prunicolor NBRC 13075, assembly GCF_000367365.1. Lineage (GTDB taxonomy): Bacteria > Actinomycetota > Actinomycetes > Streptomycetales > Streptomycetaceae > Streptomyces > Streptomyces prunicolor. The sequence goes on along the minus strand of NZ_BARF01000054.1, from coordinate 72,201 downwards.
ACCGGGACACGTTCGTCCTGCTCTGGCTCGGCATGGGCATCGGCGCGGCGGTGGTCCTGGACGGCGCGCTGCGCAGGGGAGCGTCCGGGGGTGCGGGCGAACTCGGCTTCCTGCCGGTGCCGGGGACGCGGGGGCTGCCTTCGGCGACGGACTGCGAGGGCGGGTTTCACTCGCTCGCGGGGGCCGGGGCTGTGCTTGAACTGGCGCGGGAGTGCGGGGTGTTGGGGGTCGAGGGTGCCGAGGGGGGCAGCGCGGCGGAGGTTGTGCGGTGGGCGGTCACGGGGGTGGGCGGGAGTGAGCCGGGTGCCCGGGGAGACGCGGGTGCCCGGGGAGACGCGGGTGCCGGCGGAGGCGCGGATGCCGCAGCCACCCCCGACGGTGCCTCCGCCCCCGACTACGCTCGCGCCGCCCGCTTTCTGGACACCCTCGCCGACCGGCTCGCCCTCGGTGTCGCGTCGGTCGTCGCGCTGCTGGACCCCGGGTGCGTGGTCCTCGGCGGTGAGGTCGGGCAGGCCGGGGGCGACGAACTCGCCGTACGCGTGGCCGAACGGATCACCCGCATGTCACCCCTGCCCGCGGAGGTCCGCCCCAGCGCCCTCGGCGGCGCCGCCGTCCTGCGCGGGGCCCTGCTGACCGCACAGGACGGAGCGCAGGGCGAGTTGTTCGGATAGCCGGCCGAGCGCGCGATCGCGCTTGGCCTGAGTGGCCCGGCGGTGGGCAAGGGCCGTCGTCACCACCGCCGGACCGGTCCAGGGGTGTCCCCTCCGGAGATCCGAAAAGGACTAGACCAGATGATCCAGCAGGTAGGGCCCGCTTGAGAAGGCCAGTGACACTCTCTGTGAGCCAGCCCACACCCTTCACCTGGATGGACCCTTGCCGGGCGTGGCACACTGGCCGTGTACCAGAAGCAGCGCACTCCGGGGTCGGTGAAAGTCCGAACCGGCGGTTACAGTCCGCGACCCGTCCGTGTTGTTCAGCGGCCGGTTGACCAGGTGGAATTCCTGGACCGACGGTTAAAGTCCGGATGGGAGGCAGTGCGCGGCGGGCGGGCATTCGAGCGCGCCGCCGTATCGGCTCGTCCTGTGTGGGCGGGTTCTGTCCGGCGTCGTCCCGGTGCTTCCGTTCGTTTCATTCTGTCGTCTTCGACAGGCCCCGGAGTCCGTGCCCCGATGTGGCAGGAGGACCCGGGAAGTGTTCACCGGAATCGTCGAAGAGCTGGGTGAAGTCACCGCTGTCGAGACCCTCGACGACGCGTGTCGCTTCCGCCTGCGTGGCCCTGTCGTGACCGAGGGCGCGAAGCACGGCGACTCCATCGCCGTGAACGGCGTGTGCCTGACCGTCGTGGACTTCGCGGGTGACGAGTTCACCGCCGACGTCATGGCCGAGACCCTGAACCGCTCCAGCCTGGCCAATCTCGCCGTCGGCTCCCGCGTCAACCTCGAACGCCCGATGGCCCTCGGCGCCCGCCTCGGCGGCCACATCGTGCAGGGGCACGTCGACGGCACCGGCGAGGTCATCGAGCGCAAGCCGTCCGAGAACTGGGAGATCGTCAAGATCTCGCTCCCGGCCGACCTCACGCGCTACGTCGTCGAGAAGGGCTCCATCACCGTCGACGGCATCAGCCTCACCGTGGTCGACGCGGGCCCGGACTACTTCACGGTCAGCCTGATCCCGACCACCCTCGGCCTGACCACGCTGGGCCACAAGCAGCCCGGCGACCCGGTCAACCTCGAGGTCGACGTCATCGCCAAGTACGTGGAGCGGCTGATGGGCGCGCGGGAGGTGACCCCGTGAACTGGCTCAACTCCGAGGCCTTCGTCCTGTTCGGCCAGCACATCAAGTGGTCGGACATGATCGGCAACGTTATCGGACTGATCGGCCTCGCCTTCGGCTGGCGGCGGTCCATCTGGAGCTGGCCCACCCAGTTCGTCTCCGGTGTGATCCTCTTCGCCGCGTTCGCCACCGCCCACCTCTCCGGCAGCGCCGGCAAGCAGGTCGTCGTCATGGTCGTCGCGGTCTACGGCTGGTGGCAGTGGAACCGCGGCAAGGGCGGCTCCGCCGACGGCCACATCACCCCCCGCTTCGCCACCTGGCGCGAGCGCGCGATCCTGGCCGGCTCCGCCGCCGTGGGAACGGTCGCGGTCGCCGCCCTCTTCAAGGCCTACCCGTCCCTCTCCTGGGACCCGTGGCCCGACGCCTACATCTTCGTCGGCACCGTCGTCGCGATGTACGCCCAGGCCCGCGGCATGGTCGAGTTCTGGTTCGCCTGGCTCCTCGTCGACCTCGTCGGCGTCCCCCTCAACTTCGCCAACGGCTTCGCCTTCTCCGGCTTCGTCTACGTCATCTACGGCGCGCTCGTCCTGTGGGGCATGCGCGACTGGTGGCTGCGCTCCCGCAAGGCACCGCAGCCCGTCCTGGAAGGAGCGCCGGCATGACAGCGGCACCGATCCTGTACAGCACAGACGGTTTCGAGGACTTCTCCCTCGACCCGGTCGAGCAGGCCATCGCGGACATCGCGGCCGGCCGCCCCGTCGTGGTCGTCGACGACGAGGACCGCGAGAACGAGGGCGATCTCGTCATCGCCGCCGAGAAGGCCACCCCCGAGATCATCGCGTTCATGATGAGCGAGTGCCGCGGCCTGATCTGCGCCCCCATGGAGGGCGACGAGCTGGACCGGCTCCGGCTCCCGCAGATGGTCGAGGACAACACCGAGTCGATGAAAACCGCGTTCACAGTCTCCGTGGACGCATCCGCCGTTCACGGTGTGACCACCGGTATCTCGGCCTCCGACCGCGCGACCACGCTTCAGGTCCTGGCGAGCGGCAACGCCGAGCCCGACGACCTGGTCCGCCCCGGCCACATCTTCCCGCTGCGCGCCCGCACCGGCGGAGTCCTTGTCCGCAACGGCCACACCGAGGCCGCCGTAGACCTGGCCCGTCTGGCGGGCCTGCGCCCGGCCGGCGCGATCGTCGAGATCGCGGGCGAGGACGGCCGTATGCTCCGCCTCCCCGAACTGATCCCCTTCGCTCGCAAGCACGGCCTGACGATCATCTCCATCGAGGACCTGATCGCCTACCGCCAGACCGCCGAACCCACCGTCCGCCGCGAGGCCGAGGTCCAACTCCCCACCCGCCACGGCCAGTTCACGGCCTACGGCTACCGCTCCACCGTGGACGGAGTGGAGCACGTGGCCCTCGTCCACGGCGAGATCGGCACCGGCGAGGACGTCCTCGTCCGCGTCCACTCCGAGTGCCTCACAGGCGATGTCTTCCACTCCCTGCGCTGCGACTGCGGCCCCCAGCTGGAGGCCTCCCTGGAGCGCATCCAGGAGGAGGGCAGGGGAGTGGTCGTCTACCTGCGCGGCCACGAGGGACGCGGCATCGGCCTGCTCTCCAAGCTCCGGGCGTACGAACTCCAGGAGCGCGGCCGGGACACCCTCGACGCCAACCTGGAGCTCGGCCTGCCCGCCGACGCCCGGGACTACGGCGCCGGCGCGCAGATCCTGGAGGACCTCGGCGTCCACAGCCTGCGCCTGATGACCAACAACCCCGACAAGACCGACGCGCTCGTCCGGCACGGCCTCAAGGTCACCGGCCGGGAGCCGATGCCCGTAGAGGCGGGCGAGCACAACCTCCGCTACCTGCGCACCAAGCGGGACCGGATGGGGCACGACCTGCCCTGGCTGGACACGGCCCCCGTGTCCACCTGCGGCAACCAGTAAGAACAGGAACTGAGGAGAGACGTGAGCGGCAAGGGTGCACCCGAACTGTCCGTACGCAACGTCGGAGACCTGCGGGTCGCCGTCATCGCGGCACAGTGGCACGAAAAGGTGATGGACGGTCTGGTGGACGGCGCGCTGCGCGCCCTGCACGACCTGGGGATCGACGAGCCGACCCTCCTGAGGGTCCCCGGCAGCTGGGAACTCCCGGTCGTGGCAAAGGTGTTGGCGGGCCGGGGCTACGACGCGATCGTCGCCCTCGGTGTCGTCATCCGCGGCGGCACCCCCCACTTCGAGTACGTGTGCCAGGGCGTGGTCCAGGGCCTCACCCAGGTCTCGGTCGAGACCGGCGTCCCCGTCGGCATGGGCGTCCTGACCTGCGACACCGAGGAGCAGGCCCTGGACCGGGCGGGCCTGGAGGGCTCGAACGAGGACAAGGGGCACGAGGCGGTGACGGCGGCGGTGGCTACGGCGGCCACCCTCCGCTCGGTATCCGAACCCTGGCGCTAGGCCGACCACCACAACCCGTAAAGTGGGCGGCATCATGTCCAATAAGACGTTCGAGGAGCTCTTCACCGAGCTCCAGCAGAAGGCCGCCACCGGCGACCCCGCCACTTCCCGCACCGCAGAGCTGGTCGGCAAGGGCGTCCATGCCATCGGCAAGAAGGTCGTGGAAGAGGCCGCCGAGGTCTGGATGGCCGCCGAGTACGAGGGCAAGGAAGCGGCCGCCGAGGAGATCTCGCAGCTGCTCTACCACGTCCAGGTGATGATGGTCGCCCGCGGAATCTCGCTGGACGACGTCTACGCCCACCTGTAAAAACCCTTTAGAACCGTTTCCGACAGTTCACCCCTTTCATCACCCCTTTCTGCACCACTTTTCACGCGAAGGAAGCCGACCTCATGCTGCGCATCGCCGTCCCCAACAAGGGTTCCCTGTCAGGACCTGCGGCGGACATGCTGCATGAGGCCGGCTACCAGCAGCGCCGGGAGTCCAAGGAACTGCGGATCGTCGACCCGGTCAACGAGGTCGAGTTCTTCTACCTCCGCCCCCGCGACATCGCGATCTACGTCTCCTCCGGCCGCCTCGACATCGGCATCACCGGCCGCGACCTGCTGATCGACTCGGCCGCGAGCGCCGAGGAGATCCTCCCGCTCGGCTTCGCCCGCTCCACGTTCCGCTTCGCCTCCAAGCCGGGCGCGGCGAGCAGCATGGCGGACCTCAAGGGCAAGACGGTCGCGACCTCGTACGAGGGGATCGTCGCCAAGCACCTCGCGGACAACGGCATCGACGCCGCCGTGGTCCACCTCGACGGTGCCGTGGAGACCGCCATCGAACTCGGTGTCGCCGAGGTCATCGCGGACGTCGTCGAGACCGGAACGTCCTTGCGCAACGCGGGACTTGAGGTCTTCGGCGACCCGATCATGAAGTCCGAGGCCGTCGTCATCCGCCGCAAGGACGCCCCGACGGACGACACTGCGGAGCCCAAGGTCCAGCAGTTCCTGCGCCGCCTCCAGGGCGTCCTGGTCGCCCGGACGTACGTGATGATGGACTACGACTGCCGGGTCGAGCAGCTGGAGAAGGCCGTCGCGCTCACCCCCGGCCTGGAGTCCCCGACCGTCTCCCCGCTGCACAACGAGGGCTGGGTCGCCGTCCGCGCGATGGTCCCCGCCAAGGAAGCGCAGCGGATCATGGACGACCTGTACGACATCGGCGCCCGGGCCATCCTGACGACGGCCATCCATGCCTGCCGTCTCTGAGGAACACACCGAGGATCACGCCGACCATGTCCGAACTCCCCGCCCTGCCGGTCACGTTCCGGCCGGGCCGCACCCGTGCCGTGCTGCTCACCGCGGGCGTCGCGATCTTCGTCGTCATCACGACCGTCGCGATGCTGCTGGAGCAGCTCACCCCGGGGGAGAAGCTCAGCTTCGTCTTCACGGGGGCCATCCTCTTCGCCGTGCTGGCCCTGCTCGCGCGGGTGAAGGTCGTCGCCGACGAGTCCGGTGTCACCGTCGTGAACATCGTCAGCAGGCGCCATCTGGAGTGGGCCGAGATCCTCCAGGTGAATCTGCGCCCCGGCGATCCCTGGGTGTTCCTCAACCTCAGCGACGGCACCAGCCAGCCCGCGCTGGGCATCCAGCCCGGTATCGCCAAGGAGCGGGCCATCGCCGACGCGCGCACTCTGCGGGCGCTCGCCGAGGACCGGTCGCTGAGGGATCTGCCGTAGAGGGCCATGTCTTGATTAATCTGTTGTCGGTGGCGTTTTTCGTTCCCGCCTCCGCCACCGATGTTCCCCCTGTCTTCAGAGGCACCCTGCGACCCGAGGAGTGATTCCCTCCAGCGATGGACGGATCGTCCTGTAGTACCTGCGCCGCCCCCTCCCGACATATCGAGGCGGCGGCATGACCATCCCCTTGTTGCTCCTCGGAGCGGCGATCCTGCTGATTCTGGCCAACGGCTTCTTCGTCGCGGCCGAGTTCGGGCTCGTCACCGTGGAGCGTCCCGAGGCCGAGAAGGCCGCCGCCGAGGGCGACCGACGGGCCGCCACGGTCGTCGAGTCGCTCAAGGAGCTGTCCTTCCAGCTCTCCGGCACCCAGCTCGGCATCACCATCACCTCCCTGGTCGTCGGCATGCTCGCCGAACCGGCCCTGGCGGAACTGCTGCACGGCCCGTTCAGCGCGATCGGCATCCCCGAGGGTGCCGTCTCCGGCGTCGCCGTGGTCGTCGGCATGCTGCTGGCCTCCGCCGTGCAGATGGTGATCGGCGAGCTCGTGCCCAAGAACTGGGCGGTGTCGCGACCCCTGCAGGTCGCACGCTTCGTCGCCGCCCCGCAGCACGCTTTCGCGAAGCTGTTCCGCCCGGTGATCGCCGCACTGAACACCGTCGCCAACAAGCTCGTCCGCGCTCTCGGCGTGGAGCCCACCGAGGAACTGGCCTCGGCCCGTACCCCCGGTGAACTCGTCTCCCTGGCCCGGCACTCGGCGCAGGCCGGCACGCTGGAGCAGGACACCGCCGATCTCTTCGTACGGACGCTGTCGCTGGGCGAGTTGACCGCGCAGCACGTGATGACCCCGCGCGTGAAGGTCAGCGCGCTCCAGTCGTCGGCGACCGCCGAGGACGTGGTCAACCTGACCCGGGCCACCGGTCTGTCCCGCTTCCCCGTCTACCGCGAGAAGATCGACGAGATCGTCGGCATGGTCCACCTCAAGGACGCGCTGGCCGTGCCCTCCCACGACCGCCTCCGCACCTCCGTCACCAGCATCGCCAAGTCCCCGGTACTGGTCCCCGAGACCCTGCCCGTGCAACCGTTGTTGGCCCGGCTGCGCAGCGAACAGCCGATCGCCGTCGTGGTCGACGAATACGGCGGTACGGCGGGCGTGGTCACCCTGGAGGACATCGTCGAGGAACTCGTCGGCGAGGTTCGCGACGAGCACGACGGCCAGGACGTACCGGAACTCGCCGCGGCCCCACCGGAGGACGGCAAGCCGGCCTGGGACGCGGACGGCAGCTGCCGAGTCGACATCCTCCTACGCATAGGCCTCGACGTCCCCGAGGGCCCGTACGAAACGGTCGCCGGACTGGTGGCCGACCTCCTCGGCCGCATCCCGGCCCCCGGCGACAAGGCCGAACTCCCGGGCTGGCGGCTCTCGGTCCGCCAGGTGGGCCACTACCGCGCCGAACGAGTCCGCCTGGTCCGCACGACTCCGGCCGTGAACGTGATGGAGGCGGCCCGATGACCGTCCTCCAACTCCTCTTCGCCGTCCTGCTGGTGCTCGCCAACGGCTTCTTCGTCGGCGCCGAGTTCGCCCTCGTCTCCGTCCGCCGCAGCCAGATCGAACCCCTCAACACGGCCCGCGCCCGACAGGTCCTCTACGGCCTTGAGCGGCTGCCGCAGATGATGGCGGCGGCCCAATTCGGCATCACCGTCTGCTCGTTGACGCTCGGCGCGGTCGCCGAACCGACGGTCGCGCACGTCCTGGAGCCGGTCTTCCAGTGGATGCACCTGCCCGAGGGCATGATCCACCCCCTCGGCTACATCCTCGCGCTCGCCGCGGTCGTCTTCTTCCACCTCGTCATCGGCGAGATGGTCCCGAAGAACCTCGCGATGGCCGCGCCGGAGAAGGCCGCGATGTGGCTCAGCCCCGGCCTGGTCGCCTTCGCCCGGATCTGCAAGCCGATCACCATCGCCCTCGGCGCCGTCGCCCAGGGCATCCTGCGCCTCTTCCACGTCGAACCCAAGGACGAGGTCGAGGCCGTCTTCACCAGCGAACAGCTAAACCGCCTGGTGGAGGATTCGGGCCAGGCCGGCCTCCTCGACCCGGAGGAACAAGAACGCCTGGAAGACGCCCTGGAGTTGGGCTCCCGCCCGGTCACGGACGTCCTCCTCCGCCGCGAGAACCTGGTCACGGTCAGCCCCTCGGTCACCCCGGGCGAAATCGTCGCCCTCACGGCCCGCACCGGCTACTCCCGCTTCCCGATCGCGGCGGAGACCGGCGCCTTCATGGGCTACCTGCACGTGAAGGACGTACTGGACCTGGAGGAGTCGGAGCGAGCGGTCCCCCAACAGATCTGGCGCCCGATGACCACCCTCCGAGCCGAACTCCCCCTGGACGACGCTCTGACGGTCATGCGCCGAGCGGCCACTCACCTGGCTCAGGTGGCGGACGCCTCCGGCAAGGTGCTCGGCCTGGTCGCCCTGGAGGACGTCCTGGAGCTGTTGGTGGGCGAGGTAACAGACCCGGCCCACCGAGAGGTCCCGGCACCGACACAGCCACGGACGGCAGAACTCAAACAGGCGGTGGCCGGCTGAGGGCGGAAGTCTGAAGCGGGGCGCGACGTCTGGCCTGAGATTCTGGAGCGGGCGTCGCGTGGCTGGGGTCCTAGGTGGGCGGTGCCTGGGGGAGGGCTGAAGTCAGCGGTGTGCGGCTACGGCTGTGAAGCGGGCGGTGTCTGGCCTGAGGGCTGAAGTGGGCGTCGCCTGGCTAAGGGCTGAAGTCGGCGGTGTGGGGCTGTGCGTGGAGCGGGCGTCGCTTGGCCGGGGACTGATACGGGCCGGGCGTCGTCTGGTTGAGCCTGGGGCTGGCAGCGTCTGACTGAGATCCGAGGTCGGCGGCGTCTGGCTGAGGCCTGAGGGCGGCGATCTGTGGCCGGGGTCTGAAGCTGGCGGTGAGTGTTCGAGCCTGAGGCTCGCGGCGCTTGACGGTGGAGAGGACTGGAGCCGGCGTCGATCAGCTGGGGCCTGGAGCCGACGGCGCCGCGCTGAGGGCCTGAGCTCGGCGGTGTGCGGCTACGGCTGTGAAGCGGGCGATGTGTGGTTGAGGGCCCGAAGCCGTCGTCGCTTGGCCGAGGCTCGAAGCCGACGGCACCTGACAGACACGGGTCCCCCGTCCCCACCCAAGGGGCGCGGGGAACTGCGCGACCAGCCACAACGGACCCGCACCCGCAACCAGCCACAACGCACCCGCAGCCGCGAACAGACAGATCCAACCAAGCTCTCGCGCACCGCAGTTCACATCCCGGCAGAACCCGGCCCCCGCCCCGACAACACCTCTCCATACGCCTGCATCAGGTCCGGCAACCGCAAAGTCGACAGGTCATCCCGCGACAACATCCCGGGATACACGGACAACCGCAGATCCCGATACGCACAGCTCTTCTCGTACAGGGTCCGCAGGAACCGACCGTTGCCGAGCTCGTCGATCCACCCTTGGTCGACCACGTGCCCGGCGATCGACCGCAGCTCGTCCAACGCCTCCTCGTCCCACACGTCACCGTTCTCCGCCGCCAACACCTCGCCGATAGAGGTGAGTTCAAGCGGCCGGTACGAAGGGAAGTCGACGCGAGTCGTGAAGCGGGACGACAGCCCGGGGTTGGCGGCGAGCAACCGGTCCATGCCCTCCGGATAGCCCGCCAGGATCACCACGAGGTGATCGCGATTGTCCTCGGCCCGCTTCAACAGCACCTGCAAGGCCTCGTCGCCGTACGCATCGCCCTTGCCGTAACCGGAGTTGGAGAGCGAGTACGCCTCATCGACGAAGAGGACGCCACCGATCGCCGAGTCGATCAACTCGTTGGCCTTCACGGCCGTTTGGCCGAGATACTCACCGACCAGATCAGCCCGCTGCGCCTCGACCAGATGGTCCCCGCCGAGCAACCCCAGCGCGTAGAAGACCCGCCCGAGAATGCGAGCCACGGTGGTCTTGCCGGTACCCGACGGCCCGGAGAAGACGAAGTGCCGTTTCGGCGGCTGAACCGGCAACCCCTGCCCGGCCCGCAGCCGAGCCATGTTCAACTGGGCCGACAACGCCTTGACTTGGCGCTTGACCGGCTCCAACCCCACCATGCGCTCAAGCTCGTTGAGCGCCTCCTCCAGTAAGACCGGGTCAGTGGGCCCCGTGGGCAACGGCAGCACCGGATTCGAGATCTTCTCGCGCACCGAGTCACCCGCGGACGGCAGCGGCCCGGTCGGCGGCAGACCGGGCTCGGACAGCCTCAGATCCCGCCCCTCCGCCCCGAACAGCGGATCGAGCCCGTCCGGCCCCTCCAACGCGTCCTGCCCGCCGGAGAGCGTGATCGCCGCGAGGTCGGTCACATCCTCCGAGCCGTCGTACCCGTCGGAGTCGGTGATCGCGGCCAACCGCGCCGAGGTGTCCATGAACGCCGGGTCCACGCGATACACCGCCCGGTACAGCGGCAGCGCCGCCGCACTGCGCCCGGTGCCCTCATGCGCCCGCGCCAGCCAGTACCGCAACTCCTTGCGCTGAGGCTGTTCACTGCGACAGCGCATCAGCGCGGAGGACAGGAGCGGTTCGGCCTGGCCGTACATCTCCAGGCGCACCCGTGCCATCCCGCCGAACAACCCGGCCTCGATACCCAGGAGTTGATCGTTGATCAGCGGATCCGTGTGCCGGACCAGCTGCTCCCAGTCCTTGACCAGATAGGCCCGGCACGCGTGCAGGAAGCGCACCTGGTGATCGGTGTCTACGGGCGGCAGCCCCGCCAACGCCCGGTCCAGCTCCGGCACATGGCGGCCGTCCAGCCAGTGCGAGGCGTGCGCGAGCAGCAGATCACGCGGACTCTCCAGCACGGGCTGCACCCACCAGCCCAGCCAGTACCAGGAGTTGAGCGTACGGCGGTGCCTGGTGCGCTGTTCCCCGAAGCGCTCACGGTGCCGGTACATCCGCAGCAGCGCGGTCGTCGTGTCGACCCGCAGCGCGTGCAGTCCGAGCCAGCCGTCGGCCATCCCGGGATCCATCCGTACCGCCGTGCGGAACTCCTCCTCCGCCTGCGGATAAGCGCCCATCGTGTAGGCGTCCACGCCTCGCAGCCACGCGAGGTCGGCCGGGGCCTCGGGGCCCTGCGTGCCGAAGTCCATCACGTCCCCCCACAAACCGTGCCCCCGTTGATTCACCGCCGGGCCGGCGCCCGTCGGCAGTCTGGGTCGAACCGCTGTGCCGCGGACGGGAGTTGCCGTGGTGCGCGAAGCAGCCGTCCGTCGGTCGCACCCTGGGCATCGTACCTGCGGGGCAGTCGCCCATCGAAGGGTGCCGCACAGGCCGTTTGACGAGGTGGGAGCAGATGGGGCGCACTCAGGACGGTGACCCAGGGTGAGCAAATCACGGCTCGTAGCGGCCGGAAAATGGGCTGGGAGCAGAACGAAGCCCCCGATCACGGGGGAACAACCGGGGGCTTCGCGACTCTGGGCGGCTTCGAACCGGCCGCACATTCAGAACGTAAGACCTGTACGGCCCCTGGGTCAAGCCGAGTTGAGGCACTCAAGGAAGTTCGAGCGGAAGGGTCTTCACAAGTTCAGCACACTGCGGGCGGTCCGTCACCGTGGGTGACAGCGTGGTCCGGTCCAATCGTCCCGCAGGGCCCCGGGAGTACCTCGTACCCCTTGCCCAACTGCCGTACCAGGAAGTCCGCGTGGGGGCGCGAAGGGTCTTTGGCGAAGTGTTCGCGCTCCGCCTCGACCCATCCGTCCCAGAAGTCCCGCTGCTCCGCCCCGTCCCGCAGCCGCCCCCGCGCCCAGGCCTTCTCCTGGGGCAGTTCCATCCACAGCAGCCCCGCGAGAAACGGGCGCACCTCCCGCCGCCCGGCACCGACGCCCTCGACGAGGACCACGGGCGCGGGCGGCAGCGCGCGGGGCGCCGCGAAGTGCCGGGCGTGCCAGTCGTAGGGGGCGTAGTGCGCGGTCTCGCCGCGGCCGAGCGGGGTGATCACCTGGCTCAGCAGCCGGTCGGTCCAGCCGAACAGTTCGTCGTGGCTGGCGAGGTCGTCCAGGTGCAGTACGGGTGCGCCGCCCAGGGCCTCGGCCAGCTGCCCGGCGAACGTGGACTTCCCGGACCCCGCGTGCCCGTCGACCGCGACGAGCCGGACCGGGCCGCAGGACGGGGGCAGGTCGCTCAGGCGGTGGGCGAGGTGGTGCATGGCTGGTCCCGGGAGGTCGTGGGGCGGGTGATGCCGCAGGTCACCGGGACAGTCTAGGGAGTCGTGGTTCCCGCCCCAGGTCGTGCCACTGGTCGATACCAATATTGGTGGGTGTGGCGAGGTTCGAAGTGCTGGCAGCGGAGTGCCGTGTGTGCTCATAGTGGGCGCACAGTCGTCCATGGGACCCGTCCCGACTGGATCTGTCCCGACTCGGAGAACCCGGGGGTCTTCCGCCCATGAGCAGAGCCGAACAGCCGTCCCGCAGAATCGTGCTGGCCGCCGCGGTCGCCGTCGCCGTGGTGAGCGGCCCGGGCCCGGCGGTCGCCGCCACCGCGAGCGCCACCGAGGCCGCCGACTCCGATGGCGCCCCGTCGCGCATGGTCGACAACCACGCGTGGACCACGTACGACGACTGGTGCCGCGGCACCGCCCAGGGCACCCGCGCCGTAGCGGGCCCCCGACCCGGCCTCGCGATCGCCGCCGCCCTCGGCAGCGTCGACTACACGGACCCGCACACCCAGAAGACGGCGGCCTGGGAGTACGCGACCTGGACGTCCCCCGTCCACCGGCTCTCCGTCCCCGCCACGGAGACCATCGCCTCCTGGAACGCGCACACCCCCGCCGGCACCTGGCTCCAGGTCGAACTGCACGGCACGTACTCCGACGGCACGGACACCCCCTGGTACGTGATGGGCCGCTGGGCGGCCGGCGACCAGGACATCAAGCGGACCTCCGTCGACGACCAGACGGACGGCAAGTCCACCATCTGGACGGACACCTTCGCGATCGACGACGCCACGACAGGGCTGCGCCTCGCGTCGTACCGACTCCGCCTGACCCTCTACCGCAAGCCCGGCACCAAGCTCACCCCCACCGTCTGCCGGCTCGGCGTGATGGGCTCGGACATCCCGGACCGCTTCACCGTCCCGGCATCGACTCCCGGTCTGGTACGGGAGTTGACCGTCCCGCGCTACTCGCAGGAGATCCACACCGGCCAGTACCCCGAGTACGACAACGGCGGCGAGGCCTGGTGCAGCCCCACCTCCTCGCAGATGATCATCGAGTACTGGGGCGGCCGGCTCACCCCGGAGCAACTGGCCTGGGTGGACCCGGCGTTCGCCGACCCGCAGGTCGACAACGCGGCCCGCTTCACCTACGACCACCAGTACCAGGGCTGCGGCAACTGGCCGTTCAACGCCGCCTACGCGGCCACGTACAAGGACCTCCAGGGCGTGGTCACCCGCCTCGGCTCGCTCACCGACCTGGAGACGCTGATCGCGGCGGGCATCCCGGCCATAACGTCCCAGTCCTTCCTCAGCAGCGAACTGACCGGCGCGGGCTACGGCACCGCCGGCCACCTGATGACGGTGATCGGCTTCACCGCCGACGGCGACGTGATCGCCAACGACCCGTTCTCGCCCAGCGATCCGGCCGTGCGCCGCGTCTACGACCGGCGCGAGTTCGAGAACATCTGGCTGCGCACCAAGCGGTACAACGCCTCCGGCAAGCTCTCCTCCGGTACCGGCGGCGTCTGTTACCTCTACTTCCCGGCGCATCCGACCGCCCGCCGGCGCACGGCACTCGCGGCGGTGGGTGTGCGCTGACGCGGAGCTTGTGGCCAAGGTGGCTGTGACCAAGGTCTCCGGCGCAGAAGGCGATATGGATGGCAAGGTGGACAGACCGGGGGAGTCCACCACACATCCGACCTCTGTGAGCCACCATGACCGCACACTCAGCCAGCGCCGCCCGCACCCGTGCCCGTACCGGCGGCCCCAAGAGCGACGGCCCGAAGATCGTCGAGCACGTCATGGGATGGACCCTCGTCGTGGTGATCGCGATGCTTGTGACCCAAATCGGCCTGCTGTGACCTGACGCATACCCGACCTGCCATACTGCGGTTGACCAAGCCCAGTTGGAGAGCCAGAGTCGAAATTGGAAATCAGTCAGCAGCGTGACGTGGCGCGTCCCCGGGCGCGCGGTACCGAGCGTTCTTTGGCGCGCCGCGCCGAACTCATCACCATTGGCCGGAAGTTGTTCGCCGACACGTCCTACGACGCACTGTCCATGGACGACATCGCGCGGCAGGCCCATGTCGCCAAAGGGCTGATCTACTACTACTTCCAGTCCAAGCGCGGCTACTACCTGGCGATCATCAACGACTCGGTCGCCGACCTGGTGACCTTCGCGGCGAGCGGTCTCGAACTGCCCCAACTGGACCGCGTGCAGCGGACGATGGACAGCTATCTGCGCTGGGCCGAGCACAACCAGGCCGCGTACCGCACCATCGTGAGCGGCGGTGTCGGCTTCGACACCGAGGTGCACGCCATCCGTGACGGGGTGCGCGCGGCGATCGTCGCGACCATCGCCGACGGGGCCTACGGCCGTACCGACATCTCCCGGATCGCCCGCATGGGCCTGTTCGGCTGGGTGTGCAGCGTCGAGGGCGCGACCCTGGAGTGGATCAGCACCTCCGACCTGTCCCGCGAGACGATGCGCGAAATCCTCGTGAAGACCCTCGGCGGCACCCTGCGCGCCATCGAGGAACTGGACCCCGCCCATCCGGCGCCGTCACCGGCCCGCCGGGACGGCTGAGCCATCCTTCCCGACCAGTTCCGGACGACCGGGCTACTCTTGAAGTAAGCGGTCGTTAACTGGTGACGCGAGACCTCCGATCGGGCATACTCACAGCGCAGAGCCGCTGGTCAGCCGCTTCCGAGACCCGGGAGTAGGAGCAGTGGCCGCATCCGTGCGGTACCCGGCCACGTCGCCTCGACCCCAGGCGTACGCCCGCCGATGTGCCCGACAGGGAGGAGAGCGTCGCCATGCCCGACCGCGCCCAGCAGCCGGTGGACCGGCAACTGCCCACGGACGAGGCCCGGGATCTGATCTCGCTGGCCCGCGACATCGCACAGCGCGAGATCGCCCCGAGAGCGGCCGAGGAAGAGGACGCCGGGATCTTCCCGCGCGAGGTCTTCACCCTGCTCTCCCGGTCAGGACTGCTCGGCCTGCCGTACGACTCCGAGTACGGCGGCGGCGAGCAGCCGTACGAGGTCTACCTCCAGGTCCTCGAAGAGCTCGCCGCGGCCCGCCTCACGGTCGGCCTCGGCGTCAGCGTTCACTCCCTGTCCTGCCACGCGCTGGCCAACTACGGCACCAAGCAGCAGCAGGTCGAACACCTGCCCGCGATGCTCGGCGGCGGCCTGCTCGGCGCCTACTGCCTCTCCGAACCCGCTTCCGGTTCCGACGCGGCCTCCCTGCGTACGAAGGCGGTGCGCGATGGCGAGGACTGGGTGATCGACGGCACCAAGGCCTGGATCACCCACGGCGGCATCGCCGACTTCTACACGGTCATGGCCCGTACCGGCGCGGACGGCGCGCGCGGGATCAGCGCCTTCCTGGTGCCCGGCGACGCGGCCGGGCTGAGTGGCGCGGTACCGGAGAAGAAGATGGGCATGAAGGGCTCGCCCACCGCACAGGTCCACTTTGACGGCGTCCGCGTCCCCGACGAGCGGCGCATCGGCGAGGAGGGCCAGGGCTTCGCGATCGCCCTGTCCGCGCTGGACTCCGGCCGGCTCGGCATCGCGGCCTGCGCGATCGGCCTGGCCCAGGCCGCGCTGGACGAGGCGGTGGCCTACGCGAGCGGCCGACAGCAGTTCGGGCGCCCGATCTCCGACTTCCAGGGCCTGCGCTTCATGCTCGCCGACATGGCCACCCAGATCGAGGCGGGCCGAGCCCTCTACCTCGCGGCGGCCCGACTGCGCGACGCGGGCCGCCCGTTCGCCAAACAGGCCGCCATGGCCAAGCTGCACTGCACCGACACCGCGATGAAGGCCACCATCGACGCCGTCCAGATCCTCGGCGGCTACGGCTACACCGCCGACTTCCCGGTCGAGCGCTACATGCGCGAGGCCAAGGTCCTGCAGATCGTCGAGGGCACGAACCAGATCCAACGGATGGTCATCGCCCGCCACCTGGCGGGTCCAGAAGCCCACCGAACTGGCTGAGTCCCGAGGGCGGCGCCGCCAGCCGCGCCCACTCCGGGTCGTGACGCCCCGGCAGGGCGCGGCCCCGTTCGGCCCAACTCCGCATGAGATCACGGTAGATGGGCGGATCCTGGGGTTGCGGCGGCGCCGGGGGAACCGATTCTGCGGGTACGGGGACGAAGATCCGGCGCTGACGCCCGGTCGGCGCATATGTGGCGGTCATACCAAGGCAACGTAAAGGCGCGTTGACAGGTCACCGGCGCGTGTAATCGAGCGTGAGTTCACCGGCGTACGGCTCCCGGCTCTGGCCACCGCACGCCACCTGACGTACCGTCACCTCCACTGTCCCCAGGGGAGGTTAGCCGTGGCAGACGACCGTCCCGTGCCCCTCGACGAGTACCCCGTGCACCAGGTCCCGCTGTCGATGAAGCACGTGGCGACCGGCGACCGGAACGCCTACGACCGCTGCATCTTCCACGTGTTCGACCACGAGGGCCGCGCCCTGCTCATCCTCGGCCTTGGCGTCTACCCCAACGTCGGGGTGATCGACGCCTACGTGACCCTCCGCACCGGAGACGTACTCCACGCGGTCCGCGCCTCGGACGCCCTCGGCGACGACCGCATGCACCTCGCCGTAGGCCCACTGCGCATCGAGGTCGAGGAACCACTCCACCGACTGCGCCTGCGCTGCGAGGACAACTCCCTCTCCTGCGACCTCACTTGGACCGCCGAGTTTCCGGCCCTCTGGGAACCCCACCACGTCCAGTACCGCGGCGACCGGCTCACCCTCGAAGGGCGCCGCTTCGTCCAGGCGGGCGGTGTGGAGGGTGTGATCCGTGCCGGTGACGAGGAGTTCCGGGTCTCCGCCGACGGCTGGACCGGTACCCGGGACCGGAGTTGGGGCGTGCGGCCGATCCCCGGCGAGGAGGGTGGCCGGCTCGCCGAGGCCCACCCGACCGAGGGCTTCCACTGGATCTGGTGCCCGGTCCGCTTCGAGGACCGTTTCCTCATGGTCATCGTCCAGGAGGACGCCGACGGCTACCGCACCCTGAACGAGGCGACCGTCGTCCGCCCCGGCCACCGCGACCGCCAACTCGGCTGGCCCCAGGCCGAGATCACCTACCGCTCCGGCACCCGCCACCCCGAGCGCGCCCTCCTTCACCTCGGCGACGCCCGCAAGCCCCAGGACCTCGAAGTGGAGATCCTGACCTCCTCACCCCTCGCGCTCGGCGCCGGCTACCCACCCGCCGACGACTGGCAACACGGCACCTGGCGCGGTCCCGGATGGCTCGACCGGCGCACCTACGACCTCACCCAGCCTGCCCCGCTCGCGGCCTATGGCGTGACCGACCACGCGGCCCGCTTCCGCCTCGACGGCATGACAGGCCACGGCATCTTCGAGCACGGCTCCTTCGGCCGCCACGACCCGAGCGGCTTCACCGGCTTCGACTCGGCCGCCCCGTAAGGCAGTTGAGGTGACATCTCGGTGGCGCCGTAGAAAGCCGAGGTGATGTAGACCGTGCCCCGTAAGGGAGTTGAGACGACATGGCGACAGCACCCCGCCCCCGTACCACCACCCGCGACCCGGAGGAACTCGCCCACCGCCTCACCGCGTGGCTCGACACCCGCCTGCCCGGCGCCAAGGCCGTAGACGTCAGGGTCCCCTCCTCGAACGGCATGTCCAGCGAGACCCTGCTCTTCGACATCGACCACCCCGAACCCCGGCTCCACGCCTGCGCGTTGAGACTCGCGGCGGACCCGTCGGCGTACACCGTCTTCCCGGTCTACGACCTGCCCCGCCAGTTCCGCACGATGCGCCTGGTCGCCGACCGCACGGACCTCCCGGTACCGGCGGTCCGCTGGCTGGAGGAGGACCCCGGCCCGCTCGGCGCGCCGTTCTTCGTCATGGAGCGCGCCGAGGGACGCGTACCGCCGGACGTCATGCCGTATACGTACGAGGGCAATTGGCTGCACGCGGCGACCGACGCGGAGCGAGAACATCTGGAGGCCGCCTCGGTCGCGCTCATCGCCCGCCTCCACGACCAAGTCCCGCTGCGGGAGGCCGAGTTCCTCACCCTCCCGGGCGACGGCGACGCCCTCCACCGCCACGTCGCATCTCAACGCGCCTACTACGCATGGGTGGTTGACGGCCTCGCCCGCTCACCCCTCATCGAGAGCGCCTTCGACCGGCTGACGGAACTCTGGCCCACCGACCCGGGCGAACCGGTCCTCAACTGGGGCGACGCGCGCATCGGAAACGTCGTCTACGACGGGTTCGACCCCGTCGCCGTCCTCGACTGGGAGATGGCGGCCCCGGCCCCGCGCGAGGTGGACCTCGGCTGGACCGTCTATCTGCACCGCTTCTTCCAGGACCTGACGGTCGCCTTCGGTCAGTCGGGGCTGCCGGAGTTCTTCCGCCGGGACCGGGTGGAGGAGCGGTACGCCGAACTCACCGGCCACACCCCGCGCGACATGGACTTCTACACCCTGTACGCGGCCCTGCGGCACGCGATCGTGATGCTCCGTATCGCCTACCGGCAGGTGCACTTCGGAGAGGTGGCCGTCCCGGCGGATCCGGACACACTGATCCTGCACCACGGCAGCCTGCGGGCCATGGTGCAGGGCAGCTACTGGGGTTGAGCGAGTGCGCTCAGGCGGCGCGGCGCATGTCCGGCACGCGCATCGGGCGCGAGCTGGGACCGCCGACGTGCGAGAACGGCTGCGTCCGCCAGTCGAGGCCCTGAGGGAGCGTCAACAGCAGCGCGGTCTCCTGCTCCTGGGGCTCCGCGGACTCGTCGGCGGACCGGGCGTCGGACGCCTCACGGCCCGTACCGGCGCAGACCGTCAGCCCGAACGGGTTCCACGGCGAGGCGCACAGCGCGTGCTCCGGCAGGACTTCCTCGTCCGCGAGGAGCGCGATGGGCTGCACGCAGTCCGGGCAGATCACCCGGAACATCTCGAAGGTGTCGTACGCGTCGAGCTCATCGGCGTCGTAACCGTCCGGGGCATCGGAATCGACGCCCTCCGGCTCGGGCTCGACGACGAGCTGTGGCCGCTTGGGCGCGGTGCGTCCAGGGCGCTTAACACTCTGCATGGGTTTCTCCCCCTACTGGGCTGGGCCGTGAAGGCGCTGCGGCCTCGACCACAGCAAGCACTTCCCGTCCCGTCTCCGCGGTAATCACGAGACCATCACGGAGACCGTTCGAGGACTGTGGCGTTCGTCACATGCCGCCCGCAGATGCCCGAGGCGGCGCTTTTGTCCCCGGCAGGCTCACAAGCCGCTCTCGGCCACATCACGAACCGGGTATGACCTGCGCCGCCGAGGTATCGGAGGAGATCAGCGGCACTGTAGGTTCTTGCGTCATGGAGGAGCTGGACCGACAAATCGTGCAGCTGCTCGTCAAGGACGGGCGGATGAGCTACACAGACCTGGGCAAGGCCACGGGCCTGTCCACGTCGGCCGTGCACCAGAGGGTGCGCCGGCTGGAGCAGCGTGGCGTCATCCGCGGGTACGCCGCGGTCGTCGACCCGGAGGCGGTGGGTCTGCCCATGACCGCCTTCATCTCGGTGAAACCGTTCGACCCCAGCGCCCCCGACGACATCGCGGACCGCCTCTCCGACGTCCCCGAGATCGAGGCCTGCCACAGCGTCGCGGGCGACGAGAACTACATCCTCAAGGTGCGGGTCTCCACCCCACACGAACTGGAGGAGCTGCTGGCCCGGCTGCGTGGCCTGGCCGGCGTCTCGACCCGGACCACGGTGGTCCTCTCGACGCCGTACGAGGCCCGCCCGCCCCGCATCTGACCGACCTGCGTGCGGGGCGTCGCCGGTGAGGCGCGAGACTGTTCCCCATGAGTGAGCGCACCCCCGAACCGGCAACCGTCCTGCTCCGCCGCGGCGAAGTCCACAGCCCCGCCGACCCCTTCGCGACCGCGATGGTCGTGGAGCGCGGCCAGGTCGCCTGGGTCGGCTCCGAGGGTGCCGCCGACGCCTTTGCGGACGGTGTCGACGAGGTGGTCGACCTGGACGGCGCGCTGGTCACCCCGGCGTTCACCGACGCACACGTGCACACGACGGCCACCGGCCTCGCGCTCACCGGCCTCGACCTCTCCGACGCGCCCTCCCTGGAGGCGGCCCTGTCCCTGGTCCGGGACTTCGCCGCCGGCCGCCCGGCCGACCGCGTCCTGCTCGGCCACGGCTGGGACGCCGCCCGCTGGCCCGGTGGCCGCCCGCCGACCCGCGCCGAACTCGACACGGCGACCGGCGGACGCCCGCTCTACCTCTCCCGCATCGACGTCCACTCCGCGGTCGTCACCACAGCCCTGCTCGACCTGGTCCCCGGCTTCGACACGCCGGACGGCCCTCTCACCGCCGACGCCCACCACACCGTCCGCGCCATCGCGCTCGCCGCGATCACGCCGGAGCAGCGCGTCGAGGCCCAGCGCACCGCGCTCGCCCACGCGGCCTCCCTGGGCGTCGGCTCGGTCCACGAGTGCGCGGGGCCGGACATCTCCTCCGAGGACGACTTCACGGGCCTGCTGCGGCTGGCCGCCGAGGAGCTGGGGCCGCGTGTCGTCGGCTACTGGGCTGAGTGGGCCGACAAGGGCGTGGCGAAGGCGCGGGAGCTGGGTGCCGTAGGAGCGGCGGGTGACCTCTTCGTCGACGGCTCCATCGGCTCGCACACCGCGTGTCTGCACCAGCCGTACACCGACGCCGGGCACACCGGCATCGCCTACCTCGACGCGGACGCCGTCGCCGCCCATGTCGTCGCCTGTACCGAGGCGGGCCTCCAGGCGGGCTTCCACGCCATCGGGGACGCCGCAGTGACCGCGGTGGTCGACGGCGTCCGCGCAGCCGCGGAGAAGGTCGGTCTGGGCCGCGTCCGCGCCGCCCGCCATCGCGTCGAACACGCCGAGCTGCTCACCCCGGAGACGATCGCCGCCTTCGCCGAGCTGGGCCTCACCGCTTCCGTGCAGCCCGCCTTCGACGCGCTGTGGGGCGGCGAGGAGGGCATGTACGCCCAGCGGCTCGGCGTGGAGCGGGCGCGTGCCCTGAACCCCTTCGCGGCCCTGCTGCGGGCCGGTGTGCCGCTCGCCTTCGGCTCCGACAGCCCGGTCACCCCGATCGACCCGTGGGGCACGGTCCGCGCCGCCGCGTTCCACCGAACGGCTGAACATCGGGTCTCGGTGCGGGCCGCGTTCACCGCGCATACGCGGGGCGGCTGGCGGGCCGTAGGACGCGACGACGCGGGTGTCCTGGTCCCGGGCGCGCCCGCCGACTACGCCGTCTGGCGGACCGACGCCCTGGTGGTGCAGGCGCCCGACGACCGGGTCGCGCGCTGGTCGACCGACCCGCGCTCCGGCACACCCGGACTGCCCGACCTGACGCCCGGCGGTGACCTTCCGGTCTGTCTGCGGACCGTCGTGGGCGGACGGACGGTGTTCGTACGGCCGGGCGAGTGATCTCCCGGGGTGGCGCGCTCCCGATCCACGGCCGCCGCTCTGTCGCGCGACCTGGGCATCCTCTGCCCTGACCAGCCGGTTGAGGGAGAAAGTGCAGGTCAAACGGCTGTTGACAGGCGGCCGGAGGGGGCCGGTAGGTTCGTCCGAGTCCACCACCGGACGCCCGACCGGGGAACCTCCGAACAATCGCCGAAGCGCCGCTGGGTCAGGGACGGTGTGCCGTACCGGGCACCGTCACTGGGAGCCAGGCTCAGCGCCCGCGCCACGGCGAGGGAACGTTCCGGCCGGTCGGCTGGTGTGACCCGGGTGGGGCCCGGACGTCCAGTAGACAACGGCCTTGGTCGACCCGCAGCCGGCGGGTCCCAGGTCGGCCCGAAGGGCGCCGGGCCCCCATCCGCAGCACATAGGTGCCGAAAAGCGCGTTCTTACCCCGTTCTTGTTGAATCGACACCAGCGTACGAACGGCCTGGCACGTCAGCCCAGGCCGCGGCCACTATGGTGGACGCCTGCGTACGGACATGAAGGGGCAGCAGTGAACGACGGCGACGGAGCCCTCGCGGCACAGGCCCAGGGGCGCAAGTTCGGCCCGCTCGGCACGGCCTTGGTGATCATCCCGACCTACAACGAGGCGGAGAACATCAAGTCCATCGTCCGTCGGGTGCGGCAGTCGGTCCCCGAGGCTCATGTCCTCGTGGCGGACGACAACAGCCCCGACGGCACGGGCAAGCTGGCCGACGAGCTGGCGGCCGAGGACGAACAGGTCCAGGTGCTGCACCGCAAGGGCAAGGAAGGCCTCGGCGCCGCCTATCTGGCGGGCTTCCACTGGGGCATGGACAACGGCTACGGCGTCCTCATCGAGATGGACGCCGACGGCTCCCACCAGCCCGAGGAGCTGCCCCGGCTGCTCACCGCGCTCAAGGGCGCGGACCTGGTGCTCGGCTCCCGCTGGGTGCCCGGCGGCCGGGTGGTGAACTGGCCGAAGTCCCGGGAGTTCATCTCCCGCGGTGGCAGCCTCTACTCGCGCGTGGCCCTCGACCTGCCGCTGCGCGACATCACCGGCGGCTACCGTGCCTTCCGCCGCGAGACCCTCGAAGGCCTCGGCCTGGACGACGTGGCCTCCCAGGGCTACTGCTTCCAGGTCGACCTGGCCCGCCGCGCCGTCCGGGCCGGCTACCACGTCGTCGAGGTCCCCATCACCTTCGTGGAGCGCGAACTCGGCGACTCCAAGATGAGCCGCGACATCCTCGTAGAGGCCCTGTGGCGGGTCACGACGTGGGGCGTGGGCGAGCGCTTCGGCAAACTCCGCGGCCGCGTGAACCCCGGGAGAAAGCCTTCACAGCCGTAGCCCTACGACTTCACAGGCCTCGTTGATCGTCCGCTTATCCCGCCCTGAGCCGTGCCCAGGCACACTGGACGTATGACGACTGGCGCACCCACCCCTTCCTCCGCCGCCCGGCCTCCGCGTTCCCGGCTGCGTACGTTCCTGCCGTTGGGCATCGCCGTGTGGCTGGTGCTGGAGATCTGGCTGCTGACGGTGGTCGCGGGCGCGTCGAGCGGTCTCACGGTCTTCCTGCTGCTGCTCGCCGGGTTCGTGCTCGGCGCCGTGGTGATCAAGCGGGCGGGCCGACGGGCCTTCCAGAACCTGAGCCAGGCCGTGCAGCAGGGCACCGCCCCGGCCAGCGGTGGTGGCAGCGGCCTGATGATGCTCGGCGGTCTGCTGCTGATGATCCCCGGACTGATCTCGGACGCCCTGGGCCTGCTCCTGCTGATCCCGCCGGTCCAGAAGGCCCTGGCACGCTACGCGGAGCGCGTGGTCGAGCGGAAGCTCGACAAGGCCGCCCCCGGCACCCTGGGAGACGCCTTCCAGCAGGCCCGTATGCACCGCCCGGACGGCAAGGTCGTCCAGGGCGAGGTCATCCGGGACGAGCCCGGCAGCGACGCCCCGCAGGGCCCGCGCCCGCCGCTCACCCGCTGATCCGGACGCAGGCAGAACGCGGACAGGCAAAAGCGCGGGCGCCGTACAGATTCGTACGGCGCCCGCGCTTACTTGCTTTGTGCCTTGTGCGGTAGAACCGCTCCGCACCTTCAGGACTAGGCCGACTTGCGGCTGTCCCTCGGGTGAACCGCGATATTCATCGCGCCGGAGCGGAGAACGGCAAGACGCTCCTCAAGGACCTCTTCGAGTTCCTCGCGGGTGCGCCGCTCCATCAGCATGTCCCAGTGGGTACGCGCGGGCTTGGCCTTCTTTTCCTCAGGGCCGTCGCCGTCGACCAGGAGTGCCTGGGCCCCGCAGACCTTGCACTCCCACTCCGGCGGAATCTCCGCCTCGACCGAGAAGGGCATCTCAAAGCGATGTCCCTTCTCGCATGCGTACTCCACGGCCTGGCGTGGTGCCAGGTCGATACCGCGGTCCGTCTCGTAGCTGGTCACCACGAGGCGCGTGCCGCGAAGAGCTCGCTCACTCATGAATCGTGCCTCCCGGGCTTGTCGCCCACAGGACAGGTGTCGCTGTCGTCGTCATCCGGTCAACGTCCGGTCGGCGGTAAAGATTCCCGTACGGGGTCATGCGTCGCCGTCGTAGCCGCCCCTTGTTGTACCCACCAGCGCCCGGTTTGTCACATCTACTAGCAGATGTCACCCAGCGATTCGTCATCTTTGACGCGCAGTAACGGTACGCCAGGCAGGCCAAACGCGTACACTACCGCCCTTTCGCCTCCAGCGCTAAATCCTCTCCGGAAGAGGATTCCCCGCGTCGCTGATCGCCCGCGCCACCGGAACCCGCGCGAGCAGCACGAATCCGACCACGAAGAAGGCCACCAGGGAGATGATCGCGTCCCGATAACTTCCGGTCAGCTGGTAGGTCACCCCGAACAGAAGCGGTCCCAGCCAGCTCATGCCCCGATCGCTCATCTCGTACGCCGAGAAGTACTCGGCCTCTTTCCCGGGCGGAACCAGATGGGAGAACAGGGACCGGGACAGCGCCTGGCTGCCGCCCAGGACAAGGCCGATCCCGGCGGCCAGTACGAAGAACCAGACGGGCGCGCCGGCGGGCAGGAAGTACCCGGCGCCCAGCGTCACCGTCCACGCGATCAGCGAGCCGAGAATCGTCCGCTTGGCCCCGTAGGTCCGGGCGAGTCGCCCCATGCCGAGCGCGCCCGCGACCGCCAGCACCTGAACCATCAGGACGGCCGTGATGAGCGTGGACTGGCTCAGGCCCAGCTCCTCGGAGCCGTACACGGACGCCTGGGAGATCACCGTCTGGATGCCGTCGTTGTAGATCAGATAGGCGAACAGGAAGGACAGCGTGAGCGGTTTGCCGCGCATGTCCCGCACGGTCGCCGCGAGCTGCCGCCAGCCCTGCGCCGTCGGCGCCTCGGACGTCGTACGGCCGCGGTCGCGCAGCCGTTTCAGCGGTACGAGGGTGAAGGCGCCCCACCAGATCCCGGCCGAGGCGAGACAGATGCGGACGGCCATCGACTCGGAGAGGCCGAAGGAGTCGTGGGCGGTGAACAGGATCAGGTTCAGGACGAGGACCAGGGAGCCGGCCGCGTAGCCGAAGGCCCAACCCCGGGAGGAGACCGCGTCGCGCTCCTCCGGAGGGGCGATCTGCGGAAGGTAGGAGTTGTACACGACCATCGAGACGGCCACCGACGAGTTGGCGACGATCAGCAGGAAGCCGCCCAGCAGATAGCGGTCGCCGTCCAGGAAGAACAGGCCCGTGGTGGCGGTCGCGCCCACATAGGCGGCAAGCGCCAGGAGGGGCTTCTTACGGCCCGTGCGGTCGGCCGCCGCGCCCGCCAGGGGCATCACGAGGATCGACACGATGACGGACGCGGAGACCGTGTAGGCGAAGAAGGACCCCGCCCGGATCGGTATCCCCAGGGGATGCACGAACCCGTCCGGGTCCGCCGCCGACTTCGCGACCGAGGTCAGATAGGGGCCCAGGAACACGGTGAGCACGCTCGTCGAGTAGACGGAGCAGGCCCAGTCGTAGAAATACCAGCCGCGCTGTTCGCGCCGCCGCTCGGCTGCCTCGTCGGCCGCCGGTGACCGCAGGGTGTCGGTACCCACCCGTGCCCTCGCTTCCCCGTGAACGCGTCGCCCCGGGGGCTCAGGCCCAGACGCCCCGCTCCACCATGACCTCGCGCAGTGTGTCGATGTGATCGGTCATGATGCCATCCACTCCCAGGTCAAGGAGCCGGTGCATGCGATCGGCCTCGTTGATGGTCCACACGTGGACCTGCACCCCGCGCGCGTGGGCGGCGCTGACGAAGCGCCGGTCGACGACAGGGACGCCCGACTGCTCCTCGGGCACCTGTGCGGCGACCGCCGAACGGCGCACCGGGAGAGGGGCGCCCCAGGACCGCAGCCGCAGGTTCAGCACCCCACGCGTGCCGAACGACGTGGCCAGGCGCGGCCCTGCCAGGTGCTGGGCGCGGACCACGCGCTTCTCTGAGAAGGAGCCAACTAGGACGCGGTTCCAGGAGTCGGTGCGCTCCAGGAGGTCCAGGAGCGGGCGGAGCGCCGGCTCCGCCTTGATGTCGACGTTCCAGCGCACCTCGGGGAAGGTCTCCAGCAACTCCTCGAAGAGGGGCACCGGTTCCTTGCCCGCCACGCGCGCGTGGCTCACGTCCGACCAGAACAGGTCCGCGATCCGGCCGGCGCCGTCGGTCACCCGGTCCAGGGTCTCGTCGTGGAACGCGACGAGCTTCCCGTCCGCCGTGGCGTGGACGTCGGTCTCGATGTACCGATAGCCCAGCTCCACCGCGCGGCGGAACTGGAACACGGTGTTCTCCAGGCCGTCCGCCGCCCCGCCCCGGTGGGCGAAGGGGATCGGGCCGGGGTGGTCGAGGTACGGATGACGTATGAGCGTGGTCACCGGGGCAGTATCGCCCGTTCTGGTGACCCGGTGGCTACGACCGTGCTGCCGCCGGATGCCGACGGGGCGGCGAACACGCGCAGGAAGAGCTGGGCCAGCGGTCCGATCGCCAGAGCGTAGAGCAGGGTGCCGATGCCGACGGTGCCGCCGAGCGCGAAGCCGGTGGCCACGACCATGACCTCGAGCGCCGTCCGGATCAGGCGGATGGAGCGGCCCGTGCGCCTGTGCAAGCCGGTCATCAGCCCGTCGCGCGGCCCCGGTCCGAAGTTCGCGGAGATGTAGAGCCCGGTGGCGGCTCCGTTGAGCACGATGCCCGCCAGCAGCAGCGGAATCCGTACGGCCAGACCGTGTGCTTCAGGGACCAGGGCCAGCGTGCCGTCCATCGCGAGGCCCACCATGAACACGTTGGAGACCGTGCCCAGGCCCGGGCGCTGGCGCAGCGGGATCCACAGGAGCAGCACCGCCGCGCCCACGATGATCGAGACGACGCCGATCGTCAGGCCGGTGAGTTCGGCGAGGCCCTGGTGCAGCACGTTCCAGGGCTCCAGGCCCAGGCCCGACACCACCAGGAGCGCCGAACTGGCGCCGTAGAGCGCGAGTCCGACGTACAGCTGGACCAACCGTCGCCCGAGACGGTTCCGCGTGGACAAGAGGTGCCCCCTGGTGGTGGTAGTGGCCTGACGCATGTCACTCTGTGGCTTGAGAACACAGGCCATCCATGGCCAATTCCGGGAAGGTGGACTGGTTTCCATGGCGCAGTGGACCTCGGCGATGGGCGCCGCGCAGCTCGCCCGGCTGCTCAACTCCCAGCAGGACCGGCCGGCAGGGCCAGGTACCCGCCGCCCGCCCGCCTATCGGGCGCTCGCGGACGGTATCCGGCTGCTTGTCCTGGAGGGGCGCGTCCCGGTGGCTGCCCGGCTGCCCGCCGAGCGGGAGTTGGCGCTCGCGCTGTCCGTGAGTCGCACCACCGTTGCCGCCGCCTACGAGGCGCTGCGCACCGAGGGATTCCTGGAGTCGCGGCGCGGGGCCGGCAGCTGGACCTCCGTACCGGCCGGTAATCCGCTCCCCGCGCGCGGGTTGGAGCCGTTGCCCCCGGAGGCACTCGGTTCGGTGATCGACCTCGGCTGCGCCTCGCTGCCCGCGCCCGAGCCGTGGCTCACCCGGGCCGTGCAGGGCGCCCTGGAGGAGCTGCCGCCGTACGCCCACACGCACGGCGACTATCCGGCCGGGCTGCCCGCGCTGCGCGCGATGATCGCCGAGCGGTACACCCTGCGCGGGATTCCGACCATGCCCGAGCAGATCATGGTCACAACCGGCGCGATGGGCGCCATCGACGCCATCTGCCATCTCTTCGCGGGGCGCGGCGAGCGGGTCGCCGTCGAGTCACCCTCGTACGCCAACATCCTTCAACTGATGCGCGAGGCGGGTGCCCGGCTGGTGCCCGTGGCGATGGCCGACGGGCTGTCCGGCTGGGACATGGACCGCTGGCGACAGGTGCTGCGGGACGCGGCGCCCCGGATCGCGTACGTCGTCGCCGACTTTCACAACCCGACCGGCGCCCTGGCCGGTGACGACCAGCGGCGCCAACTCGTGGACGCGGCCCGCTCGGCCGGCACCGTGCTCGTCGCCGACGAGACGATGACCGAGCTGTGGCTGGACGACGACGTCGACATGCCGCGCCCCGTCTGCGGCTTCGACCCGGCCGGTTCGACGGTGATCACCGTCGGCTCCGCCAGCAAGGCCTTCTGGGCGGGCATGCGCATCGGCTGGGTCCGCGCGGCCCCCGACGTGATCCGCAGCCTGGTCGCCGCCCGCGCCTACGCCGACCTCGGCACCCCCGTGCTGGAGCAGCTCGCCGTCAACTGGCTGTTCAGCACCGGCGGTTGGGAACAGGCCGTGGACATTCGGCGCGCCCAGGCCCGTGAGAACCGGGACGCGCTGGTCGGGGCGCTCCGGCGGCAGCTGCCCGACTGGGAGTTCGAAGTGCCCAGGGGCGGACTCACGCTGTGGGTGCGCACCGGCGGACTGTCGGGCTCTCGGCTCGCCGAGATGGGGGAGCGGGTGGGCCTGCGGGTCCCGTCCGGGCCGCGGTTCGGCGTGGACGGTGCCTTCGAGGGGTATGTGCGACTGCCGTTCACCGTGGGCGGCGCGGTGGCCGAGGAGGCGGCGGCACGGCTGGCCGCGGCGGCCCGGCTGGTGGAGAACGGGGTCAGCGGGGGCGGCGGCGAATCGCCGCGCACGTTCGTGGCGTAGACGCGAAAAAGGCGTACCCGGGGTCGGTGCGGGCGGGCGACTTCCGGCCGCCCGCGCCGACCCCGGGCTGTTACGAAGTCTCCGCCACGGCGGCCTCCACCACCGCTTCTGTGGCTACCGTCTCCGCCGCGTCCGCCGGTGTCGTGCGCGGCGGGAGCAGGGCCAGGACCGCCTGGCGGTGGGCGTCGTTCGTCGCGTCGTCGTACGGGTCCGGGGTCGCCGGGACCTGGAGGCGGTGCACCGGGCCGTTGCCGAGGCGGGCGTAGCCGCGGCCCGGGGGGACCTGGGCGATCGGCGTGGTGTGCGGGGGAGCGCCGAGGACCGCCTCCAACTGGGCGGCGGTGGCGGGGCCGAGGACGACACGCGCGCGTGTGTGCTGTCGTACGGCGTCGCTGAGGGTGTCCGCGCTGTCGAACTGGTCGGCCACCACCACCGTGACGTTGGCCGCGCGGCCGTGCCGGAGGGGGACCTGGAGCAGGGACTGGGGGTCCTTGTAGCCGTCGGCGGCCGCCACGTGGGCGAAGGCGCTCGGGCGGTCCAGGATGATCCACAGGGGGCGCCTGGTGTCGTCCGGTGCCGGGTGGCCCGACTGGCGGGCTCGGTTGGCCGCGATCAGCCGGCGCTCCGTCTCGTGGGCGGCCCACTCCAGGCTGGCCAGCGCGCCGGACAGGCCGCACTCCACCGCGAGGACGCCGTCGCGGCCGGTGAGGCACGCGTACTCGCCGGTGCCGCCGCCCTCGACGATCAGGACGTCGCCGTACTGGAGGGCCTGCAGGGCGATGGAGCGCAGCAGGGTGGAGGTACCGCTGCCGGGCTGGCCCATGACCAGGAGGTTCGGCTCGGTGGAGCGGATGCCGGTGCGCCAGACGACCGGTGGGACGTCGCGCTGTTCCTCGCCGTGGGTGAGGGGGAGGGTGCGGTGGACCTGGGTCGGGTCGGTGAAGCCCAGGACGGTCTCGCCGGGGGCGGTGACGAAGCGCTGGGCGGCGATGTCGGTGGGGAGCGGGGCGAGGACGCCGATCGTGAGCTGGTTGCCCTCCTCGTCCCACGCGAAGTGGTACTCCCGGCTGCGGCCGGACTTCGCGGTGAGCAGCTGCTCGATCCGCGCGCGGGAGTCGGCCTCGCCGTCGGTGAAGTACGCCGGATAGCGGACGACCAGATGGGAGATCCGGCCCGCGCCGTCGAACTCGTAGGCGGGGAAGGCCTTCTCCCAGTCGCCGCCGTGGGCGAACAGGGGAGCCGGGTCCTCGGCGGTCGAGAAGTAGGGCACCAACGCCTCGTAGAGGGACTGCAGGCGCTGGGTCTGGGACTCGTCGGGCCCTTCGGGCGCCGGCGGGGTGCGATCGCGGCCGTGCCATGCCGCCGCCGCCATCAGGATGATGGCGGCGAGCAGCGGGCCGTAGGGCACCAGAGCCACGACCAGGATCACCGAGGCCACCAGGAAGAGCAGCGGCCCGCGCTTGTCCTTGGGGGTGTCGGTCCATCTGCGCCGGCCGGCGGATGCCAGCCGACGCAGACCCTTGGTGATCGTGATCAGCGGATGGAGGACATCGGTGGCGCTGTCGGCCGCCGTCCGGGCCAGCTCCCGGCTCCGGGCGATCTGGGCGGTGCCGTTGCTCAGGATGCGGGGGAGGGGGCGCCGGGCCACTGCTGTCTCCTGAAGGTCCGTACGGGTGGGGACGTCAGAACTTGATGCCGCCGAGGAGGCTCGCCAGGCTCTCGCCGCCGGCCTTGATGCTCGGCGCGATGGCCGTGCTGGCCATGTAGAAGCCGAAGAGTGCGGCCACCAGGGCGTGGGAGGCCTTGAGTCCGTCCTTCTTGAAGAAGAGGAAGACGATGATGCCGAGAAGGACGACGCCTGACATGGACAAGATCATTTGAGCTCTCCTGGTTCGTGGGGACAGTCACCATGAGTTGTTCCAGGATCACAGGATGTATCCATACGATAAAAGGTGCAAGTGGGTGAATTTCGGCGAATTTCCCTCGGATGGTGGAGCGCATTCGGGCTGTCTGAGCAGGGGTTTCACCGGTGTCGGGCCCTGTGGTGATCTTTGCCTCGGAGGGGGCCGGTCATGTGTCTGTGGAGCCAGTACGCTGGCGATTCACCCGTACTAGTGAGAGGCGGTCAGGCCGATGAGTGAAGCCCCCGACCCCGAGGTCGTGGAGTTCGCGACCAAGATCTTCGATCTGGCCCGTCAGGGCGGGACCGAAGCGCTGGTCGCGTACGTGGACGCGGGCGTCCCGGCCAACCTCACCAATGACCGCGGTGACTCCCTGGTGATGCTCGCCGCCTACCACGGGCACGCCGGGGCCGTACGGGCCCTGTTGGCGCGCGGCGCCGAGGCCGACCGGATCAACGACCGGGGCCAGACCCCGCTCGCCGGAGCCGTCTTCAAGGGCGAGCACGAGGTGATCGAAGTCCTGCTGGAGGCCGGCGCCGATCCGGCCGCGGGCACCCCGTCGGCGGTCGACACCGCCCGGATGTTCGACAAGGCCGAGCTGCTGGAGCTGTTCGGCGCGCACTGACACGCGGCCCGTCGGCAGCAAAGGCGGGCCTTCTGACCTGGTACGACAAGGAAAACGGGGGAAAACGGGGGAAGGCAGCACGGCGCCGCCCGAAATTTCGGTCGCGGCATCGAGAACTGCCGGGTCATCATGACGTCGTGATTTACGGACGCGATGGCTGGGCAGGTGTTGCCGCACCGCGCGGGCCGTAGTTGCGGCCCGTATGGGCCACCTACGAGAGGCAGAGGAAAATGGTCTACAGCAAGCAGGAAACGGCGGGCGCCCCGACGTGTTGTCACGCGGCCAGGTAGTGCACGTCCCCCGGTTGCGTCGACGCTTGATGTGAGGCTGTTTCCCATGTTCGATCCGGTCATAGCGCCCAGCGGTACGCTGCTCGGCCTGCTTCAGCGGGGCCGCGGCGACGGCACACTGCACGCGCTCACCGCCCCTCGTGCCGAGGCACTCGCGGCGCTGAACCACTGTGTGCTGCGCGACCCCCGCCACGACTGGCAGGTGGAGAACCGCTCCCTGTACTACGCCCGTCTGTACCTCGATCTGAACGGCGACCTGGACGCCGTCGAGGCCCACCTCTTCGACACCGAGGACGTCCTCGACACCGAGGAGTCACGTACGGGCCTCGCGCTCGCCGTCCTCGGGCACCTCGCCTCCTACGGCAGGCTGGACGCCCTCGCCCTGCTGCGCAGGTACGCGGCCTCCGGGAGCAATTGGGCCTGGGCGCTCGACGAGCTGGCGCTCAGGGACGACGACGCGGGCCTGCGTGCCCTCGCCGCTCCCGTGCTGGCGCGGTTCCCGGCCGACCCCGAGGGCGAGGCCGAACTGGCCACCGCCGTGCGGGACGCCTTCGAACCCCGGCCCTGGCGGCTGTGGGCCGACGACCCGCGCGAATCGATCGCCACGCGCGTGCGTGCCGCCCAGGAAGCCGGCTGCTTCGACCTCTGGCAACGCCAGATGCGACCTACCGGGCCCCGTCCGGGGTGGAGCGTGCAAGCGGTGTTCGAATGGGCCCAACAGGGCCTCGAACGCGGCGCCGCGCTGCATGTCCCCGCCGCCCGCTGCCTCACCGCGGTGGCGGGTCCCGAGGACCGGCCCGCGATCGTCGAGGCCGCCAAGGACGGCGGGGAGGGCGCCCGCTGCACCGCCCTGCGCTATCTCGCCGACAGCAACGATCCCGAAGCCCTCCAACTGATCGAACGCGCGGTGGCCACCGGCCCGGCACCCGTCGTGGAGGCCGCCGTGGACGCCTTCGAACGGATGCGGTCGGTCGCCGCCGTCGACCGGGCCCGCGGCTGGGCGCGCCGACCCGATCCGCTCGGCGCCGCCGCCGGACGGATGCTCGCCTGCCGGGGCGGAGCCCAGGACAGCGACCTCGTCCTCGGCGCCCTCAGGGAGGCCGTGATGGGCGAAGGACCCGACGCCCCCACCCTCTGGACCCTGGTCGACGGCGCCGGACGCCTCGGCATCGCCTGCGCAGCCCCCGTCCTGCGCCATGTGTACCGGGAGACGGCCTCGTCCCATCTGCGCGGCCGGGCCGCCCGCGCCCTGGCCGCCACCGACCCCTCCTACGCCGCAGGCTTCGCCGTCGAGTGCCTCTGGGACTGCGAGGAGACCACCCGCGAGATCGCCGCCCGGCACGCCGAGACCGCCGACGCCCGCGTCGTGGAGCAGCTCCGCAGGCTCGCCGCCGACCCGGCCGAGGAAGCGGAAGTCCAGACAGCCGTACGGAGCCGGATCGGGCCCGACGCCCCCGCAGTGTGAACGTGGGATGACCCGCGGGTCAGACGCGCATGGCCGCCGTCTGACCTGCTCGGGTGTGCAGCGCAACGCTCATGGGACGTTCACCGTTCGCATAGATCCACGTTGACGCGGGCACGTCCAGCGCGGCGAGAACACGGGTATGCGTGTCGTCATCGTGACCGAATCCTTTCCCCCCGATGTGAACGGCGTGGCCCACTGCGCGCTCCAGACCGCCCGGCACCTCGTGGATCGCGGTCATCATCCGCTCGTCGTCGCGCCGGCCACCTCGGCCGGCCCCGGGCCCGACGCCGAGTCGCCGTGCCCCGTCATCCGTGTCCCCTCCCTACCGCTCCCGGGCTACCCCCAGGTCCGCGTCGCCCTCCCCAGCCGACGCGTCGCCGCGGCCATCACCGAACACCGCGCGGACATCGTGCACCTGGCCAGCCCCTTCATCCTCGGCGTCCGCGGCATGGCCGCCGCCGCGCGGCTCGGCATTCCCGCCGTCGCCGTCTACCAGACCGACCTCGCCGGATACGCCCGTACGTATGTCGGTGCGGGCGAGGCCACCGCCTGGCGGCGCATCCGCTCCGTCCACGCCGCCGCCGACCGCACCCTGGCGCCCTCCAGCGCGGCCCTGGGCGACCTGGAGGCACACGGTGTGCCCCGGGTCCGCCTCTGGCCGCGAGGCGTCGACACAGAGCGTTTTCGCCCCGAGTGCCGGGACGAGGCGCTGCGCCGCGAACTCGCCCCGAACGGCGAACTGCTCGTCGGCTACGTCGGTCGGCTAGCCCCCGAGAAGCAGATCGAACTCCTCGCCGGAGCCTGCGGACTCCCGGGCGTCCGGGTCGTGGTCGTCGGCGACGGGCCCAGTCGGCCGCACCTCGACGAGGCGCTGCCGGGCGCGGTCTTCCTCGGTCGGCGTACCGGGGACGAGCTCGCCCGTATCTTCGCCTCGTTGGACATATTCGTGCACACCGGACCTTTTGAGACCTTCTGTCAGACCGTCCAGGAAGCCATGGCCAGCGGCGTCCCCGTCGTCGCGCCCGCCGCCGGCGGCCCGCTCGACCTGGTCGCCCACGGCCGCACCGGGTTCCTCTTCCCGCCGCGCGACGAGGCCGCTGTGACGGACGCCGTGCGGACCCTGGCCGCCGATCCCGCACTGCGCGCCGCGTACGGCACCGCCGCGCGGGCCATGGTCGAGGGCCGCACGTGGGCGGCCGTCGGCGACCAACTGATCGCGCACTACGGGGATGTCCTCGCCGCGCGCAAGGTGGTGGTGGCGGCGTGAACACCGCCTCGCTGCGGATCGTCCGCCTCGCCAACTTCGTGGCCCCCTCCTCCGGGGGGCTGCGCACCGCCCTGCGCGAGCTGGGCAGGGGCTTCAAGGAGGCCGGGCACGATCCGGTCCTCATCCTGCCCGGCGAACGCCACACCGACCGTGAGACCGAGCAGGGCCGGGTCATCACCCTGCCCGGGCCGCTGCTGCCCGGCACCGGCGGCTACCGCGTCCTCGCCGACAAGCGGCGCGTGGCCGGCCTCCTGGAACATCTCGCCCCCGACCGCCTGGAGGTCTCCGACCGTACGACCCTGCGCTGGACCGGCAAATGGGCCAGGCGGGCCCGCGTCCCCGCCGTGATGGTGTCCCACGAGACCGCCGACGGCGTCCTGCGTACCTGGGGCCTTTCGGAGAACCTGTCCCGGCGCACCGCCGACGCCCTCAACGTCCGTACGGCGCACACCTACGCGCGCGTGGTGTGCACCACCGAGTTCGCCGAGCGGGAGTTCGTCCGCATCGGCGCCCGGAACGTCGTACGGGCTCCCCTGGGCGTCGACCTGGTGGGGCGCCGGCCGGCCCTGCGGGACCCGGTGCTGCGCGCGGAGTACGCGCGCGTGGACCAGGTTCTGCTGGTGACCTGCACCAGGCTCTCCGTGGAGAAGAAGCCCGGCACGGCGCTCGACGCCCTGGAGGCGCTGCTACGGCGCGGGCGGCGGGCGGTCCTCGTGGTCGCTGGGGACGGGCCGCTGCGGGCCCGGCTCGAACAGCGGGCGCGGGAGCGCGGGTTGCCGGTCACCTTCCTCGGGCACGTCTCCGACCGGCGGCTGCTCGGCGCGCTCCAGGCCTCCGCCGACGTGTGCCTGGCACCCGGGCCCGCCGAGACCTTCGGGCTCGCCGCGCTGGAGGCGATGGCCTGTGGCACGCCCGTGGTGGCCAGCGCCTCGTCCGCGTTGCCCGAGGTCATCGGTTCCGCCGGTGCCACGGCCGCGGACAACGGGAGGGCCTTCGCGGACGCCGTGGACATGCTCCTCGAACGCCCCGAGACGGAGCGCCGCGAGACCGCACGCGCGCGTGCCGAGTGTTTCGGCTGGCACACGGCG
Organism: Streptomyces prunicolor NBRC 13075; assembly: GCF_000367365.1. GTDB lineage: Bacteria > Actinomycetota > Actinomycetes > Streptomycetales > Streptomycetaceae > Streptomyces > Streptomyces prunicolor. Next base: position 36,839 of record NZ_BARF01000054.1, on the reverse strand, counting down.
GTCGACGCGTTCCTCGCGGCCCACGACGCGGATGTTCCGGTACGGCGGTTCGTGCCCGGAGGCGTGGCATGAGAACGGTCCGTTTCGTCGCCCTCGGTGACTCGCTCACCGAGGGCGTGGGCGATCCCGTCGGCGAGGCATGGCGCGGTTGGGCAGCGCTGCTCGCCGACGGGATCGCCGAACAGCCCGAAGGGACCGTGGAGTTCACGAACCTGGCGGTCAGCGGGGCGCAGTCACGCGACGTGCTGGAACGGCAGACCCCGGCCGGGCTCGCCCTGAACCCGGACGTCGTGTCCGTCGTCATAGGCGTCAACGACACCCTGCGCTGCACCTTCGACATCCAGGCCGTGGCCGCCCGCCTCGACGAGGTCTACGCGGCCTTCACGGCGCAGGGCGCGACCCTGCTCACGGCCTGTCTGCCCGATCCGGGCGCGATGCTCGGCCTCCCGGGCGCGCTGGCCCGCCCGCTCGCCCGTCGCCAGCGGGCGGTGAACACCGTGGTGCACGCGCTCTCCGAGCGGTACGGGGCCGTACATCTGCACGCGGCCGAGGGTGCGTGGATCATGGACCGTGCGATCTGGAGCGCGGACCGGCTGCACCCCGGGGAGCGCGGACACCGCCAACTGGCGCTGCGTTTCCACGCGTTGCTCACCGAGGAGGGTGTGGCCTCGGGGGTCGCACCCTCGCCCGAGCCCGAGTTCCCGGCGCCCACCAGGTCGGCCAGTCTGCTGTGGCTGGCGACCGCGGGCACCGGGTGGGTGGTCCGCCGCTGCACCGACCTGCTGCCGCAGCTTCTGAGGCTGGCCGCCGACGAGATGCGCCACCGCGCGCGGGGCACCAGCGCGCGCCTCGACCTGAGCGCGTCCCACGCCGTGTCGATGGCGCTTGCCTCGCTGTCGGTGCAGCAGGAGCAGCCGGACGCCGCATAGGGCCTACGGGGGCTTCAGCGGCGGCGTACGGCCACGAAACGGACCGGGGTCCCGGGCACCGCCTGCGCGGCCGCCGGGAGGTCCGAGGGGCGGACGACGGCGATCACCGGGTACCCGCCGGTGGTCGGATGGTCGGCGAGGAACACCACCGGGCGGCCGTCCGGGGGAACCTGGACGGCGCCAAGGACCATGCCCTCACTGGGGAGTTCACCGGTAAGGGCCCGCTCCAGGGCCGGCCCCTCGGTGCGCAGGCCGATGCGGTTGCTCGCCGAGGACACCCGGTAGGCGCGTGAGGTGAACGTGCGGACGGCCTCCGGGGTGAACCAGTCGTCGCGAGGTCCCAGGGTCACCCGCAGGACGAGTTCGACCGGGGGTCGCGGCTGCGGGGCGACGTCCACGCGCGCGTGGAGGCTCATCGGGGAACCCAGCGGCAGTATGGCGCCGTTCGTGAGCGGCGCCGGACCGAGCCCGGACAGCAGGTCCGTGGAACGGCTGCCGAGCACCGGCTCGACCCCGACCCCACCGGCGAAGGCGACGTAGGACCGCACTCCGGAGACGGCCGTCCCGATGTCCAGGAGCGCCCCGGCGGGGACATGCACGGGTGCTCCCCAGGCGACCGGTCGTCCGTCCACCGTGACCGGGCAGGGGGCGCCGCCGACGGCCACGAGGATCGTTGAACGAGGCCGTACGGCACAGCCGTTGAGGGTCGTCTCCAGGACGGCCGCTTCGGGCGGGTTGCCGACCAGCCGGTTGACGAGCGCGGCCGCGGGTCCGTCGAGCGCCCCGGAACGCGGCACCCCCAGGTGCGCGTGTCCGGGCCGTCCCAGGTCCTGCACGGTGGTCAGGGCCCCGGCCCGTACGACGGCGAAGGCGCTGTCCGTCATACGTCCGCCACCGGGACGAAGCGCACGCGCGTGCCCGGCGACAGCAGCGCGGCGGGCTCGCGTGTGTGGTCCCACAGGACCGCGGTCGTGGTTCCGATCAGCTGCCAGCCGCCGGGCGAGGCGCGCGGGTACACGCCGGTGTACGGGCCCGCCAGGCCCACGGCACCGGCGTGGACGGCCGTGCGCGGGGTGGCCCGGCGGGGGACGTCGTAGCGGGCCGGGAGGCCGGTGAGGTAGCCGAAGCCGGGGGCGAACCCGCAGAAGGCGACGCGGAACTCGGTGGCCGCGTGGATGCGGGCCACCTCCCGCTCGGGGACGTTCCACAGCGCGGCGACGTCGGCGAGGTCGGGGCCGTCGTAGCGCACCGGGAGGTCGATCACCTCCCCCGCGCGCGGGGGAGCGGGCGGTACGTCGGAGGTGGCGAGTTCGGAGGCCAGCCGGGCCGGGTCGTCGAGGCCGTCGAGGAGGACCGTGCGGGCGGCGGGGACGATCTCGCGGACGGTGAGCAGGCCCGCCGCGCGGCGGCGCAGCAGCTCCGCGTGGACGGCCTGGGCCTCCTCCCCGGAGGCGACCTCGACGAGCAGTGCGCTGTCGCCGACGGGTAGCGCCCTCATGCGAAGGCCTCCACCCGGACACCCGACTCCAGGAGCCGCTCGCGGACCCTGCGGGCCAGGTCGACCGCGCCGGGCGTGTCCCCGTGCAGGCACAAGGAGCGGGCCCGTACCTCGATGCGCGCCCCGGAGAGCGCGTCGACCGACCCGGAGCGGGCCAGGCTCAGCGAGCGCTCCACGACGGCCTCGGGGTCGGTGACCACCGCGCCGTCCCGGCCGCGCGGCACGAGCGTGCCCTCGTCGGTGTACGCGCGGTCCGCGAACGCCTCCGTGACGGCCGGCAGCCCGGCTTTCGCGGCCAGTTCGAGCACGACCGAGCCCGGCAGCCCGAGCACGGGCAGCGAGGCATCGGCCAGGAGCACGCCCTCGATCACCGCGGCGGCCTGCTCCCGGTCGTGCACGATCCGGTTGTAGAGCGCGCCGTGCGGCTTGACGTACGACACGCGCGTGCCCGCCGCGCGGGCGAACACCTCCAAGGCGCCGATCTGGTAGGCCACTTCGGCCGCCAGCTCGGCGGACGGCACGTCCATCGCGCGCCGCCCGAACCCCGCCAGATCCCGGTAGGACACCTGTGCGCCGACCCGGACACCGCGCTCGGCCGCGAGCTCGCACACCCGCCGCATGGTGACCGGGTCCCCGGCGTGGAAACCGCAGGCCACGTTGGCGCTGGTGACGACGGACATCAGCTGTTCGTCGTCGGTGAGATGCCAGCGGCCGAAGCCCTCGCCGAGGTCGGCGTTCAGATCGATCATCATCTCTCCTGGTCAGGCGACGCGGTACTGCTCGTCGCGGGCGTCGGTGACGAACATCTGGCCCGGCGCGTGGGTGATCGCGAACGGCGGGCGGGACGCCATCACCGCGGCCTGCGGGGTCACTCCGCAGGCCCAGAACACCGGGATGTCGTCCGGCGCGGCGTCCACCGGATCACCGAAGTCCGGCCGGCCGAGGTCCTCGATGCCGAGCCCCGAAGGATCGCCGCAGTGTACGGGGCTGCCGTGCACCGCCGGGAGCAGCGCCGTCTCCCGGATCGCCGTCGCCAGATGCTCCGGAGGCACCGGGCGCATCGACACCACCATCGGGCCGTGCAGCCGCCCCGCAGGGCGACACGTGCGGCCGGTCACGTACATCGGGACATTGCGGCCCTGCTCGATGTGCCGGATCGGGACACCCGCCTTGCTCAGCGACCACTCGAAAGTGAAGCTGCAGCCGATCAGGAACGACACCAGGTCGTCGCGCCAGTACGCCCGCACGTCCGTCGGCTCGTCCACCAACTCGCCGCCCCGCCACACCCGGTAGCGCGGCAGATCGGTGCGCAGGTCCGCGCCGTCGGCGAGAACCGTCTCCCAGGAGCCCGCGTCCGTGACGTCGAGCACCGGACAGGGCTTCGGGTTGCGCTGGCAGAACAGCAGCATGTCGTAGGCCCAGTCGGCGGGCACCGAGATCAGGTTGACCTGGGTGTGGCCCGCCGCGACCCCGGCCGTGGGACCCGACAGTCCGGCCCGGAAGCGGGCCCGGGCGGAACGCGGGCTCCACGCGTGCGCGTGCTCGTCGACGAGCGTCAGGGGGCGGTCCTCCGTGCGGTTCACGCCAGTTCCTTTCCGCGGGTCTCGGGCAGTCCGAAGAGCGCCAGTGCCGCGATGCCGTAACCGATGGCCCCGAAGACGAGCGCTCCGCCCACACCCCAACTGTCGGCCAGGAAGCCCACCAGGGTCGGGAAGACGGCGCCCACCGCGCGGCCGGTGTTGTACGTGAAGCCCTGTCCCGTGCCGCGCACCGCCGTCGGATACAGCTCGCTCAGGTACGAGCCGAAGCCGCTGAAGATCGCCGACATACAGAACCCGAGCGGGAAACCGAGCACCAGGAGAAGGGTGTTCGCGCCGCTGGGAATGTGCGTGTACGCCAGGATGCAGATCGCCGAGAGCAGCGCGAAGAGCCAGATGTTGCGCTTACGGCCCAGCACGTCGGTGAGATAGCCGCCGGTCAGATAGCCCAAAAAGGCGCCGGAGATCAGGAAGGTCAGATAGCCGCCGGTGCCGACGACCGACAGGCCGCGCTCCGTCTTCAGGTACGTCGGCACCCAGGTGGCGAGGGTGTAGTAGCCGCCCTGGACGCCGGTGGAGAGCAGGCCCGCGAAGACCGTCGTGCGCAGCAGGCCCGGTGCGTCGGCCGTGCCCGGCTTGAAGATCGCCGCGAAAGAGCCCTTCTGGGGGTTCTGCTCACGGGTGGCCGTGGCCTCGGGAGCGTCGTGCACCCGGCGCCGCACCCAGATCACCAGCAGCGCGGGCAGCGCGCCGGTCCAGAACATCACCCGCCAGGCCAGATCGTCGCCGAGGAACGAGAAGACCAGTGTGTAGACCACCGCCGCCAGCGCCCAGCCCACCGCCCAGGAACTCTGGACCGCGCCGAGCGTACGGCCGCGGTGCTTGGGGCTCGCGTACTCGGCGACCAGGATCGCGCCGACCGCCCACTCGCCGCCGAAACCGAGGCCCTGGAGGGCACGGAACACCAGCAGGGTCTCGTAGCTGGGCGCGAAGCCGCAGGCCACGGTGAAGACGGCGTACGTGACCACCGTGATCATCAGGGCCTTGACGCGGCCGACCCGGTCGGCGAAGACGCCCGCGATGGCGCCCCCGACCGCGGAGACGACCAGCGTGACCGTGGTGAACAGGCCGGTCTGGCCACTGTCCAGGCCGAAGTACGCGGCCAGCGCGACCATGCTCAGCGGCAGCGTGAAGTAGTCGTAGGAGTCCAGGCCGTAGCCGCCGAACGCGCCGGCGAAGGCGCGGCGGCCGTTCGGACCTAGCGCGCGCAGCCAGGCCAACGCGCCGTCGTCGGTGGTGAGTTCGTCCGCGCCGGGCTGTGCGCCGGTGTTCAGGGCCTGAGGTGGAGGGGTCGTGCTCATGGGCACCTCGCAGAAGGAGGACGGAGGGTGCTGGGAGTGAGCAGGGCTGTGCGGAAGCCGTCGGCACCGGGGTGAGCGGTGGCGCCTTGCCGAGAAAGGTAGAGGATCGTTGAACGATCCCTCAATACCCATGTTGTTTCGTTCTTGTATCTGCGGTTGAATTCCGGGCATGGCAGAGCAGATGGCGGGACTGGCCGACGACCGCGCCCTCCTGGGCCGTACGAGCACCGCGGAACGCGTCTCGGACATCCTCAGGAGCCGTATCGCGGACGGCTATTTCCCGCCGGGCACCCGGCTCTCGGAGGACAGCATCGGCGGAGCGCTCGGTGTGTCGCGCAACACACTCCGCGAGGCGTTCCGGCTGCTCACCCATGAGCGCCTGCTCGTCCACGAGCTGAACCGGGGCGTCTTCGTCCGGGTCCTGTCCGTCGAGGACGTCGAGGACATCTACCGCACCCGGCGCCTCGTCGAGTGCGCCGTCGTACGCGGGCTGGGCGAGCCGCCGTACGCCCTCGAACAGCTCGCCGCGGCCGTCACCGAGGGGCAGTTGGCGTCCGTCGAAGATGACTGGAAAGGAGTGGGTACGGCCAATATCCACTTCCACCGGGAACTCGTCGCCCTCGCCGGCAGCGCCCGCACCGACGAGCTGATGCGCAGCGTCTTCGCCGAACTCCGGCTCGCCTTCCACCTCGTGGACGACCCGAAGGCGCTCCACGAGCCGTACCTCCAGCGCAACCGCCTGATCCTCCAGGCCCTCCAGGCGAACAACCCCGCCGAGGCCGAGAAACTGCTCGCGGTCTACCTCGACGACTCGCTGGAACGGGTCGTCGACGCGTACCGGAACCGGGTCGGCGAGGACGGCACGGCAACCGACTGAGGACGGCGCGGTGCTCGGCGGACCGTGCACACGCGGCTGGGGCGGTAGTCGCTTCTGCGTCGTTTGGGTCGTTGTCAGACCGAGGACCTAGTCTGTGCAACGTGACTTCGCCTGCATCGACGGACAGCGTTCCGCCCCAGTTCAGCGCGGGGCCGCGCCCCGCCCCGGGCCCGGCCGCCGACGAGGGACTGGCGCGGCGACTGCGCGCGCTCGCCTGCACCGCGCCGCTGCACGACCTCGACGCACGCAAGGCGAATCTCGCCGGCGAGTACTCGGTCTACGGCATGGCGGAAGTCGCCCTCGCCGCCATCGACCTGGTCACCCTCAACATGGACTTCGACACCGGCGCGGACCACGACCAGATAGTGGCCAGGCTCATCCCGCGCATCGCCGCCCAGGCCCCGCAGCGCCCCGTCGTCGAGCACGAGCGCGTGGCCCGCTGGGTCCTGGAGAACCTGATCAACGTCGGCAGCGTCGACCGCGGCTTCCGCACGGTCTACGGCACGTTCGCCCAGGACGGCACGTATGTGCGCCGCGACTACGACTTCAAGCTGATCGAGGAAGTCCCCGGCTACGGCGGCAGTGTCTACCTCCGGACGACCGATGAGGCTGTCAACGTCCTGGTCGGCGCGCTCGACACCGATGTCACCAGTGCGCAGATCGCCGCCGAGGTGAAGCTGGAGGTGCTGATCAGCCGGGGGCGGCTTGCCGACGCGCAGCTTGCGGCGGAGCAGGCTCGGTATCGGACCGTGCAGTACTCGGAGACGCTCCGGCGGGCGTTGGATGCCACGCGGCGTAACGTCCGCGCGGTGGACTGGCTCAACTCCGTGCCGGACATGATTGCCGAGGCCCTCGATCACGTTGCCGATCGGTACCGGCACGAGAACGCGATCCTGACCAATATCCGCAAGGCCCGTGACGAGTCCGAGGACGCTGAACAGAAGCGGCGGGCGGCCGAGTTGGTCGACATCGTCAAGGACTGCATCCGGCGGCACACGCAGCTTCAGTCGCGTCTTCTGGAGGCCGGGCCGCTGTTCCGTGCGGAGCAGGATCGGCAGGCCTTCGCCACGCCGATGACGACCTCGGGGATCGATCTCTACGGGCATCTTGTTTCGCCTGTTCTGCCGTTGCCGTTGGAGCAGGCGATCCGGGTCACTGACGCGTTCTTCGCTCGGGGGACAGGGTTGCGTACGCCGGTGTCGGTTCGGGTGGGGGATCTTGTCGACATACTTCTGACGCCGCCTGCCGAGCGGGAGCATCTCGGTGCGGAGATGCCTGAGCCGGATCTCATTGCCACGCCGGATGACAGTCGGTTCAGTGAGGAGCAACTGGCTGCGGCTATGGAGTTGCTTGATCTGCCTGCGGATGCGCCTCGGAGGTTGTCGGGGTTGCTTGCGGATGCGCGGCGGCGGGATCCCGAACTTCCTTATCTGGTGGCTTTGTTGGCTGTGCATGCGGCTAGTCCGCCTGTTGGTACTGCTTATCGGCAGGGGGAGCCGAAGCTTTTGTTCGCCGTGGATGACGGGGTCGAGCTGGATGATCCCGAGTTCGGTGGGGCCGATCTGATTGTGGGGATGGCCTTGTTGGACGCGGCGGGGATGGCTGCGGGGCGGAGTGAGGCGGCGTGATGGGTCGGTCGTTGTTTGGGTGCGCGTCTGATGTGGCTGGTCGCGCCCACGCGGCGGAGCCGCAAATGTCACAGCCCCGCGCCCCTTTCGGGGCGCTTGACCTCGCCCCCGTTTTCAAGTTCAAGGAGTTGGCTTCGTGACTGAGCAGGGCGAATGGAGTGAGCCGGAAGCTGCCGCCCCGGCGGTGAGTGCTGCGGTCACGCCTGCCGATGCTGCCGACGCCGCTCGGCTCGTCGCGTTCGGGTTGCAGCCGAAACTGCAGCCCGCGCGGGATCAGGAGTACGCGGAGTTGCTCCGCCGATACCGCGAGGATTCGCCGTTTGCTCGGCTTGCCGATGCTGTGGCTGCTGGGCTTGGGCTGGTTGTGCTGGAGGTGTCTCCGCGCGCGGGGATGGCCGTAACTGCCGCCGAGGACTCGGTGTTCGCCGTGCGGATGGGGGACTACGCGCGGCGTACGGCCGCCGACTCCGGGGATCGGTTCCTGCACGGGCTCGCGCATCTTGCCGTTGCCGCGATGGCGTTTCCGCGGCCCGAGGATCTTGCCGACGACGGGTACATCGGGCGCGTCACGGTCAACGGGGTCGACGCCTTCGTACGGCAGGCCTGTCGGCGGTTGGAGGAGCGGGCCGACGAGCAGGGCATGAACACCGACCCGGCCACCGACGCGCCCGGTCTGGAGGCGGCCTGGCGGATCTGGGTCAGACGCAGTGCGACCGGAGCCACCAAGGACGCCCGGAGACTGGCCGGTTCGACCACCGGGATTGTCGGTAAGGCCGCCGCCTTTCTCACCGACTCCGGGTTCCTGCAGCGCACCGGCGACGACAACGGCGGTACCTATCGCACGACCGCCCGTTATCAGCTCCAGGTACGTGACATGGCCGGAAGTGCCGCCATGGCCGAGCTGTTGGAGCTGGGCGTCGTCCCGGTCACCGACGGCACCGCGAGCCTGATGCCCGCCGAGGACACCGAGGATCTGGAGCTGGTGGCCGACGCCGGGCTGCCGTTCCACTCCTGAGGTTCCTCAGCTCCTGAGGTTCCTCAACTCCCCCCACCTGCCGAAGACTTACGACGAGAGTCCGCCATGTACGAGCTGTCCCGGGTCCGCCTCTACTCCATCGGGCCCGCCGGTGCGCGCTACGCCGACACCGTGCTTGACCTGCGAGGCGTGGGCAAGCCCGTGCCCGATCCCGCGCCCACCCAGGCGGAGTTCTTCGAGGACGAGCCCGTCGGGCCGCCGCGCCGCCCCGCGCCCGCCGGTGTGCTCTTCCTGGAGAACGGCGGCGGCAAGTCCGTCCTGCTCAAGCTGATCTTCTCCGTGATGCTGCCGGGACATCGCAACACCCTTGGCGGCGCGAGCTCCGGTGTGCTGCGCAAGTTCCTCCTCGCGGACGACTGCGGGCATGTCGCCCTGGAGTGGCAGCACACGCTGACCGGCGAGTGCGTGGTGGTCGGCAAGGTCAGCGAGTGGCGGGGGCGTCAAGTCTCCAACGACCCGCGGAAGTTCGCCGAGGCCTGGTACTCGTTCCGGCCCGGACCCGGGCTGAGCCTGGACAACCTCCCCGTCGCCGAGGCCACTTCCGTACGGCCGCCCGTCGAGGGCGCGTCCGGCGCGCAGGGCCGCCGGCGCACCATGAAGGGCTTCCGGGACGCCATCACCGATGCGGGCAAGGCGTATCCGCACCTCGAAGTGCACTGGGAGGAGATCCACGACCGCTGGATCGAGCACCTCGGTGACCTCGGTCTCGACCCCGAACTCTTCCGCTATCAGCGGGAGATGAACGCCGACGAGGGCGAGGCCGCAGGCCTCTTCGCGGTCAAGAAGGACTCCGACTTCACCGACCTGCTGCTCCGCGCGGTCACCGACACCAGGGACACGGACGGCCTCGCCGACCTGGTCGGCGGCTTCGGCAACAAGCTGGGGCGGCGGGCCGAATTGATCGCCGAGCGGGATTTCACGGCCGGTTCCGTGGACCTGCTCGGCCGGATCGTCGAGGCCGCCGAGGCACGGGCACGCGCGCGTGACATCCACGCGGGCGCCGAGCGCCGTACGCGTACTTTGGCGCGCCGGCTGTCCGCGCGGGGCGCGCAGGAGCGGGTGCGGGCCGCCGATCTCGCCCAGCGGGTCACCGCCGCCGCGTACGCCGTCACGCACGCCGAGGGGGCGCGGGAGCGCAGCGCCCTGATCGCCGCCGAACTGGCTTACCGGCACGCCTCGTTGGCGCTCGCCACGATGGAGAAGTCCGCCGCCGCGCAGAAGCGCGAACTGGCCGACGCCCGCACCCTGCACGCCGCCTGGCAGGCCGCCGAAGCGGTCCTACGGCACCGTGCCGCCGCCGACCGCTCCGCGCGCGTGGCCGTCGCGATCCGCGAGGCCGAGCGGGACGCCGCCCCGGCGCTCGCCGCCCGCGCCAAGGCCGCCGTCGATCTCGTACGGGCCCTGCACTCGGCCGCCGAGAGCGCGGAGAACCTCGCCAACGAGGGCGAGGAGCGCTCCGCCGCGCTGCAGGAGGCCGGCGAGACCTCGCACCGGGACGCGACCTCCGCCGCCACCGAGGCGCAGCGCGCCCGCAGTGAGGTCGGGCATCTGCGTCAGCGCCTGTCCGAGGTCGAGCAGGAGACCGCCGAGGCGGTGCGCGCCGGTTGGCTCGACGACAGCGCCCCCGACGCCGACCCGGCCCGCGCGGCCCTCGCCGCGAGCGACGCCGAGAAGACCGCCGTTGCCTCCTGGGACACCGCGCGCGAGGCATCCCGCAGGGCCTCCGAGCATGCCCGCGAGGCGGCTTCCGTCGAGTCCCGCGCTGAGCTGACGGCGGCCCGCGCGTCCGACGCGGCGACTGCCGCCGAGCGGACCTATGACGCGGAGCGGCGCCTTGCCGAGGGGCTGGCGGGGGAGGAGCGGCTGGCGGAGCTGCTCAGCTTGCCTGGTGCTGGTGGTGCCGCAGGCGGTGGTGTGCCGGTGCCGCGTGGTCCGGGCGGTGAGCGCACGGGCGGCGAAGCGGCGACGAGGCAGGGGGATGTCGGGGGCGTAGGCAACGCGGGCCAGGGCGTCGCGGGAGCGCGCTCGGGTGCCGCCGGTAACGGTGATGGTGCCGAGTCGGACGCACGGACCGGTGCCCCAGCGAACGTCGCTTCAGCCAACGGCCTTGCCACGAGCGGCCGTTCCGCCACCAACGCCACCCCCGTTGCTCACCCCGGTACCGCCAAACCCTCCCGCCCTCTCGCCGAAGGCCCCCTCACCCCCGAGGAACTCGACCGCTTCGCCGACGAGTTGCGCGAGCTGCTCGACGACGGGGTCACCTCTTCCGAGCGGAACCTCTTCGACCTGCGCACCGCCGCCGCCGACGACTCCCGGATCCTCGGGGCGCTCGGCGACGGCGGGCTGCTGCCGCCGGGTCCGGATGTCCTGGCCACCGTCGAGTACCTCGGCGAGCACGGCATCCCGGCCCTGCCCGGCTGGCGTTACCTCGCCCAGGCCGTCGACCCCACCGACCACGCGCGCGTGCTCGCCGCCCGGCCCGAGCTGGTCGACGGCGTGATCATCACCGACCCGGCCACGCACGCGCGTGCCCGTGAGGCCCTCAACGACGCGGCCCTGCTGCCCCGTTCCGCAGTGGCCGTCGGTACGGCAGCCGCCCTCCTCGCCCCGACCCCGGCGCCCGACGCACAGACCAGTGACGTCTTCCTCGTACCGCCGAACCCGGCCATGCACGACGAGCACGCCGCCGACGAGGAGCGGCAGGCGTTGCGCGCGCGGGCGGGGCAGCGGGACGAGGAGATCCGTACGCTCGCCGTGCGGCTCGGCAAGGACCGGGAGCTGGCGGCACGGCTCGCGTCCTGGCGCACCGGCTGCCCGAGCGGGCGGCTGGTCGAGCTGGCGCAGGCCGCGCGGGACACGCGCGCGTTCGCCGAGGAGGCCGAGGCCGAGCTCAGTGAGGCGCGGACCGTACGGGCCGAGGCCGACGAGGCCGCCGCCGAGGCGGCCCAGTTGCGTGACGAGCGGCAGGAGGCCGCGCAGAAGGCCCGGCGCGCCGCCGACGCCCTCGCCGGACTCGCCTTCCGGCTGCGGGAACGCGCCGGCTGGCAGGTCAAACTGCGTGAACTCGCCGACGAGGCAGCCGAGTCGGAGGCCCGCGCCCAGTCCTGCCTGGAGCGCGCGCGAGCTGCTGACGAGGACCGCCGCGCCGCCCAGCGTGCCGCCGACGACGCCCGCCGCACGGCCCGTGCGCTGCGCGCCGAGCGCTCCGAGATCGCGGGCGCCCCCGACGACGTACCGGAAGACGACCCGGACGCCCCCAAGCCCTCGCTGCCCGCCCTCCGTGAGGCCTACCGGGCCGCCTCGCAGCTCTACGAGAAGGTCGGCGTCGGCGCCGATCTGCGGGCCGAGCAGGCGCGGGCGGAGAGCGACGAGAGCGCGGCGATCGCGGAGTTGGACCGGCTCAGCAACAAGGTCCGCACACGCGCGGCGCAGTTGCTGGAGTCACCGGACGGCTCCGACGGACCGTCCCGGCAGGCCGCCGCGGCGCGGGCCGAGGAACTGGTGCAGCTGCTGGAGACCCGGGTGTCGACCGCGAGCGAGCAGCTCGGGCGGCTGCGCGGCGAGGCCGAGCGGCACGCGCCGGAGGACGGCGAGGCACACACCGAGCTGACCGAGGAACTCCTCCCGCGCGACTCCGAGCACGCCCAGGCCCTGCTGCGCACGGCGACGGCCGAACTCGGCTCGCGCACCGACGCGTTGGGCCAGGCCCGCGCGGCGCACGCCGAGCTCCTCGACGCCCACCGCGCCGCCGAGGACGGGGCCGGCGGTTTCGACGAGACCGCCGCGATGCTCCGGGACCTGATGCGCGAGCACTCCTCGGACGAGGAGCAGGAGGAGCCCGAGCCGTACCCCGGCAGCGTGGAGGAGGCCCGGCACTCCGCCGCCGAGGCCCGCCGCTCGCTGCGCGGCTGCGCCACCGACCTGTCCGCCGCCGAGTCCGCCGTACGCGAGGCGAGCGATGTGCTCGTGCGGCACGCCAACTCCACGCGCTACGAGCAGGTACGGACCCCCGCGCGGCAGCAGATCCGTGAACTGCCCGCGTCCGCGCTTCCCGAGCACGCGCAGAAGTGGGCCGACGCCTTCGCGCCCCGACTCCGGGTCCTCACCGATGAGTTGGCGCAGTTGGAGCGCAACCGCGACTCGATCGTGGACCGGCTCCGCGGGCTCGTGGAGTCGGCGCTGGCGACCCTGCGGTCCGCGCAGCGGCTGTCCCGGCTGCCCGAGGGGCTCGGCGAGTGGTCCGGGCAGGAGTTCCTGCGGATCCGCTTCGAGGAGCCCGACCAGGCCACGCTCACCGAGCGGCTCGGTATGGTCGTCGACGAGGCGACCCGGGCCGCCGTGAAGAAGAACTCCGACATGCGGCGCGACGGAATGTCCCTGCTGCTGAGGGGAGTTGGCGCCGGTCTGGAGCCCAAGGGTGTCGCTGTCGAGATCCTCAAGCCGGACGCCGTACTGCGCGCCGAGCGGGTGCCCGTCGGGCAGATGGGCGATGTGTTCTCCGGCGGGCAGCTGCTCACGGCGGCCATCGCCCTGTACTGCACGATGGCCGCGCTGCGCTCGAACGACCGGGGCCGCGACAAGCACCGGCACGCCGGCACGCTCTTCCTCGACAACCCCATCGGGCGGGCCAACGCGACCTACCTGCTGGAGCTGCAGCGTGCCGTGTCCGACGCGCTCGGTGTCCAACTCCTGTACACCACCGGCCTGTTCGACACGACGGCGCTGGCCGAGTTCCCGCTGGTCATCCGGCTGCGCAACGACGCCGACCTGAGGGCGGGCCTCAAGTACATCAGCGTGGAGGAGCACCTCCGGCCGGGCCTGCCACAACAGGCCCCTGCCGGAGAAGGCGAGTCGGTGCACAGCGAGATCACGGCGACCCGGATGTTCAAGCGCCCCGCGCCGACCGCTCCGTAGGAGAACTGCCCCTACTGGACGAGCCGTCCGTTGACGAGTCTCAGGAGTGCGACAGCTGCCCGGCGCCGCTCTTGCGGGCTATCCGCTCCTGGGCCCGCTCGCCGGCCCGCGCCTGACGCTGGGCCCGACGCCGCTCGCGGCGGAGGGCCCTTGCCGTGCTGCTGGGCTCCGAGATCACGCCATTGCGCTGGTTCCACATCTGGCGGGTCACCCAGACGTCGAGGGCGCCCCAGGTGGCCACCACCGTGCTGACCACGCTGCTGATCACCATCGGGAACGCCAGCCAGGACCCGGCCATCGTGCACAGGAAGGCAACCGTCGCCTGGATCAGCGTCACGGCGATGATGAGCACCGCTCGCACGGCCGCCGTACGCACCGGATCGGGCAGCCTGCGCCGACGTGCGGGCTCCTCGATCCACAACGGCCGGTAGTACTCCTGCTGTTGCGCTGCCGCGCGAGCAGAGCCGCGCTCCTCGAATTCCGCCGCCGCGGGCTCGTGCGAGCCCCTCGGGCTCTCGCCGCCGCCCGTCGTCATGCCACCGTCCGCCGCGATGTCGCGATCCGGTGCCTCACGGCGCCGCTGCGCCGTCGACCGCGCCGCCACGCCGTCCTCAAGCGCCTCTTGCCGCTCCGCCGTGCCCATCAACGTGTCCTCCCCACCGCCGGTACACCACTCGCCCCGGAGTCCGAAGACTCCGGCTCCCCAGTGGGTGCCCGGCCTGCCCTGTTTTACGCCGCCCGGGGGCGGATGCGGCTCGTGTGGCCGGTTCCGCACCCATGTCCCGTAGAGAAAGACGAACAACATGCCACGAAGATTCCCAACGAACGAAAAATTCCGGCCAACTGGCCAAGTGGACCGATCGGGTGGGGTGTGGGGATCCCGGGGATATCGGGGCGGCAATCTCCCGCAATGACCCGACACCTCCCCATGTCCGGTCGCTGTTGCGGAAGTTCACGCTCCGGACAGCTCTTCGAGTTACCTCTGTGTCAGTAGTAGGCTCGCGCCGTTTGTTGACGTACATGTGTACCCCCGGCCGGCGGGGGTCCAGCTGGGGGAGGCCATGCGCTTTCGCGGGAAGTCCATCCGCCGGAAGATCGTGGCGCTCCTTCTCGTGCCGCTCGTGTCCCTGACCGCGATCTGGGCGTTCGCCACAGTCCTCACCGGCCGCGCCGCCGGAGACCTGTTCAACGTGTCGTCGGTCGTCGAGAAGATCGGCTATCCCACCGAGGACACCGTCCGCGTCATCCAGCAGGAACGCAGGCAGTCGCTCGTCTACCTCGCCGACCCGCGCGCCGCCGACGGGCTCGGCGACCTCAAGCGCAGCCGCGCCGCCACCGACAAGGCCGTCGCCAAGATCCGCAAGAACGCCGAGAACCCCGACGTACGCGACGCGATGGGGCAGGCCACCGACAGCCGCGTCACCGCGGTCCTCGACGCCTTCGACGGCCTCCAGTCCCTGCGGCGCAGCGTCGAGGACGGCACCGTGAGCCGCGCCCAGGCCCTCGACCTCTACAACCACCTGGTCGACCCCTGCTACGTGCTGCTGTCCAACCTCCATGTCGTCGACAACGTCGAGATGGACAAGCAGTACCGCGCCCTCGTGAACCTCGCCCGCGCGCGGGAGTTCCTCTCCCGTGAGGACGCCCTGCTCGGCTCCTCCCTGATCGTCGGCGAGCTCACCCGGGACGAGACCCGCGACATCTCCGACCTCGTCGCCCAGCGCACCCTGATGTACGACGTCAACCTGCCGCTGCTGCCCTCGTCGGAGCGCGGCCACTTCGAACGCTTCTGGAAGAACGCGGCCAGCGCCCCGCTGCGGGTGGCGGAACAGGCCGCCGCCTCGACCACGTCCGGCACGCCCGACAACGTCACCGCGCAGACCTGGAGCACCGCGGCCGGCGCCGTGCTGGACAAGCTCGGCACCCTCGACGACCAGGCCAACGACCGCTACCAGGACCGCGTCCGCCCCGTCGCGATCAGCGTCATCCTCAAGGCGGCCGTCGCCGGCGTCCTCGGTCTGATCGCCCTCCTGTTCTCGGTCTTCCTGTCCGTACGCATCGGCCGCGGCCTCATCCGCGACCTGCGTCAACTGCGCCTGGACGCCCACGAGGCGTCCGGCGTCCGGCTGCCCAGCGTGATGCGCCGTCTGTCCGTCGGCGAAGTGGTCGACGTGGAGACCGAGGTCCCGCGCCTGGAGTACGACAGGAACGAGATCGGCGACGTCGGCCAGGCACTCAACACCCTGCAGCGCGCGGCCGTCGAAGCCGCCGTCAAACAGGCCGAGTTGCGCTCCGGTGTCTCCGACGTCTTCGTCAACCTCGCCCGGCGCAGCCAGGTCCTGCTGCACAAGCAGCTCACCCTGCTCGACACCATGGAGCGCAGGACCGAGGACACCGACGAACTCGCCGACCTGTTCCGCCTCGACCATCTGACCACCCGGATGCGCCGCCACGCCGAGGGCCTGGTGATCCTCTCCGGGGCGGCCCCGTCCCGGCAGTGGCGCAAGCCGGTCCAGCTCATGGACATCGTCCGCGCGGCCGTCGCCGAGGTCGAGGACTACGAGCGCATCGAGGTCCGCAGGCTGCCGCGGATCGCCGTCACCGGCCCTGCCGTGGCGGACCTCACCCACCTGGTGGCCGAACTCCTGGAGAACGCCACGGTGTTCTCCCCGCCGCACACCGCCGTCCAGGTCGTCGGGGAGCGGGTCGCCAACGGCTTCACCCTGGAGATCCACGACCGCGGGCTCGGGATGGCGGCCGAGGCGCTCCTGGACGCCAATCTCCGGCTCGCCGAGACACCGGAGTTCGAACTCTCCGACACCGACCGCCTCGGCCTGTTCGTGGTCAGCCGGCTCGCCCAGCGGCAGAACGTCCGTGTCTCGCTCCAGCCCTCCCCGTACGGGGGCACCACCGCCGTCGTGTTCATCCCCGACGCCCTGCTGAGCGACGAGGTCCCGGACACCAACGGCATCGGCTTCCGCCTCGACCGGCCCCGGCCCACGAAGGAGGCCGAGCTGGAGGAGAGCCACCGCTCCGCGCTCTCCCAGGTGCCCATGAAGCTGCCCGGTCTGCCGCCCGCGCTCCTGGACGGCCCGGTCGAACTGGAAGCCCCCGTCGACCTGGACGCCCTCGAAGGCTTCCCGAACGCGCTCGACGACGAGGACGGCGAGCGCGGCGAGATCTTCCGCCCGCGCCGCTCCTCCGCCCACCGGGACGACCTGGGTCCCGTACGCCCCGTAGAACCTCATCAGCAGGTCTCCGAGCCCCACGACGGACCGCGCGGGGCCGATGCGGACGGTCACAGCGACCCGCTTCCGCTGCCCCGACGCCGTACGCCCAAGCTCGTCAGCTCCCATGGACGCCCGGTCGTCGAGCAGCGCTCGCGGCGCGAAATGGGGGACTCCGGAGACGTCGATTTCGACGGACCCTCCATGGCCTCGCCTTCGGGCGGATCCGAGACGGACGGCCCCGCACCGCTACCGGCCCGGCGTCGCGGTGACACGCCGCTACGCCGCCGTACCGACGTGCCCGGTGGGCGCGCCGAATCCGCGCCGACCCAGGCCTACCCGGGGCGCGGATCGGGAGAGCCGCCCGAGACCCCCGCTCTCCCCAGGCGCACCCGGCGCGCCGAGATCGCGTCCGGTGCTCCCGACTCCGACACTCCGCAGGGCCGGACCGGGCCCGACACGGGCGCGCTGCCCAGACGCGTACGTCAGGCCAACCTGGCCCCGCAACTGAAACAGGACCCCGATCGGCGCGCCGCGAGCCCGGCGGAGGTCGCCGAACGCGACGCCGACGAGGTGCGCAGCCGTATGGCCTCGCTCCAGCGCGGCTGGCAGCGCGGCCGCGAGGAGAACGCCGAGGGCGACGACGCCCAAGGCGGCACAGCACAAGGAACTAAGGGGGACGGTCGATGACCGCACCGAAGGCGACCGGCCACAGCACCGACCAACGCGGGCTGAACTGGCTCCTCGACGACCTCGTCGAGCGGGTCGCCAGCATCCGCAAGGCCATCGTGCTCTCCGGCGACGGCCTCGCCACCGGCGTGTCCCAGGACCTGACCCGCGAGGACAGCGAACACCTGGCCGCCGTGGCCTCCGGCTTCCACAGCCTCGCCAAGGGCGTCGGCCGCCATTTCGAGGCGGGCAGCGTGCGGCAGACGGTCGTCGAACTCGACGAGGCCTTCCTGTTCGTGACGGCCGCCGGCGACGGCAGCTGTCTCGCCGTCCTCGCGGACGCCGACTCGGACGTCGGACAGGTCGCCTACGAGATGACCCTGCTCGTGAAGCGGGTCGGTGTGCATCTGGGGGCCGCCCCGCGCACCGACCTGTCCTCCGGCGGGTAGTGAAGTGACATGAGCGGAGACGGTCAGGGAAGAAGCCACTGGTTCGACGACGAGGCCGGACCGGTCGTCAGGCCGTACGCGATGACGCGCGGCCGCACCACCAGTCCGGCCCAGCACCGCCTCGACCTCATCGCGGTGGTGATCGCGGAGTCCCACGAGGACGACTCGGAAGCGGACCAGACGCTGTCCCCGGAGCACGTGGACATCGTCGGTCTCTGCCGTGACGCCCCGCAGTCGGTCGCCGAACTCGCCGCCGAACTCGACCTGCCCATCGGGGTGATACGGGTTCTCATCGGCGATCTCGTGGACGGGGAACTCGTCCATGTGTCACGTCCCGTACCCCCGGCCGAGCTGGTGGACGAGAGTATTCTGCGCGACGTGATCTCCGGCCTCCGGGCCCTGTGAGCGGCGCGAGTCACCGCCCCTTACCCCATCAAGCAGGAGAAAAGACCGATGATCTTCGGGCGTACTGAGCGAGGCAAGCCTCCGGTCGAGCCCGTCACGCTCAAGATCCTGGTGGCCGGCGGCTTCGGCGTGGGCAAGACCACCCTCGTCGGCGCGGTCAGCGAGATCAGGCCGCTGCGCACGGAGGAACTGCTCACCGAGGCAGGGCGTCCGGTCGACGACACCAGCGGGGTGGAGGGCAAGCACACCACCACCGTGGCCATGGACTTCGGCCGTATCACCCTGCGCGAGGACCTGGTGCTGTACCTCTTCGGTACGCCGGGGCAGGAGCGGTTCTGGTTCATGTGGGACGAGCTCTCCGAGGGCTCGCTGGGCGCCGTCGTGCTCGCCGACACCCGCCGCCTGGAGGACTGCTTCGCCGCCCTCGACTACTTCGAGCGGCGCTCCATCCCCTTCGTCGTAGGCGTCAACTGCTTCGAGGGCGCCGACCGTTACCCGGTCGACGCCGTCCGCCAGGCCCTCGACCTCGACGAGGACGTACCGCTCATGCTCTGCGACGCCCGGGACCGGTCGTCGGTCAAGGAGGTCCTCATCGAGGTCGTCCAGCACGCGATGGCCTACGGCGCGAAGCGCCGCCAGAGCGTCACCAGCTGAGGCGCGGGCGCGGCCCGTACCCCCCCGCCGACCGGGGTACGGGCCGCAGCTCGCGGAACGACACGCACACGCGTGTGCCTCGTGAACGACGTACGCGCGCGTGCCTAGTTGTCGCCGTCCTCCTGCCAGCCGAAGCTCTTCTCCACCGCCTTGCGCCAGTTGTGGTACTCGCGGTCCCGCACCGACGACTCCATGGAGGGCGTCCACTCGACGTCCTTCTGCCAGTGCGACTTGAGCTCGTCCAGGTCGTTCCAGACACCGGTGGCGAGCCCGGCCGCGTAGGCGGCGCCCAGGCAGGTCGTCTCGGAGACCTTGGGCCGGATCACCGGTACGTCGAGGACGTCCGCCTGGTGCTGCATCAGGAGGTTGTTCTTGGTCATGCCGCCGTCCACCTTCAGGGTGGTGATCTGCACCCCGGAGTCCTGGAACATGGCGTCCACGACCTCGCGCGTCTGCCAGCTCGTCGCCTCCAGCACAGCGCGCGCGAGGTGCGCCTTCGTGACGTACCGGGTCAGCCCGGTGATGACTCCGCGCGCGTCCGAGCGCCAGTAGGGGGCGAACAGGCCGGAGAACGCGGGCACGATGTAGGCGCCGCCGTTGTCGTCGACGCCCGCGGCGAGGCTCTCGATCTCGTCGGCGTTGCGGATGATGCCGAGTTGGTCGCGGAACCACTGAACGAGCGCGCCCGTTATGGCAATTGATCCTTCCAGGCAGTAGACCGGTGCCTCACTGCCGATCTTGTAGCCCATCGTCGTGAGGAGCCCGTTCTTCGAAGGCACCGGCCGGTTCCCGGTGTTGAGCAGCAGGAAGCTGCCCGTGCCGTAGGTGTTCTTGGCCGTGCCCACGTCGTAGCAGGCCTGTCCGAACACGGCGGCCTGCTGGTCGCCCAGGGCCGACGCCACGGGTACGCCCGCGAGTTGGCCGACCGCGGTGCCGTAGACCTCGGCCGAGGACTTGATCTCTGGGAGGATCGCCTCGGGGACGTTCATCGCGGCCAGGATGGACGGGTCCCACTGGAGGGTCTCCAGGTTCATCAGCATGGTGCGCCCGGCGTTGGTCACGTCGGTGACGTGTTTGCCGCCGTCGGTGCCGCCGGTGAGGTTCCAGATCAGCCAGGAGTCGATCGTGCCGAAGGCGATCTCGCCGCGTTCCGCGCGGTCCCTGAGACCGGGCACGTTGTCGAGCAGCCAGGCCGCCTTGGGGCCGGAGAAGTAGCTGGCGAGCGGCAGCCCGGTCTGTTCGCGGAACCGGTCCGGCCCGTCCGAGCCGCCCAGTTGCTTGCACAGGGCCGCGGTGCGGGTGTCCTGCCACACGATGGCGTTGTGCACGGGTTTGCCGGTGGCGCGGTCCCAAAGGACCGTCGTCTCCCGCTGGTTGGTGATGCCGAGCGCGCTGATCTGGTCGGCGCGCAGTCCGGCCTTGGCGATCGCTCCGGCGACCACCGCCTGCACCTTGGACCAGATCTCGGTGGCGTCGTGCTCCACCCAGCCCGGCTGGAGGAAGATCTGGCGGTGCTCGCGCTGGTCGACGGCGACGATCGCGCCGTCGTGGTTGAAGATGATGCAGCGGCTGGAGGTGGTGCCCTGGTCGATTGCGGCGACGAACTTGTCCGTCATGACGACCCCTTTGTCGTGTCCTTCGGTTCCTTCGGAGGACTGCTCCCGTCCTTCGGAGGGCTGCTCTCGGAAGACTGGTCGAACACTGCTGTCAGAAGGCTGCGTTGAAGATGACTCCGGCGAGTGCTCCGCCGATCAGCGGTCCCACCACCGGGATCCACGCGTAACCCCAGTCCGAGGTGCCCTTGTTCGGGATCGGGAGCAGCGCGTGGACGATGCGCGGGCCCAGGTCACGGGCCGGGTTGATGGCGTACCCGGTGGGACCGCCGAGCGACAGACCGATGCCGACCACCAGGAAGGAGACGACCAGCACCGCAGTGCCGGACGTGCCCAGTCCCTTGGTGAGCCCGAAGGCCAGGATCGGCAGCACCAGCGCGATCGTCGCGATGATCTCCGTCATCAGGTTCGCCACGACATTGCGGATCGTGGGCGTGGTGGAGAAGATCCCGAGCGTGGGCTGGGCCATCTCCTCCTCGGCATTGGCCTGGAACTGCGCGTAGTAGACCAGCCAGCACAGCACCGCGCCGAGCATGGCGCCGACCATCTGGCCCGCGATGTAGAGCGGGACCTTGTCCCATTTCCCGGTGTCGATGGCGATGCCGATCGTCACGGCCGGATTGAGCTGCCCGCCGGACAGCGGCGCGGCGGTGTACGCCCCGGCCATCACGCCGAAGCCCCAGCCGAACGCGATGACGATCCAGCCGCCGTCCTTCGCCTTCGAGTAGTTGAGTACGACGGCGGCGACCACTCCGGCGCCGAAAAGGATCAGGATCGCGGTGCCGATGACCTCACCGAGGAATATGTCTCCATTGCTCATGGCGGCTCCTAGGCCCTCGCCCGGGACGGTCGGCCCCGGTCCTCCGTGCAGGGTGCGGTTCCCTTGGCGACTTCAGCCGAAGGCAGGGAGGGTCCCGAGCCCCGCCCGGCGTCCGTGACGAGCGTGCCGTCGCAGCCGAGATCGCCCATGGGAAGTGGGCCTGAGCGCAGGCGGAGCCCGCGCGGCGCAGTGCCTGGTACGCCGAGAATGTACGGCGATGTCGACCGACACCGGGAAGTGTTCACCGGCGCCTGTGGAGCGTCAAGGTCGCGGACGGCAACGGTGACACCCGTCCTGGCGGCCCCTCACGCCCCGTAGGCAGCCTCCGGGCCGCGCTCAGCGCCCGGGGGACTCCGCGGCCGTGCGGGGGGCCTGTGCGGGCGTCACATGCGATCCGCGCAGGATCTCGTACTCGCCCCGCTCCGCCCGGCCCAGCACCCAACTCGTGCCGTCCAGCGCCTTCGCCGCCTTCTTCAGCGGCGCCAGACACGCGGCCGCCTGCCGGTGGTCGGTCACACCGCCAGGCAGGCACAGGACGGTGGCCAGGGACAGCGTCACGGCCCTGCCGCCCGCCTCCCAGGGCACGTCGAGCACGGCGGCGGCCAGCGGATCCAGCCCCTCCGGATCGGTGAGCACCAGGAAGTCGTCCCCGCCGATGTGCCCCACGCGCGTGTGCCCGATCGCCCCCTGCTGCAGCGCCCGCCCCACCGAGCGGATCAACTCGTCGCCCGCCGCGAAGCCGGCCCCGTCGTTGACCTGCTTGAAGTGGTCGACATCCAGCCAACTCAGCGCGAACGCCCGCCCGTCCACGATCCTCCGGTCCACCTCCCCGGTGATCGCGTCCGAACCGGGCAGCCTGGTCAGCGGATTGAGCCCCGCGGCCTCCTCCACCCGCGTCTCCGCCAACGTCCGCACCAGATCCGCGAGTCGTACGGCGCCCACGCACCGCCCGTACCGGTCGACCACCGCCACGTCGTCCGACGTACGGTCCCGGTCGCCGACCGCGACCACGTCCAGGACCTCCCAGGCGGTCGCGTCGACGCCGACCGTCCGCGGCACGTCACCGAGCCTGGCGGCTGGCCGGTCGGCGTACAGGGCATGCCCGTAGCGCCCCGACATGGACAGCAGGAAGCGGGACCGGTGCACCGACCGGACCGGCACCCCGTCCCGGTCCACGAGCACCACCCCGGAGACGTCCGGCGAGCCGGTCAGCAGCGCCCGCACCTGACCGGCGGACGCGGTGTCGGGCAGCAGCGCGGCCGGCCGGACGAACTCCCGCACCCACGGCCCCGACGGCGGTGTCGTCGCGAGACCGGGGCCGCGAGGCGGAACGTATACGTCCACCGCCGGAACCCGCGTCGCCGGCGCGAACAACTCGCCCTGCGCCAGCTGCACTCCGGCCGACCGCGCGGTCGCGCACTGCGTCTCGGTCTCGACACCCTCCACGGACAGCAGGGCGCCCAACTGCTCGCACAGGGTCCGCATCGCCCGCACCGCGGCCGGCCGCTCCAGCAGCGACGCGTCGAGCTTCACCAGGTCGGGGGCGAGATCCGTGAGCAGCCGCAGGGGTACGTCACCGTCGCCGACGCCGTCCGCGCAGATCCGGAATCCCTGGCCGCGCAGCTCGGACACCGCCTCCAGGAGCGCTCGTTGGGGCACGTGCGTGTACGGCGGGCCGATGTCGATCGTGATTTCCCACGGGAGCCGTCCCGCCTCGCGCACCGCGCTGTGCAGTGGGGTGAGCCCGCCCAGGTCGGCGAGGGTGCCGGCGAACACGTTGATGTGCAGCGGCAGCAGCGTCTCCTTGCGCGCGGCGGCGCGGACCGCCAACACGGCGAGCCTGCCGTCGAGTTCGGGGTCGCGGCGGGCCTCGGCCAGGATGTCCCCGGTCTCCGGGCGGACGAGGATCTCCAGCCCCGCGACCCCGCCGGTGGTCAGATTGACCACCGGCTGGAAGGCGAAACGGAGAGTGTCCGTGGAGGAGCGCACGGCAGCATGATGACGCTACCGGCGTACGCCCAGGCCCAGTTCATAAGACGTTCACGCAGCCTCGCGGGCCGATCACACCGCGTGCGGGGCCCGCCGCCGCTCACCGCACGGCGAGTACCGCCGACCCGTGTCCGAACAGCCCCTGGTTCGCGGTGAGTCCCACCCGCGCCCCCGCGACCTGCCGGTCACCCGCGTCACCCCTCAACTGCCAGGTCAGCTCGCAGACCTGGGCGATCGCCTGCGCCGGAACCGCCTCCCCGAAGGAGGCCAGTCCACCGCTCGCGTTCACGGGTATGCGCCCGCCCAGGGCCGTCGCGCCCTCCCGCAGCAGCTTCGCGCCCTCGCCCTCGCCGCACAGCCCCAGGTCCTCGTACCACTGCAACTCCAGGGCCGTGGACAAGTCGTACACCTCGGCCAGGGAGAGGTCCTCAGGGCCGACGCCCGCCTCCTCGTAGGCCGCGCGGGCGATCGACGCCCGGAAGGTCTCGTCCGGTGGTGGCACCGCGGCCGCGGAGTCGGTGGCGATGTCCGGGAGGTCCAGCACCGTGTTCGGATAGCGCGGCGTCACCGTGGACACCGCGCGGATCCGCACCGGGTCCGCCGCCCCGTGCCGGCGCGCGAACTCCATGCTGGACAGCACCAGGGCGGCCCCGCCGTCCGAGGTGGCGCAGATGTCGAGCAGCCGCAGCGGATCGGCGACCACCGCGGAGGCGGCGACCTCCTCGGCGGAGACCCGTTTGCGGTAGCGCGCGTACGGATTCAGCGCACCCAGGGCGGCGTTCTTCACCTTCACCTGGGCGAAGTCCTCTGGAGTGTCCCCGTAGAGGGCCATCCTCCTGCGCGCGTACAGCCCGAAGTACGTCGGATTCGTCGCCCCGAGGACCCGGAAGCGCAGCCAGTCCGGATCGTTGTGCCGCTCCCCGCCGGCCGGCCGGAAGAACCCCTTGGGCGCGGCATCGGCGCCCACGACCAGCACCACGTCCGCGAGCCCCGAAAGGATCTGTGCCCGCGCCGCGTTGACGGCCTGCGCCCCGGACGCGCACGCCGCGTACACGCTCGCCACCCGGGCACCCTGCCAGCCCAGCGCCTTCGCGAACGTCGCCCCCGCCACATACCCGGGATATCCGCCACGCACCGTGTCCGCGCCGACGATCGAGCCGACGTCCCGCCACTCCAACCCGGCGTCGGCGAGCGCCGCCCGGGCCGCCGCAGTCCCGTACTCGACGAAGCCGCGCCCCCACTTCCCCCAGGGGTGCATGCCCGCACCGAGCACCGCCACGTCCGCCGTCATGCCGTTACCCCCGCAGGCCGCCAGTGCCAGGTCGTCCAGGTCGTCTCCGCGTCCTCGCTGAGCACACCGGGGACGACCTCCACCTCCATGCCCACCGTCAGATCGGCGACGGTGATCCCGGGGACCGCCTGCCCCAGCACCACGATCCGCTCGGACTCCAGCTCCACAGCGATCAACGCGTACGGTTCCCACGGAAGTTCCGGATCGGTCACATACGGTGACGGTGGCCGATACCGGCTGTCCGTGTAGGACCAGACACGGCCGCGCCGCGACAGCGGGACCTCGGCCAACTCGCCGCCCCCACAGGCCGGATTGCGGCAGTGGCCGTCCTCCCGCGGGAAGAAGACCGAGGCGCACGCGGAACAGCGCGTGCCGAGCAGCCGGAAGTCGTCCCCGTCCCCGGTGAACCAATCGGTGACCACAGGTGTGCGTGTCCGTGACAACGTCCCTCCACAGCACTGGATCTGACGGAACGTCAGAAGTGTGCCACGGGCAACGGAAAATGAGCAGGGCGTTTCGGTGAACCATCGAGCCACTTACGGCGTCGTCGTATCGGGAGGGACGGCCGGGGCCCACGGGGGTGGTTCCGGCCGTTTCCCGTTCACGCACGCGGCCCCGGAAAGACGCCCTCCGCTTGATCGGATACAGTCCGCCGGGTGTCCGAAACTCAAGCCTCCGTCCCCAACTCCGGGCCGAACAGCCACTGTTCGAGCTGCGGATCGCCCTACGGAGAGGGCGTCTCCGGCTGGCCACGCACCTGCCCGGCCTGCGGCACCGTCGCGTACCGCAACCCGCTGCCCGTAGCCGTCGCACTCCAGCCCGTGTACGACACGAAGGGCACCGCCCTGGTCGTCATCACCCGAACCGTGTCCCCCGCGCGCGGAGGCGTCGCCCTGCCGGGCGGTTACGTCGACGACCGCGAGGACTGGCGGCAGGCCCTCGTCCGCGAACTCAGGGAGGAGACGGGCATCGAGACCGCGAGCCGCGACGTACGGCTCGTCGACGCCATCAGCTCGCCCGACGGGCATCTCCTGCTCTTCGGAGTCCTCCCCGAACGCCCGGTCGAGGGACTGCCCAAGTCCGTCGCCACCGACGAGACGGAGGGCTGGCACCTCCTGCGCCGGCCGGAGGAACTCGCCTTCCCGCTGCACTCCGTCGCCGTCAAGGCCTGGTTCGAAGGCCGGTACATCTGAGCTCAGCCCGCACCGAGCCCTCGTACCCGGACCGGGTAGGACGGCGCGCTCACGCCGTCCTCCAACTCCCGCTCCACGACCACCCGCCGGCCCTCCCAGCGGGCGACGTACCGCTCGATCTCCGGCTCGTCCCACCCGTCGCCCGCATCCGGCACCACCAGCCCGCCCCCGGTACGGCCACGGGCGGGCGCCCACACCTCCAGTTCCAACTCCCCGTCCGCGCCCCACACCGGCAGTACGGCACCCGCGCGCGCGAGCACCGGAATCCGCGACAACGGGGCGTCGACCAGAATCTGGGCCGGCCCTTCGTAGGCCCGCTCCGTCTCCGTGTCGTACCAGCGCCCTCTGGGCAACTGCACGGCACGCCGGTCCGACCCCGGAACGAGCACCGGCGCCACCAGGAGGCAGTCGCCCAGCAGGAAGGCGTCCTCGCAGTCCCGTAGCGCGCGATCCTCCGGCACGCCCCACCACAGGGGCCGCACATAGGGCGCCCCGGTCCGCCGGGCCAGATGCGCCAGCGTCATGAAGTACGGCAGCAGCCGTCGCCGTTCGACGAGTGCCACGCGCGCGTGCTCCAGCACGTCGGCACCGAACTCCCAGGGCTCCCGACGCCCCGCACGCAGACTCGCATGGGTGCGGAACAGCGGCAGATACGCGCCGAGTTGGAACCAGCGCAGATACAGCTCGGGCGAGGGACTCCCGTCGAAGCCGCCCACGTCCGGACCCGAGTACGGCACCCCGCACAGCCCGAGCCCCATGACCAGCGACAACGAGGCCCGCAGCCCCGGCCAGCCGGTGGCCACGTCGCCGGACCAGGTGCCCCCGTAGGCCTGCATCCCGGCCCACCCGGAGCGCGAGAAGAGGAACGGCCGCTCCTGGGGGGCCAGTTCGCGCAGCGCCTCGTAGGCCGCACCGGCCATGCACAGCGCGTACACGTTGTGCGCCTCACGATGGTCGCCGCCCCGCCCGTCCAGGTCGTGCCGGGCCGAACGCGGCAGCGTCGACTCCCCGAAGGCGGCGAAGGAGGTCGGCTCGTTCATGTCGTGCCAGAAACCCGCGAACCCCTGAGCGAGCCGCTCCTGGTAGAGCCCGCCCCACCACTGCCGCACACGCGCGTGCGTGAAGTCCGGGAAAACGGCCTCCCCGGGCCATACGACTCCTCGCACCAGCCGCCCCGAGGCGTCCCGTACGAAGGCGTCCTCGGCCGTCCCGCTGTCGTAGACGGCGTTTCCCGGCTCGGCCTTCACCGCGGGGTCGACGATCGACACCAGTCGGATGCCGTCCCGGCGCAACTCCTCGGCGAGCACCGGCAGCTTCGGGAAGCGCTCCTGGTCGACGGTGAACACCTGGTGCTCGTCGTAGTGGTCGATGTCCAAGTGGACGGCGTCCAGCGGCAGATCGCGCTCCTGGTAGCCGGCGACGATCCGCCGCACCTCCTGCTCACTGCCGAAGCCCCACCGCGCGTGATGGTGACCCAGCGCCCAGGCCGGCGGCAGCGCGGGAGCGCCGGTGAGCGAGGCCCAGGCGTGCAGCACGCGCGCGGGAGTGCCCACCACCACCCAGCACCGCAGCGGCCCCCCGTCCATCCGCAGCTCGGAAGCCCCGGCCCGGTCGTGCCCGGAACCGGCGCCCTCCTCGCCCTCCCGCAGCGTCACCGTGCCGTCCCAGGAGGTGTCGTGGAACACCAGATGCGTGGCGGCGTCGGCGACCACCAACTGCATGGGCATGGTGATGTACAGCGGATCGTCACCCGGCGCGAAAGCGTGCCCCGGGTCGGTGTTCCACAGCCGGTACGTCCCGTCGCGCAGCCGGGGGCCCGACGCGCGCCCGCCGAGCCCGAAGAACCGGGCGTCCGCCGCCACCTCCGACCGCTGCATCCAGCGAGCCGTGCCGCCGCCCACCGGCTCCCACCAGCGCGGCGGCAGATCCCGGCGCAGCGTCACACCTCCGGGCGTACGCACCTCGACCGCGCCGTGCCGCGACACGGCGACCGTCACGCGCTCCGCCACGACCCGCCAGCCGCCGTCCTTGTCCGGCTCCAGGAGCGCCCGGGGATCCGGCTCGGGGCACCGCCCGCCGAGCGCGTACGACGGCTCGGGACCGGCCCCGTCCCAGCCCCAGAAGACGGCCCCGTTCACGGCGACGGTGATGCGCAGCTCGGAGCGGCTGAACCGGATGACCCCGCCACCGGGCCCCGGCTCCGCCTCCTGCACCGGCCCGGGCACCCGCGCCCGCTCGGCACCCCGCGTGGGCAGCCCGGTGGCATCGGCACGCCTCCTGCGCCATGCGGCCCGTACGGTACGCAACCCCTGCGCCGCCCCCGTCGAACCGACCACCTTCACCGAACGCACCAGGTCACGACCGTCCATGCTGTTCACCCTGCCATTACCGGCCCCGGATAACCGTGTCGTTCAACTGCCGTTCACCCGTGGTGGGACCACATCTTCACGACACGGACTATGTGGGGCGTGCCCTGGTGCAGAAGTCGATCACATGGCATCGTCCGTGTCAGCCGCGTCACGCGCACACCCCCGCCCGTGCGCGGCGACGCACACGACGCGCACAGTCCCGGGAGCCGCCCCATGTCGACCGCGAACCCCCTGCCGCTCTGGCAGCCAGATCCGGAACGCATCGCCCAGGCACAGGTCACCAGGTTCCAGTCCTGGGCGGCCGAACACCATGGAGCCCCCTCCGACGGCGGCTACACGGCACTGCACCGCTGGTCCGTCGATGAACTGGACACGTTCTGGCAGGCCGTCACCGAGTGGTTCGGCGTCCGCTTCTCGACCCCCTACGCGCGCGTGCTCGGCGACCGCTCGATGCCCGGCGCGCACTGGTTCCCCGGAGCGACCCTCAACTACGCCGAGCACGCCCTGCGCGCGGCGTCGACCCGCGCCGACGAACCGGCCCTCCTGTACGTCGACGAGACCCACGAGCCGAGCCCGGTCACCTGGGCCGAGCTGCGCCGCCAGGTCGGCTCCCTGGCCGCCGAACTCCGCACCCTCGGCGTACGCCCCGGAGACCGCGTCAGCGGCTACCTGCCGAACATCCCGCAGGCCGTCGTCGCCCTGCTCGCCACGGCCGCCGTGGGCGCCGTCTGGACGTCCTGCGCCCCCGACTTCGGCGCCCGCAGCGTCCTCGACCGCTTCCAACAGGTCGAACCCGTCGTCCTGTTCACCGTCGACGGCTACCGCTATGGCGGCAAGGAGCACGACCGGCGCGACACGGTCGCCGAACTCCGCCGCGAACTGCCCACCCTGCGCGCGGTGGTCCACATCCCCCTCCTGGGAACCGACACCCCTGAAGGCGCCCTGGAGTGGTCGTCCCTGACCTCGGCGGACGTGGAGCCAGTTTTCGAAGAGGTTCCCTTCGAGCACCCCCTGTGGGTGCTCTACTCCTCCGGCACGACCGGCCTCCCCAAGGCCATCGTCCAGTCCCAGGGCGGCATCCTCGTAGAGCACCTCAAACAACTCGGCCTGCACTGCGACCTGGGCCCCGAGGACCGCTTCTTCTGGTACACGTCGACGGGCTGGATGATGTGGAACTTCCTCGTCTCCGGCCTCCTGACGGGCACGACGATCGTCCTCTACGACGGCAGCCCCGGGTACCCCGACACGGCCGCCCAGTGGCGCATCGCGGAACGCACCGGGGCGACCCTCTACGGCACCTCGGCCGCGTACGTCATGGCCTGCCGCAAGGCCGGCGTGCACCCGGCCCGGGACTTCGACCTCTCCAAGGTGAAGTGCGTCGCCCCCACCGGATCACCTCTGCCCCCGGACGGGTTCCGCTGGCTGCACGACGAGTTCGCGGAGAGCGGGGCCGACCTGTGGATCGCCTCGGTCAGCGGCGGCACGGACGTCTGCTCCTGCTTCGCGGGAGCCGTACCGACCCTCCCGGTGTACATCGGCGAACTACAGGCCCCCGGTCTCGGCACCGACCTCCAGTCCTGGGACCCGAACGGCGAACCCCTGGTCGACGAGGTCGGCGAGCTCGTGGTCACCAACCCCATGCCGTCCATGCCGATCTACTTCTGGAACGACCCGGACGGCACCCGCTACCACGACAGCTACTTCGACACCTACCCCGGAGTGTGGCGCCACGGCGACTGGATCACCGTCACTTCCCGAGGCTCCGTCGTCATCCACGGCCGCTCCGACTCCACGCTCAACAGGCAAGGCGTGCGCATGGGTTCGGCCGACATCTACGAAGCGGTCGAACGACTCCCGGAGATCAAGGAATCCCTCGTCATCGGCATCGAACAGCCCGACGGCGGCTACTGGATGCCCCTCTTCGTGCACCTCGCCCCCGGAGCGGTCCTCGACGACGCCCTCCTGGGCCGCATCAAGCAGGCGATCCGCGAACAGCTCTCCCCACGCCACGTCCCCGACGAGGTCATCGAGGTGCCCGGAGTCCCGCACACCCTCACCGGGAAGCGCATCGAGGTACCGGTCAAGCGCCTCCTCCAGGGCACCCCGTTGGAGAAGGCGGTCAACCCGGGCTCCATCGACAACCTCGGACTGCTGACCTTCTACGAGGAGCTCGCCCGCAAACGCGCCTGATCGGCCTCCCGTAGAGGTCGATCACCCTCCATAGGTGGCCTCGGACTCGCCCTCGCCGAGCACAGCGGCGAAGTCCGAGGCCAGCCGCACCGCGTCGGCCGGCTCAAGCTCGGCGACGGAGATCCGTACGCCAGGCTCGGACGACAACCGAAACCGCGCCCCCGCAGCGACCCACCAGCCGTACGACCGCAGCCCGTTGACCACGGCGGACTCGTCCCGCACAGGCACCCAGAGATTCATCCCGCTCGCCCCGTGCGCCGCGATGCCCCGCCCGCCCAACTCCTTGCGCAAGGCTTCCCGGCGCAAGGAGTATGCCTCCTGGGCGTTCATCACCAAAGCGCGCGTGCCGTCGTCCGTCATCAGCCCGTGGACGGTCTCCTGGAGGAGATGACTGACCCAGCCGGACGTCAGCAGAAACCGCCCGTCGTGCCGTGCCAACGTAACCGGATCACAGGCTGCCGCGGCCCACCGCAGGTCGGTGCCGAGGAACTTGCTGACGGTCCGCACATGCACCCAACGCGACAGCCCACCCGAGGCCAGCGACCACAGGGGAGCAGCCGCTACGGCGGACGCGTGATCGTTCTCCACGACCAGTACCTCCGGCTCATCCCGGAGTACCTCGACGAGCGCGTCCCGGCGCGCGGCCGAGAAGCAACCCCCGTGCGGATTCTGCGCCCGGGGACTGCACACC
Organism: Streptomyces prunicolor NBRC 13075; assembly: GCF_000367365.1. GTDB lineage: Bacteria > Actinomycetota > Actinomycetes > Streptomycetales > Streptomycetaceae > Streptomyces > Streptomyces prunicolor. The sequence continues at coordinate 5,498 of NZ_BARF01000054.1, read as the reverse complement.
ACGGCGCGCACACCCGCCCGCAGCGCCGCACGCAGGGCATCGGGACGCATCCCCTCGTCGTCCACGGCGACAGGCACCATACGCAGCCCCAACGCCGTGACCAGATCCAGCAGATGGTGATACCCGGGATCCTCCATGGCCACGGCGTCCCCGGGCCGCAACTCCACGGACAGCAGCCGCGCGATCAGATCCAGCGCACCGTGCGCGAAGGTCACGTGCTCCACGGGCACACCATCGGGCCGAAGCCAGTTCCGTACGGCCTCCTCCAACCGCGCCAGCCGAGGCGTCGACCGGTGGGACCGCGCACCGGGGGAGAGCCGCGAAGGCGGCACCAGGGCCGGCAGGAACGCCGGATCGGGGTGCCCACCGGCCAAGTCCCGCAAGCCGTCCGGGACCCGGGGCGGCCGCCGCGACGCCACCGCCGGAGCCTGTGCGACCACGGTCCCGCCCCGCCCGCGTGTGACGACGATGCCCCGCTGTCGCAACTCCTTGTACGCCGTGGCGACGGTCCCCGGACTCACCCCGAGCTCATCCGCGAGCCGTCGCACCGGAGGCAGCGCGGCACCGGGCCCCAACGCGCCCTCGGCCACGCGCCGTTCGACGGACGCAGCAATCCCCTTGGCCGTCGTACCACTGATCCCATATTGTATTGCCACGTCAATCACTATGTACCAATACATAATTCAGCGCAAGGGGGGCCAGTGGTTACGACGCGGGGTGCAGCCGTACGGGCAAAACGCATACCTGGAGGGCGCAACGGCCGCAGAATGCTCGCGATCGCCCTCGTGGACCGCACCGGCAGCGGCCTGTGGGCCTCCGTGTCCGTCCTGTACTTCACCTACGTCTCGCATCTCTCCATCGCCCAAGTCGGCACCCTCGCCGCGATCGCCGGAGCCATCGGTATCGCCGGCGCACCCCTGGGCGGCCGCCTCGCCGACCGGTTCCCGCTCACCCGCGTCCTCGTCGCCCTCCAACTCCTGCGCGCCCTGGCCTCGTTCGCCCTGCTCACCACGGACAACTACGTCCTGCTGATCACCGTCTCGGCCGTCGGTGGCTTCGGCGACCGCGCCGCCAACGTGCTCACCAAGCTCTACGCCACCCGCGTCGCGGGCCCGGACCGCATCCGCTACCAGGCCATCAGCCGAACCGCCGCCAACGCGGGCTGGGCCCTGGGCGGTCTCACCGCCGCGGCCGCACTCGCCGTCGGCACAACCGCCGCCTACCACTGGCTTCTTCTCGGCGACGCCCTCTCCTTCGTCGCGGTCGCTACCCTCACCATGCGCTGCGGCGAACCCCCGTCGCCGCAGCGCACCGTAAAGACGTCAAAGGACGCGCCCTCCGCGAGCAAGCCACCGAACCCCTGGCGCGACCGCACCTACCTCGCGTACGTCGCGACCGAAACCGTCCTCTTCCTCGACGACGCCGTCTTCAAAGTCGGCCTGCCGCTGTGGATCGCCCACGCCAGCGACGCACCGCGCGGCCTCGCACCCCTGCTGATGGTTTTTAACAACGTGATGGTGGTGGCGCTCATCGTCCCCCTGGCCCGCTTCGCCACCACGACGGCCGCCACCCGCAACCTGCTGATACCGCTCTCCGCCGCCTTCGCCCTGGGCGGCGCGACCATGGCCCTCTCGGCCACTGGCGGAGCCGCCACCGCCACGGTGCTCCTCACCGCGTCGGCAGCCGCCTTCACCATGGCGGAAATGCTGCACGCCACCATCTCGTGGGAACTCTCCGTCGCCCTCGCACCCGACACCGCCCAGGGCACCTACCTCGGCGTGCACGGACTCGCCCAGTCCACCCAGCGCAGCATCGGCCCACTCGCGGTCACCGCGGCCATCGCCACCGGCCCCCTCGGCTGGACGGTCTTCGGCGCAGTCACCGCTCTGACCTGCATGATTCAGCACCGTCTGGTCCGCGAACCGCTCGCTCGGGCGCCGTTGTCAGTGCCGCCGGTTACTGTGAGTGAGCATTGATCGACTGTGCACAGGGGGAAACATGGCACACACCGACCACCAGACCATGCGACGCGTTCTGCGCCGCGAAATCGCAGGCACCATCGGCCTGTTGACCGACGAGCAGGACTTCCGCGCCATGAGGCGCTATCGCAGCTTCACCTTCGACGACCACACCGCCTACCTCCAGCAGGTGGAAGCCCTCCTCAAGATCCGCGCCTCCCAGGGCAGCCACACCAGCGTGGCCCTCTTCGACCCGCAGGAATACGCCGAGTTCTGCGCCGACAGCGGCCTCGATCCCGACACCCCGTCGAGCCGCACCCGCTTCACGGCCGAACTCGCCGCCACCGGCCCCGCCATGCTCTACGAGGGCCAGCCCCTGGCCGACCTCCTACCGGCCCTGGTCGACGAGGCCGTCCGCCAGGCGACCTGGGAGTACGCGACCACACTCCTGGCCCGCCTCGGCACCTGCGCCTCCTGCGGCGAGGACATCGGCCGCGCGGCCTTCACCCGAGCCTCCGGCCTCATCGTCCGCATCCTCGACACCGCCCGACCCGGCAACCGACACCTCGTCTGCAGCGTCTCAGGACCACCGGAAACCCTCGTCTCCGTCCTCCACGCCGACCAGGACGAGGACGGAACAACCCACCTGGACGACGCCGAGGCCCTCGAATTCACCACGATCCTCGCCCTCGGCCTCGCCACCCGAAGCCCTGGCGGCCTCGTCATGCGCACCACCAGCCCCGACACCACCGACTGCATCTACGGCTGGCGCCTGCGCGGCGACGGCCTGGAAGCCCTGACCGCCGGCGAGGTCTTCGACGCCTACTGCACCGACGTCGAATCCGGCGACCTCATCTCCCCGGAATCAGGCGTCGACTACTGCGTGCCGCCCGACCTCGGAGACCTGGAGCAGCCCCCGGGAGGACACCACCACTGAACACGCCAGGGGCGCCCCACCACTGGTGAGGCGCCCCTGAACCACAGCCGACGGACGGCTTCCCGCCCGAACTACTCGCCGGACAGCACCGCCTGAGCCGCCGCGCGCGCCTCCTCGGCACTGTCGGCGGCCCGGGCGGCCAGCGCGGCCCGCTCACACTGCGCCAGCGTGTACTTCGCCAGCGCCGACCGCACATAAGGAATCGAAGCCGCACCCATGGAAAGGGAGGTGACCCCCAGACCGGTCAGCACACAAGCCAGCAGCGGGTCGGACGCGGCCTCACCGCAGACACCACAGCTCTTGCCCTCGGCCTGCGCCCCCTCGGCGGACATCGCGACCAGGTCGAGCAGTGCGGGCTGCCACGGATCCTGCAGCCGGGACACCGCACCCACCTGACGGTCGGCGGCGAAGGTGTACTGCGCGAGGTCGTTGGTCCCCAGCGACAGGAACTCGACCTCCTGCAGAATCGAGCGCGCCCGCAGCGCGGCCGACGGAATCTCCACCATCGCACCGAACTTGGCCCGCAGCCCGGCCTCCCGGCACGCGTCCGCGAACGCCTTCGCGTCCGCACGGTCCGCGACCATCGGAGCCATGACCTCGAGGTAGACCGGCAACCCCTCGGCGGCCTTCGCGAGCGCCGTCAACTGCGTGCGCAGCACATCGGGGTGGTCGAGCAGCGAACGCAACCCGCGCACACCCAGAGCGGGGTTCGGCTCATCGGCCGGAGTCAGGAAGTCCAAGGGCTTGTCCGCGCCCGCGTCCAGCACCCGCACGACGACACGCCCCTCGGGGAACGCCTCGAGCACCTGCCGATAGGCCTCGATCTGCTTCTCCTCGGACGGCGCGTTCTTGCTGTCGTCCAGAAAAAGGAACTCGGTACGGAAGAGCCCCACACCCTCGGCCCCCGCCTCCAAGGCGGCCGGCAGGTCGGCAGGACCGCCGACATTGGCCAGCAACGGCACCTTGTGCCCGTCGGAGGTGGCACCAGGACCCGTAGAAGCGGAGAGAGCGGCCTTGCGCGCGGTTGCAGCGGCCTCCAGCTGCTCCTTCTTCTCAACACTGGGGTTCACAAAGATCTCGCCGGTACTGCCGTCCACGGCGACCACCGTGCCCTCGGCCAACTCCCCGGCCCCCGGCAGCGCCACCACCGCCGGCACACCGAGCGCCCGCGCCAGGATCGCGCTGTGACTCGTCGGCCCGCCCTCCTCGGTGACAAAACCGAGCACCAGAGTCGGGTCCAACAGCGCGGTATCGGCCGGCGCAAGGTCACGAGCAATAAGGACGTACGGTTCGTCGCTGTCCGGAACGCCCGGCATCGGCACCCCGAGCAAGCGGGCGACGATACGGTTCCGCACGTCATCGAGGTCGGCCACCCGACCGGCGAGATACTCACCGGCACCGGCCAGCAGAGCACGGTAGGCGGCGAAGGCGTCGTACACGGCCCGCTCCGCGGTACTGCCGACCGCGATACGCCGTTCCACGTCCGCCATCAGCTCGGGGTCCTGGGCCATCATGGCCTGCGCCTCGAGCACCGCCTGGGCTTCGCCCCCCGCCAGATTGCCGCGCGCCATCAGGTCGGCCGCCACAGCGTCCACGGCTTGGCGGGCGCGCCCCTGTTCACGCTCCGCGTCCTCCACCGGAATCTGCTTGGCAGGCGGTTCCAGAACCGCCGTCCCCATGTGCCGAACCTCGCCGATCGCCACACCGTGGCTCACACCGACGCCTCGCAGCGTTGTCTCCATCTCACCCGTCTCCGATAGTGCGGCGGGTCCCGCCGCCGCGGTGGTTGTCCTGCTCACCGTCATGACGACGGCATTGACATCACTCCCAGGAGAAGAGACTGTCTCCGGCCTTCACATCGCCGTCCTCGCGGAGATCGGACAGAGCCTCGGCCGTGGCTTCGAGAGCGACGATCGGGCACACCGGGGACTTGCCGGCGGCCTCTACGGCGGCCGGGTTCCAGCGCACGACGCCCTGGCCGCGGGTCACGTTGTCGCCCTTGTTGACGAGCAGCTCGAAGCCCTCGCCATTGAGTTGCACGGTGTCGATTCCGAGGTGAGTCAGCACGCCGTGTCCCTCACCGTCCACGACGACGAAGGCGTGCGGGTGGAGGGAGACGATGACTCCGTCCACGGGGGAGACGGCCTCGGAAGGCTCACGTACGGGGTCGATGGCCATGCCGGGGCCGACCATGGCTCCGGCGAAGACCGGATCCGGCACCTCCGTCAGTCCGATGGCACGTCCTGCGAGAGGGGACGTCACGCTGGTCATGGGAAGCCTCCCAGGGGTGGAAATGTGATGAGGCCGTCACTGTCTGTCCCGGACGGCACACTGAGTAGCAGGGTATGTCATATGTAGTACCGGTTCCGCCTGAGAGGTCCGGATTAGTGGTCTAGACCACACCTCTAATCGATTTGCACCTGCTCTACGGCCGCATGTACAGTCGTACTCCTGCTTGAGGCCGAGCGACGTGACCAAGCGTCTTTGCTTGGCCTGGCAGCACCCAACTTGTCAGATCCTATCCCGGGGTCATCTTCTGCATGCCTGCAGGACGGTGGTCAGGGGGCCGGAAAAACACTGATAGAGTTTGGAACACCGAAGGG
>NZ_BARF01000055.1 GCF_000367365.1 Streptomyces prunicolor NBRC 13075 | reverse complement strand
GAAAACCCCTCGGCACCACACGACGTACGCTCGCGACGAACCCCCACCCCCACCTCCAACTTCACCCCCCGCCCCCAGGAAGCGCGATGCCCCGAACCCCCCTGCTCACCGACCTCACCGCCCGAGCCAGGACCACGGCCCACACCCGCGCACGCACCTCCCCCTGCCCCTGTGGAGCCACCACCCTCACCGACCGCCCCGACGGCACAGTCGTCCGCCACGAGGACACCGTCGCCAAGGCCCACGCCCCGCACACGGACCCCACCCACCTCACCGCCCGCCTCACCACGGCCGCTCGACTCCCCGGCATCCTCCTGCCCCCACTCGACCCCACCCCCCTCCACCTGTACGACCGCCTGGTGACCTGCTGGCCCTACGGCACCCCCGTAGACCCGGAAGACCCGGACGCGGCCCCCTGGGAAGCCGCGGCCACCCTCCTCGCCCACCTCCACCGCACGCCGCCTCCCACCCCTCTCCCACCCATGCGCGGCCCCCTCAAGGCGGTCCGAGCGATCACCCGCCTCCGCGAGGCAGACCCGCACCCCACAGCCGCCCCCGTCCTGCGCGCTTGGACGTCGCTCCCCGCCTGGGCCCGCGCGGAGTGCCCCCAGCCCGACACCACCACCCTCTGCCACGGTGACCTGCACCTCGGCCAGCTGGTCCGCCACCCGGCCCCCGACGGCCCCTGGCTGCTGATCGACGTCGACGACCTCGGGGTGGGAGTCCCCGGCTGGGACCTGGCCCGCCCGGCGGCCTGGTACGCCTGCGGCCTGCTCCCACCCGACGAGTGGACCCGCTTCCTGACCGCGTACCGTGCGGCCGGCGGCCCGGCCGTCCCCGCGGCCGGCGACCCCTGGCCCGCCCTGGACGTCCCGGCCCGAGCCCTCACCGTGCAGACCGCCGCCCTGGCGATCGTCAAGGCAGTCACAGCCGGCCGTCCGCTCGACGAGGTGGAGCAGGCCGTCGTGGACGCGTGTGACCGAATGGGTTCCGTCGCGCCCGAGTTGGCGCCCGGATTCGCCAAGTAGGCTGCAACCGACCGGGGTCGGACGGAGTCTGTCCTGGGGAAACACGAAGAAGTACCAACGGGCGAGGAGTTGAGCCGAGCATGCAGTGTCCGAAGTGTCACGCGCAGATGCAGACGTACAACCGCAACGGTGTTCAGATCGAGCAGTGCAGCAACTGCCGCGGGATCTTTCTCGACTACGGCGAGCTCGAGGCGCTGACCCGCGTGGAGTCCCAGTGGCAGCAGCCCGCCCCGCCGCCCCCGGGCCCGCAGGCCTACCCCGCCCCGCCCGCGCCCGCCTGGGGCGCCCCGCACGGCGGCGGTCACGGCGGTGGCCACTACGGCGGTCATGGTGGCCACCACCGCCACAAGAGCTTCGGCCACATGCTGTTCTCCAGCTGACCGGTACGCACCGGCACACGAAGAAGCCCCCGGACGCGGTGAGCGCCGGGGGCTTCGGTGTGTGGACGATACTGGGATTGAACCAGTGACCTCTTCCGTGTCAGGGAAGCGCTCTCCCGCTGAGCTAATCGTCCTCGGGACCACGATCCGAAGATCATGGGTACTGCTGCGTGCGCGATACTGGGATTGAACCAGTGACCTCTTCCGTGTCAGGGAAGCGCTCTCCCGCTGAGCTAATCGCGCGGGGATCCTTGCGGATCAGTGGACGATACTGGGATTGAACCAGTGACCTCTTCCGTGTCAGGGAAGCGCTCTCCCGCTGAGCTAATCGTCCTTGGAGGTGGAGACGGGATTTGAACCCGTGTAGACGGCTTTGCAGGCCGTTGCCTCGCCTCTCGGCCACTCCACCAGGAGCGTAGGGGTTCGGGAAGATCCCCCACTTTCCTGCGAGCGGACGACCAGGTTCGAACTGGCGACCTCAACCTTGGCAAGGTTGCGCTCTACCAACTGAGCTACGTCCGCTTGTCGTTTCCGTTCGGCTTGCGCGTCACGGCGACGAGTTGAACTCTAGCGGATTCCGGGGCCAGCACAAAAACGCGTTTGTGCAGCGTGCTGGCCTGCGACTACGGGAACACATGGTCAGGGCGGCCATGGGGACACGGCCGGGCAACCTGGGAGACACCCGCCATAGACTCGACGGCGTGTCCCGCCTCGTCCCTCTCGCCCGTTTCGGCGGCCGTGTCGCCACCGGTCTCCTCGACGTCACCAGCGATCCCGCGGCCCTGGACTCCACCGGCTTCTGGGCGGTCGCGGCCGACTTCGAGGGCCGTCTGACCTGCGCCCGCTTCCGCGACGTACGACACGAACCGGTCCCGGCACCCGCCCCCGGCGCCTGGCACGCCCCCACGGCAGACACCTGGACCTCCTCCCTCGACCGCGCCGCCTACACCGCCGGCGTCCGCCGCATCCGGGAGCACATCGCGGCCGGCGAGGTCTACCAGGCCAACCTGTGCCGCGTCCTGTCCGCGCCGGTCGCCCCCGACGCCGACGTGGACGCCCTCACCGCCCTGCTCGCACGCGGCAACCCGGCGCCGTACGCAGGAACGATCCGGCTGCCCGAGCACGGCGTGGAGACGGCCACCGCCTCGCCCGAACTCTTCCTGCGCCGCACCGGCCAGGTCGTCGAGTCGGGTCCGATCAAGGGCACCGGGCGGACGGAGGCGGACCTGCTGGAGAAGGACTTCGCCGAGAACGTGATGATCGTGGACCTGGTCCGCAACGACCTCGGCCGCGTGTGCGCCACGGGGACCGTGAGCGTGCCGGACCTGTGCGTGGTGGAGAAGCATCCGGGGCTGGTCCACCTCGTGTCGACCGTGCGGGGCGAGCTGCCCGCCGACGCCGGCTGGCCGGAGCTGCTGGCCGCCGCCTTTCCGCCCGGGAGCGTCACCGGCGCCCCCAAGTCCAGTGCCCTGCGCATCATCGACGCCCTGGAGACCGCGCCCCGGGGTCCGTACTGCGGGGGCATCGGCTGGGTCGACGCGGACCGGGGGACCGGTGAACTGGCCGTCGGTATCCGCACGTTCTGGATCGACCGCGCCGACGGCGTGCTGCGCTTCGGTACCGGCGCCGGCATCACCTGGGGCTCGGATCCCGAGGGGGAGTGGCGCGAGACCGAGCTGAAGGCGGCACGGCTGCTCGCGATAGCGTCGGGCGCGTACGAGGTGAGTGGAGAGGCTCTTTCATGAAGATCTGGCTCGACGGCGGGCTCCAGGACATCGAGTCCGCCCGTGTGTCCGTCTTCGACCACGGACTGACCGTGGGCGACGGCGTTTTCGAGACGGTGAAGGCGACGGACGGCGAGACGTTCGCGCTGACCCGCCATCTCGACCGGCTGACCCGCTCCGCGCGCGGCCTCGGGCTGCCCGACCCCGACCTCGACGAGGTCCGCCGCGGCTGCGCGGCCGTCCTCGCCGCCAACCCGACGCCGCTCGGCCGAATCCGCATCACGTACACCGGCGGCCACGGCCCCCTCGGCTCCGACCGCGGCGAACACCCCCCGACCCTCGTGGTCGCCCTCGGCGAGTCGAAGCGCCGCCCCGACTCCACGGCCGCCGTCACGGTCCCCTGGACCCGCAACGAACGCGGCGCCCTCACCGGCCTCAAGACCACCTCGTACGCCGAGAACGTCGTCGCCCTCGCCCGCGCCCGCCAACACGGCGCCTCCGAGGCCCTGTTCGCCAACACGGTCGGCCAACTCTGCGAGGGCACCGGGTCGAACGTCTTCGTCGTCCTGGAGGGCGAGATCCACACCCCGCCGGTCGCCTCCGGCTGTCTCGCCGGCATCACCCGCGCCCTGACCGTCGAGTGGACCGGCGCCAAGGAGACCGACCTGCCGCTGGACGTTCTGGAGCGCGCCGACGAGGTCTTCCTGACGTCGTCGCTGCGGGACGTACAGGCCGTCCACCTGGTCGACGAACGTCAACTCCCGGGCGCGGCAGGCCCGGTGACGACCAAGGCCATGCGTGTGTTCGACGAGCGGTCGGGCGACGACCTCGATCCGTAGCAGCCGTATTGAACAGCCCTATTTATTGGGCTGACCTGGGGCTCCAGGTCGGGTAGAACACAGTTGATGACCACGACTCTGCGGCCGACCGAGCCGCTTCAGCGCGAGGCCGACGGGACGCGTTCACGCCGCTACCAGGTGTGTGTGAACAGCCGTCCCGTCGGCGCGATACACCTCGGAACGAGTCCGTTCTTCGGTGACTCCGTGGCCCAGATCCTGGACCTGCGCATCGAGGAGCAGGACGGTCGGCGCGGCCGGGGCACGGTGGCCGCGCTCGCCGCCGAGGAGGTGGTGCGGGGTTGGGGCTGCGACCGGATCGAGGTGTCCGTGCCCGCGGAGGCGGTGGCGGCGCTCAAGATGGCGACCAACCTCGGATACGTCGTCCGCAACCGTCACATGGAGAAGCCCCTCGGCGACATCGCGCCCGAACTGCCCGCGGGGAGCCGGGGGCGGTCCATGTCCCAGGAGGAGTACGGCCCGTGGGAGGACCTCGGGACGGAGGACTTCGTCCTGAGCTGGACCGAGCGCGGGGTGCCCGAGGCCGAGGCCCGGACCAGGGCCCTCCAGAGCAACGCCGATTTCCTGCCCGACGGACTCGCCACCGCGGACATGCTCTTCAACGTCCTGGAGCACGAGGGCACGGCGGTGGGCACGCTCTGGACCGGCCTCCGTGAGGGCAAGGCCTTCGTCTACAAGGTCGAGTCCGACGCGCGCCATCGGGGCAGGGGCCACGGCCGCTCCCTGATGCTCCTGGCCGAGGCGCAGGCCGTCGCCGCCGGCCTGCCGGCCATCAAGCTGAACGTCTTCGCGGGCAACACCCCGGCCGAGCGCCTGTACGAGTCACTCGGCTACGAGACGGTCACCTACCACCTGTACAAGAGCCTGCTCTGACGCCTTGCTCTGACGCTTGCCCCGGGGCTCACTCGGCTCCGGCGAGCAGTCGGTCGGCGATTTCCTCGACGCGGGCACGGAGTCCGTCCTGGCTCTTGCCGCCGTCGAGGAGTTCGCCGCCGATGACGTACGTCGGGGTGCCGGTGACGCCGATGGCCTTGCCCTCGGCCTGGTCGGCGTCGACGATCAGGATGTGCCGGCCGTCGATCAGCGCGGTGTCGAACTCCTCGGCGTCCAGACCGAGTTCGGCGGCCACTTCGACCAGGAAGGGTTCTCCCTTACGGTCCAGTTCGGCGACCCGGCCGAGCACGGCCTCGATGTAGTCCCAGCCCCGGCCCTGTTCCACGGCCTCCTCGGCGGCCTGCGCGGCAGCGAAGGCGTGCTTGTGCTTCTCCAGCGGGAAGTGCCGCAGCCGCACCTCCAGCCGGTCTCCGTAGCGGGCCCGCAGGGCGCGTACATCGTCCAGGGCGGTGGCGCAGTCCGGGCACTGGAGCTCGCACCAGACGTCGAGGACGGGGGTGCGCACGGTGGGGAGGTCACTCATGGGACCAGTCTCCCAGCCCCGGCCGCGCCGCCCCAACCGGGGACCGGAGGCCGCATGCGTACGACGCCGACCGGCACCTGCGGAGGACGCGACCCGGAGATGTCCCTGATGTCCGACCGGGGCATGGCATCCCGGGTACCGGACGGTGCAGGATGGAAGGGACGAAGTGCGCGCTGCCCGATCGACCGCATGCTGCCCGACCCGAACGACGCCTGGAGGACCGGATGATTGCCGAGACCGTCTGTTCCGCCGTTTCCGCGGCCGGCCTGGGCATCGCGGCGGTCACGGCGTACCGCAAGCGTTTTCTCTCCGCCGCCCGGATCGCCGCGTACTCGCTGGTGCCGGTCGGCCTGGTGATGACCGGGGTCGTCGGCTGGGCGGCCGACACCGCGTTCAGCCCTACGGCCTGGGCGGGCTTCGTGGTGCTGGGCGGCGCCTGGCTGCTCTTCACGGGCACGCGGGCCGTGGAGCGCCGTCGTGGCGGTGGCGGCACCCGCAAGGAACGCAAGGCGGCCCGTGACTCCACGCAGGCCGACGCGGTGGCTCCGGCCGCCTCTGCCCCCTCCCTGGGACCGGCCAAGCGCCCGGCGACCCGGCCGGCGGCAGCGCCCCGCGCGCAGAGCGGGGACGACTTCAGCGACATCGAGGCCATCCTGAAGAAGCACGGCATATGAAGACGCTCGGCGGATGAAGATGCTCGGCGTCTGAAGATGCTCGGCGTCTGAAGGGGCGCGGCGTCTGAAGGGGCACGGCGTCTGAAGGGGCACGGAATATGACGGCCGGAACGGACCGCGACTGAAACGACACAGAGTGAGCCAGGTCGGCCGGTAAGCGTTCAGGACTCGACGCGACCCGAAACGGACATCACGGAATTCGGCGAACTCCCGCTCATACCGGGCGTGTTGATCGCGCCGAGGGTCCCCGCTGCGTCATCATCGCCGCGAGATGCTGGACACGACACAGAGCGACGCCGCGCCGCCGAAGGACGAGCCGCGCGGGTGCCTTTTCGCCCTTTCCCAGCCACCGCTGATGATCTTCCTTGCGGTGATCGGGTGTCTGCTGCTCATGGCCTCGCTGCACGACCTGCTGATGCTGTGAGCTGTACTCGTGGTCCCCGACGTCACCCGCCGGGGGCCACGAACTCATCGATCCCTTCGCGCCCTGCCGGGCCGTGCTGCGCGTCAGCCCGCCGCTTCCTTGCGCCGCGCCCGGTACGCGGCCACATGCAGCCGGTTCCCGCAGGTCCGGCTGTCGCAGTACCTGCGGGAGCGGTTCCTGGAGAGGTCGACGAAGGCGCGTCGGCAGTCGGGGGCCTCGCAGCGGCGCAGCCGCTCCTCCTCGCCGGCCACCACGAAGAAGGCAAGCGCCATCCCGCAGTCGGCGGCGAGATGGTCGGCGACCGAGGCGCCGGGCGCGAAGTAGTGCACATGCCAGTCGTAGCCGTCGTGGTCCGTGAGCCGGGGTGTGGTGCCCGCGGCGGCGACCAGGTCGTTGATCAGTCCGGCGGCGGTCCGGGGGTCCGGGGCCGAGAAGACCGCAGTGAACCGGCCGCGGATCTTGCGCACGGCGGAGAGGTCGAACTCCGACAGCACCCCGACATCGCTGATCTCGTGGTTTCGTACGAAATCCGCGAGCAGCGCGACATCCTGCAGTCCGTCCGGCGCCGCGGCGTCCTCCGGTGCGGTGTTCACCAGATCGACCACGGTGTCGAGGGCGCACCGGGTGTCGTGGGTGATCAGCACGTTTCGCTCCCTGGCCTGGGGGTCGGGCGGGCGCCCGCCGATGCTGGCCGATGGTAGTGGCTTCCCGGAGGGGCCCCATGCCTCTATGAACGGCATCGCGCCCCGCACGGTTCCCCGGAGCGCGGAGACCGCTCATGGACGGGGTCACGGAGCGTCGCGCGGCCGGGAGCACGGAAGGTCGCGCGACCGGGTGCCACACGCACCGGCGCCGCCCCCGCGACGAATCGCGGCGACGGCGCCGGTGTATGCCCTATGCGGTTGTCTGTGCCCGAGCCGTCTCCCCGAGTTCGGACGGCGCCGGGCGGCTTGGTGGGACCTCGCGTTAGCTCTCCGCCAGGATGTGCGACAGCTCCTGATCCAGGTCGAAGTGCCGATGCTCCGTGCCAGGTGGCACGGCGGCGTCCGTCCGCTTCAGGAAGGACTCCAGGGCCCGCGCGGGAGCCTCCAGCAGGGCTTCGCCCTCGGGAGAGCTCAGTGCGATGCAGACGACGCCCTGACCGTGACTACGGGATGGCCAGACACGGACGTCGCCGGTACCGGTGGGCCGGTGGAGGCCCTCCGCGAGAAGGTCGCGGGCGAACACCCACTCGACGGTCTCCTCGGCTCCGGTGTGGAAGGTGGCGTGCACGGCGTAGGGGTCGGCCGTGTCGTACCTCAGGCCTGCGGGGACAGGCAGGGATGACTCGCTCGACACAACGAGGCGCAGGTGCAGCTCGCAGCTGACCGTGGTGTTCATAAGCGCCAGGGCCTTTCGCTCAGTGTGCGCTCGGGGATTCGCACGTCGGCGAAATCGACATGCCACCTACGGTGCCGTTGTAAACCCCTCTGAGTGTTTTGCGTGCCTTTACGTAACTCTTCCGGCCGAGAGCTCGATCGCCCTGCGGGGCCATTCCGGTGACTGGTTTCCCTCGGGTAGGGTTTGTCCGTATGAATACGGGGAGTGACGAACCGGGCGAGGTCGCCGTGGCATCGGACGGGGCGGCCGGTGAGACGCCCGACGAGACGAGAGCGGACGGGGCGCGGGACGGGCAAGGGCTCGGTTCCAAGGCGCCGGAATTCATCAAGGCACGCCGTGCGCTGCACCTGAGCTGGCAGGTCGGCGTCTTCGTCCTCGGCCTCGCGGTCGTGGTCGCCGGCGTCATCATGCTGCCGCTGCCGGGACCCGGCTGGGTCGTGATCTTCGGCGGCATGGCGATCTGGGCGACCGAGTTCGTCTGGGCCCAACTGGTGCTCCGCTGGACGAAACGCAAGGTCACCGAGGCGGCACAGCGCGCGCTCGACCCCGCCGTACGCCGCCGGAACATCATCCTGACCTCGATCGGCCTGGTGATCGTGATCGCCCTGGTCGCCGTCTACCTCTGGAAGTTCGGCGTCGTGATGCCCTGGAAGATCAAGGACCAGTGACCCGCTGACGGCGTCCGGGCGCCTTCCCGTGCTGGTCGGGGCACCCGCTGACATGGGGTAATGTTCTCCGTGCGCCCGGGCGATTAGCTCAGTGGGAGAGCGCTTCGTTCACACCGAAGAGGTCACTGGTTCGAACCCAGTATCGCCCATCCGGACCGACGGCCCGCCTGTGATCACAGGCGGGCCGTCGGCGTTCGCGCACCGAACACGGGGTGGTCAACTCCCCACCGCCCAGGCGTTTTTCGGCCGGTAGCCGACGGAGTGCGGCAGGCCGCTTCCTGTTCGGCCGACCGATCGCACGCGCCCCACCTGCGGTGTCCGTCCCTTCGCCCCCGCAACGCGCCCGGCGGCGCCGTCGTAGCGCTCAGCCGGTTCACAAGAAAATCCTGTCCGAATCATTGACGCACCCCGAGGGCCTCCGTACCTTGTGCCAGCAAGCGCTTACTTGAAACGATTCATGCAGGTGGCAACGACGCTACGGGGAGGGCCCATCATGGGAACCCGCACGAATGTGGAGAGGCGTACGGTCCTGAAGGCCGCCGGGATCTCGGCGGTCACGCTGGGGGTGGCCGCGACGGGATGCGGCGGGAGTGACGGCACCTCCGCGGACGGGAATGTGACGATCCGTTACTCGTGGTGGGGTGCCGAGGAGCGGGCGAAAAAGATCAATCAGTCCATCGCGCTCTTCGAGAAGAAGTATCCGAAGATCAAGGTGAAGACGGACTTTCAGGACTATCCCTCTTTCTGGGAGAAGTTCCAGACACAGGCCGCGGGCGGAAATCCACCGGACGTATTCCAGAACGCCGTCGGATTTCTTCGGAAGTACGACAAGAGAGGCGTCCTGCTCGATCTCGGATCACAGATCGACGCGGGAAATCTGAGCCTCGATCACTTCCGCGCGGGCGTCGTGAAGGTGGGCCAGGTCGACGGCAAGCAGCTCGGTGTTCCGGTCGGTTCGAACACCATGGCGCTGGTCATCGACAAGAAGGTCTACGAGAAGGCGGGCGTCGACCCCACGGCGGGCTGGACCTGGGACGAGTACTTCAAGGCCCTCAAGACGATCCACGACAAGACCGAAATCCCCGGGGACACCGGCTACTTCAGCATCATGTACCTGTACGACCTCTACCTCCGGCAGAACGGCAAGGCGTTCTTCACCAAGGACGGCCTCGGTTTCGAGCAGTCGGATCTGACGGAGTGGTGGACGGACGGCTACGGCCGGGTCAAGGCCGGGATCGTCACCTCCCCGAAGGTCGTCGCCCAGGACACCCCCAAGTCCTCGCTCTCGGCCGGACACGGCGCCTCGGAATTCACCTGGGACAACTTCACCGTCCGCTACACGGCCGAGGGCACCAGCGACTACGGCCTCGCGCCGATCCCCACCACCGACGGCAAGGACACCGGCCAGTACCTCGCGTCCCTGATGCTCAGCGGCTCCGCGCGCACCAAGCACCCGAAGGAAGTCGCCCAGTTCATCGACTTCATGGTCCACGACCCCGCGGTCGGCAAGATCATGGGCTACGACCGGGGCATCCTGGCGACCACCGACCAGTACGACGCGTTCAAGCCGACCGACGTCGTCCAGAAGGAGATCGCCCAGTACGAGGTGGACACCGCCAAGGCGGGTGTCCTCGGGACGATCACCCCGCACCCGTCCGGCGCCGACACCGCCGAGTCCGCCTTCCTCCGCATCGGCGGGGACATGGCACTGGGCAAGACCAAGGTCGCCGACGCGGTCAAGCAGTTCTTCTCCGAGGCGCAGGCCGCCTTCTCCGCCTGATGGGAACCGCCGTGACGCTCGTCGACGACGCTCCGCCCGACACCCGGCAGACCCGCTCCGCGACCCCCGCCGCCAAGAAGCGGCGGGGGCGCCGCGAGAACCTCGCCGGCTACCTCTTCATGTCCCCGTGGATCGCCGGCTTCCTGCTGCTGACCGCCGGCCCCATGGTCGCCTCCCTCTACTTCGCGTTCACCGACTACAACCTCTTCGACAGCCCGAAGTGGATCGGCTTCGACAACTTCACCCGGATGTTCGACGACCCCCGGTGGCAGAAGTCGGTCGAGGTGACGGCGAAATACGTCGTCATCGGCACCCCGCTGAAACTGCTGCTCGCCCTCGGCGTCGCCATGCTGCTCGCGCAGAGCCGCCGCGGCCAGGCCCTGTACCGGGCCGCCTTCTACGCCCCCTCGCTCATCGGCGCGAGCGTCTCGATCGGCTTCGTCTGGCGGACGCTGTTCTCCGACGGCGCCGTGGTGGACCGTACGCAGTCGTTGTTCGGCTCCCATGTCGGCGGCTGGGTCGGCGACCCCGACTGGATCCTCTACTCCCTGGTCGCGCTCACCGTCTGGCAGTTCGGCGCCCCGATGGTCATCTTCCTGGCCGGGCTCAAGCAGGTACCGAGGGAGCTGTACGAAGCCGCCGCGATGGACGGGGCCGGGCCCTTCCGCCGGTTCTGGAACATCACGCTGCCGATGATCTCTCCGGTGCTGTTCTTCAACGTGCTGCTGGAGACCATCCACTCCTTCCAGATCTTCGGCTCCGCGTACGTCGTCTCCAACTCCCAGTGCGGACCGGCCGACGCCACGCTCGTCTACACCTGTTACCTCTACCAACAGGGCTTCAAGAACGCCCAGATGGGCTTCGCGTCCGCGATGGCCTGGATGCTGCTGCTCGCCGTGGCGCTCGTGACGGCCGTCCTCTTCTGGTCGCAGAAGAAGTGGGTGCACTACGAGGAGGACGCGCAATGAGTCACTCGATGAGGCGCCCGATGAGTGTCACCACTGCCAAGAAGTCACCGGGGCTGGGCCGCAGGCGCACCGGCTCGCTCGTCTGGCACGTCGGGGCGCTGGCCGTGCTCGCCGTCGTCCTGTACCCGGTCGTCTGGGTGATCGGCGCCTCGTTCAAGCCGAGCAAGGACGTCATCAACAGCCTGCAACTCTTCCCGGGCCACCCGATCCTCGCCAACTTCAAGGGCCTGGCCAAGGGCATCGCCGACATCTCGATCTGGACCTTCTTCCAGAACTCCCTTTTCTACGCGCTCGGTTCGGTCGCCGGCATCCTCATCTCCTGCTCCCTGACGGCCTACGCCTTCGCCCGCATCCGGTTCGCCGGCCGCAACCTGCTCTTCTCCCTCATGATCGGCACACTCCTGCTGCCGTACCACGTGCTGCTGATCCCGCAGTACGTGATGTTCCAGAAGCTCCAACTGGTCAACACCTACGTCCCGTTGCTGATCGGCAAGTACCTGGCGACCGAGGCCTTCTTCGTCTTCCTCATGGTGCAGTTCATGCGCAACCTGCCGAAGGAACTGGACGAGGCCGCCCGGCTCGACGGCTGCGGGCATCTGCGGATCTACTGGTCGATCGTGCTGCCGCTGTGCCGGCCGGCACTCATCACCAGCGCGATCTTCACCTTTATCAACGCCTGGAACGACTTCATGGGCCCGCTGATCTACCTCAACGAGCCCGGAAAATACACCGTTTCGCTGGGCCTGATGATGTTCCGCGACTCCGACGGCGTGGCCGCGAACTACGGCGGCATGATCGCCATGTCCCTCGTCGCGCTGCTGCCGGTGCTGCTGTTCTTCCTCGCCTTCCAGCGGTACCTGATCGACGGTATGGCGACCTCCGGACTGAAGGGCTGAGACGGTGGCCGAAGCACGCGTGAAGGCACGCAGGGAGTCGGTCTTCGCCGAGCGGTTCGGCGTGTTCGCCGAATGTCTCCTCACCGGGGTGTGGATCGCCGTCGCGTCGGCGGGAGTTGTCACGTACCCCGCCGCATTCGCCGCCGGAGCACGGCACTTGAGGCGCCGTACCGGTCATGTGGGCGGTGGCTGGCGGGAGTTCGTCGCGGACTTCCGGGTGGCGGTGCGCGGTGGGTGGGTCGTCGGGGTTGCCGGGTGGGGTGCGGCGGCCGCCGTATGGGTGGACGTCCAAGCCGTGCGCGCTGGGCTGCCGGGCGGGCAACTCGTAGGTGCCGTCGGGGTGTTCGCGTTGCTCGGGATCGTCGTCGCCGGGATGCGCGCGGCGGCAGTGTGGGCGCCGGGGGACACCTGGCGGGTACTGCTCGCCGAGGCCGGTCGCCGTACGGTGCTCGACCCCGCCGGTTCCTTCCTGCTCGTCGGCGGGCTGGTCCTCGTCGGCTGTTCCGCCCTGCTCATCGCACCGTTGGCGGTCCCCGTGCTGGGGGCCGTGGCCGCGGCGGCCGTCGCTGTGGAGGAGCGGTACCGGCACCGCTGACGGGCGAAGTCGGCGGGGCTGTCCGGAGCGCCGCGCCTCTATCTGTCATGCCCCTGATCAGACGGACTTGAAGAAAGCTTCCCGCACGGAAAGGAAAGGTGGAAACGTCATGTCTCCCATTCCCCGTAGGTCTCTGCTCAAGGCGGCGGCCGTCGCCGGAGCCGCCGCGCAGTTCAGCTGGGTGCTGGGCGCGAAGGATGCCCAGGCCGCGCCGAGAGCCGCGGCGGCCGACGCCGATCCGGTGACCCTCGACTGGCTGGAGGACGGCGGGCTCGGCGCCGCGCCCGGTTCGACGGTCGGGGTGCCGTGGCCGATGGGCACCTACCAGGAGGACCAGACCTTCGCGCTGACGGACGCCCAGGGTGCGGCCGTGCCGGTGCAGTCCTGGCCGATCGCCTACTGGCCCGACGGATCGCTCAAGTGGACGGCCCACGCGGTGAGTTCGGGCTCCGGCAAGCTCACCCTCACCGCCGGGGACACGGCCGCCCCCGACAAGAAGGTCACCGTCGACAAGAGCGGCGGCACCATCGACGTATCGACCGGGGTCATCACCGCGAAGATCGGCAAGAACGGCTCCACCCTCATCAAGTCGGTCACCCGGGGCGGCACGGAGATCGCCAAGAACGGCCGTCTCGTCCTCATCCGCCAGCCCGAGATCGAGGACGAGGACCAGGGTGCGGTGAAGACCGAGCGCTTCGACGGGGTGATCGGCGAGGTCACCGTCGAGCAGGACGGGCCGGTCCGTGCCGTCGTCCGCATCGACGGCAAACACCATAAGGGAGGCCGGAGTTGGCTGCCGTTCTCGATCCGCCTCTACTTCTACGCGGGCGCCGACTCCTTCCGTATGGTGCACACGATCACCTTCGACGGCACGGTGGAACCGGGCAAGGCGAGCGGCGACTTCATCCGCGGGCTGGGGGTTCGCTTCACCGTGCCGATGCGGGACGCGGCCTACGACCGGCACATCCGCATCGGCGGCGAGGGAACCGGCCTGCTGCGCGAGGCGGTTCAGGGCATCACCGGCCTGCGTCGCGACCCGGGCGCGACCGTCCAGGCGGCGCAGTACGCGGGCCAGAAGCTCGCCGACCCGTCGACCTGGGACCAGCGCGTCACGAGCCGCCTCCAGTACATCCCCCAGTGGGGCGACTACACCCTCTCCCAGCTCTCCGCCGACGGCTTCACCCTCCGCAAGCGCACCACGAAGGGCTACGGCTGGATCCCCGCCGGCGGTGGCGGACACGCCTCCGGGTTCGGGTACGTCGGCGGGGCGAGCGGCGGATTCTCCTTCGGGCTAAGGGACTTCTGGGAGAAGTTCCCCGCGCAGCTAGACATCCGCGACGCTCACACCGACGAGGCCGAGGTCACCCTTTGGCTCTGGTCGCCCGAGGCCCAGCCGATGGACCTGCGCTTCTACCACGACGGCATGGGCCAGGACACGTATGCCGAACAGCTCCAGGGCCTCGAAATCACCTACGAGGACTACGAACCCGAGTTCGGCACCCCGTACGGCATCGCCCGCACCTCCGAACTCCTCTTCTGGGCCAACGAGTCGACGCCGACGCCCGAGACCCTCGCCCAACAGGTCGACGCCGTAAGGGTGTTGCCCCAACTCGCCGCCCCGCCACAGCAGTTGATCAAGTCCAAGGTGTTCGGCCCAGGCCTCTACTCCGAACCCGACCGCTCCACCACCGCCAAGGCGAAGATCGAGGACCACCTCGACTTCCTCTTCACCTACTACAAGGATCAAGTGGCGCAACGCCGTTGGTACGGCTTCTGGGACTACGGCGACTTCATGCACTCGTACGACGCCGTACGCCACCAGTGGCGGTACGACATCGGCGGCTACGCCTGGGACAACTCCGAGCTGTCGCCCGATATTTGGCTCTGGTTCGCGTACATCCGCTCGGGCCGCTCGGACATCTTCCGGTTCGCCGAGGCGCTCACCCGGCACACCGGCGAGGTCGACGTCTACCACCTCGGCCAGTGGGCCGGTCTGGGCACCAGGCACGGCGTCCAGCACTACGCCGACAGCGCCAAGCAGCAGCGCATCGCCAACACCACCTACCGGCGCTACTACTACTTCCTCACCGCCGACGAACGCGTCGGTGATCTCATGGCGGCGAACGTCGACTCCGACGAGACCTTCCTCGTCCTCGACCCGATCCGCAAGATCCGCACCGAGCCGTACACGCCCGACCGGCACGCCCTGTCGATCGGATTCGGCACGGACTGGAGCGGGTTGGTGTCGGCGTGGCTCACCGAGTGGGAACGCAGGGGCCCGAAGTGGGAGAAGGCCAAGGCGCGCGTCCTGTCGACGATGGAGACAATCGCCGCCCAGCCCAACGGATTTGTGCAGGGGAGCGGGCTGTACGACCTCGACACCGGCAAGTTCGCCGTCGCCTCCACGCCCGTGATCTCCGTGTCGCACCTCTCGGCCGTCTTCGGCCTCAACGAGCTGTGCGCGGAGCTGATTTACCTAGTCGACATGCCCAAATTCAAGGAGGTGTACATGGATTACTGCCGCTACTTCAACGCCTCCAAGACCGAACAGGCGGCACGCTACGGCTCCAACTTCGGCACCCTGCTGCTCTTCCAGGGCCACTCACGCCTCGACGCCTACGCCGCCGTACAACTCGGCGACGCGACGCTCGCCAAGCGGGCGTGGACGAAGTTCTACAGTTCCGACGGCTACATGGAGTCGTCCCCGTGGAAGACGCAGCCGCTGACCGGACCGGTGACGCTCGTCCCGGGCAGCGAGGCCGCGTGGGTGTCCTCGAACGACACCGCGCTGTACGGCCTCGCCGCCATCGAGAACCTGGCGCTGCTCGGCGACAAGATGCCCTAGCGCAGGGCTAGTTCATCTTCCCCAGGACCTCCCGCACCCGCCGGGCGTCCCGGATCCGCTGCTCGTACGTCGCGCCGAGTGCGAGCAGCAGGACTCCGGCGAGTGCGGGCGGAGCCCAGCGGGGGAGGGCGCCGACGACCTGGGCGAGGTATGGGGCGAGTTCGTGCAGCGTGTCCAGTACGAGGGTGCCGCCGCCGAGGAGGAGCGGTGCCTGGAGGCGGTGCCTCGCGCCGATCAGTGTGACCAGCAGCGCGGCCGTACCCAGCAGGAGCGGGCGCGTCCAGTGCGAGTCGGCCCAGGCCGCGAGGAGGCTCGGCGCGAGGGTGGCGGCGAGCCCGGGGCCGTACGCCGTCCAGGACGAGGCGCTCGGATCGCGGCGCCTGCGCAACGCGCCCACCAGCAGCGCCGGGACGGTCACCGCCAGCGTGTACGCCTCGGGGCTGACGACGTCCCACGCGGACAGCCGTACCCAGGTGGCGAGGACGAAGAGGACGGCGGCCGCGTAGCCGACGGTCCTGCGCTCGGGCCGTAGGGCCGTGCCCGCCGCGATCACTCCGCACAGGGCCAACACCAGGGCCAGGATGGGTAGTTCGGCGCCCGCGAGACCGATCGCCAGCAGGCCCGCGACGGCACCCGAGATCTCGACCACCAGCGTTGTCACCGGATCGGCGAGGCGCGCGGCGAGCAGCGCGGCCGTCACCGGTACGGCGAGCACCAGCAGCGCGACGTGCTGCGGCTGCCAGTCGAGGGCGGCACCTGCCGCGCAGGCCAGGGCAGTTGCGTACCCCAGAGAGAAGCCGGCCGAGACCGGCGCGAGGCGCCCGCGCCAGGCCGCACCCGCCAACAGGGCGGTCAGCGAGGCGAGTACGGCGAGCGTGGCCGGTTCGGAGGCGAGGGAGAGGGCGGCGAGGACGAGGGAGGTGCCCAGGGCGAGGGCTGTGGCGATGCGGTACGTGAGCGAGAGCAGGGCCACGACGATGAGACCGTCCACCAACAGGCCGACGATGTAAGGAAGTTGCAGTGTGGTCGGGGTGATCATCGCCGTCATCCACGCCAGGGTCAGCGCGGCGGCCAGGGCCCGTTGCCGCCACGCGGTGCTGCGGACCGCGAGGGCCAACACCGCGGCGACCGCGATGAGTACCAGGGGAGCGGTGGTCTCGTGTGTGGGCCACGGGATGTCCATCGTCGCCGCGGCTCGCGCGTCGTCCGGCGCGCCGGCCCAGATGTGGGAGACCCACGCGGCCGGGCCGAACAGGGTGGTGACAACAGCCGGCAGGGTCAACAGCAGCGCGATCCCCTGTACGGCGGCGGAGGCCTGGCCGAGACCGTGGCGCACCGGCTCGGGCAGTGCGCCCCGGACGAGCGCCAACAGGCCGATGCCGCACGCCAGATACCCCAGAACCGCCCACTCGTAAGGCAGCGGAACACGCAGCACGCCACCGAGCGCGGCGACCACGAGCAGGCCGCCCGTCGCGGCCGTACCCGTCCGCAGCCCCGGGCCCGGGACGAGCCACGCGGCGCCGAACGCGCCCGCCGCGGCGAGCATCAGGAGCGCCGTCGCCTGGGCGGCTGCGCCCGGACCGGCCGCCGACAGGGAGATCAGTCCGGCCGCCAGTACACCCCAGCCGCCCACGCCGAACGCGCCGCCGATGGCGACGAAACGAACGGCCTTCGGGGAGACCCGGAGCGCGACCAGCATGTCGATCACGGCGGTCACCAGCACCGCCGCCGTGCTCGTGCGGAGGCCCCCGCCGGCCGCGATCACCCAGAGAATCAGGGGGAGTTGGGCGAGTACGAGTGCGGCGGGGAGCGGGAGGCGGAGAGCTGGTGAGTCCTGCGCGGAGGCCGGACTCGGGAGCGCCGCCGTACCGATGCCGTACGCCGCCCACAGCGCGGCCAGCAGTGTCGTCGCCGCTGCCGCGAACGTCATGCCGTCCCCGTCCGGGAACGCGACCTCGTGCAGCGCGTACGCGTCCAGCAGCGTCAGGACGAGACCGAGGCCCGCGAGCGACTCGGCCGTGGAGCGCAGGCCCCGGCGCAGCAGCGCCACCGGCGCGCCGAGCGTCGCCAGGGTCACCGCGCCGAGCACCAGTGCCCGGCCCGCGATCCCCATGCTCCCCCAACTGACCAGCGTGAACGCGATCGCGGCGAGGGTGAGGAGGGCGGCGCCGAGCAGGAGCAGCACGTTCTGCACGCTCGGTGCGGAGGCCTCCGGCCGGGGCGGTGCGGCGGGCGACGGTGTCACGGGCGCGGGCCGGGCCGGCTGGAGCACGGTCAGCAGCCAGGCGCGCCGGTGCAGCAACTGCGCGCGGCGGGCGTCGAGTTGGTGCAGCTCGGCGTCGAGGATCCGCAACTCGACGGCCGGGGGCGGGATGTGCGTCATGTCTCGGAGTGTGGTCGCGTGACCGCCGTACGACATGAGCGCCCGTACTCAAAACGTACTCAGGTACCGGGAGACGGGCCCCCGAACGGGCAGACTCCCGCCATGGACTGGACCCATTACCGCTTCCGCGCCCGGTGGCCCCTGCCCGTGTCGCCCGCCGTCGTGTACCCGGTCCTGGAGCGGGCCGAGGAGTACCCGCGCTGGTGGCCGCAGGTGCGCGAGGTCGACCGGATCGACGACACGACCGGCGTCATCCGCATCCGCGCGAGCCTGCCGTATGCCCTGACCTTCACCGCGCGCGAAGTGCGGCGTGATCCGGGCGCCGGGGTGCTGGAGATCGCGATGACCGGTGACCTGGAGGGCTGGGCACGCTGGACGCTCACGGCCGACGGCCCCGGCACGCTGGCCTGCTACGACCAGGAAGTCGACCTGAACCGGGCGCTGCTCAGGTGGTTCGCCGTACCCGGGCGGCCGGTGTTCCGGCTCAACCACGCGCTGATGATGCGGGCCGGACGGCGCGGGCTCCTCGCACACCTGGGCGCGGATTGATGGAAGCGGTTTGAAGGAAACCGGCGGGGGCCTGTATTGTTCGGTGCGTTCCCGGGCGATTAGCTCAGTGGGAGAGCGCTTCGTTCACACCGAAGAGGTCACTGGTTCGAACCCAGTATCGCCCACCATAAGAATTTCATTGGAACCCGGTACCTTCCAGGGGCCGCCCGCCAGGGCGGCCCCTGTTAGTTGCAGGCCAGCGCCCGTCCCAGGCTTGGGAGGGGCGCTTTGGCGTTTGGGGCCAGGTACGGCGGACAGGAGGCCGGGCAGGGCCTCCAGTGGCCCCGTGGGGGCCTGGTGTTGGCTCTGGGCCGCGAGCAGGATGCCGAACGGCTCCTTGAGCTTGTGCCTCACCTGCACATCACCGTTCGAGTCCTCGTCGATGTACAGGGCCTCGAAGAGAGTTTGGTTGAGTCGGCGGCGTTGCTGATCATTGCAGCGGCGGTACAACGCCTGCGGATCATGCAGTAGTTGCAAGCACGCCTCGATGATCTCGGCTGCCGTGCTGAGGTCCTCATCGACATCGTGGAGTCGGGCCGTCAACCGATCCCGCTGTTTGGTGATCTCCCGCAGCTTGGCCTTGATCTTGCCTTGGGGCAGGCTGTCATCGGCGGCCAGGTCGATGAGGTTGTTCTCCTTGGTGTCGAGCGCGCGAAGCTGCTTCGTGAGCTGGGCTTGGAGGATCTTGGTGGTGGTCTGCTGCTCGTCGACCGTGGCGGCTAGTTCGGCACGCATGGTCGCGATGAACTCTGGTGTGAAGCGCACTGTGGCGTAGTGATCATCGACAGCTTCCTCGGCCTGTTCGATCGGCACGTACGGTAGCTCACAGATGTGGTCAAAGCGGCCGTTGCAGAAGAAGTACCGGTAGACGTTACCGCTGCGGTTGGTGGCGTGCTGGACGATCATGCGACGCTGTTCGCCCCGGTTGCGGCGGCAGGAGCCGCAGAACAGCGATCCCTTCAGCTCGTGATGATGCACACGCCGCCTCTCACGAGCGGTGTTGCGGGAATCGGCGACCATCTGGACATGATCGAAGAGGTCTTGAGGAATCAGGGGAGTGTGACGGCCCTTGTACTTCTCTTCCTCATGAGTGATCCAGCCGCAGTAGTAGTCGTCGCGCAGGACGCCGTATAGCCGGTTGGTGGAGATCCCCCGCTCCTCGGGGTACCGCGCGTTGCGCGGCATACGCAGTCCACGGTCGTACAACTCTTGCGCTACCTCTTCCACGGAGTACTCACCTGTGGCGTACAGCTCGAACGCTAGGCGGATGAACGGGCCGCGCACCGGGTCGACGATGACAGTGCGAACCTTGCGATCGTCGATGACCTCGACTGTGTTCAAGTACCCGACCGGGGTGCGGGTGATTGTGCCGCCGTTGCGGGCCTTGTTGGCCATCTTGGCCTTGATGTCCTCGCCGCTTTGGCGGACAGCAAGCCAGTTGAAAACATCGGTGACCGCTTCCATTGCTTCGGCCATGTCGCCGTCGCCGAAGTTTTCTTTGGTGGATACCAGCTTGACGCCGAACTGCTCAAGCTGCCGCTTGGTTATAGCGGCGTCAATGTAGTTTCGGAAGACGCGCGACCGCATGTAGATGATGACGCAATCCACGTCACGCTGTTCCATGATGCGCTTTATCATCTGACGGAAGACTGGGCGCTTGGCGATCGTTTGTGCGGAGTTTCCGGGTTCGACGTACTCGTCGACTACGTCAGCCCCCAGTTCTTTTGCTTTTTGCTGCGCGTGTTTTCGCTGTGTGTTGATCGAGTTGCCCTCGGGGTCGAAGTCTGCGTCGGTGTCCATCTGACGCTTTGATGAAACACGCAAGTACAGAACAGCTCGCTTCACGGCAACTTCTTCACGACGCTTGTTCGATGTGTGAGATGCCATTTGTGTCTCCTTCCTGGCGCTATTGGTGTTTTGGTAGTCCTAATGGTAACTCCGTTATGGCTAATTACCGAGGGCTATTTTGGGCCGCCCGATATTAAATGGTGGGGCATAAATGCCGCGCCTTCAGCAATGAGGTGTGGAAAGCCCTCAGTCGTCAGTACGTGAAAGACCCCAGCAGTCACAAGGTCGCGCAGTCGCGGCTCGGCAACCAGTGCTGCGCAAATGACGGCTTGTCTTTTTTTGTCAGGCACAACCCAAATCACGAACGGAAACAATCCGTGTTCCTGCTGGTGCATTCCGGAGTTCGCGTACCGCTGGTACTGGAGGGCTTTGCGCACGATAACCGGGGCGTGTTCGGTGGCGTTGTCGGCCTCGATGAATAGGTGTTCTTCGTAGTCGCGCTTGGCCGTGATCGCGAACAAATCGGGTTTGAGCCACTGACGCGCACCGTGTGCGGATAGGAAAGTCCGCCAGCACTCCGGCTCAGCTTCCAGCCGCAGCAGCTCGACCTCGCGACCGCGGGCCAGCTCGTAGAGCTGTATAGCCAAGTCAGCGGCAACAAGCGTGTGGGCAATGAAACTCGGTGATGGCTCGCTGTAGCGGCGTCGGGCAGGGTCGCCGTGTCGAGCACGCAAGAGACGTTCGCCGCCTGCGCCCAGTTGCCAGACGATGCCAGTACTTCCGGCCCGCACGCCTCCGATTCGGCGATGCAGCCGGGTGATCAGACGGCGGGACTCCAGCCGGGTGAGGACGCGGATCGTGGCCACGGCGGCGGCCATCTCCGTCGCGTGGCTTTTTCCGGCTCCCGCTTCATGGGGTTCGCTGCTGATCGGAAAGTGCAGCCGCCGAATAAGTGCAGTGGTCAGTGCGCGGTGTGAACGCAGTGATTCAAGAATCGCTAGATCGCGCTCAGAGAGCGATTCAAGCAAACTTGCTATGTCGTTGTATTTCATAAGCATCTCCCTTTCTACTATATTTTTCCATTTCGTGCAAGATCTATTTCGCCAAAAAATTGCTGAGCTGAGGCTGTTCCGGCCTCGCCGAAGAGGTCGTGCTTGTTGGGAGTTCTTTTGTTCGATGCGGCTGGGCCGCTGGGGGACGCGAGTACAAGCGCTGAAATGCTTGTCAGTCCCCTCCCGTGTTTGTGTAGCGACCGGGGCTGTCCTGCGCGAACGCGTTGATGATCTCCGTCGTGGACAGAGGGGCGAACAGAGGGGCGAGGAAAGCATGGCTTGTATGTCGTGATGATCCTTCTCGTTCACGAGTTGTCAGGTTGACTCCGACGTTTACGGCCGAATTGCTGTGGGGTATTGCCGGGAGTCTGCGGTGGTTCGCTCGTAACCACCGCAGTGGCCGTTGGGCTGATTGGTGTGGGCGCGTAATTGGCGCGAGCGGTCCTCCGGATCGCCTCGGCGTCGGCGATGACCGGAGACGGCGGAAGCGTGCGAACCAGCCCCCAGCCGGACGGAGCACCATCCGCTACCAAGTTGGCGTAAGCGTGGAACCGGGGGAGCGCCATGAAGTCCACGGGCTCCAACTCTGGGGCGAGTTTGCTTGCGAGGTCGCGGGCGTCGTCATGCTCGGTGGCAAACGCGATCTTGCTCCGCGCGTTGATATCCACGGCCGTCCGCAACTCTGGCGGGAACTGGCTCCGGAACTGGGCGGCGAGGAACCAGCCGACAGATAGCGACCGGGAGATGGCCAAAGCATCCGCGAGCGAAGTCGGCAAGTGTACGAACCGCGGTGCCTCGTCGACGTAGACGACTCCAGGCCGCCGCTGCACGTTCGGTTCTCCGGCCCGTTCCTGTACGGCCTGCCAGACCTCGGCGATGATCAAGCTGCCCAAAAGTGATGCCACGCCAGGGCCGATAAGTCCCTCATTGAGGGGCACGAGCACGACCTTGTTATCCCGGAAGACGTCCCGCAGTCGAAACCGTCCTTCTCGCTGATCCAGCATCCGCACTACCGCCGGCCGCAGCAGGAATTGTCGTAGTTTGTTCATAGGGGCCGCCAGGACGGCCGCTTGTGCGGCTGGCCCTTGTTCTTCCCACGCAGCCCAGAACTGGGCCAGTGCTAGGTCACCTTGTACGCGGCCGACGTACGGGCGACGGAAGGCCGGGTCCGAGAACAACCTTGGCAGATCCGTCAAGGTCGCCGGAGCGTTCGGAAGGCTACCGCGTGCCAAAGTGCGCAAACCAGACGAAAAAATGTCCGCCGTACGGGGGCCGTAGCCATCCGCGAATATCGAGGCGAAGACGGCCAAGATGCCGTCGACCACCACGTCGGGGTCGCGGCGGCCAACATCCAGCGGGTTAAACCCGACCGGCTGGTCGTCGGCGGCGTTCAGCTCAATAATGTCGTCGACCCGATCCGGTGGCACCCGGGCCAAGATGTCGTCGATGAGCTGCCGCTTGGGGTCGAGCACAACCACCGGCCGGCCAGCATTTATGTCCGCGGTGATCAGGTGAAGCAAGACGTTCGTCTTACCCGACCCAGAAGGGCCGTATGCCACGCCGTGGAACGTCTGATCCTGCGCCGCGATACCCAACCGCCGATCGTCGCCTGGGCTTGCACTTCGGGCAAAGACCCGCTCGCCTTGGTGTACCCGTGCATCGGCCCGAAGCGGCCTCGGATGCAAGGGCGGTAGGCCGGGCAACTCCTCGTTGCCGAGCGGCCAGGCCAGCGGCCCGAGCAGCTCCGGCACCGACAAGCGAAGCGGCCACAGCCACGGCAGTCGACCGTGATTGAGTCGGGTCGCCGAGTCTTTCACAAGCCGTATCCGTGTGCCCGGCCCCTGGGCAACGGTCAGGCCGGACAGCACATTCAGGAGCAACGCACTGCGTCGCCGCCTTGTGC
The DNA here is from genome assembly GCF_000367365.1 of Streptomyces prunicolor NBRC 13075. GTDB lineage: Bacteria > Actinomycetota > Actinomycetes > Streptomycetales > Streptomycetaceae > Streptomyces > Streptomyces prunicolor. The sequence continues at coordinate 43,998 of NZ_BARF01000055.1, read as the reverse complement.
TGGCCGTCGCACCGACGCGAATCGTGGCCATAAAGCCGGGGTATTCGGTGCGCTTCCGTAGCCGGGCCCGAAGCTCTGCCCCCGCCGGCCTGGTGCCGGTCAGCAGTGTTCGGCTGAGCGGCAGACTGGGATCAGGGAACTCCGCGGGCAACACGCTGGGCAGGATGCGCGGGCCGAGCACGACTTGCACGACGAGCGCCTCGTCCTCCGCCAGTGGCACGGCCAAGGCGGACAGAACGGCCCTGGTGGTGTTCTCCGGGGCGTCCATGTTCAGCGGGAGGTAGGAGGGCCGGACGCGCAATCGTCCGGCCGACTTCATGTGAGGACGAGCGGGACGGTGCTCTGGTGAATCGTCCAGCTGGCAGCCCGGCAGAAAGTGCCCGAACAACCGGCCCAACCGCGCGATGTCTACCGGGCGTCCTCCGACCAGATGGCGGATGTGACCGCCTTCGGCGCGGACTTCCCATACCAGCCGTGCGACTTGGCGATCGGCGGCCAGCCGGCCCACTAGGGTGAGCGCGGTGTCGGTCTCGAGTGGGCGTGGCAGGTGCAGCCGAGCGAACTGGAGGCCCTGTGTTGGAGCTGTGGTCATCCCGTATTCCTCTCCTCAGCGGCCTCGGCCTCGCGTTGCTGTTCAGCGAGCACCACAGCGAGCAGTGCCTTGCTGAGCTTGCGGATATCGGGTTGTGCTCGCCGGACACCCTCGATGGTGAAGCGGCGTTCAGACCGCTTGGCCCGTGTTCTTCGTGAAGCCATAGATCACCTCCTCTCGTGTTCGGGGTTTTGCTGGTGCTGCTGGTCGCTGGGCACCCAGTAGCCGGGGACGCTGATGTCGGCGTCAATCTGGTTACCCCACACGAACCAGTCACGAGTGCTCGGCGGTCGCCTGCGGGCAAACAGTTCAAGGTACGGGCCGGCGGAAATTCGCTCGATGACCGCATACTGCTCATCGGGCTTGACCGAATGCTCCTGTACCGGCGCATTGATCCACGTCGGCTGCGACTTGAAGCCCACGGGGGCTTTGCCACGTGTGCAGAACAACAGGTGCTCGGTGGAATTCCGCAGATACGACCCCAGGCCGAGACGGAACTTCACCCAAGTGAGAGGCGAGCGCACGGTGAATCCCCAGGCTTCGGCGACGTCGTACGCGTCTCGAAGTGAGGAATTTGTGCACCAAAGCCACAAATGCGCGTTGTTCTCGGCCAGTTCGGCAATCGGCATTTCCTTGATGCGCTTCAGGCTCATAAGCCGGTAGTGCCGTTCGGCACCCTTCACGCCCTGTTGCTGGTGATCCCATGGCGGATCGGCCAGGATGGTGCGAAAGCGGGTGGGTACCACCCGCGATGATGAATCGTCTGTCACGTGCTTTGTTACCCTCCTTTCTTGGACCTCCAGCTTTTATCCGCCGGAAGTAGTTATACATGTAGAACATTCCAACAAGCTTGAAAATCATTTGCTCGCTCGAATAATCGTCCGAAAATTCAAGCGAACACACAGGTTGCTCAGGTTGTTGGAACGCTCATTTCGCGCACGAGCTGGACAGTGAGAAAAGCGTTGTGTTATGTGCATCAACACCTGCCCGAACGGGTGTTACCAGCGCCGTCGTTGGCGAATTTCCAGGACGGCCCAAACCAGCGCAACCACGACGGCTCCGCCGATGATGAACGGCACGACCGGCCGTACCAGCTCGTACGCCCAACGAATGCCATAGGCGACTGCCAGGAGAAGAACGAGCGCGTGCAGCGCTCGTTTCTCCCACCCCTGTCCGGTGTTCACTGGGGGCCGTACTCCTCGTATGCCGTGGAGTTGGCGAACGGGTCGCTAGACCCGAGCTCGGCCAGCAGCCGGCCCTTGGCCCGTTCCTTGCGGGCGCGTTCCTCGTCGTAGGTGGCCGTGAACGCCGCTTGGAACGAGTCCACGAGCACCGTGATGGTCTTGGACTTCAGCAGTTCCAGCGGGACGACAACGGCCGTTTGTGCAGCGGTCACTATTCTTTCTCCTTGATCTTGCGGACGATGTGCACCATGGCACCGGCTGTCTTGCGCTCTCCTCGGGCACGCCACCACTGCCGAACCCGGCCGCCGTAGTAGGCGGCGACCAGCAAGGCCAGCGCTGCGAGGTCATGCGTCGTCATGTGCGTGCTTTACGCAGCGACTTGACTTTGTCCTCGACGGTCAGCAGCCGGACGCCGTGCCTGCGGTGCTGCTGCTGGAGGGCCAGGAGCGTGAACCACATGCGGCAGGCCATGACCAGCTCGACGAGCGCCAGGACGATGAACAGTGCGAGCAACGCAGTGCTCCTCTCGGGTAGTTGCCGCCAACTCCCCTGGTGGGAGCGGCTGATGGGCACCACGTTGCAGCAGGCTGCTGCCCGAAGTCCGTACGAGGGCCGTGCAAGTTCCAGCGCGAAAACCGTGCATGATGGCTCGAAGACCGGGGAAAATCGTTGAACATCGTCAAGATCACGAATGCTGGACATGCCAGGGGGATGAATGGGGGCAAATGTCACGCCTGAAGATCCTTGGCCTCATGAGTGGTGGCCCGAGGAGCTGTGGCCAGAGGTCACCTTTGCCGCCGGAGATCTGAAGGAGATCGCCGCTAGGGAGTTGCCCCGTATTCGGCAGCGAAGCATCTGGAGAATCGACTTCAGTTCACACAACCAGCGACCAGTTAAGACCCCGGTCTTGGACTCCATGGCTGATCTCTATGCCAACCTCAATGATCAAGAGCGAGCGGACCGCCCGGAAAAACTGAGATGCCTGCTGTGGGAAGTACTCAATCAGTACGGCGAGCAGAAGCAGAACGCACAAGGTGCGGCGTTTGTACGTGAACTCTTCTTCGATCCTGATGACCCCGAGGTTCCGATAAGCCCCAAAACGCAAGTGGAGTCTCTACAGGGAAAGCTGGGATTCGGAGATGAGCACGCAAATATTTTCGCTCACCGAAGACGTAAAGAGTTCGCGGACTTCGCGGCCTACCTTGCCGTGTTCATCGTGCGCGAGATTGAGAAAGAGAACGAACGCATCAAAGCTGAGCGTATCAAAGAGAGGGGTGAGCAAGAGCGCCTAGAAGCCGAACGTATCAAGCAGATAGCTGAGAAAGAACGTGTAGAAGCAGAGCGCACCAAAAAAGAAGCTAAGAAGCAGAAGGAACGAGTCAAGAAGGAGGCGCAGAAGGAGAGGGTACGAGCTACCGACGATGAGGACGTCGTACCTACTGTCGTGGGTCCGGGAAAGGCCAAAGGCCGACGACGCCCGACGCCAGACCAGCGAAAACGACAACTGGCACGCGAGAAGTTCTTAAGGCAACAGCAACGTCGTGACGAGAAGCGAAAAAATGAGCGGGTGCGAAATTCGGTAATTGCAGCCGTTCTTGCTACGGTGTTTGGTGGCTCTCTGTTCTTCTACTTGACTGACTCCTTGCCGCAATGGCTTAGGTAGGCATCAAAAAAGAGGCCCCGCGTTTAGCGAGGCCGTGTGGGTGTGCGGTGTTACTTTTCCTCTAGCTTGTCGCTGGATAGTGCGATTTTTGCTCCACATATTGCACCGAGGAAACTGATCTTGGCATCGCCGGGGCTTGTCCATGCACCTCCACTCCTAGCGCTAGCTTTTATCCGCTCGCTCACCGTGCGCAAGTCGACCTGACGGGCTCCTTGTTCGTCATATGAGAAGGACAACGCTGGAAGCGTTTCTGGTCCCCTGTCTGTAAGTCTCCTCGCCCACTCGTTGCCGAGTCTCTCGGTTGCGTCAACCATGACCCATGCCATTGTGGCAAGTCGCGGTGTGCGGCCGGTCTCTTCGGCGAACCGCAGAAAATCGGCTTTGCTAACTGGTACGGGCTCTGGTTCCTCCTCTGGTGTGCTCAGGCTTTCCAGATCGGCAATGGCCGTCATGCGCAAACCGAGGCCACCAAGCATCTGGGAAATGGTCTCCAGACGGTCTGGCGTCATGTCACGCAAAGCGTCACCTGTAATAAGGAGTGCTTCGGGTGCCTCGAACGGCTCTGGTGTTGCGTTATGCGGCTGTTCCATAAATCAGCTTTATATTATGAACTATCAAGATCGAAAAGTCAATACTTGCGTGTTTTCTTCTCCGGCGCTGAAAACGCGCCCGCTGTTTTTAGCAAGCGCCCTAGTATACCGATCGCCCCACAGCGAAAACATGAACCATAGAACCAGATCACGGCGCCGGGCACGCTTCGTGTACTTCAGCGCGCGCGTCGAGGCACACAGCCTCATAGAACACCAGCCGTGCGATGGGGTGTTCACTCACGTGATCCATTGACGGCACGATGAGGTGCTGCGCACCACCGTCCAGAAGCCAATCAGCGAGGCCCGCAACACGGAGCACTCGATGGCGCTCACGGTAGATCTGCCGCAAGTTGAGGTCGTGCGCCTTGGCGTAATCGGGCAACTGCTTTTCCAGCAACGCTACTTCTTCGCTCGAAGCATCGTGTATGCGTAAGTACCCGAAAGCTGGCTCTAACTCGGGAGCAGGCATGAGGGAACTCCGGTAGCTGGACGAGACTTTGAGAGGCGCGACCCTTAGCCCGAATCGGTCGCCATGGGCTTGGTTCTATGTGTTGCTAGTCCAGCGCGAGCGAGCACCAAACGACTTTGCCGCCCGTCGGTGGGAAGTAATAGCCCCACTCTTTTGAGACGCTTTCCACGATGAGCAGCCCTCGACCGCTCTCTGCGGTTGGCGCTACCGCCCCCTGTAGCAGCGGCGGCCGAACATCCGGGTCGGCTACCTCCACGATCAGGTGCGTACCGCGGTGCCGCAACGTCAACGCCAACCGAACGGGCCTGGTGGCCGGCCTAACTTTGATGACGTGCTGCACGGCGTTCGTAACCAGCTCAGAGACAATCAGGGCGGTCGTCTCGGTGTGGTCGGAGGAAACGCGCCAGGCGCTCAGCACGTCATTGGCGTGCCGTCTCGCCCAGCGCACCGCGTCTTTCTGGGCGGCGAGCTCCAGTCGGCTGACGAAGTGTTCCGGGGGCATGTCGGCACTCCCTTGCGGTTTGCTGGTGGGGGTAAGCACCGCTAGGAGCATGGGGTTTGTGGCCTCCGGGGCGTCATGGCGCCACCGCATAGCCGGGTATGTATGGCCCGCATAGACAGGGCTACCCCGGCGGCCTAGAGTCCGTAGGCTTGGCTACCAGGCATAACCGGCAAGGCCCTTACGGAGTGCGGCACATGGCACAGCGGCACGTACGACACTGCGCTTGTGGAACGCGGCTGGCTCGTGACAACCATGCAGGTCGGTGCTCGGTGTGCGTGCGCAAGGAGCGAACCCTGGCGGTCGCCTATCCGCCCGCCGTGCCCTCGACGTTCTGGCAACACACCACCATGGCCGAAGCGTTCGCCAGTTGGCACATGGGGCAGGTGTTCTACGCCTACCGCACGCACCCGTGGCACGAACGAGCGCTCTCCCAAGAGGCCATGGCCACGTGGCTCGACCTGAACCAGGCTCAGCTAAGCCGGATCGAGAGCGGCAAGCCGCCGCAGGATCTCGGCAAGCTCATGAGATGGGCGCATAGCCTCCGAATTCCGGCAGACTTACTGTGGTTCAAGTTGCCCGCCCGCAAGGACACAGCCTCTACCGAGGCGACCCCTGTAGCGAAACGGCCCGAGGAAGCGCCGGAGACGACGCAGGCCGGTGGGCTGTTGCCGGTCGTTATCAACGGCCGCGCCGTACTCGTTCCCGTAGACGCTGAGACGATCGCAGCGAGCGGGTTGGGCAGCTTGGTTGGTTCCTCGGCGGACGTGTCCGCCACCCAAGCCGCAGAGCGAGATCCGATGAGTCCACTGAATCGCCGCGACCTCCTCAAAGGTGGGATCGCTGCGGTAGCACTGCCCGGTCTGGGGCTGGACGAGCTTCAGCACGTCGCGCACGCCCTTGACGATGCGCACCGCTACCTCGACGGCCCGGTCGTTGACTACTTCCGCCGCGTACTTGAAAAGGCCAAGCGCGACGACGGTGCGCTTGGCCCCAAGAAGACGTTGCCGGTCATGCTCGGTTTGCTCGGCGCGATCGAGAGCCAAGCGCGGGACGTGAAGCCGAGTGTTCGCCGTGAACTCCTCGCCCTGGGGGCGGACGGTGCCGAGTTCGCCGGTTGGTTGTACCGGGATATCCAGCAGCCGCAAGCGGCCGTGTTCTGGTACGACCGCGCGATGGAGTGGGCGCAGGAAGCCGACAACGCAGCCATGCAGGGGTACGTGCTGCTGAAGAAATCGCAGATGGCGTACGACGACCGGGATGCGCTTCGGATGCTGACGCTCGCCCAGGCCGCCGGACACGATCGGTGGCAGCTGCCGGCGCGGGTACGAGCAGAGGTGACGCAGCAAGAAGCCTTGGGACGAGCCATGCTCGGCGATCCGCTCGACATCGTTCGCGGCCAGTTGGCCGACGCCGAGACGTTGCTGACCAACGCTCCCGAGGACAAGCCCGATGCCCTCGGGGCGTACTTCAACCGGCACACCCGACTGCTTCGGGACGCCATTACCTATACCGAAGCTGGCAAGCCGAGTCTCTCGGCTGATCTGTTCAGTGACGTGATGAGCACCGGGACGCTGTCCCACCGTGATACGGGGTTCTTCAACGCACGGCGGGCCGCCGCCCTGGCGCTCAGTGGCGAACCGGACGAAGCGGCGAAGATTGGCACGGCGTCAGCAGTAGTGGCGCACGAGGTGAAGTCCGAGCGCACGGTGCGCGTCCTTGGTGAAGTCCTTCAGACCCTTGACCGCTGGCGTAGCCGGCCCGCCGTCCGAGAATTCCGCGAGTCTCTTACGGCGTAGCGGTGAGCCAGTCCGTCACAGTGCGGATGACGAAGGCCTGATACTCCTGGCTCTGGGGATTGAGGTACTGCGGGTCATCGTGGACGGCAAAGCCGTGCTGTGAGCCGTCCACGGGAACAAGCTGCACCGGTGCCGTGAAGCGTGGCACGGCGTCTCGGGACGACTCGAACGGCACCAGGGTGTCAGCCGTGCCGTGCACGATGAGGGTCGGAGCCTGTACCTCCCCGAGTGCTTCGTGCGGCTTGAGCCAGAACACCTCATTGAGCATCGGGCGTCCGTGGCGAAGGGTCGGCGTGAACTGGAGCGCGCCGCGCTCGGTGAGTTCGGCCGCCGCCTCTTCGCTGATGACGTCGTCCGTCCAATATTCCCGGCTGTCGATAGTCCGCCGCTTGTAGTTGAGTTGGGGGTTGAACAGCACGAGCCGCGAAACGTCTTCAGGATGCTTCGCGGCGTAGTAGGCGCAGATACCACCGCCGAAGCTGGCACCGAGCAAAGTGACTTCTTCGGCTCCGGTGGCCTTACGGACGTGCGCGAGCATGACGCGAATGTCGTTAAGGATCGTGGAGAGCGTTAGCTCCTCCTGCCGTCCTTCACTCTCGCCATGTCCACGCAAGTCGAAGCGCAGCGAGGCAATACCCGCCTGAGCAAGGCCAGTTGCGAGCCGACCGAAGAAGCCCCCCTCTTCGCGGGTGACGCCTCCGCCGTGCACGAGCAGCACGGCTTGCGTGCTGGGTTCCTGGGGACGAACGAGGGTGCCCGCCAGATGCAGGCCGTCAAGGGTGCGAACGCTCACGCTGTCAGTCGCCATGTCGGCAAGGGTAGTGATCTGAGAGGGCAGTCAACAGGTGGCGACCACATGGCGAACCAGTACCGGACGACCCCTCTGTCCGGGGAGACGGAAGGTGCTGTCAAAGCGATTCAAAGGGGTGCCGTTTGGTGCTGGCTACTGGTAGCGGACGAGCACAGCGCCAGCGGACATCGCGTCTGCAAGTTTGGCTATGGCGGAGTCGTCTAGTTCGGAAATGACGTAGATGGTTTGGAACTGTGTAACGCCTCCAAGGGCCGAAACTTCTTCAGGCAGTGCGAAATAGACGTCTGTGTCTGTCAGAGGTTGCGAGAGCGTCCGCATGGTGGTGCGTTCCATGCCATAGCACTGCTTGGCAAACACGGAAATGCGGAGCCGCAGGAGAGTACTGGCTTGCTCTTGCTTCGTGCGCCAGATGAGACGCCACCACTTCTTCATCACTGCGGAGAGGTAGTCTTTCGGCTGGTCCGTAATGACTAACGCGGGCCCCTCTGCGCAGCGCGCGTACAAGTGCCGAGCTATGTGCTGCGATGGTGAACGGCGTTGCGGTATTGTAGTGCAGTGCTCCACAAATACGCCTTGCTCCACAATTAAAGGCGTGAGTTCCGGCGATCCTATCGTGCCATTCTGATGCTGGCTAACGAGAAAGTTCGTCCAGCCTTCGACTAGCTCAAGGGGGTCGTCAAGGTGACTGCTACATATGAAGTTTCGGCGACCATCAAGGCCGGATCGACCCGTGGTCATAGAGCGAAGACGCTTCTTTTCACTGCATATTGCACAAGTGTTAGGGGTATTGAGGGTCAGAGTGTCAGGGCATAGAACTATGCTCATCACCTAGTCCCATGTACGTCGGTTGTCTTTATGCGACGCACGGTCACGACGTACGGAGCGCTGCCGAAATTGTGGAACTGGTAGAGCAGTAGGTAGCGGTTATTCCCTAGCGGCGGCGCCTCACGGGCGATACCTAGGAACTCATCCAATAGCGGCTCGGCAGTCACCTCGTACTCTGGCAACGCCTCACCGGTGAACACCCCCAGGCCCACGGACTTAGTAGCGCCAGGGCTGAGTGTAAACGTGCGCTTAGGAATCATCCTCTGTTTAGCGGCCGAGGAGTCAGCCGAGTTATCTGATGTCATACGGTGGCATCCTTTTCATCTCGCGGGCACGGGCCCGCGAATTACTTATTGAAGAAGATATGCCATGGCGAAAGCTAAGAGAATTTCCGACGTTTCCGATAGGCCAAGAAAGCCTTGAAGAAATTGGAAATAAGTGTTACGGTAAGTAACTGAAAGATACGTTTCAAATCGTGAACAGCTGTCCATATACATGTTATATGTTTTCATTAAAACATGTCAACTAAAACTTAATAGAGGAAACAATCGCGTGGCCGCTCATTATTTCACCAAACAAGAAATCACCGACACATATGGTGTGTCTGTTCCGACCGTCACGAACTGGATTCGCTCAACCAAAAATGGAAAGCTAGACTTGGAGCTTTTCGAGCAAGGCAGCAAGACATATGTTATACGTTCCGCGAAAAACGTTGAGATAATTAAGCGCCTGGTGGATGAGGGTAAAAAATATCGCCCTCGGCACTCATTCAAAGAAATTACGCCTCGCGATGAGTTTTACAACACCTACACCGAGGGTCAAGTGTATGACATCGTGGTCAACTTGGAAAAATACCGCGAAGTCGACTGCGAACTAAACTATTTTGATGGTGGCGCTGAAAACTGGGACAAGTACGTGCAGCGCTTAGCAACCGAGGACTCCTCGAACATCACCGAGACAGTGAAGCTTCTCGGTATGAGCACGCAATTCCTTGATGAACTGGCTGGCGAATACGACAAGGTTAATATTATTGACATAGGCGTAGGCAACGCCATGCCTGTACGTGGACTTATCGAGCACTACTTGGAATCTAAAAAGCTCGGGCGCTACGTAGGGCTTGATATTAGTCGCGAGATGCTCGACATCGCCGGGCGAAACATTAAGCAGTGGTTTGGCGGAACCGTGCAATACGACGCTTATGAACTTGACATCAAGCGCGAGCGTTTTGGTCACCTCCTAGCCGAGGACTACCTCAAAGATGAGCGCGTTGCCAATATTGTTCTTTTCTTAGGCGGCACATCGAACAACTTCCGTGATCCCGACGAAGCTTTTCGCACCATCTCTGAAAGTTTGAGGAAGGACGATATTTTCATCTACACCAGTAAGCTCGACACTGACAACACGCGAAGTTCAATCGACTTCAGCGCCGGCGACGCAAGCAACACGCTCATGGACCCGATTGTTCGTTTCGTATTTGATCTACTGAACATTGACGAGAAGCTATACGAGGTCGACAAGGGCTATGACGAAGAACTGAGACAGCGGTACTTGCGTATCCGGCTCACGTCAGCCGTGACAATGACGTTCGAGTTTGGTCGCGGCAAGCAAGTGTTGGAGTTCAACAAGGGTGACCGCATTCTTTTCTGGCGCGCATGGCACATGACGCCAAAGGATGTGTATGAGCGCCTAGAGCGCAACGGTTTCTATATGCTCAACGCCAACCAAAATCCCGATCGGCAATACGTGCTGACCGTCTCGCAGATTAAGCAGGACTAGACATCAGCATTTCGCTGTAGTTTTGTCTACAAAAGCTTGCAATTCGGACGAGCTTATCCCATAATCCGCGCCCAGTAAGAACTGGCGTGAACACTTTGCGCACAGTAGCGCTGAACACCTCGGCCATATGCCGAGGCTCTAGTTCGCGTGCATCTTACGCACCTACAAAAACCCTGAAGGGGACCGTCATGGCCATGGGACCATGGAAAGGGCGCAAATCGCATCCGCGGCTCGCCGCAATCCTCGTCATACTGGCGCTGCTCTTCGGAGCGACCGCAGTCACAGTGGGAACGGCTACGCCGGCAGCAGCGGACACTACGCCCGAAGCTGTCATCGGAATGCCGTTTACCGGCAAGTGGGCTTGGAACGTGGGTATCAGTCCGCCATATACGGACGAAAACTCCAGTCACCCGTCCGTGCATCACACGCCTGGAGGCGGCGACTGGGCAACCGACATCTATGCTTCCGAGGGCACTGCCGTTCGGCTTATGGTGCCCTACGCTACAGCCGCGCTTAGCTTCAGCTGGGGAACCAGTTCGACAAGTTGCGGCACCAGCACCCGCCTGAATGTATTTGTCGGCGGCACCAATGTGGGCTGGCTGTACTTCGCCCACCTGCAAGGTGCCGTAACGAGCGGGGCCCTAACCAACGGCATGACGTTGGGGACGGTGCACAACTGGGGCGGCTGCAACCCGGGCACACATGTGCACGTCGAGTTCCACAACACGACGAACCACTCGTGCTATGTGGACCTCGGAAACCCCGGCTCCACCAATGTCCCGTTGGGCGATGCCTTTGGTGTACTCGGCTCCAGCAACGCTGGAACACGGGAAGCCTGCGACAGCGTGCCTAGCGGTACCACAACCCCCACCGACCCCTCGCAGCTCGGTGTCAGCGTTGCCTTCAATCCCACGAACGGCCAACCAATGGTCGCAGCGCAGGGACCGAACAACTCGCTGTACGTCTACTGGCAGACCAGTAGCGGGTCGTGGGCTGGGCCGTTGGGAATCGGTGGGGCGGGAAGCACCTACTCGGCGCCCTCGGTCGCCTTCAACCCAGTGACCGGGTCCCCGGTCATTGCGGCGCGTGGGCCAGGCAGCCGACTGTGGATCTATTGGCAAAATGCCAACGGGTCATGGTCGGGGCCACTCGGTGTTGGTGCAGCCGGTAGTACATATACTGCCCCAGCACTGGCGTTCAGTCCGAGCGGAAATCCCACAATCGCCGTACAGGGTCCCAGTAACACCTTGTGGACGTACTGGACGAGTGGCAGTTCGTGGGTCGGACCGTTGGGCGTTGGCGCCTCGGGGAGCACGTTTTCGGCGCCCTCGATTGCGTTCAACCCAGTCAGCGGTTTGCCGACGGTGGCCGTGCAAGGTCCGAGCAACACGCTCCGGATCTACTGGCAGCTTGGCGGCGGAGCCTGGACAGGGCCTTTGGGCGTTGGGGTGGTTGGGAGTACCTTCACTACACCTTCGCTGGCGTTCAATGCCAGCGGCCAAGTCACCATTGCGGCCCAAGGCCCCAGCAATTCGCTGTACGTCTACTGGCAAACCAGTAGCGGGTCGTGGGCTGGTCCACTTGGTGTTGGCGCGTCTAGCAGTACCTACTCCGCGCCGTCGATTGCGTTCAATACCGGCGCAGCAGCTCGCCCTACAATCGCAGCCCAGGGTCCGAGCAACACGCTCCGGATCTACTGGCAGCAAACCAGTGGTGTCTGGACGGGCCCGCTTGGCATCGCTGGCTCGGGGAGTACGTACTCCATGCCCTCGATCGCCTTCAGCTCTACCAGTAGCAGCCCAACCATTGTCACCGAGGGCCCCAGCCATTCGCTGTGGGCCTATTGGTCGAGCAGCGGTTCGTGGTACGGCCCATTGGGGATCGGCGGCGTGGGCAGCACGTATCACTGATCTGACTGGACACTCACATGAGGCGCCAGCAGAACACCACGTGCCGGGAAGATTTTGTAGGTGCAATTAAGATCGAGCCGTGCCATTGGTACGTACGCTTGATCTGCGCGGGAATGAGAATATGAAGTGTTCCGGGCAAACCAGCCTGTCGAACTCCTCTTCTCATTCCCGCGTTAGCAACACTCAGTATTATTTACCGGTAGCTTCTGCTATCCTAAATGTAAAATGTAAACAAGGCTTCACCAATATGAAGAACAAACAACTCAACACCAAAGGCTTTGGACTCGTTGGCATTCTGGCCGTCGTTGTAGTTGTGGCACTCATTGGCTTTAGCGGCTGGTATGTGTGGCACAAGAATCACGACACCAAGAAGAGTACTAGCACGGCAAGCAGCTCAACGCCTAAGTCTAACGCAAAGACGTCAAATGATAAAGAATCCACTGTGACCGAAGAAACGGCGGACTGGGTAACAGTGACGACCCAGGGTGGGGCGTTTAGCATGAAAGTGCCGGATGGCTGGAAAATGACACGGTACCCAAATGATTTCCTTGGCAGCATGAGCGTTTCTTATCAGGCTGGAGTTCCTGCCACGGTTAACACATTGGCCACCGAATACGCAGGCGATAGCCTTCGCTTCCGTGCGAGCGTTTCAGAAGTCATCGATACAGGACTAGGCCCGCAGTGGTCCTCCCCTCAAACTGGACTTACGGAGACAACGGAAGACTTTTCGATCGGCAGTCTGCACGGTAAGCGCTACAAAGGTGTGTTTAGTGTTGATCTGCACCAGACGGTCTATGAATACGTCTTTGGCTTGGGGAACGGCAAGAAGCTTGACATTGTCTATACCGTTTACCAGGACGAAGGTGAAACAGACGGTGTGACTACGGTAGAGAAAGCGATCAAGTCGCTCACTTACAACAATTAGTCGATTAGCAGTCGCATGCAGAACTATGACGACCTCACGGGGTCGTCTTTTCCTTTACCGCTCGACTGTAGCCCAGCGTCCTGCGGTGTACTGAGCCCGCGCACAAGCTCAGCAGGGTCAACCTGTAAGGCAGTTGACAACCCTCAGGATGACACGTTGCGCTGTCCGCGCTCCGCGTGGCTTATGGCCATAGAACAGCCGGATGGTGGGACATCAGTGATTCTGACTTCTCTGTCTCTACGGAGCGATGCCTAGATCGCGTCGCATGATGGTTCGCATCGCGGCCAACAGTTCCCACGTCCCCACACGCAACTCAGCTGCCATCTCAATGGTTTCGCCTGGCTCAGGCTCTCCGAGATCGAGTCGGCGCAAGATTCCGTACAAAATACTGAGGTGACTATTTACCTTACCGGCCGCAATCAACACATCGTCTGGTACGAGCATCTGAGCTTCCGCGTCACGAGCTCTGTGACCTCGCCTCATCTCGTCTACGTCGATGCGTATCTCATCGGTCACGGCACCGGAGCGAATGGCAATAAGGTAGTTAGTCAATGCCGTCTGATATAAACGGGCGGCGATGTTCAGCGCGACATAGCAGGAACGTCGAGCTTCAACGATTGCCTGCTTGGTTTGGTGGCCACGCTCTTCTCGCCGTTGCTGATCGGCCCGCTCAAGTTCTCGTAACGTGTTGCTGCTGGCGCTCCGTTGGGTAAGAAGCGCAGAAGCGAGTGTGCCTATGATTCCTACGAGGGCAATGACCAGTGCGCTAGTGGATGAGCTCATATTCCCCCGATACTCAAGCGGTTAGGCGAACGGGTTGTCGTTGCCTGGCGGCAACGGTTCGTATTCTCGCTTGATCTTGAACGTACTCAATGATGCAGCGTCAATTTTCAGATGAAGCTTGTCACCTGCGAAGCGCTCGATTTCGTCGTCCTGATTGATGCATCGCTTGTTGGGTACGTCGAACACGACGCAGGTCTTTCCTGTCACGGCAGAGGTATACATCAGGCCGTCAATAGTGCCGCCACCCGACGGCTCGTGCATCTTAAGTAGGTACTCCATCAAGATCTGAGTCGGTACATATTCGATCTGCTCGAAAGTTGGCCGCACTTCCCTGGTTAGATCTTTCGTGAAGTCCTTAAGGAACAGGATGCCGTACCTTTCAGTAAGCCGTTCGACAGCGAATTCCGAGGGGGGCTCGGGAAGCCTGCTTCCTGTCAGATCGACTACCTTAAAGCGCTGCGTTCCATGGAACGCAGCGACACTGACGTGTGTGTCGGAGGTTCTTACGAGGCTTTCCCTCACGGCTGTGTCAGCGTCTTCGGCACCGTAGAACATAGGGATGCCGGCAGGACTCATACGGTTCGCTTGTCTCGCGTGCTCCCGACCTGCTGTTCCTAGGTCCTTTGCCCCCCAGGAAACTTCGGTCTCTGTACGGGTACGGGCTCGCCAGAAAGCGTCAGTCACCTCGATGATGCGGTAAAGGCCGTGATCGTCGATGTGCTCGCTCAGTGATTTCATGATTCTGGCCGGGTGAACGCCGTCTGCATCGTATTCCTGGTCTTGCCAGTCCTTGCGCTGCCAGAACACGTAACGAGACTCGTACATGACGGCTTCACGGAATCGTTCCCAGCCAGCAGAGAGCGCTTCGGTTGGTGAGGTATACCAGCCATGCAAGTCGGTCCAAAGTTTATCATTAGTGATCGCATCGGCCACTGCCTCCTGAAGCAGTGGCTCGCGGAAGACATGACAGTATTCACCGACCATTTCTTCAGTGTCTAGGGTGGTGCCGATATAAACACCGTCCTCACTGTCGTACGGAAGTGTCCCGTCTGCATCTCCGTATCGGGCAAATATTCCTTGAGTGAAGGCGTCAACGAAAATGTCCAGCTCGGCAGCCGGACTTTCGCCACAGTAACTACACTCCTTACCCTCGTCGGCTGCGTCCCTGACTATTGCTGCGAGGAAGGGTTCGTTGACGCACTGCTCGCAGACCCATGCGTTGTCCGTTGGGGCCCAGCCTTGTTCTTCGATTTCCATAGCATGACGTTTTGCAAGTCCCATGCTGCCCCGATTCTGGATCGCGACTCGCTACTTCGTTGTGCCTGCGGGTTCGGTCTCCGGAGCTGTGAGCCCGCACACGAGCTTGGCCCGGCCAGCCGAAGGGACGACCAGCTCTACATCGTGAGCCTTGGTGATGAAGTCGAGCGCGGCCAACACGTCCCCGTGGCGCTGCCTACTGAGTCCCGGTTCAGCGGGATCCTACGTACAGCATGTGGGTCTGGTTCAACTGATCAAGGACTTTATGGCTGAACTTCAGTACGTCAATTGCAGTAGCTGACACGGGTGTTCTGGCCTACCGGTTCACTTGCTGAAGTCTGCATAGGTCGTGACTTGCTGTAGTCGTTCGATCCCCGTGTGTCTAGGTGTTGGTTCCGAGCTGGGTGTTTGCTGTGGACCTAGGTTTTTGCGTGGCTGTTGGGGTGAGGGGTACGGACGGTCACCACGCAACAGAAGTGATCACAAATGGTCACGTCTGAGTGGTGGTCTATTCCTTTTGCCTGCCCAAGGTTTGACGGAGCGTGAAGAAGTGGCGGACCGCCGGGGTTACTCTGCGTTGGTAGTTGGCCGAAGGTACGGGGGTGCGACGGCCGTCTCTTTGTGTGATGCGCCAAAGCGCCTGGAGCCAAGGAATCAACATGGGGTACGAGATCGACTTCCTCCCGGTGGGGAATGAATCCAAGGGTGGCGATGCCATCGCCTTCCGGTACGGGAACCTTCACGGACTGCGCCGCGAGCAGACCGTCGGCATCATCGACGGCGGGTACACCGAGTGCGGTGACGCCCTGATCGAGCACGTCGAGAAGTACTACGCCACTGACAGGGCCGACTTCGTGGTGTCGACGCACACCGACCAGGACCACATCTGCGGTCTCAAGACGGTGCTGGAGAAGATGCGCGTCGAGCAGCTGCTGATGCACCTGCCCTGGGACCACTCAGCGGCGATGGAGCGCGCGCGGACTTCGTCGTACTGGCGCAACAAGCTGAACGACCCGGCCCGCCGGATGCTGGAGGCGGCGCTGGAGTTGGAAGCCATCGCGCGGGCACGTCGTGTCGAGGTCGTCGAGCCGTTCGCCGGCGTGAGCACGAAGGACGGTGTCTTCTCTGTGCTCGGGCCGACCGAGTTGTACTACGAGGAACTCGTCACGGAGCTTGCAGCGGAGACCGTCGAGGCGAGGAAGCAGGAGGTGCCGAAGAAGCTCGTCGGCGAGGGTCTGTATAACGAGACCCTTCGGGACGACGGCGAGACGTCGCTGACGAACAACACCAGTGTTGTGACCCTGTTGGATGTCGACGGTAAGAAGCTGCTGCTGACCGGTGACGCTGGAATCCCTGCACTTAGCCATGTGGTCGACGAGCTTGAGGAGAATGGATTCTCCCCTGGTGACCTCCGGTTCGTTCAGGTGCCCCACCATGGGAGCCGTAACAACGTCGGGCCGACCATCCTGGACCGTCTGCTCGGAGCCAAGGGGCAGAGCGATGTGGGAACGGCGTTCGTGTCAGCGCCGAAGAAGAACCCCGACAACCGGCACCCGGCGAAGAAGGTAACCAACGCCTTCCGTCGGCGCGGTTACCCCGTCCACGCGACCCAGGGCAGTACGAAGTGGCATCACAGCTCCGACGCCCCTGGCCGTTCGAGCTACAGCCCGTCGCAGGCACTTCCCCTGCACACACTCGTCGAGGACGACGGTGGCGCATGACTGTGGAGATCCTCAATGCATACGAGCGCCGGGCGCGGCTAGTGCCTGGCGTGCTCGCGATCGTTCCGCTGATCGTTCTCTTCGCAGTGCTGGGGTTGCGGCAGATATCGGGAGTCTCCTATGTCCTCGGAATCCTTGCTGTTGCGGGTGTCGGTCCCGTACTGATTGTCGGCGCCGTCCGTAATTTCGGGAAGGCTGTTGAAAAACGCCTTTGGGAGAGTTGGGGTGGACCACCAACGACCGTATGGCTGCGGTTGGGCGCACAAACAAAAAGTGCAGCGCAGCGCGAATCGTGGCGGAAGGCGGTTGAGGCCGTATCTGGTGTCTCGTTGCTCTCCTTGGAAGCTGAATGCCAAGACGCGGCCGGGGCGAATGATGCGATTGGGCGGGCAATCGAGCGTGTGCGCAAAAAGACCCGAGACAAGGAGAAGTTCGAGCTTCTCTTTTTTGAAAACCGAAACTACGGCTATGAGCGCAACGTCTATGGTGTTCGGTGGGCCGCAAGAGGCATAAGTCTTCTCTCTGGGTTTACTTTGGTGGGCTACATGGTGTGGGTAGCGCCATTGGTGGACCGGCCGCAGGTATCAGCCGCGAACTTGCTTGGTCTTGCGCTCTGCCTGGTCTGCCTCTTCGGTTGGTTCATTCTGCCGTCTAAGAATCGCGTAAAAGATGCTGCCGATCGATACGCCAACGAGTTGCTTCACGCAGCAGTGACGTTGCAAGAGGAGTCCGAAGCTCCCGACCAAAACGCAAGTGCTGCGTCGTGAAAAACCGCCCCAATTGTGGGGCGGTTTTCGCTTATGGCGCTATTGGCCTTTCGGCTGCCTTCCGCGTCTAGTGATCGGCTCGGGAGGGTCTTCGGTTCCGCCCGCTGCCGCCGTCTGTCCCAGGATGCCCGCAATGGAGGCTCGTCGTTCCTGGAGCCGTCGTTCCTCGGCGTCAAGCTCGGCCATGGCTTTCTCTTGGACTGTTTCATCCTCAAGCGTCTTTGCGACCCAGCCTTTGAGTGCCACAACGCCAACGTCATTGACGCTTTGCTCGGTTATGCTGCGCAGCCCCTCGATCTGCTCTCGCAGAACCGGATCAATGCGCACAGCGAACACCACTGGCTTGCGTTCTTCCTCGACCGCTAGCTCCTGTGCTTGCATGTCTGGTGCTTGTTCTTCCATTCAAACCTCCTTCCGATTTACTGGTTGGCAGGAGGTATTTATAGCGGGCGGATCTGAAAAATTGGTTGGTAGGCACTGATTGACCCCACCGATCATGTGAAAGGTGGGGCCAATCTGGAGGTTCGATCGTTGCTAGGGCCGATCGTGCGGATCCCGCATTTTTACACCGCGCTTTCGTAGGCGCAGGCGCACTGTCTCCGGATCAACACTCAGTCGGTCGGCAATGCGGGCTGTTGACAAACCTTGATGTACATAAAGCCGTTCGGCTTCGTCAACGTTTGCCTCGGTGAGCCGACGCCAGCGAGGCGTAATGCCGTGGCGCTTGAGGATGCCGCTCACTGTCTGCCGCTTGATTCTGAAGCGGTCGGCGAGTTGGTAGGTGGTCGCCCCAGACCTGTACGCCTTAACCAGCTCTGCGACTTCGGGAGCTTTGAGCCGCTTGGCAACGCGACGCGGTGGCTTCGGCACGCGCTCAATGGGTGGAGCTTCGGGCCCTGGCAGGCTGGCAAGAAGGTTTCGGAGGGCTTGCAGCCTGTACTTCGTGTTCCAGTCAAGTACCTTGTCGCCCACCGGGAAAGACCGGTCCGCATCAGCGGGCCGGTTTTTTCGTGTCCGGGCACGTCTTCGTGTCCGCTGTGCGTCTTGAGGGGGGCGTCATGAGTGGTGGGGAAGGCAAGAGACGGAGAGGGAGACGGGGGAAGGTGACTTCCCTACGGCGGCGCCGAGTTCGGTCGTTGATCGTCATGGTCGTCGGTCTGGTCGTGTTCGGTGGGGTCGCCGCCGGCGTACAAGCCCTCGCGAACACGGAGCGGGTCACCTCGATGTGGGTCGGTGCCGAGATCCGCGCCGACGGGAGCGCCCGGATCACCGAGGTCATCGACTACGACTTCGGGCACTCGGGCACAACGCACGGCATCTACCGTGACGTACCGGACGCGAACTTCCTGACCGATGACGTCCGGGCCACCATGGACGGGCACAAGGTTCCCTACGCCACCACCTTCGGCGCCTCCTACCGGGACGTGAACGGCAGGGAGTCCGTCGCCGACCGGCTCAAGGTGGGCGACCGTGACCGCACGGTCGGGGGAGTGCACCGCTATCGACTCCAGTACACGGTCGCCGACGTGGTGAAGGACGGCAAGCTCGCCTGGGACGCCGTCGGCACCGGCTGGAAGGTCGACCGGGCGAATGTGGAGATCCATGTGGTGGACGCGTACGGGTTCACCGATCTCCGCTGCGAGCACGGGAGTTGGGACCACGGCAAGCCCTGTACGGCCGAGCAGAGCGAGCCGGGGCACCTTGTCGTCAAGCTCGGCAAGCTCAGCGGCCATGAAGGCCTCACGCTGTACGCCACCGCCGCCAAGACCAAGGCCGTGACCGCGGCAGCGCTGCCAACGGCGCCCACCGGCAAGGCCGTTGGCACCTCCCTTCCGCAACCGCTGTACAACAGCGGGCTGTTCCTCGCCCTCGGGCTGGCCTGCGTCGCACTGACCCTGGGCGTGCTGCGGTTCCTCGGGCGGGACCGGGTGCTGGAGGACGGCGGGCGGGTGCGGCGCGTCGAGGTCGAGCGGCTCGCCCGGTCGGTCACTCCGTCCGCCACACCGCCCGAGGGCCTGACGCCTGCCCAGGCCGGCGTCCTGCGCGTGGAAGCGGTCATGGACCAGCACAAGGTGGCCTGGCTGCTCGACGCCGCGGCCGACGGTCATCTCACCATCGAGGGCGACGATCAGCATCCGGTCCTGAAGCGGCACGGGCGTCCGGTGAACCGGGAGATCAGGGACGTGCTGGACCGGATGTTCGCCGGCGGCACCGGCCTGGTCCTCGGCAGGCGTGACCAGTCGTTCAAGGCGGGCTGGGAGGACCTCTCCTGGAAGCTGGGCAACTGGCGCAAGGCGAGCGACCTGTGGGACACCACCCTCACCGAGCGTCTCGCGCGGTGGGGTCGGGCCCAACTGGCCGTGCTGCTGCTCGCGTTCGTCCTCGTGGTCACCGGCGGTGTGCTGAACGGCCATCGCATCGCGGCCGGACTGCCCGTCCTGCTGGCGGGTGCCGTGGCCGCCGGTCTCGGTCTCGCCGTAGTCGCCCGGGGCTGGGAGTTGGACCGACGTACCCCGCACGGCGCCGCCCGCTGGCTCCAAGTCGAGGCGTTCCGGCGCTACTTGGCCGACCCCGGCACCTGTCCCGACGAGCTGCCCGTCGGACCGGAGGCGGATCGCTACGCGGCATGGGCGGTTGCCCTGGGGGTCGAATCCGCCTGGGAACAGGCCATCGGCGCTTCGACTTCGGCACCGAGAGCAGGGCGGCGTTTCTCGCTCGATCTCGGCGATGTGCTGCTCGCCGCCGTCGTGGTCTCCGCGGCCAGCCAGTCCTCCGGTTCCGGTGGAGGTGGCTCCGGCGGCGGTGGTTCCTCCAGCGGCGGAGTCGGGGGCGGCGCCGGTGGTGGGGGCGGCGGCTCCTGGTGAGGTGCGGGGCGCCGGTGCCGGCGCCCCGTTCGGTCAGGCCGCCGCGTCCAACTCCGGGCGCAGCGGCCAGGACTGGTCCACGGACTCAGGGGTGCCGCTGCGGGCGAACCACGCCTGGAGGCCTCGGGCCTGTGCCGCGTGCCATGTCGACTGCAGGGTGTGCAGTTCGGCGGGGGACAGGCGTTCCAGGCGGGTCGCGAAGCGGCGGCCGAGGGCTCGTACGACCTCCAGGGAGGCCAGCGCGTCCGCGCCCGCGTCGTGCGCGCCGTCCAGCGTGACGCCGTAGTGCGCGCACAGGTCGGTGAGGGTGCGGCGGCCCTTGCGGTAGCGGTCCAGGTGTTTGTCCAGGACCCGGGGGTCCAGGACCTGTAGCGCCGTCGACTCGAACCAGTGGTCCAGCGTGCACGCGCGGTGGCGGCGCAGCTCGCGGTCCAGCAGGGTCAGGTCGAACGGTGCGTTCATGACCACCAACGGGCGTCCCATCGCGGCCTGTTCGGCCAGCTCGTCGGCTATCTCGTGCATCACCGGCGCGGGCCAGCGGCCGTTGCGCTGAAGATGCTCATCCGTCAGTCCATGGATCGCCGTCGCCCCGGCGGGCACCGGCACCCCCGGGTTCACCAGCCACCGGGTCACCCGGGGACGGGTGCCGGGGGCGTCCTGGACGACGATCGCGGCCGACACGATCCGGTCGGTCTCCACATCCACGCCCGTGGTCTCCGTGTCGAACGCGGCCAACGGGCCCTCGTACCAGCACGTCATACGTACACAACTCCTCGTTCACCCACGGCAGCTGACGTACCGTCTTCTGCCTGTTTGGTGATACCCGGGCTGTTTGCGCCGTACGCCGGAAGGACACAACAGGAGTGCGGGTCTTTGCAGTTCAGCGACCCGATCAGGCATTCAGCACAGCAATTCACCTGAACTCGGAAGGCTGTTGGCCATGGTGATAGCGCAGCCCGAGCGGGGCGGGCTGCTGCCCGAACGGACGGCACCCCAGCGCGGATCGCTCGCCACCACCGCCTGCATGGAGACACTGCAGGTGGGCTATCTGCACGCCGTCGCCGCGGCGGCCGGCTGCTCGCTGTCGCAACCCTTTCCGGACAACGGCATCGACTGGCACGTCAGTCACGGCTCGCCCGGGCACACGGTGGACGACGAGGTCACGATAAAAGTGCAGCTCAAGTGCACTTATCAGATCCCGCCGAACCCGCCGGGACGCTCCTTCTCCTTCACGCTCGACAACGACCATCTGCGCAAGCTCGCCCGCACCCCGGTCTCGGTGCACAAGATCCTGGTCGTGATGCTCGTCCCGCGTTCCCAGGACGACTGGCTGCGCGCCAGCCACGACCGGCTCGACCTGCGGCACTGCTGCTACTGGGTCAACCTCGCCGGTCACGCGATCACCGGCCGGACCCGGACCACCGTGCGGATACCGACCTCGCGCATCTTCGACGACCGGGCGCTGTGCGAGATCATGACGCGGGTCGGGACGGGAGGCAGGCCATGAGGCACCGCTCGGTCGAGGAACACCTGCGGTCGGTACGACCGCATCCCGAGGACGGCACGTTGTGGGACCGTGCGCCGGAAGCCGATCAGGTCGACCCCGCCGTCCTCGGCGCCCTGCTGCGCCGGCACGGCTGGCAGCGCCGCGGCGGAGCCGCCGGACGGTACGGCCGCTGGACCCCACCCGGGCCCGGCGGCTCGGGCATCAGCCTGCTGGTCCCCGAGAGCCGGGCCTTCCCCGACAGCGACGACCTCCTCGGCGAGGCACTCATCGCGCTCGCCCGCAGCAACACCCCCTCCGCCCGCGAGGTCCTCGTCGGCCTCGCCGTACCGAGCGACGAGATCCGCTGGTGGCGCGACATCCCGACCGGACCGGCCGGCGCCGCGGCCTGGACCGTGGAGGAGCAACTCCGCGCCGCCGCCCGCCAGATGCTGCTCGCCGCCGCACTCGCCACCCGCGCGCGTGCCGGCTACTACGGCGCCCGCCACCGCCGCCCCGCCGCCGCGTCCCTGGACCACGTCCTCGTCGGCTCCGCACCCGGCGGCCGTCAGCTCACCGCGTTCGTCCCCGTCGACACCGGCCGCGCCCTCGCCGTACGTCTCCACCAGGCCCTGTACGCAACCCGCGAGGCCATCGACTACGAGCGGGCCACCGGCGGCATGGACGCCTTCGACGGGGCCGTGGAGGCGGGCGTCAGCCGGGAGTTGACCGAAGCTGTCGTCGCGCTGGTGCGTGGCACCGAGGGCGCGCGGATCGCCGTCGAGTGGGCACCCGGCGCGGGTGTCCCCGAGGGCTGTGCCGCGCAGGCCGAGGCCGTCGAGTTCTCGCCGGGTGACCTGCCCGTGCTGCGCGCGGCCGGGGCCCGCTATCTGCGCGAGGAACCGGCCATGCCCGTGCGCATCACCGGCTCGGTGGTGCGGATGCGCAGGTCGGGGCCGCGCGGCGAGGGCACGGTACGGATGCAGGTGATCGCCGGCGCCGAGGTCGGGCACGTCCGGATGACCCTGGACGAGGAGTCGTACCGGATAGCCGGGCACGCCCACCTCGTCGGGCTGCCGGTGCGGGTGCACGGGCGGCTGGAGAGCCGGGGCGGCTTCCGTCGGCTGACCGGCGCCTCCGGGGTCGTACCCGTGCAGGTGGACGAGGCGGAGCGGGACCGGCTGATGAAGTCGATCCAGGGGCACGGGGAGAGTGCTGCCTTCTTCGAGGAGGCGTGCAGCGGGGAGGACTGAGGGAGCGCAGGGGAGTGGGGCCGGTCCGGTCCCGGGCCTGGGCCCGGGGGCGACCGTTTCGCGGTGGGGCCCGTAGGGTCGGTACGATCCCCTATTGCGCGCGCTCACGGTATGGCGCCGCATCCACCCTGTAGTCAGGAGAGACCCGTGTCAGACGTCCGTGTGATCATCCAACGCGATTCCGAGCGGGAAGAGCGCACGGTGACGACGGGCACGACGGCCGCCGAGCTCTTCGCCGGCGAGCGCTCGATCATCGCCGCGCGCGTGGCCGGAGAGCTCAAGGACCTGGCGTACGAGGTGAAGGACGGGGAGGAGGTCGAGCCCGTCGAGATCTCCTCCGCCGACGGCCTGAACATCCTGCGCCACTCCACCGCGCACGTCATGGCGCAGGCCGTGCAGGAGCTGTTCCCCGAGGCCAAGCTGGGCATCGGCCCGCCGGTCAAGGACGGCTTCTACTACGACTTCGACGTCGAGCGGCCGTTCACGCCCGAGGATCTCAAGGCCATCGAGAAGAAGATGCAGGAGATCCAGAAGCGCGGGCAGCGGTTCTCGCGCCGTGTGGTGACCGACGAGGCGGCTCGTGAGGAGCTGGCCTCGGAGCCGTACAAGCTCGAACTGATCGGCATCAAGGGCTCCGCGTCGACCGACGACGGCGCGGACGTCGAGGTCGGCGCCGGCGAGCTGACGATCTACGACAACCTCGACGCCAAGACCGGCGACCTGTGCTGGAAGGACCTCTGCCGAGGCCCGCACCTGCCGACCACGCGCAACATCCCGGCGTTCAAGCTGATGCGCAACGCAGCCGCCTACTGGCGCGGCAGCGAGAAGAACCCGATGCTCCAGCGCATCTACGGCACCGCCTGGCCCTCCAAGGAGGAGCTGAAGGCGCACCTCGACTTCCTGATCGAGGCCGAGAAGCGCGACCACCGCAAGCTGGGCAGCGAGCTGGACCTGTTCTCCATCCCGGAGCAGATCGGTTCCGGCCTCGCGGTCTTCCACCCCAAGGGCGGCATCATCCGCCGCACGATGGAGGACTACTCGCGGCGCCGGCACGAGGAGGAGGGCTACGAGTTCGTCTACACCCCGCACGCGACGAAGGGGAAGCTCTTCGAGACGTCCGGGCACCTGGACTGGTACGCCGACGGCATGTACCCGCCCATGCAGCTCGACGAGGGCGTGGACTACTACCTCAAGCCCATGAACTGCCCGATGCACAACCTGATCTTCGACGCGCGCGGCCGCTCGTACCGTGAACTGCCGCTGCGGCTCTTCGAGTTCGGGACCGTGTACCGGTACGAGAAGTCGGGCGTCGTGCACGGTCTGACCCGCGCGCGCGGCTTCACGCAGGACGACGCGCACATCTACTGCACGCGCGAGCAGATGGCCGACGAGCTCGACAAGACGCTCACGTTCGTCCTCAACCTGCTGCGGGACTACGGCCTGAACGACTTCTACCTGGAGCTGTCGACCAAGGACCCGGAGAAGTTCGTCGGCTCGGACGAGGTCTGGGAAGAGGCCACGGAGACGCTGCGCCAGGTCGCCGAGAAGCAGGGGCTGCCGCTCGTTCCGGACCCGGGTGGCGCCGCGTTCTACGGCCCGAAGATCTCCGTCCAGACGAAGGACGCGATCGGCCGGACCTGGCAGATGTCCACCGTCCAGCTGGACTTCAACCTGCCGGAGCGGTTCGATCTGGAGTACACCGGGCCCGACGGTTCCAAGCAGCGGCCGGTCATGATCCACCGGGCGTTGTTCGGGTCCATCGAGCGGTTCTTCGCGGTACTGCTCGAGCACTACGCGGGTGCGTTCCCGGCGTGGCTGGCGCCGGTGCAGGCGGTCGGGATTCCGATCGGGGACGCGCACGTCGAGTACCTGGAGAAGTTCGCCGTGGCGGCGAAGAAGAAGGGGCTGCGCGTCGAGGTCGACTCGTCCTCGGACCGCATGCAGAAGAAGATCCGCAACGCGCAGAAGCAGAAGGTCCCGTTCATGGTCATCGTCGGCGACGAGGACATGAACGGCGGGACGGTGTCCTTCCGTTACCGCGACGGTTCGCAGGAGAACGGCATCGCGTTCGACGACGCCATCGCGAAGATCGAGCAAGTCGTGGCGGACCGGGTGCAGGTCTGACCCTGTTGCTTTTGGGAGGCCCTCGGGGAGTTCAGATCCCCGGGGGCCTCTCGTCGTCCTCCCGTGTGAAGATCTGGAGCAGCCAGGAGGCGAAGGTTCCGGTGACCGCGCCGAGCAGGGCCAGGCCGATGGCCATCATTCCTACGGCGATCAGGCGGCCGAGCGGGGTGATGGGTGCTACGTCGCCGTAGCCGACGGTCGCGAAGGTCGCGCAGGTCCACCACACGGCGTCGCCGAACGTCCTGATCGTCGCGCCCGGGGCCGCGTGCTCCTCGTGGTAGACGGAGAGAGCGCCGGCGAAGCCCAGCAGGACGGTGGACAGGCCGGCGTACACGATCACGCGCGCGTGGAGGGCGAGTCGGGGTTGTCCGTGCCGGCGCTGCACGGCCTCGTAGACCCTGACGACGCGGAGCGGTCGCAGTAGGGGCAGGAGCAGGACCAGGGTGTCCAGCCAATGGGTCCGGACGAAGCGCAGCCGCTGCCCGCTCAGCCGCCAGCGGACCGCGTAGTCGACGGCGAAGAGCGCCCACGCGGCGAACAGCACGGCGAGGCAGAGGTCCTGCCAGGTGTCCGGCAAGCTGTGGGCCAGGATGCGCACGGCGTACGCGGCGAGGAAGACCAGGGACGCCACGGCGAGGGGGACCTCTGTGCGCTGCTCCCAGCGGGCCTTGCGGCTGTCGTCGTCCATCGGCCCAGCTTGGCGCGGGAGGGGTTTCGCGCAACCCCGGCGACACGCCGCGAACGGGCGAAGCCATATGCTTCCCTGCATGACGAGTGAGCCGGAGCAGCAGATCGGAGTGGGCACGCCGGACGCGTTCCAGCGCCTCTGGACGCCCCACCGGATGGCCTACATCCAGGGTGAGAACAAGCCGACCGGCCCCGGTGCCGACGACGGTTGCCCCTTCTGCTCGATCCCGGCGAAATCGGACGAGGACGGGCTGATCGTCAGGCGCGGTGAGCTGGTGTACGGGGTGCTCAATCTGTACCCGTACAACGGCGGCCATCTGATGGTCGTGCCCTACCGTCACGTCGCGGACTACACCGACCTGACCGACGCGGAGACCGTGGAACTCGCGGCTCTCACGAAGCAGGCGATGACGGCCCTGCGCACCGCGTCCGGCGCCCACGGCTTCAACATCGGCATGAACCAGGGGAGCGTGGCGGGCGCGGGTATCGCCGCCCACCTCCACCAGCACATCGTCCCGCGCTGGGGCGGCGACACGAACTTCATGCCGGTGGTCGGCCACACGAAGGTGCTGCCGCAACTCCTCGCGGACACACGGAAGATGCTCGCCGATGCGTGGCCCACGGCGTGAGCCACGCGACGGGGGCCGGCTACGCGTCGTAGAGGTCCGCCTTCTTCGGTGACACCTCCTGCACGCCTCCGCTGAGGGCCGACGATCGGCTGCTGAACTTCTCCGTGTCCACGCCGTTCTCGTCGAGGACGCGGATCGCGGCGGCGTGCACCACGCGCAGGACCGGTGTCGCGGCGCGCAGCGCGTCGTCCGCCATGAAGCGGTGGCGCCAGGGCTGGTCGGCCCAGGCGTGCCGCAGGCCGAACGGCTCGGGCAGGGATATGGAACCGCCGAGCCAGTTCAGCAGCGGCGGGTACCAGGTGAACGGGGCGCGGACCGCGAGACGTATCACCTCGTCGGTGGGGACGAGCGGGAGCTTGACCTTGCGGGTCTCCCACGGCTTGAGGGTCTTCTGGACGTCCTTCGTGGGGGCCTCGGGCTTGCCGGTGAACAGCGAGTTCACCGGCCCGAGGGCGTGTCCGGTGATCTCGATGCGTAGCGTCTTGTGCAGCACGGTCACCGTGATCATCATGGTCATGACCAACTGGCCTTCCCAGAGCGTCCACTGGACACCCAGGTAGTGCCGGTCGCCGCTGCCGAACTGCTGCTTGTTGCAGATGTCCTGTATGGCGTGCGTCTTGACCTGGTACGCGTCCACGTCCGTGCCCTCGGGCCGGGACACCGCCTTGGCACTCTCTCCGACATGCGTGACGACCCAGTGGCGTATGGACGCCTTGGGAAAGCCGCCGGTGTTGATCGTGTTCCGCTCCAGCATGCGCAGGTCGTCGTGGATGTTGCGGATGACGTCCCAGCTGCGGAAGGGGTGGATCTCCCGGTTCTCGTCGCGCGCGATCAGGTCCTCGGCGAGCTGCCAGCTGCCCCAGCGGGTGCCCATGCCGAGGATGCCCTTGGGCCCGGCGTAGAAGACCGAGTTGGACTGCTGCTCGGCGCTGAGCTTGGCCAGGGACTGGCGGAGCTGCTCGGCCTGGGTCTCGCCGGGGCTGGTCGGCACCGCCTCGGGGACCTTGGCGCCGACGCTGCTGCCCGACAGCAGGCTGTCCCAGCGCCCGCGCAGATCCTTCGCGGTCTTCTCGCAGACCTGCTTGGCCCACAGCCAGCCGACGACGGGCAGGACGACGCACGCGCGTGCGTACCAGGACCAGAAGCCGTGGAACGGCATCTTGATCAGGAAGATCACGGCGACGGCGCCCACCGCGACGAGCAGGGTCGTGGCGATCGCGCCGGCCCGCTTGTTGGTCTGGGTGCGCTTGTCGACCAGGCTGCGCAGCTGGAAGACCAGCAGCCAGACGATGAGTCCGGGCAGGAACAGCACGCCGCACAGGACCATGATCGTGGACAGCCTGTTGTCCCGGGCCCGGCGGATGTTGTTGGCCGCCAGGGCGTGCTCGACGACGGCCTGCGGTTCGGTGCCGAACGACTGGATGAGCGGCTTGCGGCCGGCGCCGAGCATGCGGGCGATCACGGCTCCGGAGAACGCCTCACCGAGGTTGGGGCGGAACAGCGACGCCCACTTGCCCTCGTTGACGGCCGTCTGGTGCCATTCGTTGTCGGCCTTCTTGATGTCTGCGACCGGGTTGTCCCGGTAGGCCGCCGAGGCCAGCGCGAAGGTCGCCGTCTGCCCCTCGTCGCCGGTACGCGGCACCTGTGGTCCAAAGATGTCCGCGTAACCGCTGTCAACGGTCATTCCCGCCCCCGATCGCCGCTGTTCCCGCTTCTGCGGCTTTCCCGACTTCCGTGCTCCGCACACCTGTTGATCAGGTCATCAGCGTATCGGCCATCACTGACATCCGTCGGCGGACAGCCGAAGCTGCCGGCCAACCCGGAAGAAAGCGTTCCGTTTGGGCCACTTGTGGGTCGTCGCACGCCACACGTGAGCCCCACGGCATCAACTGCTAGGCGTCGCCCGCCTCTTCGCGGATCCGCTCGGCGATCTGCGGAGGCATCGGCTCGTGGCGGGCGTAGGCGCGGTTGAAGCGGGCCGTGCCGTGCGAGAGGGAGCGGAGGTCCACGGCATAGCGGCCGATCTCTATCTCCGGCACCTCCGCGCGGATCAGCGTGCGCCCACCGGTCGTCTGCTCGGTGCCGAGCACCCGGCCCCGCCGCCCGGACAGGTCGCTCATCACCGCGCCCACGTAGTCGTCGCCGACCAGCACGGTCACCTCGGCCACCGGTTCCAGGAGATGGATCTTCGCGTCGACCGCGGCCTCCCGCAGGGCGAGCGCCCCGGCCGTCTGGAACGCGGCGTCCGAGGAGTCCACGGAGTGCGCCTTGCCGTCCAGGAGCGTGATCCGTACGTCCAGAAGCGGATGGCCGGCCGCAACTCCCCTTGCCGCCTGGGCCCTTACGCCCTTCTCCACCGACGGGATGAACTGCCGCGGCACCGCGCCCCCGATGACCTTGTCCACGAACTCGATGCCCGTGCCGCCCGGCAACGGCTCGACCTCGATCTCGCAGATCGCGAACTGCCCGTGCCCGCCCGACTGTTTGACGTGCCGGCCGCGCCCCTGCGCCTTGGCGGCGAACGTCTCCCGTAGGGAGACCTTGTGCGGCACGAGGTCGACCTGGACGCCGTAGCGGTTGCGCAGCCGCTCCAGGGCGACGTCCGCGTGGGCCTCGCCGAGGCACCACAGGACGACCTGGTGGGTGTCCTGGTTCTGTTCCAGGCGCATGGTGGGGTCCTCGGCGACGAGCCTGCTCAGGCCCTGCGAGAGCTTGTCCTCGTCGGCCTTGCTGTGCGCCTGGATGGCGAGCGGCAGCAGCGGGTCGGGCATCTCCCAGGGCTCCATGAGCAGCGGATCGTCCTTGGCCGAAAGCGTGTCGCCGGTCTCCGCGCGGCCCAGCTTCGCCACGCACGCGAGGTCGCCCGCGATGCAGTGCGTGAGCGGCCGCTGCTGCTTGCCGAAGGGTGCGGACAGGGCGCCGACGCGTTCGTCGACGTCGTGGTCCTCGTGCCCGCGGTCGGCGAGCCCGTGCCCGGAGACATGGACGGTCGCGTCGGGCCGTAGCGTCCCGGAGAAGACGCGCACCAGGGAGACCCGGCCGACGTACGGGTCGGAGGCGGTCTTCACGACCTCGGCGACCAGCGGGCCGTTCGGGTCGCACGCCTTCAGCTCCCGCGCCCTGCCGTCGACCGTGGTGACCCCGGGCGCCGCGCGCTCCAGCGGGGTCGGGAAGCCGCAGGTGATCAGCTCCAGGAGCTCGACCGTGCCGAGGCCCTGCCGGGAGCCCTCCGCGGCCGGAGCGGCGGCCAGCACGGGGAAGAACACCCCGCGCGCGACGGCCCGTTCCAGGTCGCCGATCAGCGTCTTGACGTCGATCTCCTCGCCACCGAGATAGCGGTCCATGAGGGTCTCGTCCTCGCTCTCCGCGATGATCCCCTCGATGAGCCGGTTGCGGGCCTCCTCGATCCGCGGCAGCTGGTCGGGCCCGGGCTCCGACTCCTTGCGCTCCCCGGACGCGTAGTCGAACACCTTCTGCGACAGCAGCCCGACAAGACCGCTCACGGGCGCGTGCCCGTCCGGCCCCGGCACGCCGTGCAACGGCAGATACAGCGGGAGTACGGCGTCGGGGTCGTCCGCGCCGAAGACTTCCGCGCAGGTCCGGGTCATCGATTCGAAGTCCGCGCGCGCGGACTCCAGGTGCGTGATGACGATGGCGCGCGGCATGCCGACCGCCGCGCACTCCTCCCACACCATGCGGGTCGAGCCGTCCACGCCGTCGGAGGCCGAGACGACGAAGAGGGCCGCGTCCGCCGCACGCAGACCGGCCCTCAACTCGCCGACGAAATCGGCGTACCCGGGGGTGTCGAGAAGATTGACCTTGTACCCGTCCCAGTCGACGGGCACCAGGGAGAGCTGCACCGAGCGCTGCTGCCGGTGCTCGATCTCGTCGTAGTCGGAGACGGTGCCGCCGTCCTCCACGCGGCCCGCCCGGTTCACCGCCCCCGCGGTCAGCGCGAGGGCCTCCACCAGAGTGGTCTTGCCCGATCCGGAGTGGCCGACCAGCACCACATTCCGTACGGACGCGGGGTGGTCGGCCGCTGTAGCCCTGCCGGCGGCTCCGGGGTGTGCGTTCGCCTTGTCACCCATGGCCTTGCCTCCCGTACACGGTGAGGTCACTGTGGGCGCGGACACACGCAGCCGCGTGCGGTGGCGGCTCCGATGACGCCCGCGGTGCTTCGAGCTTTCCACTCCCGTCACGGTGCGTCCATACACCGGACGCGATCCGGCCGTGACACCGATGGCCTCGCGTCGTGCCGCAGCCATTCAAAACATGGGCACGCGGGTGCCCGGCCGTCGCCCACGCGCGCGCGTGGCTACGATGGGCCAGCCGGTGGCCAGCAGGGGCCGCGCGGCGACACCGACCCTCGGGAAGGCCATGCTGAACAAGTACGCGCGTGCATTCTTCACGCGTGTCCTCACGCCGTTCGCCGCATTTCTGATCCGCCGGGGCGTCAGCCCCGACACGGTCACCCTCCTCGGCACCGCCGGAGTGGTCGCGGGCGCGCTGGTCTTCTATCCCATGGGCGAGTTCTTCTGGGGCACGGTCGTGATCACGCTGTTCGTGTTCTCGGACCTCGTCGACGGCAACATGGCCCGCCAGCTGGGCCGCTCCAGCCGCTGGGGCGCCTTCCTGGACTCCACGCTCGACCGGGTCGCCGACAGCGCGGTCTTCGGCGGCCTGGCCCTCTGGTACGCGGGCGGCGGCGACAACATCGCCCTGTGCGCCGTCTCGATCTTCTGCCTGGCCAGCGGCCAGGTGGTGTCGTACACCAAGGCGCGCGGCGAGTCGATCGGCCTGCCGGTCGCCGTCAACGGCCTGGTCGAGCGCGCCGAGCGGCTCGTGATCTCGCTGGTCGCGTGCGGTCTCGCCGGACTGCACAAGTTCGGCGTCCCGGGCATCCAGTGGCTGCTGCCCGTCGCGCTGTGGATCGTCGCAGTCGGCAGCCTGGTCACGCTGATCCAGCGCGTCGTCACGGTCCGCCGCGAGGCCGCCGAGGCCGACGCCACGGCGGCCCAGGAGGCCCCGGAGCAGCACAGCAGCGGGGCGACTCCGTGAGCAGTGCCCAGGAGCGGCTGACGGACGCGCTCTACGGCCTCGGCTGGGGCGCCGTCAAGAAGCTCCCCGAGCCGGCCGCCGTCCGGCTCGGCCGCACCGTCGCCGACCTCGCCTGGAAGCGCCGCGGCAAGGGCGTACAGCGACTGGAGAGCAACTACGCGCGCGTGGTGCCCGACGCGAGCCCCGAGCGGCTCGCCGAGCTCTCGCGCGCGGGCATGCGGTCGTATCTCCGCTACTGGATGGAGTCGTTCAGGCTCCCCGCCTGGAGCGCCGAACGGATCCGCACGGGCTTCGACCCCAAGGACGTGCACCACCTGACCGACGGCATCGCCTCCGACCGCGGTGTCATCCTCGCGCTGCCCCACATGGCCAACTGGGACCTCGCCGGCGCCTGGGTCACCACCAAGCTGGAGACCCCGTTCACCACGGTGGCCGAACGCCTCAAGCCGGAGACGCTCTACGACCGCTTCGTCGCCTACCGCGAGGGCCTCGGCATGGAGGTCCTGCCGCACAGCGGCGGCACCGCCTTCGGCACGCTGGCCCGCCGCCTGCGCGACGGCGGCCTGGTCTGCCTGGTCGCCGAACGCGACCTGTCCGCCTCAGGCGTCGAGGTCAAGTTCTTCGGCGAGCCCACCCGCATGCCCGCAGGACCGGCCCTCCTGGCCCAGCAGACCGGCGCGCTGCTGCTCCCCGTGACCCTCTGGTACGACGACTCACCGGTCATGAAGGGCCGGGTCCATCCGCCGGTCGAGGTGCCCGAGTCAGGTGACCGGGCCGAGAAGACGTCTGTCATCACACAGGCGCTGGCAGACGCTTTCGCCACCGGCATCGCCGACCACCCGGAGGACTGGCACATGCTCCAGCGCTTGTGGCTCGCGGACCTCGATCCCAGCAAGGGGCCCTCGTGAGGATCGGCATCGTCTGCCCCTACTCCTGGGACGTGCCGGGCGGCGTCCAGTTCCACATCAGAGACCTCGCCGAGTACTTCATCCGGCTCGGCCACGAGGTGTCCGTCCTGGCTCCGGCCGACGACGACACCCCGCTGCCGCCGTACGTCGTCTCGGCCGGCCGCGCGGTCCCGGTGCCGTACAACGGCTCGGTGGCCCGGCTGAACTTCGGCTTCCTGTCCGCCGCCCGGGTCCGACGCTGGCTGCACGACGGCGAGTTCGACGTCATCCACATCCACGAACCGACCTCGCCGTCCCTCGGACTGCTCGCCTGCTGGGCCGCGCAGGGCCCGATCGTCGCCACCTTCCACACCTCGAACCCGCGCTCCCGGGCGATGATCGCCGCGTACGCCATCCTCCAGGCCGCGCTGGAGAAGATCAGCGCGCGGATCGCCGTGAGCGAGTACGCCCGCCGCACGCTCGTCGAACACCTCGGCGGCGACGCGGTCGTCATCCCGAACGGCGTCGACGTCGACTACTTCGCCCGCGCCGAACCCAAGCCCGAGTGGCAGGGCGAGACCATCGGCTTCATAGGGCGCATCGACGAGCCCCGCAAGGGCCTCCCGGTACTGATGAACGCCCTCCCGAAGATCCTCGCCGAGCGTCCGAACGCCCGACTCCTGATCGCCGGCCGCGGCGACGAGGAGGAGGCCGTCGAGTCACTCCCCAAGGAGCTGCGTTCACGCGTCGAGTTCCTCGGCATGGTCAGCGACGA
Organism: Streptomyces prunicolor NBRC 13075; assembly: GCF_000367365.1. Classification (GTDB taxonomy): domain Bacteria; phylum Actinomycetota; class Actinomycetes; order Streptomycetales; family Streptomycetaceae; genus Streptomyces; species Streptomyces prunicolor. The sequence continues at coordinate 10,667 of NZ_BARF01000055.1, read as the reverse complement.
GGACAAGGCCCGTTTCCTGCGCAGCATCGACCTCTACGTAGCCCCCAACACCGGCGGCGAGAGCTTCGGCATCATCCTCGTAGAGGCCATGTCGGCAGGCGCCCCGGTCCTCGCCTCCGACCTCCCCGCCTTCGCCCAGGTCCTCGACCAGGGCGCGGCCGGCGAACTGTTCGCCAACGAGGACCCGGACGCCCTCGCCGAGGTAGCCGTACGGCTCCTGGGGGACCCGGAGCGCTTGGCGGAGCTGCGGCGGAGCGGGAGTTCCCATGTACGTCGCTTCGACTGGTCGACGGTCGGGGCGGACATCCTGTCCGTGTACGAGACGGTGACGGCGGGGGCGGCGGCGGTCGCCACCGACGAACGCACCGGACTCCGGGCGAGGTTCGGGTTGGCGCGGGACTGAGAGGCGGCAACTTCTTGATGCGGGCCGGTATATCCAGCCCGTCCGGCGTTTGAGGACGAGGCCCCTTCAGGGCCGAGGGGGTCTGGGGGCGGCAGCCCCCACAACGCCCACACCAGCACCCAGCACGGCACCCCGGCCAGCTCAGTGGAACGCCCCGCACGAGACTCGGCCAACCCAAGTGGAACGGCCCCGTAGGCTTGCCGCCCGTGACGCCAACCCTGATCTGGATCCTCGTCGCCCTCGTGGCGGTCGGCCTGTACCTGAGCTGGACCGCGGGGCGGCTCGACCGGCTGCACGCCCGGATCGACGCGGCCCGCGCGGCACTCGACGCCCAACTCCTGCGCCGCGCCTCGGTGACCCAGGAACTGGCCACCTCCGGCGTCCTCGACCCGGCCGCCTCGATCGTCCTCTACGAGGCCGCGCACGCCGCCCGGCAGGCCGAGGAGGAGCAACGGGAGGTCGCCGAGAGCGAGTTGAGCCAGGCCCTGCGCGCCGTCTTCGCCGAGGCCCCGCAGGTCGAGGGCGTCCGCGAGGCACCCGGGGGAGAGGCGGCGGCCCGCGAACTCACCGAGGCGGTACGGCGGGTGCCCATGGCGCGGCGCTTCCACAACGACTCCGTACGCGCCGCCCGTGCCCTGCGCCGACACCGCAAGGTCCGCTGGTTCCGGCTGGCGGGACACGCCCCCTTCCCGATGGCCTTCGAGATGGACGACGAGCCACCGGCGGCACTGGTGGACCGGGCCGCGTAGAAAACAGCGGTGCAGCACAGCCGTAGACCACAGCCGTAGACCACAGCCGTAAGGCACACCGGTTCGAAAACGATCCACCGCCTACCCATTGGCCCTTGCTGTGGCCTGCATCTCTGACGTTTCCTCGGTACTGCAGCAACCCTCTTTCACCGAGTGAGGTCACCCCGTGTCCAGCACCCCCAGCTCCGCCCAGACTCCCGAGACCGGCACCGCGCGCGTGAAGCGCGGTATGGCCGAGCAGCTCAAGGGCGGTGTGATCATGGACGTGGTCAACGCCGAGCAGGCGAAGATCGCCGAGGACGCCGGCGCCGTGGCCGTCATGGCCCTGGAGCGGGTCCCCGCCGACATCCGCAAGGACGGCGGCGTGGCCCGTATGTCCGACCCGACGATGATCGAGGAGATCATCGAGGCGGTCTCCATCCCGGTCATGGCCAAGTCCCGCATCGGCCACTTCGTCGAGGCCCAGGTCCTGCAGTCCCTCGGCGTCGACTACATCGACGAGTCCGAGGTCCTCACCCCGGCCGACGAGGTCAACCACTCCGACAAGTGGGCCTTCACGACCCCCTTCGTCTGCGGTGCCACCAACCTTGGCGAGGCCCTGCGCCGCATCGCCGAGGGCGCCGCGATGATCCGCTCCAAGGGCGAGGCCGGCACCGGCAACGTCGTCGAGGCGGTCCGCCACCTGCGCCAGATCAAGAACGAGATCGCCAAGCTGCGCGGCTTCGACAACAACGAGCTGTACGCCGCCGCCAAGGAGCTGCGCGCCCCGTACGAGATCGTCCGCGAGGTCGCCGAACTCGGCAAGCTCCCGGTCGTGCTGTTCTCCGCCGGTGGTGTCGCCACCCCCGCCGACGCCGCGCTGATGCGCCAGCTCGGTGCCGAGGGCGTCTTCGTCGGCTCCGGCATCTTCAAGTCCGGCGACCCGGCCAAGCGCGCCGCGGCCATCGTGAAGGCGACCACCTTCTTCGACGACCCGAAGATCATCGCGGACGCGTCCCGCAACCTCGGCGAGGCCATGGTCGGCATCAACTGCGACACCCTCCCCGAGGCCGAGCGCTACGCCAACCGCGGCTGGTAGTCACGTAGATGAGCGACACAGCCCCTGTCATAGGCGTCCTGGCCCTCCAGGGCGACGTACGGGAACACCTGATCGCCCTGGCCGCGGCCGACGCTGTGGCCAGGCAGGTCAGGCGCCCCGAGGAACTCGCCGAGGTGGACGGTCTCGTCATCCCCGGGGGTGAGTCGACCACCATCTCCAAGCTGGCCGTCCTCTTCGGGGTCATGGACCCCCTTCGCGCACGCGTGCGTGCCGGTATGCCGGTCTACGGCACCTGCGCGGGCCTGATCATGCTCGCCGACAAGATCCTCGACCCGCGCTCGGGTCAGGAGACGATCGGCGGCATCGACATGATCGTGCGCCGCAACGCCTTCGGCCGGCAGAACGAATCCTTCGAAGCAGCTGTCGACGTCCGGGGCATCGAGGGCGATCCTGTGGAAGGCGTCTTCATCCGCGCCCCCTGGGTCGAGTCCGTCGGTGCCGAGACCGAGGTCCTCGCCGAACACGGGGGCCACATCGTCGCGGTCCGCCAGGGCAACGCGCTCGCCACGTCGTTCCACCCGGAACTGACCGGCGACCACCGCGTGCACTCCCTGTTCGTCGACATGGTGCGCGCGAACCTGACTCCGGGGTCCTAGTAGGATCTCTGGGGTTCGTAAAGAGTTGGGTTACGCGAAGGAGACAGGCAGATGTCCGGCCACTCTAAATGGGCTACGACGAAGCACAAGAAGGCCGTGATCGACGCCAAGCGCGGCAAGCTCTTCGCGAAGATGATCAAGAACATCGAGGTCGCGGCCCGTACCGGTGGTGCCGATGTGTCCGGCAACCCCACGCTGTTCGACGCCATCCAGAAGGCCAAGAAGAGCTCGGTCCCGAACAAGAACATCGACTCTGCGGTCAAGCGCGGCGCCGGTCTCGAAGCCGGTGGCGCCGACTACGAGACGATCATGTACGAGGGTTACGGCCCGAACGGTGTCGCCGTGCTCATCGAGTGCCTCACCGACAACCGCAACCGCGCCGCCTCCGACGTGCGCGTCGCCATGACCCGCAACGGCGGCAACATGGCCGACCCCGGTTCCGTCTCGTACCTCTTCCACCGCAAGGGTGTCGTGATCGTCCCCAAGGGCGAGCTGGGCGAGGACGACGTCCTCGGTGCCGTGCTCGACGCGGGTGCCGAAGAGGTCAACGACCTGGGTGAGTCCTTCGAGGTCGTCTCCGAGGCCACCGACCTGGTCGCGGTCCGCACCGCGCTCCAGGAGGCCGGCATCGACTACGACTCCGCCGACGCCAACTTCGTCCCGACCATGCAGGTCGAGCTCGACGAGGACGGCGCCCGCAAGATCTTCAAGCTGATCGACGCCCTGGAGGACAGCGACGACGTGCAGAACGTCTTCGCCAACTTCGACGTCAGCGACGAGGTCATGGAGAAGGTCGACGCGTAGCGCTGCCGCGAGCTGAAGTCGAACAAGCGGTTCAACGGGCCGACGGGACACACCCCGTCGGCCCGTCGCTTTGTCAGTGACACCCGATAGCCTGCACAAACAGGCGATCGAACGAGGGGGGTTGGAGTGCGGGTACTCGGGGTGGACCCCGGACTGACGCGATGCGGTGTCGGTGTAGTCGAAGGCGTCGCGGGCCGGCCGCTCACCATGGTCGGCGTCGGTGTCGTACGGACCCCGGCGGACGCCGAGTTGGGGCTGCGCCTCATCGCCATCGAGCAGGGCATCGAAGCGTGGCTGGACGAGCACCGGCCCGAATTCGTCGCCGTGGAGCGGGTGTTCAGCCAGCACAACGTGCGCACGGTGATGGGCACCGCCCAGGCCAGTGCCGTGGCGATGCTCTGTGCCGCCCGCCGCGGCATCCCCGTCGCCCTGCACACCCCCAGCGAGGTCAAGGCCGCCGTCACCGGCAGCGGCCGCGCCGACAAGGCCCAGGTCGGCGCCATGGTCACCCGGCTGCTGCGGCTCGACGCACCGCCCAAGCCCGCCGACGCGGCCGACGCCCTCGCCCTCGCCATCTGCCACATCTGGCGCGGCCCCGCGACCAACCGCCTCCAACAGGCCGTCGCCCAGAACCGGTTGCAACAGGCGGTCGCCCAACACGCGGCCAAAGCATCGAACGCATCGAACGCATCGAAAGGCCGTACCGCATGATCGCCTTCGTCAGTGGCACGGTCGCCGCACTCGCCCCCGACGCCGCGGTGGTCGAGGTCGGCGGTGTCGGCATGGCCATCCAGTGCACGCCGAACACGCTGTCCACGCTCCGCCTCGGCAAGCCCGCCAAGCTCGCCACCTCCCTCGTCGTCCGCGAGGACTCGCTCACCCTGTACGGCTTCGTGGACGACGACGAACGCCAGATCTTCGAGCTGCTCCAGACCGCGACCGGCGTCGGCCCCCGGCTCGCGCAGGCCATGCTCGCCGTGCACACCCCGGACGCATTGCGCCGAGCGGTGGCCGCCGGGGACGAGAAGGCGCTGATGGCGGTCCCGGGCATCGGCAAGAAGGGCGCCCAGAAGCTGCTGCTGGAGTTCAAGGACCGGCTCGGCGCCCCCGTGGGATCCGCCCCGGCGATCGGCGCCCCGGTCACCAGCGGCTGGCGCGATCAGCTGCACGCCGCGCTCATCGGCCTCGGGTACGCCACCCGCGAGGCCGACGAGGCCGTGGCCGCCGTAGCACCGCAGGCCGAGGCCGCCGAAGGGGCGCCGCAGGTGGGGCAGTTGCTCAAGGCCGCCCTGCAGACCCTGAACCGCGCCCGCTAGGAGACGTCAGTGAACTGGGACGACACGACCGACGAGACCGCCGCCGAGCGGCTGGTGGGCTCGGTCGCCGACCGCGAGGACCAGGCCGTCGAGGCCGCCCTGCGCCCCAAGGACCTGGGCGAGTTCATCGGCCAGGAGAAGGTCCGCGAGCAGCTCGACCTGGTGCTGCGCGCCGCACGCGCGCGTGGCGCCACCGCCGACCACGTGCTGCTCTCCGGTGCTCCCGGCCTCGGCAAGACCACCCTCTCGATGATCATCGCGGCCGAGATGGAAGCCCCGATCCGCATCACCAGTGGCCCCGCCATCCAGCACGCCGGCGACCTCGCCGCGATCCTCTCCTCCCTCCAGGAGGGCGAGGTCCTCTTCCTCGACGAGATCCACCGCATGTCACGGCCCGCCGAAGAGATGCTCTACATGGCGATGGAGGACTTCCGCGTCGACGTCATCGTCGGCAAGGGCCCCGGCGCCACCGCGATCCCGCTCGAACTCCCGCCGTTCACCCTGGTCGGCGCCACCACGCGCGCGGGACTGCTGCCGCCCCCGCTGCGCGACCGCTTCGGCTTCACCGCGCACATGGAGTTCTACGAACCCACCGAGCTGGAGCGCGTCATCCACCGCTCGGCGAACCTCCTCGACGTGGAGATCGACCCCGCCGGCGCCGCCGAGATCGCCGGACGTTCGCGCGGCACCCCCCGTATCGCCAACCGCCTGCTGCGCCGCGTCCGGGACTACGCGCAGGTCAAGGCCGACGGATTCATCACCCAGGACATCGCCGGGGCCGCGCTCAAGGTCTACGAGGTCGACGGGCGCGGCCTCGACCGGCTCGACCGCGGTGTCCTCGAAGCGCTGCTCAAGCTGTTCGGCGGCGGACCGGTCGGCCTGTCCACGCTCGCGGTCGCGGTGGGGGAGGAGCGCGAGACCGTAGAGGAGGTCGCCGAACCCTTCCTCGTCCGCGAGGGACTGCTCGCCCGCACCCCGCGCGGACGCGTCGCCACCCCCGCCGCGTGGGCGCATCTGGGCCTCACCCCGCCCCGCTCGTCAACCGGGGGAAACGGACAAGGGGACCTGTTCGGGGCGTGACGGCGGGGGCGCTGGCCGGGTCAGGAACCCCGGTGCCATGCTGAGCGTTGTTCCATCAGCGTGGACTCGCTTAGACTCCGCCGATGCCGCCTTTGTGGGCGGCGCCGACCACCCCCATCCACCAGGCCGCTCACCGCCGCGGTCGTGCGAAGGAAATTCCGTCCCGTGAATATCGTGACCCTCCTCCCCTTCATCGTGCTCATCGGGGCCATGTTCCTGATGACCCGCTCGGCCAAGCGCAAGCAATCCGCGGCCGCGTCGATGCGTAATGACATGCAGCCCGGCACCGGCGTCCGCACGATCGGGGGCGTGTACGCGACGGTCAAGGAGGTCAACGAGGAGACGGTTCTCCTCGACGCCGGCCCGGGCATCGAACTTCTCTTCGCGAAGAACGCGATCGGCGCCGTCCTCACCGACGACGAGTACAACCGCATCGTCCACGGCATCGAGCACGACCTGAAGGACGATGCCGACATCGTCCCGGACGACGCCTCCTCCCTCACCGAGACCGACGAGCCCGCCGCCGACTCTTCCGACGACAAGCCCATCGACCTCGGCAAGAAGGACGCGGCCGACGAGCCGGCCGACGCCACCGAGGAGCCGGCCGACGCGGCCGAGGCGAAGACGGAAGAAGAGCCGAAGAAGTCCGACGGCGAGTCCGACGCGAAGTAGTCACGTCCCGGGAGCGCGGCGCGACCCGCTCGCGCCCCGCGCACCCCGGGTACGTGCGTCGCTCGCACGGGATCCCGACACCATGTCATGGCCGTAGCCACGCTGACCCGGCGCGGAGCGGCCCGAGAGGGAGTACGAGAAGGTGGCAGCACCTAAGAGGGGCCGCAGCGCGAGCGCCCAGAGCAAGCCGTGGCGCTCGCTGGCCCTCATCCTGATCGCCATCGTGGCGCTCACCGGTGGCATGTTCGCATCCGGGCACAGCACTCCGCGTCTCGGCATCGACCTGGCCGGCGGCACGAGCATCACCCTGCGGGCGGTGGCCCAGCCCGGCGAGGAATCGTCGATCAACAAGACCAACATGGACACCGCGGTCGACATCATGAACCGCCGTGTCAATGGTCTTGGTGTCTCGGAGGCCGAGGTCCAGACCCAGGGCTCCAAGAACATCATCGTCAACATCCCCAAGGGCACGAACTCGGACGAGGCACGGCAGCAGGTCGGTACGACGGCCAAGCTGTACTTCCGCCCGGTCCTGGCCACGGAGGCCTCCACGGGCGCCGCGACGACGAGCCCGTCGCCGAGCGCGTCCGGCAGTGCCTCCAGCAGCCCGTCGAGCTCGCCCAGCTCCAAGGCGAGCGCTTCCTCGTCGAAGACCGGCTCCGCGACCCCGACGGCCACCGCCACCTCGCAGGGCCGTGCCGCCAGTGACGCCCTGAAGGCCGACGCCAGCTCGTCCGCGAGCCCCAGCGCCTCGGCCAGCGCCACCCCGTCGGCGAGCAGCAGCGCCGCCGCCAGCGCGGCGGCCGCCAAGCTGGAGGCCCAGTACACCGCCCTCGACTGCACCAAGAAGGCGTCCCAGAACGTCGGCAAGAACGCCAAGGCCGAGGACGCGACCGTGGCCTGCGGCCAGGTCTCGGGCGTCTGGTACAAGTACGTGCTCGGCCCCGCCGCCGTGGACGGCACCGACGTCAAGAAGGCCGCGGCCGTCCTGAACACGACGACCGCCGCCGGCTGGCAGGTCACCATGGACTTCACCGGCAAGGGCGGCTCCAAGTTCGCCACCATCACCGGTGAACTGGCGAAGAACACCGCCCCGCAGAACGAGTTCGGCATCGTCCTCGACGGCCAGGTCGTCTCCAGCCCCTCCGTCAGCTCGTCGATCACCGGCGGCAGCGCGGAGATCTCCGGCAGCTTCACCCAGGAAGAGGCCCAGAGCCTCGCCAACATGCTGTCGTACGGCGCCCTGCCGCTGACCTTCAAGACGGACAGCGTCACCACGGTGACCGCGGCCCTCGGCGGTGAGCAGCTGCACGCCGGTCTGATCGCGGGCGCGATCGGCCTCGCGCTGGTCGTCATCTACCTGCTGATCTTCTATCGCGGTCTGTCGGTCATCGCGATCCCCTCGCTGCTGGTCTCCGCGATCCTCACGTACGTGATCATGGCGCTGCTCGGCCCGGGCATCGGCTTCGCGCTGAACCTGCCGGCGGTCTGCGGTGCGATCGTCGCGATCGGTATCACCGCGGACTCGTTCATCGTGTTCTTCGAACGCATCCGGGACGAGATCCGGGAGGGCCGCTCGCTGCGTCCCTCCGTCGAGCGGGCCTGGCCCCGTGCCCGACGCACCATCCTGGTCTCCGACTTCGTGTCGTTCCTCGCCGCCGCGGTGCTGTTCATCGTCACCGTCGGCAAGGTCCAGGGCTTCGCGTTCACGCTCGGTCTGACCACCGTGCTCGACGTCGTCGTCGTCTTCCTCTTCACCAAGCCGCTGATGACCATCCTCGCCCGCCGGAAGTTCTTCTCGGACGGCCACAAGTGGTCCGGCATCGACCCGAAGGCGCTGGGTGCCAAGCCGCCGCTGCGTCGCACCCGCCGTCCCGCCGGTTCTGCCGCGGGCCCTGTCGACCCGAAGGAGGCGTGAGATGTCGAAACTCGGCAACCTCGGCGCCCGACTGCACCGTGGCGAGGTCGGGTACGACTTCGTCGGCAATCGCAAGATCTGGTACGGCATCTCGATCCTGATCACCATCACGGCCATCCTCGGCCTGACGGTGCGCGGCCTGAACATGGGCATCGAGTTCCAGGGCGGCGCCGCCTTCACCACGCCGAAGGGCATGAGCGCCTCGGTGAGCCAGGCGGAGAAGTACGCCGAGGACGCCTCCGGTCACGACGCGGTCGTCCAGAAGCTCGGCGACGGCAGCCTGCGCATCCAGATCGCCGGCATCGACACGGACAAGTCCGACAGCATCAAGAAGCAGCTGTCGAAGGACCTGAACGTCGACTCCGAGAGCATCGCCGCCGACCTGGTCGGCCCCAGCTGGGGTGACCAGGTCGCCAACAAGGCCTGGGAGGGCCTGGCGATCTTCATGGTGCTGGTCGTGATCTATCTGGCGATCGCCTTCGAGTGGCGCATGGCCCTGGCGGCGCTCGTCGCCCTGATCCACGACATCACCATCACCATCGGGATCTACGCCCTCGTCGGCTTCGAGGTCACGCCCGGCACGGTGATCGGTCTGCTGACCATCCTCGGTTACTCGCTCTACGACACGGTCGTCGTCTTCGACAGCCTCAAGGAGCAGACCAAGGACATCACCAAGCAGACCCGCTGGACCTACAGCGACATCGCCAACCGGTCGATCAACGGCACCCTGGTGCGGTCCATCAACACCACGGTCGTCGCGCTCCTGCCGGTCGCGGCCCTGCTGTTCATCGGCGGCGGCTTCCTCGGCGCGGGCGTGCTCAACGACATCTCGCTGTCGCTGTTCGTCGGCCTCGCGGCCGGTGCGTACTCGTCGATCTTCATCGCCACGCCGCTCGTCGCCGACCTCAAGGAGGCCGAGCCGCAGATCAAGGCGCTCAAGAAGCGCGTCCTCGCCAAGCGCGCCCAGGCCGCCGCACAGGGCGAGCCGGCGGAGTCCCCGGCCGCCAACGTCTCGGACGACGACTACGACGACGAGCCCGAGGACGCGGCAGCCGTCGTAGGCCCGCGCACCCAGCCGGCGTCCCGCAACCGCGGTCGCGGCCGTCCCTCGGGGAAGCGCCGATGACGGACGTCCAGGAGCTGCTGCTCAGCCGTATCCGCGATGTGGCCGACTACCCGGAGCCGGGTGTGATGTTCAAGGACATCACCCCGCTCCTGGCGGACCCGGCCGCGTTCACGGCGCTCACGGACGCGCTCGCCGAGATCGTCGTGCGCACCGGTGCGACGAAGGTCGTGGGCCTGGAGGCCCGCGGCTTCATCCTCGGCGCCCCGGTGGCCGTCCGCGCGGGCGTCGGCTTCATCCCCGTGCGCAAGGCGGGCAAGCTCCCCGGAGCGACCCTCAGCCAGACGTACGACCTGGAGTACGGCTCCGCCGAGATCGAGGTGCACGCCGAGGACCTGAGCGCCGCAGACCGCGTCCTGGTCATCGACGACGTCCTGGCCACCGGCGGCACCGCCGAGGCCTCCCTCCAGCTGATCCGCAGGGCGGGCGCGCAGGTCGCCGGCCTCGCGGTCCTGATGGAGCTTGGCTTCCTCGCGGGCCGCGCGCGCCTGGAACCGGCACTCGACGGCGCCCCGCTGGAGGCACTGCTCGTAGTCTGACGTGAACGCGTGACGCAACGGCCGTCCCTCCACCACGGGGACGGCCGTTGCGCATGTCACGGGCGCCCTGAGGGGGACCGCACGGCCCGTCCGCGCAACCTCACGCACACCCCCGGAACAACCCCAGGACAGCCCCAGGACACCGCAGAGCTGCCTCCCGGAATGCCGGCGGCAGCCCCTCGCGTTTCACCCGTAGACGGCCCTCACATCGGCCTGAAGGCGAGCCCGGAGCCCGGGATCGCTACCATGGGCACTCCGGAGCCTGACCGGGGGACCCGGATCGCGCACGAGGAGTCCTCTTGGCAGACGAGGCCCAGCCCCTGACCGCCGCCAAGCCCGAGCCCACCCCGGGCCCCGCGGCGGAGCCC
>NZ_BARF01000056.1 GCF_000367365.1 Streptomyces prunicolor NBRC 13075 | reverse complement strand
GGGGCGGCAGCCTCTGGGGATGGGACGGGTAGGGGCGGCGGGGGCGAAACTACTCGGCAACCCCGCCCACAGCCCCATACCGCCCACCCGAAACCGCCCCGTCCGCCCCGACGACGCTCGCGTGCCCCTGTCGCACACCATCCCCCGTACGCCCAAGCCCATGAGCCGGCCCCGAACACCCCTGAGCCACCGCAATCCCCAGCGCGACCAGCAGCGTCACGACGACAAACACGAACAGCCGCTGCCGCAGCAACCGCGGATTCGCCGGCCGCCGCCCGGTCCCCGTGGTCCGAGGCCCAGGCCGCCCCGCACCACTACGAGGCGCAGGACGACTCCCGCTCCCGGACCGTGTGGTGTTGCGCCCCGCCGGAGTAGGCCGAGGAGAACCCGGCCGCGATGGCGCCCCACCCCCACGCGAAGGCACCGCACCGCCACCCCCACGCGACGGACTACCGCCACCCCGGGACGAAGGAGCGGCACCACGAGGCGCCGGAGTCCCCGGAGGACTCGGTGGACGCCGCTGACTCTGGGTCCGCTGCTGCTCCGGATAACTGTCGGTGAGCCGCCCGGTAGGCCGATCCGCCTCCGCCGCACGAGGCCCGGGCGGCCGTACATCAGCCAGCCCCTGAGCCTCACGAGCGGCGATCTCCTTGAGCCGCAAGGACAGTTGAAGCGTGCTGGGTCGCTCCTCGGGATCCTTCGCGAGGCACGCGCGGACGAGCGGCGCGAGCGCGTCCGGCACCCCGTGCAGCTGCGCCTCCTCGTGCACCACGCGGTACAGCATCACCTCCGAACTACCGTGCCCGAAGGGCGAGTCGGAGGTAGAGGCATACGCGAGCGTGGCCCCGAGCGAGAACACATCGGTGGCCGGAGTGACGGCGGCCCCCCGCACCTGCTCGGGCGCGAGGAACCCGGGCGAACCGACCGCCGTACCGACGTGCGTGAGCGTCGACGCACCGGTGGCCCAGGCGATACCGAAGTCGATGATCCGCGGACCCTTGGGGGAGAGGAGGATGTTCGACGGCTTGAGATCCCGGTGGACAACCCCGGCCTCATGAACGGCGACGAGCCCCTCGGACAGGGCGGCCCCGATCGCAGCGACCTCGGCCGCCCCCAGCGCACCCTCGTCGGCGACCTTGTCGTGCAACGACGGCCCAGGCACGTACTGAGTGGCGAACCACGGCCGATCGGCGTCCAAATCCGCCGCGACCAGCCGAGCCGTGCACCCGCCACGAATCCGCCGCGCGGCCGAGACCTCGCGCGCGAACCGCGAACGGAACTCCTGGTCCTCCGCCAGATCCGGCCGGATGACCTTCAGCGCGACCCGCTGACCCTTGCGGTCGGAGCCCAGATAGACGACGCCCATTCCGCCCGCGCCGAGCCGTCTGTGAAGCCTGAACGAGCCGACGACGCGCGGGTCCTCGCGCCTCAGGCGCATCATCGCCATGTTCATCCCCGCTGCCCGGTCCGTGTGACGAGCGACAGCTTACGTTTCCACGGGCGCCCGCGCGCAAAGGCCGCGCCCTCTCGGCCCGACGGATTGTCAGTGCCGAGTGGGAAACTTGAAAGGTGGTCAGAGGCGTTGCGAGCAGCAGGACTTCACACCGCCCCGGACCCCAACCAACCATCACAGAAGGGGGATTGAGCGCGTGAAGGGTGATCGCGTCGAGATAGTGGTGGACGCCGGCGACACAACACGTACATATGAGGTGGTGGCGAGCAGGGCAGGCCGTCGGGTGGAGACGGCGGTGCGCCGAGGGGTGGTGGAAGTGAGCGAAGTCACCCGCAACGGCTCCGTGGTCCGTACTGCCCGCTTCATGGCGACCAGGGTCCTGGCCCTGGTCGAACAACCGGTCCCCCGCGAGGACAGCTCAGAGAAAGCGGGGCACACCGGACTCCCCCTCCGGGAAGACCCCGAGACGTAGGACCCGGTCTCCACCCAGGGGAGTACTCCGCAGGTCATCGCTCATCCTCCGGGAGGCCCGCCAATCGGTACGAGGGCATGACGACCCGCACCCGCCGCACGCCTAGATTTGAGGTCAAGCGGCGGGTGCAGCACTCGTCCCCCGAGGTCAGACACCCGCCGCTGCCAACGACAACTGAGCTAGGTCAACGGAGCACGGTCAGGAGAGGGACCATGGCCCATACGGCACCGCGGGCATTGATCCGCACCGAGGGACGCAAGGCGTACAACGTGGCGTTCCGCACCCGCCGCACGGGCCGTCGCCACCCACTGGTGGCGACCTTGATGGCACTTCCCCTGGCGGTCCTGCTCCTGGTCGTCTTCGACGGCTGGGAAACCGTGGCCACACAGGCGTCGTCCGTGGGAGTGATGCTGGGGCGCTGAGCGGCGACCCCAGGCCCGGAAGAGCGGTCCGGGCGGGGACATCAACCCATGAAACCCCGTGGGGACGGGGGTGCGGCGGACGGCAAAAAAAGCCGGCGCAGCTGGGGAGCTGCGCCGGCTTTGCTTTGCCCCTGGGCTTTTGAGCGCAGGGGATTTCTTTGAGTAGCGCAGGGGATTTTTTGAGTGCAGACGGTGCCCTCTTCAACGCAGGCCGGCTACATCCAGCCCGTCCGGCGTTTGAGGAC
>NZ_BARF01000057.1 GCF_000367365.1 Streptomyces prunicolor NBRC 13075 | reverse complement strand
CCGGCTTGAGCGGTGACTTGAAGGGCCCGCAGGTTTTTAGCCTGCGGGTCCTTTGTTGCTGGCCCGGACCTGGTTCGTTGTCGGGTGCGGGGCCGTTGTGGCTGGTCGCGCAGTTCCCCGCGCCCCTGAGGGGATTGCGGTTGGCCTGAGATTTGAAGGTGAAGCAGAGCATGTCCCCCGACCTCATCTCCCCTCGTTCCGACCGCGTTTCCGCCGCCCGGCGGCTTGCCAAGCGGAACTTTCGGGGCAAGGAGCGGCTGTTTCTTGCCGAGGGGCCGCAGGCCGTGCGGGAAGCGGCGGGGTACAAGGACACGCTTGTTGAGTTGTTCGCGACCGTTGAAGCCGCGGAGCGGTATGCCGACATCGTCGGCGAAGCCCGTGACGCCGGGGCGCGGGTGCATCTTGCCGATGAGCAGGTCATTGCCGATATCTCGACGACCGTCACTCCGCAGGGGCTGGTCGGGGTTTGCCGGTTCCTCGACACTCCGTTCGAGGAGATCCTCGAGGCGCGGCCCAAGCTCGTTGCCGTGCTCGCCAACGTGCGGGATCCCGGGAACGCCGGCACCGTTCTGCGGTGCGCCGATGCCGCCGGGGCCGAGGCCGTCGTACTGACTGATGCTTCTGTGGATCTGTACAACCCGAAGGCCGTACGGGCCTCCGTGGGGTCTCTCTTTCATCTGCCCGTCGCTGTCGGGGTGCCCGTTGAGCAGGCTGTGGCCGGGCTCAAGGGGATCGGGGTGCGGATTCTTGCCGCTGATGGGGCGGGGACCGACGACCTCGACGACGAGCTGGATCAGGGGACCATGGGCGGGCCCACCGCCTGGGTGTTCGGGAACGAGGCGTGGGGGCTTCCGGAGGAGACCCGGGGGCTCGCGGACGCCGTTGTGCGGGTTCCGATCCACGGGAAGGCCGAGAGCCTGAACCTGGCCACCGCCGCCGCCGTATGTCTGTATGCGTCGGCGCGTGCACAGCGCGCCTCCGGAGGGTGCCGCTCTGTCACCGGCAGCTAGTAGGGTGACCAGCTCGGGGGCCACCTGCGCCGTATGAGAAGAGGTGGGGTACGGGGATGACTGTCGGCACGAGCAGCGCGCCGGGAGCACGGGGTGTGCCCCGGCCGTCCGGGGCCCGGCACGACGACCTCGGCATCGACCCCGACGAACTGGCCGACGGCCTGGTCATCGCCGACGAGCACGGGCAGGTCGTCTGCTTCAACGCCGCCGCCGAGCGCATCACCTCCGTCGCCGCCTCCGATGCTCTTGGGCAGCGGCTGGAGAAGGCCCTTCCGTTAGAGGACCTGGAAGGGCGCCGCTGGTGGCAACTGACCGATCCCTACGGCGGGTTGGCCATCCGGGTGCGGCAGCCCGAGCGGAACCTGTTGTTGCCGGGCGGTCATGAGGTTCTTGTCACCGCGCGCTACGTCCGTACGGAACCCCTTGGTCCTGTTCGTCGGGTCGTCGTCTCCCTCCGCGACACCGAGGCGCGGCGTCGTACCGAGCGCAGTCACGCCGAGCTGATCGCCACCGTCGCGCACGAGCTGCGTTCTCCGCTCACCTCCGTCAAGGGGTTCACCGCGACCCTGCTCGCCAAGTGGGAACGTTTCACCGACGACCAGAAGCGGCTGATGCTGGAGACCGTCGACGCCGACGCCAACCGTGTCACCCGGCTCATCGCCGAGCTGCTCGACATCTCCCGCATCGACTCCGGGCGGCTGGAGCTGCGCCGCCAGCCCGTCGACATGGGCGCGGCCGTCGGGCGTCACATCCAGGCGTACGTCGCGGCGGGCCAGACCGCCGACCGGTTCCTGCTCCGCGTCGAGCAGCCGCTGCCCGATCTGTGGGCCGACCCCGACAAGGTCGACCAGGTGCTCAGCAACCTGCTGGAAAATGCGGTGCGGCACGGTGAGGGAACCGTCACTATCGACGTCACGGCCTCGGCCTCCCCTCGTGAAGGGGAGGAGACCGGCACCTCGGTGACGGTGAGCGACGAGGGCCCAGGCATCCCGGAGGAGTCCATGAACCGCGTCTTCACCCGCTTCTGGCGGGGCAGCAAGCGCGGCGGCACCGGACTCGGGCTGTACATCGTCAAGGGCATCGTCGAGGCCCACGGCGGCACCATCACGGTCGGCCGCGCCCCCGGCGGCGGCGCCGAGTTCCGATTTATGTTGCCCGTGGGCACCCCGGCGTATCTGCAGTAGCCCTGCGGCAGCCGCCGACGAGGCCCCACGGGCGAGGTCACCTGCCCCACCCCCGTTAGACTCGGCCTTTGGCACCTTTGCGTCCCCGTTTCAGGGACGACGACGCGTCCCCCGAGTCGAGTCGGGACGGGGACCATCCGCCAGCCAACCGGAAGCACGGGAAGAGATGTCGGCACCGAATAAGTCGTACGACCCTGTAGAGGTCGAGGCCTTGAAACCGGAAGAGATCGAGCGCATGCGGGACGAGGCGCTCGCCGCCTTCGCCGCCGCCGGTGACCTCGACGCGCTCCAGGAGGCCAAGGTCGCCCACACCGGCGGCACCTCCCCGCTCGCCCTCGCCAACCGCGAGATCGGCGCGCTGCCCCCGCAGGCCAAGGCCGCGGCCGGCAAGCTGGTCGGCCAGGCCCGGGGCGCGGTGAACAAGGCCCTCGCCGCCCGCCAGGCCGAGCTGGAGGCCGACCGCGACGCCCGCGTCCTGGTCGAGGAGGCGGTGGACGTCACACTGCCGTACGACCGCGTCCCGGCCGGCGCCCGGCACCCGCTGACCACGTTCATGGAGCGCGTCTCCGACGTCTTCGTGTCCATGGGCTACGAGATCGCCGAGGGCCCCGAGGTCGAGGCGGAGTGGTTCAACTTCGACGCGCTCAACTTCACCCCGGACCACCCGGCCCGGCAGATGCAGGACACCTTCTTCGTCCAGGGCCCCAAGGGGACTGAGGGCGACGAGTCCGGTGTCGTACTGCGGACGCACACGTCCCCCGTGCAGGCCCGCGCCATGCTGGACCGCGAGCCGCCGGTCTACATCGTGTGCCCCGGCCGCGTGTACCGCACGGACGAACTGGACGCCACGCACACCCCGGTCTTCCACCAGATCGAGCTCCTCGCCATCGACGAGGGCCTCACCATGGCCGACCTCAAGGGCACCCTCGACCACATGGTCCAGTCGCTCTTCGGCGCGGAGATGAAGACCCGGCTGCGGCCGAACTACTTCCCCTTCACCGAGCCGTCCGCCGAGATGGACATGCTCTGCTACGTCTGCAAGGGCGAGTCCGTCGGCAACCCCGACCGCCCCTGCCGTACCTGCTCCTCCGAGGGCTGGATCGAGCTGGGCGGCTGCGGCATGGTCAACCCGCGCGTGCTTGTCGCCTGTGGTGTGGACCCGGAGAAGTACAGCGGTTTCGCCTTCGGGTTCGGTATCGAGCGGATGCTGATGTTCCGCCACAACGTCGAAGACATGCGAGACATCGTCGAGGGCGACGTCCGGTTCACCCGGCCGTTCGGGATGGAGATCTGATGCGCGTCCCGCTTTCTTGGCTGCGGGAGTACGTCGACCTGCCGGCGACGGAGACCGGCCGCGACGTCCAGGCCAAGCTCATTTCCGTCGGCCTCGAGGTGGAGACCGTCGAGCAGCTCGGCGACGGCCTCAAGGGCCCGCTCGTCGTCGGCAAGGTCCTCACGATCGAGGAGCTGGAGGGCTTCAAGAAGCCCATCCGCTTCTGCACGGTCGACGTCGGCCGGGCCAACGGCACCGGTGAGCCCCAGGAGATCGTCTGCGGCGCCCGCAACTTCGCCGTCGGCGACAAGGTCGTCGTGGTCCTCCCGGGCGCGGTCCTGCCCGGCGACTTCGCGATCGCCGCGCGCAAGACGTACGGCAAGACCTCGCACGGCATGATCTGCTCCGGCGACGAGCTGGGCATGGGCGACGACGGCTCGCACGGCATCATCGTGCTGCCGCCCGAGCACGAGGTCGGCACCGACGCGATCGAGCTGCTCCAGCTCGTCGACGAGGTCCTCGACATCGCCGTCACGCCCGACCGCGGCTACGCCCTGTCGATCCGCGGCGTCGCCCGCGAGACCGCCACCGCCTACGGCCTCCCGCTGCGCGACCCGGCGCTCCTGGACGTCCCGCAGCCGAACGCCTTCGGCTACCCGGTCCGGGTCTCCGACCCGATGGGCTGCGACCGCTTCACCGCCCGCACGGTGACGGGTCTCGACCCCGAGGCCCGCTCCCCGCTCTGGCTCACGCGCCGCCTCCAGAAGGCGGGCATGCGCCCGATCTCGCTCGCCGTCGACATCACGAACTACGTGATGCTGGAACTGGGGCAGCCCCTGCACGCCTACGACCGCTCCCGCGTCCAGGGACCGATCGGCGTGCGCCGGGCCACCCAGGGCGAGAAGCTCACCACCCTCGACGGCGTCAAGCGCACGCTGGACGCCGAGGACCTGGTGATCACCGACGACCGGGGCCCCATCGGCCTCGCGGGTGTCATGGGCGGCGCCAACACCGAGATCGACGACACCGAGGGCACCACCACCGAGGTCGTCGTCGAGGCCGCGCACTTCAACGCGCTCTCCATCTCGCGTACGGCCCGCCGCCACAAGCTGGCCTCCGAGGCGTCCAAGCGCTTCGAACGCGGCGTGGACCCGCAGGCCGCCTCCGCCGCAGCGCAGCGCACGGTCGACCTCCTGGTCCTCCTCGCCGGCGGCACGGCGGACGCGGGCGTCACCGAGGTCATCGCACCCTCGGCCCCGCACACCATCACCATCCCGGCGGACCACCCGGACAAGGTCGCGGGTGTCGTCTACGGCCGCGAGACCGTCGTACGGCGTCTCCAGGAGGTCGGCTGCGACGTGTACGGGCAGGACGAGCTGATCGTCACCGTCCCGTCCTGGCGCCCCGACCTCACCGACCCGAACGACCTGGCCGAAGAGGTCATCCGCCTGGAGGGCTACGAGAACCTGCCCTCCACGCTCCCCAAGCCCCCCGCGGGCCGGGGCCTCACCGACCGCCAGCGCCTGCACCGCCGCATCGGCCGCGCGCTGGCCGGTGCCGGTTACGTCGAGGCGCCGAACTACCCCTTCATCGGCGAGCACGTCTTCGACCAGTTCGGCCTGGCCACCGACGACCCGAACCGCAAGGTGGTCAAGCTGGTCAACCCGCTCTCGGACGAGGAGCCGGCGCTTCGTACGACGCTGCTGCCGGGTCTGCTGGGTGCCTTGCGGCGCAATGACGGTCGGGGCTCGCATGATCTCGCGCTGTTCGAGACCGGGCTGGTCTTCCACCCGCGTGAAGAGCTGAAGATCGCGGTACGGCTGCCTGTCGACCGGCGTCCTACCGACGAGGAGATCGCTTCTCTTACGGAGGCGCTTCCCGTCCAGCCTCGGCATGCCGCGGTCGTCCTCGCGGGCGCGCGTGAGCAGGCCGGGTGGTGGGGCAAGGGACGTCCGGCTGATTGGGCCGACGCGGTCGAGGCGGCGCGGGTGCTTGCGCGTGAAGCCGGGACCGAACTCGTTGTGCGGGGTGGGCAGTACGGGCCCTGGCATCCGGGGCGGTGTGCGGAACTCGCCGTTGTCGTCGAGGGTGTTGAGCAAGTCATCGGGTACGCGGGGGAGTTGCACCCGGGTGTGCTGAAGACGCTGGGTCTGCCCGCGCGTACCAGCGCGATGGAACTCGACCTGGATGTCCTTGAGTTGGCGTCTTCGGGGGTTCCCAAGGGACCGAAGATCTCCACGTTCCCTGTTGCTACGCAGGATGTCGCGCTTGTTGTCGATGTGGCTGTGCCGCATGCGGGTGTTGAGGCTGCGTTGCGTGAGGGGGCGGGTGAACTGCTGGAGTCGATCCGGTTGTTCGACGTGTATGAGAACGCGGCGCAGTTGGGTGAGGGGAAGAAGTCCCTTGCTTATGCGTTGCGGTTCCGGGCGGCTGATCGGACCTTGACTGTGGATGAGGCGTCTGCGGCTCGGGATGCGGCGGTTTCGCTTGCCGGGGAGCGGGTTGGGGCTGTGCTTCGCGGCTGAGGCGGGCTAAGGGGTGGGGGACTGCTGTTGTTTGCCGGCTGCGGGCTTGTTGTGGCTGGTCGCGCAGTTCCCCGCGTCCCTTAAGGGCATCCCTGTGGGCCTGTGTTTGAGGCCTCACCTGCATAAATGCGGGTGTCTCATGTCGGCTCACTCGTTCGGGTGAGAAGTCTGGGTGATGTGGCCCGATCGGGGCATGTGGTCGACAGAATCGGACCGGCCTTTCGGGTCGGTCCGATTGCGCTGTCGGGGCCTATTTGGGGGGCCACAGGCATGATCCGCATCAAGGCTGGGGTGCCCCGCAGGACGCGCCCGAGGAAGCGTGCCCGCCGTCCGCTGCGCCGGGCGCTCGCCCTGGGGCTGCCCACGGTCTGGGGCGCCATAGCGATCACCTACAAACTCACCTGCCCGCTCGCCCAGGAGAACAACCTCGGCGCGCGCATCGTCACCAGCGCCGTGTTCTTCGCGGTCGGCACCGGTCTCATCGTCCAGGTCCGCCGCTCCCTGCTGCGCGAGCTGCGGCAGATCCGCCAGATCGCCGGTGCCGCGCAGAACGCCCTGTTGCGCCCGTTGCCACCTCGCCTCGACGGGCTGAACATCGCCGCCGCCCAACTGTCCGCGGAGCGCGGTGCGGTGGTCGGCGGTGACCTGTACGAGGTGGTCGCCACCGAGCACGGCGTCCGGGTCGTGATGGGCGACGTACGCGGCCACGGCATCTCCGCGATCAGCACGGTCGCCGCCGTCCTCGGCAGCTTCCGCGAGGCCGCCCACGACGAGCCCGACTTGGAGGGCGTCCTGCGCCGCCTGGAGCGCGCCCTCGCTCGCCACCTACGTGAACGCGCCCGCGCTGAACACCCGTCGACGGGCGCTCTCGACCCCGACAGCCCGGTCGCCGAGGAGTTCGTCACCGTACTGCTGCTGGAGATCGGCAGGGATGGTGAGGTGCGGGGACTCAATTGCGGTCACCCGTGGCCGTATCTGTTGAGTGGGGCGAGTGTCGAACCACTTGCCCGGGCGGATCCACTCCCACCCCTCGGCCCGTTCCCGTTGCCGACGGAGCTGCCGTTCGTCTGCTGCGGCCAACTGCTCCCGGGCGAGGCGCTGTTCCTCTACACGGACGGAGCGGAGGACGCCCGTGACGCGCGGGGCCGCTTCTTCCCGTTGCGGGATGTCTTGGCAGAGGCGGCGGCCCAACACCCGCTCCCCGTACCCCAGTCGGTGCTCGGCTCGGTCTTCACAGCGTTACTGCGCCACGCGGGAGGCACGCCCACGGATGACGTGGCGATACTCATCCTGAGCAATGACAGAAAGCTGGCGCATCCCCACCTAGGGGCGCGGGGCTGTGACATTAGCGGCTCCGCCGCGGGGGCGCGCTCAGCCACAACGCACCCGCCCCCGACCAACTACCGACAGCCCAACGGTGTTTAGTCGTCCGCAAAGCCAGGCCGCCGCACTTACGAGGGGGAGCCGGCGGCCCGGCCGGCCTCTTGCGAGGCAATCCAGTCAACCGGTTCGGAACTCTCCGCAACAGCGCGCACACACCACGGATTCGCGCACTCCGTTCACACCCGGTGTGAACCGAACCGCACTACTCTGTCCGCACCGAGTCACCGGGGGGCCATCCATGCAGCCCAACACACTCCTCGACGCGATCCTGGACGAGGCGGGAATCTCGCACGCGGGACTCGCCGCCCACGTGAACCAGGCGGGACGGGCCCGAGGGCTCGCGCTACGGTACGAACACACCGCAGTGGCAAGGTGGTTGAAGGGTCAGCGCCCGCGAGGCCAGGTCCCCGACCTGATCTGCGAGGTACTCGCGACCCGCCTGCACAGACCCGTCACCCTCGACGACATCGGCCTCGGCGTACCGGGCGAACCGTCCACCCCGCACGGCACCTCCCTCTCCGGCTTCGTCGAGCGGGCCACCGCCCTGTGGCGCTCCGACGAACAGCAGCGCCCGCACATCCTCGGCGCACCCGCGGTCACCGGAACGCCCGCGGTGATGCCCGTGTGGGAGTGGGAGAACCCGCCCGACGACGTGGACGTCTCCCGCGGCGGCCGGCACCGGGTGAGCATGGCCGACATCGAGATGCTGCGCGCGGCCCGCGCCCACTACGAGCAGATGTACCGCAAGGCCGGCGGCGTCGCGACCCGCACCCGCATCGTCGGCTTCCTCAACTCCGAGACCGCCCCGCTCCTGCGCGGCAGCTACACCGACGCCACCGGCCGCCAACTGCACCGCGCCACTGGCGGGTTGGTGGCCATCGCGGGCATCTGCGCCTACGACTCCGACGCGCACGGACTCGCCCAGCGCTACTTCCACCAGGCGCTCAGGCTCGCAAAGGCCAGCAACGACCGGGGACTTGGCGCGTACGTCATCGCGCTGCTCGTCAACCAGTCGCTGTTCATGCGGGAGTTCCGCCAGGCCGTCGCCTTCGCGGAGGCAGCGCTGCGTGCCGCCGGCCGACAGATCACCCCGGCGCTCGCCTCCGACCTGTACGCGATGCAGGCGAAGGCGTACGCCCACCTCGGCGACGGCACGAGCGCCCTGTCCTGCATCCGTCGTGCCGAGCAGGCCGCCGAACGCATCCGGCGCGGATACGAACCCGACGAGACCGGCTATGTCCAGCCGGGTCTGGTCAACGTCCAGGTGGCGGAGGCGCTGCTCAGCCTCGGCGATCTGACGGCGGCGGGGGAGCATGCCACCGCGGCGGTGGACACTCCGGCGCACGACCGGGGCCGGGTGCACCGGCTGGCCATGCTCAGCCAGATCGAACTGCGCCAGGGGAACGCCGACAAAGCGGTGGCCACGGCGGTGCAGATGGCCGAGCAGGCACGGGGAATGGAGTCCCAGCGGCTGCGCGACAGACTCCGCGCGGTCCGCGAGTACCTGGTGCGCAGCGACTGCGCGGGTACCACCGAGGCGGCCGAACTGATCGACGGGGCACTGCGCGTACCGCTGTAGAGAGCGCCCTGGAAAGCGCCGTAGACCACAACACAGTCCCTGCTGCGATATTGCCACTTACTCGACGGAAGGTGGCAGAACCGTGCAGTGGACGAAACAGAACGAACAAACTGTGTACTCAAACCGCTGGTTCAGCGTCAATCTCGCGGATGTCGAACTACCCGACGGCCGACACCTCGACCACTTCCTCATACGGCTGCGCCCGGTGGCCGTGGCGACGGTGGTCAACGAGGCGAACGAAGTACTCCTCCTGTGGCGGCACCGCTTCATCACCGACAGCTGGGGGTGGGAGCTCGCGGCCGGCGTCGTGGAGGACGGCGAGGACATCGCGCGCGCGGCCGCCAGGGAACTGGAGGAAGAGACCGGCTGGCGGCCGGGGCCCCTGCACCACCTGATGAGCGTGGAACCGTCCAACGGGCTCACGGACGCCCGGCACCACATCTACTGGGCCGACGAGGGCGAGTACACCGGACACCCCGTGGACGATTTCGAGTCGGACCGCCGGGAATGGGTGCCGCTCAAACTCGTACCCGACATGGTCGCCCGCGGGGAGGTCCCGGCCGCCAACATGGCGGCCGCGTTACTGCTGTTGCACCACTTGAGGCTCGGTCAGGACGCCCCTCGAACTCCCGCCAGGCGTCCAGGCGTCTAGCGTCCCAGCACCTGCCAGACCGTCACGACGAGTGCGCCCACGGCGGTCAGTGCGGCGATGGCCGGCAACGGCCACCGGGTGTGCTCCAGTGCAACGATGCGTGCGCTCAGGTCATCCACTTCCTTGTCCGTTTCCTCAGTGCGATGGCTGAGCAGCGCCAGCCCTCCCTCGACCCGCGCGTAGGCGACGTCGAGGCGGCGGCGTAACTCTGCGAGTTCTCCATGGACCACGGGATGCTCGGGGTCGGCGGTCACGGGTCCGCTCCTTTCCGTAGTCGGAACATCCCTTGCATGCGCATGAAGAGTCAACTCGCCTGGTGGACACCGGGGGAGAGTGTGCGAGCGGCATATGCGGGCCCGGCGCGCACACGGTGTGTGAATGGCGCGGGCCCGGCGCTCCGAAGAGTGCCGGGCCCGCAACCGCCAAAGTATTACGGTGAGTTGCCGCGAGGGAAGTGCTCAGCCGTAGGTGTAGAACCCCGAGTTGGACTTACGGCCCAGGCGTCCCGCGTCGACCATGCGCTGGAGCAGCGGCGGAGCGGCGTACAACGGCTCCTTGTACTCGTCGTACATCGAGAAGGCGACCGAGGCGACCGTGTCCAGGCCGATCAGGTCGGCCAGCTTCAGCGGGCCCATCGGGTGGGCGCAGCCCAGCTCCATGCCGTTGTCGATGTCCTCGCGGCTGGCGATGCCCGACTCGAACATCCGGATCGCGGACAGGAGATAGGGGATCAGCAGCGCGTTGACCACGAAGCCGGAGCGGTCCTGCGCGCGGATCGCGTGCTTGCCGAGCGCCTTCTCGGCGAACAGCTGGGCGCGGCTGAGCGTGCCCTCGGAGGTGGTCAGCGCCGGGATCAGCTCGACGAGCTTCTGCACCGGGGCCGGGTTGAAGAAGTGGATGCCGATGACCTGGTCGGGGCGCGAGGTGGCGACCGCGAGCTTCACCAGCGGGATCGAGGAGGTGTTGGAGGCCAGGATCGCGTCGGGGCGGGTCACGACCTGGTCGAGCACCTGGAAGATCTCGGTCTTGACCTGCTCGTTCTCGACGACGGCCTCAATCACGAGGTCGCGGTCGGCGAACTCGCCGAGGTCGGTGGTGAAGCTGAGCCGCGCCTGCGTCTCCGCCAGCTCCTCCGCCGAGACCTTGCCGCGCTCGGCCGCCTTGGTCAGCGAGTTGAACAGCCGGGTCCGGCCGATCTCCAGGGCCTCGCCGGTGGTCTCGGCGACCTTCACGTCCAGGCCGGAGCGGGCGCACACCTCGGCGATACCCGCGCCCATCTGGCCGCAGCCGACCACTCCGACGCGCGCAATGTCTCCCGCTGGGATGCCCGTCACATCGTCCCCTTCGCTGATCTACGGCTGGTCGCAGGACCCCGTTGTTCGACGCCTGCTCCGATCGTGCACGTTACCCGCAAGTATCGATGATCGATCGCCGGGGTCGGGCATTCTGGGGCGCGGAGACGATCCGTGACGGCACGGATCCACAGCGTATGGGGGTGTGCAGATGGGGCGATTGTCACGTCGGGCGTTCGCGATGGCCGCGCTGTCGACGCTGGCCACGACGGGCAGCGCGGCGGCCGACACCGGGTATGCGTCGAGGCCGGCAGGGCGTCCGCGCGCGGTCACCGAGATGCGGGGCGTGTGGCTGGCGACGGTCGCCAACCGGGACTGGCCCTCCCGCCCGGGTCTGACTCCGGCACAGCAGCGCACCGAACTGATCGCCCACCTCGACACGGCCGTCCGTGACCGCCTCAACACGGTGATGTTCCAAGTACGGCCCACCGCCGACGCGTTGTGGCCCTCGCCGTACGAGCCGTGGTCGCAGTACCTGACCGGCACCCAGGGCGTGGCCCCCGGCTGGGACCCGCTGAAGACGGCCGTGGAAGAGGCGCATGTGCGGGGGCTGCAGCTGCATGCCTGGTTCAACCCGTACCGGATCGCCAACAACACCGACCTGACCAAGCTCGTCGCCTCGCACCCCGCGCGCAAGCACCCGGACTGGGTGGTGGCGTACGGCGGGAAGCTCTACTACAACCCCGGGTTGCCTCAGGTCCGGGCCTTCGTCGAGGACGCGATCCTCGACGCGGTGGAGAAGTACCCGGTCGACGGGGTCCACTTCGACGACTACTTCTACCCGTACCCGGTGGCCGGCCAGACCTTCGACGACGACGCGGCCTACGACAAGTACGGCGGCGGATTCGCCGACCGGGCCGCCTGGCGGCGCGACAACATCGACAAATTGATCCGCGAGACCGCGGCCCGTATCGAACAGATCCGCCCGGGCACGCGCTTCGGGATCAGCCCCTTCGGCGTGTGGCGCAACATCGCGACCGACCCGCGCGGCTCCGACACCCGCGCGGGGGTGCAGACGTACGACGACCTGTGCGCGGACACCCGCAAGTGGGTGCGGGAGAACTGGATCGACTACATCGTCCCGCAGCTGTACTGGAACATCGGCTTCGCCGCCGCCGACTACGCCAAGCTGCTGCCCTGGTGGGCGGAGGTCGCGCGCGGCACGAAGACGCGGCTCTACGCGGGTGAGGCGCTGTACAAGGCGGGCGACCCGGCGCAGCCCGCGGCCTGGCAGGATCCGGCCGAGCTGTCCCGGCATCTGACTCTCGCCGCCATGTACCCGCAGTTCGGCGGGCATGTGTTCTTCGCCGCCCGGGACGTCGCGGTGGACCCGGTCGGCGCGATGGCGCGGGTGGTCGCCGACCACTACCAGCAGCCGGCGAAGGCTCCGCGCTGACGGGCGGCTCCGGGGGGACCGTGAACCGCATTGCGGTCATGCGCGTAGCGACGCATGAGCAATGGCTTCCCCCTAAGGGGGCCCGGTCGCGCAGGAGCTGATCACGATGCACGCCATGCACGTACTGGTACTCGGAGCCGGTCCGACCGGGCTCGGCGCGGCGATGGTGCTGGCCAAGGAGGGGCATCGGGTCACCGTCGTAGAGCAGGATCCGCCGCCGCCCGTCGGCGGTGCCGACCGGGTCTTCGCGGACTGGAAGCGGCCAGGAGTGGGGCAGTTCTCCGTCGCGCACATCCTCCTGCCCGCCGGATACGGCCGACTGCGCCACGAACTTCCCGACGTCGTCGACCACGTCCTGGAGCGGGGCGGCCGGCCCCACAACGTGATCGCCGGAGCGCTGCGTCTGATGCCCCGGGGGGTGGCCGAGCCGGACGACGCGCGGTTCGCGACGGTGGCGGCGCGGCGGCCTGTCCTGGAGGCGGCGTTGCTCGCCGCGGCGGAGCACACCGAAGGGGTCACGGTACGGCGCGGCACCCGCGCCCGAGGACTCCGCACCGAAGTGCCGTCCGGCGCGGGCGTCTCGCATGTCACGGGGCTCGTCCTGGACGAGGGCGAGCACCTGTCGGCCGACCTCGTCGTCGCGGCCTCGGGCAGGTCCGACCTCGCCGCGCTGTTCCCCGAACTCGGCAGACAGCCGCGGCACATCGAGCGAGGGTGGCGCTACTACACCCGGCATTTCCGGTCGTCCGACGACGGCGCCGCCCCGCACATGCCCTGGCCCCTGCACCACCACAACAGCGTGTCGATCATCGTCGTGCCGGGCGACAGCGACACCTGGTCCGTCTCCCTGGTCACCTCGGACCGGGACCAGGACCTCAGAGGCCTCGCCCGGGAGGACGTCTGGCACCGCGCGATCGCGCTGTACCCGGGGCCGGCACCGTGGGCGAAGGGCGAACAGGACGCCGCCGTCATGCGCGCGATGGGCGAGATCGGCTTCCTGCTCGTGGACCCGGCGACCGCCATGTCGAAGCCCGGCCTGACCGCCCGTTTCACCGAACTGGCGGCCGGCGCGCCACGCTACGCCGAGGGCCCGGACCGCGGCGAACTCCTCGCGGCCGTGGGCTGAACCACCGTTCCGCATCCGGGGACTTGAGGGCCTGGTGCCTGGTGCCTGATCTCGCAGTCGGTGTCGGTACGCGCGCGCCGCTCAACTCCGAGCCCGCTGGGTGACGGCGATGCACACCAGCACCGCCGCCGCGGTCAGCGGGGCGGCGACTGTCAGGTGCTCGCCGAGCAGCAGCACCGACCACACCAGCGTGAGCAGCGGCTGGGCCAACTGCAACTGGCTCGCCTTCGGGACACCGATGGCGGCCATGCCCCGGTACCAGACGACAAGCCCGAGGAACTGCGAACCGGCGGCGACCCACAGCAGCCCGGCCACGCTGTGCGCGGTGAGCTGCGGGGTGTCGTACGACAGCGCGATCGCGGCGGCGGGCACGCTCAGCGGCAGGCACAGGACCAGTGCCCAGGCGATAACCTGCCAGCCGGGCATGACCCGGGCCAGCCGGCCGCCCTCGGTGTAACCGGCCGCGCAGACCAGCAGCGCGGCGAGGAGATACAGATCGGCGGTGGTCACGGCGCCGCCGCTCTGCTGCACCGTGAAGGCGAGCACCGCGCCGGCGCCCGCGAGCGCGGCCGTCCAGAAGGTGCGCGAGGGGCGGATGCCGGTGCGCAGCGCGGACAGGGCGGCGGTCGTCAGCGGCAGCAGACCGACAACCACCGCCGCGTGCGCGGTGGTTGACGTCTCCAGTGCGAGCGTGGTGAGCAACGGGAAACCGACCACCACTCCGGCGGCTACGACGGCCAGCCCGCCCCAGTGCCGACGGCTGGGCACGGAAACCCGCAGCGCCAGCAGACACCCGCCCGCGATGACCGCGGCGAGGACGCTGCGCACGGCCACCAACGACCAGGCACCGAAGCCTTCCAGTCCCCAGGCGGTGGCGGGGAAGGTGAGGGAGAAGGCGATCACACCGAGCGCGGCCTGGACGGTACCGGAGCGGACCCTGGGTGTCGTAGCGGGGGAGGTGCTGACCGCTATCGGGCTGGGGGCAGTAGCGCTATCGTGTGCTCTCATGCAAGAGCGTAGCAGTGTCGGCGAACTGGCAAATCATCTGCGACAGGAACTCAACCGCTACTCTCCCGGTGGAAAGCTGCCGTCGAGCCGGGCGCTCGTCGAACGGTTCCGGGTGAGCCCCGTGACCGTCTCGCGCGCCCTCGCGCAGCTGGCCGCCGAGGGACTGGTGGTCACCCGGCCCGGTGCCGGCGCGTTCCGGGCGACACCCCGCCCCGTGACCGCCACCGTCGCCGGGGACACCTCCTGGCAGGAGGTCGCGCTCAGCGCGGACGGCACCGCCGACTTCGTGCCGCGCACAGTGGACGCGTCCGCGGTCCTGGCCACTCTGGCCGTCCCGCCGCCGGGCGTGATCGAGTTCAACGGCGGCTATCTGCACCCGTCCCTGCAGCCCGAGCGCGCGCTGGCCGCGGCCCTGTCCCGGGCCGGCCGCCGCCCCGGCGCCTGGGGCCGCCCGCCGATGGAGGGTCTGCCGGAACTGCGCGAGTGGTTCGCGCGCGGCATCGGCGGAACGGTGACGGCCGCCGACGTCCTGGTCAGCGCGGGCGGTCAGACCGCGCTCACCACCGCACTGCGCGCCCTCGCACCCCCCGGCGCACCCGTCCTCGTCGAATCCCCCACGTATCCAGGCATGTTGGCGATCGCGCGAGCGGCGGGCCTGCGTCCGGTCCCGGTGCCGGTGGACGCGGACGGAGTGAAACCGCCCCTGCTCGCCGACGCGTTCCGCGCGACCGGCGCCCGCGTCTTCGTCTGCCAGCCCCTGTTCCAGAACCCGACCGGCGCGGTCCTCGCCCCCGCCCGCCGCCCGGAGATCCTGCGCATCGCCCGCGACGCGGGCGCCTTCGTCATCGAGGACGACTTCGTACGACGGCTGGTGCACGAGGACGCGGGCCCGCTGCCGCGCCCGCTCGCCGCCGACGATCCCGACGGAGTCGTCGTCCACGTCGGCTCGCTCACCAAGGCGACCTCACCCAGCTTCCGGGTCAGCGCACTCGCCGCGCACGGCCCGGTACTGGAACGCCTGCGCGCCATCCAGGTCGTCGACACCTTCTTCGTCCCCCGCCCGCTCCAGGAAGCGGCCCTCGAACTCGTCGGCTCCCCGGCCTGGCCCCGCCATCTCCGCGCGATCTCAACGGAGTTGAAGACCCGCAGGGACACGATGACGACGGCCCTGCGCCTCGAACTCCCCTCCCTCTCCCTCCCGCACATCCCCTCCGGCGGCTACCACCTCTGGCTCCGCCTCCCCGACGGCAATGGGGGCACCTCCCAGGCTTTCGGCTCTGGGGGAGAGCAGTCCCTGACCACGGCGGCCCTCCGCGCGGGCGTCTCCATCACCCCGGGCCGCCCCTACTTCAGCGCCGAACCCCCGGCCGCCCACGTCCGGTTGAGCTTCGCGGCGGTCGCGGGGACGGGGGAGATCGTGGAGGGAGTACGACGGCTTCGGGCGGCCTGCGAGGAGGTGCTCCAGCCACCGGCCAAAACCGCTCGACACCTCGCCCTCTGACCTGCAAGCCTCCCGCCATGAGCGACATCCCGAGCCTCCCCGAAGGCTATGAGTTCTCCGCCGACTCCGCCCGCGTCGACCTCGACCGCACCTACCACTGGCTGTCCACCGACGCGTACTGGGCGAAGGGCCGCCCCCGCGAGCAGCACGAACGCGCGGTCGCGGCCTCGCTGAACTTCGGGGTGTACGACACGGCTTCGGGGGAGCAGGTGGCGTACGCGCGGGTGGTGACCGACGGGGCGTTGTTCGCGTGGCTGTGCGATGTGTACGTGGACCCGTCGGTGCGCGGCAAGGGCGTCGGTACGGCGTTCGTCGGCGCCGTACGGGAGGAGCTGCGGCCGTCCGGAGTGCGCCGGGTGCTACTCGCGACGCACGATGCGCACGGGGTGTACGAGAAGGTCGGGTTCAAGCCGTTGGACCGGCCCGACCGGTGGATGGCCTTGTATTTCGAGTGACTTGTCCGCCTGGTCCCGACCGCGAAGTAAGGCTTCGCAAACCCTGAGTAACTCTCATCCGGCCCCCCTTGACCTGCGCACTTCAGCGGGATCACGATCGCCGCATGCAACTTCGGGTCACGTTCGTCGCCGCCGCACGCAGCTCTCCGCTGCTCGCGGAGCGCTTCGAGGACGACCGCCCGCTGGACCAGGCGGGCTGGGACGAGGTGCAGCGCGCCGCCCCGGTTCTGCTGCCGCTGGCGGCGGCGGAGCTGCGCTACTGCTCGCCGACCCCGCGCAGCCGGACCACCGGCGACGGCCTCGGTTACACCCCGCTGGTGCAACTCGCCCTGCGGGACTGCGACATGGGCCGCTGGCGCGGCCTGACCCTCGGCGAGGCGATGGCCCGCGAACCGGCACTGGTGGACACCTGGCTCGCCGACCCGCGTTCCACCCCGCACGGCGGCGAGTCCCTGCTGTCCTTCATCTCCCGCGTCGGCGGCTGGCTGGACACCCGCCCCATCGAGGACGGCGACCGCATCGTCGCCGTAGCCGAACCCTCCGTCATCCGGGCCGCGTTGGTCTACGCCCTCAAGGCACCCCCGTCGACCTACTGGAACATCGACGTGCGCCCCCTCTCGACCACCACGGTCACGGGGCATGCGGGGCGGTGGAATCTGCGGTTCGACGGGGCGGGGGGTCAGTCGAGGCGGGTGTAGGGAGGGGTGGGGCTTGTTGGGCGGTTCGGGGTTCTTGTCGCCCAGTACGTGTGCGCGTGGCTGGCGTGAACTCCGCTTTGGACGGGCCGGGTTCGCTGACCGTGTCGCTTTCCGTGGGTGTCATTTCGACGCGGTTAGTGCCGAGTGTTCGTCCTTGCTCGGGGGCGCGGGGTGGCGGGGTGGCGGGTGATCCGGCGTAGACGGACCAGACCTGACCGAGCGTCATGCCCGCCCATCGGCCGGTGGGGCGTACGCGGTCTCACAGGAACTCGGGCCTTCGCGATCGAGCACCGTGGTGACCCTCCGCGACCGCTTCCCAAGATGTGTGACAGAGCCCGAAACGAACCGACATCGCAAACTCGACCTGAAACTCGATGTGCCGGTGGCTCCGGGAGTCGCCTCGACCGGAATCGCCTCGAAATGATTCCCGCACTGGGGCTCTGATCCACTTCATGTGGTCGCGTACACAGGGTGACCGTTGATCTTTGCTCGCCCAATGGTGGGTTTAGTGGTCGTAGGCGGACAGTGCGCGCATGACCGGCCGGCCGTGCAGAAGGGGGCTCCCCTCATCAGGCCCCTGGGAATCGGTCTTCTAGGCTGGCGCGGTGACTGATGAGCAGGAGTGGGTGCAGCCGTCGGGAGTGTGGGCCACGGCGGTGGGGGTGGCCAGGGTGCGGGCGCTGGAGACCGAGCGGGAGAACGCGCTGTTCCGCGACCCACTGGCACAGGCTTTCGCCGCCGCCGGAGGCATGTGGCCCGCCTCGCCGCCGCTGCCCGATGACGAGGCCGCACGACGTCGCCGGCTGGCCGTGGCGTTCTCCATCGTCATCAGGACGAAGTTCCTCGACGACCTGTTGCAGCAGGCCTCCGCGTCCGGGGTCCGGCAGGTCGTGCTGCTCGGTGCCGGCATGGACAGCCGGGCCTTCCGGATGGACTGGCCCGAGGGCACCCGGCTGTTCGAGGTCGACACCGCCGCGCCACTGGACTTCAAGGCTTCGGTGCTGCGCCAGGAGCGGGCCGTCGCACGCTGCGAGCGGATCACCGTAGCGGTGGATCTACGTGAGGACTGGCCAGGCGCGCTGGCCGCCGCAGGGCACGACCCGGCCGTGCCGACCGCGTGGATCGCCGAAGGGCTGCTGATCTATCTGCCCGAGGACGCGGTGGAGCTGCTGCTGGCCCGGATCGGCGCGCAGTCGGCGGCCGGCAGCCGGATGGGGCTGACATTGGGCTCGCGCGGCGTGATCGAGCGCTTCGGCGCGGACGCCGTGCCGGGATCGGCGGCGTCCATGTGGATCTCGGAGATGCCCGACGACCCGGTGGGCTGGCTGGCCGGGCACGGCTGGGAGGCCGAGAGCCACACCCTGCGCGAGCGCGCTGTCGCCTACGGCCGCCCGATCAGCACCCCGCCGCAGCGCGAGGAGCGGCCGGGCGGCCTGATCTCGGCGGTCCGGCGGTAGAGCGCCTCCCGGTTCCCTGCATGATCGATTCCAAGGGGCCTGCCTGATGAGTGGAGCCAGGTTCATGCGCGGCCGGCCGGTCATGCGCGCACTGACTGCCTGCGACCACTGAGGTCCGCCCGAAAGCCGCCTGGGTGGACGGTGGTGTGGTCGGCAGGCCTTCGCCGGGCAAGTACCTGGTCTCACCCGTAGGTTCGGGGGACGGACGCCTTCAAGGTTCCGGTCAGCCGGAACACCCTGTTGAGGCTGATCGCCTCGCTTCCCGACCCCGCCACCGTGATATCCCGCGTGGACGAGTACGCCCAGCGCACGGGCAGTTGTGGGTGATTGATGCGGGCTTCGCTTGCAACAGATCGGGTTGATCGACGCGCAGTCCATGTGAGCGGGATTGGGTGCGAACTCCGTCTGAAATCAGCCGGATTCGTTGGCGCTCGGTGCACGCGTGCGGAAGCGGTGCGAACTCCGGGTGGATCGGGCCGGCTTCGCTGACGCCCAACCCGCACCCGCCTGGCCGTTGTCGCGCCCGCCCATTCCAGCTTGCCGGTGTGATCGCCAACCCCACGCCCGCCCGGAACCCACGCCCGCGCACCCCGGCACCAACTCAGCCTGAAACCAGCTGTATTAAGGGAAACCCAACGCGCCCGCCCGCGCAGTCACCATAATCCCCGCACGGCACGGCACGGCACGGCACGGCACGGCACGGCACGGCACGGCACGGCACGGCACGGCACGGCACGGCACGGCACGGCACGGCACGGCACCGCCCCTCACCCCCCGCGCACATACTCCGTACGCAGCACCAAATCCTTCGCAGGCCCACCGACCCGCCACACCGTCCGCCAGTGGTCCGCGTCCAGGACCGTGAACTCGCCCCGGTAGAGGTCCGCCGAGCACGGATGGTCGGCGACATGGTGCCCGGAGGTCAGGTCCAGGTCGTGGAAGGGCCGGCCGTCGCCGAAGCGGACGTCGGCCGTACCCGGCGTACCGCCCGGCAGGAACCGTAGCGTCCGCTCGGCGGGGCGCGGCACGCCCTGCCAGGTGAAGGTGCCCAACTCGGCGTGCAGCAGGCCCCCTTCCGGCAGCGCGCTGAAGACGGTCGTACCCGAGAAGTCGCCCTCGTCCCCGGTCGCCAGGTCACGTACCGTCCGCCGCACCCGCCAACTCCCGGACAGATACGCCAGGACATCAGACACCGGCCAGAACTCGCCCATCGTCACCCCTTCCTGCGCCGCCGCCGACGCAGGCCGTCCGGCGAGTCCGTGGGCGCCTTGCGTTCGCCCTGGGCCCGGATCTCGTGGTGCGAGGCGTGACTCGTGGCCCGGAAGGCCTCCTCGTATGCGGCAAGGGCGCCGCTCATGCCGCCCCCGGCGGTGCCACGGCGGCGGATCCGCCGGGCCAGCCAGGTGAAGAACCCGAGCACCGCGGCGAGGAAACCGAGCAGGGTCAGGTAGGGCAACAGCGCATGCACGCCCTCGACCCTACGTCCCCCTCACCTACGGCCCCCACCTACGTCCCCCTCACCTACGTCCCCCTCCCGCCTGCGCCGTCCCTCCCCGCCTATGCCCTCACCAACGTCCCCCACGCACCCTTCCCATTGACGTGCTCACGCCGCTTCCCTATCTTGCCGTTCGAAGTGCTGACCGACGTCCGATATATCGAACCACGTCGAACCATGCGTTCGAGGTGTCGCGCACGATCCGACAAGAGCCGCGGAGTATCCATGTCACGCACCAGCCGCACCCGCCTGAGACTTGCCTTAGGGGCGAGCGCTTTCCTGCTGGCGACGGCCGTCGTCCCCGCACCGGCCCACGCCGAGGACGTAACCGATGCCACCGACGTAGCCGACGTCACCGACTACGCGATCACCGTCGACCCGTCGACGCGGGGCGCCACGATCGACAAGACGATGTACGGCGTCTTCTTCGAGGACATCAACCGCGCGGCCGACGGCGGCCTGTACGCCGAGCTCGTGCAGAACCGGTCCTTCGAGTACTCCACCGACGACAACAAGTCGTACACCCCGCTGACCGCTTGGACGGTCGCAGGTCAGGCCCAGGTGGTGAACGACTCCGGCCGTCTCAACGAGACCAACCGCAACTACCTTTCCCTGGCGGCCGGTTCGTCCGTCACGAACGCCGGCTACAACACCGGTATCGCCGTCGAGGACGGCAAGAAGTACGACTTCTCCGTCTGGGCCCGCGCCGACAGCGGCACCACGCTCGGCGTCAGCCTCCAGGACGCGGGCGGCACCCTGGCCGCCGCACGGCAGGTGGAGGTGAAGAAGAGCGGCTGGGCCCGGTACAAGGTCACGTTCACCGCGACCCGCACCAGCGCCACCGGCCGCCTCACCGTCGCCGCCTCCGACGCGACCGCCCTCGACATGGTGTCCCTCTTTCCCCGAGACACCTACAAGCATGAGCCGAACGGCCTGCGCAAGGACCTCGCCGAGAAGATCGCCGCCCTGCACCCGGGCTTCGTGCGCTTCCCCGGCGGCTGCCTGGTCAACACCGGCTCCATGGAGGACTACAGCGCCGCCTCCGGCTATCAGCGCAAGCGCTCGTACCAGTGGAAGGACACGATCGGCCCGGTCGAGACGCGCGCCACGAACTCCAACTTCTGGGGCTACAACCAGAGTTACGGCCTCGGCTACTACGAGTACTTCCGCCTCGCCGAGGACATCGGCGCGATGCCGCTGCCCGTCGTGCCCGCCCTGGTGACCGGCTGCGGCCAGAACAAGGCCGTCGACGACCCGGCGTTGCTCGAGCGGCACATCCAAGACACCCTGGATCTCATCGAGTTCGCCAACGGACCGGTGACATCGAAGTGGGGCAAGCTGCGCGCCTCGATGGGCCACCCCAAGCCCTTCCGCCTCACCCACATCGAGGTCGGCAACGAGGAGAACCTCCCCGCCGAGTTCTTCGCCCGCTTCACCCAGTTCCGCGCCGCGATCCAGGCCGCTTACCCGTACATGACCGTGATCTCCAACGCGGGCCCGGACGACAGCGGTTCGACCTTCGACACGGCCTGGCAGCTCAACAAGGACGCCAAGGTCGACATGGTCGACGAGCACTACTACAACAGCCCGCAGTGGTTCCTCCAGAACAACGACCGCTACGACTCCTACGACCGCACCGGCCCGAAGGTCTTCCTCGGCGAATACGCCTCCGGCGGCAACGCGTTCAAGAACGGTCTCGCCGAGGCCGCCTACATGACCGGCCTGGAACGGAACGCGGACGTCGTCAAACTCGCCTCCTACGCACCGCTGTTCGCCAACGAGGACTACGTCCAGTGGCGCCCCGACCTGGTGTGGTTCAACAACCACGCCTCCTGGGGCTCCGCCAACTACGAGGTCCAGAAGCTCTTCATGAACAACGTCGGTACTCGCGTGGTGCCGTCAACAGCCACCGGTACACCCTCACTTGTCGCCCCGATCTCCGGCGCGGTCGGCCTGTCGACCTGGGCGACGAGCGCGGCGTACGACGATGTGAAGGTGACCGGCGCCGATGGGACGTCCCTGCTGAGCGACGACTTCTCCGGTGACACGGCGGACCGGTGGACCCATACGGGAGGCGGGAGTTGGAGCCTCGATGACGGGCAGTACGTCCAGACCGACACCGCCGCCGAGAACACCATGGTGTCGGCCGGCGACCCGGCCTGGCACGACTACGACCTGCACGTGAAGGCCACGAAGAGGGCGGGGAAGGAAGGCTTCCTCGTCGCGTTCGGCGTCAAGGACACCGGCAACTACTACTGGTGGAACCTGGGCGGCTGGAACAACACCCAGACCGCCGTCGAACAGGCCGTGGACGGCGGCAAGTCGACGCTGATCGCCAAGCCGGGGACCATCGAGACGGGCCGTGCCTACGACGTCGATATCAAGGTGAGGGGCCGTCAGGTCACCCTCTACCTCGACGGGCAGGAGTGGGGCAGCTTCGCCGACGACAAGCCGGCCGAGCCGTTCCGTCAGGTCGTCACCAAGGACGCGATGACCGGTGACCTGATCGTCAAGGTCGTCAACGACCAGTCCTCGGCGGCCCGTACGGCGATCGACCTGGGCGGTACCAAGGTCGCGTCCAAGGCGAAGGTGACCACGCTCGCCGCCGCGCCCGACGCGGTGAACAGCGAGACGGCCACGGCGGTAGCGCCGGCTGTCTCCACCTTCAACGGCGTTGCCGACAAGTTCAGTTACACCTTCTCGGCCAATTCGGTCACGTTCCTGAGGATCAAGCAGAGGTAACCGGTGCTTCTTGCGTGGGCTGCTGTCCCAGCGGCAGCAGCCCACGCTCGGCGAAGACCTTCTTCGCGGCGAAGGTC
The DNA here is from genome assembly GCF_000367365.1 of Streptomyces prunicolor NBRC 13075. Lineage (GTDB taxonomy): Bacteria > Actinomycetota > Actinomycetes > Streptomycetales > Streptomycetaceae > Streptomyces > Streptomyces prunicolor. Next base: position 43,095 of record NZ_BARF01000057.1, on the reverse strand, counting down.
GCGTTGAGTGCCTTGGGGATGCCGCAGTACACCGCCGAGTGCGTCAGGGCCTCGATGATCTCCTCCGGCGTGAGGCCCACGTTCAGTGCCGCGTTCACGTGCACATCGAGCTGCGCCTCGCAGCCGCCGAGTGCGGTGAGCATGCCCAGCGTCACCAACTGCCGGTCGCGCGGGGCGAGTCCGGGGCGGTCGTAGATCTCGCCGAAGGCCCAGGCGACGACCTGGTGGCCCAGTTCGGGGTTGATGTCGGCGAGCGAGTCGACGACCCGCTGTCCGGCCTCGCCGTCGACCCGCTTCAGGACCTCCAGGCCGTGGGTGAAACGCTCTTCACGGGTGGTGCTCGCGCTCATGTCGTTTCGTCCGATCCCGGCTGCTCGTGCTCGACCTCGTCGAGGAGCAGCTGTTCGTAGTGGTCGATCTTGTGGTCCAGCACTGTCGCGTTGCGGCGCAACGCCCTGATCCGGTCGGCCAGTTCGGCGCGGTGCTCACGGAGCATCGCCAGCCGGTCGGCGACCGTGATGTTCCCCGCCGTCCGCAGCGCCGCGAACCGCTGCATGTCGGCGATCGACATGCCCGTCTCGCGCAGCCGCAGCAGGAACTCCAGCCAGGCCAAGTCCGCTGCCTGATAACGCCGTTGGTTGCCGGTGGTCCGGCCGACCCGCTCGATGAGGCCTGCCTTCTCGTAGTAACGCAGCGTGTCGTGCGAGAGACCCGTGCGCTCGGCGACCTGGGCGATGGTCAGGGTCGGTTCCCGGTCCCGGTCCTGGTCCCGAGGGAGGGGCTTCAGGGGCTGTCCGCTGCTCATGAACACAACGGTAAAACCTGGAGCGCGCTCCAGGTCAAGGACTAATTTCCTTGCGTCGCGATCCCGGTGCTGTCACGCTCCCCGCATGATGAATCGAAAGGCGGACCTCGAAGTCCTCCGGTGACCCCCGTGTCAGCCCTGTCCCAGGGCGCCCACCGCCTCGCACTGGCCCGTCGCCTGAGCGACGAGTGGCGAGCGCACGGTCTGGCGGCACGCCCCGCCGACCGTCCCGCGGCCGAAGCCGCCGTCGTCGCCCTGTACCGACTGATCGACGCCCCAGCCCCGGAGTTCGTCTGGGTGCCGTCGCCCACCGCGGCCCTGTCGATCGTCCACGACGACCCGCACACCTTCCCACCCGTCCACTTCCAGGGCGCCAACCTGCCCAAGTACCCGGAGGGTTGGCCCCTGGCGGCACAACTGGCCAACCTCGTGCAGGACTTGCGCCGCGGCCTCGACCGGGCCGTCGGGCACGGTGTGTCGAGGGGTTCGTGGTGGCGGCCCCTCGCCATCCCCGCCGAACGGGCCCTGACCACGGGAGTGGCCATCCCCGCCATCATCGACATGGTCGTCGGCGACGCGCTGTACGCCACCCTGCACAACTGCGTCCGCGCCCTGATCCGCGCCGAGTCGATGCCCACGACCGGCGGCACGGACGGCATGACCTGGTACGGGCAGCACGACGCCCACTGGATCGGCCACTACGACGTGTACGCCCGCCTGGGCCTTGCCCAGTACCGGCGCTCCGACGCCGAACTGCTCGCCCTGCTGGCCGAGTTGGCGCGCTCGACCGGCTGGTGGTGGCCCGGTGAGGGCCGCTGCGTGATGGCGGAACGCCCCACCGAGGTCCACACCGAACCCCTCCCCGACGCCCTCAACGGCGAAGTGCGGCTGCACCGGGACGACGGCCCCGCCGTCCGCTTCGCCGACGACACCCAGGTCCACGCCCTGCACGGCACCCACGTCCCGACCTGGGTGATGACCGACCCGTCCGTCGAGCGCATCCACGCCGAACGCAACATCGAGGTCCGCCGCAGCGCCATCGAACGCATCGGCTGGGACACCTATATCGCGCAGGCCCGCCTCCGCCACATCGCCACGTCCGGCGACCCGGGCAACCCCGGCTCCGCCCTCCATCTCTACGACGTACCACGGGAGTTGTGGAGCCGCCCGGCCCGTCTCCTCCTCGTCGTCAACGGCTCCGTCGAACCCGACGGCACCCACCGCCGCTACGGCCTGAGCGTGCCCGCGCACTTCGACGACCCGGTGGCGGCGGCGGGTTGGACGTACGGCCTGTCCGGCGAGCACTACGCGCGGCTCGCCCGCCGCACCTGATCCCGAACACACCCTCCAGACACCCGAGGTGATGCCCATGACCACAACCATGCCCGCGACTCCGACTCCGACTCCACTCACCACCCCGACCATGACCCTCGCCGACCTGACCCGACGCTCCGGCCTCGACGTCCTCGACCACCTGGAACGCCAGGTCACCATCCCCGTCGTCGACGGCCTCCAGGCCCAGGGCGATCTGATCGTCGTCCCGTACGCGTTCGTCACCCGCGCCGTCACCCTCACGAGCGGCAACTGGCGTGAAGTGCCCGCCGCAGGCGTCGAGTTGCTGCGCAGCGCGGCCGGCGGCAACCCACACACCCTCGTCGCCGACCCCGGCACCTGCCGCTGGACCCGGCAGGTCCGCGACACCATGGGCCTGGCCATCGCCATGATCGAGACCTCGGCGGTCGCCTACCTCATCCACCCCGAACACGGCGGCACGGGCATCGCGCCCGGCCGTTATGTCGTACGACGGCAGCGGGAACGCGACACCGAGCGCATGGGATGGCGCGGCGACCGGATGATCGCCGACTGAGGCTCCCGCCGTCTCACCAGTACGCGCTGTCGTCCCACGCGTCGAAACCGGCCTTCTCGACGGGGTCGTCCTCCTCGTCGAGCCCGGCCAGCCCCTCCGTGACCAGGGCGCCGCGCTGCCACGCGAGCAGCGTGTCGATCAGGCCGTCCGCCAGCGCCGGGCCCTGCTCCGCATGGCGGGGCCAGACGATGAGCGGCCAGGCGTCCGGGTCCGGGCCTGCTGTGAGCCAGCCGAGGTAGTCGTTGTCGTAGGAGTTCGCGAAGGGCAGGAAACCGTCGGGCTCCGGCCACGGGACCAGCGGATAGTGGTGCGGGTGCCTGTCCTTGTGCATCCGGTAGGCGCCGAGAACCTGCTCGACGCGGGTGACGAAGCGTCGCTCCCCGGTGCGCAGCGGGGTCAGGAAACGCAGCCACTCGCCCCAGTCACCGGCGCCGTACACCTCCATCAGCTCCACGTACTCCGTCGGCAACCGCGTCCCCAACTCGGCGAAGAGCCCCTCCCAGGTGCCGCCGCCGAGATACGGGCGCTCAGGGGGCGGCGACAGCAGCCGCAGCGCGTCCAGGCCGGTGCCGGTCTCCATCGCGATGCGGCGCTCGGCCTCGGTCAGCCGGGGTGCGGTGGGTGCGGGCGGGGTCCAGGGCTCGGCCGTGGGCAGGTACCTGGTGCGGGCGATGCTGCCGGGCAGCGGCCCGAGCAGCGGACCGGGCGGGAACGGCTGCTCCCCGGCGGCGCGGACGGTGTGCCGTAGATAGCCGGTGAGCGTCAGGTCGTAGCGGTGGAACGGCAACAGGCCGCTGCCGGGCGCCGGGTGGGAGTGCTGGACGACGACCGTCCATCGGCCGGGGTCCTCGGAGACCGACGTGTCCCAGAACAACACGTCACCGCCCCGGCTGTGGCCCCACGCCAACAGCCCGCAGGGATGCGGATGTACGGCCGGCCGCTCGCCCTCCGGCAGCTGCCGCGCCGCGATCCGGGCCGCGCGATGCGTCTCCCGCAGCCAGTCGCCGTAGTCGAAGTGGTCCTTGCGGACGCAGGGCACATGGATCCAGAGGTACTCACCGAAGTCCAACGGCCCGTGACGGTCGGCCAGTTGCTTGTAGTCGTCCGGCAGCCGCGACCCGAGCCACGTCTCTACGGCCGTCCAGTCGACGGGGTGGGGGAGGGGAGCGGGCGGGCTTTCGGCGGAGGGGGTGGTGAAGGACGCGATGTCGGGGTGGGCGTCGTTGAGCGCCTCGGCCGCGTTCGCGAGCAACTCGGACACCGATTCCCATAGGGGCACGCCGAGTTTGGGCGTCTCGTGGTCCCAGAGGAAGACGGCGCCGAACGTCGGCTCCCCGGACCGGAGATCGACCAACAGGTGGTCGCCGCCCGCGTTGTCCGCGATCGGAAGGAACCCGGGGAGGTACTCCGCGGCGGCGGCATGGGCGTCCGAGTGCGCTGCCTCCTCCCGGGCGACCCGCACCAGGGTGTCCCTGACGTCGAGCGCCTCAGCCGGCTCCAACGGGGCGAAGTCCAGGGGGATCCACACGGTGGCGGCCACACCGTCGAGCCGCCACCACGCGACCAGGTCCGTCGGCAGAGCAGCGCCCGGCACGCTCGCGACCACCGCTTCTACGTCGTCCGTGTCGTCCATGGTGAGAAGTCTGCCGCGCGTTGGTGTCAGGCCTGCGTGAGCCGGCGGCGGTGGTGGCCGATGACGTAGTGGGCCGGGACGAGCGTGATCCAGAACCACATGGCGGCCTCGGCGTCGATGAAGGCCAGTGGAATGGACAGGCCGAACACCAGGACGCTGGACGCGAGTTGGGCGGTGAAGCGGCGGCGGGCCGCGGCCGCGGGGGACTTGGGTGAGGGGTGCACCTGGCGTTGCGTGAGCAGGAGCAAGGTGGCGTGTACGGCGTGGATCGCGGCCATGGCGCTCGCGTAGAGGGCGACGGCGTCGGGCTGGGAGGCGTACTCGGCCAGGAGTCCGGTGGGGAAGGGCAGGAGGGCGACCAGGCCTAGGCCGAGCAGGACCAGGCGGGTGACCACGGTCGTCTCCACGGGCAGGGTGGTGAGGATGCGGCGGTGGTCGCGCCAGAACCCGGCGATGAGGGTGAAGCTGAGCGCGAAGGCGCCGAGGCTGGGCAGCGCGTCGTTCAGGGCCTTGTGGAAAGCGGCGGCGGGCAGATTCGCGGGGACCGCGACATTGATGACGAGCAGCGTCATCGCGATGGCGTATATCCCGTCGGACAGAGCGATCAGGCGTGCCTTGCCCGGGGCGTTCTCGTGCGGATGGGGCGGTGGGGAAGGGTCCGTCGCTGCCACTGGCTCCGTCATGCCGATGACGGTAGGGCGTCGCGTCCTTAAACGGTGGTGCCGATCAGCTGAGTCCGCTTACGGTCGGTTCGTGATGATCAAATGTGACGAGCCGCGCACGCTCGGTGTCCCGGCCCCCGAGGCGAGGCTGCGCTTCGAGGCGGAGGAGGTGGAGAAGGCGGAGCGCGAGGGCCGGTCGAGGCGCCGGTTGCTCGTGGTCGACGGTGAGCCCGCCTTCGAGCTCAGCCACTGGTGCGGAACCTGCCCGTTGCTGTTCCGCCGGTTGGTGACCGCGACGCAGAAGCTGTCGCTGGAGGACGTACGGGAGCGGCTCACCGGGACGCTGGCCGATCCCGGCGACGGCGGTGTGATCGACGCGTTCGGCGCGTTGCTGCCCGAGGGCGAGTACCTTCCGGTGCTGCTGCGCGTGGAACCCCGTCTGGTGATCCCGGGTCGGGAGGGCGACTACTTCAGCGGCGAGCAGGTGGACTCGTGGGGGATCGACCAGTTCTGGGGCCTGCCGGAGTATCCGCACACGCCGTACTACCGGACCTTCGAGACCGCGGTCGGCTCGTCCGCCCACCTGTATGAGTTCGTCGTGCCGATGGTTCCGCCGACGTGGAACGAGCGGGAGCGCGTCGAGGAGTACGTCGAGCTCATGGGCCGGGGCGCGGTCCCGACGGCCGTGGCGGTCTCGACGCTGGACGTGTGCCAGGCCGAAAACGCCTTCGGGGACGACCAGTCCCCGCACTGGGGCCTGACCCACTTCCTCCTCGACGGCCACCACAAGCTGGAGGCCGCGGCCACCGCCGGCCGCCCGGTACAGCTCCTCTCGCTGCTGGCCCTGGGGGAGGGCCTGGCCGACGCCGAGCAGTGCGCTCGACTGCCCGCCCTGCGCGCCCAGTCCCGCTCGGCCCGGAAGGCCGGTGCCTGAGCCGACTCATCGCGGCGGTCTGAGTGCATACCCACTCATCCAGATTGCATAAACGTGCAACGAAACGTATAGTCATGCCATCGATGAGGAGGGTTCCATGGCGGTACGTGCGGCAGTGGCCGGAGCGAGTGGATACGCGGGTGGGGAACTCCTGCGTCTGCTCCTGGCGCACCCCGAGGTCGAGATCGGCGCCCTGACCGGTAACTCCAACGCCGGACAGAAACTCGGTGCGCTCCAGCCGCATCTGCTGCCGCTGGCCGACCGGGTCCTCGAGGAAACTACCCCCGAAATCCTCGCCGGGCACGACGTCGTCTTCCTCGCCCTGCCCCACGGTCAGTCCGCCGCCGTCGCCGAGCAGCTCGGCCCGGACGTCCTCGTCGTCGACATGGGTGCCGACTTCCGGCTCAAGGACGCGGCCGACTGGGAGCGCTTCTACGGCTCCGCGCACGCCGGTACCTGGCCCTACGGCCTGCCCGAACTCCCGGGTGCCCGCGCCGCGTTGGAGGGGGCCAAGCGCATCGCCGTGCCCGGTTGCTATCCGACGGCCGCCTCCCTCGCGCTCTTCCCGGCGTACGCCGCAGGGCTCGCCGAGAACGAGGCCGTGATCGTCGCCGCGTCCGGGACCTCGGGCGCCGGCAAGGCACCCAAGGCGCACCTCCTCGGCAGCGAGGTCATGGGCTCCATGTCGCCGTACGGCGTCGGCGGCGGACATCGGCACACCCCCGAGATCATCCAGAACCTCGGCGCGGCCGCCGGTGAGACCGTCACCGTGTCCTTCACGCCCACCCTCGCGCCGATGGCCCGCGGCATCCTCGCCACGTGCAGTGCCAAGGCCAAGCCCGGTGTCACCGGCGAGTCCGTGCGTGCCGCGTACGAGAAGGCCTTCGCCGACGAGCCCTTCGTGTTCCTGCTCCCCGAGGGACAGTGGCCCGCGACGGCATCCGTCTACGGTTCCAACGCCGTTCAGGTGCAGGTCGCGTACGACGAGGCCGCGGGACGCATCATCGCGATCAGCGCCATCGACAATCTGACCAAGGGCACCGCGGGCGGTGCCGTCCAGAGCATGAACCTCGCCCTCGGGCTCGACGAGACCACCGGGCTTTCTACGATCGGAGTCGCGCCGTGAGTGTGACGGCAGCACAGGGATTCACGGCCGCGGGCATCGCCGCCGGGATCAAGGAGAACGGCAACCCGGACCTGGCCCTCGTGGTCAACACCGGGCCCCGCCTCGCCGCCGCGGGCGTCTTCACCTCCAACCGCGTCAAAGCCGCGCCGGTGTTGTGGTCCGAGCAGGTACTGAAGGGCGGTCAGGTGTCCGCCGTCGTCCTCAACTCCGGTGGTGCCAACGCCTGTACGGGGCCGAAGGGCTTCCAGGACACCCACGCCACCGCTGAGAAGGTCGCGGACACGCTCGGGCTCAACGCCGCCGAGGTCGCCGTCGCCTCCACCGGGCTCATCGGGCTGTTGCTCCCGATGGACAAGCTGCTGCCGGGAGTCGAGGCCGCCGCCGGTCAACTCTCCGAGCACGGTGGTGAGAAGGCCGCCATCGCCATCAAGACCACCGACAGCGTGCACAAGACCGCTGTCGTGACCGCCAAGGACGGCTGGACCGTCGGCGGGATGGCCAAGGGTGCCGGCATGCTCGCCCCCGGCCTCGCCACCATGCTCGTCGTCCTCACCACCGACGCGGACGTCCCAACCGACGTACTGGACAAGGCACTTCGGGCCGCCACCCGCACCACCTTCGACCGGGTCGACTCCGACGGCTGCATGTCCACCAACGACACCGTGCTGCTGCTCGCCTCCGGTGCCTCCCAAGTCACCCCGGGGTACGAGGAGTTCGCCGAGGCCGTGCGCGCCGTCTGCGACGACCTCGGGCAGCAGCTCATCCGCGACGCCGAGGGCGCCAGCAAGGACATCAAGGTCGAGATCGTCAACGCGGCGAGCGAGGACGACGCCGTCGAGGTGGGCCGTTCCATCGCCCGCAACAACCTCCTCAAGTGCGCGATCCACGGTGAAGACCCCAACTGGGGACGGGTGTTGTCCGCGATCGGCACGACCAAGGCCGCCTTCGAGCCCGACCAGCTCAACGTCGCCATCAATGGTGTGTGGGTCTGCAAGAACGGGGGCGTCGGCGAGGACCGCAACAAGGTCGACATGCGCTACCGCGAGGTGCACATCGTCGCCGACCTGGCCGCCGGCACCGAGACGGCCACCATCTGGACCAACGACCTCACCGCGGACTACGTCCACGAGAACAGCGCGTACTCGTCATGAGCGCTACTCGTAAGCACACCGCGCTGCCCAAGGCGCAGATCCTCATCGAGGCGCTGCCCTGGCTGACCCGGCACAACGGCAAGACCGTTGTCATCAAGTTCGGCGGCAACGCCATGATCGACGAGGACCTGAAGGCCGCGTTCGCGCAGGACGTCGTGTTCCTGCACCACGCGGGGCTCAAGCCCGTCGTCGTGCACGGCGGCGGCCCGCAGATCAGCGCCGCCCTCGACCGGCACGGCATCGTCAGCGAGTTCAAGGCCGGCCTGCGCGTCACCACCGAGGACGCCATGGACGTCGTACGGATGGTGCTCGCGGGGCAGGTGCAGCGCGAGTTGGTCGGGCTGCTCAACCAACACGGGCCGCTCGCCGTCGGGTTGACCGGCGAGGACGCGCACACCATCACCGCCACCAAGCATCTGCCGGAGATCGACGGGGAGTTGGTCGACATCGGGCGGGTGGGCGAGATCACCGCGATCGACACCGGCGCGATCGAGGCACTGCTCGCGGACGGCCGTATCCCGGTCGTCTCGTCGATCGCCAGGAGCGAGGACGACGGACATGTCTACAACGTCAATGCTGATACGGCGGCTGCGGCACTCGCTGCTGCGCTGGGGGCCGAGACCCTCATGGTCCTCACGGACGTCGAGGGTCTCTACGAGGACTGGCCCCACAGCGACGAGGTGATCAGCCGCCTCACCGCCACCCAACTGGAGAAGCTGCTCCCGGAGTTGAGCTCCGGGATGGTGCCGAAGATGGAGGGCTGTCTGCACGCCGTGCGCAACGGCGTGACCACCGCCCGGGTCATCGACGGCCGGGTCCAGCACTCGATCCTGCTGGAGATCTTCACCGACGAGGGCATCGGCACGATGGTCGTGCCGGACGAGTTGCCCGACCAGAAGTCCGCCAAGAAGAAGTCCGCCAAGAAGGCCGGCAAGAAGCAGGGGGATGCCGGATGACCGAGAACGTGACGAATGCAGCGCTGACCCAGCGCTGGCAGGGGTCGCTCATGAACAACTACGGCACCCCGAAGCTCCCCCTCGTCCGCGGCGCCGGCGCCAAGCTCTGGGACGCGGACGGCAACGAGTACACCGACTTCGTCGGCGGTATCGCGGTCAACGCCCTCGGACACGCCCACCCGGCGATCGTCGAGGCCGTCAGCAAGCAGATCGCCGAACTCGGCCATGTCTCCAACCTGTTCATCGCCGAACCGCCCGTCGCCCTCGCCGAACGGCTCCTTGAGCGCTTCGGCCGGGACGGCAAGGTGTTCTTCTGCAACTCGGGTGCCGAGGCCAACGAAGGCGCTTTCAAGATCGGCCGGTTGACGGGCCGTCAGCACATGGTCGCCACCGAAGGCGCCTTCCACGGCCGGACGATGGGCTCCCTCGCGCTCACCGGCCAGCCCGGCAAGCAGGCGCCTTTCCTGCCGCTGCCCGGCGACGTCACGCACGTGCCCTTCGGCGACGCCCAGGCCCTCGCGGCCGCCGTCACCGACGAGACCGCGCTCGTCATCATCGAGCCGATCCAGGGCGAGAACGGGGTCGTCGTACCGCCCGCCGGATACCTGAAGGCGGCCCGCGCGATCACCGCCGCGCACGGTGCGCTGCTGGTCCTGGATGAAGTGCAGACCGGGGTCGGCCGTACCGGGCACTGGTTCGAGTACCAGGCCCACGAAGGCGTCCTGCCGGATGTCGTAACCCTCGCGAAGGGGCTCGGCGGCGGGCTGCCGCTCGGTGCCACCGTGGCCTTCGGGCGCGCGGCCGAGCTGCTCCAACCGGGCCAGCACGGCACGACGTTCGGCGGCAACCCGGTTGCCTGCGCCGCCGGACTCGCCGTACTCGACACCATCGAGGCCGAAGGCCTGCTGGAGAACGTCAAGCGGCAGAGCGAGAAGCTGCGCGACGGAATCGAGTCGCTGGGCGACCCGTTGATCGATTATGTCCGGGGTGCGGGCCTCCTCCTGGGTATCGTGCTCACCGAGCCGCTCGCGCCCCAGGTGCAACAGGCGGCTCAGGACGCCGGTTTTCTGGTCAACGCGCCCGCTCCCGATGTCGTACGGCTGATGCCACCGCTGAACCTCGGCGACGACGAGGCGGACGCGTTCCTCCGGGCGCTGCCCGGTGTCCTGGACGTGGCCAAGGGGGACGGATGATCCGGAGAATGAGTCGACGATGAGTCAGGCGCAGGAGCACGAGCACACCGCGGGACCTGCCGTGCCGCAGACCCGCACCGCCCGCCACCGCCGGATCGTGGACATCCTCAACCGGCAACCGGTGCGTTCCCAGAGCCAGTTGGCGAAGCTGCTGTCCGACGACGGGCTGAGCGTCACCCAGGCGACGCTCTCCCGGGACCTGGACGAGCTGAACGCGGTGAAGATCCGCAACAACGACGGCGACCTCATCTACGCGGTACCGAGCGAGGGCGGTTTCCGCACCCCGCGCGTCCCGCTGGGGGAGTCGGCGAAGGAGGAGCGGATGCGGCGGCTCTCCTCCGAGCTGCTGATCTCCGCGGAGGCCTCCGCCAACCTCGTGGTCCTGCGCACTCCGCCGGGCGCCGCCCAGTTCCTCGCCTCGGCGATCGACCAGGCCGAACTCCAGGACATCCTCGGCACCATCGCCGGCGACGACACGCTCCTGCTGATCAGCCGGGACCCGCTCGGCGGCCAGGCCCTCGCGGACCATCTGCTGCGGCTGGCGCAGAACGACCACTGACCTACGCGAAAAAAGACTGATAAAGACTGACGCGGACCAACGAGTCGGGGGTGCACCGGAGTTGTCCGGTGCACCCCCGACTCGCATGGGGCTTCAGCCGAGTCTGGCCGCCAGGCCGCCCGTGCAGCGGACCTCGTCGCCCGCAGTGATGAGCAGGGCTTCTACGTCCGGCAGCGACTCCAGCCAGGCCAGACCCTCCCGCGAACCCATCGCGAACGCGGCCGTGGCCCAGCAGTCGGCCCAGGTCAGACGCGGCGCTACGACCGTGACGGCGACCAGGTCCGTCACCGCGGACTTGCCGGTCGACGGGTCCACGATGTGCGCCCCGCGCTCCGCCGTACCGGAGGTGGCCACGGCCAACTCGTCAACGCCCGCAGCCGAGATGACAGCCGCGAGACCGCCGGGACGGAGCGGATCGGAGACGCCGACCCGCCAGGGGCGGTGCGGTCCCGGGGTGCCGAACATCTGGACGTCACCGCCGCCGTTCACGCTGACCCCGCTCACCCCGTCCGCCGCCGCGATCAGCTCGGCCGCCCGCTCGGCGGCCCAGCCCTTCACGATGCCGGTCGGGTCGAGCTGTCCCTCGTACGTGGTGCTGAACCAGCCGGCACTCACCCGCTCCGCCTCGGCGCCCAGCTCCAGCACCTCGGCGACGTCGGCGTCGCACTCCGCGAGGGTCAGGTCGCCGCGGGCCAGCCGGGAGACCTGGCTGTCGTCGCGGTAGGTGCTGAACACCTCGTTGACGCGGTGCAGTTGGGCGACCGCCTGCTCCAGCGCGGTCCGGACGGCCTCGGGCTCCCCGCCGCGGATGTCGAAGGAGAACACCGTCCCCATGACCTCCTCGGCGTGCCGCAGTTCGGCGGGAGCCGCCGCGGGATCGGTCACCGTGTCAGCCACCGGCCTTGTCCAGCGCCGACTGCAGGGACTTCTTGTAACCGCCGCTCGTGTACGACGCACCCGACACGGAGTCGATGTTCGCGTTCCCGGCGGCCACGGCCTCCTGGTTGAGCTTGGGGATCGCCAGCGCCGTCTTCTGGTCGCTGGTCCCGCCGCTCGGGGCCTGCACGGCATCGGCCTTGGTGATCTTGCCGCCCGCGACGGTGATCCGGACCTGGACCGGCCCGTACTCGGTCGACACGACCTCACCGGTGACGGTCTTGGCCTGCGCGGCGGGCGCCGCGGCGGCCGAACTCTGGGACGGGGCGGCCGTGTTGGCGCCGGCGGCCTTCATCTTGTCGATGGCCGACTGCAGGGACTTCTTGTAGCCGCCGCTGGTGTACGTCGCCCCGGACACGGACGTGATGTCCGCGCTCTGGGTGGCGACGACCTCCTGGTTGAGCTTCGGGACGGACAGCGCGGTCTTCTGGTCGCTGGTGCCGCCCTTGGGCGCCTGGACGGCCTCGGCCTTGGTGATCTTCCCGCCTGCGACCGTCAGCCGTACCTGGACGACCCCGTACTCGGTCTGGGTGGCGGCGCCCGTGATCGTGGAGGTCCCGGCCGCCGCGGCACCGCCCTGGGGCGATTCCTGCGCGGCGGCGGTCTCCTGGGCCGCCGCACCTTGCGCGGACGCCGAGTTGGAGTCGGTCGCCGGCTTCAGGGAGAGCAGCAGAACGATCCCGGACACGGTGGCGGCGCTCGCGAGCAGAACACGCCGGATGGGGTGGCTCTTCTTCATTGCTCCTGACTCCCGTCGCTCACATCTCGAACGACTCGTGATGGATACGGCGGGCGGGGACCCCCGCGCCGCGCAGTGCTTCGTAGACCGACTGCGCGAAGCCGGGCGGCCCGCACATGAAGACGTCGTGGTTGTCGATGTCGGGCAGCTTGCGGCGCAGGGAGTCCGCCGAGATGTCGGGGCGCTCCCCGTCGGGGCTGTTGACCGCGTACATGAGGCGGGCGCCGCGCTCGTCGGCGATCTTCGCCAACTCGTCCCACAGCGCCAGGTCCTGGGTGGTGTTGGCGCGGTAGAGCAGCGTGATGTCACCGGCCGCGCCGGGCAGTGTCTCGAACAGTGCCCGCATCGGCGTGATGCCGACGCCGCCCGCGACCAGCAACACCTTGCCGCGCGTGCGCCGTTGGGAGGTCAGCGCGCCGTAGGGGCCCTCGGCCCACACCTTCATGCCGGGCCGCAGTTCGCGCAGCCGGGCGCTGTGGTCGCCGATCGCCTTGACCGTGATCCGCAGCATGTTCGGGCGGGGGGCCGCCGACAGCGAGTACGGGTGCGAGCTGAACCGCATGCCCGGCGCCAGGAAGCGCCACCGGAAGAACTGCCCGGCCTCCGCGCCCATCCGGTGCAGCTTCCGTCCGCCGATGAGCACGGACACGATGCCGGGGGTCTCCTCGATGACCGCCTCGACCCGCATCCGGTGCCGCATGTTGAGCCGGATCGGGGTGAGGATCCGGTACCAGACCACCAGCGCGGTGACCGTGCCGTAGAGCCCGTACCAGACGGTCTTGGCGATCGGCGTCAGCGCGAAGTCGTTGCCGGTGGTGATCTGGTGCCAGAAGGTGAAGAACACCGCCGCGTACGTCAGCAGATGCACGTGGTACCACAGGTCGTACGGCAGCCTGCGGCGGATGCCGCCGATCGACGAGAGGCCGATGAGCAGGAACAGGCCGGTGCCGATGGCGGCCTTGCCCATGTCGGGCAGCTGGTTCACCGAGTCGATGGTCTGCTGGACGATGTCGCTCAGCGTCTTGCCCGCCTGGAGGGCGTAGCCCCACATGATGAGGAAGACGTGCGCGAAGACCAGGCAGAGCGTGTAGCGACCGCTCATCGCGTGCCAGCGGGCGACCCGGTCGGAGCCGACCCGGCGCTCCAGGGCGGGCACGCGGGCCATCTGGAGCACGACGAGTGCCATCAGATATCCGGCCAACAGGCCAGTGATACGGCCCGCGTTGAGGATCTTGCCGTTCTGGTCGGCGATGGACGGCGTGTTGTGCCACCACAGCCACAGCACCCCGACCGCGCCCGCCCAGACGGCGAGCAGCAGCAGGGTCGCTGGGGAGCGGCGCGGGCGGATGCGGCGCATCGTCTGGCGGCGGGCGGCACGTCCGCCTGCGAGCGTGGTGGTCACGGTTCCTCCGTGGACGGGGCAAGGGGGGTGGGCTGGTCCCTTGGCCCTGAAGTACGTGCCGTTGCGCCTGTGCGTTCAGAGTCCCGCAGAGTCCAGTGCGGACTGGAGTGACTGGCGGTAACCGTCACTTGTGTAGGTGGCTCCCGACACGGTGTCGATGCTCGCGCTCTGCGCGGCGAGGGCCTCGCTCTTCAACTCGGGCAGGGCATAGGAGTTGATCTCCTGATCGCGTGGATTCTCCGACGGCGACTGGAGCACCGTGACATCGGTGAGCTTCCCGCTCTTCACCGTGATTTTCACCTGGACGGGGCCCCACTGGGTCTGCGCGGTGTCGCCGGTGACGGTCTTGGTGCCCGTGGTGCTCGAACCGCCGGAACCAGTACCGGAGTTGGAACTGGCCGGCGCGGGCGCCACCGCTATCGCGGGCGTCGTGTGCGGCTTCAGGGCCAGCAGCAGTACCAGACCGGACGCGGTGACCGCGCTCGCCAGCACGATGCGGCGCAGCGGACGGTTCTTCTTCAACGGATGCACGACGGCCTCACAGCTCGAACGACTCGTGGTGGATACGACGGTCCGGCACACCGGCGGCGGACAGCGCGCCGTACAACTCCTGGGCGAACGCGTGCGGACCGCAGATGTACACGTCGTGCCCGGCGAGATCGGGCACGGCCTCGCGCAGTGCCCTCACGCCGAGCGAAGGCCGTTGCCCCTTGGGCCCGTTGAGCGCGTACAGCACCTTCGCCCCGCGCCACTGAGCGATCGCCTCCAACTCCGCGCCCAACGCCAGGTCTTGGGCGGTACGCGCCCGGTACAGCAGCGTCACCTCGCCGGGCAGCGTCTCGAACAGCGCCCGCAGCGGGGTGATCCCGACCCCGGCCGCGATCAGCAACGACCGCTGCCCGGAACTCCGCTGGGCGGTCATCGACCCGTACGGCCCCTCCGCCCACACCCGGGCCCCCGGCCGCAGCAGGGCTATGGCGGCACTGTGGTCGCCGAGCGCCTTGACCGTGATCCGCAGCAGGTCCCGGCGGGGCGGCGCCGACAGCGAGTACGGCGTCGAGGTCCAGCCCATGCCCTCGCCGAAGAACCGCCAGCGGAAGAACTGCCCTGCCTCCGCGCCCAGTTCGTGGACCCGCCGCCCGCGTACGACGACGGAGTACACACCCGGAGCCTCCCGGTGCACCGACTCCACCCGCAGCCGGTGCCGCAGGTTGAGCCGCACCGGGGCGAGGATCCGGTACCAGAGGACGAGGGCCGCGACACCGAGGTACAGCGCGTACCAGGCGTCCGTGGCCCCGGCCCGGCCGCTGAACTGCTCGCCCAGGGACAGCTGGTGGAAGAAGGAGAGGAACACGGCGACGTACGTGAGGAGATGGACGTAGTACCAGAACTCGTAGCTCAGCTTCCGTCGCGCCGCGCGTGCCGAGGTGATGCCGACGGCGAAGAGGATGACCGCCCCGAAGGTCGCCTTCAGCATGTCCGGATAGTCGAGCACGACGGTGACCGTCTCGTGCACGATCGAGGCACGGTCCTGGGCGGCGTACCCGAGCAGGATGAAGACGACATGCGCGACCAGCAGACACACCGTGTACCGCCCGGCCATCGCATGCCAGCGCGCCACCCGGTCCGACCCGATCCGCCGCTCCAGCAACGGCACCCGAGCCATCAGCCCCACGAGCACGGCACAGGCATACCCGCACAGCAGCCCGGCGAGCCGCCCGGCCCCGGTCAGCCAGCCCGCCGCCCCGACCACCGATCCGGTGTCCGCCCACCAGAGGGCGACCGAGGCCGCCGCGCCCGCCCACAGCAGGGCGAGGACCAAGCCCGCCGGCGAGCGCCGGGGAACCGGCGGCACGGGCGGCGCCTTCCGCTGCTCGTACACGGTGGTCATGTGTGCGTCCTTTCACCTGTCCTGCACGCAACTGTGCGGGCCGAACCTCTGAGGGATCTCTGAGCGAACCCGTTTCTCAGCGTTCTCAGAAGAAACTCAGAGGGGCCGACGGCGGCCGAGGACGCGAAGAGGGGAGATGCTGGTGAGCGAGATGAACACGACCCGCTCCGGCCGACCGGCCCTCACCCGCCCCGACGGCACCCCCGTCCGCGTCCTGGTCGTCGACGACGACCCCGACCTCGCCGAGGTGCTCTCCGGCGCCCTGCGCTACGAGGGCTGGGAGGTCCGCGCGGCCGGCGACGGCGCCTCCGCGCTCGCCGGGGCGCGCGAGCTGCGGCCCGACGCCGTCGTCCTCGACGTGATGCTCCCGGACACCGACGGCTTCGCCGTGCTGCGCTCCCTGCACGAGGTGAAGCCCGACGTGTGCGTGCTCTTCCTCACCGCCCGGGACACGGTCGAGGACCGCATCGCCGGCATCACCGCGGGCGGCGACGACTACGTGACGAAACCCTTCAGCCTGGAGGAGGTCGTCGCCCGGCTGCGCGGACTGCTGCGCCGCGCGGGCATGGCCCGCCAGCAGGAGGAGGGCCCCCGGATGACCGTCGGGGACCTGGTCATGGACGAGGAGGCCCGCGAGGTCACCCGCGCGGGCGACCTCGTCGAACTCTCCCCGACCGAGTTCGAACTCCTCCGCTTCCTCATGCGCAACCCGCGCCGCGTCCTCAGCAAAGCCCAGATCCTCGACCGCGTCTGGTCCTACGACTTCGGCGGCCAGGCCCATGTCGTCGAGCTGTACATCTCGTACCTGCGCAAGAAGGTGGACGCGGGCCGGGTACCCATGATCCACACCGTGCGCGGGGCCGGTTACGTGCTCAAGCCGGTCGTGTGATGGACACGGGACGCCGGGCCGTCGGGCGGTGGCTGCGCCGACTGCCCCGCCCGTACACCCTGAGGGCGCGCCTGACGGCGGGCCTGGTGGTGCTGCTCGCGGTCAGCTGCGCCGCCGTCGGGGTGGCCGCGGTGATCGAACTGGACGGCTTCCTCACCGGACGCCTGGACCAGCAGCTGATCGAGGTCGGGACCCAGTTCCCGGCCAGCCTGGAGCACAAGGGCCAGACGCTGACCGACCACGACGCCGACGACCGGGAACGCGGCGACACCCGTCGTCAGGCACCGCACACCTTCGGTGCCCGTCTGGTCGACGGCGTCGTCACCAACTCGGGGGTCGTGCCCGCGGACAAGGACGACACCACGACCGACCTGAAGGTGGCGCTGACCGAGCGGGACCGGAGGGAACTCGCCGCGGTGCCGGTCGGCGGCACGGCCCGCACCATTCACCTCTCGTCCCTCGGCAAGTACCGCGTCCTCGCCGCCAAGGGCCGGGACGGCGACGTGATGATCACCGGACTCCCGCTGGAGTCCGTGGAGGCCACGGTCCACCGGCTGGAGGCGGTCGAGGCGATCGTCTTCGGCGCGGCCCTCCTGATCGCCGGATTCGCGGGCGCGCTCTGGGTGCGCTGGTCCCTACGGCCGCTCAGCCGGGTCGCCGCCACGGCCACCCGGGTCAGCGAACTCCCGCTGGCCAGCGGCGAGGTGACCCTGCCGCCCCGGGCACCCGAGTCCGATCCGCGCAGCGAGGTGGGCAAGGTCGCCGGTGCCTTCAACCGCATGCTCGGCCATGTCGAGGACGCGCTCACCCACCGGCACGCCAGCGAGGAACGCCTACGCAGCTTCGCGGCCGACGCCAGCCACGAACTGCGCACCCCGGTGGCGTCGATCCGGGGCCACGCCGAACTCGCCCTCCTCCACCCGGACCCGGTCCCGCCGAAGGTGACCCGGGCGCTGGAACGCATCACGGCGGAGTCCGCCCGCATGGGCGTCATGGTCGACGAGATGCTCCTCCTCGCCCGCCTGGACGCGGGCCGCCCCCTCGAACGCCGCCCCGTCGACCTCACCCACCTGGTCCTCGACGCCGTAGCCGACGCACGCGCCGCGGGCCCCGACCACCGCTGGGCCCTGCAACTCCCCGAGGAACCGGTCACGGTGACGGGCGACGCCCACCGCCTCCAACAGGTGTTGGCCAACTTGTTGGCCAACGCGCGTTTGCACACGCCTGTTGGTACGAAGGTGACGGTCGGGGTGGAGACAGGTGAGGGGGCGACCTCGCTGACGGTCCACGACGACGGCCCGGGCGTCCCGATGGAGGTCCAGCCGGGAGTCTTCGAACGCTTCACCCGCGGGGACCGCAGACGAACGGAGGGCGGCGGAGGGAGTGGAGGAGGAGCGGGCCTGGGCCTGTCGATCGTGGCGGCGGTGACGGAGGCGCATGGGGGAAGCGTGAGGTTGGAGAGCCGCCAGGGTTCGACGACGTTCACGGTGTGGCTTCCGGCGACCTGAACCCCCTAAGGGGCGCGGGGCTGTGTCGATTTGCGGCTCCGCCGCGTGGGCGCGACCAGCCACAGTGGGCCCGCACCCGCCGTACAACCGATACCTGAACGGCGCCTTCGCGAATCAGTACCGAGTGATCGCCGTAACCCCACCAGCCGTCCCAATCGCAATATGCGGCGACCGCCCAGGATCAGCCCACCGCAAAATCCTCCGCATCGCATCCCCCGGCACAGACACACAACCGGCGGTAGCCCCACGCCCGTTGACATGCAAAAAGATCCCGGCCCCCCGCCCCTTCACAGGCTTGGCGTAGTTGAACCCGACGACGAACCCATACGCATACTGCGTCGCATAGGAGATCAACCGCTCGGACTCGGACGCCCGACAATCACGCGCCAGGGGCTCACTCCACCGGTTGTAGACCCGAGACCGCGTGTCCTCACACCACCACGAACTCCCGCCCACCCGCCGGTACTTGGCCTTGGTCCCACCCGGAGCCGCCTTGATCCCAAAGGCATAAGGCAGGTCGTACAACCCGGTCGGAGTCGTATAGGACCCCTGCTTACGGGACCCACCCTCGACAAGCCCCTTCGCCCCGAACCGAGCCGCCACGGACCCGACCTTCACCCAGGCACCACCCCGCCGCTCCCACCAACTCAGCGTCCCCGCAGTGGAATTGGCACGCGGAGCCTGAGCGAGGATCAGCTGACTCCCACCCCCGGTATCCGCGAGCAACGACGGAATCGGCGGCGCCGCGGCCCGTGAGGGAACCGCGGCGAGCAGCAGAAGGGACGCGGACGCGAGGGCGACGACACCGGAGCGCATGGCTCAGACGGTAGAGGTCACCGGCGGCACAGGCAGCCCGGATGAGCCATTCAGGGCCGGTTGGAGTGCGGTCCGGTGTGTCGCGGGCGTCACCGTGGCCGCCCCGGCCGGCGTTCATCGGGGCGGCCACGGCTGCCTGTCACGTCACTTGGTGAGCGTGCAGGCGGCCAGGGAGTCGAGGCCGCTGGGCTTGGTGCCCTGACGCCCGATGGCGATGGCGATCCGGTCGATGGTGGACGTGCGCTTGTCCTCCAGCGGGCCGAGGATCGCGTTCTGGACGAAGTTGGCGCCACCCTGTCCGACGGTGTCGACGAGTCGCTTGTTGGCCTCGGCGATCTGCGTGTCGAGAAGGGCGAGGTTCCGGTCGACCTCGGCCTGCGCGGAAGCCGGAACGGCGGGCAGCTGCGACTTCACGTCCGGGCAGGTGATCGTCCCGACCGCACTCGCCGCGTCGCCAGTGTCCTCCGTCCCCCCGGCAGCGTCCGCGGCGGACTCCGTGGCGCTCGGGGTCGCGGTGTCGGTCGCACCGGTATCGGTGCCGGTGTCGGTCCCGCCCGTCTCCGTCCCGCCGACGTCGGTCCCACCGGTGTTCAGGGCGCAGGTGGCCAGCGAGTCGAGACCGGTCGGCTTGGTGCCCTGACGCCCGATGGCAATAGCGATCCGGTCGATCGTCGACACCCGCTTGTCCTTCAGCGGGCCGAGGATCGCGTTCTGAACGAAGTTCGCCCCACCCTGCCCCACCGTGTCGACGAGCCGCTTGTTGGCCTCGGCGATCTGCGTGTCGAGAAGGGCGAGGTTCCGGTCGACCTCGGCCTGCGCCGACGCCGGAACGGCAGGCAGCTGCGACTTCACATCCGGGCAGGTGATCGTCCCGGTGTCGGCCAAGGTCCGGGCGCTCTGCGCCGTGCTGCTCTTGTCCGGCGTCCCGGCAAGAGCGGACCCGGCGATGACCGCGCCGGACAGCACCACGGCGGCGGCACCGCCGATGAACACGACGCGACGCTTGTTGTACTTGGGGAGAGCCCTGGACATGCGAATGCCTCACTCGGGTCAGGGGTGAACTGGGGGTGACTCTTGGGTGACTCGTGGGGAGAAACGCGGCGCCTGCGTCCGGCGAGAGGTACGGGTAAGCGGTTGCTGCCGTTCAAGGGACGCTAAAATTGACGAATCATGCAGAGCTCTGCATAATCATGCATGAGAGACAATGCAGGGAAACTGCAGGGACGACACAGGGACAACGCGGAACATCGCGACCCACCCACGGCCTTTGAGGAGCAGCGCAAGTGAGCAGCAACAGCGGTGACGTACGGCTCTGGGGCGGTCGTTTCGCCGACGGTCCCGCCGAGGCCCTGGCGAAGCTGTCCGCGTCCGTCCACTTCGACTGGCGGCTCGCGCCCTACGACATCGCCGGTTCCCGCGCCCACGCGCGCGTGCTGCACAAGGCGAACCTCCTCACGGACGACGAGCTGAACCGCATGCTCGCGGGCCTGGACCAGCTCGAAGCGAACGTCGCCGACGGCTCCCTCGTCGGCACGATCGCCGACGAGGACGTCCATACGGCCCTGGAACGCGGCCTGTTGGAGATCCTCGGCCCCGACCTCGGCGGCAAGCTGCGCGCGGGCCGCTCCCGCAACGACCAGGTCGCCACCCTCTTCCGGATGTACCTGCGCGACCACGCCCGCACGATCGGCGGCCTCATCGCCGACCTCCAGGACGCGCTGGTCGGCCTCGCGGAGGCCCACCCGGACGTGGCGATGCCCGGCCGCACCCACCTTCAGCACGCCCAGCCGGTGCTGTTCGCCCACCACGTGCTGGCGCACGTACAGCCTCTGTCCCGGGACGCGGAACGCCTCCGTCAGTGGGACGAGCGGACGGCCGTCTCCCCGTACGGCTCGGGAGCGCTCGCGGGTTCCTCCCTCGGCCTGGACCCGGAGTCGGTGGCGAAGGACCTCGGCTTCGAGCACGGCTCGGTCGCGAACTCCATCGACGGAACGGCCTCCCGTGACTTCGTCGCGGAGTTCGCCTTCATCACGGCGATGATCGGGGTGAACCTCTCCCGGATCGCCGAGGAGATCATCATCTGGAACACGAAGGAGTTCTCCTTCGTGACCCTGCACGACGCGTTCTCCACGGGCTCGTCGATCATGCCGCAGAAGAAGAACCCGGACATCGCGGAGTTGGCGCGCGGCAAGTCGGGCCGCCTGATCGGCAACCTCACGGGCCTGATGGCAACGCTCAAGGCCCTCCCCCTCGCCTACAACCGCGACCTCCAGGAGGACAAGGAGCCGGTCTTCGACTCCATCGACCAACTCGAGGTCCTGCTCCCGGCGTTCACCGGCATGATGGCCACCCTCACCATCCACCGCGACCGCATGGAAGAACTGGCCCCGGCCGGCTTCTCCCTCGCCACGGACATCGCCGAGTGGCTGGTCAAGCAGGGCGTCCCCTTCCGGGTGGCCCACGAGGTCGCCGGCGAGTGCGTCAAGGTCGCCGAATCCGAGGGCATCGAACTGGACGGCCTCACGGACGAACAGTTCGCGAAGATCTCCGCCCACCTCACCCCCGAGGTCCGGTCCGTCCTCAACGTCCCGGGCGCCCTGGCCTCCCGCAACGCCCGTGGCGGCACGGCCCCGAGCGCGGTAGCAATCCAACTGGCAGAGGTGAAGCGCGACTTGGCGGTTCAGTACGAGTGGGCCACGGCGAAGAAGAAGTAGGGCCGCGCGCCCAAGGGCCGCAGGCCCTCTGGGGGCGCGGGGCTGTATCGATGTGCGGCTCTGCCGCGTGGGCGCGACAAGCCACGACGTACCTGCACTCGCCAATCCACCGCAAGCCCCCGAGCTCTGAAGCGCAGGTCATCCCGGGTTACGTTGGTCAGCAGCCCTACCGGAGCCGACCAAGACGGAGCCCGCGATGCCCTTCGCCCGACTGGCAACAGCAACAACCCCCACCAGCCACCTCGGACTGGGCCTCGCCGCAGTAGGCCGCCCCGGCTACATCAACCTGGGCCGAGAAAAAGACCTCGGAGAGACCCGCACCGTAGAAACCCTCCGCACCCGCACCCACGAACTCCTCGACGCCGCCTACGCGCAAGGCGTCCGCTACTTCGACGCAGCCCGCTCCTACGGCCGCTCCGAGGAGTTCCTGGCCGACTGGCTGAAGACCCACCCCGACCTGGACGACATCGTGGTCGGCAGCAAATGGGGCTACACCTACACCGCCGACTGGACCACGGACGCGGAGAAGCACGAGGTCAAGGACCACAGCGTCCAGACCTACGACCGCCAGCGCGCCGAGACCGCCGAACTGCTCGGCGCCCACCTCGACCTCTACCAGATCCACTCGGTGACCCCCGACAGCCCGGCCCTCACCGACAAGGAACTCCACGCGAAACTGGCCGAGTTGGCGGCAACGGGCGTCACCATCGGCTTCTCCACCAGCGGCCCCGCCCAGGCGGACGCGATCCGCGCCGCCCTCACCGTGACGGTGGACGGCGAGCCCCTCTTCCGCACCGTCCAGTCGACGTACAACGCCCTGGAGATCTCTGCGGGCCCGGCCCTCACCGAGGCTCACGACGCCGGCCTCGCGGTGATCGTCAAGGAGGGCATGGCCAACGGAAGGCTGGCGGACCCGTACGCCCCGGACGCGCTGAAGGCCGTGGCCGAGGAAACGAACACGGGCGCCGACGCGATCGCCCTGGCCCTGATCCTGCGCGAGCCCTGGGCAGGCGTGGCCCTGTCCGGCGCCGCGACCGCCGCCCAGCTCGCCTCCAACCTGCACGCGGCGGCCGTGGACCTGAACGACGACCAGCTGTCCCGCCTAGCGACGCTCGCCGAGGAGCCGCGCACGTACTGGGAGAAGCGCGGCCGGCTGCCCTGGCACTGAGAAGCCCCTGACTACTGGCACTCCCCTCGTGAGACGACCATGCCCGCGATGAGACATGAGTGTCTCATGTGGGTTATGGTTGTCTCATGGCTCTCGACCGTGACCACGCTCTCCGCGCTGCCGCGGCCCTGCTGACCCGTAAGTCCACCGCGACCATGGACGAGGTCGCCAAGGCGGCCGGGATCAGCCGGGCCACGCTGCACCGCCAGTTCGCGGGTCGGGACGCGCTCGTACGGGCGCTGGAGGCGCTCGGCATCGCGGAGTGCGAGACCGCGCTGGAGGCGGCGCGGCTGGATGAGAACCCCGCCGAGGACGCCGTACGACGGCTCGTCCGCGAGGTCGAACCGGCCGCCGGCCTGCTCGCCTTCCTCTACACCGAGAACCAGCTGTTCGAGGGCGAGGAACAGCACGCGGGCTGGGCCCGGATCGACGACCGCATCACCGCCGTGTTCCGGCGCGGCCAGCAGAACGGCGAGTTCCGCATCGACCTGACGCCCGCCTGGCTCACCGAGGCACTGTTCGGCCTGCTGGCCTCCGGTGCCTGGATGGTGCAGAGCGGCAAGGGCGCCCCCAAGGACTTCACCCGCATGATCGCCGAGCTGCTGCTCGGCGGCGCACTGCGACGAGACGAAACACAGAGAGAGGGATCATGATCAGCACCCTGCAGCCGGCGATCGCGACGGAGACGGAGAAGCGCCCGGGCCGTTGGCTCGCGCTCTCCGTCCTCGTGCTCGCCGTGCTGCTGGTGGCCGTGGACGCGACGGTCCTGGGCCTCGCAACCCCGTACATCAGCGAGGACTTGAAGCCGACCGGCACCCAACTCCTCTGGATCGGCGACGTCTACTCCTTCGTCATCGCGGGCCTGCTCGTGTCGATGGGCAGCCTCGGCGACCGCATCGGCCGCAAGAAGATCCTGCTGATCGGAGCCACGGCGTTCGGCGCGATCTCGATCCTCAACGCCTATGCATCCACACCCGAGTTGATGATCCTGGCCCGGGCGCTCCTCGGCGTCGCGGGCGCGACCCTGATGCCCGCGACCCTCGCCCTGATCCGCAACATCTTCCACGACCCGCGCGAACGCAGCCTCGCGGTCGGCATCTGGGGCGCAACAGCCTCCGCCGGTACGGCAGTCGGCCCGGTAGCGGGCGGCTTCCTGCTCGAACACTTCTGGTGGGGCTCGGTCTTCCTGATCAACCTGCCGGTGATGGCGGTCCTGGTCCTGGTAGGCATCAAGACGCTCCCGGAATCCAAGAACCCCAACCCGGGCCCGTGGGACCTGATCAGCGTGGTCCTGTCCCTGATCGGCGTGATCGGAGTGGTCTACGCGGTGAAGGAGGCCGCGACCCGCGGCTTCGAGCTGCCCTCACTGGCGGTAGGCATACTCGGTGCGGCGGCCCTGTACTGGTTCGTCCGCCGCCAACTCACGCTCCCCGCCCCCCTGTTGGACATGCGCCTGTTCCGCAACCGCGGCTTCAGCGCGGCCGTCCTGGCCGACCTGCTGACCATCATCGGCCTGT
Source organism: Streptomyces prunicolor NBRC 13075 (assembly GCF_000367365.1). Lineage (GTDB taxonomy): Bacteria > Actinomycetota > Actinomycetes > Streptomycetales > Streptomycetaceae > Streptomyces > Streptomyces prunicolor. The sequence goes on along the minus strand of NZ_BARF01000057.1, from coordinate 18,629 downwards.
CCGGCCTGGTGTTCTTCCTCTCCCAGTACCTGCAACTGGTCCAGGGCAGGGGCCCGTTCGAGGCGGGCCTGGCCGAAATCCCCGCAGCGGTGGGCGCGGTGGCGGCCGGCCTGATCGCGGGAAGGGTGGCCCGCCGCTTCTCGGTGCGCGCGGTGGTCGCCGGCGGCCTGGCGGCAGTGGGCCTGGCACTGGCCGTACTGACAACCCTCAACCAGTCGACCGGCTACCCACTCCTGGGCGCCGCCCTCCTGGTCGTCGGCGTAGGTGCCGGCTTCTCCTTCACGGTGACAGCCGACGTCATCCTCTCCTCCGTACCGAAGGAGCAAGCGGGCGCGGCCTCAGCAGTCTCGGAAACGGCCTACGAGTTGGGCGCGGCCCTGGGAATCGCCGTACTCGGCTCGATCGTGACAGGCGTGTACAGGGGCTTCGCAGCTCCGGCGGGAACACCGAGCGGGGCGCACGAGTCGTTGGGCGGCGCGGTGGAAGCGGCGGCAAGTATGCCGACCCAGGCGTCCCAGGAAATGCTGACGTCGGCGAGAGAAGCCTTCGTCAGCGGCCTCAGCGTGGCATCAGCGGTAGGCGCAACAGTCCTACTGGCAACGGCAGTTGCAGCATGGTTCATGCTGAAGAACCAGGAACTGGAAGACGCCGGGTAGGGCGATGCCTTAAGGGGCGCGGGGAACTGCGCGACCAGCCACAACGCACCCGCACCCGAAAACCGGTCGACCGCCGGAGGCTTACGCAGCCTTGGCTTTCGTGGCGTACATATCCACGTACTCCTGCCCCGACAACCGCATGACCTCAGTCATCACGGAGTCAGTCACAGCCCGCAACACATACCGATCCCGATCCATCCCCTCATACCGAGAGAACTCCATCGCCTCACCGAACCGAACAGTGACCTTCCCCGGTCGAGGGAACCCCGCCCCGCCCGGCTGCAACTTGTCCGTCCCGATCATCGCGAACGGAACGACAGGCGCCCCCGTCATCATCGTGAGCCGAGCAATCCCGGTCCGCCCCCGGTACAGCCGACCGTCGGGCGACCGCGTCCCCTCGGGATAGATCCCGAAGACCTTGCCCTCCTCCAGGATGCGCCGCCCGGTCATCAGGGCCGCGACCCCACCGTTCGCCCCGTCCCGATCCACCGGAATCATCCCGACGCCCGTGAAGAACCAGGCCATGAGCCGCCCCTTGAACCCCTCACCGGTGACGTACTCGTCCTTGCCGATGAACAGCACCTGCCGGTCGCAGACCAGCGGAAGGATCATCGAGTCGATGAACGTGAGGTGGTTGCCGGCCAGGATCACCGGACCGTCTCCCGGGATGTGCTCGATTCCCTCCACCCGGGGGCGGAACATCAGGCGCATGATCGGTCCGAGCAGTGCCTTGATGAGCGCGAAGCGGGACAACGGGCCCTCCGGTGTCAAGGGGTTCGATATAAATCGGTGCAGGTGAGGACGATACTCGCGGCGCCCGGGGTATTGCACATCGGGTTCACCGAGGTCTTACGCAGTGTTGACGCACGTTTACCTGCGGTGCCGCGCCAGGACCGTCCCGTAACCGGGCCGCCATGTTGTGACACATCTCGCGTTCCTTGCTGATGCCGTGTCAAACCTCGCCTTGCTCAGGACATCCAGCGTCACCGCCGTGTTCCGGCCGAGGTCTCCCGTTCGTCATGTACGCGCACCTACGATCGGCGCGCAGCGACGGGGCGACGCAGGAGGTTTCATGGACACGCAGGGAACACAGGGGCCGAACGAGCGACTGAACGGCACCGGACGACGGGCGCTGCTCGGCGCCGCCGTACTCGGCGCGGGAGTGGCCGCACTCGGACCGGCGGGCGCGGCGAGAGCCGCCGAGGCCACGACGGCCCGCCACGGAGGCGGCGGCCTGAAGGACCTGCCCAAGCCGACGATCGTCGGTCACCGCGGCACCAGCGGCTACCGCCCGGAGCACACCTTCGGGTCGTACAACCTGGCCCTCGACATGGGCGCCGACATCGTCGAGGCCGGTGACCTCGTCCCCACCAAGGACGGTCACCTGGTCTGCCGGCACGAGCCGGAGATCGGCGGCACGACGAACGTCGCGGACCACCCCGAGTTCGCCTCCCGCAAGACCACCAAGCTGCTGGACGGTGTCTCCACGACCGGCTGGTTCACCGAGGACTTCACGCTCGCCGAGCTGAAGACCCTGCGCGCGATCGAGCGCATTCCGGTCAACCGCCCGCACAACATGCTCTACAACGGCCGCTGGGAGATCCCCACCTTTGAGGAGGTCCTCAAGTGGCAGGACGAGCAGACCCGTAAGCGCGGCAAGCAGGTCTGGATCTACCCCGAGATGAAGCACCCCACCTACTTCCGCAAGCGCGGATTCGAGATGGAGAAGCTGCTCTCGACGATCCTGCGCAAGCACGGCAAGGACCGTAAGAACTCGCCCGTCCTCATCCAGTCCTTCGAGCCGACCAGCATCGCGAAGATCAACAAGCTCGTCGGCAACCCGCTGGTCGTGCTGCTGTCCGGCACGGGCACCCAGCCCTTCGACTTCATCGACCAGGGTGACCCGCGCACGGTCGACGACCTGGTCACGCCGAAGGGTCTCGCCGAGATCGCGCGGTACGCGGACGGCCTGGGCCCGACGCTCGACCTGATCATCACGAAGAACGCCGACGGCAGCCTGAACAAGGAGACCACCCTGGTCGCCGACGCGCACAAGGCGGGCCTCATCCTGCACCCCTACACCATGCGCAACGAGAACCCCTTCCTGCCGCTGGAGTACCGCAAGGGCAGCGCCGCGGACGCCTACGGCGACGCGTTCGGCGCCTTCAAGCGGTACTTCGCCACCGGCATCGACGGTGTCTTCACCGACAACGCCGACACCGGCCTGCTGGCCCGCGCGGACTTCGTCAACGGCTGAGCCCGCCGCCCCGTTGGAGTGACAGACGGCCGTCCCGGCAACCTTGTGCCAGGGCGGTCGCGTCGTGCCGCATATGACGCACCAACTTGTCGCCACCTTGCGCCCCTTGCTCGCCGCCGAGGCCTCCGCCGAGGCATATGCCGCCGGAACCGAGCCCGGCGACCTCGAACAGGCCGTCTGGCTCCGCCTCCTGGAACGCCTCGACGCCTCCGGCCCCCCGGTCGACCCCCAGCGCTGGCTCCGCCGCGCGGTCCGCTCGGAGGCCCAGCGCACCCGCCGTACCGCCCGCCTCGAACAGTCGTACGACGATGACCCTGCCGACGACAGCGACCGTGGCCCCGAGCAGGCCGCGCTCACGGCGGCGCGGCATCGTGCGCTGCATGACGCGGTGAGGCGATTGCCGGGCCGTTGCCCGCGGCTCATGGAGGCGCTGCTGTCGCCCAAGGACCTCACCTACCGCGAGATCGCGGGGGAGTTGGGTATCTCACAGGGCAGTCTCGGCCCGGAACGTTCCAGATGTCTGGGATGTCTTCGGCGATTGCTGACGCCGGAGGTTGCGGCCCACGAAGCACGGGGATAGGAGTGAGGAACCACATGGCGATCAGGTGAGCGGGAGGCGTGCGCACATGGGCATGAGCGTGACCATCTCGGTGGCGACCGAGCAGGACTCAGAGCAGATCTTCAGGCTGCAGTACCTGTGCTTCCAGAGCGAGGCGGCGCTGTACGGCAACTACCGCATCGACCCGCTCGTCCAGAGCCTCGACTCGGTCCGGGACGAGGTCGGTTCCGACTGCGTCTTCGTCGCCCGGCTGGGCGAGGAGGTGGTCGGATCGGTCCGCGGCACGGTGACCGAGGACGGCGCTGCGGCCATCGGCAAACTCTGCGTCCACCCGCGCCTCCAGGGCCACGGCATCGGCGCCCGCCTCCTCCGCGCGGCCGAATCGGCCCTCGCCGGAGAGCGCGGCGCCAAGAAGTTCCGCCTGCACACCGGCCACCGCAGCGAGGGCAACCTCCGCCTGTACCGCCGCGTCGGCTACGAGACCGTAGGCACCTCCCAGGGCGACGACGGCGTACCGATGATCGTCCTGGAGAAGCCGGTCGAGGCATACGTCGCTACGGCGTGACGGTGTCGGCCGTGTCGCCGGCGTCGGCCGTGCGGTTCTTCCGCAGCCAGTACAGCGCGGACAGCGGCAGCAGCACGGGGATGAAGATGTACCCCGCGCCGTAGTACGACCAGACCGTCGCGTCCGGGAAGGCCGAGCTGTCGATCACGGTCAACGTACCGACGACGAGGACACCCGCGAGTTCGGCGGCGCAGCACGCCTGTGCCGCCAGGCGGGCCCTTTCGCCGCCGCGGATCAGGGAGTACGTGATGAATCCGTACACCACACCCGCGACGGCGGACAGCGAGTAGGCGAGCGGGGCCCGGTCGAACTCGGTGGCGATCTGGTAGACGGAGCGGGACACCGCGCCGACGACCATCACGCCGTAGAACCAGACGAGCAGCATGCCGGGCCCGCTGATGAGCCGCTTCGGCTTCTCTTCCACGGTGTTCTCTTCCACGGTGGTCATCTCAGCTTCCCCAGATGTCGTAGAGCCGCACTTCGAGCACGGCGAGGACCACACCGCCGGCCGCGACCGTGATCGAACCCCAACGTGTGCGCTCCGTCAGTGACATGAGACCCGCCGCAGGGACGGTCGCGAACGCGCCCAGCAGATACGCCACGAAGATCACGGTGCCCTGCTCCGCCTTCTCGCCGCGCGCCAACTGCACGATGCCGACCACCAGTTGGACCAGGGTCAGCAGGGTGACGACGGCCATGCCGATGAAGTGCCAGTCCTTGGTCGGCTGATCACGGTAGGCCGCCCACCCGCACCAGGCGGCGAGCAGCAGCGCGGCGACACCGGTCGCCAGCGTCAGGGCATCAAGCATGCAGTGACCCTATTACGGGCCATAAGGCCGCTGACCGTAGGGTCGCGTGCATGAAGATCCACGCTGAAGCCCTCCTGTTCGACAACGACGGCACGCTCGTCTCCTCCCTCGAATCCGTGCGCCGGTGCTGGACCCGGTGGGCGGCGGAGTTCGGGATCACCGCCGAGGACTTCGCCCGGGTCGAGCTGCACGGGCGGACCGCCGTGGCGATAGCCGCCGACCTGCTGCCCGCCGATGTCGTCCCGGCCGCGGTCGCCCGGATCGAGGCGCTTGAGGTCGAGGACGTGCCCAACGGGGGTGCCGTTCTGCTCCCTGGCACCCGGGACTTCCTCGACTCGCTGCCCGCCGACCGCTGGGCCGTCGTCACCTCCGCCACCCGTCGGCTCGCCGAGGCCCGGCTCGCGCACGCCGGCATCCTCCCCAAGACCCTCGTGGTCGCCGAGGACGTCACCCGCGGCAAGCCCGACCCCGAGCCCTACCTGCTCGCGGCCCGCCAGCTGGGCGTCGACCCGGCCCGCTGTGTCGTCTTCGAGGACGCCCCGGCGGGACTCCAGGCGGGCCGCGCGGCCGGGATGATCACCGTGGCATTGGCCACAACCCACCAGGCCCACGAGCTCGACGCCGACCTTGTTGTGAGTGACCTGTCAGCCTTGTCCGCGCTGGTCAGCGAGGGGGGAGTGGAGATCTCCGTGCGTGGCTGACGGGCGTCCGCCGCTGTCCGGCATGCGGACAGCGGCCCTTTGTCAGGACCGTACGTCTGCTTTACTGATTCCATGACCACGACGAGCTACCGCACCCTTGCGACCGAGGCGACCCTGACGCCCGGTGCTCGTTGTATGTGTCGAATGTGCGCCTTCTAGAGGGCCCCCGCACCACCTCCGGGCTTTGCGCCCCGAGCCTCGCGCCCCGAAGCGAGCCGCTGTGGCATGTCCGTACCTCGTATGTCGTACGTGACTGACGCCGCCCCGCGCACATTTCCCCCCTCGTACCAGGGCACACCCACGCCCGCGTACCCGACAGTCATGGAACCCCAGTGATCACCACATCGGGCCTGACCAAGGTCTACCGCTCACGCGGCCGTGAGGTCACCGCCCTCGACGGCGTCGATCTCCACGTCCGCGAAGGCGAGGTGTACGGCGTCATCGGCCAGTCCGGCGCCGGCAAGTCCTCGCTCATCCGCTGCGTCAACCTGCTGGAGAAGCCCACCGCCGGGACGGTCACCGTCGCCGGGCAGGACCTCACCGCCCTCGCCGGGCGCGGACCGCGTGCCGGACGGGAACTCCGGCAGGCGCGCAGCCGTATCGGCATGGTCTTCCAGCACTTCAACCTGCTCTCCTCGCGGACCGTGCAGGACAACATCGAGCTGCCCCTCGAAATCCTTGGCAAGTCCGGGAAGGAACGGTCCGCCAAGGCCCTCGAACTCCTCGACCTCGTCGGGCTCGCCGACAAGGCGAAGTCCTACCCGGCGCAGCTCTCCGGCGGCCAGAAGCAGCGCGTCGGCATCGCCCGCGCGCTGGCCGGCGACCCCAAGGTGCTGCTCTCCGACGAGGCCACCAGCGCGCTCGACCCGGAGACCACCCGCTCGATCCTCCAGCTGCTGCGCGACCTGAACCGGCAGCTGGGCCTGACCGTCCTGCTCATCACCCACGAGATGGACGTCGTCAAGAACGTGTGCGACTCGGCCGCCCTGATGCGGAACGGCCGCATCGTCGAGTCCGGCACGGTGAGCGAACTGCTCGCGACCCCGGGCTCCGAGCTGGCCTCCGCGCTCTTCCCGGTCAGCGGCGAGGCGCACAGCGCGGACCGCACGGTCGTCGACGTCACCTTCCACGGCGAGGCCGCCACCCAGCCCGTCATCTCCCAGCTCTCGCGCACCTACAACATCGACATCTCGATCCTCGGCGCCGCCATCGACACCGTCGGCGGACTCCAGGTCGGCCGCATGCGCATCGAACTGCCCGGCCGCTACGAGGACAACGTCGTGCCGATCGGCTTCCTGCGCGAACAGGGCCTGCAGATCGACGTGTTGGGCCAGGAGCCCGTACTGCTGAAGGAAGGTGCCAAGTGACCTGGTCGGAGATGCAGCCCCTGCTGTCCCAGGCGTGTTGGGACACGCTGTACATGGTCGGCTGGTCCACGGTCATCGCCGTCGTCGGCGGACTTCCGCTCGGCATCCTGCTGGTCCTGACCGACCGCGGCGGACTGCTCCAGAACGTCGCCGCGAACAAGGTCATCGGGCAGATCGTGAACGTCGCCCGCTCGCTGCCGTTCATCATCCTCATGGTCGCGCTGATGAACTTCACGCGGACCATCACCGGCACGACCATCGGCCGCGAGGCCGCCATCGTGCCGCTCGCGATCGGCGCAATCCCCTTCTTCGCGCGCCTTGTTGAGACGGCTGTCCGGGAAGTGGACGGCGGGCTCGTCGAGGCCGTGCAGTCGATGGGCGGCAACACCTGGACCGTCGTACGCAAGGTCCTCGTACCGGAGTCCCTGCCCTCGCTGATCTCCAGCACCACGACCACGATCGTCGCGCTCATCGGCTACTCCGCGATGGCCGGCACGGTCGGCGCGGGCGGCCTCGGCGACATCGCCATCCGCTACGGCTACCAGCGCTTCGAGACGCAGCTGATGTGGATCACCGTGGCGATCCTCGCGGTCGTCATCTCCCTCATCCAGTTCGCCGGCGACTACGCGGCCCGCTCGCTGCACCGGCGCGGCGGACAGTCCGGTGCCGGGCCGAGGCTCCGGCTGCTCAAGGCGTCCACCGCGACGAGCGAGACCGTCTGAGCCGGGGCGCTTGTCCCACCCTCCCCATAGCTCCCCGCACCACCCAACGCGGGGTCGTACCACGCAACACCCTTCAGGAAAGGCACTTTTCGTGCGTAACACCGCAAAGCTCACCACCGCCGTCCTCGCCGCCGGAGCGCTCACCTTCGCGCTCTCGGCCTGCGGTTCGGACAAGGGTTCCTCCTCGGCCTCCTCCGACTACAGCGGACCGTTGGTCGTCGCCGCGAGCCCGACCCCGCACGCCGAGATCCTGAACTTCGTCAAGAAGAACCTGGCGAAGAAGGCCGGACTCGACCTGGAGGTCAAGGAGTTCACCGACTACGTCACGCCGAACACGGCGACGGAGGACGGCTCGGTGGGCGCCAACTACTTCCAGAACCAGCCGTACCTGGACGACTTCAACAAGAAGAACGGCACCCACATCGTGCCCGTCGTCACGGTCCACCTGGAGCCGCTCGGCCTCTACTCCCACAAGGTCAAGAGCGCCGACGCCCTCAAGAGCGGCGCGACCGTCGCCGTCCCGAACGACAGCGTCAACGAGGCCCGCGCCCTCAAGCTGCTCGCGGCGAACGGGCTGATCACCCTCAAGTCCGGTGTGGGCAACGAGGCGACCCCCGCGGACATCACCAAGAACCCGAAGAAGCTCAAGTTCAAGGAGCTGGAGGCGGCCCAGACCCCGCGCTCCCTGGACGACGTCGACGCGGCCGTCATCAACGGCAACTACGCCATCTCCTCGGGCCTGAAGCCCGCCAAGGACGCCCTGATCCTGGAGTCCGCGACGAACAACCCGTACGGCAACTTCCTCGCCGTGAAGAAGGGCAACGAGAAGGACCCGCGCGTCAAGAAGCTCGCGAAGCTGCTCACTTCGCCCGAGGTGAAGAAGTTCATCGAGGACAAGTACGCCGGTTCCGTCATTCCGTCCTTCTGATCCGCATCGGGGGAATCACCATGCGCAAGAGCATCGCCATCACGGCGGCGGGACTCGCCGTGACCGTCTTCGGCCTCACGGCCTGCGGTTCGGGCTCCGACTCGGGCAAGAGCGGTGGCAAGGCCGACGGCACTCTCGTCGTCGGCGCCACCGCCGTACCGGCCGGCGAGGTCCTGACGTACATCAAGGACGACCTGGCCACGAAGGCCGGACTGAAGCTGGAGATCAAGGAGTTCACGGACTACGTCCTGCCGAACACCGCGCTCCAGGAGGGCTCGCTGGACGCGAACCTCTACCAGAACCAGCCCTTCCTGGACGAGTTCAACAAGTCCAAGAACACCGACCTGGTCTCGGTCGTCAAGGCGTACCTGCCGCCGATGGGCGTGTACTCCAAGAAGATCAAGGACATCGCGAAGCTCGCCGACGGCGCCACCGTCGCCGTGCCGAACGAGACCACCAACGAGGGACGCGCCCTCAAACTCCTCGCCGCCAAGGGGCTGATCACCCTCAAGAAGGGCGCCGGTACGGACGCGTCGCCCGCCGACATCTCGTCCAACCCGAAGCACCTGAGGTTCAAGGAGCTCGACCCGGCCCAACTGCCGCGCTCGCTCGACGACTTGGACGTGGCCGTCATCAACAACAACTACGCCCAGGACGCGGGCCTCAGCCCCGCCAAGGACGCGATCCTCCTGGAGCCGGCGAAGGACAACCCCTACGCCAACCTCCTGGCCGTCAAACGCGGCAACGAGGACGACCCCCGGGTCGAGAAGCTCGCGAAGCTGCTCGTCTCCTCCGACGTGAAGAAGTTCATAGCGGAGAAGTACAAGGGCTCTGTCCTGCCGGTCACTTCCGGCTGACGGGGGGCGTATACGGCGTATCACCACGCACGGGGTCCACGCCCTCACGATGAGTGGACCCCGTGATGCGGTTCCCTGCTTTCATGCTGCATGCTGGGCAGTTCAGGTAGGCCCGGAACATTTTCCGAAGGTTACGGAGCGGCGCATGACGAGCACCTTCCCCAACATCTCCATCAGCACGGAGCGGTTGGTGCTGCGGCCCCTCGACGAGGACGACATCCCCGCGCTGACGGAGATGATGAACGACGAGCAGGTCGGGTCCTGGACCGACGTCCCCCAGCCCTACACCGAGGCCCGGGCCCGCCGTTGGATCACCGAGTACGCGCCCGACGAACGCACTTCGGGCCGCGGCCTCGACCTCGCCGTCACCGAGTTCCTCACCCAACGGCTGGTCGGCATCGTCCAACTCACCAAGACCGACTGGCACATCAGGTCCACCGAGCTGTCGTACATCATCGCGCCCTGGGCCCGCGGTGAGGGCTACGCATCCGAGGCCGCGCTCGCCACCGCCCAATGGCTGTTCGGGGACCAGAAGTTGGAGCGCATCGAACTGCGCACCGCCGCCGACAACACGGCCTCCCAGCAGGTGGCCCAGAAGATCGGCTGCATCAGCGAGGGCGTCCTGCGGGGCGCGTGCATAGCGCATGTCCACGGCGACGACGGCACCTGGACCGACGTCCGCACCGACTTCATCGTGTGGAGCCTCCTCCCCGAGGACCTGGAGGGCACGGCCGAACAGCTCGAAGACGTCGACGGTTTCACGTCGTTCGCCGACTGGAACTGAAACCGGCGGGTACAGCCCAGGGAGCACCGCCCAGCCGCACCAGGTACCCTCACGGTGCCCGCGTACGGGCCGCTTTCCCCGACGACCTGCGAATTACCCCTGGAGACTGACGACGATGGCCGACCGCGTCACGGTGATCGGCTGGGACGGCTCTCCGCTGACCGCCGCGGCACGCTCCGCCCTCGCGGCCGCCACCCTGGTGGCCGGCGCACCCCACCATCTCTCGCTCCCCGAGGTACCGGAGCGCGCCGAGCGCATCCGCCTCGGCAGCGTCGCCCTCGCCGCCCGCCGCATCGCCGGGCACCGCGGCACGGCGGTGGTGTTCGCCGACGGGGATCCGGGCTTCTTCGGCGTCGTACGGACCCTGCACGACCCCGAGTTCGGCCTGGAGGTCGAAGTCGTCCCCGCGGTCTCCTCCGTGGCCGCCGCCTTCGCCCGCGCCGGTATGCCCTGGGACGACGCACAAGTGGTGGTCGCACACAGGCGCACCCTGCGACGCGCGGTGAACGTGTGCCGGGCCCACACAAAGGTCGCCGTCCTCACCTCACCGGGCGCCGGCCCCGCCGAACTCGGTCTCCTCATGGAGGGCGTCCACCGCACCTTCGTCATCTGCGAGGAACTCGGCACCGAGCACGAGCAGGTCACCGTCCTCACCTCCGACAAGGCCGCCGACCGCACCTGGCGCGACCCCAACGTCGTCATCGTCATGGGCGGCCCGGTCGGCCCGGCCGTCCCCAAAACCAGCGGCGAGGGCTGGATCGCCGGCCGCGACCCGGCCGCCGTCGCCCGCGGCTGGACCCTGCCCGCCGAGGCCTACGGCGGCGAGCTCGGCGAAGGTGAGACGGATCTGCTCCGGGCCGCCCAACTCGCCCGCCTGGGCCCGCGCGTCGGAGACCTGGTGTGGGACATCGGCTGCGGCAGCGGCGCCTTCGCCATCGAGGCGGCCCGCGCCGGAGCAGCCGTCATCGCCGTCGACCGCGACACCCAGGCCTGCACCCGCACCGACTCCGCGGCACGCAGCTTCGGCGTGCACCTCCAGATCGTCCAGGGCGACGCCCCGCACATCCTGGAGAACCTCCCCGAACCTGACGTAGTACGGGTCGGCGGCGGGGGAGTGGCCGTCGTCTCCGCGGTCGCCGACCGGCGCCCGCAGCGCATCGTGGCGCACGCCTCGACCCGCGACGAGGCGGAACTCGTCGGCCGCGACCTCACGGAGCACGGCTACCACGTCGAGTGCGCCCTCCTCCAGTCCGTCGAACTCGACACCAGGGCCTGGACGGAGACGGAACGGAGCGTCGCGTTCCTGCTCAGCGGCCTCCTTCCGGAGCGCGTTTCCTGACCCCTCGAACCGTCCCCGTGATCCTGTTGTCGTACTGCGCGCGGTAGGCTGGCGGACTGTTGTACCGCATCGGGTGACCCGGCACTTCGTTCGTCAATGTCCGGAAAACCCGCCCGTTTTGGGGTGAGTGTGGTACGGCGGAACCGGAGGACGCGCAACGTGGCGCAGTCCACAGCGGGCCGTCGCGGGTCAACCTGTCGCGACGGCGCAACGGCCGCGACAATGCCAGTCAATGGCTTTGTCGTCTAAATGGCTTTGTCGCTTTTTGGCGTCGGGTCGTTCGTGCCGCTGGACAGGCACGCTCGTTCTCCACTGCGGGGCGGTCGGTGCGCCGTTCCCGGTGAGCGGGTCGTAGAAGCACTAACCGATGGGCAAGGGGTACGCATGACCGACACCGGCCAGATCCCGGCCGAGGGGCTGCCGGAGAACGCAGGCATGGTGGAACAGCCAGGCGTTCCCGCGCACGGCGCGTACACCTACCTCTCCGAGACCCCCGCCGAGGACGAGGACCTGTTGCTGCTGCCGGGCGCCCAGGGCGCCTGGGGCAACGAGGTCCCGCCCCCCACCCCCGAGCCCGTCGTCGAGACGGTCCAGGAGCCCGCTCCGCACGAGGCCGCCGCGCATGAGCCCGGTCCGCATGAGACCGCCGGCCGTGACAGCGGTTCGGTCGATCTGGGTGGCGTCCGGCTGCCCGCATCGCCGCCGCCCGCGCCGGTTCCGCCGCGCCGCCCGCTGCACCTCGGCCCGCCCCTCCCCGACACCTCCGCGAGCCCGGTCCGCTCCCTCGCCGACCGAGGCCCCGCGGGCGCGCCGGTACGGCAGCAGGGCCCGCCGACGACCGGCCCCGAGTACTTCGACGCACCCCAACTCCGCGACCTGCCCCCGCAGGGCGCGGCTCCCTGGGGCGCGCAGGTTCCGGTGAGCGCAGGGGTGCAGGGAGCGGAAACGGTTGTTCCGGTTGGCGAATCGGCGGGTGGGTCCGTCGGCGGTGGCATCGCCATGGCCTTGGACGCCGGGGTTGTCGTGCCTGAGCCGGATCCGGTCAAGAGCGTTGGCGTAAGTACAGGTACGGGTGCCGGCTTGGCGCAGGCTCCCGATGCCGGTGGAGCCTGGCAGGGGCATGGGCAGTCGTTCGCGGGGGAGCCTGCCGCTGCGTTTGCCCACGTGAGCACGGAGAGTTCCGGAAACGCCGGTGTTCCCGAGGCGGGCCAACTGCCGGAGGGCGCCGAGGGTTTGATCGCCGGGAAGGACCAGGCGCAGGTACCGGAGCAGTCACCAGCGCAGGTTCAGGTGCAGGTTCAGGCGCCGGTGGATGAGCAGGGCCCCGAGGCGGGGTTCGCGCCGGGCGGCGACGGACACGGTGTTGACGCCGGGTACGTGCCGGAGGGCGCGGGTGCCCTGGTGGCTGACCCGGTGGCCGAGGACGCGTTTGCTGTGAACGCCGGGCAGGAGCCGGAGCAGGTCGCCGCTGCGGTTGCCGTGCCGGGTACGGAGGTTGCGCCGGAGGCGGAGGCCGCCGTGCCGGGGACCGAGGTCGCGCCGGGGGCCGATGCCACGCCGGAGTTCGAGATCGTGCCGGGTTCCGAGGGGGCGTTCGCTTCCGAGGGCCAGGTGCTGCCGGAGGCCGTTGGCGTGGCGGGAACCGGAGAGGGCTTCGACGCCGGGTTCGCTGCCGTTGACGAGCAGGGCACCGCTGACGAGCAGGGCGCTGAGGCCGAGGCGGTCCACGGTGCCGAGCAGGTTGCGGAGCCGGCGTTCGCTCAGGCCGCTGAGCCCTTCGGCGCCGAGGCGGGTCCCGAGACCGGACTCGCGTACGGCGTCGACCAGGCTCCCGAAGACGTCCTCCCGCAAGCCGTCGACCCGGCCCCCGCCTTCCACCCCGCACCTGAAGCCGTAGTCATCCCTGACCAGATCCCCGAAGAGGTACTCGCCCCGGAGCCGGTCCAGGCAGAGGACGTCGCGTACGCCCCCGTCCCCGTCGTCCTTGCCCCCGACCAGGTTCTCGAGGCCCCGCACGCTCACGAGATCACCCCGGTCGACGAGACCGCTGACGATATTCAGGAAGTCGGGCCAACTCCGGTCGCTTTCGCGGGAGTTGAGGCACCTCTCACCCCCGAGGTCGTACCCCTTGCCGTCCCCGAGGCCGAAGCAACTCCGGCCCCCGAGCCCGTCGTAGCCGCCGAATTCCATGTGACGGAGCCGACAGCCCCCGAGGATGCCGCCTTCCCGGCCGCTGCCCCATCGGAGCCGGAGCCGCAGCCGGAGTTGCAGCTCCAGCCGCAGCCCCACCCGGACGACTCCCTGGGCCGTTTCGTCCCGGTGGAAGGCTCCGTGCCCACCACCCCGCACCTCGCACCGACCCCGCCGCACCCGCTGACCCTCCCCGCCGAGGAGCAACCGGCGCAGCAAGTGGGCGGCACAGAGGACGCCTTCGCCGCCGTCCCCGCGCCCCGCGAGGCGGACCCCGGCTCGGAGCTCGAACCGGAACTCGTACAGCACGCGGAGGACCTGGACACCCGGGCCGCCGACCAGGAAGAAGAGAGCACGGCCGCAGTGGAAGAGGTACGAGAGTCCACCGGCCCTGCCGCACCCGCCTACAACGACGCCGAGCGCGAGGCCGTGCTCAAGGTGATGCGCGAGCGTCGGGATATCCGCAACGGCTTCCGCAGCGACCCGATCCCGCACGACGTGCTGCTGCGCGTCCTGGAGGCGGCGCACACCGCGCCGTCCGTCGGCCACTCGCAGCCGTGGGACTTCGTGGTCATCCGTTCCGCCGACACCCGCCGGAACATGCACGAACTCGCCCAGAGCCAGCGCGAGGCGTACGCGAAGTCGCTGCCGAAGGGCAGGGCGAAGCAGTTCAAGGAACTGAAGATCGAGGCCATCCTCGACACCCCGGTGAACATCGTCGTCACCGCCGACCCGACCCGCGGCGGCCGCCACACCCTCGGCCGCCACACCCAGCCGCAGATGGCGCCGTACTCCGCCGCCCTCGCCGTCGAGAACCTCTGGCTCGCCGCCCGCGCCGAGGGCCTCGGCGTCGGCTGGGTCAGCTTCTTCGACGAGCGCGAGATGGTCCGCGCGCTCGGCCTGCCGGAGCACCTGGAGGTCATCGCGTACCTCTGCGTCGGCTACGTCGACGAGTTCCCGGACGAGCCCGAGCTGATGCAGGCCGGCTGGTCCAAGCGCCGCCCGCTGTCGTGGGTCGTGCACGAGGAGACGTACGGCCGTCGGGCGCTGCCCGGCGAGGACCCGCACGATCTGCTCGCCGAGACCGTCGCCGGTATCCGCCCGCTGGACGCGAAGGCGCTCGGCGAGGCGTGGGAGCGGCAGAAGCGGATGACGAAGCCGCCGGGCTCGCTCGGCATGCTGGAGATCATCTCCGCGCAGCTGTCCGGCCTGTCCCGCCAGTGCCCGCCGCCGATCCCGGAGCCCGCGGCCGTCGCGATCTTCGCCGGCGACCACGGTGTGCACGCGCAGGGCGTCACCCCCTGGCCGCAGGAGGTCACGGCCCAGATGGTCGCCAACTTCCTTGGCGGCGGGGCGGTTTGCAACGCCTTCGCGAGCCAGGTGGGCGCCGAGGTGTGCGTCGTGGATGTCGGCGTGGCCTCCGAACTCCCGGCAACGCCAGGCCTGTTGCCCCGCAAGATCCGCGCCGGTACGTCCGACATGACGACCGGTCCGGCGATGTCCCGCGAGGAGGCCAAGCAGGCCATCGAGGTGGGCATCGAGACGGCCCGCGACCTGGTGGCGGCCGGCAACAAGGCTTTGCTCACAGGTGAGATGGGCATCGCGAACACGACGGCGTCCGCAGCCCTGATCTCGGTCTTCACGGACACCGACCCGGCGGAGGTGACGGGCAGGGGCACCGGCATCAACGACGAGACCCTCGCCCGCAAGACGGAGGTCGTGCGCCGCGCGATCGAACTCCACCAGCCGGACCCGGCCGACCCCATCGGCGTCCTCGCCGCGGTCGGCGGCTTCGAACACGCGGCCATGGTCGGCCTGTTGCTCGGCGGCGCGTCCCTGCGTACGCCGGTGATCCTGGACGGCGTCAGCGCGGGCGCGGCGGCTCTCGTGGCCCGCGCGATCGCGCCCGAGGTCCTCGCGGCCTGCATCGCGGGCCACCGCAGCGCCGAACCCGGTCACGTGGCCGCGCTCAACAAGCTCGGCCTGCGCCCCTTGGTCGACCTGGACCTCCGCCTCGGCGAGGGCACGGGCGCGCTGCTGGCCCTGCCGCTGGTGCAGAGCACGGCGCGGGCGATGCACGAGGTGGCGACATTCGACTCGGCCGGCGTCACCGAGAAGTAGACCGACCCGGACCGGGGGTGGGGTGGGCACGCGTTCCGTCGCGCCCACCCCACCCCCGCCGTACGCTGAACGCACTCTAAAATCCGCACGTCAGGGCCGCTCCAGAGCCGTAGCGCCCACCGCACGCCCGTCCGAGGAGCCGCACCCTCATGGCCGAAAATCCCGCCTACCCCGTAGGCCTCCGCCTCACCGGCCGCAGGGTCGTCGTCCTCGGCGGCGGCCAGGTCGCCCAACGCCGCCTCCCCGCGCTGATCGCGGCAGGCGCGGACATCACCCTCGTATCTCCCGAAGCGACCCCCTCCGTGGAGGCGATGGCGGACGCGGGCGAGATCACCTGGGAGCGCCGCCCGTACGCGGAAGGCGACCTGGCGAACGCCTGGTACGCCCTGATCGCCACCACGGACCCGGAAGCCAACAACCGGGCCTCCGCCGAGGCGGAAGCGCACCGCGTCTGGTGCGTCCGCTCCGACGACGCCGACCAGGCCACCGCATGGACCCCGGCGACGGGCCACAGCGAGGGCGTCACGATCGCCGTACTCACCACGGACGCGCGCGGCCGCGACCCCCGCCACACCGCCGCGATCCGCGACGCGGTGGTCGCGGGCCTGCGCGACGGCACCCTCGTCGCCCCCCACCACCGCACCCGCACCCCGGGCGTCGCCCTCGTCGGCGGCGGCCCCGGCGACCCGGACCTGATCACGGTCCGCGGCCGCCGCCTCCTCGCGGAGGCCGACGTGGTCATCGCCGACCGCCTCGGCCCCCGCGACCTCCTCGCCGAACTCCCCCCGCACGTCGAGGTGATCGACGCGGCGAAGATCCCCTACGGCCGTTACATGGCCCAGGAGGCCATCAACAACGCCCTGATCGAACACGCCAAGCAGGGCAAGTCGGTGGTCCGCCTCAAGGGCGGCGACCCCTTCGTCTACGGCCGTGGCATGGAGGAGGTCCAGGCGCTGGCCGAGGCAGGCATCCCGTGCACGGTCGTACCCGGCATCTCCAGCTCGATCTCGGTACCGGGCGCGGCCGGAATCCCCGTCACCCACAGGGGTGTCGCACACGAGTTCACGGTGGTCAGCGGCCATGTGGCCCCTGACGACGAGCGTTCGCTGGTCGACTGGCCGTCCCTCGCCAAGCTCACCGGCACCCTCGTGATCCTCATGGGCGTGGACAAGATCGGAAAGATCGCCGAAACCCTGATCGCGCACGGCAAGTCGGCCGACACCCCCGTCGCCCTGATCCAGGAGGGCACGACGGCCGCCCAGCGCCGCGTGGACGCAACGCTCGCGACGGTCGGCGAGACGGCACGCGCCGAGGACGTGAAGCCGCCGGCGGTGATCGTCATCGGCGCGGTGGTCACCGTGGGCCCGAAGACCTCCGCGTAATCCGTGGCATCTGCGTAACCCCGGGTAACACAACCCGTTCCCAGCCGTTGGCACCACACCCAGGACAAGGCAGTATCACCCTGTGGCCGATCTCATCACCGTTGAGGATCCCGACGACCCGCGCCTGCGTGATTACACGGGCCTGACCGACGTAGAG
This sequence comes from Streptomyces prunicolor NBRC 13075, assembly GCF_000367365.1. GTDB lineage: Bacteria > Actinomycetota > Actinomycetes > Streptomycetales > Streptomycetaceae > Streptomyces > Streptomyces prunicolor. The sequence goes on along the minus strand of NZ_BARF01000057.1, from coordinate 1,235 downwards.
CTGCGCCGCAAGCGCGAACCGGCCGAGGGCCTGTTCATCGCCGAGGGCGAGAAGGTCATCAGACGGGCCAAGGACGCGGGCTACGAGATGCGTTCGATGCTGCTGTCCGCGAAGTGGGTCGACGTCATGCGGGACGTCATCGACGAACTCCCGGCCCCGGTCTACGCGGTGAGCCCGGAGTTGGCCGAACGCGTCACGGGCTACCACGTCCACCGAGGCGCACTCGCCTCCATGCAACGCAAACCGCTCCCCACGGCGGACGAACTCCTCCAGACCACCCGCAGGGTCGTCGTCATGGAGTCGGTCAACGACCACACCAACATCGGCGCGATCTTCCGCTCGGCGGCGGCCCTGGGCATGGACGCGGTCCTGCTGTCTCCCGACTGCGCGGACCCTTTGTACCGCCGCAGCGTGAAGGTCTCGATGGGCGCGGTCTTCTCGGTCCCGTACGCCCGCCTGGACAGCTGGCCCAAGGGCTTGGAGTCGGTCCGAGAGGCAGGCTTCACACTGCTGGCCCTGACTCCCGACGAAAAGGCGAAGAGCCTCGACGAGGCGGCCCCGCACCGCATGGACCGGGTCGCCCTGATGCTGGGCGCCGAGGGCGACGGCCTGTCGACCCAAGCCCTGGTGGCGGCCGACGAATGGGTCCGCATCCCCATGGCCCACGGCGTCGACTCCCTCAACGTCGGCGCCGCAGCTGCCGTAGCCTTCTACGCGGTGGCCACCGGCCGCCCCGAACTCTAGGAGCCCGCTTGGCCCAGCGTGAGGCGATCGTCGCCGTCCTCCGACGAGCGGACCGGGTCCTGGTCATCCGCCGCGGCCCCGACTCGGCCCGCTCCGGCTACTGGGCCCCGCTCAGCGGCAAACTGGAACCCGGCGAGACCCAGGAAGAGGCCCTGGTCAGAGAGGTCCACGAGGAGGTCGGCCTCACGGTCTCCCCCCTGTCCAAGGTCTGGCAGTCCGAGACGGACGACGGCACCTTCCGCCTCCACTGGTGGACCGCCACCGAAACAGGCAACGGCACGATCGTCCCCGACCCGGGCGAGGTCTCCGAGGTCCGCTGGGTCACCTCGGCGGAGTTCCTGACGATGACTCCGCTGTTCGACGCGGACAGGGAGTTCTTCGCGCAGGTGCTGCCGGGTTTGTAGGCGCAGTCGGGAGGGGGGCTTGCCTCTTCAGTGCGTGCGGACAACATCCAGCCCGTCCGACTTCTGGCCCCGGGTCGGCACAAATCA
>NZ_BARF01000058.1 GCF_000367365.1 Streptomyces prunicolor NBRC 13075 | reverse complement strand
CGCCGGGGGTCCCAGGTAATAGAGGGCTGAGCAACCCCCACCCACCGGCCGTCCCCGATCACCGCAACCCCCTCGCCCGCGGGCAGCAGATGGCCCAGGTCGTGAAAAACATCAGCAGCGTGGCTGAGACCGGAACGTGGTTGATCGAGACACACGCGCGCCTGCTCAGCCGTCTACCGGCATCGTCCTGGCTGACTTTCTGTGGCTGAGGCCGACAGGGGTTGAAACAGCGGCGGGACGTACGACAGGAACCTGCTGCCCCGCCCCCCGGACCGGAGGCCATCGTGAGCGCGAACTTCCGCTGCGACCGCAACGACCCACCATCCGCCTGGTGCAACTGGTGGGCAGACCTCACCGCGTTGACCAGCACCATCTACTACGGATGGCCCCGCGACACCAACGGCCTCCAGGAGCCGAACCCGTCCTTCTGGCACTGGTGCCCGGCCGCCGCACTGACCCCGGGACCGGCCGACACCGCAGGACGGTGGATGGGCGCGTCGACCACCCACCACACCCTCCTCACCCGGCAGCCGCTGCACCTCGAACCCTCGCTCCTGTGGCGGTGCTGCGACACCCACGGCTTCGTACGCGACGGGACCTGGATCCCCGCCTGACCCCCGCCGCTGCGGCCCATGCCCCGGCCGGCCACGCCTGGGCCCTCTCCTGCCTGGAGGCCCCACGGCATCCCCGCTCCACCCCGCCACCCACGCCGCACTCAGGAACTTCTACAAGGAGGCGAACTCCTGATGACCACCTTCGGTATCGACGTCTCGGCCTACCAGGGCATGCAGGACTGGAACGCACACAAGAAGGACGGCGTGGCTTTCGCCTTCGCCAAGGCGAGCGAGGGCGAGCACGGCCGCGACGCGCGGTTCGACTCCCACATCAGCGGCATCATCAAGGCCGGCCTGGTCGCTGGCGCATATCACTTCGCGTGGCCGAACCAGGATCCTGCCGCCGAGGCCGCGAACTACATCGGCGCCGTCGCGCCGTACGCCCACGCGCAGCCCTTCGTGCACTGGCTCGACCTCGAGGCCTACAACGACCGCCGCAACTACCAGGGCCGCAGCGACAGCCAGATCCTGGCCTGGGCCACGCAGTGGCTCGCCGCCGTACGGGCCGCGTTCCCGTCGCAGTACGTCGGCGTCTACACCTCAGCAGACGACATCGCCCACGGCCACCTCCCCGCCGGCGCACCCCTCTGGTACCCGCGCTACCCCGGGGCGTCGGTGGACACGTACGCCGAAGCCGCACAGGCGACCTGGCCGACGCCGTCCGGCCGTGCACCGCTGTTCTGGCAGTTCACCGGCAGCCCGCTGGACCGCTCCCTCTGCTCCCTGAACGCCGACGAACTGCGCAGCTGGGCCGCCGGCACTGTGTCGCCCGCCTTCGAGCCCTATCCGGGGCGCGCGTTCTTCCTGAAGGGCGACCAGCCCGCGTACGGGAAGCGGTCACCGATCTTCACCGCGATGGGGAAGCAGCTGGTCGCGGTCGGCTGCGGCCGCTACCACGTCGGCCCGACCGCGACGCTCAACACGGCCGACGTCGACAGCTACGAGGCCTGGCAACGCCAGTACAACTCCACCCACCACAAGGGCTGGACCGGGGCCGCCCTGAAATGGCCCCCAGGGGCAGAGACGTGGAACGCACTCAAGGTCCCCAAGTCCTGACCTCCGGAAGCGAGTTCACCGATGTGGACCCTGTGGAACCGGCTGGGATGGAGAGGGTTCGCGCTCCTCGCCTCAGGCCTGTCCTGGATCAGCTACGGCGCCTCCATCACCCTCCAGCCCCGCTACGGCACCGTGCGGGGTATCAGCGTGCTCCTTGACCTGATGCCCATGACGGCCTGGGGCTGGCTCTGGATCACGGCCGGCGCTGTCTCGGCCGCCTACGCGCTCGTCCGGCCCGGGCACGACCTCCTCGGCGTCGGCGCGGCCATGGCACCGCCGTTGCTGTGGGCCGTGGCCTACGCGCTCGGGGCGCTCACCGGGGCGCCACCGGCAGCATGGGGAGCCGTGGCGCCCTGGGCCTCCCACGCGCTGCTCATCCAGATCGTGGCCTATCTGACCAGGCCGCGCCTGGTCGTCCCGAGGGTGGTGGCGTGTGGAGCCGACTAGCTGGCTGGGCCTCCTGGCCGTCTTCGTCTCGACGGTCGGCTCCGCGTACGGCGCGTGGCTGGGGCGTGCCCGTACGACAGTGCAGGACGTCCCCGCCGATGCGCTGCCGGCCGCTCCGTCGCAGCCCGAGGGCACGTGGACGGTGTCCCCGGAGATGTACCTGTGGTTCGAGGAGCAGATGTCCGGGCTGCACCGGCGCATGCGGTCCCTCGAGGAGGCCGAGCGGGAATCGCGGGGGCGGGCCGATCGCACCGAGCGGCTCCTGGGCCTCGCCCTGGTCCACATCGGGAACCAGGACGAACGGCTCCGCGCGGCAGGTATACCGCTGGTCCCGATGGATCCGGAGCTCGTGGCCGCGCGCGACACCCGATAGATCCCAGGTTCGGAACCATCGCGGCCGTCATGATGAAGGCTGCTGCGCGGGCGCGAGTCTTCGAAAACAAGAAATGGCCCCTCCTGCCGGCGCGTGATCTGCGCTGGCAGGAGGGGCCATTTCTCATGGGCTGTGCAAGCTGCGGTCTACGTCTTCGACCGGGTGCCGTGGCGTGCGGTGAACGCCTCGACCGTGGCCGGGTCTCGTCGCATGGCGGCCATCAGCTGGTTCTTGCGGAACCGCTCGCGGCCGGCCTCGAGGAGCTTCTCGTAGCCGTCGCGCGCCTCGACGAGCCGCTCGACGACGAGGAACTCGATGACGTCCTCAAGGCACGGCCTGAACCGCTTCCCGCCGACGGGGAAGTGCAGCTGCGCCAACGAGCGCCCTGCGTCGCACTTCGGGTCGTTGAGGCCCGTGAACAGGTCCGAGTGCGCGTCGACCTGGAGGTGAGCGTCCGGGTAGCCGTCTGCCTTGTCGCGCTCGTAGTCGTAGTGACAGAGACCGTGCTTGGCGTCCTTAGAGCCGAACACGCCGAAGAACGACTTGTGGACCATCAGGTGCTCTCGCTCGGCGTCGAGGCGGAGCTGGAAGCTCACGTCCATCCACAGCTCGGCCTTGGGCGCGCGCGGCTTCAGCTGGAACCTCTCCGCGGTCATGGTCTCTTTGCTGACGCGGTTGCCGAGGATGAAGAGGCGGTCGTCGCCGGTGGAGAGCGCGACCGCCTTTATCTGCACGTACTGCGTGATGGTGCCGTTGAGGAGCCCTTTGATCTCGTTGGCGAACCGGATGGTCTGATCCCGGAGATTGTCAGAGATCAAGTGCGCCGCCGATGGACACCCACAGAGCTTGAGCCTGTGCCGAGACGAAGTCCCGGCGGGCGGCCATCTCGCGCAGTTCGGCGTACGTCAGCCCGAGTCGTTCCAGTGCTTCGTAGGCAGCCGCCCGGAACTCGTCCTCCGACAGTTCCGTGATGATGTCGTCGGGCTCGGCTGCTCGTTGTTCCTGGATTGTCATCTGAATCGCCCCTACCCCCCAGTAGCTTTCGACGACTGTAGTGTCCCCCAAGGGTCTGACACTGTGACCCAGACCACTAGCCAGAGTCCAGTCGTTGAGCACTCTTGGTGAATTCTTCCCACCTGAGCGTGACTCGCACGCGTGCACTTGCCATCCGTGCGGTTCCGGAACGCTATCTGTTCGGGCTGTGAGAACCGGGAGCGGCTCAAGTCCATCTGGCCGATGCTGCGCTTCGAGTACGAATGTGGCACTCCTCCCCGGGTGGGGAGGAGTGCCACATTCGTCGTTGGGTGCCGGCCGACTCGCGCCGGTCTGTGCAGAGTTGCGCCCCCACAGCTCAAGGGCAGCGGCGGGGGCGCAAATCGGCGTACCGTGCTGAGTGTCGAGGTCAGAACGGAGCACCAGTATGCCCCTCAGCAGTGACGAGCACATCGGTACGCGTGTCCGGATCGCCCGCAATGCCGCCGGTTTGAGTCAGATCGAGTTGGCCGATTTCCTGAGTCACGGCGAAAGTTGGATGGCAAACGTCGAGTCCGGACGTCAGCCACTTGACCGATACTCCGTCATCACGGCGATCGCTGACCGCTGTGACGTCGACGTGGTCTGGCTGCTCGGCCAGCCCTATCGACTCCAGCGCAACGGCGGCAGCCTCGCGCACGCCCACGTACCAGCCCTCCGTACTGGCATGCGACGGGCCGGGCTGATCCTGTCCGGGCACCCAGGGCTCATCCCGCAGGGCGCCCCCACGAACCTCGCTTCGATGCGTACACGCTCGAAGGAGGCGAACACCGCGAGGCAGGCCGCGAACCTGCCGAAGGTCGCGCAGCTCCTCCCTTCCATGGTCGAGGACCTGAACACCGCGCTCCTGGTGGCAGAGGGCGCCGACCGCGAGGAGGCGCTCCGGCTCCTGGTCGACGCCGCGCGTACAGCACGCATGTGCCTCAATCAGCTGGGCTACCCGGACCTGGCCTGGATCTCTGCCGAGGTCGCCGCCGGCGCGGCCACTCAGCTCGACGATCCCGTGGTCAAAGCAGCCGTCGCCTGGGACCGGTGCGGCGCGCTGCTCCACCAGGCCTCGCTCCGTGAGACCGTGGCGGTCGCCGACGCGGCCCTGAGGGATCTGGAACCGCTGGCTACCGGCCGGCGCAGGCAGGACGAAGCGGTGAGCCTGCGCGGAGCTCTGCACCTGCGCTGCGCCATCGCGCACGCGCGCGGGAGCCAGGTGGCGGATGCCTGGTCGCGGATCGACGCGGCGATCGAGGACGCCGACCTGCTGGGGGCGGGCTGGTACGACGTCAAGCAGCACACTGTGTTCGGCAGGGGGACGGTCGCCGTCCATGCCGCCGAGGCCGGCGTCGAAGTTGATCAGCCGGACAGCGGGCTGCGGAAGGTACCCCAGGTCGACATCGGTGAGGTGCCGAGCAAGGAGCGCCGGACGCACTTCGCGATCGACAAGGCCCGGGCGCTCCAGCGCATGGGCAAGAGCGCCGCGGCCGTCACACAGCTGTGTGAAGCGGCGTCCAACGCGCCGTACTACGTGTATGCGGACCCGATGTCGCGGGCGCTGGTGTCCGACCTCGCCCGTGTTGGCGTGCCCGCGCAGGCGTCCGCGCTGTCCGGGCTGATCCGCAACATGGAGCTCGTCAAATAACCGCGTCGTTTCGCGCAGAAGATTCCCAAATGCCCGAAAACACCCCCTAGAAAAACTAGGGGGTGCGCCCAAGTGCGCGCACAACACTCAGAGAGGTAACTATCCGTACCTGCGTGAACACTTGGGGGTATCGGCGATGGAGCCGATCAACACCCGCGACCCGGCTGCCGCCGCCCGCGCGTACGTCAGGCTTGAATGGCCGGTCGCACTAGGACACCGCTACCGACCACGGCAGGGCTGCACCTGCGAAGACCCCGACTGCCCGACGCCGGGCGCACACCCGGCAGCCGGGCCGCTGCTTCAGCTCGCCGAGGACAACCTCGGCGACGCTCTGGAGTCGGCTCCTGGCGCCGCCCTCATCGCGGCAACCGAACGCTTCGACGTCCTCATCGTGCCGCGCCGCATCGGCATGGCCGTCATGGTCGACCTCGACCGGGTCGCCCGAGTGCCGTGCCTGATCGACAAGGGTGCAGAAAAGACAGCCCTGTTCGTGCTGCCCGCGACCGGCTGCTACGCCGACCCGCACCCCGCCCTCGAACTCCGCACCGGGCCGGACGAATGGATCGCGCTCCCGCCGAGCCACGGCCTGCACTGGGACACGCCGCCGTGGATGGAACAGACCGGCCGGCCGCACCCGCTCCTGCACGGCGCCGACGTCGGCCGGCACCTGGCCGACGTCTTCAAGATCACCCCGGGTGGCTTCAGTGCGCATCAGCAAGAGACGCACCGTTGAAGACCGACACCGCCCACCGCGCTCCGGAACGCAGAACGACTCATCGGAGAACACCGTGACCATCTGCCCTGCGCACCTCATCACCGAGTGGCTGGCCCGCCAGCACAGCCACCCCGACCAGGCCGAAACCGAGTGGGTGGAGCAGGGCGTAGCGCTACTCCCGATGGGCAAGGACATGAACGCGGTCCGGCTGCGCGGCGACCTGGTCCACGCCGTGGCGGCCACGGACGACCCGAAGCAGGTCGCCGCCGTCCTCGATGAGACGCTCGGCGGCCCGGTCATCCGCGACCGGCTCACGGCCGCCGACGTCACGTACTACGCGCTCATCAACCCGCACGCCGCCATGGTCTGGGATCTCGAAGAGCAAGCACCCTGCTTCGGAAAGGACACCTACCTCGGCGTCCCCGCCGTGGACCGCGTGTCGCCCCCCGGCCCGTACTGGGTGCACCCGCCGCGCTACGACGGCGACCTCTGCAGTCCCCAGGCCGTACGTGACCTCGTCATCGCAGGGCTCAACCACCTTCACCCGGCGGAGCGCTAGGGATGGCTTTCCGTGAGGTGGACACCGGCCCCGCGGCACCGGACCCCGCACAGCTCCAGCAGGGCTGGCTGGGCCACATCCAGGACTGCCGCTCGTGCACGGCGGAGGACTACTGCGACGCCGGATACCGGATCCAGCGTGCCATGAGGGCCGCCGCGCCGATGGCGAAAACCAGTGCTTAGAGTGGCTGAGCTGCTGAGAGAGGAACGACGATGAGCCCCGAGATCTTCCAGGACTACGCGCTCGACCTGGTCAAGAACGCCCGAGGTGTCCAGCAGGCACAGACGCTCGAGGCTGTTGGTGAGCACCGTTACCGCTACGGCATTGCGGTCACCGTGGACGGCCGTGAGTCCCGCTGGCAGTTCGTGGGCCAGCTCGCCGAGGGCGAGAAGCACGGCACCCCGGCCGCGCCCGTCGAGGGCCAGCCCGCGGCCTACACCGCCGTGGACTCAGGCGGCTTCGCGGACGCGTGGCTGGCCAGCGTAATCGGTGCCGGCCAGTCCCCGCAGATCGAGCGGATCGACGTCTGGTCGGCCCGCGAGAGAGCCGATCCCAAGAACCTGGGCTTCATGGTCCGCTTCCACAATGGCCAGAGGGTGTTCGTCCGCAAGATCTGAGACCGGCATCAGCGGGCGGGCCGCTCGTCCCGGGCGGTATCCCTGAGATCAAGTTCCAGAGAGCCGCTCACCAGCAGCTCAAGGGGCACGTCCAGCGCATCCGCGATCCGCAGGAGCATGGACAGGGCGGGGTCCCGCCGGGCTGTCTCGTACCGGTGGACGGAGCGGCGGTCGATGCCGATCTCGTTCGCCAGCTGCTCCTGCGTGAGCTTCCGGTGCAGGCGCACGGTTCGGATGCGCTCGCCGACCGCGCGGCGGCGGAGAACGCTCCAATCCGGCTCCTGGTCGACCACCCCATAAACCTGGTGGTCAAAAGATCATGTGTCAGTGCCCAATTGGGCACTTCTCAGGGCCCTTTATAGGTGCTTGAATGCTGACTTCCAGTCAACAGTCCGACTTGACCCAGAACTTGCCTCTCCGAGACCCCGGGGGTGCGAGACGGCCCTACTCCATGCTCCGCAAGCACAAGGAGGGGCCGTGCCGGGCCCGGCAGCCGCGCTGCCGGGCCCGCGCAAACTCTCACGGAGCGCCGCCCTCCAGAACGCGCACCAGGGAAGCGGTCACCACCCTCTTCGACCCTCTCCCCAACTGCAGCACCCGCACAGGCGCTTCGTTGCCCCTGATCAGGCCGTACAGCTGCGTCGACGAGACTCCGAGAGCCTTCGCGGCGGTGGCGACAGCGACAGTGGCGGGCCACTGCCGCACCTCGTCAAGAGTGGGGGTCTTCGTGCTCATCTGGTGACTCCATTTCGAGCGCCGTTGTCGTGGGCGGCCGCTCCGCTGCCGCCCGGTAGGCCTGCACCGCCGTCGGAAAAATCCGTGAACCCACCGGAAAATCCCCGGACCATGTAGACAGATGTGGACGGTAGGGCATTATGTGGAAAGTGTGCAACTAACTCTCACGCATGCAAGTTGCGTCGCCGGGGCAGCGGGATTCGACTCCTGGCCAAGGAGGGCCGGGACGGCATCCCGGCTCCGAAGGGCCCGTGCGCCGACGACCGCAACCGGCAACACCCGCTGCGGGAAGCGCACAAGGTCCTGACGTTCACCGCACGAGCCTCGTCACCCTCCCGACGTCTCCGCAGTCCACCTCACCCGCCCGCTCTGTGACGCCGTCCCAGAGCCCACCATCAACGGCCCCGATGCCGGCGCGCCCTCTCCGCCCGAGGCGCAAACGCAGAACCGCGCGCAGCCCTCCACCGGCCCAATCCGGGAGGCCTGCGGTGTGCCGGCCGGGACCCCAGCCCGCAATCGGGGAGCCCATGTCCCAACCAATCAAGCCGCGACGGCGAGTCCGCCACGACCACACCGACCGCACTGCCGCCCAGGACCGCCTCCACTCCGCCCTGCAAGACCTGCGCGAGTCCGGCCTCGGTGCCGTGCCACTCGCCACCCTCACGCCCGACCACGTGCGCCGATGGCTCGACGAGGCGCGCCGTGGATGACCCGATCAAGGAAGTACGCCTTCCGAGCGGCCAGGTCCGCTACCGCTTCGTGATCGACGTGGGCAAGCACCCGAACGGCAAGCGGCGCCAGCTGACCATCACCAAGGAATCGGAGACGGAAGCGCGGGCCGAGCACGCGCGCATCGTGACCGCCAAGGCCAACGGAACACTGATCCTGCCCAGCAAGATCACAGTCGCCGAGTGGCTCGACCAGTGGCTGGAGATGAAGAGGCGGGACACCGAAGAGACGACCATCAACACCTACCGCCGGACGCTACTGCACGTCTACGACCGCCTCGGGCCCACCAGGCTCCAGGAGCTCACCACCGACCAGGTGCGCGACTGCATCGACGACATCGTCGCCCGAGGGCGCCGATCGGGCGGCCGCAAGGGCACGCGCCTGGCCGCGTCGACCGGCGAGTACATCCTGAACCGTTTCCGCGAGGCGCTCAACGCCGCCGTGACCCGCCAACTGCGCGGTACCAACCCTGCTCGGGGGGTGCGCGTCAGCCGCGAGGACAAGAAGCTCGACAAACGCCTGCGGCCGAAGGTCAAGCCGTGGTCACCACGCGAGGTCCAGCACTTCGTCGCAGGCATGGAGGGAGACCGGCTGGAAGCACCCCTCCTGCTGTCCCTCATGGGTCTTCGGCCGGCCGAGGTCGTCGGACTGAAATGGGAGTACCTGGACCTCAGGCTCGCCACGCTCGAGATCGTCGTGACCCGAACGATGTCCGGGAACTGCGACGTCGTGGAGAAGGACGCGAAGACGGAGGCCGGCGAGCGCGCCCTGCCGGTGCCGGACCCGGTGGTCTACGCGCTGAAGAAGTTCAAGTTGCAGCAGGCCCGGGAGAAGCTCGCCGCGGGCGAGGTCTACACCGACACCGGCTGGGTCGTCGTCGACGAGCTCGGCCTGCCGCTGAACACAAGGGATCTGCGTGAGCACGCCTACCGCCTCATGGCAGCGCTCCGGATGCGTCAGGTCCGTCTGTACGACGCCAGGCACTCGTGCTTGAGTTACCTGGCGAACAACGGTGTCCCTGATCACATCCTCGCGGCGTGGGCGGGCCATACGGACGCGTCGTTCACCAAGAAGAGGTACGTCCATGTGGATGTAGAAGACATGCGTGGGGCTGCCGAGACGTGGGGTGAGTTCCATGGGGGCGGGATGTGAGTTTTCGTGAGATATAGAGCCGTTTTCGAGCTCTCGCGGGCCTTCTATCTGGGGTGATCCCGTAACCGGTAGAAAATCTGCTGTTAACTGTGTGTAGCTTGATCGTACTTGACCGTAATCGCTTGTCAGCGCTTGACTGCTGGCTCACCCCTAGTCGACGCGAGGCAAGCAATTGACTTCTGACCTGCTCGCTCCTCTCGACCTTGCGTTCTGGAACATCGAGTCCGACCGGAACCCGATGCACCTGGGCGCACTCGGCGTCTTCTCGGCACACTCGCCGACCGCGGGAGCCCACGCCGCCGACCTCCTCGCCGCCCGTGCCGCCGCCGTCCCCGGGCTGCGGATGCGCATCCGGGACGTGTGGCAGCCGCTGTCCCTGTCCTTCGGGAGCGCCACCCGCGAGGCCGATCCCGACTTCGACCCGCTCCACCACGTCCGGCTGCACGCCCCGACCGCCGACTTCCAGGCGGACGCGGGCCGGCTCATGGAACGCCCGCTGGAGCGCGGCCGGCCCCCGTGGGAAGCGCATGTGCTGCCCGGCGAGGACGGCGTCTCGTTCGCGGTGCTGTTCAAGTTCCACCACGCCCTGGCCGACGGACTGCGGGCGCTGACCCTCGCCGCCGCCATCCTCGACCCGATGGACATGCCCGAGCGTCGCCCGCGCCCGGCGGAACCCGCGCGCGGTCTCATCCCTGACGTGCGCAAACTGCCCGGGCTGGTCCGGGGCGCCCTGTCCGACGTGGGCCGGGCCCTCGACATCGGGGCGTCCGTCGCCCGGTCCACCCTGGACGTGCGCTCGTCGTCGGCGCTGACCTCCGAACCCTCGGGCACCCGTCGTACCGCCGGAGTCGTCGTCGACCTCGACGACGTGCACCGCATCCGCAAGACCGTCGGCGGCACCGTCAACGACGTGCTGATCGCGGTCGTCGCGGGCGCCCTGCGCAGCTGGCTCGACGAACGCGGCGACGGCAGCGAGGGCGTCGCGCCCCGCGCCCTGATCCCCGTCTCCAAACGCCGCCCGCGCAGCGCGCAGCCACAGGGCAACCGGCTCTCCGGGTACCTGATACGGCTGCCTGTCGACGACCCGGACCCCCTCGCCCGGCTCGAATCGGTGCGTGCCGCCATGGACCGCAACAAGGACGCCGGACCCAACCGGGGCGCCGGCGCGGTCGCCCTGCTCGCCGACCACGTCCCCGCGCTCGGCCACCGCCTCGGCGGACCACTCGCCGCGCAGGCCGCCCGGCTCTGGTTCGACATCCTCGTCACCAGCGTCCCGCTGCCCGGCATCGGCCTGAAGCTCGGCGGCAACCCGGTCACCGCGGTCTTCCCGTACGCCCCGCTGGCCGGCGGCCACTCCCTCGCGGTCGCCGTCTCCACGTTCCGCGGACACGTCCACTACGGACTCGTCGCGGACGCCGAGGCCGTACCGGATCTCGATGTGTTCGCCCGCGCGCTGACCGAGGAGGTGGAGACGCTCATCACCGCCTGCGGGTCGTGACCTGGCGCGGGTTTGGTGCTGCGGCCCGGCGCTCCGTAAAATTCCGGGTTCGGACGGTGTGCGCGATCGAGCGCTGCCACGGACGACCCAAGGAAACGGCAGCGCGATGACGGTGACAGAGAACGGCTCCACGACCCCGGACGAGGTCGTGTACGGGCCCGGCATCGACCCCGAGCGGCTGGCCGTCTGCCTCAGCGTGCTCGACGAACTGGAGAAGATCGACGTCGACCACCCCGACGCGATCACCGTCCGCCGCGCCACCGCGGGCATCTACCGCAGCGTCAAGCAGCGCCGCCGCCAGGAGCGCCGGGCCGCGAAGACCGCGCACGACAAGGCCGTCACCGAGTCCACCGCGACCGGCTCCGCCCAGCGCATCGACGACGAGACCGAGGGCCTCCTCCCGTCGTCGGTGACGGAGGAGGGCCGGATCGCCGGGATACTCCAGCGGCCCCGCTCCTGCTACACCTGCAAGACCCGGTACGTGGAAGTCGACTACTTCTACCACCAGCTCTGTCCCGACTGCGCCCGCCTGAACCGCGAGAAGCGCGACGACCACGCCGACCTCACCGGCAAGCGCGCCCTGCTCACCGGCGGCCGCGCCAAGATCGGCATGTACATCGCGCTGCGGCTGCTGCGCGACGGCGCCCACACGACCATCACCACGCGTTTCCCGAAGGACGCGATCCGCCGCTTCAAGGCCATGGACGACTCGGGGGACTGGCTGCACCGCCTGGAGGTCGTCGGCACCGACCTGCGCGACCCGGCGCAGGTCGTGGCCCTCGCCGACCAGCTCGCCGAGGCGGGACCTCTCGACATCCTCATCAACAACGCGACCCAGACCGTACGCCGGCTGCCCTCCGCCTACGCCGCCCTCGTCGACGGCGAGAGCGCCCCGCTGCCCGCCGGTGAACTCCCCGCCCACCACGTCATCGGCGCCTTCGGCTCCGGCGCGGTCGACGGATTGGCCGCGCTGCCGGTCGGCATCAGCGGCCTCGACGCCCAGCAGGTCGCCGACCTCGCCCTGGTCGCGGGCAACGCCAGCGTCGCCCGGCACCTCGACGGCACGGCCATCGACGCCGGTGGTCTGGTCCCCGACGTCGTCGACACCAACACGTGGGTGCAGACCATCGAGCAGATCTCCCCGGTGGAGCTCCTCGAAACCCAACTCTGCAACTACACAGCCCCGTTCATCCTGATCAGCAAGCTCCGCCCGGCCATGGCCGCCGCCGCCAAGGCTGCGAAGAGCGGGCGCGCGTACATCGTCAACGTCTCGGCGATGGAAGGCGTCTTCGGCCGCGGCTACAAGGGCGCCGGGCACCCCAACACCAACGCGGCCAAGGCCGCGATGAACATGGTGACCCGCACCAGCGGCCAGGAGATGTTCCAGAGCGACGGCATCCTCATGACCTCGGTCGACACCGGCTGGATCACCGACGAACGCCCCCACTACGACAAGCTCCGCCTCGCCGAGGAGGGCTTCCACGCCCCCCTCGACCTGGTCGACGGAGCCGCCCGCGTCTACGATCCGATCGTCCTCGGCGAACAGGGCGAGGACCTGTACGGCGTCTTCCTGAAGGACTACGCCCCCGGCAAATGGTGACCGGGCGCTGTCTTCACGCGGTGCCGGTCATGGCGTCAGCCGCCAGAGGGACGTGACCTCGGCGCTCCGTGCCGCGTGGAGCGGATCGTCGGGGTCCGCGGCGCGCGGGTGCCGGGGCCTGGTGTCGATCCTGTCGACCACGCGGAGTTGCGCTGCCTCGATGGCGTCGAGCAGCTGCCGACGGGTCCGGAGGCCGAGGTGTTCCGCCAGGTCGGACAGGACGAGCCAGCCCTCACCGCCCGGCCGAAGGTGGGCGGACAGCCCGGTGAGGAAGCCGTTGAGCATGGTGCTGTCCGGGTCGTAGACGCCCTGCTCGATGGGGCTGGTCGGACGGGCGGGGAGCCAAGGCGGGTTGCACACGACGAGGTCGGCCCGGCCCTCGGGGAACAGGCCGGGGCCCGACACCTCGATACGGTCGGTCAGTCCGAGCCGTTGGACGTTCTCCCGGGCGCAGGCCAAGGCGCGTGGGCTGATGTCGGTGGCCACGACCCGGTCGACACCGCGACGGGCCAGGACCGCGGCGAGGACACCGGTTCCGGTGCCGAGATCGAACGCCGTACTGGTGGCCGGGCTGCGCAGGACCGCCGGTGGCAGCGGTGCCTGGGCGACGAGGTCGACGTACTCGCCCCTGACCGGCGCGAACACGCCGTAGTGGGGGTGGACGCGGGTGCCGAGCGCCGGCACGTCGACGCCCTTCGATCGCCACTGGTGGGCGCCGATCACTCCCAGCAGTTCCCTGAGGGAGACCGCCGTGGGTCCTTTCGACGGGCCGTAGGCGTCCAGGCACGCCTGGCGGACTTCGGGGGCCCGGCGCAACGCCAGGGTGTAGTCGTCGTCCAGCAGGACCAGGAGCTTTCCGAGCACACGGGCGCGGTGCGCGCTGCCGCGCCGGTGCAGGTGGAAGGACTCGCTCAGGGAGGTGCCGGAGCCGGGTGTCTTGCGGTCGACGCGGCGGCCCATCGCCTGCAGCAGTTGCCGGGCGTTGTGGAAGTCGCCCTGCCAGAGCAGGGCCGTTCCCTCACACGCCTGACGGTAGGCATCGGCGGCCTTCGTCCGGTCGTCGGCGACGGCGATCCGTCGCGGAAGGGAGGTGGCGTTCTCGGAATGCCAGCGGGCGGACCGATGAGTGTCGCCGGTGGTCCAGTGGATGGTGGACACCATGTACTCCTCGTGGTCGAACGTGCAGGGGTCACGAAGAGCACTTCGACGGGGAGCAGGCTGGACCCACGCCCGTCCATCGGACAGACGTGCGGGGTGGGGGAGTCGGCCGTTACCGCCCTCGCGTCGAAGCGCGAGAGCGGACGTCCCAGACAACCATGCCGAGCATCAGGGCCAGCCCTTTCGGAGGAGTGCCCGCAGGCTCGCACAGGTACTGCCCGGCCACCAAACCCACCGGCACATCTGCTTAGCCGGTCCCGGTACCTGGTCGGCGCGGGGCGGCCAACCTCAGCCGGTCGTGGACGGCGTACCCGCCCGACCCGTACGCCGCCCGCACCCGGGTCCCGCCGTCCACCAGCAGATCCGCCCCGGTGATCCACTCGGCCTGGTCGGAGGCCAGCCACAGGACGGCCCGGGCGATGTCGGCCGGTTCCCCGATGCGGCCGAGCGGCAGCCCGGCGGCGACCTCCGCCTCACCGGGCTCCCACACGAACCGCGCCATCTCGGTGCGGACGAGCCCCGGGGAGACGGAGTTGACCCGCACCTTCGGCGCGAGTTCGCCCGCGAGCTGTGCGGTCAGATGCATGAGCGCCGCCTTGCTGGTGCCGTACGCCCCCACGTTCGGCCCGACATGCCCGGCACCCTCCGTGCACACATTGACCACCGCCCCGCCGTGCTCCCGCATCCACACCCGCCAGGCGCACTGCACCAGCCGCAGCGGCGCCTCGACGTTCACGGTGAACGCCGTCCGCCACGCATCCGGATCGGCTTCCATGAGCGGGCCGTACGGCTGGTTCGTCGCCGCGTTGTTGACGACCACGTCGATCCGGCCGAAGGTGCGCAGCGCCAACTCGGTGAGCTCGCGCAGGTGTTCCGGGTCGGCGACATTCCCGGCCAGGCCGACACCGCCCAACTCCTCGGCCGTGCGCGCCACTTCGTCAACGTCCCGCGCGCTCACGCACACCAGCGCCCCGGCCCCGGCGAACGCCTCGGCGACCGCGCGCCCGATCCCGCGCGTGCCGCCGGTGATCAGAGCGGCCCGGCCCCGTAGACCGTACGACGACGTCATCGCCGTACCGTCTCATGACGGACCGTCAGTCGACAGCCCCCAGGCGGGAGTTGGGAAGTCGGGAGTTCCGGGCGGCCACGATGCCCAGTACCGTGCGCCAGTCCTCCAGGACACCGGCGTCGAGGCCGACGACCTTGGCCGCGTCGTCGGCCTGGCGCAGGGTGATCGCGTCGTCGGCGAGGGGGTCGCGCTCGAAGGCGGCGGCCTCGGCGGGGGACATGGGGCCGCCTTGCGTGCGGAGGGTCACCGCGCTCTGTGCGGACAGGTCGCGGCCGGGGGAGGTGGTCGTCAGATAGCGCTTCGCGGGTACGTGCAGGAGGACGAGGTGGGCGACCCGTTCGCCGAGGAGGGCGCGGACGGCGTCCGCCGCGTGGTCCGCGTGCCCGGCGTCGTCGCCGGGTTGCAGCAGATGCCCGATGTCGTGGACCAGGCCTGCGACCTGAAGTTCCTTGTCGGCGGGGCGACTTCGACGTAGCAGCGCGGCCGTCTGTAGCGCGTGGTCGTGCAGATCGACCGGATCACCGCTCCTGTCCGGGGTGTCCCAGGCGCCCCGACAGGCGTACAGCAGATCCATCAGCTCCTCGACGCTGCGCAACTCCATGCGTCAGTCCTCCCGCGAGACAGCCCGTGCGGAACGCCAGGAGATCATGGCGAGCTTGCGGATCGGCCAACGGGACCTGAACTGAGACCGGCGGCGCAGGCTCCGGTGCTCGATGGCTGGCACAGGGCCCTCCTGGTACTCGGTTGGGATCGCACCCCGAACTACCAGGAAGCCCTGTTGACATGAGTCGGCTTTCGCGCAGTGACCCGGGCGGTGACGTTTCAGAGATCGAGGGTGAGTTGCGTCGTATGAGCGCGTGACACGCAAATGCACATGCGATTGTTTGCGTCACGCTCTTGGTCGGTCAGAATGATGTCGCGATGATCGGGTACACCCTCGAGTACGGCGGTCTCGCACGTTCCACAGAAGCCCTCGCGACACGACCACGGCGCATCGACTCCGGCCTCGAGAACGACGTCAAGAATGCTCCGATCGGCGGGCACGTGGAGATTCATCTGCGACCGCGCGAGGACGATCTCAAACGCGGAACCATCACCTTCCTCGATCAATGCGGTGCCTGCCTGAAACCGCTCAAGGTGCAAGGGGCGGCCGGCGTCGGTACACGCCACCTGAAGTGCGTCGAGCATCCCTGACGGGCCGCAGGCATATATGGATGCGTCGGCATTCGCCTCGGCGACGGCGCGCTCAAGCAGCGGAAGACCTCGTTCGCTCACGCTCCACAGCTCTACTCGGTCGCCGAATCCACGGAGCC
Source organism: Streptomyces prunicolor NBRC 13075 (assembly GCF_000367365.1). Lineage (GTDB taxonomy): Bacteria > Actinomycetota > Actinomycetes > Streptomycetales > Streptomycetaceae > Streptomyces > Streptomyces prunicolor. The sequence goes on along the minus strand of NZ_BARF01000058.1, from coordinate 15,180 downwards.
TCTCACTGAATGCGAAAGCCTGACTGTCCTGAGCTCCGTACAGGAGTCGCCATGGGACGCCGCGCGTGTCCGCGTCATCGATCATCGCCATGATCGGAGTGATTCCGATACCTCCGGCGATGAAAAGGTATTCGGGACTGTCTTCAAGCGGGAAGCGGCTACGTGGCGGACTCGACCTGAGGGTCATTCCGACGGCAGCTTCGGTATGCAGCCACGCCGAGGCGTGCCCGTCGGATTCACGAAGGACAGCGATACGCCAGCGCTCGTCGCCGGGATATCCACACAGCGAGTAGTGCCGTAGTCCGTAGGGCGTCTCGATCTCGATGTGGTCCCCGGGAGACCAGGCCGGCAGCGGCTCAGGCCCAAGCGCCTTCACCTCGATCGCGAGCACGCGCGGCGCCGCTTCCCAATGCTCGGTGACCACAAGATCAAGATTACTGTCAGTTGCCATGGCCTTCTCCTCGTTCCTCAGGCGCGACTGCTTGACGACGCCAGGGCGCTAGAGTAATTATTCTAACCATACTCGCCGCAGGACACATGGCTACAGCCCGAAGGGAAGGAGCCGCACCTGTCCACGATGGAGTCGAATCACGATCTTGTGCCTGGCCAGCTCGAATGCCTACGCGGTCGGCCGATCCCGGCCGAAGGCGACGGCGGGGTGTTCAGCGAAGGCTGGTATCCGGTGTGTCTGTCCAGCGCCATCCCTGAAGGTGGCGCCCACGGTGTGGCCTTCCTCGACGGGCGCGTCGTGGTGACACGTGGTGACGATGGGGATGCCCGTGTGGTGAGTGCGTACTGCATGCACCTCGGCGCGGATCTCCCCGTCGGACAGCGCACCGCAGGCGGTGTGCGGTGCGCCTTCCATGGCTGGGACTGCGACGGCAAGACCGGGCGCTGCACAGGAATCGCCTCCGGGGACCCGGTGCCTCCCCGTGCGCAGCTGTTCGCCTTCCCGGCAGCCGAGATGTACGGCGTTGTCTTTGCCCACAACGGCGCGAAACCGCTGTACGACCTACCGGCCTTCGAGTATCCGGAGTCGGACCTCTACGTGAGGACCTGGGTGTTCGACGGCCTCTTCCCGGTCGACCCCTGGGTGATCTCGGCAAACACGCCCGATCTGCTTCATCTCACGGAACTGCACAACTTCGACTTCATCGGCAAGCCTTTCGATGAGGTCGTGTGGCCGCGGCCGGCATCCGGCACGCCACCTACGAGCCCTTCGCTCGCCAACCCGCCCTGCTGGACGCCACAGCACGATCACAAGGCTTAGCAACGGCCTGCTTGCGCCCCAGGCTCCGGCCGAACGCCGACGCGCCACCGCTCGTCACCCGCGTACCCGAGGTCCGAAGGGTGTCTCAAGCTCGATCTCGTCGCCGATCGCCAATTTATTTTCCTCGCTCTCAGGGTTGACACCCGATGTGGTTAGAGTAAATATTCTAACAACGGTAACGCCGCGTGTGGCGTGGCAGCTAGACCTAGGAGTCAAAGATGACGACCACGGAGTCGGACCGCGAAGTGCAGCCACGTCAACTTGAGCGTTTGCGCGGACGGCCGGTACGCAAAGAGGGGGAGAATGGCCTCTTCAGCGAAGGCTGGTATCCCGTATGCCTGTCGAGCGAGATCCCCGAGGGAGGCATCCACGGCGCGGACTTCCTCGACGGCCGTGTAGTGATCTTCCGTGGTGAAGATGGGAAAGTACGTGTCACCAGCGCCTACTGCATGCACCTCGGCGCCGACCTGACCGTAGGCACTCGGACTCCCAATGGCTTGCAGTGCCTATTCCACGGCTGGGAATACGACGGCAACGGGCGCTGCGTGGCACTTCCATCCGGGGACCCCGTGCCGCCGCGCGCACAGCTGTACTCGTTCACGGCGATCGAGCGATACGGAATCGTCTTTGTGTACAACGGGGAGCAGCCTCTCTATGACCTTCCGGCCTTCGAGTACCCCGAGGAGGAACTCGTCGTCAAGGTTGTGGCGGTCGATCACCTTGTTCCGGTCGATCCATGGGTCATCGCTGCAAACACGCCCGACCTCCTTCACATCACCGAGCTGCACAAGTTCGAGATGTTCAACAATCCGTACGAGGAGGTCGCGTGGCACCCGTATTCGGTCGACTTCACCGTCCACGCGAGGCTGCCAACCGGTCAGGACTTCGACATCGTGGCGACAATTCACGGTACGAACTACTTCTGGCAGACCGGCACTCTGGACGGTCGTTGGTTCGGGTGGGTGGTCCCCCTCGGAATTCCCAAGGCGGGGTCGTCGCGGATGTACCCCGTCATCGCCGTCAAGCCTGAGCCGGGTGAGACTCCGGAAGAGACGCAAGCGGTCGTCGACTACCTCTTCGAGGTTGAGATGGCGATCGCCGCCGAGGATGCGCCGGTCTTTGCCGGGATGCATTACGCGCCTGGGAATCTGACACATGGAGATCGAATCCTTGCGCGATTCCTCGAGTACGTCCGGCACTTCCCGCGCGCACTTCCGTCCGCAGACTTCATCAATTAGGCGGCAGGTCGCATGACTATATTTGTGCTTGTACACGGGGCATGGGGCGGCTCGTGGTGTTGGGCTGACGTTACCAAGCAGCTGTCGACGCAGGGCTACGATGTGCGAGCGCCAACCCTTACCGGCCTGGCTGACCGTTCACATCTCCTGCGAACCGACATCGACCTTTCCACCCACATCACGGACGTCACACGGATGATCGAGTGGGAGGACCTCTCCGATGTGGTTCTCGTCGGACACAGCTATGGCGGAATGGTCATCAACGGCGTCTGGGCCGCGCTGCCAGAACGCGTCACGGGGATCGTCTACATCGATGCCTTTGTGCCGGATCCCGGCCAATCGTCCGTCGATATTCTGCCTTGGCTCAACGACGTATTCGCCGATCTCGCGCGTCCATCGGGCGGGTATTACATGGATCCGCTCGACCCTGCGGATCTGGGCGTTGAAGACGAATCCGCGCTTTCTCTCATCCGAGAAATGTCGACTCCGATGCCGATCGCGTGCATGCGGGAGCCCCTGCCCGGTCCCGACCGCCCACGCGACGGAACCCCCATCACCTTCATCAATTGCACCAGGCCCGGAAATTTCGCGGACACGGCCAGCGCCGGTCGCGAGCTCGGCTGGACGGTAGTCGATCTCGAGGGAGATCACTTTCCATCGATTACCCAGCCTGATGTGCTCACTAGAGAACTCATCCAGACCCTCAACCATTAGGACTCAGATCAATGGAACGGATTAACCCGCCGACCCTCGCGCCGCCGGTAAGGAATCTGTATACACAGGTCTTGGTATCGCCTCCAGGGCGCACAGTGAACATCGCCGGCCAGGTGGCCATCGACAAAAATGGCGAGTTGGTCGGTCCAGACGACTACAGAGAGCAAGCTCGTCAGGCATTTCTCAACGTCAAGCTGGCGATCGAGGCCGTCGGCGGAACAGGGCACGACATCACCTCGTATGGCGTGCATGTCGTCCGCTACAACCTCGAGGTCCTGGCCCCGATCTACGAGGCAGGCAAGGAAGTCTTCGGTGACGAGTGGCCGATGTGCCCGAGCATGCTGCTCGGCGTCGAGGCTCTCGGGCTTCCGGAGTGGCTCATCGAGATCAACGCGACCGCTGTGCTTGGGGACGAGTGAATATTGAGCGTTCGGTCCAGCACTGCTAGCCCAAATTGCTGGGACTCGGTGCCGCGGAGTGGCCCCTCAGAAAAGGAAGCTGTCGCCGAGGCGGTCATCGCGGTGATGGCCGAAGAGATTCGTCAGACGCTCGGTCAGGCATTGGGTTGTTGCCCGGTTGGTCGGGCTGTTCGACAGGCCAGGGCGTGAAGGCCACCACCTGCTGAGTTCGAACTCGGGTTGCCGTGGCCGCTGGCAGGGCTTGACCGCCGCAGTACGCCGGTGTCATGAGGTATGCGCAGGGCGGGGCATGAGCGATGAGCGTCGGCAGTTCCGCGAAGAGATCCGGATGCTGGCGTCCCAGGGGTTTGCGGTGGGCGAGCCCAGTTCGGTGATCGCGATGGAGCTACGGGTCAGTGTCCGCTCGGTGCAGCGGTCGCGGCGGGCCTGGGACAAAGGCGGTCCACGGGCTGTGCGTTCGGCGGGTTCAGCCTCGCCACCACGGTTGAGTGAGGCCCAGCTCGCCCGGCTGGAACGGGAGTTGGCCAACGGGCCCGGTCGCGTATGGACGGCCGGATCGGCGATGGATGTTGTCGAGTCCGGCACGGCTTCTCCTGCCAGGTGCCGGCCAGGCGGGACGTCGAGCGTGACGAGGAGAAGGTCACCGGCTGGGTGAAGGAGACCTGGCCGCAGGTGGAAGGACCGCGGCGCTCGGGGCGTGGATCCTCTTCGAGGACGAGTCCGGCTTCTCGATGACGCCGCCGATCGCCCGCACCTGGGCCCGACGCGGACGCACTCCGGTGATCCGGGTCCGCGGGCGCTCCAGCCGTCGCATCTCGATCGCCGCCCACCAGCGACACAGCGGTCCGATCGTGCTGGTCTGGGACAACCAACGTCCATCTCGCCGCCAGGATGCGGCAGTTCATCGCCGGACGGGACTGGCTCACATGACAACCAGAGTTCAAGCTCAGTAATTGAGATCGACGCTACCGCTGTGCTTGAATGAGCCAATCTCCGAATGCAGGCCCAGCAGTCGCCCAGAGTGGCAGTCCTGCGACTTGACCCGGACGACACGCAGCGGAATCCTGCTCGGATGAGTGAACTAAACAGGGCACCGGCGAAGCGTGTAACGAACCGTGATCACATCGTCGTAGCCGCCCTCAGGCTGTTCAATGAGCGCGGTTACGCTGCTGTCACCACAAATCACATCGCTGAAGAAATTGGAATCAGTCCAGGAAATCTCTACTACCATTTTGCCAATAAGGAAGCGATCGCCGAGACGATCTTCGAGGCGATGTCCGACCGGATCCGCGCGGTTTCAGCTCTGCCTACCGACGCGACCGATCCCGCGCTCTTCGCGGCTTACTACACGTCGGCGATGGAAACCCACTGGTTGTACCGGTTCATCTTCGGCGACACCGAGCACCTCATCCGACAAAGCCCGGAGATTGCCCGTGGCTACCGCTCGGTGATGCGCTGGGTAACTGGGCGTCTGGTCGAGTTGTTCGAAAGACTCGCCCACGAAGACCATCTCGTAGGGGAACCAACACACGCGACCCTCGAAATGGTTGCCCAGAACACAACGATCCTGATCACCAGCTGGTGGCGCTACCTGAACACGATGGAAGATCCGTCGCAAGCCCGTGCAGTGCGCGTCCGTCAAGGTGCGCGCCATGCGTTCGCACTGGTCGAGCCCTTTGTCGAGCCGCAGTACGCGGCAGACGTACAGCGTGTGATCGCTCAGGCGACCCAGTAGGGGCGCGGATCGAGCCGTTGCTCCCGGACCGGACACCGAAGTGGGGTGGCCGGTGACGGGATCACCGGGAAGTGATCGACGTGATCACCTTCAAGTTCCAGACCGGAACACAGTGGGCTGTCGACGGCACCTGGGAGCGGGTCTTCACCGCACTCACCGCACTCACGGCGCAGGCCGACGCCAACGAGGACCTCAACTGGGCCGTGTCGGTGGAGTTCGCGATCGTGCGGGTGCACCAGCACGATCGCGGGGTCCGCAGGAAGGGGCCCCGGCCGACGAACCGGCCGATCACGCCATTGGCCGGTCCCGCGGCGAACTGACCACCAAGATCCACCTCGCAGCCGATGCCCGCTGCCGGCCCCTCGCCTTCGTCCTCACCGCCGGACAGGCCGGTGACGCACCCGCCTTCACCGCCGTCATGGCCCGCCTGCACGTTCCCCGATGACGTGGGCGGCTGCGCAGCAGGCCGGACGTGGTCCTGGCGGACAAGGTGTACTCCTCCCGCGCGATCCATGACCATCTCCGCAAACGCGGCATCCGCACGGGGATCCAGGTCCCGGCAGGCCACCGGCCTGCGACCGCGAGACCTACAAGCAGCGCGACACCGTCGAGCGGTGCATCAACCGCCTCAAGCACCGGCGAGGTATGGCCACCCGCTACGAGAAGACCGCGACCATCCACCCGGCCGGACTTCACATCGTCGGAATCTTCGCCTGGAGCCAATTTGTTTTTGATCGCAGCCGTGCGCTTTTCGTCGGCTGGATCCGCAATCAGCGGCTCGTTCGGCGGTTAGCCTCCAAGAGTCCGGATGTGCGTGAGTCCCGGCCCTACTGCGACTTGTTGCCGCGGCTCTATCGGTCTTGGCGGGCAACTCATCGTTCTTAAGGAGCTCCTCGATATATGCGTACCTATGCCAACTTGATTGGTGGCTCGTTCGTCGCACCGCTGAACGACCGCTACTTCGATGCAATCGATCCGTACGTGAACAAGTCGTTCGCCAGAGTCCCCGAGTCCGGGGAGGAGGATGCCGAGGTTGCCATTACGGCCGCGGCTGCCGCGTTCGACTCGTGGCGGCGGGTCCCCGGTGTGGAGCGCGCGAGAATGCTGCGCCGGCTGGCGGAGCTGCTGAACGCCAATGCGGTAAGCATCGGCCGAGTCGAGTCGCGCGACAATGGAAAGCTGGTGTCGGAGACGGTCGGGCAGGCACGCTTCGCCGCCCGGGCCTACGAGTTCTTCGCCGGATCCGCCGACCGGCTGACCGGCCGTACCATCCCCCTGGACGACCCGAATCTGTTCGACTTCACCCGCCGCGAGCCGGCCGGTGTCGCCGTCCTGATCACGGCGTGGAACTCACCGATGCAGCTGCTCTCGAACAAGCTCGCGCCCGCCTTGGCGGCGGGATGCACTGTCGTGGTCAAGCCCTCCGAGCAGGCATCGTGCAGCACGCTCGAGTTCGCGGAGCTCATCAGCGAAGCGGGCTTCCCGCCGGGTGTCGTCAACGTTGTCACGGGAGGCGCCGACGTCGGTCGCGCGCTGGTGGCGGACGCACGCGTCGGCAGGATCAGCTTCACGGGCAGCGTCGGCGCGGGCCGGGCCATCGCCCGGTCGGCGAGCCGGAACCTGACGCCGTGCACGCTCGAACTCGGCGGCAAGTCCCCCAACATCGTCTTCGCGGACGCCGACCTCGACCGGGCCCTGCGCGGCGCCATGTCCGGCATCTTCGGCGCGGGTGGACAGACCTGCGTCGCGGGCAGCCGGCTGCTCGTTCAGGACTCCGTCTACGACGGTGTGGTCGAGGCCCTCGCGCGGTCGGCGGACAAGATCGTCCTCGGCGATCCGGCCGCGGAAGCGACCCAGATGGGTCCGATGGCGAACGAGAGTCAGCGTGACCGGGTCGTGAGGATGATCCGTGAGGCGAAGGACCAGGGCGCGGTTGAGGCGACCGGGAGCGCGCGGGACCTCACGTCACTGGACCCCGCGTTCTTCGTCCAGCCCACCATCTTTCGGAACGTCTCCAACGACATGACGATCGCGCGGGAGGAGGTGTTCGGGCCGGTCCTCTCGGTGATCCCGTTCAAGACGGAGCAGGACGCGATCGAGATCGCGAACGACACGGATTTCGGCCTGGCCGCCGGGCTCTGGACCACGGACCTGGCCCGAGCGCATCGGGTCGCCCGCGACATCAGCGCGGGCACGGTGTGGATCAACACCTACCGCACAGCGGCGATCCAGGCCCCGTTCGGTGGCCTGCGTCGGTCGGGATACGGCCGCGAGCGAGGCGAGATAGCCATCGAGGAATACCTGACCACGAAGAACGTCATGGTCGACCTCGGTGACGTCACCCGCGACCACTTCGACATGGCCGACTACAGCCCGACGGTGGTGAGTTGACCGTGGCCGACACAGCACGCGAGACCGTGGTCGTCGTCGGTCTGGGCAACATGGGGCTCGAGATCGCGATCAACCTCGTACGGAACGGTTACCGAGTCGCCGGCTGCGATCCGGACCCTCAACGGCGTGCCCTGGCCGACAGGCACGACGAGATCGATACGTTCGCCGATCCGTCCGAGCTGCCCGCGTCGGACACCGTGGTTCTGTCGCTACCGTCACCCGCCGTATCGATGAAGCTGATCGAAACCCTCGGTCCGCGGCTCGGCGGACGGACCGTCTTCGTCGAGACGAGCACGGTCGGCCCTCACGACATGGTCGCCTTCGGCGAGGCGTGCGACCGGCATGGCGTCAAGATCATCGACGCGGCCGTGATGGCCGGAGTCGAACAGATGAAGGCCGGTCGAGCAGTGCTGCTCGTCGGCGGAGACCCAGCCGTGATCGAGCACGCGCGACCGGTACTCGATGCGTTCAGCCGCCGCGTCACGGTCTTCGGCGGGCTCGGGAGCGGTATGGCGGCCAAGGTCATCAACAACGCGGTCGCCCACGCGCTCATGGTCGTCTTCGTCGAGGCCGGCGCGATGGCGACATCCGCCGGCATCGCGACCGACACGATGCTCACCCTCCTCACCGACGCGGAGATGGGCATCCACCGCCCGCTGACCCACCGGTACGCGGAGCGCGTCCGGCGAGGTGACTTCGAGGGCGGTATGCCCATCTCCGCGGCCCGCAAGGACTCGACACTCGCCCTCGACCTCGCCCAGCGGCTCCAGGTGCCGATCTTCGCCATCCAAGCCGCGCAGTCGGTGTACGACCTCGCCCTGGCCAGCGGATACAGCGACCTCGACTACTCCGCGATCGCGCGGCTCTGGGAGGTCTGGGGAACCCCGGCCGCACAAGGACTGGAGGGAACGCCGCAGTGACATCCCAGCCCCCGACCCCGGTCACCATGGTGAAGCCGATCGTCGAGATCGACGGCGACGAGATGGCTCGCGTGATGATGCACTCGATTCGCGAGAACCTCGTCCGCCCGCACGTCGCCCTTGATCTGCTCTCCTTCGACCTCTCGGTCACGAACCGGGACGCCACGCAGGACGCGGTCACGCGCGAGGCGATCGACGCGCTCCTGTCGGCCAAGGTCGCGGTCAAATGCGCCACCATCACGGCCGACCGCGCCAAGGCCCGCGAGTTCGGCCTGCGCCACCTGCTCCCCTCGCCGAACGCCACCATCCGCCGCCGCCTCGGCGGGGTCGACTTCCGCGAGCCCATCCTCGCCGAGGGCATCGTGCCGCTCGTCCGCGGCTGGGACCAGCCGATCGTCATCGCACGCCACGCACACGCCGACCAGTACCTGGCCCAAGACCTGCGGGTGGAGGAGGCGGGAACGGCGTCGCTCGTTTTCCAGCCGGCCACAGGGGGGCCGACTGTCGTCCGTGAGATCGCGACCTTCCCGTCGAGCGGAGGCGTCCTTCTCGGGATGTACAACTACATCGAGTCGATCGAGTCCTTCGCGAAGTCCTGCTTCGAGATGGCCCTGAGCCGCCGGATGCCGGTCTATCTGTCGACCAAGAGCACGGTCCTGCAGAGCTACGACGGCGCCTTCGTCGAAGCGTTCGAGCGGGTGTTCGCCGCCGGCTATCACGCCGCGTTCGCGCAGGCCGGTCTGCGGTACGAGCACCGGTTGATCGATGACGTGGTGGCTTACTCGGTGCGCAGTCGTGGCGGATTCATCTGGGCCTGCAAGAACTACGACGGCGACGTCCAGTCGGACTTCGTCGCGCAGGGGTTCGGCTCGCCCGGGATGATGCGGGCCGCGCTCGTCTCCTCACGCGAGGGGGCGATGCTGTTCGAGGCTCCGCACGGAACGATTCCCCGCCACTTCCGCCGGCACCAGCAGGGCCTGCCCACCTCCTCGAATCCGGTCGCGTCGATATTCGCGTGGTCCGGTGCACTGCGTGAGCGGGGCAGACAGGACGGAAGCGAGGCGCTGCGCGGTGTCGCCGACGCCATGGAGCAGGCCACGCTGGACACGATCGCCGCAGGAACCGTCACCGGTGATCTCGCCGCCATCCGCAACGAGAGTGACTGGGCCACCACGGACGATTTCATCGCCGCCGTATCCCAGCGAGTGCGAGGGCTGCTCAGCGCCCGCACGCAGGATCCGATATCGAGCGGATCGACGACGTGACCGGGAGACGACAATGACAGCGGCAGAGCTGCGTCGATCATGGAGTGCGGGACGAACTGTCTACGGTGCCGCCATACGATCCGGCACCACGCTCGCTTGCGAGATGCTCGCCGCGACAAGCCTCGACTTCGCGTGGATCGATCTTCAGCACGGCCACAACTCGGCCGCGCAACTCCTTCCCCAGTTGCAGGCGATGAACGGCTCGTCGCTCACTCCGCTCGTCCGGGTCCGGGCCAATGACCCGGTAGCCATCGGGCACGCACTCGACGCCGGCGCCGAAGGCGTCATCGTGCCGTCGGTCGAATCGGCCCTCGACGCGCGGAGAGCGGTGGCAGCTTGCCGTTTCCCGCCGGAAGGCGATCGCAGTTACGCCGACTTCCGAGCTCGATATCTGCCCGGCGGTGCGATGCGCCCCGTTCTGTGCCTGGTGATGATCGAGAGCCGACGTGGAGTCGCCGACATCGACGAGATCGTCGCCACTCCGGGAGTCGACGGCGTGTTCATCGGCCCCGCCGACCTCGCCCTCAGCATGGGTCTGGAACCCAGGTCCTCCATCCAGCCGGGCGCCCATGGCGATGCGATCGCCGCGGTGCAAGCGTCCTGCGACGCGGCCGGTGTGGTCACGGCGATCACCGGAGACCCTGAGCCGATGCGTCGGCTCGGCTTCCGGATGATCTCGCTCGGGGCAGACCTCGGCTTCCTCGAACACGGCCTGGCCGACGCGCTGTCGAAGCTGAACGACGAACGTTCTGGTTCGGCCTAGCGGCAGCGACGGTCGCGCGTCGTCCGGCGCCGCGGGTCGAGGCACGGGGCGGAGGCGATCTGTGGATGCGGAAACGCTGAACGGACAGTTAGATTCGAAGCCGGCCGGCCCCGGCCCGGGAGGACCCGCGGTGGACCTGGCCATGCGAAGGGAACGAGGCAGGGCATGAAGCACGCGGACCTCTCGCTCAGGCAGTTGAACACCTTTGTCGCAGTGGCGAAGGCGGGCAGCTTCGCGGCGGCCTCGGAACAACTCTTCCTTTCGCCGTCGGTGCTGAGCCGTACGGTCGCATCGATCGAACGGACCGTCGGTACGGCCCTGTTCGATCGCACCGCGCGGCGGGTCGAGCTGACGGCGACAGGCCGTGAGCTGCTCACCATCGCCGAGCGCGTCATGGCCACGCATCAGCACGGTATGCGTGACCTCGCGCAGTTCATGGAGGGCTTCCGGGGCACGGTGACGGTCGCTACGTTGCCGTCGGTCGCGGCGATCCTCATCCCACCCGCCGCCTCGGTCTTCCGGAAGCTCAACCCGGACGTGAGCCTCCGCGTACTGGACGGTCCGGCGGGCGACGTCGTCGGCCATATGACCGCGGGTGACGCCGATATGGCCGTCACCTGGGACAACCACTTCCCGCGCCAGCAGTTCCGTGTCCGGCCACTGGTCAAGGACCGCTTCGTGGCGATCCTCCCGAAGGGACACCCCAGAGCGAACCAGGCGGCCGTGACATGGACGGAGCTGGCCGCCGATCCCTTCATCACGCTCCAGTCCGACACGAGCGCCCGTGCCCTGACCGACCGCACCTACGCACAGCTCGGCACCGCGGGCCCGGTCCTGGTCGAAGCCCGGAACATCTCGACGGTCGGTGGGCTGGTCGGCGCGGGCATGGGTGTCGCCGCGATGACCGCGATGGTCGGCTCGCTGGTCACGTTCGCCGATGTGGTGACTGTGCCGCTGGTCGAGCCCGAGGTGGAACGGATCCTGAGCGTCGTCGAACCGATCGGCGCGGTCGCGAGCCCGGCAACCGCGAAATTCGTGGACGTGCTGCTGGCCTTGCGCGATGCGAAGGTCGAACTGCCGCGCTGGATCGAATGGCTTTCCGCCACGGACTGACGTCGATGATTACTTGATCCGAACCGCCAGATCGCTCAAGTTGCCCGAAGCAGCGGGAAAGCGGCGCATCACTTCGGGATCGTGCCCGGGGACCAACACGGCGCCAGGGCTCTCCAGCATCTCCCGGAGCTGGTCGAAGGCCCGATACATGCCGAGAAGATCCGACGCGACATGGAACGGCCGATCCCTCTCGATCTCCTCGTAGAGGTGCACAGCGTCGGAAGCCAGTACACAAGGCCCATCGGCTGTCGACACGATGACCACCGCCTGGCCAGGGGTATGACCGCCTACGACGACTGTCTCGATGCCTGGTGCCGGGCTGTGCTGGGTGCCGATCGCGGTGACCCGGCCGGCCTCGGCCGCGGATACGAGGTGCTCGACTTCGTTCGGCTCGACGAAGGCCTTGAATTGCAGGTGCTGTCCGTATGCGCCCCGCCAGAAGTCGAGTTCCGATCGGGACATGATGATCTCGGCCGCCGAGAAGTCGGGCACATTCCCGATGTGATCGAAATGGGCGTGCGTCACGATGAGTTGCGGTACATCGGCGACCGCGATGCCGAATTCGGCCAGAGCGTCGGCGGGCGTGATCGTCAACGGTCGCTTGCGGCGTACACCGACGGTGGCCTCGTACCCGCAGTCGATGACCACCGTACGGCTGGCGTTGCGGGCGACCCAGAAAAAGTAGTCGAACGGGGTGTCCGCGTCGGGCTCCCCATAAAGCGGATAGCCATGGAACAGCTCACTCCTCGTCGCGGTGCGTGTCGAGTATCGGACCGCAAAAACCTCGTAGGTGCTGTCTGCGTTCAACGTCATCCAATCCATCGCCTGGGTTCGTCGTCGATGCGGATCCCATCGTCGTTCATCGCGACCCGGTTTTGTGGCGCCGATCCCGTCTTCGCAACGGGCCGGTCGAATTACGCACGGACGAACTGCGAGACGAGGCGCTCCGACCCGTTGACAACAGAGGGTATAGAGTAGATGCTCTAGCTCCGTTCCGGTAATGAAGGAGTTTGGATGGGCGCCTATGAAGTACCCAATGCCGAGACCATTACCTATGAGGAGAGGCAGGCGTTCAACAGGACTGTCATAGCGGAGTTCCGCGCCAACGCCGGCCAGGTCAGCTGTCTTTGGGAAGGTGCAACGGCCCTTCTTTTGACAACGACCGGCGCGAAGTCGGGCAGGATTCGCCTGACGCCCTTGGCTTACGTCACGATCGACGGTGCGATCATCATCGTCGGTTCGAAGTCCGGTTCCGAAAGCATGCCGGACTGGGTTTTCAATCTGCGAGCCAACCCCCACGCGCGCATCGAGATCGGGACCGATGCCTACGACGTGATCGCCCGGGAACTGCCACTGGACGAGCGCGCCGTGACGTACCCGAAGGTGGCAGCCGCGGCGTCGGTGTTCGGAGAGTACGAAGCGAAGACCCGCAGGGTGATCCCCCTGTTCGAGTTGCAGCGAGCCTGAGGGGATCGCGGGGTTGCGGGGGAGGCCGGCCGGGCCGCATTCGATGGTCACGGAGTCGACGGGAAGCGAAGTTTTGTTCATGTACGGAATCCAAGTGTCCGAGTTCGGTTCGGAAGACGTGCTCGTGCACACCGAACTGGTCGTGCCCCAGCCCGGGACGGGCCAGGTCCGGGTGCGGATGCGCGCCGCCGGGGTCAACCCCGCCGACACCTACGTCCGTTCCGGGACGTACGAGTTCTTCAGGCCGGAGCTGCCCTACACACCCGGGTTCGACGGTGCGGGCGTCGTCGACCAGGTCGGCGCCGGTGTGGACACGGTCAAGCCCGGCGACCGGGTGTTCGTGGCAGCTCAGGGCACGCCCGGGTGCACCGGCACCTACGCCGAACTGGCCGTCGTCGACGCCATCGCGGTGCATCCCCTGCCGGCCGGCCTGTCGTTCGCCCAAGGAGCGGCGGTCGGCATCCCTTGTGTGACGGCCTGGCGGGCACTGTTCCAACGAGCCCGGCTGCAGCCGGGGGAGACCGTGTTCATCCACGGCGCGAGCGGCGGCGTAGGCCTGCATGCCACCCAACTCGCGCATGCCGCCGGAGCCGTTGTCATCGGCAGCGCGAGCACCCCGGCAGGCGCCGACCTGGTCCGCGCGGCCGGAGCCGCACACGTCCTTGACCACGGATCGGCCGGACACCTGGACGAACTGACCCGGATCACGGACGGTCGAGGCCCCTCGGTGATCATCGAAATGGCAGCGCACCTGAACCTGGAAAAGGATCTGACCGTCCTGGCCACCGCGGGCCGCGTGGTGATCGTCGGCAGCCGCGGCAGCCTGGACTTCACCCCGCGACTCGCCATGGTGAAGGAAGCCGCGATCCTCGGTCTCGCACTGTGGAACGCCACTCCGGCCGAGAAGGCCGACGCCCTCGCCGGGGTGGCGGCACATCTGCGTGACGGTGCCCTGGCCCCGATGGTCGGCGACGCGCTGCCGCTGCGCGAGGCCGCCGCGGCCCACCGCCGAGTCCTGGAGCAGGGGACCCGAGGGAAGCTCGTACTGATCCCCGAATGACGCCCGCGCCGCACGTCCCGCCGACTCGCACAGGTCGGATCATCCCTTCTGCCGAAAGGCGCATTCCGTGTCCGTGGAAAACACCCGCAACGCAGCCACCGTCGAGTCGCGACTCCACGCGCTGGGCCACACCCTCCCGGTCCCGCCGACGCCCCGGGCCAACTACACGCCCGGCAAAGTGATCGGCGACAAGCTGTATCTCTCCGGTCAGATCCCCTTCGTCGACGAGGTTCTGACGGTGACCGGCAAGCTCGGTGAGGACGTGACGGTGGAGGAGGGCCAGAAACAGGCCGCTCTCGCCGCGCTCAACGCCCTCGGCGTCGCCCGCCAGATACTGGGAACGCTCGAAGGCGTAGCTGTCGCGAACATCAACGTCTTCGTCGCCTGCGCCCCGTCCTTCGCCGAGCAGCACGTCGTCGCCAACGGGGCCAGCGACATCTTGACGGCCGCGTTCGGACCCGACGAAGCGATCCCTCGCACGGCGGTCGGCGTACCCGGCCTTCCGCTCAACGCCCCGGTCGAGATTCAGCTGCTGCTCACCGTCCCGGCCGCTTAGCCCGGCGCACCGCGTGGGCCACGAGCGGGGTGGCCACCCCTGCGGCAACTCGCGCGGGAGGAGACGGGTCGGGACGGCGGGTCGTCCGCCGTCCCGACCGAAGCGGGGTCAGACAGCCTGTGCGGGCAGTACGTGGTCGCCGATCTTGTCGGTGCTCAGGCACAGGGAGCAGACGTGCGCGTCGTGGGTCCGGCAGGCGGCCAGGTCGGGGCGCTCGTAGGGCTGGTGGCAGACGTGGCAGTCGTACGTCGTCGCGCTGGGGTTGCCGT
>NZ_BARF01000059.1 GCF_000367365.1 Streptomyces prunicolor NBRC 13075 | reverse complement strand
TCATCCCCCTGCCCACCTACGCCTTCCAACGGGAGCGCTACTGGCTGTTGCCCCGTGCCGCGGCAGGCGATGCGGCTGCCGCAGGGCAGGCGCGGCTCGATCACCCGTTGCTGGTCGCCGCCGTTCAGGTCGGCGACCGGGACGAGTGGCTGCTGACCGGTCGGCTGTCTCTTGAGGCGCAGCCCTGGCTGGCCGACCACACCGTGCTCGACACGGTCCTCGTGCCCGGCGCCGCCCTGACCGAACTGGCCCTCGCCGCCGGACGACAGGTCGACGCCCCGGTGGTCGAGGAGTTGATCCTTCAGGCACCGCTGCCCCTGCCCGTGGGCGAGGCTGTCCAGTTGCAGGTCACCGTCGCGGAAGCCGACGAGAACGGCCACCGTGACATCGCGATCTACACGCGACCGCAAGCCACCGAGCCGGGCGTACGACCCGAATCGACCTGCCATGCGCGTGGTCGGCTCGGTTCGGAGGTGGAGTCGCCTGGGCTGCCGTTCCCGGTGTTGTGGCCGCCGGAGGGTGCCGTGGCGGTGCCCGTGGACGGGCTGTACGAGCGGTTGGCGGAGGCGGGTTACGAGTACGGGCCGGTGTTCCAGGGGCTGCGGTCGGCGTGGCGCGATGGTGAACTGGTCTATGCGGAGGTGGTGTTGCCGGACGAGCCGGTCGGCTCGGCCCAGGGCTTCGGTATCCACCCGGCGCTCCTCGACGCGGCACTCCACGGCGGTCTGCTCGACCACGACGAGGATTCGGACGTCGAGTTGCCGTTCTCCTGGTCCGGCGTCCGGCTGGATCAGCGAGGCGTGTCGCGGGCCCGGGTCCGGATCACTCCGGCCGGACAGTCCGCGACCCGGATCGACATCGCCGACGAGAACGGCGAACTGGTCGCGTCCGTAAGGGAGTTCACCTCCCGCCCGGTGGACCCGGCGCAGCTGTCCGGGGCGAGGCGGCCGGCCGACGGTTCGCTGTTCACCGTCGACTGGACTCCGGTCGCGGCCGGTACCCCGGTCGCCGGGGTCGCGATCCTCGGTGAGCAGGCGGGAGTTGGAGAGAGTTACACGGACCTGGACGCACTGGAGGCGGCCGTCGCGGCGGGCGCCGCGGTGCCGGAGGCGGTCGTGACCTCGGTCGGGACGGCACCACGAGTCGGCGACGAGGCCGACGCGGCACGGGCCGCCACGGCGGACGTGCTCGCGCTGGTGCAACGCTGGCTGGCCAGTGAGCCGCTGGCCGGGGCGCGGCTCGTGGTGGTGACTCGCGGTGGCGTCGGTATGGACGGCGAAGTTCCCGATCTCGCCCAGGCGGCGGTATGCGGTCTGGTGCGCAGCGCGCAGTCCGAACACCCGGGCAGGTTCATGCTGGTGGACCTCGACCCGATCGAGGAAGGCGGAGAGGGGGAGCGCGGAGTAGAGGAGAGCGGAGAGACAGCGCCCGACTGGGCCGCACTCGCCGGCCTCGGCGAGTCGCAACTGGCCCTGCGCGGCGGGCAGTTGCTCGCACCCCGACTGACGCGAACCACCGGATCGACGCTGCCCGCCGAGGGACCGTGGCGGTTGTCCGCTGTCACGAAGGGTTCGTTGGAAGGCCTGGCGCTGATCCGCTCCGACGCGGACCGTCCGCTGGAGGCGCACGAGGTCCGGATCGCCGTACGAGCTGCCGGGCTCAATTTCCGCGACGTACTCATCACCCTCGGCCTCTACCCCGGAGAGGCCGCACTGGGCAGCGAGGCGGCGGGAGTTGTCCTGGAGACCGGCTCCGACGTCACGGACCTGGCGCCCGGCGACCGCGTGATGGGTCTGGTCCCCGAGTCGTTCGGTACGGCGGGGATCGTGGACCGGCGGATGGTCGCGCGGATGCCGGAGGGCTGGTCGTTCGAGCAGGCGGCTGCCGTGCCCGTGGTGTATCTGACCGCGTACTACGGTCTCGTCGAACTCGGCCAACTGGTCGCAGGGGAGCGGGTGTTGGTGCACGCGGCGGCAGGCGGTGTCGGCATGGCCGCGGTCCAACTGGCCAAGCGGCTGGGCGCGGAGGTCTACGCGACCGCGAGTCCGTCGAAGTGGGACGCGGTGAAGGCGCTGGGCGTACCGGCCGAACGGATCGCGTCCTCGCGGGACTTGGACTTCGCGGAGACCTTCGCGCGGGCCACGGACGGTGCGGGCGTGGACGTCGTCCTGAACGCGCTTGCCGGTGAGTTCATCGACGCGTCGCTGGGGCTCATGCCACGCGGTGGCCGGTTCCTGGAGATGGGCAAGGCCGATGTCCGCGACCCGGAGGCCGTAGCCGAGGCCCATCCCGGAGTGCGGTACCAGGCGTTCGACGCATTCGACGCCGGACCGGACCACATCCAGGAGATGCTCCTCGATGTGCTGGACCTGTTCGCCCGGGGTGTGCTGTCGCACGCGCCGGTTCGGACCTGGGACGTACGGGACGGGCAGGAGGCGTTCCGGTTCCTGCGCGAGGGCCACAACACGGGCAAGCTGGTGCTCACCGTGCCCGGGCCGGCCGATGCGGACGGCGCGGTGCTGATCACCGGTGGGACCGGCGGTCTGGGCGCGCTGGTGGCGCGGCACTTGGTCACGTCGGGTGGCGCCCGGCATCTGATCCTGGCGTCGAGGCGCGGCCTGGACGCACCGGGTGCGGGCGAGCTGGTCGCGGAGCTGGAAGCCGCAGGCGGCCGGGTCCGGGTCGCGGCCTGTGATGTGGCCGACCGTGCTCAACTCACTGAACTCCTCGGCTCGTTGGACGTCCCGCTGTCCGGTGTCGTACACGCGGCCGGTGTGCTGGACGACGGCGTGGTGACCTCGCTGACGTCCGACCAGCTCGACCGGGTGATGCGGCCCAAGGTCGACGCGGCGCTGTTGCTGGACGAGTTGACGGCGGACATGGACGTGCGGTCGTTCGTCCTGTTCTCCTCCGCCGCCGGACTGATCGGCAGCTCGGGCCAAGGCAACTACGCAGCCGCCAACGCCGTGTTGGACGCTCTGGCGGCGCGGCGGCGGACAGAAGGCCGTCCGGCGGTGTCGCTGGCGTGGGGGCTGTGGGCCGAGGAGACCGGGATGGCACGCGGTCTCGACGAGGCGGCGCTGGCCAGGCTGGCGCGGCAGGGCGTGCGGCCCATGCCCACCCCGCTCGCGCTGGAACTGTTCGATCAGGGCCGTCTGCACGACCGGGCGCTGGTGGTCCCGGCGCGGTTCGACCTGGCCGCGCTGCGCGTCCAGGCCGGCGGCGGGCTGCTGCCGCTGCTGCTGAGCGGCCTGACCGGTGCCCCGACCCGCCGTACCACCACGGGAGGCGGGACACCGGCCCGACGGCTGGCCGCCGTACCCGAGAGCGAACGCGCCGTGGCCGCCCGCGAATTGGTGCTGTCCCACGTCGCCGCCGTGCTCGGCCACTCCTCGTCCGGCGCGGTCGATCCGGACCGCGGGTTCAGGGAGCTCGGCTTCGACTCGCTGGCCGCGGTCGAACTGCGGAACCGGCTCACCCAGGCCACCGGCCTGCGGCTGCCCACGACCCTGGTCTTCGACCACCCGGAGCCCGCCGCCGTCGCCCGACTCCTGCTCAGCGAGGCGGAGGCGGAGGCCCAGGCGGCAGCGGCGGCCTCGGCCGGTCGAGGCGGAGCACGCCCGGCGTCCGGGAACGGGAATGGGAACGGCATCGGCATCCCGTCCGGGAACCGGACCGGCCAGGGCACGTTCAGCGCCCTCATCCACCACGCCCACGCGACACAGTCGCTGCTCGAAGCGCTGCCGCTGCTGACCGAGGCATCGAGGTTCCGGCCCGCCTTCACCTCGTCGGAACTGCCGGACGGCGCGGGACACGTGGTCAAACTCGCCTCCGGCGAGGGCCTGCCCAAGCTGGTCTGCGTGCCGTCGTTCATGCCCGGCTCCGGCCCGCACCAGTTCATGCGGTTCGCCGACCGCTTCGAAGGGAAGCGGGACGTCTACGCCTGCTCGCTGCCGGGGCTGCGGGGCACGGACGAGGCGCCGGGCACCTGGCGCGCCGCGATCGACGTCCTGGTCGCGTCGATCCGCCGGGCGGTGGGTGACGACCCGTTCGTCCTGGTCGGCTACTCGATCGGCGGTGTCCTGGCGCACTCGATCGCGGCCCGCTTCGAGGCCGAGGGCGTTCGTCCGGAGGGTGTCGTCATGTTGGACACCCCCACGCCGACCGACGAGAAGGAGATCCTCGGTGTCTTCTCCCTGGTGATGGCGGAGATCCTCGACCGCGGGCAGGGGGCCACCGTGATCGACGACGCCGGCTGGCTGGCCATGGGCAGCTATGTGCGCCTGCTCGCCGAGCGGCGCCCCGACTCGATCGACGCCCCGAGTCTGCTGATCCGTGCGGGCAGGCCGCTGGGCGAGAGCGACGACGTCTCCGACTGGCCCGCGTGGAACGTCTGCGACGGCCAGGTGGAGATCGCCGCCGACCACTTCTCCCTGATCGAGACCGAGTCCGCGCTCACGGCGGAGGCGACGGAGAGGTGGCTGACGGCCGACTCGCCGTCGGACACGGACTGACCGGCCGTAAGGAGGCGGCCCAGACGCAAGAGCGCGAGAAGCAGCGAACAGCGCTGAGCGATACCGAGAAGCTCCGAGAAATACCGGAGAAGCACCCAAAAGCACCGAGAACCAATGAAAAGCACTGCAAACAGGAGGAATTGACATGGCGCTCGATGGTACGTGGGCGATCACCTATCAGGGTCCCACCGGCGACAAGCAGGCCGACCTGGTGCTCAGCACGGACGGGACGACCCTGACCGGGACCTTCGACGGCACCCCGATCGACGACGGCGAGGTCCACGGCGCGGATTTCAGCTACACCGCCAAGCTCACCTCCCCGGCCAAGATCAAGGTCAAGACGACCGGGACCTTCGAGGGCGACACCATGAGCGGCAAGGTCAAGGCGGCGTTCATGACGTTCTCCTTCTCCGGTAAGCGCAGGTAGGTGGCCGCCGCTGTCCGGCGGCGGCCACACGGCGGTTCCGATCTCCGCAGCCACGACGGCCGGAGATCGGAACGCGCGAGCCATCGAGAGCGACGTCAGGAAGGGCCGCCATGTACCTCACCCAATCGCTGCACCGAGCCGTACGACAGTCACCCGACGTGCCGTTCACCGTGTACAACGGGCGCACCCACACGGCCACGGAGACCTACGACGCGGTCTCGCGCCTGGCGGGCGGTCTGACCGGACTCGGCGTGCGCGGGGACGACCGGGTGGGCCTGCTGTCACTGAACACGGACCGGTTCTGCCAGATCGCGCTCGCCACCGCGTGGGCGGACGCGGTCGTGGTCCCGCTCAACACCCGGTGGAGCGTCACCGAGCACGCCTACGCGCTGGACGACGCCGACGTGCGCGTCCTGTTCGTCGACGACGCGTTCCTGCCGATGGTGGCGGAGCTGCGGGCCAGGACACCGGGCCTGCGCACGATCGTGCACTGCGGTGACACCCCCACCCCCGAGGGCCTGCTGCCGCTGGCCCGACTGCTCGCCGCCGAACCGGTGGAGGACGCGCACCGGCAGGGCGACGCCATGGCCGGCATCTTCTACACCGGCGGCACCACCGGTCTGCCCAAGGGCGTCATGCTGGGGCACCGCCAGCTCTACATCACGGCCCTGGGCACGCTGCTGCACACCGAACTCCCGCGCGGCGGCACATCCGTGCTGGCCGCGCCCGCCTTCCACCTGGCCGGGTTCGCGTTCTGGATCGTCGGCATGCTGGCCGACATGACGACCGCGCCGGTCGCCGTGTTCGACCCGGTCGGGATCCTGCGCACCATCCAGGACCAGCGCGCCAAGCAGACCCTGCTGGTGCCGGCCATGATCCAGGCGATCGTCGGCCACCCCGACGCGGACGCCTACGACCTGAGCAGCCTGGAAGTCCTGGCCTACGGCGCGTCCCCGATCTCCGAGACCCTGCTGACCCGGGCCCGCGCGGCCTTCCGGTCCGCGCGGTTCCTCCAGGTGTACGGCATGACCGAACTGTCGCCGTCCACGACCCTCCTGCTGGACGCGGACCACGACGACCCGGTGCTGCGCCGCTCGGTCGGCCGCGCCGCGCCGTACGCCCAGGTGAAGATCGTGGACGAGAAGGACACTGAGGTGCCGCCCGGCACGATCGGTGAGATCACGGCCGCCGGCGAGCATGTGATGCTCGGGTACTGGAAGAGGCCGACGGAGACCGCGGAGGCGGTCCGGGACGGCTGGATGCACACCGGTGACGTCGGATACATGGACGAACGCGGCTATGTGTACGTGGTCGACCGGCTCAAGGACATGATCGTCAGCGGTGGCGAGAACGTGTACTCGACCGAGGTCGAGAACGTCGTCGCGAAGCATCCCGCGGTCGTCCAGGTCGCGGTGATCGGCCTGCCCGACGAGAGATGGGGCGAGCGGGTGCACGCGGTGGTCACCCTCGTCCCCGACGCCACGCTCACCCTGGAGGAACTCCAGGACTTCTGCAGGAAGGAGATCGCCGGCTACAAGTGCCCGCGCAGCCTGGAGCGCGTGGACCAGTTCCCGATGTCGGGCGCGGGCAAGATCCTCAAGCGTGAACTGCGCACGTCCACCAGGTCCGGGACGGGCGGCACACGGGACTGACGTACCGTCACTATGCCCCGGCTCAAGCGGAATTGGGGCCGGGGTGCCTTACGGCCCGCTCCGGGGGGTGTCGTCAGGACCACCCCCGATCCGGTCCTCAGGCCCAGGGACTCCGTGTGCCGGTGGCGGCAGGATTCGAGGTGTACCGAATCCACCACACGGAAATTCCGGGGGACACCATGAACGAAATGTCGGCCAGGCGACTTGCGGGCGGTGCGGGAATCGCCGCCGCGGTCGCTCTCATCGTCGAAGTTCCGCTCTACTTCATCTATTCGGGACCGCCGCCGGACGCGAACGTCCTGTCCCGGCTGCTGATCGGGATCGTCGCGCTGGCGTTTCTGCTGGTGTTCGTGACGGCCTTCCGTGAACTGGTGAAGCGCGTGAATCCCGCGTACGAGTGGGCCGGTTCCATGGCCTTCACCGCCGGGCTGGTCTACACGACGATCACGCTGGTCTCCAGCGGTCTGGAAGCCGGTGCGGTCATCGCCGCCGACCATCCGATCGACCCGACGATCGACGTCAGCGGCACGTACATCCTCTACGGCTCCATCTCCCGCCTCATGCTGGCGTTCTTCCTGACCGCGCTGGGTTTCGCCGTCTCCCGTACCGAACTGCTGCCGCGCTGGACCAGCAGGTCGGCCTACGTCCTGGCCGGGATCAACCTGGCCTTCGTGCCGTCGCTGTTCTTCGGCAACACGCCCGCGCACTTCTACGCGGCGAACGGCTGGGGCACCACCGCCCTGATGGGCGCGATCCTCAGCTACTGGCTGCTGGCCCTGGGCATCTCCACCTACCGCAGCGCGAAAGCACCCGCAGCGGGGACACTCAGCTAGGTGTCCGGTGCGGGCCGGATACCCAGGGTGGGTATGGTGGCTCCATGGCCCGTCCCGAGCAGCCCGTAGGACCGCACCCTCGCGTGCGGTCCTACGGGCTGCTCGTCGCCGTCCTGCTGTTCGGTCTGCTCGGGATGCACGGGCTCGGGCCCGTTCCCATGGCCGAGCCCGCTCACGGGCACACGATGGCGGCCACGACCGTAGCGACGGGCGAGAAGGCGTCGACGCCGGACGCCTGCGATCACGACGCGGGCGACTGCGGCGGCAGTCACATGGCGCACGCCGACGCGACCTGCGCCTCCGCGTCCGTCGGCGGGGCACCGGCCGTGGTTCCGGTGCTGCAACCCGATGTGGCGGCCTGCGCCGAGGCGCCCGACGGGCGTACGTCCGGGGCGGGCAGTGGTCCCGACGGGGGCCGGGCCTCACTCTCCCTCGCGGAACTCCAACTCCTGCGGATCTAGAGCGGCCCGCGCGACACGTCACCGTGCGCGCATTGGCATGCCCTGAACGGATCCACACACCAGGAGTTCCACCATGACCGCACAGCGCAGGTTCGTCCGTCGTACCGTTCTCGCCGTCACCGCCTCGGTGGCCGCCCTCACGCTCGCCGCGTGCGGCAACGACGGCGACGGCAAGGCAGGCAGCGGGACCGCGTCCGCCACCGCGACCGGTGGCCACAACGCCGCCGACGTCTCCTTCTCGAAGGAGATGATCCAGCACCACCGCCAGGCCGTGGAGATGGCCGGACTGGCCGCGGGCCACGCCTCCTCGGCGCAGGTCAAGAGCCTCGCCACGAAGATCGAGGGCGCACAGGCCCCGGAGATCAAGACCATGTCCGGCTGGCTCACCTCGTGGGGCGAGCAGGTTCCCCAGGACATGTCCGGCATGGACTCCGGCATGGACCACGACATGTCGTCCTCGACGCCCGGCATGATGAGCGACGCCGACATGGGCAAGCTGGAGAAGGCCTCCGGCGCCGACTTCGACGCCATGTTCCTCACCATGATGATCGAACACCACGAGGGCGCCGTCTCCATGGCCAAGGCCGAGAAGACGGACGGCGAGTACAAGCCCGCCACCGAACTCGCGGCCGGTGTCATCACGGCTCAGAGCGCCGAGATCGAGCAGATGAACAAGATGCTCGGCAAGGGCTGACACCAGTCGGCGGACTTGGCCCGACCGCGTACCGCGCGGTCGGGCCCCCGGGTCAGGATCCCTCCGCCGCCTCGCGCCGTTTCCGCTGCTCCTCGAAGAGCCGGAGGAACTCCTTCGCCTGTTCCTCGGCGATGCGCTGCTGCTCGGCCTCCTCCTCGCTGAGCACCCGGTCCTCGTCGAACACGCCTTCCTCGCGGAGCTGTTGCGTCTGGACGGCGGTGGGCAGTTCGGGGTCGGGGTCGGAGGGGCGCGGGCCCTCGGGACCGTCGGGGCCGACCCGCACGAGGCGTTCGACGCGCACGATGCGGGTCCGGCACCCGTCGATCACGATCTCGTCGCAGCGCTCGGCGTCGATCCGGTCGGCCAGCCGCCCGTACTCCGCCCGTGTCTCCTCGTCGAGCTGCTCCATGACCGGCGCCATCACCCGCAGATAGGAGGTGAGCGTGTCCCGCGACCCCTGCGGACTCGGGTTCGTCATCTGCGTCGGCGCCCAGTGGCCGTCCGAGAACTCGGCCGCGGTGAACTCGGCGGGCAGCAGCACACCCCCGGGATGCGTCTTCAGAGCGCGCAACGAGTCCTTCCGTACGGCGGCGGGAGCCGTGCCCCGCGCCTGGACCAGCGACAGCAGCTCCATCCGCAGGATGCCCTCGGACATCCCCGTCGGGGTGTACGGATCGATCACGAATCCCTTGGTACGGCCGCGGTATTCGTTCCCGTGCCCCACCTTCGCCGGGTCGGGGTCGGACGGCCGGGGCGGCTCCGGTCCCGTCGGTCCCATCCGGATGAACTGATCCCCCCGCACGACCCGGAACCGGCGGCCGTGCACGGTGAGTTCGTCCACGGTCTCCCAGTCCAGCCGCTCAGCGCCGCGCAGCCACTCCTGCTGCGACTCCGTGTCGCCCGCGTCGAGGGCGTCCCGCGCCCAGCCGCGGAAGAGCATGGCCATGGTGTCGCGGGCGCCCTGCGGGAAGGAGGTGGAGCAGCTGGAGATGATCCGCCAGCCGCCGGTCTCCAGTTCCTCGGCCACACCGAACACCGGGCCGCCACCGCCGAGGACGTTCGGATAGGCCTTGCGGGCCTGCCACGCCTCGACGTCCGCGAGGGCCGCCGCCGGTGCGTCCGGCAGGGCCTCCATCCTGATCATCCGGTACCCGGGAACCTGATCACCGTGCTCAGACATGCTTCCAGCATGCCCGGACCCGGGGACGGTACGCGACGAATCAACGCAACCGGCACACCAGTTGGGCTCGCGAGGCACAGGTTTCGGCCAGGCGTCCCGCGCTCCGAGGTGATAGACGTCGGACATGAACAACGTGATCGTCCCCGCCTTTCCCGCCGTCGCCTCCTCCCGCCCGGCCGGTGCCCGATGACCGCCGGCGCCGACACCCCCGACCGCCGGGGCCGCACCGGCCTGGACCGCACCGGCCTCGACCTGACCGGCAACCCCCGCGTCAAGGTCCGCGACGTGACCCTGCTGTCCAGCCACTGGTACGTCGAGCGGACCACGACCTTCGACTTCCGCCACGGCGACGGCACTTGGACCACCCAGGAGCGCGAGACCCACGACCGCGGCAACGGCGCCACCCTGCTCCTCTACGACGCCGAGCGCGAAATGGTCCTGCTCACCCGCCAGTTCCGCTTCCCCGTGTACGTCAACGGCCACCCCGACGGCATGCTCGTCGAGACCCCGGGCGGCCTCCTCGACGACGAGGACGAGCACCCGGAGGAGGCCGTACGCCGCGA
This sequence comes from Streptomyces prunicolor NBRC 13075, assembly GCF_000367365.1. GTDB lineage: Bacteria > Actinomycetota > Actinomycetes > Streptomycetales > Streptomycetaceae > Streptomyces > Streptomyces prunicolor. The sequence goes on along the minus strand of NZ_BARF01000059.1, from coordinate 252,345 downwards.
GGTGATCGAGGAGACCGGCCACACCGTCGGCGAGGTGGAGCACGTCTTCGACGTCTACATGAGCCCCGGCTCGGTCACCGAACGCATCGGTTTCTACGCCGCCTCCTACGGCCCCTTGACCCGCACCCACGAGGGCGGCGGTCTTCAGGAGGAGGGCGAGGACATCGAGATCCTCGAACTGCCCTTCCGTAGAGCCCTGGAGATGATTCGGAGCGGCGAGATCGCCGATGCCAAGACCATCATGTTGCTCCAATGGGCCGCGCTGGACGGGCCGTTCGCCAAGTAGCCGCGCGGGGCCTTGACTTGAAGTGCGCTCCAAGCGGAAGACTCCCGTTCGTGCCCGGCCGACCCGGGTGCGAACGGGAGGGACCACCATGAAGTACCGCACCATCGGCACCGATCCGGCTCACCGCCGCGAGGTGAGCGTGCTCGCGCTGGGCGCGATGCTGTTCGGCTCCCGCACCGACGAGGAGACCTCCTTCGCCGTGCTCGACCGCTATGTCGAGGCCGGCGGGAACTTCATCGACACGTCCGACAACTACGCGTTCTGGGTCGACGGAAGCCAGGGCGGCCAGAGCGAGAAGCTGCTCGGACGGTGGCGGCGCAGCCGTGGCATCGGCGACGAGATCGTGATCGCCACCAAGCTCGGCGCCCGCCCCCTGGCACCGGGCACGGGGTTCGTCGACAACCCGGAGGGCCTGTCGGCGAAGGTCATCCGCGAGTCGGCCGAGCGCAGCCGCGAACGCCTCGGCGTCGAGAAGCTCGACCTGCTGTACGCGCACATCGAGGATCAGAGCGTTCCGCTGCAGGAAACCGTCGAAGGATTCGCCGAGTTGGTCGCCGAGGGCACCGTCGGTCTCCTGGGCGTCAGCAACCACGCCGCCTGGCGGGTGGAACGGTCCCGCGCGCTCGCCGCCGCGGCCGGGCTGCCCGGCTACGAGGTCCTCCAGTACCAGCACAGCTATCTGCGCCCCCGGACGGACCTGCCCTCGGAGTTCTTCCCCGACGGCAGTATCGGCACCGTCGGCCCGGACCTGCTCAGTTACCTGCGCGCCGAGCCCGCCCTCACCCTGGTCGCCTACTCACCGCTGCTGGCCGGCGCCTACACACGCGAGGACAAACCCCTGCCCGCCGACTACGACCACCCCGGCACCCCCGCCCGCCTCGCCGCGCTGCGGGAGGTGGCGAAGGAGACCGGTGCGAGTGTCAACCAGGTGGTGCTGGCCTGGCAGTTGGGCGGGCCGCTGCCGATCGTCCCGCTCGCGGGGGCATCGTCGGTGGCCCAGCTGGAGGAGAATCTCGCCGCTGTGGACCTGGAGTTGACGGCGGAGCAGCGGCAACTCCTCGACTCCGCCGTGTAGTTCAGGGCCTGACCAGCAACTGGAAGTCGAACGCGTACCGGGACGCCCGGTAGATGTGCGTCCCGTACTCGACCGCCCGCCCCGTGTCGTCGTACGCAGTGCGCTGCATCGTGAGCAGAGCCGCGCCCTCCTTCTCGTCCAGGCGGGTGGCCTCCGCCGGGGTGGCGGAGCGGGCGCCTATCGTCTGGCGGGCGCTGTGCAGGGTGATGCCGGCGGTGCGCAGCATCCGGTACAGGCCCGTCGACTCCAGCCGGGCGGTGTCGAGCGGGAGCAGGTTCGACGGGAGGTAGTTGCAGAGGAACGCGACCGGCTGGCCGTGGGTGGAGCGCAACCGTTCCAGGAGGGTGACCTCGCTGCCCTCCGGGACACCGAGGGCGGCCGCGACATCCGCGGTCGCGGGCACGCCCTCGTTGCGCAGCACCACCGTGGTCGGGCCCTGCCCGGCCGACTCCAGGTCGTCGTAGAGGCTGCTGAGTTCCAGCGGTCTCTTGACCTGGCTGTGCACCACCTGCGTGCCGACCCCCCGCCGCCGGACCAACAGCCCCTTGTCGACAAGGGATTGGATGGCCTGGCGGACGGTGGGGCGGGACAGGCCGAGGCGTACGGACAGGTCGATCTCGTTGCCCAGGAGGTTGCCCGGCGCCAAAGTCCCGTGCTCGATCGCCGACTCCAGCTGCTGTGCGAGCTGGTAGTACAGCGGCACCGGACTGTTGCGGTCCAGGGCGAAATGCAGGGCATTGAGCGGGGACCCGTTCGCGGCACGCGAGTAGTCACCGGTCTTCGCCACAGGGGCACCTCCTCACAGATCGTGACGGGCAGTCAGGAGTTGCTGGGGAAACCGAGGTTGATGCCGCCGTCGGCCGGGTCCGGCCAGCGGGTGGTGATCACCTTGCCCTGCGTGTAGAAGGCGACGCCGTCGTTGCCGTAGACGTGGAGGTCCCCGAAGAGGGAGTCCTTCCAGCCGCCGAAGGAGTGGTAACCGACCGGCACCGGGATCGGCACGTTCACGCCGACCATGCCCGCCTTGACCTCCATCTGGAAGCGGCGCGCGGCGCCGCCGTCCCGGGTGAAGATCGCGGTGCCGTTGCCCCAACGGGAGCTGTTGATCAGGGTGATGGCCTCGTCGTAGGACTCGGCGCGGACGACGACCAGGACCGGGCCGAAGATCTCGTCCTTGTACGCGTCCGCCGTCAGCGGCACCTTGTCGAGGAGGGAGACGCCGAGGAAGAAGCCGTCCTCGTGGCCCTCGACCGAGAAGCCGGTGCCGTCGACGACGACCTCGGCACCCTGCGCTGCGGCGGACGCGACGTACGAGGCGACCTTGTCGCGGTGCTCGCGGGTGATGAGCGGGCCCATCTCGGACGCCGGGTCGTTGCCGGGGCCGATGCGCAGGTTGCCGGCGCGCTCGGCGATCTTGGCGACCAGTTCGTCACCGGTGTCGCCGACCGCGACCACGACGGAGACGGCCATGCAGCGCTCGCCGGCCGAACCGTAGGCCGCGTTGATCGCCTGGTCGGCCGCGAAGTCCAGGTCCGCGTCCGGCAGGACCAGCATGTGGTTCTTGGCGCCGCCGAGGGCCTGTACCCGCTTGCCGTGCTCAACCGCCTTGAGCTGGATGTACTTCGCGATCGGCGTCGAACCGACGAAGGAGACGGCCTCGATGTCCGGGTGCTCCAGGATGCGGTCGACGGCCACCTTGTCGCCCTGCACGACGTTCAGCACACCCTGCGGCAGGCCCGCCTCGGAGGCGAGTTCGGCCAGACGGTAGGACGCCGACGGGTCCTTCTCGCTGGGCTTGAGGATGAAGGTGTTGCCGGTCGCGATCGCGAGGGGGAACATCCACATCGGCACCATGGCCGGGAAGTTGAAGGGCGTGATGCCCGCAACTACCCCCAGCGGCTGGCGAATCGAGGCCACGTCGACGCGCGTGGAGACCTGCGTCGACAGCTCGCCCTTGAGCTGCACGCTGATGCCGCAGGCGAGTTCGACGATCTCCATGCCGCGCGCGACCTCGCCGAGCGCGTCCGAGTGGACCTTGCCGTGCTCGGCGGTGATCAGCTCGGCGATCTCGTCGCGGTGCGCGTCCAGCAGCTCGCGGTACTTGAACAGGATCGCGGTGCGCTTGGCGAGCGAGGCGACGCCCCAGCTCTCGAACGCGGCCTTCGCGGAGGCGACGGCGGCGTCCACCTCGTCGACGGTCGCGAAGCCGACCTGCTTCTCCTGAGCGCCGGTCGCCGGGTTGTACACGGGACCGAAACGGCCCGAGGTGCTCTCGACGGGCTTGCCGTCGATCCAGTGAGTGATCGTCTTCATGGTGCGAAAGCCTTTCGGGGGAGGGGAGTTCAGAGGTGACGGCGACGGTCGGCGACCTGGCGGTCGTACTCCTCGCGGGCCTGTACGGCCGACTCGCGCGAGGCGGTCTCGGCGACCGGCACGTCCCACCAGGCCTCGGCCGGGGGAGCGGTCGGGGTGGCGGTGTCGGTCTCGACGTAGACGCACGTCGGGCGGTCGGAGGCGCGGGCCGTGGCGAGCGCCTCGCGCAGTTCGCGGACCGTCTTGGCGCGCAGGACGTCCATGCCGAGGCTGGCCGCGTTGGCGGCGAGGTCGACCGGGAGCGGGGCGCCGGAGAAGGTGCCGTCGGCCGCGCGGTAGCGGTAGGCGGTGCCGAAGCGCTCGCTGCCGACGGACTCGGAGAGGCCGCCGATGGAGGCGTAGCCGTGGTTCTGGATCAGGACCAGGTTGACCGGGAGGCCTTCCTGGACCGCCGTGACGATCTCGGTCGGCATCATCAGGTAGGTGCCGTCGCCGACCAGCGACCAGACGGGGGTGTCCGGTGCTGCCTGCTGGACGCCGATGCCGGCCGGGATCTCGTAGCCCATGCAGGAGAAGCCGTATTCGAGGTGGTACTGGCGCGGGCTGCGCGCCCGCCACAGCTTGTGCAGGTCGCCGGGGAGCGAACCGGCCGCGTTGATGACCACGTCGTCGTCGCCGACTACCGCGTCGAGGGCGCCGAGGAGTTGGGTCTGGGTCGGTACGGCGTTCTCGTCGGGGGCGGTGAACGCGGTGTCAACAACCTGCTCCCAGCGCTCCTTGCCCTTGCGGTACTCGGCCTCGTAAACCGAGTTCACACGGTGATCGGCGAGTGCCTCGGTCAACGCGGTGAGTCCCGCCCTCGCGTCGCACACCAGGGTGCGCGCGGCGAGCTTGTGGGCGTCGAACGCGGTGATGTTGAGGTTGACGAACCGGACGGCCGGGTTCTGGAACAGGGTGTGGGAGGCCGTCGTGAAGTCCGTGTAGCGGGTGCCGACGCCGATCACCAGGTCAGCCGTGCGCGCGATGTCGTCGCTGACCGCGGTGCCGGTGTGCCCGATGCCGCCCAGGTCGGCCGGGTGGTCGTAGCGGAGCGAGCCCTTGCCCGCCTGGGTGGAGGCGACCGGGATGCCGGTGGCGTCCACCAGCGCCTTCAGCGCGTCCTCGGCCTGGCTGTGGTGGATACCGCCGCCCGCGACGATCACCGGACGCTCGGCGGCCCGGATGGCCTCGACGGCCTCCGCCAGCTCGAAGGGATCGGCAGCGGGACGCCGTACGTGCCATACGCGGTCGGCGAAGAACTCCTCCGGCCAGTCGTACGCCTCGGCCTGAACGTCCTGTGGGAGAGCGAGAGTTACGGCTCCCGTCTCGACCGGGTCGGCCAGGACGCGCATCGCGTTCAGCGCGGCCGGGATCAGGGCCTCGGGGCGCATGACGCGGTCGAAGTAGCGGGAGACCGGGCGCAGGGTGTCGTTGACCGAGAGGTCGGCCTCGACCGGGTGCTCCAGCTGCTGGAGGAGCGGGTCGGCGGCGCGGGTCGCGAAGTAGTCGCCGGGCAGGAGCAGGACCGGCAGGCGGTTGATCGTGGCGAGCGCGGCGCCCGTGACCAGGTTGGTGGCGCCCGGTCCGATCGACGTCGTGACCGCCTGCGCGGAGAGCCGGTCGAGCTGGCGGGTGTAGCCGACTGCCGCGTGCACCATGGCCTGTTCGTTGCGGCCCTGGTGGAACGGCATCGTGTCCTCGCCGGCCTCCAGCAGCGCCTGGCCGAGTCCGGCAACGTTGCCATGGCCGAAGATGCCCCAGGTGCCGGCGATCAGCCGGTGCCGTACGCCGTCGCGCTCGGTGTACTGGACCGACAGGAACTGCACCAGGGCCTGGGCGACGGTCAGGCGGCGGGTGGGGGTGCTCATCAGGACTTCTCCGGTGCCGTGTAGAGGGGGAGACGGGGGTCGACGGGCTGCTCGGGCCACGTGCCGCGGACCCAGGCGTGATCGGGGTGGTCGCAGATCAGCCAGGACCGGTCGTCCTCGGGTCCCGCCATGACGTTGAGGTAGTACATGTGGTGACCGGGCACCGCCATCGAGGGCCCGTGCCAGCCGTCCGGGATCAACACGACGTCTCCGCCCCGGACTTCGGCCAGGACATCCGTGTTACGGCCCTGCCCGGACGGAGAGACACGCTGGTAGCCGAGACCGGGGGTGCCCTCGTGGTCGGCGAACTCGAAGTAGTAGACCTCTTCGAGCACGGACTCCTCGCCGGGCCGGTGCTCGTCGTGCTTGTGCGGCGGGAAGGAGGACCAGTTCCCGCCGGGCGTGATCACTTCTACGGCGATGAGCTTGTCGCACTCGAAGACGCCGGCCGCGCCGAAGTTGTTGACCTGGCGGCTGCTGTAGCCGGTGCCGCGCAGCTCCACCGGCACCGACGAGGCCGGGCCGTAGCGGGCGGGCAGCCGGCGGGTGCAGCGGGCGCCGGTCAGCGCGAAGCGGCCACCGCCGGGCGACGAGATCGTCGTACGGGAATCGCGCGGGACGTACGCGAAGTCGCTCACGGCGGTGAACACGCTCTCGCGGCCGTGGAGTTCGAAGGTGTCGTGGCCGAAGTCGTCGGCGGCGGAGACCGTGCAGGCGCCGGCGAGCGGGACGACGATCCACTCGCTGTCGTCGGTGTCGAAGGTGTGGGTGCCGCCCGGCGGCAGTTCCAGGACCCGCAGGCTGGAGTAGCCCCAGGCCGCCGACTCGGGGGTGACGTCCACGACGTAGGGGCCGCCCAGGGCCTTTCCGGCGGGAAGGTGATATGCGCTCGTCATGGTGTGCCTCCGGTTCACAACAGGCCTACAGCGGTGTCCACCGCCGTCTCCACGCCGCCGTCGGCGGGGTAGAGCAGGGAGCGGCCCACGACCAGGCCCTGGACGGTGGGCAGGCGCAGCGTCTTGCGCCACTTCTCGTACGCGCCCTCCTGGTCGTCGCCGACCTCGCCGCCGAGCAGGACGACGGGCAGTGTCGAGGTCTCCAGGACCTCGGCCATGTCGTCCGGGTCGTCGGTGACGGGCAGTTTCAGCCAGGTGTAGGCGGAGGTGCCGCCCAGGCCCGAGGAGATCGCGATCGAGCGGGTCACGGCCTCGGCGGACAGGTCGTTGCGGACCTTGCCGTCGACGCGGCGGGATATGAACGGCTCGACGAACAGGGGGAGTTGGCGCGCCGCCATGTCGTCGATGGCGCGTGCCGTCGACTCCAGGGTGGTCAGTGAGCCCGGGTCGTCGTAGTCGATACGGAGCAGCAGCTTGCCCGCGTCGAAGCGGAGCCGGGCCATGTCCTCGGTGCGGTGGCCGGTGAACCGGTCGTCCATCTCGAAGGCGGCGCCGGACAGGCCGCCGCGGTTCATCGAGCCCATTACGACCTTGCCGTCCAGGACGCCGAGGAGGAGCAGGTCCTCCAGGATGTCGGCGGTGGCGAGCACCCCGTCGACACCGGGCCGGGAGAGCGCGATGCAGAGGCGTTCCAGCAGGTCGGCGCGGTTCGCCATGGCCGTGCGGTGATCGCCGACGCCGAGGGCGCCGCGGGCCGGGTGGTCGGCGGCCACGATCATCAGGCGGCCGCTGTCGCCCAGCAGCGGGCGGCGTACCCGGCGGGCGGCCGCCTCGGCGATCGCCTCCGGGTGCCGGGCTCTGACCGTGACCAGGTCGGGAATGCTGATGCTCAAGAGAAGCTCCGTTCAGGGGTGGCTGTTGCGGCCACGCGATCAGTCACTCACTCGCGCGCCCACGAGGAGGTCCTCGACCTCGGACTCGGTGGGCATCGCGGTGGAGCAGGCGAGGCGGGAGGCGACGAGGGCGCCGGCCGCGTTGGCGAACCGCATGGACCGTTCCAGGTCCCAGCCGGACAGCAGCCCGTGGCACAGCGAGCCGCCGAACGCGTCGCCCGCGCCGAGGCCGTTGAGGACCTCCACGGGGACCGGCGGTACCTCGGCGGTCGTGCCGTCGCGGTGGACGGCCAGGACACCCTTGGGGCCCTGTTTGACGATGGCCAGCTCCACGCCCGCGTCGAGCAGTGCCTGGGCGCAGGCGCGGGGCTCGCGGACGCCGGTGGCGACCTCGCACTCGTCGAGGTTGCCGACCGCGACCGTCGCGTGGCGCAGGGCCTCCGCGTAGTACGGGCGGGCCTCCTCCGGGTCCTGCCAGAACATGGGGCGCCAGTCGAGGTCGAAGACCGTGGTGCCCGCCTTGTCGCGCGCCTTGAGGGCGGCGAGCGTGGCGGAGCGGCTCGGCTCCTCGCTCAGACCGGTGCCGGTGATCCAGAAGACGCGGGCCTGGCGGATCGCGAAGTAGTCCAGCTCCTCGGTGCGGATCTCCAGGTCGGGCGCCTTGGGCTGCCGGTAGAAGTACAGCGGGAAGTCGTCCGGCGGGAAGATCTCGCAGAACGTGACCGGCGTCGGGTAGTCCGCGACGGGCGTGACCCAGCGGTCGTCGACCCCGAAGTCCTTGAGGGCCTCGTGCAGATACGTCCCGAAGGGGTCGTCGCCGGTGCGGGTGATCACCGCGGTGCTGCGGCCGAGCCGGGCGGCGGCGACCGCCACATTGCTCGCCGAACCTCCGAGGAACTTGCCGAACGTCTCCACACGGGCCAGCGGTACGCCAGACTGCAAGGGGTAGAGATCGACCCCGATGCGGCCCATGGTGATCAGATCGAAGGACTGGGCTGACTCGGCCATGCGCGACACTCCTCTGAGCTGCTGGGGGTGGGCGGGTCCAGAGGCCTGCCGCCTCCCAGGTGTAGGTCTCGGAGGGGCTCCCTGTCAATAGTTTGTACTTACATTCGGACCTGCTCGTGAAATGATGTCTTAACAAAGTATTGACAGCGGACGCGACCGGGGATTTGATTCCGTCCCAGCGCAACAGCCGTGTTTCGCGGCAGACGACCCGGGACCGACAGGCCCCGAGCCCGGATTTCTGCGATCATGACTCCCTTTCCCCTGAAGCACAGTGAGGTGCAGGAAAGATGGACCGTTCCACTTACTCCCGCTCGCGCAGAATGGCCCCCATCGTGGCGGTGGCCGCGGCAGCGGCCCTGACCCTCGCCGGCTGCTCCAGCAGCTCGGGCGGCAAGAAGTCCACCGAGGACTCCTCCGGCGCCTCCGCGGGCAAGGCGAGCACTCCGCGCATGACGGTCGCCCTGGTCACGCACCAGGCGCCCGGCGACACGTTCTGGGACATCGTCCGCAAGGGCGCCCAGGCCGCCGCGGCCAAGGACAACATCAAGCTCGTCTACTCGGCAGACCCGAACGCGGGCAACCAGTCGAACCTGGTGCAGAACGCGATCGACCAGAAGGTCGACGGCATCGCGGTCACCCTCGCCAAGCCCGACGCCCTGAAGGACGTCATCGCCAAGGCGAAGACCGCGAACATACCCGTCGTGGGCCTCAACTCCGGTCTCAGCGACTGGAAGAAGCTCGGACTGCTGGAGTTCTTCGGCCAGGACGAGACGGTGGCCGGCGAGGCGCTCGGCAAGCGGCTGAACTCGGAAGGCGCCAAGAAGGCCGTCTGTGTCATCCAGGAGCAGGGCAACATCGGTCTGACCCAGCGCTGCGCCGGTGTGAAGAAGACGTTCACCGGCACGACCGAGGTCCTCAACGTCAACGGCACGGACATGCCGTCGGTGAAGTCGACGATCACGGCCAAGCTCACGCAGGACAAGGCGATCGACTACGTCGTCACCCTGGGCGCCCCGTTCGCCATGACGGCCGTGCAGTCGCTGGCCGACGCGGGCAGCAAGGCGAAGGTCGCGACCTTCGACCTGAACAGCACCCTGACCGGCGCCATCAAGAAGGGCACCGTCCAGTTCGCGGTGGACCAGCAGCCGTACCTCCAGGGCTACTTGGCGGTCGACTCCCTGTGGCTCTACAAGAACAACGGCAACTACAGCGGCGGCGGTGAGCAGCCCGTACTGACCGGCCCGGCCTTCGTCGACAAGACCAACGTCGACGCCGTCGCGAAGTACGCCGCCAACGGAACCCGGTGATGAGTATGACCCAGCATGCCGAGCCGGCGGTGACCTCACCGCCGGCCCCCGGCCCCAAGGAATCCGACGGCCGGACCGTCGAACGGCCCCTGGCGCTACGGCTGTTGGCGCGCCCCGAGGTGGGCGTGTTCCTCGGCGCCGCCGCGGTGTACGTGTTCTTCCTGATCGCCGCTCCGCCGGTGCGGGACGGCGCCTCGATGGCGAACATTCTCTACAGCTCGTCGACGATCGGCATCATGGCGCTGCCGGTGGCCCTGTTGATGATCGGCGGGGAGTTCGACCTTTCCGCCGGTGTCGCCGTCATCACCTCGGCGCTGACCGCGAGCATGCTCAGCTACCAACTGACCATGAACGTATGGGTCGGTGTGATCGTCGCGCTGCTGGTGTCGTTGGGGATCGGGTTCCTCAACGGGTGGATGGTGGTCAAGACCGGGCTGCCGAGCTTCCTGGTCACGCTGGGCACGTTTCTGATCCTGCAGGGTGTCAACCTCGCGGTGACGAAGCTGGTCACCGGGAATGTGGCGACCGATGACATCAGCAACATGGACGGCTTCGGCCAGGCGAGGAAGGTCTTCGCGACGTCCTTCGACATCGGCGGCGTCGACGTCAAGATCACGATCTTCTATTGGCTGGTATTCGCGGCGATCGCGACCTGGGTGCTGCTGCGGACGAAGTACGGGAACTGGATTTTCGCGGTCGGTGGGAACAAGGACTCGGCGCGGGCGGTCGGTGTGCCGGTGGCGTTCACGAAGATCTCGCTGTTCATGCTGGTCGGTTTCGGTGCCTGGTTCATCGGGATGCACCAGTTGTTCACCTTCAACACCGTGCAGTCCGGTGAGGGTGTGGGCCAGGAGCTGATCTACATCTCGGCGGCGGTGATCGGTGGTTGTCTGCTGACCGGTGGTGCCGGTTCGGCGATCGGTCCGGTCTTCGGGGCGTTCATGTTCGGCATGGTGCAGCAGGGCATCGTCTACGCGGGCTGGAACCCCGACTGGTTCAAGGCGTTCCTCGGCGTGATGCTGCTGGGCGCCGTCCTCATCAATCTGTGGGTCCAGCGCACCGCGACCCGGAGGTGACCTTCATGGCAAGCAACGAATCCGGCACTCACGGCGCCATCCTCGAAGACACGGCGCCGAGCGACGCGGACGCGCCGATCGTCCAACTGCGCAACGCGGGCAAGTCCTACGGCAATGTCCGTGCCCTGCACGGTGTGGACCTCGCGGTCCGCCCGGGCCAGGTCACCTGTGTGCTGGGTGACAACGGCGCGGGCAAGTCGACCCTGATCAAAATCATCTCCGGGCTGCACCAGCACACCGAGGGCGAATTCCTCGTCGACGGCGGGGCGGTGCACCTGACCACTCCGCGTCAGGCGTTGGACCGGGGCATCGCGACGGTCTACCAGGACCTGGCCGTCGTGCCGTTGATGCCGGTGTGGCGCAACTTCTTCCTCGGCTCGGAGATGACGAAGGGCCCCTGGCCGTTCCGCCGTCTCGACATCGAGAAGATGAAGAAGACCGCTGACGAGGAACTGCGCAACATGGGCATCGTCCTGGACAACCTGGACCAGCCCATCGGCACCCTCTCCGGCGGCCAGCGCCAGTGTGTCGCCATCGCCCGCGCCGTCTACTTCGGCGCCCGCGTCCTGATCCTGGACGAGCCGACCGCCGCCCTCGGCGTCAAGCAGTCCGGTGTGGTGCTGAAGTACGTGGCCGCCGCGCGGGAACGCGGGCTCGGGGTCATCTTCATCACCCACAACCCGCACCACGCCTACATGGTCGGCGACCACTTCAGCGTGCTGCGCCTGGGCACCATGGAGTTGTCGGCGGAGCGCAGCGAGATCACCCTCGAAGAGCTCACCAACCACATGGCCGGCGGTACCGAACTCGCCGCGCTCAAGCACGAGTTGTCCCAAGTCCGCGGCCTCGACGTCGACGAACTCCCGGACGAGAAGGCCCTGAAGGCGCCGGTGAGCGCGTCTCCTGAAGGGACCGCCTGACATGTCGGACCGCCCGTTCCTGGACCGGATCCGGGTCGGCTCCGCCCCCGACTCCTGGGGTGTGTGGTTCCCGGACGACCCCCAACAGGTGCCGTGGGAACGGTTCTTGGACGAGGTCGCGCAGGCCGGCTACCCCTGGATCGAGCTGGGCCCGTACGGCTATCTGCCGACCGACCCGGCCCGGCTCACGGACGAGCTCGCCCGACGCGAGCTGAAGGTGTCCGCGGGCACGGTCTTCACCGGCCTGCACCGCGGCCCCTCCGTCTGGGACGCGACATGGGAGCACGTCAGCCAAGTCGCCGCGCTCACCCAGGAGATGGGCGCGCGGCACCTGGTCGTCATCCCCTCCTTCTGGCGGGACGACAAGACCGCCGAGATCCTGGAACCGCCGGAGCTGACCGGCGAACAGTGGGCCCACCTCACCAAGGGCATGGAGCGGCTCGGGCACGAGGTCAAGGAGGCGTACGGACTCGACCTCGTGGTCCACCCGCACGCCGACACCCACCTCGACACCGAGGACCACGTCGAGCACTTCCTCGACTCGACCGACTCCGAACTGGTCAACCTCTGCCTGGACACCGGGCATTACGCCTACTGCGGCGGCGACAGCGTCAAGCTGATCGAGACGTACGGCGAACGCATCGGCTATCTGCACCTCAAGCAGGTCGACCCGGAGATCCTCGCCGACGTCGTCAAGAACGAGGTGCCGTTCGGACCGGCCGTGGCACGCGGAGTGATGTGCGAACCGCCGTCCGGCGTACCGGAGTTGGAGCCGGTGCTGATCGCGGCGCAGCGCCTGGGCGTGGAGTTGTTCGCGATCGTCGAGCAGGACATGTACCCGTGCGAGCCGGACAAGCCGCTCCCCATCGCGGAGCGCACCCGCAAGTTCCTCCGTTCCTGCGGTGCCTGACCATTCCCGCGGTGCCTGACCATTCCCGCGGTGCCTGACCATTCCTGCGGTGCCTGACGATCCGAAAGGACGGCCGATGGCCATGAACCCGCGCGACCCGCTCGGAGTAGCAGTCGTCGGAACTGGAAAGATGGGAGCCGACCACGTCCGCAGGATCCAGGACGTGGTCAACGGAGCCCGGGTGAGTGCCGTCGTGGACGTCGACGCCGAGCGCGCCAAACGGATCGCGTCCGGTGTCGACGGCTGCACGGCGTACACCGACCCGGCGGCGGCCATGGCGGCGGCGGACGTCGACGCGGTCCTGATCGCCTCCCCTGGCCCGGCCCACGAGGCGGCCGTGCTGACGGCCTTCGAGCACGACCTCCCGGTCCTGTGCGAGAAGCCGCTCACCCCCGACGCGGCCTCCGCGCTACGAGTGATGGAGGCGGAGGTACGCCTCGGTCACCGCCGGGTGCAGGTCGGCTTCATGCGGCGCTACGACGCCGAGTACATGAAGCTCAAGTCCCTCCTGGGAACAGGCCAGTTGGGCAGACCGCTCATGCTCCACAACCGGCACCGCAACGCCGCCAGCCCGCCCTTCTTCACCAGTTCCATGCTGATCAGCGACTCGGTGGCCCATGAGACGGACGTGACGCGCTGGCTGCTGGGCCACGAGATCACCGCCGTCCAGGTACTGCGCCCGCGCCCCTCGGCGAGCGCCCCGGACGACCTCCAGGACCCGCAGTTCGTCGTCTTCGAGACCGACGGCGGCGCGATCGTCGACGTCGAGATGTTCGTCAACTGCGGCTTCGGCTACCAGGTTCAGGCCGAGGTCGTCTGCGAACGCGGCACCGCCCGCATCGGCGACGGCCACGCCATGGTCACCAACATGGCCGGCCGCTGGGGTGGCACCATCGCCCAGGACTTCGTCGAACGCTTCGCCGACGCCTACGACCGCGAGATCCAGACCTGGGTCGACGCCACCCGCCGCGGCGAGGTGACCGGCCCGAGCGTGTGGGACGGGTACGCGGCGGCGGCCGTGTGCGAGGCGGGGGTACGGGCGTTGGAGGACGGGGTGCGGGTGGAGGTCGAGCTGGTGGAGCGACCCGAGCTCTACCTGTGACCGACTTCGTCGGGGGCGGCACGTGCGATCACGTGCCGCCCCCGACGTACGTTTACGACAGAATCGGCACGCGCGGACGCGCCTCGAACCCCGCCGCACGGTACGCCTCGTCGATCAGTGTCATCGTCGCGACCGCGTCGTCCGGACCCAATGGCAAGGGCGCGCCCTCCCTCAACCGGGCGGCGAACGCCTCCAGTTGATAGGTGTACGAGGACCGGCGGCCCAGCCGTTCCGTGCGTTCGCCGTCCGTCGTGCGGATGACGATCCGGTCGTCCAGCTGGGGGAGCACGAAGTTCGGCGCGAACGCCTCGCCGCGGCTGCCGATGATCCGGCAGCTCATCTCCAGCTTGTCGTACGCCATGTGACAGCGGGCGGAGCCCGTGGCGCCGCTGGGGAAGGCGAGGTCGGCGTCCAGCCACTCGTCGACGCCCGGGGCGCCCGCGCGTTCGCCGGCGCGGGCCTTCACCAACTGCGGGGCGCCGCCCGCCCACGGGGCCAGCATCCGCTGGGCGTGCAGGCTGTAGCAGCCCAGGTCCATCACGGCGCCACCGGCCAGGTCCAGGGACCAGCGCGGGTCGGTGTCCGCCGGGGCCTGGATCGCGACGAGCGTCTCGACGTGCCGCAGCTCGCCGAGTTCACCCGAGGCCAGCAGCTCGTGCAGGCGCCGGGTGACCGGGTGGAAGAGGTAGTGGAAGGCCTCCATGAAGACCCTGCTGGACTTCGCCGCCGCCTCCCGGACCTCGGCCGCCTCCTCCGCGTTGCTCGCCGACGGCTTCTCCGACAGCACGTGCTTGCCCGCCGCGAGCGCGGCGAGGTTCCACGGTCCGTGCAGGCCGTTGGCGAGCGGGTTGTAGACGACCTCCACCTCTGGGTCGGCGATCAGGTCGGCGTAGGAGTCCGCGACCCGTTCGACGCGGTGCGCGGCGGCGTACGCCTCCGCCCTGGACCGGTCCCGCGCGGCCACCGCGACAATGCGGTGGCCGGTCGTCCGGGCGGGACCGATCAGGGAGTTCTCGGTGATCCGAGCCGCTCCCAGTACTCCGATGCGCAGTGGTTCCCGGCCCGGACCGCTCATGCTTCGCGTACCTCCTGGATGGTGACGGGGCGGTGCTCGTGCAGCGACAGGGTGCAGGCGTCGGCGATCCAGCCGGCCTCCAGGGCGTCCGCGACCGTGCACGGGGAGGTGCGGGTGCCGGCCACGACCTCGGTGAACGCGGTGAGTTCGGTGCGGTAGGCGGCCGTGAAGCGGTCCATGAAGAAGTCGTGCGGGGTGCCCGCCGGGAAGGTCACGCCGGGCTCCACGGAGCGCAGCGGCAGCTTGTCCTCCAGGCCCACCGCGATGGAGTCCGTGAAGCCGTGGATCTCCATGCGGACGTCGTAACCCCGGGCGTTGTGACGGGAGTTGGACACCACCGCGATGGTGCCGTCGTCCAGGGTGAGGATCGCGCCGGTGGTGTCGGCGTCGCCCGCCTCCTTGATGTACTCGGCGCCACGGTTGCCGCCGACCGCGTACACCTCGGTGACCTCGCGGCCCGTCACCCAGCGGATGATGTCGAAGTCGTGCACGGAACAGTCCCGGAAGATGCCCCCGGACGCGGCGATGTACGCGGCCGGCGGCGGCGCCGGGTCCAGCGTGGTCGAGCGCACGGTGTGCAGCTTGCCCAGCTCACCGGACTGCACAGCGGCGCGCGCGTTGACGAAACCGGCGTCGAAGCGGCGGTTGTAGCCGATCTGGATCGGCACGCCGCTGCCCTCGACGGCCTTGAGGACCTGGACACCCTCGGCCATCGTCTTGGCGACGGGCTTCTCGCAGAACACGGGGATGCCCGCCTCGACGGCGGCCAGGATCAGACCCGGGTGGGCGTCGGTCGCCGCGGCGATGACGACACCGTCGATCCCGGCGGCGAGCACAGCCTCGGGGGAATCCGCGACCTCCGCGCCGAACCGCTCGCCGGCCTTCTTCGCGGCCTCCGCGAACGGGTCGGCGACGACGAGGGACTCGACGACGTCGAGTCCGGACAGGGTTTCGGCGTGGAACGCGCCGATGCGGCCGAGGCCGAGGATTCCGATACGCATGAGGGCTCTTGCTTTCTCGAGGGGTGCGGGTGTGGTGCGGGTGGGGAAGGTCAGTCGAGGGCGCCCAGGACGTTCTGGTCCCAGTCGATCACCGAACCGGTGACCACCCCGGACCGGTCGGACAGCAGGAACACCACGAAGTCGGCGATCTCGTCCGGTTGGCCGAGCTTGCCCATCGGCAGCCGTTCGGCGGCCTGTCGGAGCCAGTCGTCCCCGGCACCGTGGAAGGCCCGCTGCGTCGCGTCCTCGCCCTCGGTCGCCGTCCAGCCGATGTTGACGGTGTTGATCCGGATCCGGTCGAAGCGGTGCGCATGGGCCGCGTTACGGGTCAGGCCCGCGAGGCCGGCCTTGGCCGTGGAGTACGGGGCGAGGTAAGGCGGGCCGCCATGGGCGCAGTTGGAGCCGATGTTGACGACCGTGCCCGGTGCCTTGCGTGCCGTCATGTCGGCCACCGTCGCCTGCATCGCGAAGAACGGCGCCTTCACATTGATGGCCATGTGCTGGTCGAACAGCTCGGGCGTGGTGTCCAGCAGCGAGCCCCGCGAGGTGAGTCCGGCGGAGTTCACCAGACAGTCGATACGGCCGTGCGCGGCGATCACCTCGGCCACCGCGCCTTTCGCCTGCTCGGCGTCGGACAGGTCGGCCCGGACGAACATCGCCTTGCCGCCCGCCTCGGCCAGCTCGGCGACCAGGGCGTCACCGGGCTCGGCGCGTCGGCCGGTGAACGTCACCACCGCCCCCTCGCGCACCGCCGCCCGGACGATCGCGGCGCCCACGCCCTGGCTGCCGCCGTTGACGAGGACGACCTTGTCGTCGAGAAGTCGAAGTCCCATGGTTTTCCTTGGCGTTACTCGGTGTTCCCCGGCGTTCTCCGGCGTTCCTTGGTGTTTCCGTCAGCTCTCGCGCCGCTCGGCAGCGGCCCGCAGTTCCCCGCGCAGGGCCTGCGGGTCCCACCCCTCACGCACCGCGCGCCGTACGAGGTCGGCCTGCGAGGGCGGGGCCAGCCCCTCGACCGGCGGGTCGTTGTCGAGGTTGGTCGGGAACGGGTAGCCCTCGGCACTCGCCGCGACGACCGTGTCCAGCCACTCCTCGCCCACGCCCTCGGCCTTGCGCCTGAGCAGCACCGGGAAGACGGCGTTGGTGACGGCCTCGCGGTCCACCGTCTCCATCGCCCGCCCGAACGCGGAGGACACCTGGAGCAGGTTGGCCATGCGCCGCACCTCCGCCGTGCGGTTGGTGCCGGCCGCGTGGAAGAGCGCCGGGTTGAAGAACGCGGCATCGCCCTTGGCGAGCGGGAGTTGGATGTAGTTCGCTTCGAAGTAGGCCTGGAATTCCGGGAGTCGCCACGCCAGATAGCCCGACTCGAACTTCTGGGAGTGCGGCAGATACATCGTCGGCCCCGACTCCACCGGCATGTCGCAGTGCGCGACCGCCCCTTGGAGCGTGAGCACGGGGGAGAGACGGTGCACGTGCGCCGGATACCCGGCGGCGACCTCGTTCGTGAGGAACCCGAGGTGGTAGTCGCGGTGCACGGTCTGTGCCGCGCCGCCCGGGTGGACCACGTTGATCTGCGAGGTGACCTGGTAGCCGGGGCCGAGCCAGGCGGTGGAGACCAGGGCCAGGATGTCGTTCGCGTAGTAGTCGGCGAACGCCTCCGGGTCGTAGAGCGCGGCCTTCTCCAGCGCGTTCCACACCCGGTCGTTGGCCCCGGGCTTCGCGAAGTGGTCCCCGGCGCCCGCGCCCGACGCGCGCTGCTCGGCGATCAGGGCCTCGAACACCTCTGTGGAACGGTCCACGACCGACAGATCCGGGAAGGCACCCTGCAGGACCACGATGCCGGGCCCCTCGGCGAACGCCTGCACCAGCTCGGCCTGCACCTCACGGCGCTCGCCGGCCGCCACGGACTTGCGGAGCCGGTCGCTGTCGTAGACGAGGACGTTCCGCTCGACCGAGGACGCGTACGGGAAGTCGGCCAGGTCGGTCGGCTGCTCGACGAGCGTGCGGAAGGCGTCGAGGTCGCAGTCCTGCTCGGTGAGCCAGGCGCGGGTTTCTGCTGATGTGAAGGACATCGTCGTCCCCTCGGGTCACGGAGCGGTGCGGTCCTGTCATTCTTGTCAGTACAAACCCTTCGAACAACCAGCAGCAAGCCATCAAAAACCCCTCAAGGAGACGACCGGTGGGCCACCCCTTCCCGATCCGCGAAATCGCACGTCAGGCGGGTCTCAGCGAGGCCACCGTGGACCGGGTCCTGAACGGCAGGGGCGGGGTTCGCGAGAGCACGCAGCGTGAGGTACGGCAGGCCATCGCCGATCTCGACCGGCAGCGCACCCAGGTCAGGCTCGTCGGCCGTACGTTCATGATCGACATCGTGATGCAGACGCCGGAGCGCTTCTCCACCGCCGTACGGAACGCGCTGGAGGCCGAGCTGCCCGATCTGCACCCGGCCGTCGTGCGCTCACGCTTCCACTTCCGGGAGACCGCGCCGGTGAAGGAGCTGGTCGGAACCCTGGACCGGATCGTCCGGCGCGGCTCGCAGGGCGTCATCCTCAAGGCGCCGGACGTCCCCGAGATCACCGCCGCGGTCGGCCGGCTCGTCGCCGCCGGTATCCCGGTCGTCACCCTGGTCACCGACTTGCCCGCGAGCGCCCGGCTGGCCTACGTCGGCATAGACAACCGGGCGGCGGGCGCGACGGCCGCCTATCTGATGGGCCAGTGGCTCGGCGACCGCCCCGGCAACGTCCTCACCAGCCTGAGCAGCGGTTTCTTCCGCAACGAGGAAGAACGCGAGATGGGGTTCCGCAGCACCATGCGCGCCCGCTACCCGGAGCGGGCCCTCGTCGAGATCACCGAGGGCCACGGCCTGGACGCCACCCAGTACGAGCTGGTCCGGGCAGCCCTCAAGCGCGACCCGGACATCCGCGCGGTCTACTCGATCGGCGGCGGCAACATCGCGACCCTGCGCGCCTTCGCCGACCTGGGCCGCGAGTGCGCCGTGTTCGTCGCGCACGACCTCGACCACGACAACACCCGGCTGCTGCACGAGCAGCGCCTGTCCGCCGTCCTCCACCACGACCTGCGCCAGGACGTCCGCGAGGCCTGCCGCATCGTGATGCGCGCCCACGACGCGCTGCCGCCCGCGGGCCCGACCCTGCCGTCCGCGATCCAGGTCGTCACGCCCTACAACTTGCCTACGGCGCAGCCGCGTTGACCCCGCTCAAAGATTGAGCCCGCTCAAAGATTGATCGCGTACGCCTTGCGCAGTGTCTCGTGCACCGTCCACGTCGTACGGTCGCCCTCGCGCAGCACGGCCATGTCCCCGGGGCCGACGGTCAGCGTCTCGCCGTCCTCGACCTCGATCGTGGCCGAACCGCTGATCACGACGAACAGCTCGTCCGCCTCCGTGTCGGTGACCACACCCGGCGTGATCTGCCAGATCCCGCGGACCTGCTTGCCGTCCTCGGACTCCCACACGACCTTCCCGGTGACCTCGGGCGTACCCGAGACGATCTGCGCCGGATCGAGCGGCTCGGCCTCGAGCTCGGCGTCGGGGATACGGACTACGAAACTGTGCGTCATGCCGCGACCCTAGCCGGGGTGGACCGGTCGAGGCGTGGACACTGTGTGGGGTATCGGCCCAGGTCGGAGGACACTTCGTCGCGGAGTGGCGGCCCGGGCGGGGCCGGGTGATCGTGGAGGGCATGGCGCAGACCACGGCAGCCGTCCCCGAGCCACACCCACACTCGCAGCCGCACCCGCACCCGCACGCAACCCGGGAGAACATCCTCTTCGGGGGCGTCTACGGCGCCGTCCTCGCCTGCTCGATGGTCGCCGCGCTCACCCAGTACGGCCACACCGACCGGAGCAGCCGCCGCTACGACGCCCTGTGGCTGCTGGTGACCGCCGCCGCCTCGGCACTCGCCCACGGATACGCCCACTACATCGCCGAGCGCGCCCCGCACCGCCGCTGGGACGCCCTGCGCACCCTGCGCGACGAGTGGCCCCTGGTCGCCGCCGCGTTGCCCACCGTCCTGCTGCTCGCCGGGGCCGGCTGGGGCTGGTGGCCCGCGAACGGCGTCGAGTACGCGGCGTTCGTCCTCAACATCGCGCTGCTGTTCTGCCTGGGGCTGGTCACCGCCCGCTGGTCGGCCCGGAGTTGGGTGGCGGCCATGGTCATCGGGGCGGTGGACGCGTTGCTCGGGGTGGTGGTCGTCGTGGCCAACGCCCTGATCAAATAAGCTCGTTCGGCTCGTTCGGCTCGTTCGGCTCGTTCGGCTCGTTCGGCTCGTTCGGCTCGTTCGGCTCGTTCGGCCCTTTCGTCAAACGGCGGCGCTCGCCTACGAGATGCCTTGGTAACCGCGCAGCTTGCGGTACAGCGTCGCCCGGCCGATCCCCAACGCGGCGGCCGCCCGCGCCTTGTTGCCCCCGTGCCGACGCAAGGCCGCCAGGATCGCGGTGCGTTCGGCGTGTTCCATCGGGCTGAGCCGCCGGGCCGCGGGACGCTCCCGGACGGGGTCGGGAAGTTCGGCCCGCCGCACGGGCCCGGTGACCCGCCGGTGTTCCGCCAACGCCCTGACGACATGCGCGAGTTCGGTGACGTTCCCGGGCCAGGGGTGTTCCTCCAGGGCGCGCAACGCGTCCAGCGTCCAGGTGAGCGGCGGCTGTCCCGGGGCCGGGCGGGGCGCGAGGACCGGCAGCAACTCCCGTACGTCCTCCGGGCGTTCACGCAGTGCGGGCAAGGTCACCGACCGGGCCGCCAGGGTGTCCAGCAGGCGCTGGAAGCACGGGCCCGGGGGAGTACCGGGCGTGTAGGTGACCAGCAAGTGCACATCGGGGTGTTCGTCGAGCAGGGAGTTGAGCGCGGCGACGTCCGGCTGGGCGAGCCGTTCGGCGTGCCGCAGGAGCAGCGGGCGGCCGTCGGCCAACTCGCTGTACTTCACGCCGAGTTCGGGCGACTCGGCGGCATCGGCGACCAACGGCTCCCGCTCGCCGAGCAGTTCACGGGCCAGCGCGGTCTTGCCGCTCCCGCGCTCACCGGTCAGCAGCAGCGGCTCGGGGACCCGGGCCAGCTCCACCGCCCGCGCGACCGCGTGCCGCCAGGGCACCGAACCACCCGCGAGTGCCAGCGCGGGACGCGGCACGAGACGCGGCACCGGTGCCTCGGCAGGGCGCGCTTCGAGTACGGCGACGATCCCGAGAACGCGCCCTTCATGCCGTACGGGAGTGATCTCGGCGGTGCACCCGGCACCGTCGGGGAGCGTCAGGTCGTAGGGCTGCTCCTGCACCGGACGGCATCCGGTGTCGTGGGACCGTTCCAACGCTGGACCGCCGCCGGCGTCGGTCGGCCGCTCCCGGTTCGGACCGCCCCCGGCGTCGTGGGACCGTTCCAGCGCTGGACCGCCCCCGGCGTCGGCGGGCCGCTCCTGGACCGGACCGCCCCCGGCGCCGTTGGACCGTTCCACCACCGCACCGCCCCCAGTGTCCTGAGGCGGCTGTGAGTCGTGGGGCGGCCGTGTGCCGGAGGCGCGCTCGCTCGTGCTGGACCGTTCCAGCGCGGCCAGTACCTGAGGTGTCGCAAGGCGCACCGCGGCCTCGCTGACGAGGCGGTTGCGGCCGTCGAGGGCGACGACCGCGCGGTCCGGGCCGTGGGCGGCCCGGGTGTAGGCGTCGAGGAGCACCCGTTCGGCGGTGCGGGAGCGGGCGAGCAGTTCCGCTTCGACCGCCGTGGCCGTCGCCTCGGCGAGCGCGGCCCCCGGATGCGGGCCGCAGCCCGCGCACAGGGCGGATGCGACGGTCACCGTGCCCAGTGCCTGCCCGGAATCCGGGGCGAGGAGGGGCACGCTGACCGCCGACACGTCCTGCCACACATCGAGGAAGTGCTCGGGGCCGTGCACCTCGGCCCGGCGCCGGGTGCGCAGGGCGAGGGCCGCGCTGTTGTGGCCCACCTCCCGCTCGGACAGGTCGCGGCACCGGTCGTCGCCGGGGACCTCGCCCGTGGTCCACAGCACCCGCAGCCGCTCGTCGGTGAGGAGCATCGCCGAGTGGCCGAGCGCCGGCGCGATGCGGTCCAGCACGGGCCGCGCGGCCTCCAACAGGGCGGAATCGGCCGGGAGTTCGGGATCGTGGACCGGTCCATCGAGGTCGTGCCGTACGCCGAAGAAGCGGGCGCGGCGCCAGGCCGCGAGGACCTCGTCCGGGACGTCGTCGGGCAGCGGGCGGTCGCTCAGGAACCGCTCGCGCGCCTGGCGCAGCGGGGCGAGGGCGGGGAAGTGCTCCACGGTGGTCATGACGCCTCTCACCGTATCGGGCCCGTGGCGGCGACCGCCGCGGGGCTGTAACTGTCTCGTAATGAGACACCCGCGCAGGTCCGGCCCGCATCATGATCGTGAAGAGTCGGTGCCTTTCTCACCTCTGCCTCAACTTGGCTCCACCTGTTTCCACCTGCCCACCTCCGTCGCACCCCTGCCTCACCCCTGGAGTGTCCCGCCGTGCACGTTGTCGAGACCGACGTACTGATCGTGGGCAGCGGCCCGGCCGGCGCGTGTGCCGCGCTGGCGCTGAGCACCTACGGCGTGCCCCACATCGTCGTCACGCGCTACTCGCGCCTCACCAGGACGCCCCGCGCGCACATCACCAACCAGCGCACCATGGAGATCCTGCGCGACCTCGGCGTCGAGGACGAGGTGCTTGCCCAGGCGACGCCGCAGCACCTGATGGGCAACACCACGTTCTGCACCAGCATGGCCGGCGAGGAGCTGGGCCGGATCCGCTCCTGGGGCAACGACCCGCTCGTGCAGGCCGCCCACGACCTGGCCAGCCCGACCCGCATGTGCGACATGCCGCAGCACCTGATGGAGCCGGTACTGATCGACGCGGCGCTCGCGCGCGGCTCCAACGTCCGTTTCAGCACGGTCTACAAGTCCTTCGTGCAGGACGAGGACGGTGTCACGGTCACCGTCGAGGACCGGCTGCGCGGCGACGAGTACCGGATCCGCGCCAAGTACCTCATCGGCGCGGACGGCGGACGCTCGCAGATCGCGGAGGACGCCGGGCTGCCGATGGGCGGTCAGATGGGGGTCGCGGGCAGCATCAACATCGTCTTCGACGCGGACCTGAGCAAGTACACCGCGCACCGCCCCTCCACCCTCTACTGGGTGCTCGCCCCCGGCGCCACCGTCGGCGGCATCGGCGCGGGCCTGGTGCGCTGCGTCAAGCCGTGGAACGAGTGGCTGATCGTGTGGGGCTACGACGTGAGCGCCGGCGCCCCCGACCTCACCGAGGAGTACGCGCTGTCCGTCGTACGGCAGTTGGTCGGCGACGACGACATCCCGGTGACCATCAAGTCGTCCTCGGCGTGGACGGTCAACGAGATGTACGCCGAGACGTACGCCAACGGCCGGGTCCTGTGCGCCGGTGACGCCGTGCACCGCCACCCGCCGTCGAACGGGCTCGGCTCCAACACGTCGATCCAGGACGCCTACAACCTGGCCTGGAAGCTGAAGCTGGTCCTCGACGGCACCGCCACACCGAAGCTGCTCGACAGCTACGACGCCGAACGCGCCCCGGTCGGCAAGCAGATCGTCACCCGCGCCAACAAGTCCATCGGCGAGACTGCCCCCATCTTCGAGGCGCTGGACGGCCTTTCCCCGCAGACGCCCGAACAGTTGTGGGCCAACATCGACGCCCGCAAGGACTCATCCGCCGCCGCGGCCAAGCAGCGGGCGGCGCTGCGCGAGGCGATCGCCTTCAAGGTGTACGAGTTCAACGCGCACGGCGTCGACCTCAACCAGCGCTATTCCGCGGAGAGTTCGACCGCGGTCGTGCCCGACGGCACGCCCGACCCCGGGTTCGACCGCGACCGCGAGCTGTACCACCAGCCCAGCTCCCGCCCCGGCGCCAAGCTCCCGCACGCCTGGATCACGTCGGGCACGCGCACCGTCTCGACCCTCGACACGGTCGGCAAGGGCCGCTTCACCCTCCTGACCGGCATCGGCGGCGAGGCCTGGGTGCGCGCGGCGCAGGCGCAGTCCCTGGACATCGCCACGGTCGTGATCGGCCCCGGCCAGGAGTACGACGACCCGTACGGCGACTGGGGCCGCCTGAGCGAGGTGTCCGAGGCGGGCGCCCTCCTCGTCCGCCCCGACGGCTATGTCGCTTTCCGCCACGCCGACGCGGCCGGGAACGCCGAACAGTTGCTCACGGACGCGTTGCGACGCATCCTCGGGCACGGCTGACATTTCACACAGGGGCAGTTCGCGCAGGATAGGGAGCCGCAATGACCACTGACGTCACCGTCACGGACGAGGCCGTCGCCAGTCTGGAGGGGACGGCCGATCCCCGCCTGCGTGAACTGCTGACCGGTCTGATCCGGCATCTCCACGCGTTCGCGCGGGAGACCGGCCTGACCCAGGCGGAGTGGGAGCGGGCGATCGGCTTCCTGACGGAGACCGGGAAGATGTGCACGGACACCCGGCAGGAGTTCATCCTCCTGTCGGACGTGCTCGGCCTGTCGATGCTGGTCGAGACGATCAACGGCGACCGGGCCGCCGGATCCACCGAGTCGACGGTGCTGGGCCCCTTCCACATGACCGAGTCCCCGGTCCGTGAACTCGGCGCGAACATCGACCTGGTGGGCGGCGGCGAGCCGTGCGTGGTCAGCGGCCGGATCGTGTCGGGGGACGGCACGCCGCTGCCTGGCGCGGTCCTCGACGTGTGGCAGGCGGACGGCAACGGCTTCTACGACGTGCAGCGCCCGGACCTCCAACCCCCGGGCAACGGACGGGGGTTGTTCACCACGGACGCCGAGGGCCGCTTCTGGTTCCGCACCTGCGTACCGAGCCCGTACCCCATCCCCACGGACGGCCCGGTAGGCGAACTCCTCAAGGCCACCGGCCGCCACCCCTACCGCCCCGCCCACATCCACTTCATCGCCTCGGCCGAGGGCCACTCCCCGGTCACCACCCACATCTTCGTGGCGGGCAGCGACTACTTGGACTCCGACGCCGTCTTCGCCGTCAAACAGAGCCTCGTCGAGGACTTCACCCCGACCGACGACCCGTCCCTGGCACGGGAGTTCGGCATCGCCAACCCCTTCCGCCACGCCCGCTTCGACCTCGTCCTGGACCACGCGTGAAGAACTTCCTGGACTTTGCCTACGACGCCCAGCCCATGCGGGTCGTGTTCCGCCCCGGCGCCGCGCTGACCGCGACCGCCGGGGAGGCCGAACGGCTCGGTCTGCGGCGGGTGTTGGTGCTCTCGGGTTCGCGCGGCGCCGACACCGCGCAGGCGGTCGCCGATTCGCTGGGGGAGGCGTGCGTGGGGCTGCACGCGGAGGCGAAGATGCACGTCCCGGTCGAAGTCGCGGACCGTGCGGTCGAGTTGGCGCGCACGCTGGGCGCCGACGGCTGTGTCGCGGTCGGCGGCGGCTCGGCGGTCGGCCTCGGCAAGGCGATCGCCCTGCGCACCGGCCTCCCGCTGATCGCCGTCCCCTCCACCTACGCCGGCTCCGAGATGACCCCGGTCTGGGGCCTCACCGAGAACGGCGCCAAACGCACCGGCCGCGACCCCGCCGTCCTGCCCCGCAGCGTCGTCTACGACCCCGAACTCACCCTGGAACTTCCCGTACCGCTCACGGTGACCAGCGGCATCAACGCGATCGCGCACGCCGTGGAGGCCCTGTACGCCCCGGACACCTCGCCCGTGATCGCCCTCATGGCGGAGGAGGGCGTAGGGGCGCTGGCGGGAGCGCTGCCCGAACTGGCCGCCGAGCCACGGTCGTTGGCGGCCCGGAGCCGTGCGCTGTACGGGGCGTGGCTGTGCGGCTCCTGCCTCGGTGCCACGACCATGGGCCTGCACCACAAGCTGTGCCATGTCCTCGGCGGCACCTTCGGCCTGCCGCACGCGGAGACGCACACGGTGGTGCTGCCGTACGCGCTGGCGTACAACGCGCCCGCCGCGCCGCTGACGGTCTCCGTCGTGGCCCGCGCGCTGGACGCCGAGGACGCCCCGCGCGCCCTGTGGGACCTGGCACGGCGGCTCGGCGCACCGCGCTCGCTCGCCGAACTAGGCCTGAAGGAGGGCGACTTGGCGACGGCGGCCGCGCAGGCGGTGAGCCAGGCGTACGCCAACCCCCGGCCGGTCACCGAGGAGGGCGTACTCGCGCTGCTGCGCGCGGCGTACGAGGGAACGCCCCCCGCGTAAAAGGCTGTTCAGCGGTCCGTGCGGTCAGCGGTCCGTGCGGTCAGTGGTTCGTGCGGACGCCGTCCAGCGCGATCGCCAGGACGCGGTCGCGCTGGGTGTCGTCCACGAACTTCGTCCCGGTGACCCCGGCCACCAGGCGCAGCAGATCACCGAAGTCCATGTCCGTGCGGGCCTCGCCCGCCTTCTGCGCGCGCTCGAACAGCGGACCGCCCGCCGAGAACATCGACTCGCGGCAGGTCCCGAAGATCTCCGAGTCGTTGTCCAGCGCCTCGCGCACCGCCTGCTTGGTCACCATGTAGCCCGCGAAACGGTTCAGCCATGAGGCCAGCGCTTCCCACGGCTCCTGGTCGGCGACGGACAGAGCGACCTGGCACAGCGCGTTCACCTCGTCCGCGTAGACGCTCTCGAAGAGGGCCCGGCGGGTCGGGAAATTGCGGTAGAGGGTGCCGATGCCGACGCCCGCGCGCCGCGCGATGTCCTCCAGCGAGGCCTCCGAGCCGTGCTCCGCGAAGGCCTCGCGGGCCGCGGTCAGCAGGGCGTCGTAGTTGCGGGCGGCGTCCTTGCGGTGGGGTCTCTGGGCCGCGACGATCTCGCTGACGGGGAACGGCTGGGCCGTCACGGGTGCCTCCCTGGGGTGGGGCCCGGTTGAACCGGAGGTGTGCCTCCGTTATGGTGGAGGGGTACCTCCACTTTAGCAGTGTGGGCGCGTTCCGCCGTAGAGCAATGCGCGGGCGCACCCCCGTTCGCTTGTTCCGGAGAGGCTCTCGATGCCCCGCAAGTCCTCCCGCCTCACCTTCGCGGTCCTCGCGACCGGTGCGGGCGTGTTCTCCATGCTGCAGTCGCTGATCGCGCCGGCCCTGCCGACCGTCCAGCACGCGCTGCACACCTCGCAGTCCACCGCGACCTGGGTGATGACGGCCTATCTGCTGTCCGCCTCGGTCTTCACCCCGATACTCGGCCGCGTCGGCGACCTGGTCGGCAAGAAGCGCACCCTCGTCGCCGTCCTCCTGGCGGTGCTGGCCGGCTGTCTGGTCGCCGCGCTCGCGCCCAACATCGGCGTCCTGATCATCGCCCGGGTCGTCCAGGGCGTCGGCGGCGCGCTGTTCCCGCTTTCCTTCGGCATCATCCGGGACGAGTTCGACGCGTCCCAAGTCCCGGGCAGCATCAGCAACTTGTCCGCCGTGATCGCCGCGGGCGGCGGCGTCGGCATGGTGGCCGCCGGGCCCATCGTGACCGCGCTCGACTACCGCTGGCTGTTCTGGTTCCCCGTCGGCATCGTCGCCGTCACCACCCTCATCGCCGTGCGCTACGTCCCCGAGTCGCCCAACCGCGCCCAGGGGCAGGTCAATTGGTTCGGTGCCGTACTCCTTTCGGGCTGGCTGGTCGCCCTGTTGCTGCCGCTGAGCCAGGCCGGCAGCTGGGGTTGGGGCTCCGTGCGGGTCGTCGGCCTGTTCGCCGCGGCCGTCGTGCTCTTCGCGGCCTGGCTGTTCTCGGAGGCCCGCTCCCGCAGCCCGCTCATCGACCTGAAGGTGATGCGCCTGCCGTCCGTGTGGACCACCAACACCGCCGCGCTGCTGTTCGGCGCGGGCATGTACGCGATCTGGTCCTTCCTGCCCGGCTTCGTCCAGACCCCGTCGTCCGCAGGCTACGGCTTCGGCGCCAGCGTCACCGCGTCCGGACTCCTCATGCTCCCGATGCTGCTCGCGATGTTCGTCTCCGGCGTCCTCAGCGGCCGCCTGGAACCGATCTTCGGCGCCAAGGTCCTGCTCACCACCGGTGCCGCCCTCGGCGCACTCGCCTGCGCGATCCTCGCCCTCTGGCACGACCAGCAGTGGCAGATCGCCCTCGTCGCAGGCATCTTCGGCCTCGGCATCGGACTCGCCTTCGCCTCCATGGCCAACCTCATCGTCGGCAGCGTCCCGCCCGAGCAGACCGGCGCCGCCACCGGCATGAACGCCAACATCCGCACCATCGGCGGCTCGATCGGCGCCGCGGTCACCAGCGTCCTGGTCACCGGCCACCTCCAGCCGTCCGGCCTGCCCTACGACTCCGGGTACACCCACGGGTTCACGCTGCTGGCGGTGCTGCTCCTCGGTGCCGCGCTGGCCGCGCTCCTGGTGCCGCGACGGTCCGGCCGTAGCGGAGGAACGACCGTCGGCGGTTCCGAGTCGGCGCTCCTGAAGGCGGAGGAGGAAGCGTCGGTGATGGCTCCCGGCGCCCTCAACTGACGTGGCCGGTATGCCAGCATGAGGTGATGATCGAACAGAGCGCACGGGGTTCTGGCGGGGAACTCCTGGACGTACAGCGGCTCCGGCTCGTCGAGACCGCCGCTCCTCGGCTCACGCCCGAGGAGCGGCAGGCGATGAACGAGGCGTGGGACGGGTTGGTGCGGGTCAACCCGAGTTTCTTCGACGGGCCGGTCCTGGTGTGCGCGGGTACCCGGCGGGAGGGACCGGATGACCTGACCGTCTCCTGGGTGAGGACGACGTACCGGCACTTCGCTCTCCGACGCGTCCCGTTCTCGACCTCGTGGCTGCCGTCGTTCTTCGTCTCCGTCCTCCAACCGGCCGACGACGGGCGCCTGTTGGTGGGCCGTATGTCGAACTCGACGGCGGCACCCGGACGTTGGCAGTTGCCGGGCGGCTCGCTCGAACCGCCCGAGGGCGACGAGCCGCTCGACATGAGGGCCCTGCGCCGCCACGCCGCACGGGAGTTGATCGAGGAGACCGGCATCGACGCCTCGCCCGAGGACCTCACCTTCTGGAACGTCACCCGCGCCGGGAACGGCAGCATCGGTGTCCTGTTCCGCGCCCCGTCCCTCCCGGAGGCCGGGCTGCGCGAGCGGTACGAGGCCATGGCGGCGGCGGAGAAGGCCCAGGGCCGTGAACCGGAGCTGGACAACATCGCCCTGATCCACTCGACGGCCCAACTCCCGCTCCTGGTGGGCCCGCACGCGGACTACCTGGAGCCGATCGTCACCCGCTACGAGAAGTTGGCAGGCGGCGGAACGGGTGTCTCGATTTGAGACACCCGCGGCGGCGCCGAAACCTTCATGATCGGCAGCGTACGACTGCTGTGAAGAAAGGTGATCACCATGGCCCTCGCACTGCTCAGGCGCTGGCTGCCCCAAGGCGGCTCCGCCACGGCGGCGGGCCTCTCGCTCCCCCTCCCGCCCGGCGCGGGCGGCCTCGGCCGTGAGATCGTCGACCCGATGGGCTCGCCCATGGCCTCCGCCGAGGTGACGGTGACGGCCCTGGACTCGCATCGCGTCGCCGCCTCCGGTACGACCGACCCGTACGGCTTCTTCCTCGCGGCGCTGCCGCCCGGCCGCTACGGCCTCCTCGTCTCGGCCCAGGGACTTCAGCCGCACCAGGAGACGGTGGAGATCGTCGCCGGAATCGCCGAACCCACGGAACGGATCTGGCTCCAGCCCGGCCGCGCCCAGGAACTCCCGCCGCCCGGCACCTGGCTCTTCGACCCGCCGCACACCGCGATCCGCTTCATCGCCAAGCATGTCGGCATGGCGCATGTGCACGGCCGGTTCGAGCGGTTCCAGGGCGGTATCCAGATCGCCCAGGAGATGACCGACTCCCGGGTCCACGTCCGTATCGACGCGTCCAGCATCACCACGGGCAACACCACGCGGGACAACCACCTGCGCTCCGGTGACTTCCTCGACGTGGAGCGCTACCCGTACATCGACTTCGCCAGCACCCGGTTCGCCTACCGGGGCGGCAGCAAGTGGACGTTGCAGGGTTCGCTCACGATGCACGGCGTGAGCCGCTCGGTGAACCTCGACACCACCTACCTGGGCACGGTCAACGGCGGCTACGCCGAGGAACTCCGCTGCGCCGCCCTCGCCACGGCCGAACTGCACCGCGAGGACTACACCCTGAACTGGCGCAGCATGCTGGCCCGGGGCATCGCCGTCGTGGGCCCCACCGTCCAGCTGGAGTTGGACATCCAGGCGATGTACCGCACCCACGACACCCCGACGCCGCCGAAGTGACCCTGCGCATGCGGTAGGGTTTACCTGCGCGTTCACCCGAACTGTCGGGTGCGGCGCGAGCGGGACGTGGCGCAGCTTGGTAGCGCACTTGACTGGGGGTCAAGGGGTCGCAGGTTCAAATCCTGTCGTCCCGACTCGAGAGAGTCGTAGATGAGTTGAAGGGGCGGTCCCGGAGAGATCCGGGACCGCCCCTTCGGCGTCTTGGCCGTCCGTGGTTCAACGTGCGGGATCACTTGAGGGCGATGTCGTCGGCGTAGTACCTGCCCTGTGCGTACCAGCCGTGCACGTAGACGGTCGCCTTGGTCTGGGTCGGGCCTGTGGTGAAGGAGACGGTCAGCCGGGTGTAGGCAGCGGGGGAAGTGGCCCAGGTGGAGGTGGAGTCGTTCACGCCCAGGTAGACGTAGGAGCCGCGGACCCAGCCGCTGAGTGAGTAAGTGGTGTTCGGGTGTACCGCGACGGTCTGGTCGCACTGCGCGGTGTCGCTCGAACTCACCGCCCCCTGGAGGGCTTTGGAGCCCGAGTGGACGGGGGAGGTGACGATGGAGCCCGGGTTGCCGGCGCAGCTCCACGGGGAGATGCTGCCCGACTCGAAGCCGGGGTTGGTCAGTTGGTCGGCCGCCACGACCGCGCTCGGGGCGGCCGACGACGGGGCCGCCGACGATGGGGCGGCCGACGAGCTCGCCGACGGGGCGGCGGGGGTGGCCCCGGTGGGGCTGGGGATCAGGAGGGAGCAGCCGAAGCCGGCGACGGCCGCCGCGGCGACCGCGATCACCAGGGCCGCGCGGCGCTGTCCGGGCCGTAGCCGCGGGCGGTCCACGGGGCGCGGCGGACGGGCGTTGCCGTCGGATGCGGGGAGTTTCTCCGTCCTGTCGCCGGGGACGGGCGGGAGTTCCGCTGTCTCGGCGTCGGTCGGAGGGGGTGGGACGGGGACGGTCACGGCCGCGTGGGCGCGGTAGTTCTTGTCCTGGCGTATCTCGTCGAGCAGCTGGGCCAGCGCGTCGGTGTTGCGCGGGCGCAGCACGCGGATGGGCTCCAGCGCGGTGCGGTCGTCCGATGCGTCGGACGCGGGCGGTGTGGGCACGGCGCTCTCCTTCCGTCCCGTGGCAGAAACCCGAACTGTCCCTGCGGAATTGATACGCGGCGCTCGCTCCGGAGGTTCAGCCGGTGCCGCCTCCGTCCACCTGCACCGGACCCGGCTGCCGGCCTTGACCCCGGCCACCATCGCCCGGGCGCTGAACGTCTCCGTGCGCACCCTTCATCGTGCCTTCGCCGACGGCGAGACCGTCATGGCGTATGTGCGCCGCCGTCGCCTCGAAGGCGCCCGCCGCGAACTCGGCCTTCCCTGCGGCCCGTTCACCGTCGCCGACGTCGCGGCACGCCGGCAGTTCGTCGATCCCCGCCACTTCCGCCGCGCCCACCGCGGCACGTACGGGCAGTCGCCCCGGCGACAGGGCGACCGAAGCACCTGACACGGCACGCGGTCGGCACCTCGGCCACCGCCTTCCGCGGGCCGCGTACTGGTCCGACCCGCCACCGCACTCGTCCCCGACCACGCCGTGGGCGCCCAGTTCCTGGATGTCCGCAGCCTGATCGGCACGGGCGGCATCCCCCTGCACCCCGGAGCGGTCGCGGCCTACCGGTCGTTGCACGGCTGAACAACCACTCAGGATCGGGTGCGGGGGAGATGCGTCCGAAATGCGGGGGAGATGCGCCGAAGGCCGTACCGCACGCAACCGGCTGTGCCGGCACGGCGTGTTCGCCTACGGTGCTGGAGGGTGTCGTGTTGTCGAGCGGGCGCGGGGGAGGTCGTGGTGGGTGACGGTGCGGGGGCGACGCTTGCGGAGCGCATCGCCAGGTACAGAGGCGGGGTGGGGGATCCCCGGGCGATGGTCGGGGAGTTGCGGCGGGCGGCGCTGTTGGTGCCGCTCGACGGCGGCGGGATGTGGACGGGTCACCTGGGCGGGGTACGGTGGATCTTCGCGTTCACCGGTGAGGCGTCTCTCGCCCGGTTCGCGCGCAGTCGTGGGAACAGTCAACAGGCTTGGGAATACGCCGAGTTGCTCGGGGCCCGGCTGCTCGACGAGGTCGTGCCCGGCATGGGGGAGCCCGCCGGGATCGCCGTCGACGTGGCCGACGGGGACGGGGCCATGCTCTTTCCTCCGGTGCTCGGGATCGTGCCGGAGGCGGCCGCGGTGGACCGGGATCCCGACGCTCCAGGGGAGGTGGGCTGATGGGCGGCGAGGCGGCGGATCTGCACATCGATCCGGACAGTGTCCGGCGCATCACCACAGGTCTGAACGAGGCGATCGGGGAACTGGGCGAGGTGGGTGACGCCACCGGTTCCGTGCTCGGCAAGGGGTTCTCGCAGTTGGCCATGACGGGCATGGAGGCCGGCCACCACGGTCTGTCCGTCGACTTCGAGGACTACTGCGAGCGCTGGGAGTGGGGCGTGCGCGCCCTGGTCCAGGACGCCAACGCGATCGCCGCGAAACTCGGCCTCGCGGCGGGCCTGGTCTGGGAGGAGGACCGGTACGTCGAGACCTCGCTCAAGTACGGCCTGAACGCGATCGCGGGCGGCAACCCGTACGCCTCCGAGGACGAGATCGGCAAGCAGAGCTGGGGAGATGTGGCCAAGCCCGACTGGCTCGACCCCGACTACAGCGCCAAGTCCTTCGAGCAGGCCGGCGACGAGGCGGCGCAGACGTGGAAGGACACCGGCCGTTCGCTGCTGACCGAGGGCAGGGGCGGAATGCAGTCCGACCTGCTCAACGACGTGCTCGGCGTCGACCAGCAGCAGTTCGACCAGGCGGTGGACGACACCTTCGGACCCTCGCCCGAGGAGCGGGCGCAGCAGGCGCAGCAGGGCAGTGCCGACGGGGGCAACTAAGCGATGACGCGGGCAATTGAGCGATGACGGGGGCAACTGGCTGTGGGCATCGGCGACTTCATCAAGGACCTCACGCCCGACTCGGTGGAGGACGCGGTCGAGGACGGTGTCGAGTGGGCCGGTAACCGCGTCGAGGACGTCGGCAACTGGACGGCGGACCGGCTCGACGACGTCGGCTGGGAGTCGGGTGCCGACTGGGTGCGCGAGAAGTCCCGCTCGGTGGCCAACCGGATGGGCGCGGAAGTCGACGAGATGGACCTCGGACAGACCGAGGACAAGACCAAGCTGATCTACGGCAGTCCCGGCAAGCTGCGGTCCACGGCGGCGCATCTGCGCGATTTCCAGCGGGCGTTCGACAACGTGGGCCTCGGACTGGAAGGGCTCGACTCCGACACCCTCAAGGGGCAGGCGGCGGACGCCTTCCGCGCGACCGTGAAGATCGAACCGCCCAGGTGGTACAAGGGCGCCGACGCCTTCGAGGAAGCGGCGAAGGCCCTGGACGCGTTCGCCGGCACGGTCACCTGGGCGCAGGACCAGGCGCAGACCGCGATCGACAAGTGGAAGACCGGGACGGAGGCGTCCGAGAAGGCCGCCGACGCGCACAAGAGCAAGGTCGACAGCTACAACAAGGCCGTCGACCAGTACAACGCCAAGCCCGCCGACCAGCGTGACCCGTCCCAACTGCCGCCCAAGCCGGGGGAGTTCACCGATCCCGGCAAGCAGTCGATGCAGGAGGCGCAGGACATCCTGGCCGAGGCGCGCAGACAGCGCAACGCCGCGGCCGAGACCGCGCGCGGCGCCGTCACCCACGCCCGCGACGCCGCCCCGGCCAAACCCTCCTACGCCGAGCAGGCCCAGGACGGGCTCGACGAGTACGAGCTGATGAAGACCCACTTCGGCGCGGGCATCCTCAAGGGCACCGCGGGTCTCGTCAACTTCGCGCGCGGGCTCAACCCGACCGATCCGTACAACATCACGCACCCCGCCGAGTACCTGACCAACCTCGACAGCACCGTGGCCGGGCTCGTCACCGTCGCCAACGACCCCTGGGGCGCGGGCAAGCAGATGGTCACCGACTTCATGAAGGACCCGGCCGAAGGGCTGGGCACGCTGGTTCCCGACGTCGTGCTGGCCGCCGCCACCGGCGGAGCGGGCGCCGGGGTGAAGGGCGCGCGGCTCGCCGAGGAAGCGGCCGACGCGGCGAACGCGGCCCGGCGCGCGGAGGGCCTGGCCGACGACGCGGAAGGGGCGGGACGGCGCGCCGACGACATGCGCGACCCGGCCCGGCCGCCGAACTGCAAGTGCTCCGGGCGCGAGCCGGTCGACTTCGCCACCGGGCGGATGTTCCTGCCACAGGTGGACGTGGACCTGCCCGGCTCGCTGCCCCTGGTCCTGCGGCGCGACTACGAGTCCTCCTACCGGGCGGGCCGCTGGTTCGGGCCCACCTGGTCCTCGACGATCGACCAGCGACTCGAAGTCGACGCGATCGGCGTCGTCCTGCACGGCGAGGACAACCTGCTGCTGCCCTATCCGCATCCCGCGCCGGGCACTCCGGTACTGCCCGAGGCCGGGCCCAGCCGTCCCCTCGAACGCCACCCGGACGGCAGCTACACCCTCGCCGACCCCGCATCCGGTCTGACGTACACCTTCCACGCCCCCGAAGGCGCCGAGCCCGGCGGCGACGGCACCGCCCTGCTCGCGTCCGTCAGCGACCGCGCCGGGCGTACCGTCACCGCCGAGTACGACGCCGACGGGGCGCCCCTCGCACTGGTCCAACACGGCGGCCGGCGACTGGAGTTCACGGTCCACGACGGTCGGATCACCGCGTTGACCCTGGCCGGCGCGGGACCCGGGCCGCTCGTCCGCTACGGCTACACCGACGGTCACCTCACGTCCCTCACCGACTCGGCGGGGCACACCACCGGGTTCACGTACGACGACGAGGGGCGCGTCACCTCCTGGACCGACACCAACGGCTCCCGCTTCACGTTCGGCTACGACGAGCGGGACCGCTGTGTCACCCAGACAGGCGTCGAGGGCCATCTGTACTCCGACTTCCACTACTCGGACCCGGACCCCGCCACCGGCCTGACCACCACGACCGTCACCGACTCCCTCGGCCACACCTGGCGCTACCTGGTCAACGAGCGCCTCCAGGTCGTCGCCGAGCAGGACCCCACCGGCGCCACCGTGCGCACCACCCGCGACCGCCGCAACCGGCTGCTCTCCCGCACCGACGCGCTGGGCGGACAGACCCATTTCGCGTACGACGGCGCGGACCGGCTCGTCTCGGTCACCCGGCCCGACGGCAGCGTGCAGCGCGCCGCCTACGACGAACAGGGGCAGCTCGTCGAACTGACGCTGCCCGGCGGCGCACGCTGGCGGCAGGAGTTCGACGAGCGCGGGCTGCGCCACAGCGTCACCGATCCGGCGGGCCGCACGACGCGCTACACGCACGACGAGCACGGCCATCAGACGTCGGTCACCGATCCGCTGGGCGCGGTGACCCGGCTGCGCCACGACCCGGCGGGACTGCTCGTCGAACGCGTCGACCCGGCGGGCGGCGTGAGCCGGCGGCGCCGCGACACCTTCGGCCGGATCGTCGAACTCACAGGCCCACGCGGCGACTTGACGACATTCGCCTGGACCCCCGAGGGACGCCTGGCGAGCCGCACCGGCCCCGACGGCGGCACCGAGTCATGGACGTACGACGGCGAGGGCAACTGCCTGACGCACACCGACCCGGCAGGCCGCACCACCCGCTTCGCGTACACCCACTTCGACCTGATCGCGGCCCGCACCGACCCGGACGGCACGCGCCACACATTCGTCCACGACACCGAACTGCGGCTCGTCGAGGTGGCCAACCCGCAAGGACTGCACTGGAGTTACACCTACGACCCGGCCGGACGCCTGGTCGGCGAGACCGACTTCGACGGCCGCACCACCCGCTACGACAACGACCCGCTCGGCCGCGTCGCCGCCCGGCACACCCCACTCGGCGAGACCGTCCGCTACACCCGCGACACGATGGGCCGCGTCGTGCGCAAGGACGCGGCGGGCGCGGTCACCACCTACGAGTACGACCAGGCAGGACGCCTCGCGCACGCGGCGGCGCCCGGCGGAGCACTCACCTACCAGTACGACCGCTGCGGCCGGGTCAAGACGGAGCTGACGGACGGCCGCGCGCTCGCCTTCACCTACGACGCGGCGGGCCGCCGGACCCGCCGGATGACGCCGAGCGGGCGGACGACGACGTACGACCACGACGGAGCGGGGCGCACCGAGCGGCTCGGCGTCGCGGGACGCGAGGTCGCCTTCACCTACGACCCGGCCGGCGACGAACTGACCCGGAGTTTCGGCGAGGCGCTCACGCTGACGACAGAGCGGGACGCGGCGGGCCGGATCACCGGGCGGGACCTCGCGCACGCGGGCCGCGCCGTGCACCGCCGCGGCTACGCCTACACGCCCGACGGGCAGCTGGCGGCCGAGGAGGACAGCCTGCGCGGCCCGCGCCGCTACACCCTCGACGACGCGGGACGCATCACCGGCGTCACCGCCGAGCACTGGCAGGAGACGTACGCCTACCAGGGCGCGGGCAGTGCGACGGCCGACGCGGGCTGGCCCGAACGGCACCCGGGAGCGGATGCCGCGGGCGCCCGCGACTACCAGGGCACCCGGGTCATGACGGCGGGCGCCAACAGCTACGCCTACGACGACGCCGGCCGCCTGGTCCGCCGTACCCGAAAGCGCCTCTCGCGCAAGCCCGACACCTGGACGTACGCCTACGACGCCGAGGACCGCCTCCAACAAGTGCGCACGCCCGACGGCACGCTGTGGCGGTACCACTATGACCCGCTCGGCCGTCGCGTCGCCAAGGAGCGGCTCGGCCCCGACGGCGAAAGCGTCGTGGAGCGCACCGAGTTCGTGTGGGACGGCCCGGTCCTCGCCGAGCAGAGCACCGCACCGAACGGCCAACTGCCGCATCGCACCACGCTCACCTGGGACTACGACGGCCTCACCCCGATCGCGCAGACCGAGCGGCTGACCGACGAGGCCACCCAGGTCGAGATCGACGCCCGGTTCTTCGCCATCACCACCGACCTCATCGGCACCCCGACCGAACTCGTCGACGAACAGGGCCGGATCGCCTGGCAGTCACGCGCCACGCTGTGGGGCGTCACGGCGTGGAACGCGGACGCCGACGCGTACACACCACTGCGGTTCCCCGGCCAGTACTTCGACCCGGAGAGCGGCCTGCACTACAACCACCACCGCTACTACGACCCGCTGACCGCCCGGTACACCACTCCGGACCCGCTGGGTCTCGCCCCGGCGCCCGACCCGGCCGGCTATGTGCACAACCCGTGCACGACCAGCGATCCGCTCGGCCTCGCCCCGTACGAGAACAACGGCGGTCTCGGCGAACTCCAGAAGGTCAACAAGCCGGACCCGGCCGCCGACAAGCTCGCCGAGAAGCTGGGCGGCGAGTCCCGGCTGAAGTTCGAGAACGATCCGTCGGGCCGCGAGTTCGACGCGATCAGCGACGACTACGTGGCCCAGACGAAGCCCGAGGGCATGCAGATGGGCAGCGCCTTCCGCAACCAGGCCAAGGCGACCTTCGAGCGATCGATAGAATCCGGCCGCACCCCCTACTTCCACTTCGAGGGCGAGCCGACCCCCGAGGTCATCAACAAGCTCAAGGACTACGGCAGGCGATACGGGATCGAACCCGTCATCGACATCAGCCCTCTGTGACGCACCGACAGACGCACCGACAGACCGAAAGACGCACCGAAAGAGGACCATGTACGAGTTCCACGGCTGGTTCGGTATCGCGGAGTCGACGGAGGAGGCCGACACCGGCACCCTGGACCAGGGCATCGCCGAGCTGCGCGAACGCGTCGAGGCCCTCGACTGGTCGACGGGCGAGGCGGTACTGCGCGCCCACAACGGCGAGTGGTTCGTACGCGCCGACGGGCTGGTCAACCGGCGGCGCGACGAGGCCGACGAGCTCGACGCCCTGATCGCCTTCATCGCGGGGCGCTTCCCCGGCGCGTGGGGTCTCCTGTACGAGCGCTCGGACGACCTTTCGTCACCGCCGGGGCCGGGCGCCTTCAGGGTGCGGGTGCTGGCACGTGGCGAGGTGACCGTACGCCTCGATCCCTTCCTGTCACCGGTACGGCCCCTCATCGAGGACTGACCGGGCGAGCGCCGAGAGCCGCAGCTGAAGGGGCGGTCCCGGAGAAATCCGGGACCGCCCCTTCAGCGTGCCTGCGATCTGTGCTGCCATCGGTGATTTGCGGATCTGAGCAAGGAACTTGCAGTGGCTTGCGCAATTAATTCTTTACTTCGTCGGAATCTAGCGGGCTGGATGGGGCCTCTGTACGGTCGGGGCGCCGGTTCCCCCCACCCCGTGAAGGAGCATCAGATGCTGACGATCCCCAGACCCAGGCGACTGGCGGCGGCCGCCGTCGCCGCGGTCGGCGCGCTGTGCGTGTCCGTTTTACCGGCCGCCGCCACCCCACAGCAGGCGCCGCCGGCCACGACGGCGGCGAGCGCGGCGAGTACGGCGGTGGCTGCGGCGAGTGCGGCGAGCGCGGCGAGTGCGGCGCTGGGTGCGACCACGCCGTTCTCCGTCTATGAAGCCGAGGGAGGAACTCCCGGCGGCGGCGCGGCCGTTCGGGCGTTGACCTCGGCGCCGACGACGCAGTACTCGAGCGCCGCCCTGGAGGCATCGGGCCACTCCTACGTCCACCTGGACGGCACGGGCCAGTCCGTGCAGTGGACCAACACCACCGGGCAGCCGATCTCCTTCCTCAACGTCCGCGCGAGCATCCCGGATTCGGCGTCCGGCGGCGGCATCACCGGGACGCTGGACCTGTACGTCGACGGGGTGTTCCGGCAGGCGCTGAACCTCAACTCGAAGCAGAGCTGGGTGTACGAGGGCAACGGCAACTACAACACGAGCGACGACCAGAACCCGGCCGACGGTGACCCGAGGGTCTTCTGGGACGAGTCGCACACCTTCGTCACCGGATCCCCGATCCCGGCGGGCGCCACGTTCTCGCTCCGCAAGGACTCCGACAACAGCGCCTCCTTCTACGACGTGGACTCCGTCGACGTCGAGAACCCGCCCGCCCCGCGGACCCAGCCCGCGGACTCGATCTCGATCACGAGCTGCGGCGCGGTGGCGGAGAACACCCCGACCAACGGCGCGGCCGACAGCCAGTCGGTGGACAGCCGGGCCGCCATCCAGAACTGCATCGACCAGGCCGAGCAACAGGGAAAGACCCTTTGGATCCCGCAGGGCACCTTCTATGTGAAGGGCAC
Source organism: Streptomyces prunicolor NBRC 13075 (assembly GCF_000367365.1). Classification (GTDB taxonomy): domain Bacteria; phylum Actinomycetota; class Actinomycetes; order Streptomycetales; family Streptomycetaceae; genus Streptomyces; species Streptomyces prunicolor. The sequence continues at coordinate 213,150 of NZ_BARF01000059.1, read as the reverse complement.
GGCGGGACTGGACGCACAGGGCATCACCATCGCGGGCGCGGGCCTCTGGTACAGCACGGTCTACCGTGACGTACCCGTCCCCAACTCCACCCCGCTGGCAGCCCTGTTCGACCTGACTTCGTGCACGGTGCGTGACTTCCACATCGACGCCAACGCCGTCAGCCGGAGCACCATCGGCGGGGACGGCGGCGCGATGGACACCACCGGCACCGACTGGTCGGCCGACGGCATCTGGACCCAGCACACCATGTCGGGCTTCTGGGCCTCCGGCACCGGCGGGACGGTCAAGAACAGCAGGCTGACGTCGATCTGGGCGGACGGGATCAACGTCAACAACGTGTCGCTGAACGCGGACACCGGGAACAATCTGACGGTCACGAACAACTTCGTGCGCGGGACCGGGGACGACGCGATCGCCATCAACTCGGTGGCGTACAACCCCAACAGCGACGGTTCCCAGACCCACTACAACCCGATGACCGATGTCACCGTCAGCAACAACACCTCGATCGCACCCTGGGGCGGCAAGGGCATCGGGATCTACGGCGGCAGCGGCCACCAGGTCAGGAACAACTACATCAGCGACACCGCCCGCTACATCGGCCTGGGCGCCGGGCGCTTCGGGGTCAACGGCAGCGATCTGCTGTCCGCGACCGTGACCGGCAACACCGTGGTCCGCTCCGGCGGCAACGCCTACAGCCAGGGCCAGCCCGCACTGCACATCGGCAACGGCGGCGACGGACAGAACACCGGGACCGTCGACAAGGTCACGGTGACCGGCAACACCGTCACCGACTCCCTCTACGACGGCATCGCCTTCTCCACCTCGACCAACACCCTGCTCCAGGACAACACCGTCAACGCCCCCGGCCGCAACGGCATCGCGATCTCGCCGCCGTTCTACCCCGCGCCCACCGGCTCCGCGACGCTAACCGGCAACACCGTCACGGGACTTGGCGCCGGCACCTCGGCCTTCGTCAACAACTCCACCGGTTTCACCGCCACGTTGAGTGACAACCACTGGCCGCCGCCCGCTCCCGAGGGACCCTTCGGCGGCACCCCGGCAGCCGTGCCTGGAACGGTCCAAGCGGAGAACTACGACACCGGTGGGCAAGGGGTCGGGTACAACGTCACCTCCGTCAACGGCAACGCCAACTCCTACCGCGCCGACGGCGTCGACCTCGACAACACCTCGGACACCGGCGGCGGTTACAACCTGGGTTGGACCGGTGCAGGACAGTGGTTCCGCTACACGGTCGACGTCGCCGCGGCCGGCACCTACACCCTCGACCTGCGCATCGCGGCACCATCCGCGGTGCCCGGTGCGCTGCACCTGTCGGACGCCTCCGGCACGAACCTCACCGGCGCCGTCGACCTGCCCGCCACCGGCGACTGGCAGACCTGGGGCACGGCGACCGCCCAGGTGACCCTGCCCGCCGGCCGGCAGATCCTGACCCTCAATCAGGACAGCGGCGGCTGGAACATCAACTCCCTTGGCTTCACCGCGAGTTCCGACACCCCCGCGACCAACCTCGCCGCGGGCAGGCCCACCACCGAGTCCAGCCACACCGACGTCTACGCGTCGTCGAACGTGACGGACGGCAACCAGGGTTCCTACTGGGAGAGCGCCAACAACGCGTTCCCGCAGTGGGTCCAGGTCGATCTCGGCTCGGCCCGGAGCGCCGCCCGCGCGGTCCTGCAACTACCCGTCACCTGGGGCGCCCGCAGCCAGACGCTGTCCCTGTCGGGCAGCACCGACGGCGCCACCTTCACCACTCTGAAGTCCTCGGCCGCCCAGGCCTTCGACCCGGGCACCAAGAACACCGTCACGCTCACCTTCCCGGCCGCGCTCCGGCGCTACTACCGCGTCACCATCGCCGCCAACACCGGCTGGCCCGCGGGCCAGGTCTCCGAATTCCAGGTCTGGACCGCCTGACTCCCTCTGCCCTCTCCGTCCCTTCCGCACCGTGCCGCCGGACATTCCGTCCGGCGGCACCATCATGTGCACGGGGCACATGAGATCTTGCGGGCTGGAAATTTGTTTGTTGCAGAGTTCTGTCTAGTTATTGCGTGATCATGTCAACGTCATTACGGTCCTCCATGCATCGTCACCAGCCCCCCGTCTCCCCTCCCTCTCTGGCGGCGCCAGCGCGACAGTTCCGGCATTTCATTACGTAAGGAGTGGCACGTGTTCCATTCCATCCGAGATCTGAGACGAGCCCTCGTCTGGTCGGTCAGCACCGCGATGCTGACCGCCGTAGGCGTCTTCGCTCTCGCCGTCCCACCCGCCGCGGCGGCGTCCACCGCCACCGGCGGCAGCGGCGCGAGCCTCCCGTACGTCGAGGTGCAGGCGGAGAACTCCGCGACCAACGGCACGAACATCGGCCCGAGTTACACCGCGGGCCAACTCGCCGACGAGGCGTCGTACCGCAAGGCGACGACGCTTCAGGGCACCGGCCAGTACGTCACGTTCACCACGCCGGTGGCGACCAACTCGATCAACTTCCGCTACAGCATCCCCGACACCTCGGGCGGCTCGGTCTACACCGCCGCGCTGTCGCTGTACGTCAACGGGGTCAAGCAGCCCGACTTCACGTTGACCAACGCCTACAGCTGGTACTACGGCAGCTACCCCTTCACCAACACGCCGGGCAGCAACCCGCACCACTTCTACGACGAGGCCCACCGCCTGTTCTCCACCACGTATCCGGCCGGAACGACCTTCAAGTTCCAGGTCGACGCGGGTGACACCGCCTCCTCGTACACGATCGACTTCGCCGACTTCGAGCAGGTCGGCGCCGCCCTGGCCGCCCCCTCGGGCGCGGTGTCGGTGACCAGCAAGGGCGCCGACGCGACCGGTGTGGCCGACGCGACCAGCGCCTTCAACGCCGCGATCAGCTCGGCGGGCCCCGGCGGCACCGTGTGGATCCCGCCGGGCACCTTCAACATCCCCGGCCACATCAGCGTCAACAACGTCACGATCGCCGGCGCCGGCATGTGGTACTCGACCGTCATCGGCACGGCCCCCGGCTTCTACGGCAACTCCGCGCCCAACGCGAGCACCGACGTACGCCTCCAGAACTTCGCGATCTTCGGCAATGTGCAGGAACGCGACGACAGCGCCCAGGTCAACGGCATCGGCGGCGCGATGAGCGACTCGACCGTCTCCAACCTGTGGATCGACCACATGAAGGTCGGCGCCTGGATGGACGGGCCGATGGACGGGCTGACGTTCACCGGCATGCGCATCCGTGACACCACCGCCGACGGCATCAACTTCCATGGTGGCGTCACCAATTCGAAGGTGACCAACAGCGAGATCCGCAACACCGGCGACGACGGCATCGCCACCTGGGCCGACTCCGCCCTCGGCGCCGACGCCAACGACACGATCTCCAACAACACCGTGTCGCTACAGATCCTCGCCAACGCCATCGCGATCTACGGCGGCCACGACAACACCGTCAGCGGCAACCGTGTGGTCGACACCGGCATCGCCCAGGGCGGCGGCATCCACGTCGGACAGCGCTTCACCTCGACGCCGGTCGGTACCACCACGATCTCCGACAACACCATGGTGAGGGCCGGCAGCCTCGACCCCAACTGGCAGTTCGGCGTGGGCGCGTTGTGGTTCGACGGCAGCCAGGGTGCGATCACCGGCCCCATCAACGTGACCAACGCGCTGATCCAGCAGAGCCCTTACGAAGCCGTCCAGTGGGTCGAGGGCACCATCAGCGGCGTCAACCTCAACAACGTGACCATCGCCGGCACCGGAACCTTCGCCCTCCAGGAACAGACCGGCGGCGCCGCCAAGTTCACCAACGTCACGGCCACCGGCGTCGGTTACTCGAATCCGGTCTACAACTGCTCGGGCGGCAACTTCGTCGTCACCGACGGCGGCGGCAACTCCGGCATCAGCGGCACGCCGTACTGCGGCGGTTGGCCCGCTCCGGTCTACCCGCCCTACCCGTCGGAGGGCGTCACGGCCACCCCCGGCGCGCTCAACTTCGGTTCCGTGGCGACCGGTTCGACGAGCGCCGCGCAGACCGTGACGGTCTCCAACCCGACCAACAGCGCCGCGTCCGTCTCCTCGATCGCCACCAGCGGCGACTACTCCCAGACCAACACCTGCGGTTCGTCGATCGCGGCGAACGGCTCGTGCACCGTCAGTGTGAAGTTCGCGCCGACGGCGGCGGGCAGCCGTAACGGATCCCTGACCGTCAACGCGGGCGGGACCACCAACACGGTCAGCCTCTCCGGTACCGGCACCGCGCCCGGCCCGGTGCTGAACACCGACCCGGCGAGCCTGTCCTTCGCCGGAACGGTGGTCGGCTCCTCGGCCACCGCGCAGACGGTGACCGTGACCAACTCGGGTACGGCGTCGGCGAGCATCTCCGCCGTCACGGCGACCGGAGACTTCAGCCAGACCAACAACTGCTCCACCCTCGCGGTCGGCGCCTCCTGCACGGTGAACGTCGGCTTCAAGCCCACCACGGGCGGAGCGCGCGCGGGCACCCTGACCGTCACCAGCAACGCCAACAACAGCCCGACCACGGTCTCCCTGACCGGCACCGGCATCGACAGCACCACGAACATCGCCGCCGGGCGGCCGGCTTCGGCGAGTTCGAGCAGCAGTCCGTACGTCGCCTCGAACCTCACCGATACGGACGCGTCCACGTACTGGGAGGGCACGCTCGGTTCGTTCCCGCAGTGGGCCCAGGTCGACCTCGGCCAGAACTACGGCGTCGGCAAGGTCGTGCTCAAGCTACCGCCGGCGACGGCGTGGTCGGCCCGCACCCAGACCCTGTCGGTGCAGGGCTCCACGGACGGCTCCAGCTTCTCCACGCTCAAGGCCTCGGCCGGGTACACCTTCGACCCGAGCGCCAACGCCAACACCGTGACCATCACGTTCAGTTCGGCCACGGCGCGCTATGTACGGGTCAACATCACCGCCAACTCGGGCTGGAACGCTGCCCAGTTGTCGGACTTCGAGGTGTTCCCCAGCGGCGGCGGCTCCTCACCGGCGACCCTGTCGGCCGACCCGACGTCGTTGTCGTACGCCACTCAGGCGCTCAACACCGCCAGCAGCGCGAAGACGGTCACGGTGACCAACTCCGGTACGGCGGCGGCGACCGTCTCGGGTATCACCGTCACGGGCGACTTCGCGCAGACCAACACCTGCGGTTCGTCGATCGCGGCGGGCGCCTCCTGCACGGTGAGCGTCACGTTCACGCCCACCGCGTCCGGCACCCGCGCCGGTGATCTCAGCATCGCCAGCAACGCGTCGAACGGCACAACCACGGTCGCGCTGACCGGAGTTGGCGCGGGAACCGTAAGCCGGAATCTGGCGGCCGGCGCGGCCACCACCGAGTCCAGCCACACCGACGTGTACGCGTCGTCGAACGTGACGGACGGCAACCAGGGCACCTACTGGGAGAGCGCCAACAACGCCTTCCCGCAGTGGGTCCAGGTGGACCTCGGCTCAGCGCAGAGCGCCGGCCGGGTCGTCCTCCAGCTCCCCGCGACCTGGGGCGCCCGCAACCAGACGCTGACCCTGTCCGGCAGCACCGACGGCGCCACCTTCAGCACCCTCAAGTCGTCGGCGACGTACACCTTCGACCCCACCACCAACAACACGGTCACCCTCACGTTCACCGCGACCACCCAGCGATACCTGCGGGTCAACATCACGGCGAACAACGGCTGGCCGGCGGGTCAGATCTCGGAGTTCCAGGTCTGGAACAGCTGATCCGACCCGATGGTGCCGCCGAGCGCGAGCGTGAGCGCGCTCGGCGGCACCGCCCACCAGGCGGAGTCAACAACCGTCAACAGGCGTCAACAGGAGTGCGGAGGAGTCCAGATATGGGTGTCACACGCAGAGTCTTCCTGAGAGCCGCGATCGCGGCCACCGCGGTGGGAGCCGCGGGAGCGACCGAGACCGCACTCGCCCCGACCGCGTCGGCGGCCGGCGCGCCGGGCGATGTCGTCGGCAAGATCACCGTCGGCTACCAGGGCTGGTTCGCCTGCGGCGGCGACGGCGCGCCCATCAACGGCTGGTGGCACTGGAGCCAGGACTGGGGCCAGCCTCCGTCCCCGACCAACACCAACATCAAATGCTGGCCCGACGTACGCGAGTACAGCAGCACCTACCAGACGTCGTACGCCGCCCTCGGCAACGGCCAGCCCGCCAAGCTGTTCTCCTCCTACGACCAGCAGACGGTGAACACCCACTTCCTGTGGATGCAGCAGAACAACATCGACACCGCCGCTCTCCAGCGCTTCAACCCCACCGGCGGCGAGGGCCCCACCCGCGACGCCATGGCGACCAAGGTGCGCAGCGCCGCCGAGTCGTACGGGCGGAAGTTCTACATCATGTACGACGTCTCCAACTGGACGAACATGCAGTCCGAGATCAAGACGGACTGGACGAACAAGATGTCCGCGCACACCGCGAGTTCGGCCTACGGGAAGCAGAACGGCAAGCCGGTCGTCTGCATCTGGGGCTTCGGCTTCGACGACCCCAACCACCCCTTCACCGCCGACGCCTGCCTCGACGTCGTCAACTGGTTCAAGAATCAGGGCTGTTACGTCATCGGCGGCGTCCCGCGCGAATGGCGGACGGGCACCGGGGGCTCGAAGTCCGGCTTCCTGGGCGTCTATCACGCCTTCAACATGATCTCGCCGTGGATGGTCGGCGCCATCGGCAACATCACCGAGGCCGACAACGCCTACACCACCTACACCGTCCCCGACCAGGCCGACTGCAACGCCAACGGCATCGACTTCCAGCCCTGCGTCCTGCCCGGCGACGTCTCCGGGCGGCAGCGCGCGCACGGCGACTTCATGTGGCGGCAGTTCTACAACATGGTGCGGGCCGGGGTGCAGGGCATCTACATCTCCATGTTCGACGAGTACAACGAGGGCAACCAGATCGCCAAGACCGCCGAGACCCAGGCCTGGGTGCCCACGAACTCCGGTTTCCTCGCCCTCGACGAGGACGGCACCGCCTGCTCCTCCGACTACTACCTGCGCCTGACCGGCGACGGCGGGCGCATGCTCAAGGGCCAGCTCGCGCTGACCCCAACTCGCCCCACCCAGCCGGTGGTTCCGACCGGCGGCGACACCACACCGCCCGCCGCGCCGGGCGGCCTGACCGTCACCGGGCACACCAGCAACTCCGTCTCGCTGAGCTGGAACACGGCGACCGACAACGTCGGTGTCACCGGCTACCGGATCCTCCAGGTGTCCGGCTCCACCAGCACCCAGGTGGGCACGACCGGCTCAACCTCCTTCACCGTCACGGGACTTGGCGCGTCCACCGCTTACACCTTCGACGTCGTCGCCCACGACGCGGCGGGCAACGTCTCGCAGCCCTCCAACCAGGCCACCGTCACCACCGACCCCCCGTCCGGCACCACCAACCTGGCCCTCCACCAACCCACTTCGGAGAGCAGCCACACCCAGATCTACGGCTCCGGCAATGCGACCGACGGCGACACGAACACCTACTGGGAGTCCGCCAACAACGCGTTCCCCCAGTGGGTCCAAGTCGATCTGGGCGCAGCGACCGGCGTCAAGCGGATCGTCCTCCGCCTTCCGCCGGCGACCGCCTGGGCCACCCGCACCCAGACGATCACCGTGCAGGGCGGCACGGACGCCGGCACCACCACCCAGCTCCTCGCCCCGGCGGGTTACACCTTCGACCCGGCGACCGGCAACGCGGCGACCCTCACGCTCCCGTCCACCGTCACCACCCGCTACCTACGGCTCACCTTCACCGCCAACACCGGTTGGCCGGCCGGGCAGGTCTCGGAGTTCCAGGTCTTCGGCGCCTGACGGACACCGGGTCTCGCCCCTACGACCCCCGTGCCCCCGCTACCCGAGCATCCAGCCCTCCGCCCGCCGCGCGGTGGCGCGAATGTTCTTGCGTGCGCCCGGTGGCAGACGCCGCAGTACCTCGCGGACGCCGTGGCGGAGGCGGTGGTCGGCGGTGGTCCGGAGCAGGACGCGGCGGGTGGTGCCGATCCGGCCGGGGTCGCCGACGGTGAGCCGGAGCTGTCCGCCCGGGCCGGCCCAAGTGGGGGAGACCAAGCGTGGGGGCGTGCCGACCGCGACGGTGCCGAGGGCGATACGGGTACTGCCCGGCGCGGGGGCCAGCCGAGGACGCCGCCCGACACCCAACAGCTGGGCGCTGCCCCAGACTTGATAGGCGCCGGTGCTCATGGGCGCGTCACCGCTCAGAGTCAGCGGGTCGATGACCGACTCACCGGCGACCACGACCCGGTGACGGCCGCCGCCGAGCGGTTCCAGCGTCGGTGTCAACTCCCCGTCCGGGTACCACCAGTGGTTGTCGGCGGTGTCGTGCACGATGAGTTCCCCGTACGCGTACGAGAAGGGGTCGGGAACCTCCCAGTCCTCCGCTCCCCTTATACCGTCCAGGAGTTCGGGGTCGAGCAGCATCCGGCCGCCGCGCTCCACGACGGTCAGCGGCTCGCCGTCGCCCCGGACCATGCCGATCCGGGTCCGCAGCACCAGCTTGTCGTTGCGCCAGCGCATGTCGTCCACCTCGACGTGCGCCTTGATCTGCTCGGTACGGCGGGCGAGTTCGACCAGGGAGTCCAGCCGGTCCCGCACGAGCAGCTCCGCCCGCAGCCGGCTGATCGCCGGGAGCCCTTCGCTCACCCCCGGCGGATAGCTCGTCATCGCCATCCGGCGGACGGTGGTGAAGTACTCCTCCAAGTCCTTGCCGGTGCGCCGCAGTACGCGCGGCTCGCTGACCGGCCGTAGCAACTCCACGCGGTACGAGCGGCGCAGCAGCCGGTCCTGGAGGTCGCCCGGCGGTGTGCCCTCCTTGATCGCCTCCACGACCTTGTCCAAGTGGCCGTAGTAGTCGTCGGCGGTGATCCGGCGGCCGCTGTTGTTGCCGCCGTCCTCCCGCCGATTCCATTGGTAGCAGGGGTAGTTGCCGAGTATCGACACCGTCTTGGCCCGCACATAGGTGCGCGCCATGAACAACTGGTCCTCCAGCCTGACCCGCCCCTCCGGGAAGCGGATCCCGTGCTCCCGAAGGAACTCCCGGCGGAACATCTTGTGCGGCGTCAGGCTCTCGAAGAGCGGCGCGTCGGCGGCCGTGCACCGCTCGACCGTCCGCTTGAACACATTGCTGGGCCCCTGCATCGTCCCGTGCACCTTGCCCAGCACGATGTCCGACCCGTTGCGCTCCGCCAGGGCGTACAGCCGCTCCAGCGCCTCGTACGACAACTCGTCGTCCTGATCGACGAATTGGACGTACTTCCCCTTGGCCCGGTCGACCCCCACATTCCGCGGCTTGCCCGGCCAGCCGGAGTTCTCCTGCCGGTACACCCGGACGTGCTCATGCGCCTCGGCCAGCCGTTCGAGTCGTTCGGCGGAGTCGTCCGTCGACCCGTCGTCGACGTACACGACCTCGTACGCGTCGGCCCCCAGGCTCTGGTTGACCAGCGACGGCGCACAACGGTCAATGTAGGAACCGGCGTTGTAGACAGGCACGACAACGCTTACCTTGATCAAAATATCCCCCCCGGGACAAGTGTTGTTGCCCTACGAGACACTTGTTGTTGGGGATTAGTTGTACGGCCCTTGGGGTGCGCCTTACGGAATGTGCGAACGCCCGGACGACCGGGACCGCCGCGCTACGCGGATTCCCTGATCACCAGTTCCGTCGGCAGGATGAGCGGCGTCGGCTCCTCGCCCGCCAGCACGCGCACCAGCATCCGGGTCATCTCGCTGCCGAGGGCCACGATGGGCTGGCGGATCGTCGTCAGGGCGGGCTGGGTGTGCCGGGCGGTGAGGATGTCGTTGAACCCGACGACCGCGACGTCCCCGGGCACGGACCGGCCGCGCTCGCGCAGGACGTGCAGAGCGCCCGCCGCCATGGCGTCCGAGGCGACGAACATCGCGTCCAGATCCGGGTGTTCGTCGAGGAGACGGGCGGTCGCCGTGGCCCCGCTCAACTCGCTGAAGTCGCCGTGCGCCACGCGATGGTCCGCCAGGCCGGCCAGGGCGACCGCCTCGCGGAAGCCCAGGTAGCGGGAGACACCCGCGTGCATGTCGAGCGGACCGGTGACGGTGCCGATGGCACGACGGCCCATCGCGATCAGATACTCCACGGCCTCCCGGGCGCCACCCCGGTTGTCGGCGTCGACGTACCAGCGCGGGGGCCGTTCGAGGGAGCGGCCCCCGTGCACGACGGGGACGTTCCCCGCCTCGACGACCTTCGCCAGCGGGTCGTTCTCGCGCAGGGCCAGCAGCATGACGCCGTCCGCACCGCGGGACTGAAGGATGCGGGTGAGCCGGTCCCGGCCCCGCTCGCTCGCGGCCAGGATCAGCAGCAGTTCGAGGTCGGTCTCCTCCATCACCGCGTTCACCCCGGTGATGACCTCGGCGAAGAAGAGGTTGGCGAACAGCGCCGGATCGTCGCTGGAGATCGCCAGCACCACCGCGCCGCGCCGCTGCGAGGCGAGCGAACGGGCCGCCACATTGGGCACATAACCCAGCTCCGCCACGGCACTCTCCACCGCCTGCCGCGCCTTCTGGCTGACATGCCGGCGGTTGTTGATCACCCGCGAGACGGTTCCGACGGACACCCCGGCGCGCAGCGCCACCTCGTCGAGCGTCGGCGGCCGTGAGGTCATGGGGGGCGACTCCAGTTCGTACGGAGGGGCGGGCGGTGGCGGGGGCGGGCGGTAGCAGCACTGTAAGCGCTGACGGCGTCACAGGCCGCCGCGCCGGATGACCTCCGCGTACCAGCGGGCGCTGTCCTTCGGCGTACGGCGCTGGGTCGCGTAGTCGACGTGCACGATGCCGAAGCGGGGCCCGTAGCCGAAGGACCACTCGAAGTTGTCGAGCAGCGACCAGACGAAGTAGCCCTTGAGCGGCACACCGTGGCCGATCGCCTCCGCGCAGGCACGGAGATGGCCGTCCAGGTAGGCGATCCGGTCCGCGTCGTGCACCACCTCGTGCTCCCCGTCCTGCTCGACCACGTCGTCGAAGGCGGCTCCGTTCTCCGTGATGTACAGGGGTACGGCCGGATAGTCGGCCTTCAGTCGCAGGAGAAGGTCCAGGAGTCCCCGCTCGTCGATCTCCCAGCCCATCGCCGTCTTCGGCCGGCCGCCGTCGGCGACCCGGGTCAACGGCGAGCCCACGTAGGCGGATTGGGTCGGTGTCGGGCTGCCCGCGACCAGCATCGGCGCGTAGTAGTTGACGCCCAGGTAGTCCAGCGGAGCCCCGATCCGCTTCAGGTCGCCGTCGCGGACATGGCCCGTGCCGGTCACCTCGCCGAGGTCGTCGAGCACGTCCTCGGGATACGCGCCGCGCAGCAGCGGGTCGAGGAAGAGGCGGTTCTGCATCCCGTCGATACGGCGGGCCGCGTCCAGGTCGGCGGGCTCGGCGCTGAGCGGGGTGACATGGGTGAGGTTGAGCGTGATGCCGACGCGTGCGGAGTCCCGTATCGCCTCCGAGGCCAGGCCGTGGCCGAGCAGCAGATGGTGTGCGGCCCGTACGGCGGCGGCGGGTTCGCGGCGGCCGGGGGCGTGCCGGCCCGTGCCGTAGCCGAGGAAGGCCGAGCACCACGGCTCGTTGAGGGTGGTCCAGCGGGCGATGCGGTCGCCCAGCGCCTCGTGCGCGAGGGCGGCGTACTCGGCGAACCGCTCGGCCGTGTCCCGCACCGGCCAGCCGCCCGCGTCCTCCAACGGCTGGGGCAGGTCCCAGTGATAGAGGGTGGGCCAGGGCTGGATGCCGTGGTCGAGGAGGGTGTCCGTGAGCCGGCGGTAGAAGTCGAGGCCGCGCTGGTTCGCCGGGCCGGAGCCGGTGGGCTGGATCCGGGGCCAGGCGAGGGAGAACCGGTAGGCGCGCAGGCCGAGTTGGGCCATCAGCGCGATGTCCCCGGGGAAGCGGTGGTAGTGGTCGGCCGCGATGGCCCCGGTGTCACGGCCCCGGACCGCGCCCGGAGTGGTCGCGAAGGTGTCCCAGATGGAGGGGCCCCGGCCGTCCTCCGTGACCGCGCCCTCGATCTGGTAGCTCGATGTGGCGGCGCCCCACAGGAAGCCGGGATCGAACATGCTCACTGACTCGACCTCACTGACTTGAACCTCCGTCTACGGGATATTCCGAGAGCGGTGACAATCGGAGTGTCCGCGTCCTCGATCCGAATGCCGCTGCTGACCTGGGATGGAACTGGGTTGACGCCACAGCCCGGCCGGTTCCTGTGCGATGCCTCAGTAAGAAACTGGAAGCGCTAACAGTCGCAGACTAGAAGCGGAACGTTCGGTCTGTGAAGGGTCCGGACGTGGAAAGACTGTGGATGTGGCTGTGGAAGTGGCTGCGGAAGAGACTCCTGTGCGTGAAGTCTTGACAGCTTCGTCGCCCCCGCCCACCATCTGGCACTGACGCCGCACCGAGCCGGGACCCTGTCACCGAGAGGGCCCGGTATGTTCCGCAGCACCAGATTCCGCAGGACCAGATGGGGCGCGGTCCTCCTCGCGCCCGCCCTGACCGTCGCCGCCCTGGCCGCGACCCCCGTGCTTCCCGTGACGTCCGCGCAGGCCGCCGACGCGCCCTACGAACGGGTGCTCAACGGCACGTTCGACAACGGCAAGACCTCGTGGTGGAGCAGCGGCAACACACCGTCCACCGTCAACTCGGGCCGCCTGTGCGCCGATGTCCCCGCCGGGACCGTCAACGTCTGGGACTCGATGATCGGCCAGAACGACATCCCGCTGGAGGCGGGTCAGCCCTACACCCTGCGCTTCACCGCCTCCGCCACCCGGGACGTGTCGATCCACGCGGTGCTTCAGGTGCCCGCCGCCCCGGTCACGACGACCTTCAACAAGACCGCCGCCCTCACCACCACGCCGAAGACCTTCCAGTTCACCGGTACCTCGACCACCGCCAACCTGCACGCCCAGCTCTCCTTCCAACAGGGCGGCGCCGCCCAGCCGTTCACCCTCTGCCTCGACGACGTCTCCCTCACCGGCGGCGCGATACCCCCGGGCGGCGGACGGGACTTCGGCTCCCCGGTGCGGACGAACCAATACGGCTACGCGGTGCACGGCCCGAAGAAGGCGTCCATCGTCAACTCCTCGACGAAGCCCGTGCGTTGGCGGCTGCTCGACGACTCGGGTGAGGTCGTGAAGTCGGGCCGCACCGACGTCCAGGGCACGGACGCCGCCTCCGGCGACCATGTGCACATCGCCGACTTCAGCTCGGTGCGCAAGGCCGGTACGGGATACACGCTCGTCGTCGGCGACGCGACCAGCTATCCGTTCGCCATCGCGGAGAACCCCTATACCTCCCTGCGCAAGGACGCGTTGGGGTACTTCTACGACGTCCGCAGCGGTACGCCCATCGAGGCGCAGTACGCGGGCGACGCCTACGCCCGGCCCGCCGGACACATCGGCGTGGCCCCCAACAAGGGCGACACCGACGTACCCTGCCTGCCCGGCACCTGCGACTACTCCCTTGACGTCCAGGGTGGTTGGTACGACGCGGGCGACCAGGGCAAGTACGTCGTCAACGGGGCCCTGGCGGCCTGGCAGTTGATGGACTCCTACGAACGCTCCCGCGCCGAGGGCGACACCGCCGGACTGCGTGACGGACTGCTGAGCATCCCGGAGAACCACAACGGCGTCCCGGACGTCCTCGACGAGTCCCGCTGGGAGACGGAGTTCCTGCTGAGCATGCAGGTCCCGGCGGGCGAACCGCTGGCCGGCATGGTCCACCACAAGGTGCACGACCTGGCCTGGAGCGCCCTGCCCACCCAGCCCGACAAGGACTCCCAACCCCGTTACCTGCACGCGCCGTCCACCGCCGCGACCCTCAACCTGGCCGCCGCGGGCGCCCAGTGCGCCCGAGTCTGGGCCCGCTACGACGCGGACTTCGCCCGCACCTGCCTGACCGCCGCCGAGACCGCCTGGAAGGCCGCGCTCGCCCACCCCGACGTGTACGCCCCGAGCAGCGACAGCGTCGGCGGCGGAGCGTACGCCGACACCGACGTGACCGACGAATTCTCCTGGGCCGCAACGGAGTTGTACGCCACCACCCACGACCGCGCCTACCTGTCCCGCATCGACACGGAGATCACCCCGGCCGGGTTCTCCTGGCGGGACACCGGCGCGCTGGCCGACCTCACCGTCGTCCGGCTGCCGAACCGCTTCCCCGCCCGCATGGTCACCGCCGCCCGCAAGCGGGTCCTCGCCGTCGCCGACAGCTTCGTAAGCGATGAACGCTCGCAGGGTTACCCGAACCCCAACCTCCCCACCGACGGCGCCTATGTCTGGGGCTCCAACAGCGTCACCGCGAACAACGCCATGGTCATCGCGACCGCCTACGACCTCACCCACCGGGACAGCTACCGCAGCGCAGTCCTGGAGTCCCTGGACTACCTCTTCGGCCGCAACGCCCTGAACCAGTCCTTCGTCACCGGCTACGGCACCCAGTTCAGCCACAACCAGCACAACCGCATCTGGGCCCACCAGATCGACCCCAACCTGCCCAGCCCGCCGCCCGGTTCACTCGCCGGCGGCCCCGACTCCGCCCTCCAGGACCCGGTCGCGCAACAGAACCTCGTCGGCTGCGCCCCCGCCACCTGCTACATCGACGACATCTACTCGTACTCGACCAACGAGATCGCCATCAACTGGAACTCCGCGCTCGCCTGGGTGGCGACCTTCGCCGCCGACTCCGCGCGCTGAGCCTGCTGTTCGAACCGTACGTACCGCCGTGGCTCCGCCCGCGCTGGACGAGCGCGGGCGGGAGCCGAGCCGAGGGGCCCACGGCAGCCCCGACCCAAGAGATAGGGACGCACCATGCGTTGGAAAGCCCTGCTCAAAACCAGCCCCCGGAGTACCGCCTCGCTCACAACCGACCCGCACAAGACCACCTCGCTCAAAACGGTCTTGCTCCGAACTGCCCTGATCTGTCTGCTCGTTGCGCCACTGTCGCTCGTGGCGACCGGTTCGGCGGCAGCGGCCAGCCCGGTCTCCCTGACGAGCGGCTTCTACTCGAACCCCGACTCCGGCCCGGCCGTCTGGGTCCGCAACAACCCCTCCGACTCCCGTGCCGCACGCATCCAGTCGGCCATCTCCTCCCAGCCGATCGCCCGTTGGTTCGCCAACGAGAGCGCGGGGATCGGACCGGCCGTGTCCGGTTACGTCGGCGCGGCCGACAGCCACGACAAGCTGCCGGTCCTGGTCGCGTACAACATCCCGGGCCGGGACGCGTGCGGCGGCGAGTCGTCCGGCGGCGCGGGCAGCGTGGCCGCCTACCGCACCTGGATCTCCACCTTCGCGGCAGCCGTCGGCACCCACCCCGCCGTCGTCGTCATCGAGCCGGACGCCCTGTCGGACTTCAGCTGCCTGACCAGCGCACAGATCACCGACCGCCTCGCGATGCTCTCCTACGCCACCCAGATGTTCCAGCAGAAGGCACCCAACACCTGGGCCTACCTGGACGCGGGCCACACCAACTGGGTCGCCCCGGCGACCATGGCGAGCCGACTGAACTCCGCGGGCGTGGCCAACATCCGCGGCTTCTCCCTGAACGTCTCGAACTTCTACACCACCCCGTCCTCGGAGACCTACGGCAACTCGATCAACTCGGCGCTCGGCGGCACCTCCCACTTCGCCGTCGACACCAGCCGCAACGGCAACGGCTCCAACGGCGAATGGTGCAACCCGGCCGGACGCAAACTCGGTGTCACCCCGCGCGTGGGCGGCGCCGAGGACCTGCTGCTGTGGGTCAAGACACCGGGCAACTCCGACGGGCAGTGCGGCATCGCACCGACGGTGCCCGCCGGACAGTTCAGTCCCGATCTCGCCGTCCGGCTCATCGACGGCACATGATCCCGGTGTGGGGCGCGGGCCCCTGACAGCCCGCGTCCCACACCGTCCCGCTCATCAACTCGGCGGCTCCAGACGGACATTGTCCTGGGTGCCGTCTGGCCAGCTGACAGACGCGAGGGCGGTGCCGTCACCGTCGTAACAGACCTCAAGTCGTACGGCTTCGGCGGCACCCGGCCCCTCGACCACCCCGGAGAGACAGACCAACGCGGCGTAGACCGTGCCCAGTTGGACCTCCGCCGTGGTGGCGAGCCAGGGTGTCGCCGAGTGCGACCCGAAGGCGTTGGCGTCGCGTGCGGTGGCGACGCCCGCCTCGTCGAAACCGCGCAGTCCAACCACCGTGCTGGACAGGCCGGTCGGGCTGCGCGTCCATGCGGCCGGCTGCGGCTCCAGGTGCATGCTCGGCGGTTCGGCGGCGGCCAGACAGTAGCCGCCGAGGCGCAACCGCAGCGGTTCCTGGACCGAGCCGTCGACGCGCGTGAGGCGCACCTCCAGCGGGCCGTTCAGCAGGGACGCCGTCGTGATCCATGGACCTGTACGGAACTCGGGCGCGGGATCGTGGGCGTACGGGGCGGGCACCGGGCCGACCGGCCAGTGCGCGCGATGGCGGGAGACGGCCGTGCGCACGCCGACGTGCAGGCGGGTCAACGGGCGCCGGTGGGACGGCCGTTCGTCGGCGTCGAGCAGCGCGATGTGCGAGTCGAGCGGGTCGTTCAGGTTCGCCTCCGTGCTGTCGGGCGCGGCGTGGGAGGCATAGGCGAGGCGGCTGTACACCGGATCGTCCGCCTCGGGGGCGGTGCCGTCACCGAAGGCGTGGTCGCTGCCGTGGTTGACGACGCGTAGGATCCCGTCCGCCGCCGTGCCGGAGACCAGCCACCCCGGGGCGGTCAACGTCCGCCGTACGTCCCGGGTTTCGATCGGCGACGCCTCCTCCTTCTCCGACCAGACCGGATGCTGGGGCGACAGCACCAGCCCGGCGAAGCCCTTGCTCGACCAGTACGGCGAGCCGGGCCCCGAGTACGGCTGCCGGATGGCGGTGAACTCCCCGTGCCAGCCCAGTGGTTGGAGCCCGCGCTCGTCGAAGCAGCCGGCGTCGGTGAAGTGCCGTAGGACTCCGCTCGCGAGGCGGCGGGTACGGCCCGCCGGCAGGGGAGTGGCGTCGAAGACGGCGCCCGCCCACAGCGGGCAGAGCGTCGCGTAGCGGTACGTGAGGGAGCGGCCCTGGTACAGCGGGGCGCCGTCGGCCGCCACCAGGTGCTGGGCATCGTCCAAGTAGCGGCGCAGCCGGGCCCGGTAGCGGGGGAGGAGGGCGGGGTCGGCGTCGGCGCCGGAGATGCGGCAGTACCAGAGTGGGTAGTAGTGCATGGCCCAGCCCGAGTAGTGGTCGAAGTGGCGCAACGGGCCGCCGGTGCCGCCTCCGTCGGAGTACCAGCCCTCGCCCGCGTACCAGGACTCGGTGCGCGCGATCGCGTGGTCGATGTCGGGCGCGCTCCACGGGGCGCCGACCGAGCGCAGGAACGCCGATGTGATCGCCCTGAACCAGACCCAGTTGTTGTCGGGGACCTCACTGCCGAGCAGGTCCGTCATCCAGGCGACGATCCGTTGCCGTACGGCGTCGTCCAGCCGGTCCCAGATCCAGGGCCGGGTCTCGTGCAGCGCGATCGCCACCGACGCGCACTCCACCTTGGCCTGCCCGCACTCGCGCATGCTCGGCCAGTGGTCCGGGGAGTGCGGGTCGGTGCCGGCGGTCAGGCCCTCGGCGTACCAACTGGCGTGGTCGTACGGGTCGTTGTCGCCGGACTGGGCCAGGCGGAAGCCGGCGAGGAGGAAGGTGCGCGCGAAGCCTTCGAGGCCGTCGCTGTGCCGGCCGTTGCGGCTGGCGGGGCCGGGGAGGTGGAGCAGGGCGTGCCGGTCGGTGGCGTACGGGCGGACGGCGGTCAACTGCGCGTCGGCCAGCGCCTCCCAGTGTGTGCGCGTCCAGCCGGTGTACGGGGAGAGGAGCCGGTCCTCCGGTATCAACTGTCCACCTTTCCAAGGGTGTTGAGGCGGGCCGGGGGCGCCACCGACTGCCGTACGACGACGTGCGAGCCGAGCACCACCCGGCGGCTCGGCGGGTCCATGGGGCGGCGGTGCAGGGCGAGCCGGGTCGCGGAGCGGCCGAGCTCCTGCTGGGGGACGTGCACGGTGGTCAGCCGGGGGTAGAGGTCCTCGGCGAGCGGGATGTCGTCGAAGCCGACCACGGAGAGCTCGTCGGGGACCGAGCGGCCCAGGTCGCGGGCGGCGGCGATGGCACCGGCCGCGCTCATGTCGCTCGCGCAGAAGATCGCGGTCGCGTCGGTGTCGGTGAGGAGACGGCAGGCCGCCTCGTAGCCGGACTCCCGGGTCATGTCGCTCTCGGCGACGAGCGCCGGGTCGGGCTTGACGCCGTGTGCGCGCAGCGCCCGTTCGTACCCTTCGAGGCGCTGGCCCGCCACGCTGAACTCGTGCGGGCCCGCCAGGTGGGCCACCCGGGTGTGCCCGGCGGAGAGCAGATGGCTGGTGGCGGCGAACGCGCCGCTCTCCATGTCGCACTCCACCACGTCCACCGGCGCCTTCGCGCCGCCCTTCCACGGCCGGGCGCAGAGCACCAGACGGGAACCTGCCCGCTCCAACCCCTCGGCGGCGGCGGTGAGTTGGGCGAGATGCTCCTCGGTCTCGGCCATGCCGCCGACCAGGATGATCGCCTCCGCACCCCGCTGACGCATCAGCTCGATCACCGACAACTCGCGCTCCGGGACACCCTGCGTGGAACAGACCAGGCAGACCCGGCCGTCGGCGACGGCCTGCTCCTCCACTCCGGAGGCGACGTTCATGAAGAACGGCGAGGTGATGTCGTTGACCACCATCGCGATCAGTCCCGAAGTCGTGTTCAGGGAGCGGGCGTTGGCGTTGACCACGTAGTCGAGGTCCTGCACGGCCTGCATGACCCGGTCGTGCGTCGCCGGAGGTGCGGTGTACGCCCCGCTGAGAATCCGCGACACGGTGGCGACGGAAACGCCCGCGCGCGACGCCACGTCACGGATCGTCGCCCGACCTGCGGAACCCCGACCTTGAGCCATGCTCTGCTTCTCCTCGCCCCGGTGAACAGCCGATGTAAGTAACAACGATGAAAAAGTTACACAACTGGCGAGGGTTTCTCTACGGCCCGGGTGCAGCTACCTGTCGGAGTTTCCCCAGCATTGTCAAACCTCTTGACGGCTGTGAGTCGCCCCCATAACGTCCCAGTTCCTGTAACCGGTTAAGTGAACGTTACATGCCTCGGAGGAACACCAGATGACTTCGTCGAACGTCTCCAGACGCGGCCTCCTGCGCACCGCCGCACTCGGCGCCGGCACCCTCGCCCTGGGCGGCGGCCTGAGCGCGTGCGGCTCCGGCTCCCCCTCCTCGGCGGCGGACGCGCTCACCTACTGGGACTGGTACGTCACCCAAGCCCCTTGGGTGGACAAGGAGATCGAGCTCTTCGAGAAGGCCCACAGCGACGTCAGCGTCAAGAAGACCACCCAACAGAACGCCAAGTACCCGGACTTGGTCGCGCTCGCCAACCGCAGCGGCAACCCGCCGGACGTCTTCATGATCCCGCAGGTCCCCAGCGTCGCCGAGCAGGTCGCCAAGGGCTGGCTGCACCCGCTCGACGAGTGGGCGACCCCGGCATGGCAGGCGCGTTTCCCGGAGGGCACCTTCCTGGAAGGCGCCAACGTCTTTGGCGGCAAGGTCTATTCGGCCCCGCTCAAGGGCTCGGGTCCGCAGCTCCAGCTCTACGTCCACCACGGCGTCTTCAAGTCCGCCGGCCTGACGAACCCGGACGGGAGCGTGAAGCTGCCCCGCACCTGGGACGAAGTCACCAGCGCCGCCCAGACGATCACGAAGAAGAGCGGCGGCAAGTCGTACGGCTTCGGCTTCGGCAACGCCGACGGCATCGGCGTCCTCGCCTGGTGGCTGGACCTGTTCGTCCGCGGCGCCGGCGCACCCGGCGGCGCCCCCACCGTGCCCGGCACCGGCATGGACTACCGCGTCGGCAAGTGGACGTTCGGCACCGACCGGGCGTACGCCGACTTCCTGGAGCTGTTCGTCGAATGGAAGAAGCGCGGCTTCTTCCACCCCAACTCCGTGAGCCTGTCCGACGAAGCGGCCCGCGCGTTCTTCGAGCGCGGCAAGTTCGGCATGACCGTCGGCGGTGTGTGGAACCAACCCGAGTGGACCCAGCACAAGTTCACCGACTACAGCCTGGTCACCCTGCCCTCGCCGACCGCGACACCGAAGGGCTACTACTACGCCGACCCGGTCGGCAACGGCACCTTCGCCGCGGTCTCCGCCAAGAGCAAGAAGGCGCACGAGGCGTTCCAGTGGCTCGACGCGCTGACGTCCCCCGCCGCCGGGCGCCGCTGGGTCGAGGACCTCAACGGCGTCTCGGCCCACCCCGCGAACAACAACCCGGACGGCATCGACTCCAAGCCCTTCGCCGCCTTCATCGGCATGACCGAGCAGGTGCTGAGCGGCCCGGTACCCCTCGTACGCAACCCGGAGCTGGCCGGCGTCGCGCCCAGCGTCCCCAAGCCGGACATCAGCGATGTGGTCACCGGCGTCTACACCGGTCAGATCAAGGACGTCCAGGGCGCGTTGAGCAGCCTGGCCGACAAGAAGTACCAGCTCCTGTCCGACGCGGTCGCCGCCGTGGCCAAGCAGGGCAAGAAGGTCAGCATGTCCGACTACGTCTTCGCGGACTGGGACCCCACCAAGCCGTACACCACGAAGAAGAAGGCGTGAGCCGTCACCATGTCACTCCTCGACACCCGCGAGCGCAAGCGAGCGTCCCCGACCCCACCACGCGCCGCCGCCCACCCCGGCCTCGGCCAGCGCATCCGCGCCGCCAAGTGGTCGTACCTCTATCTCGCCCCGATGGCCGTGCTCCTGCTGGCCTTTGTGGTCTACCCGATCTTCGCGTCCTTCGGCTACACCTTCTACCGCTGGAACGGCATCGGCGCACCCGGTGACTACGTGGGCCTGGCCAACTTCCGGCAGATCCTGCACGACAGCATCTTCTGGGGCGCCGTCGGGCACACCTTCGTCTACGCCTTCGTGCTCGTCCCGGTGCAGCTGCTTCTGGCGTTGGCGCTCGCGCTGGTGCTGAACAACCCGAAGCTCAAGTTCGCGCTGTTCTTCCGGACCGTCTACTTCATCCCGGTCGTCACCTCGGCCGCGGTCGTCGGCGTCGTCATCCAGCTCATGCTCGCCAACTTCGGTGATTCCGCGGGCAGTCTGCTCGCCAAGACCGGCATGACCAACGGCCACATCGACTGGCTCGGCAACCCGCACACCGCGCTGGCCGTGATCATCGCGATCGGCATCTGGCACACCCTCGGCTACAACCTCGTGTACTTCCTCGCCGGACTCCAGACCATCCCGGCCGAGTTGTACGAAGCGGCGAAGCTCGACGGCTGCGGCCCGGTGCAGTCCTTCTTCCGGATCACCATCCCGTTGCTGCGCCAAGTCGGCGTCGTCATCGTGGTGTTGGCCTTCATCGGCAGCTTCCAGGTCTTCGACCTGGTACAGGTCCTCACCGGCGGCGGCCCGTACTTCGCCACCGAGGTCGTCAACACCTACATCTACCACCTGGCCTTCGGCGGCTCCGCCGGCGCCGCCGCCGAGCCCGACATCGGCCTGGCCTCCGCCGCCTCGTTCCTCTACGGGCTGCTGCTCATAGTCTTCTCCGCGCTCCAGGTCCTCGCCCTGCGCGGGATCAGCCGCCGGCGCGCGGCCGCCGACCAATAAGCCAGCCGATCAACGGCCGCCAACCAGCAAAGGGTCACGTCGATGTCCACACTGTCCCAACGTCCGCGCCCGCGAACGCGGTTGAGCCTGCGCCAGGGCCGGCGCGGACTGCTCTATCTCGCGCTGCTCGGTGGCGGCCTCATCTGGCTCTACCCGTTCCTGTGGGCGCTCGGCAGCTCACTGAAGAGCACCGACGGCTTCTTCTCCGGCGGGCTGAACCCGATCCCGTCCGAGTTCCACTGGTCCAACTACAGCGAAGCCTGGACCCAGGCGGACTTCAGCCGGTTCTTCGTCAACACGGTCCTGTTCGCGACCGGTACGGTCATCGTCACCCTGCTCGCCACCTCGATGGCCGGCTACGTCCTGGCCCGCACCGAGTTCCCCGGCAAGAAGATCTGGCTGGGCCTGGTCGGGGTAACGCTGTTCCTGCCGCACGGCTACACGATCATCCCGGTCTTCGACCTGATCCAGCGGCTCCATCTCCTCAACACCCTCTGGTCGGTGGTCATCGTCCAGTCGGCGGGCGGGATGGTCTTCGGCACCTTCCTCTTCATGGGCTACTTCACGACGATCGACCGGGGGTTGGAGGACGCGGCCCGCGTGGACGGGGCCAACTTCCACCAGATCTTCTGGCGGATCATGCTCCCGCTGTCCGGACCGATGCTGGCGACCGTCGGCCTGTTCGCCTGCATCAACGCCTGGAACAGCTTCTTCATCCCGCTGGTCTTCACCCTCTCCCGCCCCGAACTGCACACCCTGTCCGTGGGCATGTTCAACTTCATCGGCCAGAACTCCACCGCGTGGACCCTGGTGTGCGCGGGGTCGGTCATCACCCTGCTGCCCATCGTCCTGATCTTCATCGTGCTCCAGCGGTTCTTCATCAACGGGCTGGCGGGCGCGGTCAAGCAGTAACGAGGAGCGGCCGTCGAGGAGTTGAGGGCAGCGGCCGACGGATCATCCGCCGCCGTCAAGGTCCTTCCGCTGCCGCAGTACCCGCAGTTCGTCACCGACGATCTCCATCTCGTACAGCTTGCCGCGCGCGTTCTCGAACGGCCGGTGCAGGATCATCATCAACCGGCCCTCGAACGTGTGGAACAGCATGCCGTGACCGCTGTCGTTCCGGACCAGCGGTCGCTGCTGCCGCCAAGGACCCTTGATCTCCCCGGACTTGGAGACCGCGTAGGTCTGCACGTAGCCACCGGTGAGGCTGCCGTCCGCGCCGACCACGTTCTTCTCGTACGTCGACCACAGCATGAGCAGCGACCCGTCCGGGGTGCGGTACAACTGCGGGCCGTCCGTGACGTAGGGCGGGAGTTGGTGCGGTACACCGGCGGGGATCTCCTCGCCGATCCAGGGCGCGTCCGAGGCCTTGAAGAGAAAGACCGGGTCGCCGATCGTCCCGGTCAGGTCCGGGGTCAGCCGGATCGCCTCCATCGTGCCGTCGACGGTCTGCAACCACTCGTGCGCGTACACCATCCACGGCTGCCCGGACGGGTCGACGAACAGCGTGCCGTCCAGGGTCATGAGGTGCTCGGGCGGGGTGGGGCGCGCGGGGTCGACCGAAGTGAAGGGGCCCAGCAGGGATTCGGACACGGCCGTGATCGTGCCGCGCCGGTGGTTCGCGAGCTGGAACGGCGTGCCCCAGCGGCCAGTTGAGGGCACCGGGAGCGGGCTCTTCTCGTCGTGCAGTGTGGTGAACAGGTAGTACCTGCCGTCCCAAGCGTGCACCTCCGGCGCCCAACCGCCGTCCCCTGCCCAGAGGTTGGGCTGCTCCGCCGCAAGGAACACCACCACCGGACGCGCCCAGTCGCGCAGGTCACGACTGCGGTAGACCATCGTGCCGACACCCTGCACGCCTGAGACGGACGGGTCGTTGGACGTGTAGAGGTGATAGGTGCGGGTCGCGTCGTCGGCCACGACGAACGGATCGTGCAACGGCATGTCGGCAAGCCGCATCGGCTCGCTCACGGGATCGGTCGCCATAGTGTCACCGTAGGGCCCGCAAACCCCGTGCGCATCACAGCTGTTGAGGGAAAAACGCTTGGACCACGCGGGTGTCGACGCGGGACACTGCCACTTCCGGCCTGCCCTTTCACCGGGCTGCCGTCGACACCACGGGGTGGGAATGGGATCGCCAGAATCGCGCGACACCGGACCGCGCAAAGGCTCGGTGTTACTCGCTCTTCGTTACTACGGACGGGAATTGGCCCGGCTCCGCCGCTGGACCGCGCCCGCCACACTGCTGCCCGCGGTGGGCAACATCGGCATCAACTACATCGCGCCGCTGATCGTCGCCAAGCTCGTCGGCCGTATCGCCGGAGACGCGCACATCAGCGTCCGCTCGACACTGCCGTACGTCCTCGGATTCGCCGGTGTCCTCCTGCTCGCCGAGGTGTTCTGGCGCCTCGGACTGCACTGTCTGAACCGGCTGGACGCGCTCGGTATCGAGCACCTGTATGTGATCGGCATGGACGAACTCTTCGCCAAGGACGCCGCGTTCTTCCACGACAACTTCGCCGGGTCGCTCACCAAGCGGGTGTTGAGCTTCGCCTCGCGCTTCGAGGAGTTCGTCGACACGATGACGTTCCAGGTGGTGGGCAGCCTGGTGCCGCTGCTGTTCGGCTCGGTCGTGCTGTGGCGCTACGAACCGCTGCTCGTCGTAGGCCTGTTGGCGATGATCGCGCTCACCGCCCTGGTCGTCGCGCCCCTCATCCGGCGCCGCCAGGCACTCGTCGACGAGCGCGAGGAGGCCATCGCCCGGGTGTCCGGCCATGTCGCCGACAGCCTGATGAACATGGACACGGTCCGCGCGTTCGCCGCCGAGGAACGCGAGGCCGCCGAACACCGCTCCCGCGTCGCACTGTCGAGGCGCCTCACCCTGCGCTCCTGGGACTACGGCAACCTGCGCATCGACACCCTGGTCGCACCACTCTCCGTGTTCACCAACGCGCTGGGCCTGCTGCTCGCCGTCGCACTCGGCGGAGGAACACACGGCGTGGAGGCGGTGGTTGTCGCCTTCACGTACTACAGCAACGCGACCCGGATCATGTTCGAGTTCAACCAGATCTACCGGCGGCTGGAAAGCTCGATGACCGAAGCCGCCCAGTTCACCGAGCTGTTGATGGCTCCGCCCACCGTCGTCGACCCGGCCTCGCCGGAGCCGTTGCTGCCCCGGCCCGCGTCCGTCCGCTTCGAGAACGTCACCTTCGCCCACTCGGGCGCCGACACCCTCTTCGACGGACTCGACCTGACCGTGCCCAGCGGCACGAAGATCGGCCTCGTCGGCCGGTCCGGCGGCGGCAAGACCACCCTCAGCAGACTCCTGCTGCGGATGACGGACATCGACGCCGGCCGCATCCTGATCGGCGGCCAGGACATCAGCAGGCTCCGCCAGACCGACCTGCGCAGCCTGATCGCCTACGTACCGCAGGACCCGGCGATGTTCCACCGCACCCTGCGCGAGAACCTCACCTTCGCCCGGCCCGACGCCACCGAGGCCGAGGTCCGCCGGGCCGCCGAGGCGGCGCACGTCACCGAGTTCGCCGACGCGCTGCCGGAAGGCTTCGAGACGATGGTGGGGGAGCGCGGGATCAAGCTCTCCGGTGGCCAGCGCCAACGCGTCGCGCTCGCCCGGGCGATCCTGCGCGACGCCCCGATCCTGCTGCTCGACGAGGCCACCAGCGCCCTCGACTCCGAGAGCGAGATCCTCGTCCAGGAAGCGCTGTGGCGGCTCATGGAGGGCCGGACCGCACTCGTCGTCGCCCACCGGCTGAGCACCGTCGCCGGCATGGACCGGCTGGTCGTCCTCGACCGCGGCCGGATCGTCGAACAGGGCACGCACCAGGAGCTGTTGGCGGCCGAGGGCGCTTACGCGAAGCTGTGGCAGCACCAGTCGGGCGGGTTCCTCGACGAGAGCCCCGAGCAGGCCGCCGACCTGCACTGACAGCCCGAACACCGGCCGAAGTCCCGGGACTTGAACCATCGGGCTCCCGGGTCTTCGGCCATACCTGGTGGACAACCGGTTTCTAGTCGACCACGTTCCAGTGCCGTCTCGTCGAGGTTACCCAGTCTTTTCGAAAGTTCGCCCAAGGTCTTGACGCCGTTTCCAAGCCGGAAGAAGCTCTGCCCCAACGCGTGACAACCGGTTTCTATTGGAGGTGGTGCGGTCATGCACCCACGTGCTGGTGCGCCTCTGAGTCGCCGACGATTTCTCGCCCTCTCGGCGACCGGTGCGGGGGTCGGCGCGGCGGCGCTGAACGGCTGCGCCCTCCAGGTGTCGACCGGGGTGAGCGGAGCGGGCGAGACCATCACGGTGATGGCGAAGGCCGACGACCTCGGCCCCGACCTGGTCAAGCAGGCCAAGAAGGACACCGGTATCTCGATCAAGCGGGTGGACTACGACATCACCAAGCTGATCGCGATGCTCACCAGCGGCAGCCCGCCGGACCTGGTGCGCGGGGTCGGCGCCGTGGACGCCACGTTCTACGCCGCGCGGGACGTGATGCAGGAACTGGACTCCTACTTCGCCACCAGCAGCGTTCTGCGGCCCGACGACCTCGACCCCGTCAACGACCTGTGGCGCTACGACGGCAAGGTCCAGGGCAAGGGCCCCCGCTACGGCCTGGCCAAGGACTTCTCCCAGGACTCCATGTACTGGTACAACACCGCGGCCTTCGACAAGAAGCACGTCGCCTACCCGTCGGAGACCGAACCCATCACCTTCGAGGAGTGGCTGGACCATGCCCAGCACCTCGTACAGCGTTCGAAGGGCCAGACGACCGTCTTCGGCGGCAGCTACAACGGCCTGGTCAAACTCACGCTCATGGCGACCATGACCGCCTCCGCCGGCGGCAGCCTCTTCGCCGACGACTTCACCAGGGTCGACTTCACCACCCCCGAGGCCCGCAAGGTGCTGGCCTGGTACCTGGACTACTGCCGGCTCAAGGTCGGCCCCAGCCCCGTCCTGCCCGACCCCAACGGCTGGGACGGCCCCACCTACCAGGCCGGCCGCATGGCCATGTCCAACAACGGCTACTGGATGGGCGGCATGATCGGCGCCGACAAGAAACTGGCCGAGGTCTCCCGGCTCGCCCCCGCTCCCGTCTTCGCGGGTGGCCCCCGGATCAGCGCCTGCCAGGGCGGCACCGGCATGTGGATGCCCCGCAAGGCGAGGAACAAGGACGCCGCCTGGCGGGTCTTCGAATGGTTCTTCGGCGAGGCACCGGCCAAGGCCCGCGCCTCCAGCGGCTGGGGCATCCCCAGCCTGAAGTCCCTGCGATCCCTGATGCCCCATCAGGAGGACTTCCAGAAACGGACGTTGAGCGCACAGCGGAACGAGCTGAAGCACTTCTCGGTGGTCGCCGTCTCCCCGTACATCTCGGGCGACGGCTTCGAGTCCCTCTTCAACCAGGCCGCCACGCCCGCGATGCACGGCGAGATGTCCGTCGACCGGCTCGCCGGACGCCTCAACTCGGTCATCAACCAGCAGATCAAACGCGGGAAGGAGCAGGTGGGATGACGGTCGATCAGGCATCCTCGCCGGCCGTCGGACGGCCGCGCCCGACCGCGAAGACCGGCCGGACCCGGTCCACCGCGCGCACCGGGCCGTCCATGACGACCCGCAAGCACCGCGCGTTCTACATGTTCGCCTCGCCGTGGATCATCGGCTTCTCGCTGCTGACCATCGCGCCCATGGCCTACGCGCTGTGGCTGAGCTTCACCACCTACGACGGCATCTCCCCGCACTGGCACTACGTCGGCCTCGGCAACTACCGCGAGCTGATGGGCGATTCGGTCACCTGGGACGCCCTGGGCCGGGCCGGCCTGTTCGCGCTGACCTCCGTGCCGCTGTCGATCATCGCCGGACTCGCGCTCGCCGTCCTCGTCAACCGGCCCCTCAAGGCACGCGGACTCTTCCGCACCCTGCTCTATCTGCCCGCCGTGGTACCGCCGGTGGGCGCGGGCATCGCCTTCAAGAACCTCTTCGACCAGAACTCCGGTGCCGCCAACGGCGCGTTGACCTTCTTCGGCTTCGACGCGATCGGCTGGCTGGCCGATCCCTACGCCCGCTACGTCCTCGTCATGACGGTGCTCTGGGCGGCCGGCAACATCATGATCATCTCGCTGGCGGGGCTCCAGGACGTCCCCCGCGAACTCCACGAGGCGGCCCGCATCGACGGGGCGAGCGCCTGGCGCACCTTCCGCAGCATCACCGTGCCGCTGCTGTCGCCGGTGCTGCTCTTCCAGACCGTGACCGGGGTGATCGCCTCGGTGCAGACCATCATGCCGATGCTGCTCGCGCCCACGGCCGGTACCGGCGGCCTCACCTCGATCCCGCAGTCCAACTACACCTACATGATCCATGTGTTCGCGGAGTACTTCGCGCTCGGCCGCTACGGCTACGCCTCCGCGCTGCTGTGGGTGCTCTTCCTCCTGATCCTCATCGCGACCGGACTCATCTTCAAGTTCACCTCGGGCGTGGTGTTCTACAACGTCGACCCGGAGGCGCAGAAGTGACCGCCACCAGCGTGCACCCCAAGTCCCCGGCCCGCGTGCGGATACGCGTCAACCGGCTCGTCCTCTACACGGCGCTCGTCGTCATCACCGGCCTGTTCCTCGGCCCGTTCGGCTGGCTGATCCTCACCGGCCTCAAAGCCCCGGCCGAGCTGGCGGCAGCGCCGGTGCACTGGCTGCCGACACACTTCGAGTGGCGCAACTTCGTCGCCGCCTACAGGGCCATCGACTTCCTCGGCTACGCCCGCAACTCCCTGATCATCGCGACCATTTACGCGACCCTCGTCACCCTCAGCTCCGCCTGGGTCGGCTTCGGTTTCGCCCGGCTGACCGCGCCCGGCAAGAAGGTGCTGTTCGGCATCCTCATCGGCTCGATGATGCTGCCCCAGATGATCACCCTGCTGCCGACCTACCTGATCTTCGCCAAGTTCGGCATGGTCGACACTTACTGGCCGTGGGTGCTGTGGGGCCTGTCCTCCGCCCCCTATCTGGTCTTCCTCTTCCGGCAGTTCTTCGCGGGCCTGCCCCGCGAGCTGGAGGAGGCGGCCATCGTCGACGGCTGCGGATACGGCGCGATCTTCTGGCGGATCTTCCTGCCGCAGTCCTGGCCGGTGCTCTCGGCGAGCTTCGTCATCGCCTTCACCTGGACCTGGGGCGACTACATCGCGCCCCAACTCCTGCTCTCCACCGACCACTCCACCCTCGCGGTCGCGGTGATGACCACCTACGTCTCGGCGGCCGGCACCCCCAACACCAACCTCCAGGCCGCCGCCTCCGTGATGTACGTCGTTCCCATCCTCCTGATCTTCCTCGTCGCCCAGCGCGGGTTCGTCGCCGGGATGTCGACGAGCGGCCTCAAATAGGCCCGACCAGCGGCCTCAAGTAAGCCCAGGTTTCCGTCTGTTGCAAGGAGTCGCACCATGAACACACCCCTGTCCCGCCGTACGGCCCTCCAGGCGGTCGGCGCCACCGCGCTCGCCGCCGGTCTCTCCGGACTGACCGCGACGGCGGCCCACGCCTCCGACGGCCACAACTCCCGCCCCAAGCTGGTCACTTACCCGCGTCCGGCGACCATGCCGACCAACACCAGCTTCCAGGTGCGGGTCCGCAGCACCCCCGACGGCACCTGGCAGACCCTCGACATCTACCGGCCGCAGTTCGAGGAGATCAACGCCACCACCGGGTCGGGCAAGGTCTACAACTCGTCGATGGTGTACTTCGACTTCAACGGCTCGGTCGAGATCGAGGTGACCTACCTCAAGGGCGGCACCACCAAGGCCAGGGTGAGACCGGACTCGTACGGCATCACGCCCGAACTCCTCGGCGACACCCTGCGGTTCACCCTGGACGAGCCGAAGGACGTCGTCGTACAGATCAACGACGAGACCTTCGACGCCCTGCACCTCATCACCAACCGCGTCGAGTACCACACCCCGTCCGCCGACGACCCGAACGTCCTCTACTTCGGCCCCGGCGTCCACACCGTCACCGGCAACATCCTCACCGTCCCCAGCGGCAAGACCGTCTACCTCGCGGGCGGCGCCGTCCTGACCGCACAGGTCTACTTCAAGGACGTGGAAAAGTCCCGCCTGATCGGACACGGGGTGCTCTACAACAACCCCGGCGGCGCCATCCTCTGCGAAGGCAGCAAGAACATCCGCGTCGAGGACGTCATCATCCTCAACCCGGCCGGATACGCGGGCACGTTCGGCGAGAGCAAGAACGTCCACATCACCAAAGCACGCGCGTTCAGCTCGAAGGGCAACGGCGACGGCTTCGACGTCTTCTCCTCGACCGGGATCACCTTCGACGGCTGCTTCATGCGCAACTCCGATGACTGCATCGCCATTTACTGCCACCGCTGGGACTACTACGGCGACACCCGCGACATCACCGTCAAGAACTGCACCCTGTGGGCGGACGTCGCCCACCCGATCAACGTCGGCACGCACGGCAACACCGACGCGCCCGAGACGATCGAGAACCTCGTCATCAAGAACATCGACATCCTCGACCACCGCGAACCCCAGATGAACTACCAGGGCTGCATCGCCCTCAACCCCGGCGACTCCAACCTGATCAAGAGCGTCCGCATCGAGGACGTACGGATCGAGGACTTCCGCTGGGGCCAGGTCATCTACATGAAGGTCATGTACAACACGAAGTACAACACCTCGGTCGGCCGCGGCATCGAGGACGTGTACGTCAAGAACCTCAGCTACACGGGCACCCGCGCCAATCCCTCCCTCTTCCTCGGCTACGACGCCGAACACGCCATCAACAACGTCACGTTCGAGAACCTGGTGATCAATGGGCTGGTTGTCGCCGACTCGATGAAGAAGCCGAGCTGGTTCTACACCACCGACGAGATTCAATGGTTCTACAACGAGCACGTCACCAACCTGAAGTTCCTCACCACCGCCGAGGCCGAGGCGGCTGCCGCGTCATGAGGAAGCGCTCCGCTGGAAGGGCGGGGAGGGGCCGTCGGTTGGCTGCGGCTCCGTCGTGGCTGGTCGCGCCGTTCCCCGCGCCCCTTCAGGGGGTTGGCGAACCGGCGTCTACTAGTCCGGTTTCGCCTAGCCGCCGAGGTTTCCTCGGCGGCGCCGCCGCCCTCCTGCTGGCCTCGGGCGCGAGCGGGCTGCTTGTGCCCGGCCGGGCGGTGGCGTCCGGCAACGACTCCGAGGTGACCTTCTCCCACCCCGGGCTGCTGCATACGGCCGACGACCTCGCCCGCATGAAGGCTGCCGTCGCCGCCAAGCAATCCCCGGTCTACGACGGCTACTTGGCGCTCGCCGCCCACGCGCGCTCCTCGTCGTCGTACGCCGTACAGAACACCGGCCAGATCACCACCTGGGGCCGCGGGCCCGCCAACTACCAGAACCAGGCCGTCGCCGACTCGGCCGCCGCCTACCAGAACGCCCTCATCTGGTCCGTCACCGGCGACACCGCGCACGCCGACAAGGCCCGCGACATCCTCAACGCGTGGG
The DNA here is from genome assembly GCF_000367365.1 of Streptomyces prunicolor NBRC 13075. Lineage (GTDB taxonomy): Bacteria > Actinomycetota > Actinomycetes > Streptomycetales > Streptomycetaceae > Streptomyces > Streptomyces prunicolor. Next base: position 181,967 of record NZ_BARF01000059.1, on the reverse strand, counting down.
CCGCCTCGCTCACCGCCATCACCGGAGCCGACGGCCCCCTCGGCGCGGGCCTCCAGGCCTTCAAGTTCGCCAACGCCGCCGAACTCCTCCGCCACAGCGGCTACGACGGCTGGACCGCCGCCGACATCGCCCGCTGCGAGGACTCCTTCCTCCGCGTCTGGTACCCGGCCCTGTCCTGCTACATGCTCTACGCCAACGGCAACTGGGACCTGACGTCCCTTCAATCCCTGCTGGCCATAGGTGTGTTCTGCGAGGAACCCACCCTCTTCTACGACGCGCTCCGCTTCTCCGCGGCCGGCGCCGGCAACGGCAGCGTCCGCCACCGCATCGTCACCGACGCGGGCCAGGGCCAGGAGAGCGGCCGGGACCAGGGTCACGAACAGCTCGCGGTCGGCCTGTTGGCGGACGCCGCGCAGGTCGCCTGGAACCAGGGCATCGACCTCTGGGGCTTCGACGACAATCGCATCCTCGCCAACGTCGAGTACGCCGCCCGCTACAACCTCGGCGGTGACGTCCCCTTCGTCCCCGACCTGGACCGCACCGGCAAGTACATCAAGCTGGCTGTCTCGGCCACTTCGCGCGGCAGCCTTCCACCTATCTACGAGATGGCGTACGCGCATTACGCCGGTGTGCGCGGCCTCGACACCCCGTACACGAAGAACGCCGTCTTCCGCGGCACCGGCGGCACCCGGATCGTCGAGGGCAGCAACGACGACCTGCCGAGCTGGGGCACCTTCGCCTACGCCGGTGCCACGGCCCCCTCACCGACCGTGCCGACACCACCGGCCGGTGTCACGGCAGTGGGCAACGACCGCTCGGTGACGGTGACTTGGCTGCCGTCGACCTGGGCCGACTCGTACACGGTCCTGCGGGCGACCGACGTGGACGGCCGCTACGAGAAGATCGCGTCCGGGGTGAGGCAGCCGACGTACACGGACCGTAACGTGCACGCCGGACGGACGTACTACTACACGGTGGCTGCCTCCAACAGCCTTGGCAGCAGCGGTAGTTCGACATGGTCGGCAGCTGCCGCCGGTCTCCCCGACCTCTGGTCGACCCAGGACGTCGGAGCCGTGAAGATCCCCGGCTCCGCCGCCTTCGACGGTGAACGCTTCGTCCTGGAGGCGAGCGGCACGGCCGACACCCACCGCCTCGTCCACCTCCCACTGCGCGGCGACGGCACGGTCACCGCACGGATCGTGTGGCCGCTCAGCTCGCAGTACTCCAAGATCGGCGTCACCGTCCGAGCGTCCCTCGACGCGAACGCGGCGCACGCCTCGATGCTGATCCAGGGCCTGCCGCTGCACACGTGGAGCGGGGTGTGGACGGCACGCGGGTCGACCGGCGCGCAGATCTCCGCCACCGGCAGCACACCCGTACCGCCCTCCCAGCAGCAGGCGATCACGACGTCGGCCGCCTTCCCGATCTCCAACCTCGGCACCCTTCCCGAGTCGGCGACCCCGCTGGAGGCGCCGTACGTCGAGGGCGCGGGCGACGGCTACCGGCTGCGGAAGCCCTACTGGGTACGCGTGACCCGGAAGGGCGCGCGCTGCACCGGCGCCATCTCCCCGGACGGCATCCACTGGACCGAAGTCGGCACCACCGAGGTCGAGTTGGGCCGCACCGTGTACGCGGGCCTCGCCCTCACCTCCTGCCTCGGCGTCGACGAGGACTACGCCGAGGCCGGTACCGGCGCTTTCGACAACGTCAGCGTGACCTCCTCGTCCGGCACGGTCTGGTGCGTACCCCGCCCCGCCCGCACCGCCACCGACCTACGGGCCGAAACCGGCGTCGACGCAGTCGAGTTGACCTGGACCGACCCGGGCCTGTCCGCCGAGTACACGGTGCTGCGCGCCGCGCGGACCGGGGGACCGTACAAGACCCTCGCCACCCACGTCGGCCCGGTCGGCTTCGGCACCCGCATCCGGTACACCGATGCGACGGGGACGCCCGGAACGACGTACCACTACACGGTCGCGAAGACCAACGCCGGTGGACGCGGGCCGCGTTCGACACCGGCGCAGGCCGTGATGCCGACTCCGGCGCAGCCCCAACTCACCTCCGCCACCGCCGCGTTCACCAACCAGGGCGCGGCCTTCCGGTATCTGCCGCGCGCCTCGCACGAGCCCGTACGGTTCACGGCGGACGGACTGCCCGGCGGCCTTCGCATCGACCGGAGCACCGGCCTGATCTCCGGAACCCCCACGGAGACAGGCGAGTTCACGGTCGCGACGACCGCCGCCAACGCCTCCGGGACCGCGACCGGCACCCTCGCGCTCACGGTCGGCGCCGCGCCGCCATCGCCGTGGACGTACGGCGATCTCGGCGACACCGTGCTCGACGACCGTGCCTTCGGGACGCTGGGCGTGGTGGCGATCACCATGCCGGGCAGCACGTCGTACGACGCCGGCACCTTCACCGTGCGGGGCGCGGGCGTCGACCTGAACGCCAACGGCCAAGGAATGACAGGGCAGTTCGTACGGCGGCCGGTCAGCGGTGACTGTGAGGTCGTCGCGCGGATCGTCTCCCGTAGTGGCGTGACCACCGACCGGGTCGGGCTGCTCATGGCGAAGTCGCTGTCGCCGTTCGACCAGGCCGCCGGAGTGATCGTGACCGGCGGGACCAGTGCCCAGCTCATGCTCCGCAAGACCGTGGCCGGTGCCTCCGCCTTCACCGGCGGAGCCGCTGTCACCCTCCCCGCCCTGCTGCGGCTGAAGCGCGTCGGGACCGCCTTCAGCGTGGCGCTGTCCACCGATGACGGTGTCACCTGGACCCCCCTCGCCGACGGAGAGATCCCCGGCTTCGGTGACGCCCCCTACTACGTCGGGCTGGTGGGCTGCTCGCGCAGCCAACTGGTCCGCTGCACCGCCGAGTTCGACGAGGTGAGCATCACGCCCACCTGATCCTTCATGGATTGGAGATGCACCGCAATGAGCCGCACGTCCCCCCACGAGCACCTCCGTAGAACAGAGTTGAGCCGCCGCGGTCTGTTGAAGACCGCCGGTGGACTCACCGCAGCCGTCGCCCTCGGCGGCGCCACCGTGGCCACCGCCGCGCACGCGGCCCCGGCCACGTTCACCCACCCCGGCATGCTCCACAACGCCGGAGACATCAACCGGGCCAAGGTCAGGGTCGCGGCGGGAACCGACCCCTGGCTGTCCGGCTGGAACAGGCTGACAGCCAACTCCCACTCCCAGTCGACCTGGACGAACCGGGCCACCGCCACCATCATCCGCGGCGGCGACGGCCAGAACTACAGCCTGCTCTACAACGACATCGCCGCCGCCTACCAGAACGCCCTGCGCTGGAAGGTCGGCGGCACCGAGGCGAACGCCGTGTGCGCCGCGAACATCCTCAACGCCTGGTCGTCGACGCTGACTTCGGTCACCGGCAACGCCGACCGGTTCCTCGCGGGCGGCCTCTACGGCTGGCAGTTCGCCAACGCCTGCGAGCTGATGCGGGACTACAGCGGCTTCAATCTCGCCGCCGCCCAGCAGATGCTGGCCAACGTCTTCTACCCGCTCAACAACAGCTTCCTGACCAACCACAACGACGCCTGCATCACCAACTACTGGGCCAACTGGGACCTGTGCAACATGGCCTCGATCCTGGCCATCGCGATCCTCAACGAGGACAGCGCCAAGTACGACCAGGCCGTCAGCTACTTCAAGTCCGGTGCGGGCAACGGGTCCATCGCGCATACCGTGCCGTATCTGTACACCGACTCGGACGGCTACGCGCTGGGCCAGTGGCAGGAGTCCGGACGCGACCAGGGCCACACCGTCCTGGGCATGGGCCAGATGGGCGCGATCTGCGAGATGGCCTGGAACCAGGGCGACGACCTCTACTCGTACGACAGCCGTCGCTTCATGAAGGCCGCCCAGTACGTCGCGAAGTACAACAGCGGCAGCGACGTGCCCTTCACCACCTACACCTGGGGCACCGGGCAGAGCTGCGCCCAGTCGTCCCAGACGGTCGTGTCCTCCGCCTCGCGCGGCCAGATCCGGCCCGTGTGGGCGATGCTCCACTTCCACTACAACCGGCGGATCGGCCTCGACGACAAGTACATCTCGGCCATGTACTACAACCTCGTCGCGCCCGAGGGCGGGGGAGGTGACTACGGCTCCGACAGCGGCGGCTACGACCAGCTCGGCTTCGGCACCCTGATGTACGCCAAGTAGCAGCACGGCGCGTCCACGGGTCGGGCATCGGTGCCCGACCCGTGGACGCCCTCTTGACCCCGGGCGACAGCGGATCGACACTCCAGTAGGGAATCCTAGTGAACAGGTAGGGAAACAATGGGGCGCCTTGAGTCGGTCATCACCAGCCGCGTGGACCGTTCGCCTCTTCTGACCTCCCGCCGTCACATCGACCTGCTGCGGGTCTGCAGCGCGATCAGCCCCCTGCGCTGAGCCCCCGTCCTCCGCTCGACGACGCTTCCGCCGCGCGTACGTCCACGCGCCCGTACCCGGGGAGTCCCATGTCCAGCACGCCTCTCGCCGCCATCCCCTCACCCAGGTCCGCCCCCACGTTCCGGGGCCGGATCGGCCGCGACGCGCGCAGCGGGCACTATGCCGTGCCGCGCCGCTACCGCCTCCATCTCTCCACCGCCTGCGCCGACGGCCTGCGCATCGCCGTCACCCACAGCCTCCTCGGCCTCGACGAGAGCTGTCCGGCCGTGTTCCTCTCCGCAGTACCCGACTGTCCGAGTGGTGGACACTCCGCGCTGCGCCCGCTCTACGAGGCGAGCGCGCACCGCTACTCAGGACCGGCCGCCGCGCCGGTGCTCAGCGACGACTGGTCCGGCCGGATCGTCAGCACCCACGCCCCCGACATCATGCGCGACCTCGCCCGGCACTTCGGCGAGGGCGGACCTCAGCTGTACCCCTGCGGCGCCGAGTCGGAGATCGAGGCCGTCGAGCGGCTGTGCGCCGAAGGCATCGAGGACGCCGCGCAGCGCGCCGGTGCGGCCGGTGTCGAACAGGACGAGCGCGACGAGGCGTTGGGCCGGTTGCTGGAGACGCTCGGCTCACTGGACCGCTGGCTGGACGGCCGCGAGCACCTGATCCGGGACGAACTCACCGCTGCCGACGTCGAGTTGTGGGTGTCACTGGTCCAACTCGACACCGTGCACCGCAACCACCTGGACGCCGCCGCCGTGCAGCGCATCGCCGACCACCCCCACCTGTGGGCCTACGCCCGCCGGCTGGCCGCCCACCCGGCCTTCGGCACCCACCTCGACCTCGACGGCATCGCCCGCCGCCACCACGCCCATTGCCGGGGTCTGGAGGCCGCCGGTGCCGCTGTCCAGATCCTGGACTGGGCAGCCCACGCGGCGGACGAAACGGGAGCTTGCCGCAGCTGAGCGCGTTCTGTGGCGTCCAGTTGCTGGACGGCCCATTGACATACGTTCGGACAATTGTCTTAACTTGCGACCCAGAACGGTCATGAGTGTCAGCGACGAGCCCTGGCTTGCTGACCGGCAACCCTCGCACGCGGTGGGGTGCCCCAGGTGACGACCGGACCGGATGACGTTCGGTAAGCGCGAGGCCCCACGGGGCCGGAACAGTGACAGGTGACGCCATGTACGCAGCTCCCAGGACGGCCACATGCCGCCCGCAGGGCTGCGTACTGTCGTACGCCAACCTGTTCGTCGCCGACCGCGCTGTCGATCTGCTCCGGGTCAGCAGCGCACTGTGTACCGCGTCGGGCCGCGCCCGCTGTCGGGTCTGACGACCAGTCGGCCGACGCACTTCTGACGCACACCCGATCCCGTCGGTGTGCCTGCCCCCTCCCCGCCCCCGGTCCCGTGCACCCGCGCGTGCCGTCCGCCGTCGCGCGTCCACCGCCACGGACCGGGGTCTGTGAACCTGCCGGAGCCCACCATGAGTGAACCCCCAGGCACCACCGTGTCCCTGGCCGACGCCCCGTCGACTGATGTCCCGTCAAAACCCCTCACCGCACAGCGCGTTCAGCCGCTGCGCCGCCCCGGCCGGTGGCTCGTCACCCTGGTCGTGCTGGTGCTGGTCGCCCAGTTCATCCACGGACTGGTCACCAACTCCTTCTACCAGTGGGACCGCTTCGGCTACTGGTTCCTGCGCCCGACGATCCTCGACGGACTCGTCATCACCCTCGAAGTGGCCGCGCTGAGCGCCGTGTTGGGCCTCCTCGGCGGCATCCTGCTCGCCCTGGCCCGGCTCTCCAAGAGCCCGGTGCTGCGCGCGGCGAGCTGGACCTACGTATGGGCGCTGCGCTCGATCCCGCTCATCGTGGTGCTGATCTTCCTCTACAACTTCAGTGCCCTGTACCAGACCCTCAGCATCGGCGTCCCCTTCGGCCCCGCCTTCTTCTCCTTCGACGAGTCGAAACTCGCCACCGACATGGCCGTCGCCGTCGTCGGCCTCAGCCTCAACGAGGCGGCCTACGCGGCCGAAGTGGTCCGCGGCGGCATCCTCTCCGTCGACCAGGGCCAGCACGAGGCGGCCTCCGCCCTCGGCCTGCCGAAGAGCTACCAGTTCCGCAGGATCGTCTTCCCCCAGGCGCTGCGCTCCATCACCCCGAACTACGTCAACCAGCTGATCGGCCTGATCAAGAGCACCTCCCTGGTCTTCTACGTCTCGCTGCTCGACCTGTTCGGCTCCGCGCAGACGATGGGCTCCACCTACCCCGGCGACATCGTGCCGCTGCTCCTGGTCGTCACCGTCTGGTACCTGATCCTGACCAGCGTCGTGTCCGTCATCCAGTTCTACGTCGAGCGGCACTACGCCCGGGGCGCCACCCGCTCCCTGCCGCCGACCCCGATCCAGAAACTCCGCGCCGGTGTCACCGACCTGCGGGCCCGCATCCGCAGGGAGGCCTCGATATGACCGTGAAAACAGCCGAACCGCTCGCGGACATCACGCCCGCCGCCGTAGAAGTGCACGACGTGCACAAGTGGTACGGCGCCCACCGGGTCCTGGACGGCGTCGACTTGACGGTACGACCCGGCGAGGTCACCGTGATCCTCGGCCCTTCCGGCTCCGGGAAGTCCACGCTGCTGCGGGTCATCAACCACCTGGAGAAGCCCGAGATCGGCTACGTCAGCGTCAACGGCGAGCTGATCGGGGTGAAGCAACAGGGCGGCAGACTCAAGGAGTTGAGCGAGCGGGCCATCCTCGCCCAGCGTGGCCGGATCGGGTTCGTCTTCCAGAACTTCAACCTCTTCCCGCACCTGACCGTCCTGGACAACGTGGCCGCCGCCCCGGTCGCCACCGGCAGGCTCGGCAAGCCCGAAGCCCTGGAACTGGCAAGGGAGTTGCTCGGCCGGGTCGGTCTCGCCGAGAAGACCGGTGCCTACCCGAGGCAGCTCTCCGGCGGCCAGCAGCAGCGCGTGGCCATCGCACGCGCCCTCGCCCTGCGCCCAGGCGTCATCCTCTTCGACGAGCCGACTTCCGCCCTCGACCCCGAACTCGTCGGTGAAGTCCTCGCCGTCATCAAGGACTTGGCGACCAGCGGCACCACTCTCGTCATCGTCACCCACGAGATCGGCTTCGCCCGCGAGGTCGCCGACCGGGTCGTCTTCATCGACGGCGGAAAGATCGTCGAGCAGGGCCCGCCCCACGAGGTCCTCGACGAGCCACAGCACGAACGGACCAGGGACTTCCTCAGCAAGGTCCTCTGAACCCCGCCTTCACTCTCCACCTTTTACAGGCCCGCACTCCCACCTTCACCAGCCCCGAACACCGAGCCTAGGAACAGCCATGTCTCCCCTCAGCCTTCGCAGCAGACTCACTCGCGGACTCACCGCCGGCACCGTCGTCGCCTCCCTCGCGGGCGGGCTCGCCGCCTGCGGGGGAGACAGTGACGCGGCCACCACGTCCGGCAACGCCGCCTCCGGCACGGTCACCGTGGGCGCTCTCTCCAACGGCGCCGCCAAGGAGGCCACGCTCAAGGTCGCCGAAGTGAAGTCGATCAGCGCCGAGTTGCCCAAGTCCATAGCGAAGAGCGGCACGTTGGAGATCGGCGTCGGCTTCCTGCCCGCCGGTTCCCCGCCGCTCGGCTACGTCGGCTCGGACCAGAAGACCCTCACCGGTTCGGAGACCGACATCGCCCGCCTGGTCGCCGCCGTCCTCGGCCTCAAGCCCGAGCTGAAGAACTCCACTTGGGAGAACCTCTTCATCGGACTGGACAGCGGCAAGGTCGACGTCGCCTTCTCCAACGTCACCGACACCGAGGAGCGCAAGGCGAAGTACGAGTTCGCCTCCTACCGCGAGGACAACCTCGGCTTCGCGGTCAAGGCCGACAACTCCTGGAACTTCGACGGCAATTACGAGAACCTCGCCGGCGAGACCGTCGCCGTGGGCGCGGGCACCAACCAGGAGCGGATCCTCCTGGAATGGAAGAAGAAGCTGGCCGCCGAAGGCAAGAAGGCGCTCGCCGTCAAGTACTTCCAGGACAACAACAGCACCTACCTCGCGCTGGCCGCCGGAAAGATCGACGCCTACCTCGCCCCGAACCCCTCGGTCGCCTACCAGGTCTCCTCGACCAAGGGCTCCGCGAAGGCGGTCCGTAACGCGGGCACGTACTCCGGCGCCGGATCCTCCCTCCAAGGTCTGATCGCGGCCACCGCGAAGAAGAACAGCGGCCTCGCCAAGCCCCTCGCGGACGCCATCAACTACCTGATCAAGAACGGGCAGTACGCCAAGTGGCTGGCCGCCTGGAACCTCTCGAACGAGGCCGTCGCCAAGTCCGAGGTCAACCCGCCCGGACTGCCGGTGACCGACTCCTGACCCACCCTCTCGGCAAGGGGACCCCGCCACGTCGCGGCGGGGTCCCCACCCGCGCGACCAGTACTGGAGCCGTCACCCGATGTCTTCCACCGCCAGCATCGCAACCACCACGTCCACGTCCGCGTCCACGTCCCACGTTCTGGACAACCCCGCCTGGGCCGCGCTCACCGGCCCGCACGCCCACTTCGCCGAACGCGTCGGCCGCGCCGCCCGCTACCCCGTCGACGTGGCCGGCTTCAACGCCATCACCGACAACGACGACCCACGCGCCTGGGCGGACCTGGCCACCCTCGTCGGCCCCGGCGGCACCGCCGCCGTGCGCGGGGTGAGCGAGGTCCCCGACGGCTGGGAGATCGTCCGCTCGGGGCAGGGCGTCCAGCTCGTGGACACCGCACTGCGGGCCGAGCCCGACCCCGAGGCCGTACGCCTCGGCCCCGACGACGTACCCGAGATCCTCGACCTGGTCGCCCGCACCGAACCCGGCCCCTACCTGCCCCGCACCGTCGAACTGGGCACCTACCTCGGCATCCGCGAGGAGGGCCGGCTGATCGCCCTGGCCGGCGAACGCCTCCACCCGCCCGGCTGGACCGAGATCAGCGCCGTGTGCACCGACCCCGACCACCGGGGCCGGGGCCTGGCCACCCGCCTGGTCCGCGCGGTCGCCGCCGGTATCAAGGAACGCGGCGAGCACCCCTTCCTGCACGCGGCGGCCACCAACACGAACGCGATCCGGCTGTACGAGTCGATCGGCTTCACCCTGCGCGCCCGCACCGTCTTCTCGCTCGTCCGCCACACAGGTCCGACTGCCGCCGCCGATCCGGAAGAAACGGCATAGCTGTGCCGTTGCCCCTTATGAAGCCGGAATCTGTGGAGGTGGAGCACATGTGTGGCGCATCCGTCCTCCACGTGCGACTCACCACGCGGCAGCACATAGACCTGCTGCGCGTGGCCGGCGCGCTCTGTCGCCCCTGACCCGTTCCCTCAGCCGCCGTGTGCCCAAGTCCATGGGCCGGCGATCTCGTACGGACTTCCAGGAAGGCACCCACTCGTGTCATCGACCTCCCCTTCTCCCTTGCATCTCGCCGTCGCCCTCGACGGCACCGGCTGGCACCCCGCCTCCTGGCGCGAGCCGGTGGCCAGGCCCCGCGACCTGTTCACCGCCGCGTACTGGGCCGACCTGGTCGCCGAGGCCGAGCGCGGACTGCTCGACTTCGTGACCTTCGAGGACGGCCTCGGCCTCCAGTCCTCGCACTACGGCGAGCTGGACGGCCGCACCGACCAGGTCCGCGGACGCCTCGACGCCGTGCTCATCGCGGCCCGTATCGCACCGCTCACCAGCCACATAGGCCTGGTCCCGACGGTGGTGTCCACGCACACAGAGCCGTTCCACATATCCAAGGCGATCGCCACCCTCGACTACGTCAGCACCGGCCGCGCGGGCCTGCGCGTGCAGCTCTCCGCCCGCCCGCACGAGGCCGACCACTTCGGACGCCGCACCTTCGAGCCGATCAGCCTGGAGAGCCTGCGGACCGAGGCCGGACAGGAACGGCTCTCCGAGCACTTCGACGAGGCCGCCGACTACATCGAGGTCGTGCGCCGCCTCTGGGACAGCTGGGAGGACGACGCCGAGATCCGGGACATCGCCACCGGCCGCTTCGTCGACCGCGACAAGCTGCACTACATCGACTTCGAGGGCCGCCACTTCAGCGTCAAGGGCCCCTCCATCACCCCCCGCCCGCCACAGGGACAGCCGGTCGTCAGCTCCCTCGCCCACCAGACGATCCCGTACCGGCTGGTTGCCCGCGCCACCGACGTCGGCTACGTCACCCCGCACGACACCGACGACGCGCGGGCGATCGTCGCGGAGATCCGCGCCGAGCAGCAGACCGCCGGACGCGCCGACGAACTCCTGCACATCTTCGGCGACTTGGTGGTCTTCCTCGACGACGACGAGGCCACGGCGGTGGCCCGCCGCGAACGCCTCGACGCCCTCGCGGGGCAGCCGTACACCAGCGACGCCCGCATCTTCACCGGTACCCCCGCCCAACTCGCTGACCTACTCCAGGAGTTGCAGGCGACAGGCCTGACCGGCTTCCGGCTGCGGCCCGCCGTCGCGGGGCACGACCTCCCGGCGATCACCCAGGGGCTGGTTCCCGAACTCCAGCGCCGGGGCGCCTTCCGCCAGGCCTACGAGGCCGACACCCTGCGCGGCCTACTGGGGCTCGCCCGCCCCGCCAACCGCTACGCCGCTGCCGCAGCCACCGCCTGAGCCGGAGGGACCGTACGACATGAGCAAGCCCCTGAAGCAGATCCACCTGGCCGCCCACTTCCCCGGCGTCAACAACACCACCGTGTGGAGCGACCCCGCGGCCGGCAGCCACATCGAGTTCAGCTCCTTCGCGAAGTTCGCCCGCACCGCCGAGCGCGCCAAGTTCGACTTCCTCTTCCTCGCCGAGGGGCTGCGGCTGCGCGAACAGGGTGGGAAGATCTACGACTTGGACGTGGTCGGCCGCCCCGACACCTTCACGATCCTCGCCGCGCTCGCCGCCGTCACCGAACACCTCGGCCTGACCGGCACCATCAACTCCACGTTCAACGAGCCCTACGAGGTGGCCCGCCAGTTCGCCAGCCTCGACCACCTCTCCGACGGTCGCGCGGCCTGGAACGTCGTCACCTCCTGGGACGCGTTCACCGGCGAGAACTTCCGCCGGGGCGGCTTCCTGCCGCAGGACGAGCGCTACTCCCGCGCCAAGGAGTTCCTCGCCACCACCCAGGAACTCTTCGACTCCTGGCACGGCGACGAGGTCGTCGCCGACCGGGCGAGCGGTACGTTCCTGAGCGATGCCAAGGCCGGAGCCTTTGTCCACCAGGGCCAACACTTCGACATCCAGGGCCAGTTCAACGTCCCGCGCTCCCCGCAGGGCCGCCCGGTGATCTTCCAGGCCGGCGACTCCGACGAGGGCCGTGAGTTCGCCGCGTCCAGCGCGGACGCCATCTTCAGCCGGTACAGCACCCTCGGCGAGGGCCAGGCCTTCTACACCGACGTCAAGTCCCGCCTCGCCAAGTACGGCCGCAGGTCGGACCAGTTGCTCATCCTCCCGGCCGCGACCTTCGTGCTCGGCGACACCGACGCCGAGGCCGAGGACCTGGCCAAGGAGGTGCGCCGCCAGCAGGTCAGCGGCGCCACGGCCATCAAGCACCTGGAGTTCGTCTGGAACCGGGACCTGTCCTCCTACGACCCGGACGGCCCGCTGCCCGACGTCGACCCGGACGTCAGCGAGAACCACATCTCCAAGGGGCGTGCCCAAGTCCGCATGTACCGCGATCCGTTGGCGACCGCCCGTGAATGGCGCGAGCGGGCGGAGGCGAACGGCTGGTCCATCCGAGACCTGGTCATCGAGACCGGCAACCGGCAGGCCTTCATCGGCTCCCCGTCCACGGTCGCGAAGACCATCAACGACTTCGTGCAGGCCGACGCCAGCGACGGCTTCATCCTCGTCCCGCACATCACCCCGACCGGCCTCGACCCCTTCGCGGACAAAGTGGTCCCGCTCCTCCAGGAACAGGGCGTCTTCCGCACCGAGTACGAAGGCCCGACCCTGCGCGACCACCTCGGCCTCGCCCACCCGGACGACGTGCGCGAGGAACGGGCGGCATCGTGAAGTTCCTCGCGATCACCCTCATCGTCCACCGCCCGGACCCGACGACCGGCGAACAGAAGTCGACGCACGAACGCTTCCGCGAAGTCCTCGACAACGCCCTGCTGGCCGAGGAGTTGGGCTTCGACGGCTTCGGCGTGGGGGAGCGGCACGAGCGGCCCTTCATCTCCTCCTCGCCGACGGTGGTCCTCAGCCACATCGCCGCGCTGACCCGCCGCATCCGCCTCTTCACGGCGGTCACCACCCTGAGCCTCCTCGACCCGGTCCGGGCCTACGAGGACTACGCGACCCTCGACCATCTCTCCGGCGGACGCCTCGACTTGATCATCGGCAAGGGCAACGGCACCGCCCAGCGCGAGCTGTTCCACGTCACGCCCGAGGACCAGTGGGAGCGCAACGCCGAGAGCTACGAGGTGTTCCGGCAGCTCTGGCGCCAGGACAAGGTGACGGCGAGGACGCGGTTCCGCCCGGAGCTGAAGGACGCGGAGGTGTGGCCGCGGCCGTACCAACAACCCATCCGGGTCTGGCACGGCAGCGCGACGAGCAAGGAGAGCGTCGACCTCGCCGCCCGCTACGGCGACCCGCTGTTCTCCGCGAACGTCACCAACCCCATAGAGCCGTATGCCGAGTTGATCCGCTACTACCGTGAACGCTGGGAGCACTACGGCCACGACCCGGCGGACATCGCGGTGGGCGCGGGCACGGCCGGCCTCTACGTCGCCCCCACGACCCAGGAGGCGCTGGCCGCCTACCGGCCGGTCTTCGAGAACAACCTCGCCTTCCAGCAACAGGTGGGCCTGCCCATCGTCTTCGAGACCCTGGAGGACTACGTCGAGCGCAGCTCCGCACTGATCGGCAGCCCGCAGCAGGTCATCGACAAGGTGCACCGTTACCACGAGCAGTTCGGCCACACGGTGCTCCATCTCCACGCGGACGCAAGCGGTTTGACGTATCGTCAGCACCGGGACTCGCTGGAGTTGTTCCAGTCGGCGGTGACTCCGGTACTGCGCAAGGACATCCCGGACCCGCCGTTCGACTGGGGACCGGTCCTGCCCGAGCCCGCCTCCGCCGCCGACCACTGAGGAGTGAGTGAGCACATGTCTCCCGGCATCCCCCTCGGCGTCCTCGACCTGGTCCCGATCTCCTCCGGCTCCACCGCGCCCCAGGCTCTTCGCAACTCCATCGAACTCGCGCGCCGAGCTGAGGAGTTCGGCTACACCCGCTACTGGTTCGCCGAGCACCACCTCAACCCGGGCGTCGCGGGCACGTCCCCCGCGGTTGTCCTGGCGCTGACGGCTTCCGCCACCTCCACGATCCGGCTCGGCTCCGGAGCCGTACAACTCGGCCACCGCACCGCCCTGTCCACGGTCGAGGAGTTCGGCCTGATCGACGCGCTGCACCCCGGCCGCTTCGACCTGGGCCTGGGCCGCTCCGGCGGCCGTCCGTCACCCCCGCTGCCTTCGGCGACCCCGATCGTCGACGGCAAGGCCCCCAACGGCCTGCGCATCCCACCCCGTTTCTCCTTCGAACGCCTCCTCGGCTCGCCCCGATTCGCCCTCCAACGCAAGCTACTCCTGCTGCCCGACGCCAAGTCCCAGGACTACGCGGAGCAGGTCGACGACGTCCTCGCTCTGCTGGCCGGGACCTACCGCTCCCCGGACGGCATCGAGGCGCATGTCGTACCGGGCGAGGGCGCCGACGTAGAGGTGTGGATCCTGGGCAGCAGCGGTGGCACGAGCGCCGAGGTCGCGGGCCGCAACGGCCTGCGCTTCGCGGCGAATTACCACGTCAGCCCGGCCACCGTCCTTGAGGCGGCGGACGGTTACCGCGCCGCGTTCCAGCCCTCCGACGCCCTCGACAAGCCGTACGTCACCGTCTCGGCCGACGTCGTCGTCGCCGAGGACGACGAGACGGCCCGCGAACTCGCCACCGGCTACGGCCTGTGGGTGCGCTCCATCCGTACGGCGGAGGGCGCCATCCAGTTCCCGACGCCGCAGGAAGCCCGCGCCCACGTCTGGACGGACGAGGACCGCGAACTGGTCCAGGACCGCATCGACACCCAGTTCGTCGGTGCACCCGGCCGGGTCGCCGACCAGCTGGAACAACTCCAAGAGGCCACGGGCGCCGACGAGTTGCTCATCACCACGATCACCCACGATCACGCGGACCGGGTGCGCTCGTACGAGTTGCTCGCACAGGAATGGAGCCGCCGGGGTTACTCCTCCCAGTCGAGCTGATGCTCCGGGGTCCCCATGGAGCGCCCGTAGGCGACTGCTTCGGCGCGGCCGGCTTCATCGCCGCGCCGATAGCGGAACACTCTTCCGGCGAAGACGACCACCCGCTCATCGCCGACCGTGAAGTCGGCGTACCAGCCATGAGCCGGCTCCAAAGCGGCGGCAAGCGCGTCCGCGATCGGACCTGCGGCACTGTCGTCGTCGGTCTCCCACTCGACGAACGTCCAGGCGTCGGGCTGCCCGGCCGTCGCACTCGCCGAGTTGTCGACCCGCTCGACCTTCCGGATGCGCAGTCCGTGCGGCGCGAACACGGCACCGGGGCGCAGGCTTTCACCGAGAACGTAACCCGTGATCATGACCCGTCTCCTTCTCGACTCGGTACGGCACTCTGCCATGATCGATGCCATGGACGTCCGTATCGAACCCGCCGATGTCACCGACCTCCACCAGGTCCTGGAGGACCACGCACGCTACTGGGGAGAGCGTGACCTTCGCGCCCTCCATCTCACCGCGCTGGTGCAGGAGTTCGGGTCCACCTGTCTGGTCGCCCGCGCCGACGACGGCATCCGTGGCTACCTCTTCGGGTTCGTCACGCCCGACCACACCGGCTACGTGCACCTGGTGGCGACCCGGGACGACGCACGCGGTACCGGTCTCGGCCGCAGCCTCTACCCGGCGTTCATTGAGGCCGCCGCACGGCAGGGCGCGGTCCGCCTCAAGGCCATCACCTCGGTGACCAACGAGGGTTCGATGGCCTTCCACCGCACCCTCGGCTTCGACGCACGCGTTGTGGAGGACTACGACGGACCGGGCAGGCCACGTGTCGTCTTCACCCGGGACCTGCTGCCCCGCTAGCCCGGCACAGGTCCAGCAGCCGCCACCCGCTCTCCCCGGCGAACCACTCCGCGTGCCCCACGTAATACTCGTACGCCAGCCGGGTGTTCTCCGCCGACCGCGTCACGCCGTGGAAGTAGCCCAGCTCCGACAGCGCGAACTCGGCGTGGACCAGGGGGAGTAGGGCCGGGAGCGCTTTCGACTCGGCAGGGCTCAGCGGGCGTACCGACTGATAGCCGTCCAGAAGAGCGAGCGCATCCTCCTCGCGGACCGGGAAGCCGGGCTGGAGCCACTGGACGGTGTTGCGTTCGATGGCCGTGGCCAGGTCGTGCACGGCGGTCGTGCGGTCGCTCATGCCGAAGTCGAGGGCCGTTGCGACCGAACCGTCCTCGTTCCAGAGGAGGTTCGAGGCATGCCAGTCGTTGTGGGTCCAGAGAGGGGTGAGGCCCGGGAGGTGCGGCGCCAGTTCCTCGTACAGCGGGAGCAGGGCGCGGCGCGTGTCCTCCCGCCAGGGGAACTCCGCCAGCCCCTTGGCCAGTTGGGGGCGTTCCTCCACGTAGCGTTCCAGCTCCGCCTGCGGGTCGTCCGAGGCGAACACCGTGAACGACGCGACCAGCGGCTGTACTTGGCGGCGCGGTGCGTCGAAGCCCTCCGCCGCCAGGTGCAGGCGGGCCAGCGCCTCGCCGGCCGCTCTCGCGTGGGCGGGGGAGCGGAACGGGGACCAGGACAGGGCGTCGCGGTAGAGGTCCGTGCCGACTCCGGCCGAGTGCACCTCGTACGTCCACTCGCCGCGTGTCGCCGCGTCCAGCACCTCGACGACCGGGGCGCCGCGCAGCCGTAGGTGCCGTAGGAAGGCGTGTTCCTCGGCCAGGCCCTCTGTCGTGCGGACGGAGGTGTGGTGGCGCTTCACGAAGAGGCGGCGGTTGGACCGTTCCACGACGGCCGCCGCTGACAGCGGGCGCGGGCTGCGCCACACCACTCGGGCCGGGCCCACGATGTCCGTGACCTCGGTGTCCGTCAGGGGTGGCCAGTCGGGTTCGACCGGGTCGGTGCCCAGGCCGTGGGCGAGGTGGGAACTCATGGTGTGCGCACCGCCGTTGTGCCGCGCAGGGCGTCCAGGACGCGGCGTTCCGTCGACGCGAAGTCCGGGTCGGTGAAGTCGTCGGCGCCGCGCGGGCGGGCCAGCGGGACCTCGACGCGGTCGACGATCGTGGCCGGGCGGGGGGACAGGACGTGCACGGTGTCCGCGAGCAGGACCGCCTCGCGGATGTCGTGGGTGACCAGGACCACGGTCCAGCGGTGGCGCTGCCACATGCCGGCCAGCCACAGCTGCATCTCGGTGCGGGTCAGGGAGTCGAGCGCGCCGAAGGGTTCGTCGAGGAGCAGGACCGGTCGCTCCAGAACCACCGTACGGAGCAGGGCCGCTCGTTGCCGCATACCGCCGCTGAGTTGGGACGGGTACGCCTTCTGGAAGCCGTCGAGGCCGAAGTCCGCGAACAGGGCGTCGGCCCGTCGCCGTGCCTCCTTCTTCCCAACTCCCTGTGCCTCAAGGCCCAGTGCCGTGTTGTCGAGCACGGTCCGCCACGGGAAGAGGAGGTCTTTCTGCGGCATGTACGCCACCTTGCCCGACTCCACCCCGGCTGGCTCGCCCTCCACCAGGACCCGGCCGGTCGTGGGACGGTCCAAGCCGGAGACCAGGTTGAACAGGGTGCTCTTACCGCTGCCGCTCGGGCCGATCACCGCCGCGAACTCGCCCGGTTCCACGGCGAGTTCGAGATCCCGCAGGACCTCCAACTGCCCGAAGGACTTGCCGACGCCCTCGATACGCAGACTGCTCATGACGACCTGTCCTCCTTCAATGCCCGCTCCCACGGGAGTACCAGCCGTTGCAGCAGATAGGTCGCCCCGAACAGGGCGATACTCAGCGCGGCCGTCACCGCGACCGCCGCGAACACCAAGTCCGTGCGGAACGCGCTCTTCTGCGCCTGCATATAGATCCCGAGGCCCGCCTCCGCGCCCGCGTACTCGGCGAACACGGCGCCGACGACGGCGTAGGTGATGCTCACGCGCAGCCCGGCGAAGAAGTACGGCATCGCGCTCGGCACCCGGACCAGCCGGAACGTCCACCAGCGGCCCGCGCCGAGCGAGCGCAGCAGTCGCATCGCCTCTCGGTCCGTGGCCGCGAAGCCCGCCGCGAGGTTCGCGGCGAGTGGGAAGAACGTCGTCAGGGTCACCACCAGCATCTTCGGCAGCAGCCCGAAGCCGAACCAGATGATCAACAGTGGTGCCACGGCCACGATCGGGATGGTCTGCGAGGCGACGAGCAGCGGGTACAGGCCCCGGCGGGCCGCCGAGGAGAAGTCGAGGAGCACGGCGACCAGCCACGCCGCCGCGAACGACAACGCGAAGCCGAGCAGCGTCTCCTGGAGGGTCGGGAGCGTCTGGTCCCACAGGTCCTGGCGATTCAGCCAGCCCTGCTCCACGACCCGGGCGGGGGAGGGGAGCGTCGTGGGGTCGACTCCGGCGGCGGTGACGTAGAGCTGCCAGCCGCCGAGGACCACGGTCAGGACGAGGAGCGGCGGCCACAACGACCGCAGGATCGGCCTCACTTGGCGTCCGGGAGGTAGGCGTTGGTGAAGAAGGTCGACGCCTTGGGGGCGGACGTCAGCTTCTTGCCGTCGGCGTCGACCAGGAGGCCCGCCTTGTACTCGAAGTCCGCGAAGGCCTGCCAGCGCTCAGCGCTCTGCGTGCCGATCGAACCGTCCGCGCCCTTGTAGTACTCCTTGGCCAGCAGCGCCTCGCTCTCCTTCACCAGCTTGGTGTTGGTGAGCACGCTCTTGTTCTGCGAGATGAGCAAGTCGGCTGCCTGGGAAGGGTGTTCGGCGGCGTAGCGGTAGCCCTTGTCGACTGCGGCCAGGAACTTCTTCGCGACCCCGGGGTTCTTCTTCAGGAACTGGTCCGAGGACGCGACGAGCGTCGAGTAGATCGCCGGGAAGCCGTAGTCGGAGAGCTGGAAGTTCTTCAGCGGCTTGCCGCTCAGCTTCGCCTCCAGCCCTTCCCAGGTCGGCATCGGCATCGCGAAGTCCGCCTTGCCCGCGTAAAGCGCCGCGTACGCCGAGGTGTTGAGGGTGACCTGCTTGAACTCGCCCTTGCCGCCCGCGTTCCGGATCACCTTCTGCAGCAGCGGCTTCTCGTACGGCGCGCCGAAACCGGCGTACGTCGTGCCGTCCAGGTCCTTCGGCGTAGTGATGTCGGACCGGTCCGCGCGCACCGCGATCGTCACGTCCGTCTTCTGCGTCACCGCGTAGACGGAGGTGATGTCCTGCCCGGCGGCGCGCGCGGTGGTGATGCCCTCCTGGTACGAAATCCCGAAGTCCGCCTTGTGGTTGGCGATCAGCGTCTCGGGCGCGGTCGAACCGTACGGCACGATCTTCACGTTGATCCCGGCGGCCTTGAACCAGCCCTTGGCCTGGGCGACGTAGATCCCGGTGTGGTTGGTGTTGGGCGTCCAGTCCAGGGCGAGGGTGACGGTCGTGGTGCCGTCCTTCGTGGCGGCCGTGGAGTCGGCGGAGCAGCCGGTGACGGTGACTGCGGCGAGGGCGGCGGTCGCGGCCATGACGGAGAGGGCGGTACGGCGTTGCATGTCGGGTCCTTCGAGGGGTGGGAGGGCTGGCGGGTCGGTCCGGTCAGGGCCGACACAGCGCGCTGCCCACCCGCATGAAGTCGACGGCCAGACGCCGGGTCAGCGTCCGCGCCTGGCAGGCCAGGGGTCTCATGTGGCCACGTCCAGCAGGCCGTTGGTGAAGGACCTCGCCCAGTCGCGGTCGTCCGGGATCGCACCGTTCTCGGCGAGCCAGTGCGCGTACGGGCCCATCCGGCCCTCGTCGATCACACCCCAACGTCCGTCCACGTCCGTCCAGGTGGGCGCGATCAGCGCCAGGGAACGGGCGATCAGCGGACGCGGGAAGTACGGGATGACCTGCTCCAGCAACTCCAGGGTGGCGTCCGGCTCTTGGGCGGCGGCCGCGTAGCCGCGAGCCGTCACGGCGAGGAAGTCCCGTACGAGAGAAGGGTGTTGGTCGAGCAGCGTCTCGTTCGTGCCGAGCAGGTAGCTGTGGTAGCGCGGGGCGCCGATCTCGTCGACCGGCCAGGTCACCCGCTGCTCCTCGGGCAGATCGCCGCGCAACGCGTCCCACGACCAGTAGTTGCCGAAGGTCGCGTCCGCCTCGCCCGCCGCGATGTCGTCCACGGTCAGCTCACGGCTGCCCGCGTCCACGCTGATCACGGCGTCCGGGTCACCTCCGTCGGCCGCCACCAGGTGACGCACCAGGGCCCGGCCGCGCGGGGTCGGGTTGTAGGCGATACGACGGCCGGACAACTCGCGGGGGCGGGTGATCCCCGTCGACGTGGTGGTCTGGATCGCTTCCAGGCCCCGGTGATTGATCGCGGACACGGCGATCAGCGGCTGGCCGTGCTCCGCGCGCCGGGCCAGCAGCCGGTTCGGCGGGAAGATCCCGAAGTCCACCTCGCCCCGGGCCAGGTACTCCAGCGTGTCCCCGCGTCCCGGATCCTGGACCACCAGCTCGACATCCAGACCGCCCTCGGCGTACCAACGGCGGGCACGGGCGACGTACAGACCGGCTGAATTCGGCCATGGGTGGAAATAGTCGAGCATGACCCGTATGTGCGGCATGGGGGTACTCCGGAATGTGCGCAGGCGTGACGGCGCCTGAAGGGAGGTGAGGGAGGGGGCGCGCGGAGGCGGTGGATCAGTGCGTGCGACAACAACAGGAGCTGCGCGCCGGGGTGTTGACCACCGGATGCTGGGGCTCGACTGCTGCAGACACGTGAACTCCTACGCGGGCGCTGAGGCGCGAGTGGTGCGGTCGGCGTCCCCATGGGGGCCGGACTCTCGACGAGCCGGTCCCAGACGCCCTCTCAGCCCAACCGGGTAGGGGCTCCCGCGTAGATGGCCGAAAGATAACCGCACTACCCGGATTCTGTGCAAGCAGGATCCGATATCCGAGACGGTCATGCCCGAGGCGTGAGACGCCCAGCTCGCGGGCGTACGATCGGCCGCCATGACCACCTCCCTGCTGCCCGGCCCGCTGGTCGACGACACCTGGCTCGCCGCGCGTCTCGACGATCCCCGGCTGGTCGTCCTCGACGCCACCACGCTGCTGCCCTCACCCCGCGAGGACGGCGACCACCGCTCCGTGAGCGGGCGCGGGGCATGGGCCGAGCGGCATCTCCCCGGATCGCGACACGCCGACCTGACCGGCGAGCTCTCCGACCACGACGCGCCGTACCACTTCGCCGTGCCGTCCCCCGAGGCCCTCGCCGCCGCACTGGCCCGGCTGGGCGTGGGGGAGGGCAGCGAGGTCGTCTCCTACGACAGTGGCGGAGGCATCTGGGCCGCGCGGCTGTGGTGGATGCTCCGGGCGATCGGGGTACCGGCGGCGGTGCTGGACGGCGGTCTCGAAGCGTGGGAGACGGCCGGCCGTCCGCTCGCCTCCGGCGATGACACCGACCCGGTCCCGGCCGTCCGTCCCGTGACCCCCGTCGTACGTCCGGATCTGTGGGTCGGCGTCGAGGACGTGGCCGCCATCAGCCGCGGCGAACGCCCCGGCACTCTCGTGTGTGCGCTGCCCTCCGGGGGTTACGACGGCTCGGCCCCCACGCGCTACAGCCGTCGCGGGCACATCCCCGCGAGCCGTAGCCTCCCGGGCCGGGGTCTCCTCGACGAGGCCGGACGCGTCCTGCCGCCCGAGGAGCTCGCGGCCAAGGTCGGCGCGGTCCTCGACACCGACGACTCACCGGTCGTCCTGTACTGCGGCGGCGGCATCTCGGCCGCGGGCGCCGCGCTCGCGCTCACGCTGCTCGGCCGTACGGATGTGTCGGTCTACGACGGTTCGCTGGAGGAGTGGTCCAAGGACCCCGCGCGGCCACTGGAGTTGGGGAACTAGAGCCCAAAACCCCGTGAGGCCAGGGGAGTTGGAAGCGTTGAACGCAACGCTGTGGCCGGAGCTCGTATCCCTCCCCCGAAGGCTACGAACTCCGGCCGCTTCCCCCGGCGCCGGACAGTGGTCCGTCCGTCCGCGTGCGGCTGTACCCATGCTGTTACCAGCACATCACCGCGGTGTCCCCCGACCTCCACGTGGAGTACAGGCGCACACGGACGAAGTAGTGGCGGCCCTTGACGAGCCTGACCTTGAGTGTGGCGTTGTGCGGTGTGCCCCCGTCGTCCTGCCCGGCGAGGAAGCGCGGTTCGCCGTCCCGTTCCTCGAAGACCACGACGACCGTGTCGCTGTCCCCGAAGGTGCCGACGGCGTACTCGCGCGTCTGGGTCGGCTCGATCGCGAAGTCGGCCTGCTCGCCCGGTCCCAGGCGCAGTGGCGCCGACCGGAACGGCACCAGCTCGGCCGGCCCGGGAGGGCCGACCGGCGGGTACCAGCGCAGGACGAACTCCTTGTCGGAGGGGGAGAGGCTGCCGTGCGGGTGCAGACCCGTGCGGTACTCCTCCGGCTCCAGGATCAGTCCCGACGCGAACGGGAACTCCATGACCGACTGCGGGTCCCAGACGGAGCCATTGACCTCGTCCGGGTCGAGCTTGCGCAGGATGTTGAAGCGGGTCCTGTCCCGGCTCCAGAAGTTCGGCGGGCCCGCCAACTCGGCGTAGACGGCCTCGTCGTCCCAGTGGATACCGGCGAACGGGCTCTGGTGCTCGTGCAGCAGTCCCAGGGCGTGCCCGATCTCGTGCAGGGCCGTACCGCGTTGTCCGGGCGCGGTCAGGTCCCAGCCGAAGTTCATCGTGCGATCGGACAGGCCGATCGTGAGCGCGTCGCGGCCCACCGCCGACCAGGAGCCGTCACCGGGCTGGAACCCGATCCGCAGCTCCGCCTCCGAACGGTCCCCCACCTCGGCGAAGTTGACACCGATGCCGAGGCCCTGCCACTCACCGAAGCACTCGCGTACGACGTCCTGCTGCTCCTTGGCGCCGCCCCACGGCACCCGCCGCATCTCGCCGGTCCCGGGAACCGGGATGACGGAGGCGTCGGTGACCGCGGTGTTCTCATTGTTCTTGGTGTCTTCGGCGTCGAAGAAGTAGTAGTGCAGGACCGTGCCGTTGACCCACATCCGGCTTCCGCCGACGAGCGCACCGCGCCGCTCGGCAGTCAGTCCCGGTCCGAACTCCGGGGCCGACTGCTGCGCGAGGGAGCAGTAGCGAGCGGTCATGCGACCAGATTGCCGGTGACCGTACCCGGGCGCCTGAGTCGAGGGCTACTCAAGTCACCCTGTATCAGGCGTGAGTAGCCGCACTCATATCTGTGTGATGACTTGCGAACAGGACGCGAAGACCCTGGAACTGCCCTGGCCGTTCACCGGCCGGGAGGACGAACTGGAGCTGATCCGCGGTTCGTTGACGGCTGGACGGCCCGGCATCGTGGTGACCGGTCCGGCCGGCCGCGGCAAGACCCGCCTGATGACCGAGGCCGTCCGGGGCAGCGACTGCGCCAGGATCACCGGGACGCCCGAGACCCGCTCGCTGCCCTTCGCCGCGTTCGCACACCTGCTCCCCGAAAGCGTCACCCTGCACCGCGCGGTCCAACTCCTGTCCGGTGTACGGCTGATGCTGGTCGACGACGCCCATCTGCTCGACGACTCCTCGGCCGCGCTCGTCCACCAACTCGCCGTCCACGGCCGGACCCGCCTGGTGGTCGTGGTGGCCGACGGCCACCCGGTACCGGGTGCGGTGTCGCGCCTGTGGACGGGGGAACTGCTGCCGCGCCTCGCGCTGGAGCCGCTGCCCCGGGAGGAGACGGCGCAGTTGCTGGCTCTGGGCGCCGGCGGCCCGCTGGAACCCCTCACCGTGAACCGCCTCTACGCCCTCTGCCAAGGTGATCTGCGCCTGCTGCGCGACCTGTTCGGCGCGGTGCGCGAGGGCGGACTGCTGACCCGGGCGACCGACTCCGACGAGTGGACGTGGCGCGGCCCGGTGCCGGTCACCGCGACGGTTCGCGAGCGCACCGCCCAAGTCCTCGCCCACACCGGCCCCGAGGAGCGCGAGAGCCTCGAACGCCTCGCGTTCGCCGAGCCGTTGGCGGCGCCCCTGGGCGACTTCGACCTCGATCTCCTCGAACGCCTGGAGACCGAGGCCCTGATCCGCGTCGACGACCAGGGCGCCGTCCGTCTCGCCCACCCCCTGCACGGCCCCGCACTGCGCGCCGCGGCCGGCCGGCTCCGGGCCCGCCGCCTGGCCCGCACCCCGGACCAGTGCACCTCGGCCCTCGCGGCCGAACGCGCCACGCTGACCGACCGCATCGACCGCACCGACGTACGCCCGCTGCCGACGCCCGTGGGGGAGTGGCTGGTGGCGGAGGGCGCACCGGTACCTGCCGGGTACGCGGCCGTCCGCGCCCGGTTCGCGCGACTGCGGGGCGAGCTGCGCGAGGCGGCGGCCTGGGCACGGGAGGGACTGCGGCAGACCGCGGGCAACCGGGCCTGCGGGGTCGAACTCGCCCTGGCCGCCGCCCAGTCGGGCGACGTCCCGGCCACCGACGAGGCGCTCGCCCACCGCCCTCCGTCCGCCGACGCGGGCAGCTGGCTCGCGGCGGCCCGGGGCGATGTGGAAGCGGCCCGCGAGATCGTGGACGGCAGGTGGAGCGAGGGCGAGGAGAGCCGTGGCCTCCCCGCCGAGGACGGCAGGCCCGCCGCCTACGTCCTCTACGACGCCGTACGCCTCGGCGCTCCCGAACGCGTCGCCGGTCGGCTCGCCGAACTGCCCGGCGACGGACCGGCCGTCCTCGCGAGGCACGCGGAGGCGCTGGTCGACGGGGACGGCCCCGCGCTGGACAAGGTGGCAGGGGAGTTGGAACAGCGCGGCTTCCTGCTGTTCGCGGCCGAGGCACACGCCCAGGCCGTACGCGCGCACCGCGACCCCCGCGCCGCCCGCATGTCCCGCACCCGCGCGGTCGCACTGGCCCGCCGCTGCCAGGGCGCCCGCACCCCGGCCCTGTCCGGCCTCGTCCTGGGCGAACTCACCGCCCGCCAGCGCCAGATCGTCACCCTCGCCGCCGCGGGCCTCAGCAACCGCCAGATCGCCGACCGCCTCACCCTGTCCGTCCGCACCGTCGGCAACCACCTCTACAGCGCCTACGCCCGACTCGGCGCGAGCGACCGCGGCGCACTGCCGTGGCTGGTGGAACTGCCGGCGGCGTAGTCGGCGTGAGGGCACAACGGTCCGATCCGCCCGCCCGGCGGGTCGGACCGTCCTGAACCTCCAACTGGCTGCCTTGGCCACCGTGTTCAGGCCTGCTCAGGCCGCCCCGAACGCCGTGAACGCCCACCCCGTCGCCCGATGCATCGCGTCCCCCGGCAACGCCGCCCGTGCGTCGCGCAGGGCCTCCGCCAGGGACAGGCCCGTGCTGAGTCCCTTGTGCAGGGCGAGCATCAGCGGGACAACTGCCGCGTCGTTGACGGGAGCGCTGCTCGCGACCACGCCCGCGGTGCCGAGGGGGAGCAACGCCGTGACCAGACCCAGGAGTTCATCGGCTCCCACCGACGCGAGGCGGGCGGTATCGCAACTCGACAGAATGATCCGGTACGGGCTGCGGGCGAGGCGTTCGAAGTCGTGAACGATGAGCGGACCGTCGGCCATGCGTAGGGACGAGAACAGGGGACTGTCCGCGCGGAACGCACCGTGGGCGGCGATGTGGGCCAGGGTCGCGCCATCCAACTCGGCCAGCACGCGCGGGACTTCGGCGTCGTCGTGCTCCAGGACCGTGGGCCTGCCGTACCGGTCGGCCAGGTCCGGGACCTCGGCGCCATTGGTCGCGAGGCCGGGCCCGCGCACCAGGACGGTGCGTCCGCCGGGCGGCGGTTCGGTGTCCAGGGCGCGCAGCCAACCGCCCGCCGACGGCGACACGCTGAGCACCCGATCGCGCAGCGAGGGCAGCAACGCCCAGGGAACGCGGTGGAGTCGGCCCGGCGGGACCACCACCACCGGGCCGGAGCCCAGGTGCCCCGCCGCCTCGCCGAGGAGGAGTTCCTCCAGGCGTCGGCCCGCCGCCTCCACCACCGGGAGCCTCGCGTCCGCCCCGGGATGCGCCAGGCGCCGTAGACCAGCCTGTACGTGTTCCGCCTCGGACATCGCCTCCGCGAGCAGGCCCGCCTCGAAGCGGCGTACCCTCCCCTCCCCGCAGAGCAGGGCGTGCACCCGGCCGTCCACTACGGCCAGTTCGACCAGCCGTCCCTCGCCGAGGCGGGCCAGCAGGCGAGTCGGGTCGAAGCGGTCGCCCTCGCCGGGGGCGTCGCCGCGCATGTGAAGGGTGCGGGAGCGGATCTCCCGTTCCAGGCGCCGCTGTTCGCGCTCCAGGGCCGGTACCGGGCGGCCCTCCATGCGGGCCTTCTCCGCGCGGGCGGCGATCTCGCGGAACGCCGTCAGGCCGCTGAGCAGGATCGGGTCGGCGGGCGGCCGGGTC
Source organism: Streptomyces prunicolor NBRC 13075 (assembly GCF_000367365.1). Classification (GTDB taxonomy): domain Bacteria; phylum Actinomycetota; class Actinomycetes; order Streptomycetales; family Streptomycetaceae; genus Streptomyces; species Streptomyces prunicolor. The sequence goes on along the minus strand of NZ_BARF01000059.1, from coordinate 155,991 downwards.
GGCGGGGTGGAGAGGGCGGTCGCCCGCCAGCGTTCGCTCCAGACCAGGAGGCGTCGCGGGCCACCGGAGGCGAGGCTCGCCCGCTGGGCCAGCGCGGCCAGTTCGGCGCCCTGCGCGGTCGCCCGCGCCCGCAACTCGGAGGCGCCCAGGGTCGTACGGTGATCGTCGAGGACGTCGAGGCCGCGTCGGCACGCCTCCAACACACCTCGGCCGGAGCCTGCCGCCTGTGCGCGCAGGGCCTGTGCCGCCCAGCCGGTCATCCGGGCCAGCGGGGGGCCGCCGCGTCTGCTGCGGGCTGCCACCGCCAAGTGCCGTTCCGCGTCCGCCGTCCAGCCGAGGGCCAGGGCGATGCGGCCCGCCAACAGCGAGGCCTCCGGTGCGGACGGGGAGCCGAACGCGGCCAGTCGGTCGGCCACCGCGGCGGCGTCCGCGACCAGCCGCCCCGAAGCCCGCCCGGCCGCCAACCGGGCCTCGATCAGCACCAGTTGGGCATGCGTCTGCCACCAGGTTCGCCGCTGCGCGGCGAACAGCCGTACCGCCACGGCCGCCCGCGCGATCGCCGTGTGCGGATCGTCCGCGAGCCGCGCCGCCCGGGCCGCGACGAGCAGCAACTCCGCCTTGCGGGTGGACTGTCCGCCGATGCCGTCGAGCAGCCCGACCGCCGTGTCCGCCTGCGCCAGCGCCTCCCCGGCAAGACCCGCGCTCATCAACACCTCGCAGCGGCGGATGGTGAGCATGAACGTCGGGGTGGTGAGCTTGGCGTACATCTCCGCTGCTTCGTCGAGGAGTTGGAGCGCCACCGGGATGTCTCCCGACCGGAACGCGGCAAGACCCCGGCTCTCCACCGCGTCCGCCTTGTCGTGCTCCTGGCCGGTGGTCTCCCACAGCAGCTCGGCCGCCGCGAAGTCGGCATCGGCCCGGTCCACCGCACCCAGCGCGAGATGCACGGTCGCGCGCAGGGTGATCGCCCGCGCGGTCCAGATCACGTCATCCACCTGGCGCAGTACGGGAATTGCCCGCCGTACGTCCTCCAGCGCCTCGCGGTGCCGGCCCAACACCCACCAGACGTACGCCCGTCGGTACAGCACCCGTGCCCGGGTCTGGCCCGTGCCGCGGGCGATACCCCGCTCGAAGGCCTCCAGGCCCTGCCGGGTGCGGCCCGCGTGCACCAACGCCACGCCCAGCGTGCCCAGTACGTCCGCCTCGCGGTCCGCCGAATCCGCGCGGGCCGCCAGGTCGCGGGCGAGCCGCAGATGGCGCAGGGCGAGCCGGAGATCGCCGAAGTCCCGCTGCCACATACCGATCGCGTGGTGCGCCACAGAGGCCCGGAACGGCGTCGGATCGCCGTCGAGAACCTCCCGCGCACCGGCCAGCGCCTCGCTCGGAGCCGCGAACACCATCGGCAGCAGTTCGAGAATCGAGTCGCTTCCCGCTGTCACTTCTCCCATGCTAGTGGTCCCAGGTGCAGACCACACAGGTTTGGGGCTGTATCAAGGAGCGGTTCCGCGGCTCTGATTGACGACCGCCGCCGCAGTGGGAGGACACGCCATGGCACCTCAGCGATTCCACGAGCAGTTCGACCAGATCCAACGCTCGATGCCCGACGTCCCGCTGGCGATGGGCCCGGACGACTCCGCCGAGTTCTTCTACGAGAAGGGCGTCGTGCTCGCCCGTGACGGCGAGGAGGCCCGCGTCGTCGAGGACACCGTCCGCACGCACTTCACCGCGGTCACCGGCCTCACCGGAGACTCTGTGCGCCGCGCGGGCCCCGAGACCAACCGGTCCGGCATCACCCGCATCCAGGTCGGCGACCCGGGCGTGGGCGACCGGCGCGGCGACCACGCCGTGGCGAACGCGCTGCGCGCCCTGCGTGAGCCGGAGGGCCGCGCCGGACGCCGACTGGTCAGCCGCAACCACGTGGTGTCCATCGCGGTGAACGCCTGTCCGGGCGACGAGCCCGTGCCCGCCCCGCTCACCGAAGGCTCCAACCCGGCGCCCGCGGAGGCCGGTTACGACGCCGACACCGCCGTGGGCGTCCTCGTCATCGACACCGGCCTCATGCACGACTACCGGTCGTACCCGCTGCTCGCCCACGTGCAGGGCGACGCGCAGATCCGGGAGACCGACGACGCGGGAGTGCTCCAACAGTACGTAGGACACGGCACGTTCATCGCCGGGCTCGTCGCGGCCGTCTCGCCCAACACCGAGGTCACCGTCCGCAACACCCTCAACGACGCGGGCGCCATCCTCGAATCGGACTTCGGCGAGGCCCTGTTCGCGGCCGTCGACCAGAACGGCTGGCCCGACGTCATCAGCCTCTCCGCCGGCACCTCGAACGGCCGTACCGACGGACTCCTCGGCGTCGAGGGCTTCATGCAGGAACTCCGAGGCCGGCGCACCCTGTTGGTGGCCGCGGCCGGCAACAACGCCAGCGCCACCCCCTTCTGGCCCGCCGCCTACGCCGACCTGCCCGACTACCAGGACGTCGTCCTGTCGGTCGGCGCGCTGCGCAGCGACGGCGAGTTCGGCGCCTGCTTCAGCAACCACGGCGCCTGGGTCAAGGCCTACGCCCCCGGCGAGCGCCTCATCGGCCCCCTCACCGGCTTCGGCGCACCCACGCCGTACGCCTACCAGCACAGCACCTACGACGCCTGCCGGTTCGGCTTCACCTACTCCTGCACCTGCCAATCGCCCACTCACAAGGGCGTGTTGAGCCAGGCGGGGGACGCCGAGCCGGGCAGCCCGGACCAGGTGACGTTCGACGGGCTCGCCCGCTGGAGCGGGACCTCGTTCGCCGCGCCCGTCGCCGTCGGCATGGTCGCCGCCTTCATGACGGCCAACAAGGAGACCGACGCGCGCGCCGCCCGTACCCAACTCCTCGCGGCCAACTCCGAGTACGCCGAAGTGCGCGGGGCGCACGTACCGGCGCTGCGCCCACCCACCTGGCGCCCGGTACCCGTCGTACCGCTCGCCCCTCCGGCATGAGGGCCGGAACCCTCCCCTCCACGGCGTACGATGACATGCCGTACACGAGGGGTGGCACCGTGGACCGTGCAGAAGTCGGCGCGCTCGTCCAGTCCGCCGTCGACGGCGACGCGGCGGCCTGGAAGGCGCTCGTGGAGGGTTTGAGCCCACTGGTCTGGTCAGTGGTGCGCTCCCACCGGCTCTCCGACGCGGACGGCCACGAGGTCTACCAGACCGTGTGGTTGCGCTTCTCCCAGCATCTGCGGCGCATCCGCGAACCTCAGAAGGCCGGCTCCTGGCTGGCCAGCACCGCGCGCAACGAATGCCTGAAGGTGATCAAGTCGCTACGGCGGCTCATGCCGACGGACGATCCCCAACTCCTCGACCGCGTCAGCGAGGAGCGCACCCCCGAGCAGTCGCTGATCGACGCCGAGGAGGCCGCTTCCGACGCCGAGCGCATCCGGCGGCTGTGGCAGGAGTTCGAGGAACTGGGCGACCGGTGCAGGCAGTTGCTGCGCGTACTGATGGCCTCGCCGCCGCCCAGCTATCAAGAGGTGTCCGCCGGTCTGGGGATCGCCGTCGGCAGCATCGGCCCGATGCGCCAGCGCTGCCTGCGCCGGCTGCGGGCCCGACTCGACGCTCTGGGGGCGCTGTGAACGGCATGCACGACGACGGCCTCGACGCGTTCGACGCCTTCGGCCAGGACCCTTTGAATGAAGAGGAGTTCGCCGAGCAGGAGGGCGAACTGGACGACGGCGCCGGGGAGTTCGAGGACGGACTCCTGGAGGAGGAACTGCGCCAGGCCGCCGCCATCCTGGACCCGGTCCCCGCCGAGCTGCTCCAATTCGCCATGGACGCCTACGCGTTGTACGACCTCGACGCCCGGCTCGCGGAGCTGACCTTCGACTCCCTGGTCGACGCGATCCCGATCAGAGGGGTCACGGACGCACCCCGCATGCTCACCTTCACCGCGGGCGAGCTCAGCATCGACGTGGAGGTGACCAGCGAGGGCCTGATGGGCCAGGTGATGCCGCCCCAGCCGGCCGGCATCGAGGTCCTGGGCGGGCCTCAGGTCCTGCACCCCACCACCCTCACGGCCGACGCCATGGGCCGCTTCACCAGCGCCGCACCCCCGACCGGCCCCTTCGCGCTACGGCTGCGGGCCGGCGGCGAAGTCGTCGTCACGGAGTGGCTGCGGGCGTGAACGCCGGTGCGCGAGGCGGGTGTTGAGGCTGCGGGTGTTGAGGCCAGGGCGCCCGTCCTCGCGCACGATGCCGCACGTGCTGCGGTCTACCAGGTCACCGGCAACGTCTGCGGTCCCCGGATCATGGTCTTCCGGCGCCAGACGATCTCCTCGGCGGGGACGGCGAGTTGGAGCCCCGGGAGGCGGTCCAGCAGGGTGTCGACGAGGAGTTCGGTCTGGAGGCGGGCCAGTACGGCGCCGGTGCAGTAGTGCGAGCCGTTCCCCAGAGCCAGGTGGGGGTTGGGATCGCGGTCGACGTCGATGCGGTCCGGGTCCGGGAACACGGCCGGGTCGCGGTTGGCGGCGAGGTAGGAGACGTAGACCGGGTCGCCCGCGCCGATGCGCAGCCCGTGCAACTCGACGTCCTCCAGTGCGATCCGGGCCAGGCCGACCGAGGAGCGGTGCGGGATGTAGCGCAGGAGTTCGTCCAACGCGGCGTCCCGGCACTCGGGTTGGGCACGCAGGCGCTCCAGCAGTTCGGGGCGGGTGAGCATCAGGTACAGCATCTGACCGCAGTTGTGGGTGACCGCCTCGCCGCCGATCTGCAGCGGGCCCGCCACACCGGACGCCTCCTCCTCGCTGATCTCACCCCGGGCCACGGCGCCGCCCAGCAGGGAGTACACGTCGGTGCCGTCGCTCTCGGCGCGGGCGCGGATGGTGTCGGTGATCCACGCGTACATGCCCTGCTTGGCGCGGTCGGCGGCCTCCGCGCCGCCGGACGTGGAGATGATCTGCCGGGTCCAGGCGTGCACCTGCTCCCGGTCCGCGTCGGGCACCCCCATGACCTCGCTGACCACGGCGATCGGGAAGGGCTCCAGGACCCGCTCGATCAGGTCGGCCGGGGGCCCGTCCGCCACGACCCCGTCGACCAGCGCGTCGAGCAGTGACTGCGCCCGGGGCCGCAGCCGCTTCATCGCACCGACCGTGAACGCGCCCGCGATCGCCTTGCGCAGCCGGTTGTGGTCCGGCTGGTCGGCGAAGGCCAGTGACCCCGGTCGGGGCTTGAAGTGCGGTGCCATGCGCGTCACTTGACGTGTCGTCACCTCCGCGCGGCCGAACCGCGGATCATTGGTGATCATCTTCACGTCGTCGTAGCGGGTGGCCAGCCACGCCCACCCCTCGCCGTGCGGCAACCGGATCCGGGCCAGCGGCCCCTCGCGCATCAGCTCCGCGAGGACGGGGTCGAACTCCGTCCCGGTCAGGTCGAGCGGGGGCCAGTCCCGGACGGGGGGCGGGGCCTGGCCGGTCAGCGTGGTGGTCTCCTCGGTCATGCGTCCACCCTCGTACGCCCTCGACCGCCTGTCCTGCGGGAGTGCTCCAGCCGGAGTGCCGGAGGGTCGGTCGCTATGGGGATACGGCGTTCACCAGCGTCGCCAGCGCGGAGGCGAGCCGGGCGATACCCGGGCCGTCGGGCGGACCGCCGGGCTCCGTCATGTACGTGTCCCGGCGGATCTCCACCATCAGCGCGCCGACTGCCGGCTCCTTGCCGTAGAACTCCAGCGGCACATAGGTACCGATGAACGGGCTGTCGAGCCCGATCTCCCCGCACCCCGCGAACGCCTCGCGTGCTGCTGACAGCAGCGCGGGCGGGGTGTGGAGGGTGTCCGTGCCCAGGCAGATGGCGGGGCGGGGGTCGCTGCCGTGGAGTTCGTAGGGGAGCGGGGCGGTGGGATAGGAGTGCAGGTCGATGACGACGGCCCGGCCCGTCGCGGCCAGTCGGTCGGCGACTGCCTCCGTCATGGCGCGGGCGTACGGACGGAAGTAGCGGTCGATCAGCGGCTCGGGGTCGTGGTCGGCGGGCCGTAGGTCGGCGTGGTGGGTGGTGCGGGTGTAGACCGCGCCCATGCCGACGGCGAGCATCTCCTCGCGCTCGTCCGGGAAGCGTTCCGGATCGACGACCAGGCGGGAGAGCCGGTTCACGAACCGCCACGGGGGCACCGCACACGCGCGTGCCGACTCGGCTGCGATCCGCGCGGTGTGGCTGTCGGTGATGTGGTCCAGCTCGCGCTCCAGCGCCGGGTCGTCCAGCAGGAGGTCCGCGCGGACGTCGGCCGGTATCTCCCGCGCGGAGTGCGGCACATGGAGGATCACGGGCGAGTCGGCGGCGCCGGGCAGCAGCTCGAAGGACGGCGAGGAGGTCGGCGAGGAGGTCGGCCCGGAGGCCGGCGCGGTGGGGGACACAGGCGGCTCCCGGAGGCGTTGTCAGTGGCGTGGTGCAGGATCAAGGTATCCGCAACGACGATCACGGACCGGGGGAGCACCACCATGCCCGTCAGCAACCAGCAGATCACCGAGCACGCCTTCCTGCCCGCGCTGTACCGGGACGACTACTACCCCGACCACGTCCTGGACCTCGGCAAGGCGATCCTGCTGCGCCTGTGCGAGCGCATCGAGACCGAACACCCCGCCGACCTGCCCGCGCTGTACGCGCTCACCGAGGTCGCCACCGAGGAGTTCAACGCGCTCCAGGACGACTTCGAGGCGGCCGACAGCGACATCGAGACCGTGGCCCGCGAGGAGATAGCCGAGGACTTCTGGTTCGTGGCCAACGCGTACGGGTTCGCGGACGCGGACGTGGAGGAGCTGATCGCCGCGCGGGACTGGTGAGCGGGCAACTGTCGTGGGTGAACGGAGCCGCCCCGGCCAGGAGGAACCCGGCCGGGGCGGTGTGACTCGGAGAGCGTGCGTCAGCTCAGGGAAGCCAGCGCCTCGTTCCACGTCGTCGACGGGCGCATGACCTTCGCGGCCTTGGCCGGGTCGGGCTGGTAGTAGCCGCCGATGTCGACCGGGCTGCCCTGCACCGCGCCGAGTTCCTCGACGATCGTCTGCTCGGCACCCGCGAGGGTCTCGGCGAGCGGGGCGAAGGCCTTCGCGAGGTCCGCGTCGTCGGTCTGCGCGGCCAGCTCCTGGGCCCAGTACAGGGAGAGGAAGAAGTGGCTGCCGCGGTTGTCGATGCCGCCGACGCGACGGGTCGGGGACTTGTCCTCGTTGAGGAAGGTCGCCGTCGCGCGGTCGAGGGTGTCCGCGAGGACCTGCGCGCGGGCGTTGCCGGTGAACGTCGCGTACTGCTCCAGGGAGGGGACCAGTGCGAAGAACTCACCGAGCGAGTCCCAGCGCAGGTAGTTCTCCTTGACCAGCTGCTGCACGTGCTTCGGCGCGGAGCCGCCGGCGCCCGTCTCGAAGAGGCCGCCGCCCGCCATCAGCGGGACGACCGACAGCATCTTGGCGCTGGTGCCCAGTTCCAGGATGGGGAAGAGGTCGGTCAGGTAGTCACGCAGCACGTTGCCGGTCACCGAGATCGTGTCCTCGCCGCGGCGGATGCGCTCCACCGACAGCTGGGTCGCCTCGACCGGGGCGAGGATCCGGATGTCCAGGCCCTCGGTGTCGTGCTCCGGCAGGTACGCGTTGATCTTGGCGATCAGCTGCGCGTCGTGCGCGCGGGTCTCGTCCAGCCAGAACACCGCCGGGTTGCCGGTGGCGCGGGCACGCGTGACGGCCAGCTTCACCCAGTCCCGGATCGGGGCGTCCTTGGTCTGGCAGGCGCGGAAGATGTCGCCCTTGGCGACCGACTGCTCCAGGACGACATTGCCGGCCTGGTCGACGAGGCGGACCGTACCGGCCGCCGGGACCTCGAAGGTCTTGTCGTGCGAGCCGTACTCCTCGGCCTTCTGCGCCATGAGGCCGACGTTCGGCACCGAGCCCATGGTGGACGGGTCGTAGGCGCCGTGGGCGCGGCAGTCGTCGAGGACGGCCTGGTAGACGCCGGAGTAGGAGGAGTCCGGGAGCACCGCGAGGGTGTCCGCCTCCGCGCCGTCCGGGCCCCACATGTGGCCGGAGGTGCGGATCATGGCCGGCATCGAGGCGTCGACGATGACGTCGGACGGCACGTGCAGGTTGGTGATGCCCTTGTCGGAGTCGACCATCGCGAGCGCGGGGCCCTCGGCGATCTCCGCGTCGAAGGACGCCTTGATCGCGTCGCCCTCGGGCAGCGCGGCCAGGCCCTTGAGGATGCCGCCGAGACCGTCGTTCGGGGAGAGACCGGCAGCGGCGAGCGTCGCGCCGTACTGCTCGAAGGTCTTCGGGAAGAACGCGCGGACCACGTGGCCGAAGATGATCGGGTCGGAGACCTTCATCATCGTGGCCTTGAGGTGCACGGAGAACAGGACGTCCTCGGCCTTGGCGCGGGCGATCTGCGCGGTGAGGAACTCGCGCAGTTCGGCGACGTGCAGCACGGAGGCGTCGACGACCTCGTCCTTGAGAACGGGTACGGACTCGCGCAGCACGGTGGTGGTGCCGTCCTCGGCGACCAGCTCGATCTTCAGCGCACCGGGCTCGGCGATCGTGACGGACTTCTCGGTGGAGCGGAAGTCGTTCTCGCCCATGGTGGCGACATTGGTTTTGGAGTCCGCCGACCAGGCGCCCATGCGGTGCGGGTGGGTCTTCGCGTACTTCTTGACCGACGCGGGGGCACGGCGGTCGGAGTTGCCCTCGCGCAGGACCGGGTTGACCGCGGAGCCCTTGATCTTGTCGTAGCGGGACTGGATGTCCCGCTCCTCGTCACTCTTCGGGTCGTCCGGGTAGTTCGGCAGCGCGTAGCCCTGCTCCTGCAGCTCGGCCACGGCGGCCTTGAGCTGCGGGATGGACGCCGAGATGTTCGGCAGCTTGATGATGTTGGCCTCGGGCGTCTTCGCCAGTTCGCCCAGCTCGTGCAGGGCGTCCGGGATCCGCTGGTCCTCGGTGAGGTACTCCGGGAACACGGCGATGATGCGCCCGGCCAGCGAGATGTCCCGCGTGGTCACGGCGACACCCGCCTGCGAGGCGTACGCCTGGACCACCGGCAGGAAGGAATACGTCGCCAGGGCCGGGGCCTCGTCAGTGTGCGTATAGATGATGGTCGAGTCAGTCACCGGTGCTCCGCTCCACGTCTGCAACATTGCTCGACATCAAGATATCTCCTGATCGGGTCCGGCTCGACAGCGGTCCGCCCCCACCCCGGATTCACGCCATTCCTCGCTCCGAGTCATACGAACCCCGTGTTCGCGCGGTCCAGGAGGTCAGAAGACCCCTCACACCCGATGGCCGGTCCGATCGTCCGGCCGCCCGAGCGAAAGCGGATCATGAGATATCGCACCCGAGTGACAGCCCCGGCGGCGGCCCTCATCGGCACGGCCGCGGCCCTGACCATGGGTTCCCCCGCCCTCGCGGCCCCGCGCGGGCGGGGCACGCAGGGCGCCGAGACCCTCGGCGACCCGGTCTTCCCCACCCTCGGCAACGGCGGCTACCGCGTCCTCGCCTACGACCTCGACCTCGCCTACGACCCGACGACCAAGCTCGTCGACGGCACGGTGACGACAGAACTCCGCACGACCGAAGCCCTGACCCGCTTCTCCCTGGACGCCCGGGGCCTCGACATTCGCACGGTCCGCGTCCAGGGCCGCAGGGCCGAATTCGAGCAGGCCGACGAGAAGCTGCGGATCACGCCCGCCAGGACGCTCCCGGCGAAGGCCCGCGTCACCGTCTGCGTGGAGTACTCCGTCGACCCGAGTCGCGCCGCCGCGCCCACCGGCGGCTGGGTCCTCACCCCCGACGGTTTCGCGGTGTGCGGCCAGCCGAACCTGGCGCACACCGTCTTCCCCTGCAACGACCACCCCACCGACAAGGCCGACTTCACGTTCCGGATCACCGTCCCGGACGGGCTGCGCGGGGTCGCGAACGGTCAACTGGTGTGCACCGAGCGGCTGGACGGCGACCGGACCGCGTTCAGCTACCGCTCGCGCTCGCCGATGGCGACCGAGCTGGTGCAGATAACGGTCGGCGACTACGTGGTCAAGGAACGGCCGGGCCCGCACGGGCTGCCGCTGCGCGACATCGTGCCGACCGCGCGCGCCGCCGCCCTCGAACCGGCACTCGCGCTGACCCCCGGTCTCGTCGACTGGCTCGAACAGCGCCTGGGCGCCTACCCGTTCGAGACGTACGGACTGCTGCCGTGCAACTCGGACGCCCCGGACGCCTTTGATTTCACGGGACTCGAGACCCAGACCCTCACCCTCTACAAGCCGAACTTCCTGCTCCAGGAGGAGAGCAAGATCGGCTCGCACATGATGCACGAGCTGGTCCACTCCTGGTTCGGCAACAGCGTCAGCCCCGCCACCTGGGCCGACCTGTGGCTCAACGAGGGCCACGCCGACTTCTACGGACTGCTCTACCGCTACGAGCGTGGCTGGGCCGACTCCATCGGCCTCACCACGATGGAAGCCCGCATGAAGTACACCTACGCGCTCGGCGACCAGTGGCGCCACGACTCCGGACCGGTCGCGGCCCCCGACGCGGTCAACCTCTTCGACAACCAGCGCTACGTGGGCGGCGTCCTCGTCCTCTACGCCCTGCGGGAGTTCATCGGCGAGGACACCTTCAACGCCGTCGAACGCGCCTTCCTCGCCCGGTACCGTGACTCCGCCGCGACGACGGAGGACTACATCGCCGTCGCCTCGAAGGTCTCCCGCCAGGACCTGTCCGGCTTCCTGCGGGACTGGCTCTACGGTACGGCGACACCGCGCATGCCCGGTCATCCGGACTGGACGGTGACGCCGGTGAACCCGTCGCTCACCGTCCCGCACAGCCGGACCGGCGGGCACCATCACGACAACTCCGCGACGCTCTGAGGGAGTTGACCCGAGGGATCTGATCCGTCAGTCGAGCCGGGTGGCGGGGACTTCGCCCGGCTCGGCCTCGGGGGTGCGCTGTTGCGGTATGGCGACCGCCCCCTGAGGGACCGCTCCGTGTGGGAGCGACCCCTGGAGCAACGCCACCGTCCGCGTCGGCGCCGGAATCCGGATGCCCTCCTGCCGGTACCGCTTGTGCAGGCGCTTGATGAACTCGTGCTTGATGCGGAACTGGTCGCTGAACTCGCCGACGCCCAGGATCACCGTGAAGCCGATCCGGGAGTCGCCGAAGGTGTGGAAGCGGATCGCCGGTTCGTGCTCCGGGAGCGCGCCGGTGATGTCGTTCATGACCTCGGCGATGACCTCCATGGTCACCTCCTCGACATGCTCGAGGTCGCTGTCGTAGCCGACGCCGACCTGGACCAGGATCGTCAACTCCTGCTCGGGACGCATGAAGTTGGTCATGTTCGTCTTGGCGAGCTGGCCGTTCGGTATCACGACGAGGTTGTTGGAGAGCGCCCGTACCGTCGTCTGGCGCCAGTTGATGTCCTCGACGTAACCCTCCTCGCCGCTGCTCAACTTGATGTAGTCGCCGGGCTGCACGGTCTTCGAGGCGAGGATGTGGATGCCCGCGAACAGGTTCGCGAGGGTGTCCTGAAGAGCGAGTGCGACGGCGAGACCGCCGACACCGAGGGCGGTCAGCATCGGCGCTATCGAGATGCCCAGCGTCTGGAGCATCACCAGGAAGCCGATGGCCAGGACCAGTATCCGGGTGATGTTGACGAAGATCGTGGCCGAACCGGCCACCCCGGAGCGGGAGTTGGTGACCGCCCGCACCAGTCCGGCGATCACCCGGGCCGCCGTCACCGTGACGACGAAGATGAGCAGCACCTGGAGGGACTGGTTGACGTGGTGCTGGACGCTCCCGGTGAGCGGCAGCACCGCCGCGGCGGACGCGGCGCCGGCGATGATCGCCGACCAGGGGATCACGGTCCGTACGGCGTCCACGATCATGTCGTCGCCGCTCCACCGGGTGCGGCCGGCGTGCTTGCCCAGCCAGCGCAGCAGCAGACGCAGCAGGAAGCCCGCCAACAGGCCGGAGATCAGCGCTATTCCGGCGAGTGTGAGGTCGTCCAGGGTCAGCGCGCGGGTCATCGGTCACCGCCGGAGGGGGAAACCACGGCGAAAGGGGCCGCCGAGGGCCGGATGTGAAGAGTCGTCACGTTGCTCCACCTGCTCGAAATCACGGGCATTGCCGGAAGTGCCGTCGCGCCGGACGGGACGTTTCCTCGCACCGGCGCGACCGCTCATCCTGCCGTATCCGGACGGGGAGTTCGTACCTCGCCCGGGGCTGTGAGCACGGCTTTCAGACGATTCCCTCGGCGAGTTCGGCCTGGTCGCGGTCGGAGCCGTAGGCGGCGGTGGTCGGTGTGCCGTACGAACGGCGGGCGACGTACCACCACACACTGGCCAGGATCAGTACGACGGCGAGGGCGATGGACGCGTAGTTCATCGAGTCGATCGTCACCGGCGAGGACTGCGGCAGGCAGAACAGCACGGTCACGCAGGCCACCCACACCACCGCGACCCAGCCGACCGGCCTGCTCCAGCGGCCCAGGCTCCATGGACCCGGCTGAAAACGGTCCCCCGCGCGCAGCCGCAGGAACACGGGGATGGCGTACGCCGGGGTGATCCCGATGACGTTGATCGCGGTGACCGCGCCGTACGCCGTCGCCGAGTAGAGGGACGGCAGCGCGAGCAGCGCGGCGGCCACCACCGCCAGCCATACGGCGGCCACCGGGGTCTGGGTGCGGGGGCTGACCCGGCGCCACAGGGCCGAGCCGGGCAGCGCCTTGTCGCGGCTGAACGCGAAGACCATGCGGCTGGCGGCGGCGACCTCGGCGTTGCCGCAGAACAGCTGGGCGACGATCACCACGAGGAGCAGGGCGCTCGCGCCGTCCGTGCCCAGTCCGTCGAGGAGGATCTGCGCGGGCGGCACCCCGGTGCTGCTGTTCTGGGTGCCCGCGTAGTCCTGGATCGCGAAGGTGAGGCCCGCCAGGAGCACGAAGCCCGCTATCCACGAGACCCAGATGGAGCGGACGATGCCGCGTGCCGCCGACACCGACGCGTTCGACGTCTCCTCGGACAGGTGCGCCGAGGCATCGTAGCCGGAGAAGGTGTACTGAGCCAGGAGCAGGCCAATTGCCGCTACGTACACCGGGTTTGACCAGCCGGTGTCGTTCACGAACTTCGTGAACACGAAGGACGCGGACTGGTGGTGGTCCGGGACGATCACCAGCGCGCCGACGATCACCGCGACTCCGGCCAGGTGCCACCACACGCTGATCGAGTTGAGGACGCTGACCAGCCGGACGCCGAAGAGGTTCAGTAACGCGTGCAGCAGCAGGATGCCGAGGAAGATCAGCATCGTCTTCCCGGGGGTCGGCGCGAAACCCCACTGGATGCTCGCGAAGGCGCCGGTGAACAGGGCCGCGCCGTAGTCGATACCGGCGATCGCGCCCAGCAGACCGAGCAGATTCAGCCAGCCCGTGTACCAGCCCCAGCGCCGGCCGCCGAGCCGGTCGGCCATGTAGTACAGGGCGCCCGAGGTCGGGTACGCGCTGGTGACCTCCGCCAGCGAGAGGCCCACGCACAGCACGAACAGGCCTACGCCCGCCCAGCCCCACAGCATCACGGCGGGGCCGCCCGCGCCCATGCCGAAGCCGTACAGGGTCATGCAGCCGGACAGGATCGAGATCACCGAGAAGCTGATCGCGAAGTTGCCGAAACCGCCCATCCGGCGGGCGAGCACCGGCCGGTAGCCGAGTTCGCGCAGGCGCTGTTCCTCGTCGTGCTGTGGATCTCCGGGCGGAACGGACGGTTCGGGGATGACGGACGACATGACGGAACCTCCAGGGGTAGGGGGTGCGGGGGTCTCAGGGGCGCCCGCCGGAAACGCCGGCGGCCCGGCAGCGCGCGCGGGCCTGCACGAACACGTCCGTCGCCTGCGCCGGATCGCCCGGCTGCGGGGTGCGGTAGGCCCACGGCACGGCGGTGTAGTACGGGCCGAGCGCGTCGAACACCCGGGCCGCGTCCGGGAATTGGAGCGCGCCCCACAGCGCGTGGGCGAGATGGTTGAGGTCCAGGAGCGAGCGCTCGGCCATGTGCGTGTGCTCAAACCAGAGGTGGAAGGCCCGGCCCGCCTCACGGCCGGCGTCCTCCGCCACCCAGTGCAGATCGAGGGCGGCATCGCGCCCGCCGCCGCGCCGGTACCGCTCGACCCGCACATACAGTGGCAGCACGTGCAGTGCGGAACCCCGCGGCGCCGACTCCGCCGCCCACTGCGCGTAGCCGACCGCCTCCGCCAGCCGCCCAGTGGACCCACGCGCGTAGAGGAACTGCAGCATCCGGTGGTGGGCCTCGCGGTTGAACGGGTCACGCCGGTCGGCCTCGGCCAGCAGCCCCCACGGGCCCGTCGGCAGCATCGGCGCCGGAGGCTCGGCCCGGTGCTCGTCCCAGCGCTGGTCCCGGTCGATCTGGGCGAGCGCCAGCAGGCACACCCACGGCACCGGATCGTGGGGCGCGATCTGCGTGGCGCTGTCGCTCGCGTCCCAGGCTTCGACCCACAGTTCGTGCGTACGACGGTGCTTGGCGCGTTGGGCCCGCAGCGCGCGCTCCACGGCGACCCGGGCGTGCATCACCGCGGCCGGCACACTGTGCGGCTCCTCCGCGAGCCAGGCCCGCACCACGTCGGTACCGGCCGCCGCTGCCGCCAGGACCTGGGTGCGCTGCGTCCACTGCCACCACTGAGCGGTGTCGGCGAGCAGACCGCGCATCGACATCCAGCGCCCGGTCCGCAGATCCTGCAGCGCCGCGCGCAGCGCCGCGTCATGACCGGCGGGATCGTAGGCGGGACGCGCCCCTTCTCGCGCCATCAGCCGCCCGCCGTACGACGGTTAACGGGCATGACGGCAGGGTGGAGTAACAACAGCCCTCCTCCGGGCGGCGGTCAAGGAGATCGCCTTGGTCCGCGGTCACTATAGAGGCGCGCGTTCCGCATCGCGGCAGGTTTCACGGTCGTCCCCAACTCGTCAGATATATCTTCGAGTTGACTACAAATCAGCAATGCTTGACGTGCGGTGCGGACCGACGGCAGGCTGTCGCGAAGTGATCTACGGGAGGGGTGGTATGACGGGTCCGGTACTCGCCGTCGACCAGGGCACATCCGGCACGAAGGCCCTGGTGATCTGTCCCGAACGCGGCGTGATCGGCACCGGGTTCGTCTCGGTGGGGACCCGCCGAGGACCGGGCGGCCTGGTCGAGGCCGACCCCGAGGAACTGTACGAGTCGGTGATCATCGCCGGCCGCCGCGCACTCGCCGAGGCCGACGAACCCGTGACGGCACTGGGCCTCGCCAACCAGGGCGAGACCGTCCTCGCCTGGGACCCCGACACCGGAATGCCGCTCACCGACGCACTCGTCTGGCAGGACCGGCGAGCGGAGAGCGCCTGCGCCGAACTCACCGAGCACGCCGACGAGTTGCGCCGGCTGACCGGCCTGCCGCTCGACCCGTACTTCGCCGCACCCAAGATGGCCTGGATCCGCCGCCATCTGACCCGCGACGGCATGGTCACCACCAGCGACTCCTGGCTCGTCCACCGCCTCACCGGCACCCACGTCACCGACGCCGCGACCGCGGGCCGCACCCAACTCCTCGACCTCGACAAGGCCACCTGGTCACCCCGCGCCCTCGACCTCTACGGCCTCTCCGGGGAACGCCTCCCCGGTGTCGTCGACTGCGCCGAACTCATTGGTACGACAACGGCGTTCGGCGCGGAGATACCCCTCACCGGCCTCGTCGTGGACCAGCAGGCGGCCCTCCTCGCCCAACGCATCACCGCGCCCGGCGGCGCCAAGTGCACCTACGGCACAGGGGCGTTCCTCCTCGCGCACACCGGCGACACACCCCGGCGCGGCGACTCGGGCCTGGTCAGCTGCGTGGCGTGGCGGCTCGGCGGACGGACCAGCTACTGCCTCGACGGACAGGTGTACACCGCCGCCTCCGCCGTACGGTGGCTCACCGACCTCGGCGTCATCACCGGCGCCGCCGACCTGGACCGGGTGGGCGGCGCGGTACCGGACACCGGTGGGGTCACCTTCGTACCCGCCCTCGCCGGGCTCGCCGCCCCCTGGTGGCGCGGCGACGTACGCGGCTCGCTCACCGGCCTCGGCCTCGACACCACCTCCGGAAACCTGGTGCGCGCCCTGTGCGAGGGCCTGGCCGCGCAGGTAGTGGAACTCGCCGAAGCCGCCGCGACCGACCTCGGCACACCCCTGGACGTGCTCCGCGTCGACGGCGGCCTCACCCGCTCGGCGCTGCTCATGCAGACGCAAGCCGATCTCCTCCAGCGCCCCGTCGAGGTCTCCGCGTTGCCGGATGCGACCGCCCTCGGCGTGGGCGCCCTGGCCCAACTCGGCGCGGAGCCCGGGCTGACGCTCGCCGACGCCCTGCCCGACTGGAAACCCGCCGCCGTCTACGAACCGCGCATCACCCCCGACCACGCGGTCGAACGCCTCGCCGCCTTCCGCACCGAAGTGACGGCACTGCTCGACCGGACCCCCGTATGACAGTCACGGTCAACGGACCACTGCCGCCCGGGAGTTACGACGTGACGGTGGTCGGCGCGGGAGTGGTCGGCTGTGCCATCGCCCGCGAACTCGCCCGCCGGCCGCGCCTGCGCGTGGCCCTCGTCGAGGCCCAGGACGACGTGGGCCAGGGCACCTCGAAGGCGAACACCGCGATCCTGCACACCGGCTTCGACGCGGTACCGGGGTCCCTGGAAGCCCGCCTAGTCCGCGAGGGTTCGCGCCAACTCGCCGCGTACGCCGCCGAGTCGGGCATCGCCGTCGAGCCGGTGGGCGCGCTGCTGGTGGCCTGGGACGAGGAACAGCTCGCCGCGCTACCGCACTTGGCGGAGAAGGCCGTACGGAATGAGTACGGTGACGCTCGTCCTGTCGACCGTCCCGAACTGTACGAACGTGAACCGCATCTCGGCCCGGGAGCGCTCGGCGCCCTGCACGTGCCCGGCGAGAGCATCATCTGCCCCTGGACGACGACACTGGCGTACGCGACACAGGCGGTGCACCACGGAGTCGAACTGCACCTCAACTCGCCGGTCACCGACGTCAGTTGGCGAGACGGTACACACACGCTCACCACCACCCGGGGCACCCTGCGCACCCGCCACCTCGTCAACGCGGCCGGACTGCACGCCGACACCCTCGACCGACACCTGGGGCACCACGACTTCACCGTCACCCCGCGCCGGGGCCAGCTGATCGTCTTCGACAAGCTCGCCCGCGACCTGCTCCACCACATCCTCCTGCCCGTCCCCACGGCACTCGGCAAGGGGGTTCTGGTCACCCCGACCGTCTACGGCAACCTGCTGCTCGGCCCCACCGCCGAGGACCTGGACGACAAGTGGGCGACCGGCTCGACCGCCGAGGGGCTCGCGCTGCTGCGGGAGAAGGGCGCCCGCATCCTCCCCGCGCTGCTCGACGAGGAGGTCACCGCCGTCTACGCCGGACTGCGCGCCGCCACCGAGCAGGACGACTACCGCATCACCGCCCACCCCGAGCAGGCATACATCACGGTGGGCGGCATCCGCTCCACCGGCCTGACGGCGTCCATGGCCATCGCCGCGCACGTCACCGAGTTGCTGGCCGGTACGGGCCTCGACCTGGGCCCGGCACGGGACCTTGGACCGGTCCACATGCCGAATCTCGGCGAGGCCCACCCGCGCCCCCATCAGAACGCCCAACTCGTCGCCGCCGACCCGGAGTACGGCACCCTCGTCTGCCACTGCGAGCGTGTCTCACGCGGCGAGATCCGGGACGCGCTCGCCAGTACGGTGCCACCGCGCAACCTGGACGGACTGCGTCGGCGGACGCGGGCACGGGCGGGGCGTTGTCAGGGGTTCTATTGCGGGGCGGCGGTACGGGCGCTGTTTGAAGGGAGCCGGGCATGATTCAGCGGGGACGCGCGGTGGGCGGCGTGCGCCGCGCCGGGCTTGTCGCGGGCTCGGTCGCGGCCGGTCGCGCTCACGGGACCTCCGTATGCCCCCCTTCCGAATTCGCCCAGCCGTGACCCGCCCCGCACGCGAAGTGGACGTCCTGGTGGTCGGCGCCGGACCCGCGGGACTCGCCGCCGCCGCGCGCCTCGCCGTTGCCGGAGTCGCCCGCGTCGAAGTCCTGGACCGGGAGCAGCAGGCCGGGGGAGTGCCCCGGCACTGCCACCACGGCGGCTTCGGCACCTGGACGCATCCGCTCACCGGGCCCGCGTACGCCCGCCTGGTGCTCGCCGCCGCCGCGCGGGCCGGTGCCGTCGTCCGTACCGGGATCACCGCCCTCGACTGGGCGGGGCCGTCGGCCCTGAACACCGTTGGACCGCAAGGCCCGGAGACCATCCACGCGGCAGCCGTCGTCCTCGCCACCGGTGCCCGCGAACGGCCGCGCGCGGCCCGGCTGGTGCCGGGGACCCGCCCCAACGGGGTGTACACCACAGGGGAGTTGCAGCAGGCGGTGCATCTCCACGGGCAGCGGATCGGCACCCGGGCCGTCGTGGTCGGTGCCGAGGACGTCTCCTATGCCGCCGCCGACACCGTGCGGGAGGCCGGAGCCCAGGTCGTCGCCATGGTCACCGAGTTGGACCGTTCCCAGACGACCGTCGCCCGCACCCACAACGCCCGCCTCCGCCACCGCATCCCCCTCCTCACCGACACCACGGTCACCGAACTCCTCGGTCACGGGCGGCTGTCCGGCGTCCGCGTCCGGCACCGGGACGGCCGTACCGTGCAACTGGTCTGCGACACCGTCGTGTTCACCGGTGACTTCGTGCCCGACCATGAGCTCGCCCGGCGGGGGTGCCTGGAACTGGATCCCGGCACCCGGGGCCCCGCCGTCGACGGGGCTCTGCACACCTCACGGCCCGGTGTGTTCGCCGCCGGTAGTCTCCTGCACCCCGTCGAGAGCGCGGCCACCGCCACCCGCGAGGGGGTCCGGGTCGCCGCCGCCGTTCTGGAGAGCCTCGCCGGTGCCGAATGGGCCCGCCACACCGTGCCGTTGCTCGTCGAGCCGCCCCTGCGCTGGATCGCCCCGAACCGGGTCGCCCCGGGCGACGACCACCCGTACGTCCTGCGCACCTCGGCCCTGGTGAACCGGCCGGTCCTGCAAGTCGTCCAGGACGGGCGGCTGTTGCACAAGGAGTGGCTGGGGACAGCCGTACCGAACCGCACACTGACCCTGACGGCGGAATGGACCCGGCTCGTCGACGTGACGGGCGGGCCGGTGCGGGTGACGCTCACCGAGCGCTGAAGTTCGGACAGCCGGGCGGTGAACTTGCCGCAATGGGTGGCTACTTCGCGCATTCCCTGTTTGTCGGGGCCCGCCGTGTCCCGATACGACGATGACCGACGCAACCGCGACAACGACCGTCCCGGCCGTTCAGGTGCGCGACCGGGCCACCTGGGCGGAGCTCTTCTTCGATCTGGTCCTCGCGTTCGGCGTGGGCCAGATCGCGCACCTGCTCGCCGGACACGCCACCTGGCCCGTGCTCGGACAGTGTCTGCTCGTGCTCGTCCCGCTGTGGTGGGCCTGGGTGGACGTCGTCATGGCGATGAACGCCGTGCACGAGACCAGCCTGCAACGGGTGTTCCTGATGCTGACCGCACTCGCCGTCTACGGCATGGCGGTTGCCGCGCCACAGGCGCTCGACAACCGGGAACAGGCCCTGCTGTACGCGGGCAGCTACCTCGCCCTCCGACTGCTCATCGGCGAGGCCATCCGCAGAGAGTGCGCGCTCTACACCATCCACCCCTACCGCGCCGGACTCGCCTTCGCCCTCGTGCTGTTCGGCGCCGCCACCCTCCCCGCCCCCTGGCGCGAGGTGTGCTGGGCGGTCGCCGTGGTCGCCGAACTGGCGGCGCCCGTCCTGCTCAGCGGCCATCTGCGGCGACTTGCCTTCGGTGTCAACCATCTCCCGGAACGATTCGGCCTGTTCATCATCATCGCCCTCGGCGAGAACATCTTCTCCGTCGGCGCCGGAGTCGCCAAAGGACCGCTCGACCCGGTCAGCCTGACCGCGCTCGTCCTCGCCTTCCTCATCGGCTGCGCCCTGTGGTGGCTCTACTTCCACCTCGTCGCCTCGGCCGTCGCCCACGCCCTGCGCACCCACTCGACCCCCGCGATCGTCGTCCGCGACGTGCTCAGCTACGGCCATCTCGTCCTGGTCGCCGGGCTGTTGCTGGTCTCCGTCGGCGCCGTACGCACCGTCCACGACCCGCTGCGCGTCCCGCACTCCGGCACCGCCGGACTGCTGCCCGTCGGAGCCGCCCTGATCCTGCTGACGTTCTGCTACACCCGCCGCCGGATGTTCGGCGCCGCGTCCGCCACCCGCTTCTACTGCGGCCTCGTGCTGCTGGCCGCCGCCGCGGTCGCACCCCTCCTGCCGGCCCTCGCCGTACTTGCCTCAACCGCCCTGCTGCTCCTGCTGGTCAACGCCGTGGAGCACTGGCTGATCAGCTCCGGCCGCAGCGTGCCGCTGGTGCTGCGCTCACGCGCCTTCGGCGCGACCTGACGTAGTGCGGGGGCGGACCTCGGGCAGTGCCGGGGTCCTCCTCGCGGCGCGCGCGACGGTCCCTGGACCGCTCCTACGGTCACCGCATGCACCTTTCCCGCTCGGAAGAGGAGGTGGCGTGATGCCCTCCCGCAACAGCGCCTTACCGGCCTTGCTGTCACTCTCACTGGGCTACTTCAGCCTGGGGACGATCTCGCTGGCGGTCGTCGGCCTGAACGGTCCGATCGGGGACGATCTGCACGTCGAACCCGCCTCGGTGGGCATACTCGTCACCGTCTTCGCGCTGACCTTCGCGGTCTTCGCGCCCTCGGCCCCCATCCTGCTGCGCCGCTGGAACCGCAAGCGCGTCCTCCTCGTAGGCATCGGGCTGCTCACCGTGGGCGCCGCGCTCGGGGCCGTAGCGCCCAACTACGGCTTCCTGACGGCCACTCGGGTCCTCGCCGCGATGGGCGCCGCCGTCTTCGGCCCCGGCGCCTCGGCGGCCGGTGCGCTCATCGTCCCGACGGAGCGCCGACAGCGGGCCCTGGCCACCGTCTTCGGCGGGATGACGGCCGCCGCCGTGCTCGGTGTGCCGCTGGCGTCGTTCCTGGGCGGCAGCCTCGGCTGGCGTCCGGCGCTGCTCGGCGTGGCCGTGCTCTCCGCGATCGCCTTCGTGACGGTGTTCGTGTTCGTCCCCGAGATCCCGACCGGCGAACCGCCCACAGTGCAGGCCTACCGGGGTGCGCTGCGCACCCCCGCCACCGTGGCCACCGTCTCGACGACCCTCCTCTTCATGGCCGCCCAGTTCACCGTCTACGGCATCGCGGGCGCCTATCTCAAGGACCGCTTCGACGCGTCGTCCGGACTGATCTCGGTGACCCTGCTCGCCTTCGGCGTGATCGGTGTCGCGGGCAACGCGTCCGCGCCGAGGATCGCCGAACGGCTGGGCGTCGAACGGACGGTGGGCCTCGCCGTCATCGGACTCGCCCTGGGCTTCGCCCTGTTGCTGGTCGCCCCGCACTCCACGGCCGGGCTCGTGTTCTTCGCGTTCTGGGCCTTCTTCAGCCAGCTCTACCAGGCCCCGCAGCAGGCCCGGCTGGTCGAACTGGTGCCTCTGCAACCGGGGTTGATCCTCGCCCTGAACGCCGCCGCGCTCTACCTCGGGATGAGCCTCGGCAGTTTCATCGGCAGCTCGCTGCTGCCGGGCGTGGGCGCGGGCCCCATCCCGGCCGCGGCTCTGGGCGTCCTCGTCCTGGCCGCGCTGGCCCATCTGCTGTCCGTCCGGCAGGCGTCGGCGGCCAAGGTCGCCGAGCAGTCCGCCACACCTGTACACATCAGTTAGCCAAGGAGAACTCATGAGCAGCCACCAGGTGCACTTCGTGCGCGACTACCTGGAGACCGTCTGGAACCAGGGGCAGACCGACCTGGCCGACAAGTACCTGGCCGCGGACCTCATCCAGCACAACCCGAACCTGCCCGACGGTCGCAAGCCGCTGGTCGAGTTCATCGAGGGCTTCCGCAAGCAGCTCCCCGAGGCACGGTTCGAGATCAAGCGCGCGGCGGGCTCCGGAGACCTGGTCTTCGTGCACACCCACTTCCGCGCCACCTCGACGGACCGGGGCTCGGCCGTCGTGGAGATCTTCCGGCTCGAGAACGACCTGATCGCCGAGCACTGGGACGTCCGCGACGAGATCCCGGAGACCACGGTCAGCGGACACGACGTCGTCTGACCCCCCTCAACTCCTGCCGCCCAGAAGGCTCCTGGCCTCCTGGGCGGCAGTTTTTTCGCCCCCCATTTCGCCCCCCCATTTCGCCCCTCCACTTTTCGTTCGCCCACCACGAGATGCAGGAGACAGCAGTGACACCACAGCAACCGGACCGGCGCTCGTCCGCCGGACTCACCCGACGCGGACTCCTCGGCACCGCCACCGCCGCAGGGATCGCCGCGGCCGTAGTCCCCACCCGCGCCATGGCCGCCGACAGTACGGTCACGGACACCACCGCCCCCGCCGCGGTCACCGTCGACGCCTCGGACACCCGCTATCTCGACCTCACCTCCCGCGGCTACAACGCGAGATTCGTCGCCGCCCCCGACTCGATACGCCTCGTCCACACCACCGCGCAGGTGGTGTCCGTCGTCCAGGCGGCGGTCGACGCCGGCAAGCGCATCGGCGTACGAGGCGGCGGTCACTGCCTGGACTCACTGGTCGACGACCTCGACGTACGGATACTCGTCGACATGTCGGAGATGGACGCGGTCCACTACGACCCCGCCCGACGAGCCTTCCTCGTCGAGGGCGGCGCCACCCTCGGCCACGTCTACCGCACCCTGTACCTGGAGTGGGGCGTGTCCCTGCCCGGCGGGACCTGCCCGACCGTGGGCGTCGGCGGACACGTCACCGGCGGCGGCTACGGCGCGATGTGCCGCCAGTACGGCGCCGTCGTCGACCATCTCTACGCCGTCGAGGTCGTCGTGGTCGACGCCTCCGGCACCGCCCGTGCCGTCGTCGCCACCCGCGAGGCCGACAACCCGCGCCGCGACCTGTGGTGGGCCCACACGGGCGGCGGCGGTGGCACCTTCGGCATCGTCACCCGCTACTGGTTCCGAGCCCCGGACGCCACCGGCACCGACCCCTCCACGCTCCTGCCCAGACCGCCGAAGACCCTCCTGAAGTCGACGGTCGCCATCAAGTGGACCGACCTAACGGAGGCCGCCTTCACCGCGCTGATCGCGAACCACGGCGCCTGGCACGCCCGCAACAGCGTCGCCGGCTCCTCCTACGACAGTCTGCACAGCGTCCTGATCCTCTACAACCGCGTCCAGGGCAGCCTCGTCCTCAACACCCAGATAGACGGCACCCGTTCGGATGCCTCGGCCCTCCTCGACGCCTACGTCGCCGCGGTCACCGGCGGCATCGGCGTGCCGTACACCGACGCCCGCTCCTCCTGGCCCTGGCTGAAGACGACTCTCAAGGACCCCTACGACACCGGCCTTTACAGCCGCACGAAGTCCAAGGGCGCCTATCTGCGCCAGGGTTGGTCCGCAGCCCAGGCCAAGACGCTCTACGGCTACCTCTCCGACGCCGCCTACGACGGGCACGCCGGCATCCTGCTCTACTCCTACGGCGGCAAGGTCAACACCGTGTCGCCCACGGCCACCGCGCTGGCCCAGCGGGACTCGGTCCTCAAGGCCAACTTCACGACGTACTGGCCGGACGCGGCACAGGACGACCGGCACGTCGCCTGGATGCGCGCTCTGTACCGCGACCTCTACGCGGACACCGGCGGGGTGCCGGTGCCGAACGACACCAACGACGGCTCCTACATCAACTACCCCGACACCGATCTCACCGATCCGGCCTGGAACACCTCCGGCGTGCCCTGGCAGACCCTGTACTTCAAGGGCAACCTCGCCAAGTTGCAGCGGGTGAAGGCGACTTGGGATCCGGGCAACGTGTTCCATCACAAGCTGTCCGTCACCGCGAGCTAGCACTCGCACACCACGAAGCCCCCGCCTCGCGTGCACGAGGCGGGGGCTCGGTGTTGCGATGGGCTGCTCAGCTGCCCAGGTCGGTTGCTTCAGCCGCTCAGGTCGGCCGGGAAGCTCACCCCGGTCAGCGACTCGCTCAGCGCGCGCAGCCGGGCGCGGTCGCGCTCGTCGTAGGCCTGGGCGCCCGCACGGGACCGCTGGGTGCGGTTGAAGTAGGTACCCGTGACGTCGTCGAGGGAAGGGTCGGTGATGAGGCGCAGGGTGCTGTGCACGCCCTCCTCGACCGTGGACTGCGGGGTGAAGAGGTTCACGACCATCTTGGTCGGCATGTACGACGCCGGGTGCAGGGCGTTGGCCGTCACCCCGGTGCCGCGCAGCCGCTCGGCCAGGTCGAAGGTCAGGCTGATCTGGGCGAGCTTCGCCTGGCAGTAGGCCTGCACCCCGTCCCAGTTCCGCTCCAGCATCACGTCACGGAAGTTGATCGGCGCCTGGCCCGCGGAGCTGACGTTCACGATGCGGGCCGGGGCCGAGCGGACCAGCAGCGGCGCGAGCCGGCAACTGAGCATGTAGGCCGCCAAGTAGTCGACCTGGAAGGTGAGTTCCAGGCCGTCCTGGCTCTCCTGGCGGGCCAGCTCGACCCCGATGCCGGCGTTGTTCACCAGCGCGTCGAGCCGGTCGTGCGTGGAGAGGATCCGGTCGCCGAGCTTGCGGATGTCCTCCAGCGAGGAGAAGTCGGCCAGCTCGTAGCTCAGCCTGTCGTTGCCGGTGGACGCGCGCAGTTCGGACAGCAGCTCCTCGCCCTTGGTCGCACTGCGGCCGTGCAGGATCAACGACGCCCCCTGCGCGGCGAGTTCACGGGCCAGCTCACGGCCCATGCCGTCGGTGGCGCCGGTGAGGAGGATGGTCTGGTCGGGGACGGGCCTCATGGTGGGGGACTCTCCTGTCAGGCGTACGTGGCCAGTTCGTCGGTGGACTGATCGGTGTATCCCTGGCTGACCTCCAGCACGATGCCGTCCGGGTCGGACACCCACACCGTCTTCCAGCCGGGGATGAACTCGTCGAAGGTCAACGGGCCGAGCAGCGGCTCCAGTTCGCCTCCGGCGGCGGCGAGGAACGCGTCCACGTCGTCGACCTGGAAGGCGAGATGGCGTGCCGTGCCGGGGTTGGCCGGGCCGTCCTTCGCCGTGGTGAACAGGGCGTCCGCGTCGGTCGCGAACAGCTCCAGATAGACCGGGCCGTTGCGCAGGAACACCACGCGGACCCCGTCGGCCTCCACCACCCGGGCCCGGGCGAACCCGAAGTGCCGGGTGTAGAAGTCCTCCGTGGCCTTCTGGTCACGGCAGTTGAGGCCGACGTGCGACCAGCGCAGGCCGGCCGGGGCAGCGGTCGTCATCGCCGTCACGTCCCGGTGACCGCGGCGAACGGCACGCTGTCGTGGAAGTTCGCGAAGTAGGTGATGAGGCCGCCGGTGACGCGGAAGTAGTTGCACACCTTGGCCTCGACGGTGATGCCGTCGTGGGTGCGGCCGGTGATGTCGGAGACCACCGCGGCCTGCTCGCCGTCCACGACCACGTGCCGGGGGACGTTGGCGAAGGAGGCGTACATCTCCGGGAAGCCCTTCATCATCTCCCGGAGGGTCTCGCGGCCCTCGACATGTCCGGCCAGCTGCTCGTCCATGGTCTGGTCGGCCGCGAACAGGTCGCACCAGGCGTCCCACTCGCCGGAGTTGGCCAGCCGGTAGTACGTGTCGACCACTTCTCGGGTGTCCATGCGCCCGTCCTTTCTGTGGCTGTTCCGGGGTACGGGATCGATCAGGGGAGCGGGACGCCGACCTGGCGCATCAGGCCCGCGGTGTCGGCCTGCACCCAGCGCTCGACGACCTTGCCGTCCTCAAGGCGGTAGACCTCAAGGCTGGTCCAGGAGACCTCCTTGCCGGTCGGCTCCTGGCCGAAGAACGGGGCGATGTGCTTGCCGTGGAAGGTGATGTGCATGATCACCTTGTCGGGCGAGGCGGGGTACAGCGCGTCGAGGCCCACGGAGAAGTCGAGCCCGTCGTACGCGCCCTGGATGATCCCCTTCAGCTCTTCCAGGCTCTCGCAGCTCCACGCCGGGTTGTTGTCGTGGAACGTCGGCCCGAACAGGTCGTCGAGGTCGTCCAGGCGGCGCTGGTTGACGGCGTCGCTGACCTGCTGGACGACGGCCAGGTTCAGGGCGTCGGAGGAGATCTGCTCGCGCAGGCCGAGCATGTCGTCCTGCGCCCAGCGCTCCACGAACAGGCCGTCCTGGACCCGCCAGATCTCGGTGGTGGACCACTCCACCTTGCGGCCCGTGGCCGGGAGGCCGAGCAGCGGTGCGAGATGTGTGCCGGTCAGTTTGACCCGGGTCAGGACCCGGTCCTCGCCGAGCGCCGACAGCTCCTCCAACTCGCCCTTCAGATCAAGGGAGTTGTACGCCCCGCGCAGCGCCTCCAGGTAGGAGTCGAGGCCGGTGATGTCGAACCCGGGGTGGTGGTCGGTGAAGTCGGCGGAGATGACCCGGGGGATCTCCGCCAGGTCGCCGGAGTTGAACGCGTCGAGGAAGCGCCGGTACAGCGCCAGGTTCTCCTGCTGGGACTGGTCGAGGTCGGACATGCTGCATCCCCTAGCTCAAGTGGACGTCGGACAGGGACGGTTGGGAGAGAGACGGCACGGACTCCGAAGGAGCGGACCGGGACGGGACGGCGGCCTCGCGGACGAACGCCGCCGCACGCTCGCCGATCATGACGCTGGGCGCGTGCGTGTTGCCCGCGGTGATCGACGGCATGACCGACGCGTCCGCGATCCGGAGCCCCGCGATGCCGTGCACGCGCAGCTCCGGGTCCGTGACGGCGTCCGCGCCCGTGCCCATCCGGCAGGTGGCGGCCGGGTGCCACAGGGTGGTCGCGTTCGCGGCGACGTACCCGCGCAGCTCCTCGGGCCCGGTGATGTCCTTTCCGGGGCCCAACTCGTCGCCGCGGAACGGGTCGAAGGCCCGGGTGGCCGCCAACTCGCGGGCCAGTCGCACCCCGTGCACGAGGACGTCGAGGTCGGCCGTGGAGGTGAGGTAGCCGGCGCTGACGACGGCGTTGGACCGGGGGTCGGCGTCGCGCAGCCGTATCCGGCCCCGGCTCTGCGGGCGCAGCGCGATCGGCGCGAAGGTGAAGCCGGGCCCCTCCCACTGGTCGGCGGGGGCGTCGGCCGGCAGGAACTTGATGGGACCGAACGTGAACTGCAGGTCGGGGGAGTCCTCCGGGCCCGCCTCGCGGGTGTGGGTGAACAGCCCGGCCTCGGACAGCAGTGCCCCGTCCGGGTGCTCCTGGAGCGACTGGTAGCAGATCGGCGCGAACAGGTGGTCCTGGAGTCCGGCACCGACGCCCGGCAGATCCTGGACGCAGCGGATGCCGTGCTCCCGCAGGTGCGCGGCCGGGCCGATCCCGGACAGCATGAGCAGCTTCGGCGTCTCGAACGCCCCGGCGGACACGACGACTTCACCCTCGGCGCGCAACTGACGCCGTTCGCCGTCCCGGACGTACTCGATGCCCGTGACCCGCGTCCCGTCCAGCAGCAGCCGGGTGACCAGGGTGTCGGTGAGCACGGTCAGGTTGGAACGGTCCAAGGCCGGGCGCAGATAGGCGTCGGCGGTGCTGCACCGGTGGCCCGCGTCGTCGCGGAACGTCTGGTATAGGAAGCCGAAGCCCTCCTGCCGGGCGCCGTTGTAGTCACCGTCGGTGTCCGTGGCGTAGCCGAGTTCACCGGCACCTTCCACGAACGCCCGGGCGATCGGGGCGGGTCGGTCGAGCTGCCGGACCCGGACGGGACCGCCCGCGCCGCGGAACGCGTCGGCGCCGCCCGAGTAGTCCTCGGCCCGGCGGAAGAACGGCAGGACGTCGTCGTAGGACCAGCCGGTGGCGCCCTCGGCGACCCAGCGGGTGTAGTCGTGGCGGCTGCCGCGCACCCACATCAGGGCGTTGACGGAACTGCACCCGCCGACGACCTTGCCACGGGCCACGGGGACACGGCGGCCCTCCATGCCCGCCTCGGGCTCGGTGACGTAGCCCCAGTCGATCTCGCTCCGCCACTCGGCGGTGAGCAGCGAGAGGACCGAGGCCGCGTCGGCCCGGTGGATCTCGGGGCGCTCGTCCCAGCCGCCCGCCTCCAGCAGGACCACGCTCACGGACGGGTCCTCGCTCAGCCGGGCCGCGACCGCACAGCCGGCCGAGCCGGCGCCCACCACGATGTAATCGGCCCCTGAGGGCACCGACTTCGACGGCATGTCAGCCTCCAAAGGTGACGGGGATCAGATGGCGGCCGGCTCGCCGACCCGGTAGTCGACGATCAGCGGACGGGCACCCGGCGTGGAACGTTCCAACTGCCACTTCTGGTTGATCCGGAAGGACGAGACGGTGCCGTCCGCTGTCGACTTGGCGGTCCACACCACCGTGACGTCGACGTCGATACGGGTGCCGTCCTCGTGGGAGGTGACCTCCTCGACGGTGTGGCTCTGGTCGGTGTAGGCCCCGCCGACAGCCGTGTACCAGTCGAGGAAGTCCGCGTGGCCGTACAGGGTCCGCTCCGGGAAGGCCATCACCAGGCCCTTGTCGGCGACGAGGGGCAGCAGCTCCTCGACCGGCGCGTGCTCGCTCAGCAGGTCGTACCAGCGCTGCACGAACGCGGCGATCTCCCGGTCGGAGCCGGTCTGTTCGCTCGGCATGAAAGTCTCCGCTCATCGGGGTTCCGCTCCCGGGGTCCGGAAGCGACACACGACCGATGACCCCACAACCGCGCCCGCCCCGGCCGCTCGCGCACGGGGACCGGCCGCACTGTGCGAAGTCGCCGCGAGAGCTGCGGCAACTCCCGGCGGACGCACCCGAGTTCACCGGTCGAAGATCGATGGCCAGGACATGCCGTAGTGCGTTCGGCCACTTGAGGATGTGCCGCGACCCGGGCCCCGCCGCCGACCGGCGCGAACTCCACGGACGTACACAGGAATCCGCCAGTCGGCACCGTCCCGCCGAACGGGAGGAACCCCATGAGCAAGCGCATTCTGGTCGTCCTGTCCGAATACGGTTACTGGGGTGAGGAGTTGATCGGCCCCCTGGAGACCTTCGACCAGGCCGGCTACCACCTCACCTTCGCCACCGCGACCGGCAAGCGCCCGCACGCGCTGCCGCCGAGCATGGACCCCGAGTACGTCGACCCGCCGCTCGGCCGGTCCGTCACCACGCCCGAGATCGCGGACAAGGTGCGGAAGGTCGAGGCCTCGGACCGGCTCGACAACCCCCTCGACCTGTCGTCCTGGCTGCCCGACCGGCCGTACCGGTCCAAGCCGTACTTCCTGCGCGACTGGGAGGCCTACAACACCCGCCTGGAGCAGGTGCGTTCACAGATCGCCGACCGCTACGACGCGCTGCTGATCGTCGGCGGCAGCGGACCGATCGTCGACCTCGCCAACAACTGGCGCGTCCACGACCTGATCCTCGCCTTCCACGCACTGGACCGGCCGATCGCCGCCGAGTGCTACGGCGTCGCCTGCCTCGCCTTCGCCCGCGACCAGGAGACCCGGGTCTCCCTCATCCGCGGCAAGCACGTCACCGGCCACTGCATCGAGTACGACTACAAGGACGGCACCGGCTTCCTCGGCACCGACTTCGTGATGGGGCCGCCCCCGTACCCGCTGGAGTACATCCTGCGCGACGCCACCGCACCCGGCGGCGCGTACCACGGGAACTTCGGCAAGACGACCTCCGTCATCGTCGACTACCCGTTCATCACGGGCCGTTCGACGCCCGACTCCTACCTGACCGGACAGAAGACCGTCGAGGTCCTCGAAGAGGGCCTGCGGCAGTGGGGGTTCACGGCGACCGCCTGAGGCCGTCCGACGCCCTTTGCTCCGACGAGAGGTGAGCACACGATGGACAGCAGGCCCGCGCGGATCGCGCTGCTCGAACAACTGCAGGCCGAAGGGGTCCGGTTCATGTTCGGCAACCCCGGCACGGTCGAGCAGGGGTTCCTCGACGAACTGCGCTCCTTCCCCTCGATCCAGTACATCCTGGCCCTCCAGGAGTGCACGGCCGTCGGCATGGCGGACGGCTACGCACGCGCCACCCGCACCCCGGCGGTCCTGCAACTCCACTCCGGCGTCGGGCTCGGCAACGGCATCGGCATGCTTTACCAGGCGATGCGCGGCCACGCCCCGATCGTCACCCTGGTCGGCGAGTCCGGGCTGCGCTACGACAGCATGGACGCGCAGATGGCCGCCGACCTGGTCGGCATGGCCAGGCCGGTGACCAAGTGGGCCACCCGCGTGGTCGATCCCGACTCCACGCTGCGGGTGCTGCGCCGCGCCTTCAAGGTCGCCGCGACCCCGCCATACGGTCCGGTGCTGGTCGTGCTGCCCGCCGACGTGATGGACCACGAGACCGCCGAACCGGTGGCGCCCGTGTCCTACCCGGAGACCCGCAGCCTGCCGACCCCGGACACCGTGGCGAAGGCCGCGGCGCTGCTCGCCGACGCCCGCAAACCGCTCGTCATCGCCGGTGACGGTGTCCACTTCGCGGGCGCCCAGGCCGAGTTGGGGCGGCTGGCCGAGGTGTGGGGCGCCGACGTGTACGGCGCGGACTGGGCCGAGGTCAACCTCTCCGTCGAACACCCCGCCTACGCGGGGCAGTTGGGCCACATGTTCGGCGAGCAGAGCCGGAAGATCACCGGCGGGGCCGACGGTGTCCTCATCGTGGGCACCTACGCGCTGCCCGAGGTGTACCCGGCGCTCGACGGCGTCTTCGGGGCGGGCGTCCCGGTCGTGCACATCGACCTGGACTCCGGCGCGATCGCCAAGAACCACCCCGTCGACCTCGGCATCGTCGCCGACCCGAAGGCCACCCTGCGTCTCCTCGCGGACGCGCTGGGCCGGGAGATGGGCCTCGGGCGGCGGACCGCGGCGGTCGAGCGGCTGCGCCGGCACGCCGCGCAGCGCTCGGCCGCCCTCGCCAAGGCGGACGAGCGGGCCGAGGCCGCCGCCGAGGCCGCGGAACTGCCCACCATCGCCCTCGCCAAGGAGTTCGCCCGCCGGCTGCCGGCGGACGCGATCCTCTTCGACGAGGCCCTGACGGCGTCCCCGGCGCTCTTCCGCCGGCTCGCGCCGACCGTGCCGGGTCAGTGGATGCAGACCCGCGGCGGCTCCCTCGGCGTCGGCATCCCCGGCGCGCTGGGCGCCCAACTCGCCCACCCCGACCGCACGGTGGTCGGCTTCACCGGCGACGGCGGCAGCATGTACACCTTCCAGGCGCTGTGGACGGCGGCCCGCTACGGCCTCCCCACCAAGTTCGTCATCTGCAACAACGGCAGCTACAAGCTCCTCGAGGACAACATCGAGGAGTACTGGCGGGACCAGCACATCCCCGCCCACGAACAGCCCGAGATCTTCGACCTGAGCAGCCCGGCCGTCGACTTCGTCTCCCTCGCCGGATCGCTCGGCGTGGCCGCCGTACGGGTCGAGAAGCCCGGGCAGGCGGAGGAGGCGGTCGCGCAGGCGCTCGCGCACCGCGGGCCGTTCCTCATCGACCTGGTCACCGCGAAGGGGAAGGGGTAGCCGCCGTGCGACTGTCCGGTCACAAGATCGCCGTCCTGATGGAGAGCGACTTCTACGAGCCCGAGATCCTCTACTACCGCTACCGCTTCCCCGAGGAGGGAGCCGAGATCCACTTCCTGTCCCGGCTGTGGGGCAACGAGCAGATGACCTTCCAGGGCCATGAGCACCGCATGCCCTTCGAGGTCACCGAGTCCTTCGAGGACCTCGACGAGTTCGCGCTGAAGGAGTACTCCGCGGTCATCGTCCCCTCCGGGATGGTCGCCGACCGGCTGCGCTTCACCGAGGACCCCCAACTGCTCCCGCCCGCCAGCCAGTTCCTGCGCCGCGCGTTCGCCGACCCGGCGATCCTCAAGGGCATCATCTGCCACGGCATGTGGCTCGCCGCACCCGTGCAGGGACTGATGCAGGGCAGGCGCGCGGTGGTCCACAACAACCTGCTGGGCGACCTGCGGAACATGGGCGGCGAGTACGTCGACCAGGACGTCGTCATCCACGACGACCTGGTCACCGGCCGCACCGGCAACCACTGCCACCTCTTCGCACGGACCATCATCGACCTGCTCGCAGCCCGGACGCCGGCCCCGACCGGGCTGCGCTGACGGGATCCGAGCGGGGAGGAGTCGACCATGACACCGGTGACCGGGCGCATCCCCGTCCTCGACGTCCAACCACGCGTGCGGGACGGGGAGTTGCCCGCCAAGGCTGTGACGGGAGAACACCTCGACATCACGGCCACCGTCTTCCGCGAGGGCCACGGCGCCGTCGCCGCGGACGTCGTCCTGCACGACCCCGCGGGGCGGCCCGCCCACCGGGTCCCGATGACCCTCGTCGACGAGGACGCCGACCGCTGGCAGGCCACCGTGGTCCCCGACACGGAGGGTCCCTGGACCTTCCGCGTCGAGGCCTGGGCCGACCCGCTGGAGAGCTGGCGGCACGACGCCACGCTCAAGATCGAGGCTGACGTCGACACCGAACTCACCCTGGCCGAGGGCGCGTTGCTGCACGAACGGGCCGCACTCGGCATCACCTCATCGGACCGCCGGGAGGCGGTCTCCGCGGCCGTGGCCGCGCTCCGCGACACCCTGGGCCCCCCTCCGGCCCGGCTGTCCGCCGTCACCACCCCCCGGGTGACGGCCGCCCTGGGGCGCTACGCGCTGCGTGACCTCGTCACCGCCTCCCGGCCCCTGCCGCTGCGCGTCGAACGACGGCGCGCCCTCGTCGGCTCCTGGTACGAACTGTTCCCGCGCTCGGAGGGAGCGGTGGTCCAGGCGGGCAGCCGCCCGACCGGCGGCACGCTGCGGAGTGCCGCCGAGCGGCTGCCCGCCGTCGCCGCGATGGGCTTCGACGTCGTCTACCTCCCACCCGTCCACCCCATCGGCACCACCCACCGCAAGGGCGCGAACAACACGCTCCACGCGGGCCCCGACGACGTCGGCTCGCCCTGGGCGATCGGTTCCCGGCACGGCGGCCACGACGCGATCCACCCCGACCTCGGCACCGAGGACGACTTCCGCCACTTCGTGGCCACAGCACGGGAGTTGGGCCTCGAAGTCGCCCTGGACCTCGCCCTCCAGTGCTCACCGGACCACCCCTGGCTCACCGAGCACCCCGAGTGGTTCCACCACCGCGCCGACGGCTCCATTGCCTACGCCGAGAACCCGCCGAAGACGTACGAGGACATCCACCAACTCGACTTCGACGGCGACCCGGAGGGCCTGTACGCCGAGGCGCTGCGGATCGTGCGGCACTGGATGGACCTGGGTGTGCGGATCTTCCGGGTGGACAACCCGCACACCAAACCGGTGCAGTTCTGGGAGTGGTTGATCGCGGAGCTGAACGCCACCGACCCCGATGTGCTGTTCCTGGCCGAGGCGTTCACCCGGCGGGCGATGGTGCACGCGCTGGCGCAGGCCGGCTTCCAGCAGTCGTACACCTACTTCACCTGGAAGAACACCAAGGAGGAGCTGACCGCCTACCTGCCCGAACTCGCCCAGGACAGCGCGGACTTCATGCGCCCCAACCTGTTCGTGAACACCCCCGACATCCTGCACGCCTACCTCCAGCACGGCGGCAGACCCGCCTTCGAGGTCCGCGCCGTGCTCGCCGCGACCGCCGCGCCGAGCTGGGGCGTCTACGCCGGCTACGAACTCTGCGAGAACACCCCGCTGGCGGAGGGCACCGAGGACTACCTCGCCTCGGAGAAGTACCAACTCAGGCCCCGGGACTGGGCACTTGCGGAGGCGGAGGGCCGCACCATCACCCCGCTGATCACCCATCTCAACCGGCTCCGCCGACTGCACCCGGCCCTCCAGGAGTTGCGCAACCTGCGCCTCCAGAGCACGGACAACGACCAGATCCTCGCGTACACCAAACACGTCGAACTGCCGGACGGCGGGGCCGACTTGGTGCTCGTGATCGTCAACCTCGACCCGCACCACGCCCACGAGGCCACCGTCACCTGCGACCCGACCGCCCTGGGCCTATCTGCCGACGGCACGCTCAAGCTGCGCGACGAACTCACCGGGGAGACCTACGCCTGGGGCGAGTCCACCTACGTACGCCTCGACCCGGCCCACCAGGTCGCGCACATGCTCACACCCGCGGAGGGATCATGAGCGACGGCATCCTCGAACCCCTGCTCCCGGCCCTCGGACCTTGGCTGGAGGGACGCCGCTGGTTCGACTCCCGCTTCATCGGGGCCCGCCTCGAAACCCGCGCGGCCTCCGCGCTCGGCGACGAACCGCCCCTGCTGCTGCACGCCGTGGTCGCGGCCCACCGCCCCGACGGACAGGTCCTGCACTACCAACTCCTCCTCGGCCTACGGCCCGAGCTCCCCGCCCGCCTCGAACCCGCCGCGATCACCACCGTCCCGGCCGGCCCCTGGCAGGGCTGGCGGGTCTATGACGCCCTCGCCGACGGCGCCCTCCTCGGACTGCTGCTGCGGACGCTCGCGGGTGGCGGCGCGGGCCCCGGTCCTCGTCTCGAACGCACCGGCCGTTATCCGCTCCCCGTCGGCCTCGTGCCCCACCCGCTCGACGGCGAGATGAGCAACACGGCGGTGGCGTACGGCGGCCAGATCCTCCTCAAGATCTTCCGCCGCCCCGAACCCGGCCCGCACACCGAGGTCGAGGCCCTGCACGCCCTCACCCGGGAGCACTGCGCCCGCACCCCCCGCCTCTACGGCGCCCTGCACAGCGACGCCCCCGGCGCCGAGGGCCTGGTGCTCGGCCTCGTCGAGGAGTTCCTGCCCGATGCCCGGGACGGCTGGGAGGAGGCGGTACGGCACGCGAGCGACTGCATGGACGACGCGCGCCGCGGCGTACCGACGAGCGGCGGATTCACCCCGCACGCCCGCAGCCTGGGCCGGGCCGTCGCCGAGGTGCACGGCGCGCTGGACAAGGCGTTCGGCCGCAACCGGCTCACCGCGCAGGACGTGGCGGAGGAGGCGGCGGGGATGAACATGCGGCTCAAGGAAGCCGCCGAGGAGGTACCGGCGCTGGCCCGCTACACCACCCGGATCGGCGCGCTCTTCGACGACTACGCCCGGGTCGCCGGGCGCGGCAACCCCGTCTTCGCCCAGCGCACCCACGGCGATCTGCACCTGGGGCAGGCGTTGCGCGCGGCCGACGGCTGGCGGATCGTCGACTTCGAGGGCGAACCGGCCCGCTCCGCCGCCGAACGCGCCCTGCCGCAGCCGGTGTTGCGGGATGTCGCCGGCATGCTGCGCTCCTTCGACTACGCGGCCCGCACCGGCCTCGCCACCCTGGAGTCCGCCGATCCCGAGGGCGGCTCGCCCGCGCGGCGGCTGCGTCGGCGACGGCGGGCGTCCGCGTGGGCGGTGCGCAACCGGCGTGCGTTCATCGAGGGTTACGCGGCGGCCGGGCGGGAGGACCCGAACTGCCGGCCCGTGGTGCTGCGCGCCTTCGAGGCGGACAAGGCCGTATACG
The DNA here is from genome assembly GCF_000367365.1 of Streptomyces prunicolor NBRC 13075. Lineage (GTDB taxonomy): Bacteria > Actinomycetota > Actinomycetes > Streptomycetales > Streptomycetaceae > Streptomyces > Streptomyces prunicolor. The sequence goes on along the minus strand of NZ_BARF01000059.1, from coordinate 120,467 downwards.
AGGCGGTGTACGAGTCCCGGCTCCGCCCGGACCGGCTGCCGATCCCGCTCGCGGCCGTGCACCGCTTGGCGAACACCTCCCGCTGACCGCGTGCCGAATTCCCCTTCGCCTACCGGGAATTGAACACGCGGGCCGAAGAGGGGAATTCCGTCGGAGCGCACGGCGAGAATTCCGGCGGCGGAAAGGGAACGGAATTCGGGTGGCCTCCGGGCGACGACCGGTTCCGTCGTCGGCACCCGTCGAACGGAGACATGACGAACCCCCCGGCCCGGACACCCGTCCAGGCGGGGGGTTCGCGGGGCTCGGATCCAGCCGGAAACGGAACCGGGTCGGCTGCCCCATCGGGCCGTTCGACGTCGAATGGTCCATGCCTTTACCAGGCACGACGGCCAATGGTCCATGCCATTACGCGGTGCCGCTCGCGAGCCGAACTCCACTTGGACGGTGGGGAACTCGGGCGGATTCGGGAATACGGCCGGGAGCTCAGGAACGGTGGTGCTCGGTGAAGATCTGGCTGGGGTCGCGGTGCGGTGCCATGCCGGCCGCGGACAGGGCCCGGTCGTACGCCTTGAGGGCCTCCGCCGTGTTGCCCTGCCGCTTCCACAGGTCGCCCAGGTAACGCCAGTTGAGGGCCACCTGGTGGGAGGGGCGGAACTGGCGCAACTGCCGGGTGGCGGCCTGGAGATACTGCGCGGCCTGGTCGAAGTTGCCGCGCATCAGCTGGATCTCGGCGAGCGTTCCCCGGGCGCCGACCGCCTGGATGCGGGACTCGGTGCCGGTCAGCCCGAGAGCGCGCTCGGCGTGCGCCGCGGCCTCGTCCCACTGCCCGAGCATCGCGTCCGCGTCGGCGAGACCGATCTCGCACTGGGCCAGCTCCGGTGCGTTGCCCACCTCGGCCAGGAGCTGCTGCGCCTCCTCCAACAGCTGCTTGCCGCGCGCAGGTTCGGGCTCGTCGACCTGGAGGAGGAGTGAGCCGTAGTTCATCTTGAGCATGGCGAGGTGGCGCAGGTTGTCGTCCTCGGACATGAGCGCGAGCGCCCGCTCCACCAGGGCCATGGCCTCGTTCAGCTGGCCGCGGGAGCGGGCCACCAGCCCCGCGTTCCAGTACACGGCACCCCGCGCGGCCCGGGCGCCCTGCTTCTCGGCGGCGTCGAGCAGCTTGCCGCCCATCAGCTGGGCCCGGGTCAGGTCACCGCGCATGTGGTACGACGCCATGAGCGTGGCGCCGAGCTGGACGTGGTCGACCGTCACGTCCAGGCCGAGGGCGTCCAGCCGGGACATGGCGCGCTCGCCGATCTCGATGCTGAGCGTGATGTCGCCGGCGTCGCGGTAGCAGCGGCACAGGGCGACCGCCGTCTGGCACCACTCGGTGGAACCCGGGGCCAGGTCGGGGTCGCGGTAGAGCTCTTCCAGGACCGCGATGGCGGCCTCGGTGCGGTCGAGCTTCTCCAGCGCGGAGGCCTGGCCCATGCGGGCGCGCCGGGTCATGGAGACGTCCAGGAGGCTGGGCCTGGTCAGCAGTTCGCTGAGGGTTTGCAGTGCCTCGCCGTTGCTGCCGTTGCGCAAAGCCATCTCGCCGAAGGCCAGCCGCAGCCGTGCCTCTTCCAGCTCGTGGTCGTCCCGGCCGCTGCGCAGGTACTCCGCGGAACAGCCGAGGCGCTCCGCGAGCGCGGCCAGCACGGATTCCGAGGGGGCGCGCTTGCCGGATTCGATCAAGGAGATGTAGCTCGCCGATATCTCGCTGGACGCCAGATCCTGCTGCTTGAGGCCACGTTTGCCGCGCAGCAGCCGGATGCGCTCGCCCAGCCCTGTCGTCGTCGTGTTTTCGAGGGGGTCCATGTGGGCTCCTTGGAGGTGGCTATGACCACCGGGATGACAGATCAACGTTACCAGTAAGTCGCCGACGATCCAATGGAGTTGGCATGATCGATTCGCTGGCGCGAAGTGGTCTGGGCTGGCATTTTTTGAATTGACACCAATTCAGATTTCATATGGGTAAGGGCATTCCACTTTTCGAGATCGTCTTTTGCTAGATTAGTACTTGACTGATTGAGTAAGTTCTTGTTGACTCATCTTGTCAACGCGTCATCCGTAAATGCTCGGAGAGGAGATTTTCATGAGCATCAAAGTATTCACGCTCATAGCAATCGTCGTCTTCGTCGGTGGACTTGTGACGAGCGGACTCTGGTTGAACGGATCGGGTGCCACCACCCATCCCCTGCGCGAAGGCATCGCACAGTCCAGCGGTGCGAGCGGTGCCTGCTGCTGAGGCGACGCCCGTACGGACGAACGGCACTTCAGGCTCAGTGGACCGGTGGACGGTCCGGCGGCTGGTTCCACGGCCGGCCGGACGTCCCCCGGTCCGTTCGTATGTGCTGCCAGGGCATTCCGCCGTGCGGGAAGTGACAGGCCACGGTGTGCGTGCCGGCGACGGTGACCTGAGTGGCCCGCGGAATCTCGGTCTCACACCGCGTACGCCGCCCCGGCGCGAGCAGCGCGGCGACCGGACAACGGGCCAGGAACCGGCACCCCGCCGTGACCGGCACCCCGGACGGGGGCTCGCCCGGCAGCACGATCCGACGCCGGGCGCGCTCCGCGACCGGGTCCGGCAGCGGGACGGCCGACAGGAGGGCCCGCGCGTACGGGTGCCGGGGCGCGTCGAACACCTCGTCCACGGGCCCCGTCTCCACGGTCCGCCCCGCGTACATCACCGACACCCGGTCGGCGATCTGCCGCACCACGGCGAGGTCGTGCGACACCAGCAGGTAGGCCGGCCCCAACTCCCTCTTCAGCCGCAGCAACAGATCCAGAATCTGCGCCTGCACGGACACGTCCAACGCGGACACCGGTTCGTCGAGCAGCAGCAACGCGGGCTCGACGGCCAGCGCCCGCGCGATCGCGACCCGCTGCCGCTGCCCCCCGGAGAACTGATGCGGATACCGCTCCGCGTCCCCCGCCTCCAGCCCCACCTGCCCGAGCAACCGCGGCACCCGCGCCGCTACGACGTCCCGTGGCACCCGCCGCGCGTACAGCGGCTCGGCAACGATGTCACCGACCGGCATCCGCGGATCGAGACTCGACATGGGATCCTGCGGCACGATCTGCACCGCCCCGCGCAGCAACCGCGCGGTACGCCGCGTCAGCCGCGCGACATCCTGCCCGAGGATCTCCACGACGCCCGCCTCGGGAGCGGTGAGCGACAGAATCTCCATGAGCGCGGTGGACTTCCCGGCACCGGACTCACCGACGAGCGCGAGGGTCTCACCGCGGCTTACTTCCAGGTCGACCTCTTCTACGGCGATCACCGCGCGCTCGCGACGGCGGCGGCCGGTGGGCGGGACGTAGGACTTGGCCAACCCGGTGACCCGTAGGACGAGTTCGGGGGAGGGCGAGGTGGGAGGAGCGGGCGAGGTCGATGGGGGGAGGGAGAGAGTGGGGCGCGGGGGACCAGGGACGGCTGGAGTGGGGCGTGCCCATGACCCCGGGGTTCCGTGGCGGGGTGTGGGCGGTGCGATGAGGCTCCCCGACAGCTCCTCGCCCGGCACGTGCCCTTTCGCTTCCCCTCCCGCCTCCCCGCCCGGCGGAAACAGTTCCACCGCCGTCCGCTGCGACACCAACCGAACCCGGCGGCAAGCCGCTTCGTGGGCGGCGAAACCCGCGAGGCCGGCCCTGGACGGGCTGTCCACGCCCAGGAGTCGGATGTCCGAGGTGACGCAGTCCGGCTCGGCGAGGGGGCAGCGCGGAGCGAAGGCGCAGCCCGGGCCCGCGCTGCCCGGAGCGGGGGCCGTGCCCGGGATCGGGGTGAGGGGGGAGCGGGCGTCGGGGCGGGGCACCGAGCCGACCAGGCCGAGGGTGTACGGCATGCGGGGGCGGGTCAGGACCGCCTCGACCGGGCCCGTCTCCACGATGCGGCCCGCGTACAGGACGGCCACCCGGTCCGCCGTGCGCGCGACCACCCCCAGGTCGTGGGTGACCAGGAGGAGGGCCGCGCCGGTCTCCCTCCGCACGTCGGCCAGAGCCTCCAACACCTGTGCCTGGACGGTGACATCGAGCGCGCTGGTGGGCTCGTCCGCGATCAGGACGTCGGGGCTGTTGGCCATCGCCATCGCGATCATCGCGCGTTGACGCATCCCGCCGGACAACTGGTGGGGGTACGCGCGCTCCGCCCACCCCGGCCTCGGCACCCCGACGAAGTCCAGCAGTTCCACCGCCCGGCGCTGCGCTAACTCTCGGCGTGGGCGCGGGTGTTGGTGGATGCGCAGCGCCTCCGCGATCTGGTCGCCGATCCGCTGCACCGGGGTGAAGGCGTGCAGCGGGTCCTGGAAGACCATCGCGATGCGGCGACCGCGGATCCGCGCCAACTCCCTTACCGGGAGGCCGAGTAGCTCCTCGCCCAGGAGGCGCACCGAACCGCCCACCCGGGCATCCGCCGGTGCGAGCCCCATCAGGGCGAGTGCCGTGAGTGTCTTGCCGGTGCCCGACTCGCCCACCAGGCCCAGGACTTCACCGCGTCGGAGGGTGAGGTCGACGCCGCGCACCACGGGCGAGGTGCCGAGCGTGACCGTCAGATCGCGGACCTCCAGGACGGCGTTCACCGGGACGTCCCCGACAGGGCGGTGCGGGTCGGCGTGGTCGAGTCCGCCGTCGTCGGATCCAGCGCGTCCCGCAGGGCGCCGCCGACCAGGTTGACGGCCAGCACGAACGCGATCAGCAGTCCCGTGGGGAAGAAGAACATCCACGGATACACCAGGGCCACGTCCGTCGCGTCCGCGATCAGCGTGCCGAGGGAGACGTCCGGCGGCTGGACGCCCAGCCCGAAGTACGAAAGCCCGGTCTCGCTGATCACCGCCCCGCCCACGGCGATCGTCGCGTCCGTGATGAGGAACGACGCGGTGTGCGGCAGCACATGCCGCCAGATGATCCGCGGCGGGGAGACTCCCATCAGCCTTGCCACCACCACGAATTGACGCTCCTTCAGAGACAGCGTCATACCGCGTACCGCCCGCGCCGTGACCATCCAGCCCAGCAGCGCCAGCAGCCCGACCAGCGCGATCCAGCCCCACTCCCGCAGCCTCGGCGCGACCACCACCAGCACGAGGAGACCCGGGAGGACGAGCATGAGGTCCACGACGAACATCAGCACCCGGTCCGTCCAACCGCCGAAGTAGCCGGCGCAGGCACCCACCGCCGCTGCCAGCACGGTGGAGAACAGGGCCACCAGCAACCCGATCAGCAGCGACTTCTGCAGCCCCCGCACCACCTGCGCGAACACGTCCTGCCCGATCCGGTTCGTGCCCATCCAGTGCCGTACGTCCGGCGGTTGCCGCAGCGCCGTGTAGTCGACGTCCGTATGCGTCCACGGGCTGACGAACGGCCCCACGAAGGCCAGCGCGAACAGCGACAGCAGGACCGCGAGTCCGCACAACGCCCCGGGCCGCCGCACCATTCGCCGCAGCACCGTCCAGCCCCGGCCTCCTCGACCGTCGACGCCCGTCACGGCTGCCGTACCCGAGGGTCGAGGAGCGCGTGCACGACATCGGCCAGCAGCCCGGCGAGCAGGACGACGGCCGCGGCGAACAGGTCGATCGCCACCACCGAGTTGACGTCGCCCTTCTGTACCGAGTCCACGAGCCAACTGCCCATGCCGGGCCAGCCGAAGATCTCCTCGGTGAACACCGCCCCGGTGAACAGGGTCAGCACCCCGAAGGAGAAGAACACCGACACCGGGACGAGCGAGATCCGCAGCCCGTGCCGCAGCAGCGCGCGCCCCGGGGTGAGCCCCTTGGCCTGCGCGGTGCGCAGATGGTCGGCGCCGAGCACGTCGAGGGTGGCGGCCCGCTGGTAGCGGCTGTACGCGGCGATCGCCGGGAGCGCCACGCAGATCGCCGGGAGGAGCAAGTGGGCGGCGGTGTCCCGGAGTTGGACGGGCCAGCCGCCCTGTAGTCCCGGTGTGTGCTCGCCGGTGTAGAGGATGACAGTGCTGCCGGCGGCCCGGTTGACCGCCAGCGCCCCGGTCTTCAGCAGCAGCGCCAGCACGAACGTGGGCACGCACAGCACCGCGAACGAGAACACCGTCAGCGCCCGGTCGCCCAGCCCGCCGCGCCGGACCGCCGCCCACACCCCGGCCAGCACCCCGACCGCCGTGCCCGCCACCGTGCCCACAAGAAGCAGTCGCACCGAAACCCCGACCCGGCGGCTGAACTCGGCGTTCACGGACTCGCCGTCGATGGTCCGGCCCAGGTCGCCGTGGACCGCCCGGTCCGCCCAGTGCGCGAAGCGTTCCGGCAGCGGGGCGCGGTCGTCCATGCCCAGCCGGGCCAGCTCGGCGTCGACGACCCGGCTGGGCGGAGGCGGCTGCCGGCCCTCGAAGTAGGCGCGCGGATCGAGCGCCGTCGAGGCGAGGGCGTAGGTGAGGACGACGGAGGAGAGGAAGAGGATCGTGCAGTGGACCAGGCGCCTGAGGATCAGGGAGAGCATGGAACTCGTTCCGCTTCATGTGGGTGACACATCGTGATGTTAAGCTCCGGCTCCGCAATTCGCGGGACAGTTCGGGCAGTTGACGGTTCGTCCGCACTGGGAGGGCCGTTAGGTGCAGCGATTACGGGTCTGGTCCGCCTGGGCGGTGGCCTGCGTACTCACCCTCCTCGTGGCCGCCTGTTCCGGTTCCCCGGCCCCCGACCGGCACCCGGCCCTGCCGACGTACGGCACCTCCGACATCAACTCCCGACCCACAGGCGCCCTTCGCGCGGGCGGGACGCTGACCCTGCCGATCGCGCAGATGGTCACGCAGTTCAACTTCGACCACGTCGACGGCGCGTTGGACGACGTGTGGACCGTCGACAGCATGACCGAGCCCCGGCTCTTCACCCGAGACGTCAAGGGCGTCCCGCACGCGGTCCCCGAGTACCTTCTCGCCGCGTCCGTCACCGGTACCTCGCCCCAGGTCGTCACCTACCGGCTCAACCCGAAGGCCCGCTGGTCCGACGGAACGGCCCTGGGTTGGCGGGACTTCGCCGCCCAGTGGCACGCGCTGGACGGTTCCGACCCGCGTTACCTGGTCGCCGACACCAGCGGCTACGACCGCATCGCGAGCGTCAGCCAGGGCGCCGGCCCGCACGAGGTCCGCGTCACCTTCAAGCAGCCGTACGCCGACTGGCGCAGGCTGTTCACCCCGCTCTTCCCGGCCGCCGGCTATGACACCCCGCAGCGCTTCAACTCCGGCTGGCAGGGCCAACTGCCCATCACGGCAGGCCCGTTCAAGCTGGAAGCGGTCGACAAGACGGCACAGACGCTCACCTTCGTGCCCGACCCCCGATGGTGGGGCACCCGGCCCCGGCTCGACCGGATCGTCTTCCGGGTCCTCGACGCCGACGCCGCTCTCCAGGCCTTCCTGAACGGCGAGGTCGACGCGGTCAACGCGGCCACCAGCGAGGCCTATGCCCAGTTGGAGAAGGCGCGCGACAGCGACCTCCGTATCGGCTCCGCGTGGGACGAGGTGCACATCACCCTCAACGGCGCGGGCGGCGCACTGGCCGACCGGTCGGTGCGCAATGCGGTCCAACAGGCCGTCGACCGAACGGCGTTGGCCGACGTCGCCGCCGAGGGCCTCCCGGTGAAGGTGCCACTGCTCGGCAACCACTTCTTCATGACCAACCAGCCCGGATACACCGACAACTCCCGCCCGTACGGCAGTTACGACCCCGAGGCCGCCGAACGCGCCCTGGACGCCGCGGGCTGGAAGAGCCCCGGCGACGGCAGGACACGTGTCAAGGACGGCCACAGCCTCACCCTCCGCTTCGTGCTCAGCGAGGGCACCAACCGGCTCGGCGAAGACCTCGCCCAACTCGTCCAGCACATGCTTGCCCAGGTCGGCTTCCAGGTCGTCATCCAACAGGTGCCCGCCTCCGCGTACGCGCCGCAGTACTTGGAGAAGGGCAACTTCGACCTCGCCATCTTCCGCTTCACCGGCCTGACTTACCCCAGTTCCGCGTACGCCATCTACCGCCGCCCCGAGAAGGGGCAGGCCTTCCAGAACTACGGCGGGGTCGGCTCGGCCGAGGTGGACAAGCTCCTCGCCCAGGCCGTCGGCACCCTCGACGAACAGGCCGCCAAGAAGCTCTACGAGCGGGCGGACGCCGAGATCTGGAAGCTCGGCCACGACATCGAGCTGTATCAGCGGCCTCAAATCCTCGCCGTCCGCAAGGGGTTGGCGAACTACGGGGTGCCGGGACTCGGCGACATCGACTTCAGCCGGGTCGGCTGGCAGAAGTGAGCGTGCGAAGGCCCCGTACGGACGGATCCGTACGGGGCCCACGCGGCGGGTGTGTTCAGGCACGCGTCCGGGTCAGCGCTCTCTCGTCGGCCTGCTGGCGCACCATGTCGTAGCCGAACGCGGCCGAGGCCAGCGTCACATGGTGGTGCCAGCCGCGGAAGGACCGGCCCTCGAAGTCGCCGAGCCCGAACTCCTCGTGCATCCGGCCCAGCGCCTGATCGGCGAACCTGCGCAGCTGCGCCAGCGGCACGATCTCCGCGAGCCGGCGGGCCGGGAGGTTCGTCAGCCAGTAGGCGCGCGGCCGGGGGCGGCCGTAGGGCCAGTCCGCGAGGAGCAGCCGTGGACGGGGGACCGCACCGGTGGCCGGGTCCGCGCGGAGCAGGACCGGTCCTGTCACGAACTCCGAGTGCCGCATGCGTTCGGTCACCGGGTCGTGCCAGGTGACCGAGGTGCGCTCACCGTGCCGGGCCGCGTGTCCGGCGAGTTCGGCGAGCGTGCCGCGCATCCCGGGGGTGGTGGCCTGCCGTCGGGGCAGCAGCACCGGGGTGTGCGGCGCGGCCTGCACGAGATAGCCGAGGCCCCGTGCCTCAAGGCCGCGGAGCAGCGGGTCGGGGTCGCTCTCGCAGCGCCAGTCGGCCAGTACCGGCAGCGGTTCCAGGGACCACTCGTCGAGCATCTCGTCGAGTGCTTCCAGGACGTAGCTCCAGCGTGGCCGGCAGCGTTCTTGGACCGGTACATGGGCCTGGACGCGCAGCCGTTCGTCGCGGTCCCAGCGGGCCGGCAGCATCAGCCGCCAGTTCACCGGGACCCCGCCGGCCTGCCCCACCAGCGAGGCGGCCAGGGCCAGTTGGCAGTTCACCGTCCGCTCCCGCGAGGCCGCGTACTGCCGGGCCACGCCCACCGAGCGGTCGCCGTTCTTGGCGAAGACGACCTCGTCGATGGACCAGGCCTCGGCACGCGAGGCCCGCACCACCTGCCGGGCGAGCCGTCCCCGTACGGGAGCGGACGCCCACGGACTCTGGTTCACGAACTGCTGGATCTGCTGCACGGCCCGCCTGCCGAGCACCTGCTCGGAGATCCGGGCGGGCGTCTTGCGCCCGGGTACGTCCAGCAGCCCGCGCACATACACCTCGCCCCAGCGTCGCTGGTCGGCACGGGTGAAGTCGCCGAACAGGTCACGGCAGTAGGCGGGGAGACCGGCGGAGGTGCCCGGCGGTGCCCCCGGGGCGCGCATCGGGGGTAATGGGAGGGTGAAGGTCGCGAGTTCAGTCATGGTTGCACTCGTCACCCCCAGCCAGCAGGAAGGCGTCCGTCGCGAGCAACGCGTCCGCCACGTCCGGCAGCGCACAGCCCACGATGACGAAGTCGACGTCCAGGCCCGCCTTGGTGCGCTGGAACAGCAGCTCGTTGATGGCCGGTCGGCACATGCCCCCGACCTCGCACAGATGGAACTCCACCCGGCGCGGGGTCGCCGCCATGACCTCGGCCAAGATCCGCCGGAACTTGCCCAGTTCGGCCGCGTCGATCACCCCGTGGCAGACGACGTGCGCGGTGCCGCCGTCGAACGAGGTGCGCATCCGCAGCCGCATCGTGGCCGGCTCCAACTCGACCCGGACCCGGACCGGTTCGTCGCCGCGCGGCAGCCGGACGGTGAGGGCCTTGCCGTCGAAGTTCTGGTACGGCTGGTCGTCGACCCACACCCGGGTCAGCTCCACCGTGCCGGCCGGCAGCAGATCGGGCGCCACGCGCAGCACCTGGTCCGGGAGGTCCTCCGGGCGGGGCTTGAAGTGCAGGGTGATCGGGTCGTTGCTGAGCAGCAGCCCGGTGTAGGTGGCGGCGAGGTAGCACAGCTCCAGGGCGTGGTAGCCGGCCATGGCGTGGCTGCCCTTGAGCCGCTCGGTGCCCAGCAGGTACGGGATGCCGCTGGCGAGGACGTTGAAGTAGACGCCGCCGTCCTGGTAGTCGAGGAAGAAGGCGTTGTAGAACGCCGCCGCCTCGCGCCCCAGCCGCAGTTGCTCCGGGTCGCCGGTGGTGCCGGCCAGGATCAGATAGGCGAGGATCGCCTGCTCCTGCTGCCACCAGGCCTTGCGGTCGTGCCACACCATGCGGTGGATGCCGCTGTCCGGGTCGGGCTGCCGCTCGACCACGTCCAGCCAGCCGCCGCGCAGCCCGTCGCTGCCCACCGCCGGCATGATCTCGGCGATGTGCTCGGCGGTCGTCGCGTACTCGGGCTTGTCGAACAGGGCCTTGATGCGGGTCAGGTTCCAGGCGATCTTCAGGTTGTGCCCGACCACCGCCCGGTCCTGCTGCCAGCCCCAGGTCCGGTCCGGACTCCAGTCCGCGTGGAACCGCTCCTGCACGAACGGGCTGTTCGGCTCGTCGGGGAACCGCTCCACGATGGTGTCCGCGGTCTCCTCAAGGAGCGCCGCGAAGTCCGAACGGCCCGTCGCCAGATAGGCGTTGATCAGATACGCCGGGGCGTGGTCGCCGACCGAGTTCCAGTTCTTGCGGGCCCGGTTGCGGCCCAGCGAGTCGGCGTTCGGGTCCAGCGTGATCGGGTCGAGGTGCGAGAAGAACCCGCCGCGCACGGGGTCGCGGAAGTACTTCTGGAACAGCGCGGACGTCCGGTCGATGTCCTCCAGGATCCGCGGGTCGCCGGTGATGCGGAACGTCTGGGTGGGACCGGCCAGCGCGTAGATCTGCTCGTACATCGGGATCGCGTCGAAGTCGTCGCCGAACTCCGAGGCGAACACCGGGCGATGACCGGACGAGGTGATGTCGATGCCGTGGTACCAGTAGGTGATGCCGTCGGCCTGGTCGTCGACGCGCATGTGCTCGCGCAGGTACAGGGTGCCGGCCTCGGCCGCCTCCAGGAAGCGGTCCTTGCCGGTCAGCAGATACGCGGTGGACAGGCCGTAGACGAGCCGGGAGATGGTGTCCGTCTCCTGGCGCACGTCCCCGTCGGCGAAGTCCGGCAGATGGGTGCCGCTGAGCGTGAGGTGGGTGCGGAACCCGCGCCAGTCGTACACCCCGTCGGAGAACTGGCCGCGCAGATAGAAGTCGGCGATGGCGGTGGCCTGTTGGACCCACCAGTTCGGGTGCTCGAAGACGTACTGGCCGCGGGTCTCCTCCGGGAAGGTGATCTCCTTCGCGTCGAAGCGGGAGCCGCCCTCCCACTCGTAGAGGATGCCGTACGCGAAGACGAACCGGCCCTCGGCCAGCATGTCGACGGTGTCGGCGGTGGTGTCGCGGTAGTCGTCGCCGAGGTTGCGGACGATGCGCGAGACGGCGTTGGACGCCAGGTGGACCGTGAACTCCCGTTCGTCGGAGGTGCGCAGGCCGAAGCGGCGGCCGGTCGGGCTGTAGTACGTGACGTAGCCCGCGAGGGTGTCGGATTGGATGCGGCGTTGGGCAGGGGTAGTCATCTCAGATGCCCTTCTCGTCGGGCAGAGCCGCCAGCAGGACGACGCTGCGGCCCTGGGCGTGGTGGGTCGGACTGTCGACCAGCTCCTCTTTTCCGGGCGGCAGGACGTCGTCGGGGCCGGGGCGGGCCGTGTCGAGCACGCGGTGCCAGCGGTGACCGGGGATCTCGGGCAGCTCGAAGTCGAGGCCCAGGTGGTACATGTTGAGGATCAGATGCAGGTCGGGGTCACCGTCGAAGCCGCCGTACGTGCAGGCCAGCACCCGGGCGTTGGGGTCGTCCCAGCCGGGTTGGTGGAGCCGGGTGCCGTGCCAGGTGATGTCGGGCTGGGAGCGGGAGTTGAGGCGTTCGGAGAAGAACTGCGGTTCGCGCAGGGCGCGGTAGCGCTTGCGGAGCTGGATGACGCGCCGGGTGAAGCCGGTGGTCTCCTTCTCCTTCCTGGCCTGGTTCCAGTCGAGCCAGGAGACCGGACTGTCCTGGCAGTAGCCGTTGTTGTTGCCGCCCTGGCTGTTGCGGAACTCGTCGCCGGCCAGCAGCATCGGCACCCCGCGGCTGAGCATCAGCAGGGACAGCAGGTTCTTGATCTGCCGTACCCGCAGGCACTCGACGTCGACGTCGTCGGTGGGGCCCTCGACACCGCAGTTCCAGCTGTAGTTCTCGTCGGCGCCGTCGGCGTTGGCCTCGCCGTTGGAGTGGTTGTGCTTGGAGTTGTAGCTGACCAGGTCGTTGAGGGTGAAGCCGTCGTGGCAGGTGATGAAGTTGATGCTGTTCGTGGGGAGTTCACCCTGCGCTGCGAACAGGTCGGCCGAGCCGCCGAGCCGGGACGCGACCTCGCCGACCATCCCCGCGTCACCGCGCACGAACCGCCGTACGTCGTCCCTGAATGGACCGTTCCACTGCGCCCAGCGCTTCCCCGGGAACCGGCCGACCTGATAAAGGCCGCCGCCGTCCCACGGTTCCGCGATGATCTTCGTCTCGGCCAGCACCTGCGACAGCTCGATCGCCCACAGGGCCGGCGGCACCGCCATCTCGTAGCCGAGCGGGCCGCGGGAGAGTTCGGAGGCGAGGTCGAAGCGGAAGCCGTCGATGTGGTGCTCGGTCACCCAGTACTCGAGGCTCTCCACGATGAACTTGGTGACCATCGGATGGTTGGCGTTGACGGCGTTGCCGCACCCGGTGAAGTCCATGTAGTGCGAGCGGTCCTGCGGCCACAGGTGGTAGTACGCCTCGTTGGCCGCGCCCCGGAAACTGATCGTCGGCCCGAACTCGTTGCCCTCGCTGGTGTGGTTGAAGACCACGTCGAGGATGACCTCGATGCCCGCCTGGTGGAACGCCTTCACCATGTCGCGGAACTCGGTGATGTGCGTGGCGAGATGGGGGCTGGAGCAGTAGCCGGTGTGCGGGGCGAAGAAGCCGTAGGGGTCGTAGCCCCAGTAGTTGCGGCGCGGGGTGCCGTCGGGTCCGGTGCGCAGGACCTGGGTCTCGTCGAAGTCGAAGACCGGCAGCAACTCCACTGCGGTGACGCCGAGTTCACGCAGGTGCGGGATCTTGTCGATGACGGCGGAGAAGGTGCCGGGCCGCTCGGCGTCCGAGGTCGGCGACGCGGTCAGACCGCGCACGTGCATCTCGTAGACGACGGTCTCCGCCATCGGGGTGCGCAGCGGGGTGTCGCCCTCCCAGTCGTAGTCGTCGAGGTCGACCACCAGGCTGCGCATGCAGCTCGCGACGTTGTCGCCGGGGCCGATGGCGTGGGTGCGCTCCCAGCGGCCGTTGATGTTGGCGCGCGCGTACGGGTCGATCAGCACCTTGCGGTGGTCGAACCGGGTGCCCAACTCGCCGTTGTCGCGCGGTCCGTCGATGCGGAACGCGTAGACCTGTCCGGCGCCGATCCCGCTGACGTGGCAGTGCCAGAAGTGGAAGCTGCGGTGGCGGTCGGGCAGCAGGGTGATGGTGCGGTAGGGCTGCGGGCTGTCGCAGTGCTCGAAGAGCAACAGGTCGACCCGCGTGGCGTGTTCGGAGAAGAGCGAGAAGTTGACACCGTCGGCGTCGACGGTGGGGCCCAGCGGCTGTGGCCGCCCGGGGGTGACGTCGGAGGGACGGCCGCCGGTGGAGGAACCGGTGGCCTGGTCGGGGCGTAAGGTCATCTGTTCTGTCATGGCATCGGTCGCAGAGTCCGTCGGAGTGTCGTACGCATGGGTGGCCACCCTCAGGTGAGTGCGGCCCGGGCCGCGGTCGGGGCGTCGGCGCGGAGGCCGGCGAAGAGTTCCTGCCAGGGCACGGGAGTCGCGCCCGGTCCTGTCTCGCTGCGCATCTCGAAGGTCACGCCCTGGGCGGCGGGGGAGTAGAGCGCCTGCACACAGGCGTCGGCGACCAGCGGGCGGGCCACCCGGCCGTCGCCCAAGTCGCCCTGTTCCAGGTGCAGATGGCCGTGGCCGAGGTCGTCGGTCAGCCAGCCCGGCCGGATCACGGTGTACGGCAGCCCGGAGGAGCGGACCGCGTTCTCGCCGGCCAGCCGCCAGTCCAGCATCCGGCCGTAGGCGTTCATGGGGTGGTCGCGGCGGGTCACATGGCGCTGGCTGACCAGCACGAAGTGCGGGGCCGCGGCGGTGGAGCGCAGGGCGTCGAGGACATGGCGGACCCCGGTGTGCAGGGTGGTCTCCGGGCTGTCGGGACCGGCGTCGTCGGTGCCCGGCTCCACGATGTAGACGACCGCCGAGCAGCCGTACAGCGGGGTGCGGACGGAGTCGGGGGAGCGCACGTCGGCCGCGAAGAACTGGGCCTGCGGCGGGGTGTGGCGGCGGGCGCGCTGGGTGCTGCGGCCGATGACGCGGACGCTCTCGCTCCGGGCGAGCAGTTGACGGGCGACGAGCCGGCCTGTGCGGCCGGTTCCTCCTATGACGGCGATCGGGCTGTCCATCGAGGTCTCCACGGGGGCTGCGGAAGAGCCGGAAAGGGCGGGGGAGCTGAGGGTGCTCAGATCCAGTGCAGGATGTCGTCGGAGCTGGTCAGATGGGTGCCGGTGGGCAGCCCGGTGACGGCGGGCACCCGCAGCCGCGGATAGACGCTCACCCCGGACAGCCGGGTGCCGGGCCGCAGATCGGCGGCCTCGCCGATCGCGGAGTGGACGAGCCGGACCGGGTTGTCCCGCTCGGAGTGCACCCGCGCCATCGGCCCGACGTACGAGTCGGTGATGCGGGCGTACGGCCCGACGACAGCGCTGTCGCCGATCGCCGTCCGGCTGAGCCGGGCGCCCTCGTCCACGTCGACACCGTCACCGATGTCGCTGAACCGCAGCTTCACGCACGGTCCGATCTCGGCGTTGCGCCCGATGCGCACGGCGGGCCCGATCACGACACTGCCCTCGGAGATCTTCTGGGCGAGGGTGGTGCCGGTCACGCTGTCCTTGGTGCGCAGGCTGGACTCGTGGATCCAGTACGGCGGGTCGGTGCTCGTCGGCTCGCCCATGGCTCTACGCATCCAGGCGTAGCGACCGCCGAGCACGTCGCCGAGGGTGGCCAGGTAGTCGGCGATGCTGCCGAGGTCGCCGAGCCGGTCGATGGGCGCGGCGGCGACCGGCAGCCCGCGCCCGACCAGCCAGGGCAGCAGGTCGCCGCCCCAGTCGAGGCGCTGCTGGGCGAGCCGGATCATCTCGGGGTTGCGCGCGGCCAGCCGCAGCCTGCCGCAGTCGACCAGGTACATGCCGGCGTTGGTCGGCAGGGTGCGGACGGACGAAGGCAACGATGTCTCGGGGAAGATCCGGTGGACGCGGTCCAGGGTGGGCTTCTCCACGAACCCCGAGACCAGTCCGTCCGGGGAGGTCTGCATCACGCCGTACTTGCCGGCGATCTCCTCGGGGGTACGACCGACCGAGGCGACGGTCACGGCGGCGTCGGCGGCGTCGTGCGCGTCCTTCAGTCTGCGCAGGTCGAACTCGAAGACGGAGTCCACCGGCAGCACCAGGGCGCGGCCGGTCAGGTCCCACTGTTCGAGGTTGTGCAGGGTGGCGGCGCCCGAGCCGACGTTGTAGCGGTCGAGGCGGGCGCGGGAGTAGTGGATCTCCACGCCGAACCGTTCGCCGTGGCCGAGCACGAGCTTGATCTGGCTGTGGTTCTCGGCGCCCTGGGCGATCACGTAGAAGCGGCGGATGCCCTGGTCGCGGCAGGACTCGACGAGCCACTCGACGACCGAACGGCCGACGAACGGGATAAGGGCCTTGCTGCGGATGTAGTCGGCCGAGGCGAGGGTGAGCGGCTTGGCGCGTTCGCCCCGGCCTCCCGCCAGGATGATTCCTAACGTCTCGTCCCCCATGACAGTCCTGCCTCCTCGGCTGACAAATCAACGCTCTTCAGTCAACTCGCGCTGTCATGTGGAGTCAAGTAAAAAGTAAAACAAAGGAGTTGGGGCGAACGTGAAGAAGCCCCGGTTGATGTCTCGACCAGGGCTGATGCTGCTTTACAAGAATGTTCGAGCGGACCCGAGAATCAGATGACTCTCAGTCGGACCAGCGCGCCGAGCGTCAACGCGCCCGGAATGATGGGGATCCAGACGGTGATGATCCGGTAGGCCAGCACCACCGCCGTGGCCACCGCGACCGGGCCGCCCGCCGCCACCAGCGCCACGATCAACGCGGCCTCCACCGAGCCGATCCCGCCCGGCGTCGGCACCAGCGCGACCGCGACCGTCGCCGCCAGATAGGCGAGCGCCATCTGCGCGGGCGGCACCGGTAGGTTCAACGCCTGCCCCACCGCGACGAGTCCGGCCGCCTGGAGCGCGGGGAACGCCAGCGAACCGCCCCACAGCGCCAGTGCCCGGGCCGGCCGCGTGTGCACGGAACGGGCCTCGCTGAACGCCGTACGGAGGAACGACAGGATCGCCGTCCGCAGCCGCCGTACCAGAACGAGGGCCAGGACCGCCGCGCCCAGTACGGCGCCGATGATCACGAGCAGCGGGCCAAGTGCCCCCGCCGGAAGGAGAGTTCCCAGGCGCAGGGCGCCCGGGAAGGCGATCAGCAGACCGGTGAGCAGGGTCAGCCGGGCTATCGACTCCGCGAGCAGGTACAGGGCCAGCGCCGCCGATGAACGGGCCAGCGGCAGCCCGCACACCGTCAGGAAGCGCAGGTTGACCGCGCCCGCGCCAAGTCCCGTGGGCAGCAGGTGGTTTGCCGCGCCCGCCGCGAACTGCGTGGCCAACAGCCGCCGCGCGGGCAGCCGTTCGACCACGGCACCCTGCCGGGTGAACGCGGCGGCGACCCAGGTCAGACAGGTGGCACCGGCCGCCGCCACCAACCAGGGCCACTCCGCCGCCCGCAGCTGGCCGAAGCCCTCGACGAGAACGGACCGGTGCTGGACGGCGACGACGGTGACCAGGAGCAGCGGAAGCAGGCACAGGATCTGCCGGACGCGGACGTGTCTCACATCACTGGAGGGTTTCCGCGCCACGACAACTGCGGGTTGCGGCAGCGGGGACAGCTCCTTACGCGCGTCGTTACACGAGGCTGCGGTGAACACGTTGACCTCAACGCCGCTTGAGGTCCTACGGTCTCTCCCATGAGCATGGAAAGCACGGCCTGGACCCAATTGCACAGTGTCATGACCGCAGAACAGGAACGCCGCCCCTTCGCCCGCGCCACGCTGCGCCGCATCGCGGAGTTCGCTCGGCCGCACCGCCGCCCGATCGCGCGGTTCGTCCTGCTCGGGGTGGTGACCGCGCTGCTCGCCGTCGCGACTCCCGTACTCGCCGGGCACGTCGTCGACGCGATCGTGTCGGGCGGCGACGACGGGACCGTCGTACGCCTGGCCCTGCTCATCGCCCTGATCGCGATCGCCGAGGCGGCCCTCGGGATTCTTGGTCGGCGGCTCTCCGCGGCGCTCGGGGAGGGGCTCATCCTCGATCTGCGGACGGCTGTGTTCGATCATGTGCAGCGCATGCCTGTCGCGTTCTTCACACGTACCCGTACGGGCGCGCTCGTCTCCCGACTCAACAACGACGTCATCGGAGCCCAACGGGCGTTCAGCAACACCCTGTCCGGAGTGGTCAGCAACTTCGTGACGCTGCTGCTCACGCTGGCCGTGATGCTCACCCTGTCCTGGCAGATCACCCTGCTCGCGCTCGTGCTGCTGCCGGTGTTCGTGATCCCGGCCCGCCGGATGGGCAGCCGGATGGCCGGCATGCAGCGCGAGGCGGCCACGCTCAACGCCGCGATGAGCACCCGCATGACCGAACGCTTCTCCGCGCCCGGCGCGACCCTGGTCAAGCTCTTCGGCCGCCCCGACGAGGAGTCCGTGGAGTTCGCGGAGCGAGCGAGCCGGGTCCGCGACATCGGCGTCCGCACGGCCACCGCCCAATCCGTCTTCATCACCTCTCTGACCCTGGTCTCCGCCCTGGCCCTCGCCCTCGTCTACGGCCTCGGCGGCTGGTTCGCCCTGCACGGCACCCTGGAGCCGGGCGCGGTCGTGTCGCTGGCCCTGCTCCTGACCCGCCTCTACGCCCCGCTCACCGCCCTCGCCGGGGCCCGCGTCGAGGTGATGAGCGCCCTCGTCAGCTTCGAGCGCGTCTTCGAGGTGCTGGATCTGAAACCGCTGATCGAGGACAAACCCGACGCCCGCGAGGTCCCCGAGGGTCCGGTCGCGGTCGAGTTCGACGAGGTCCGCTTCGCCTACCCGTCCGCCGACAAGGTCTCCCTCGCCTCACTGGAGGAGGTCGCCTCCCTCGACACCCGCGGCGGCGCCGAGGTCCTGCACGGCATCTCCTTCCGCGCCGAACCCGGCCAGACCATCGCCCTCGTCGGCTCCTCCGGCGCCGGAAAGTCGACGATCGCCCAACTCCTGCCCCGGCTCTACGACGTCGACGAAGGCGCCGTACGCGTCGGCGGCGTCAATGTCCGCGACCTCACCGCCGCCTCCCTGCGGGCCACCCTCGGCATGGTCACCCAGGACGGCCACCTCTTCCACGACTCGGTCCGCGCCAACCTCCTGCTGGCCCAACCCGCCGCCACCGAGGCCGAGTTGTGGGACGCCTTGCGCCGCTCCCGCCTCGACGATCTCGTACGGTCGCTGCCCGACGGCCTGGACACGGTCGTCGGCGAACGCGGCTACCGGCTCTCCGGCGGCGAGCGCCAACGCCTCACCATCGCCCGGCTGTTGCTGGCCGGGCAGCGCGTCGTCATCCTCGACGAGGCCACCGCCCACCTGGACAACACCTCGGAAGCGGCCGTCCAGGAGGCACTCACCGAGGCGTTGCAGGGCCGCACGGCCGTGGTGATCGCCCACCGGCTGTCCACCGTGCGCTCCGCCGACCAGATCCTCGTCGTCGAGGCGGGCCGCATCGTGGAACGCGGCACGCACGAGCAACTCCTCGCCACCGGTGGGCGATACGCCGAGCTGTACCGCACCCAGTTCGAGAAGCAGCCGGAGATTGGACCGGTCCAGGAAGCGGTGGTGTGACGGCGGAGCGGCGTAACGGGCGTCAGGGCTCGCGGTGCTCGTTCGCCGCCTGCTCCAACCCCTCGGCCTCCGCCTCGGCCACCCGGATCTCGGCCGCCACGTCGATCGAGCGGCTCAGCCACCAGTACAGCAACCCGGCGACCGGCAGCCCGACGAACAGGGAGAGGTCGGCGCCGTCCATGGCGTGCGCGATCGGGCCGACGTAGAGCGTGCCGACGGAGAAGAACGGCACCATGACGCCGAAGCCCACCAGGTAGGAGATGATCCCGTGCCAGCCCCAACGGCCGTACATGCCATGGGGGTTGAAGATCTCGGCGATCGCGTAGTGGCCGCGGCGCACCACGTAGTAGTCCATCAGGTTGACCGCGGTCCACGGGATGAACAGATAGAGCACCAGCAGCAGGAAGTTGTTGAAGTTCGTGAGGAAGTCGGCGGTCGCGGCCATCGCGCCGACCAGGGAGAGTACGGCCGTCAGCCCGATCGTCAACGCCCTTACGGACACGGTCGGTTGGACCTTCTTGAACGAGTCGATCGCGCTGATCAGGGTCAGCGAACCGCCGTACATGTTCAGCGCGGTCACCGAGACCAGGCCCAGGGTGGCGAAGAGCAGCACGATCGCGCCGAAGCCGCTGAACACCTTGTCGCCGGCCGCGTTGATCGAGCGGATCGTGTCGAAGTCCTTGCCCGCCCAGGCGGCGAGCAGCGCGCCGAGCGTCATCAGCCAGACCCCGCCGAGCGCCGAGCCGAAGTAGGTCCAGTAGAAGGTCTTGCGGACGGTCACGTCCGGCGGGAGGTAGCGCGAGTAGTCCGAGACGTAGATCGCCCAGCTGATCTGGTATCCCGCGACCACACCGAACTGCGCGAGGAACGGCGTCCAGGAGAAGCCGCCGAGGTCGAAGGAGCCGGCCGGGTAGTGCAGGGTCGCCAGCACGCCCACGGTGAAGATCCCGAAGACGACCAGGAAGGTGTAGGTCAGGAACTGCTCCGCCTTGTGAATGACGTCGTAGCCCACCAGCGCGATCACGAAGCCGACCACGGTGACCACGGCCACCCACATCTTGGTGCCGCCGTGCACCGTGGTGTGCAGCGCCTCCCCGGCGAGGATCGTGTTGAAGACGTTGAAGCCCGCGTACTGCACATACGCGAACAGCCACACCAACAGGGCGCCCACGTAACCGAATTGGGGCCGCGACTGGATCATCTGCGGCAGCCCCAGCTGTGGGCCCTGGGCCGAGTGGAAGGCCATGAAGAAGGTGCCGAGCAGGGTGCCCGCGACGATCGCGATGAGCGACCAGATGAGGTTGCCGCCCTCGGTGATGCTGATCAGGCCGACGGCGAGGGTGGCGATCTGCGCGTTCGACATGAACCACAGGGGCCCCAGGTGCCACAGCTTGCCGTGGCGCTCGCTGAGGGGCACATAGTCGATGGAACGTATCTCCAGCCCGGACACCCGGGGCTCTGATGTGGTGGTCACGGCGTCTCCAGGGTGCTGATCCGGCCTGTGTGGCCACATTCATCCCCCGCACGGGAACCGGCAACCGCAACCGAAACTGTGAACCACGGTCTTTACCTGGTCCTTACGAGAAGCGCGTCCGGCCGTCTGCCCGGTACATCCCGGAGACCTGGTGATCACCATCCGTTACGCTCGGGTGTGGACTCCGCCGACCTCACGGCCTGACCATCGCACCTGGAGGAAGCCCATGAGCGAGATCGAGATCCGCGACGACCGGGCGGCAGGCCGCCTGGAGGCGATCGCCGGCGGTGAAGTCGTGGGCCACATCGAGTACTTCGTCCTCGAATCCCCCGCCCGCGCCCTCGTCCCGGTCCACACGCTCGTGGAACCGGCCCACGAGGGAAAGGGCATCGCGGGTTCCCTGGCCCGCGAGCTGTACGGCATCGCGGCCCGCGAGGGCATCGTCGTCGCCCCGCTCTGCCCGTACGTCGTCAAGTGGGCGGAACGGCATCCTGAGGAGGCACCGGCCGCCGACCCGGCGTTGCTGCGGGCGGCGATGGAGTGGCTCAGGGCGCATCCGGGTCGGTTCTAGGGCACCGTTCGCTTCTGAACCTGCGGACCTGAACCGGTGGGGCCCGAACCGGTGGCCTGAAGATCGAACCTGAAGAAAGGCACGCCCGCGTGCTTGCCCTCCTGCACACCTCGCCCGCTCACGTCCCCGTCTTCGACGCCCTGCGCGACGAGGACCACCAGGGCCTGGAACTACGGCACTTCGTCGACGAGGACCTGTTGGCACGGGCCCGCCGCGAGGGACCGGAAGCGGTGGCCGGGGCGGTGCGGGACGTGCTGGACGCGGCCGTCGCCGAAGGGGCCCGGGCGGTGCTGTGCACCTGCTCGACCATCGGCGGGGTCGCGGAGACGGCCGGTGCGCGGGTCGGCGTGCCGGTGCTGCGCGGTGACCGCCCGATGGCGGCGGCCGCGGTGGCCGCCGGTCCACGTGTCGTCGTGGCCGCGACGCTGGAGAGCACCCTGGAACCGACCGTGGCGCTGGTCGAGGAGGAAGGCAGGTGTTTCGGCCGCCCTGTGGGACTTCTCGAAGTCCGCACACTGCTCGTCGAGGACGCCTGGACCCGCTTCGAGGCCGGCGACACCGAGGGCTGCGCCCGGCTGGTCGCGGACGCCGTGGACGCGGTCACCGGCGCCGACGCGATCATCCTCGCGCAGGGCTCCATGGCACCGGCCCAGCACCTGACGACCACGGCGATCCCGGTGCTGTCGAGTCCCCGCCCCGGGCTCGCGGCCGGTGCGCGTGCGGCGTGCGGCGGGTGAGCCCACCCGGGTGAGTGTCCGCGCCGGTCACGGGTACGCGGGGGAGTAGTCCAGGGCCGACGTAGCCGACATTCACCACTGACTGGAGGACACGATGACCCACCCGTACCCCGACCCCGTACCCCCGGCGCCCACTCCGGGACCCGGTCCCGTGCCGGACCCGCAGCCCGGACCCGGTCCCGTACCGGTGCCGGACCCGCAGCCCCCGGTACCGCTCCCCACCCCACCACCGGGCCCTCGCCCCAGCCCGGAGCCGTCCCCGTCCCCGATCCCCCCGGGCCCGGAACCCGTACCGACCCCGGAGCCGGGACCGCCGCTCACCTGAAAGCTCGCCCGAAACGGGCCACCCGGCACCGGCCCTGCCGTCCTGGCAGGATGCCCCCATGGAACGTGTGCTTGGAATCGGCGGATATTTCCTGCGGGCCACCGACCCGGAGGCCCTGAGCGCGTGGTACCGGGACTGCCTCGGTCTGGACGTCGACGAGCACGGTCTGTGGGGTCAGGAAGCCGGGCCGACGGTGTTCGCGGCGTTCGAGTCCGGGACCGACTACTTCGGGTCCCGCAGCCAGCAGACCATGCTCAACTTCCGGGTCCGCGACCTCGACGCGATGCTCGCGCAGCTGCGCGCCAAGGGCGCGGACGTGGACGGGGAGACCCAGGACATGGAGGGCGTCGGCCGCTTCGGCTGGGTCACCGACCCCGAGGGCAACCGCGTCGAACTGTGGCAGCCCGCCTGACCGTCTCATCGGCAGGCGGGCTGCCACAGCACTCGGCACAGCGGGAGAGGTCAGCCGGAGACCTCCGAGCGGTCACCGCCCCAGAGAGTGTGGAACGAGCCGTCCTGGTCCAGCCGCCGGTACGTGTGCGCCCCGAAGAAGTCCCGCTGTCCCTGCGTGAGCGCCGCGGGCAACCGCTCGGCGCGCAACGCGTCGTAGTACGCGAGGGCCGCCGAGAAGCCGGGCGTCGGGACGCCCTGGCGGGTGGCCGCGACGACGACCTCGCGCCAGTCGTCCTGCGCCCCCGCGATCTCCTGCGCGAACGTCTCGTCGGACAGCAGGCTCGGCAGGTCCGCGCGGGCGTCGTACGCGGCGCGGATGCGGTCGAGGAAGGCCGCGCGGATGATGCAACCGCCGCGCCAGATCGAGGAGATGGCGCCGAGGTCGACGTTCCAGTCGTACTCCTCGCTGCCCGCCGCGATCTCGTGGAAGCCCTGCGTGTACGACACGATCTTCGACGCGTACAGCGCCTGCTCGACCCGGTCCGCGAAGGCCCCCGCCTCGGACTCGCTCAGCGGTGAGGCCGTGGGTCCGGCCAGACCCCGTGAGGCCTCGCGCAGTGCCGCGTGGCCGGAGACGGAGCGGGCGAAGACCGCCTCGGCGATGCCCGAGACCGGGACGCCGAGGTCGAGGGCGATCTGGACCGTCCAGCGGCCGGTGCCCTTCTGCTCGGCCTGGTCGACGACCACGTCCACGAACGGCTTGTCGGTGGCCGCGTCCACGTGGGACAGCACCTCGGCGGTGATCTCGATCAGGTAGGAGTCCAGCCGGCCCGTGTTCCAGGTGCGGAAGATGTCCGCGATCTGCGCGGGGGAGTACCCGGCGACATCGCGCAGCAGCTGGTACGCCTCGCCGATCAGCTGCATGTCGGCGTACTCGATGCCGTTGTGCACCATCTTCACGAAGTGCCCGGCGCCGTCGGGACCCACATGCGTCACACAGGGTGCCCCGTCCTTCGCCTTCGCGGAGATCTTCTCCAGCATCGGACCGAGCGAGTCGTACGACTCCTTCGGGCCACCCGGCATGATGCTCGGCCCGTGCAGCGCGCCCTCCTCGCCGCCGGAGACGCCCATGCCGACGAAGTGGATGCCCTGTTCGCGCAGGTCGTGCTCCCGGCGCCGGGTGTCCGCGAAGTGCGCGTTGCCACCGTCGATGATCATGTCGCCCGGTTCGAGGAGCGGGGCGAACTCCTGGATCACCGCGTCCGTCGGGTCACCGGCCTTCACCATGACGACCAGGCGGCGGGGCCGCTCCAGCGCCGCCACGAAGTCCTTGGCGGTCTCGGCCGCGATGAAGTCGCCCTCGCCGCCGAACTCCGCCACCAGGTCACGCGTGCGGGACGCGGTCCTGTTGTGCACGGCGACCGTATAGCCGTTGCGCGCGAAGTTGCGGGCGAGGTTGCGGCCCATGACCGCGAGACCCGTGACGCCGATCTGCGCTGAAGTGCTCATTCGGTTGGCTCCTAAAGATCAGGAAGGTCCTGACATCGGTGGTACCGGTCGTGCTCGCCAGTATTGCCCCACTGACCATCCTGGCCCGCCGGTACCCCGACCGCACGTGCTGGCCGTGCGAAGTTGTCCGCCTTCGGTCGGTGTTCCACCAGCGCTCCTTCCGCGGATACGCAACCCCAACCCCACTGGCCCCACCCGTTTCCCAACGGGCAGGGAATACCGGTCACTTGAGCCCCAGGGAGGCCGGTACCCGTCTTGTCATGGCCTGTTCGGGGCGCTTATTTTTGGCCCTCCTGACGCATGTGGAGGGGGATTCCCCATGGCCGTACGCGGTCGGCACCGCCGGTATCAGCCGAGCAGGATCAACCGGGCCTCGCTGCTCACGGTCACGGCGGGCGGCGCGGGCATCGCGATCCCGCTCGCCACCGTCGGCGCGGGCACCGCCCAGGCGGCCGAGGTCAGCACCTGGAACAAGGTCGCCGCCTGTGAGTCCAGCGGCGACTGGAGCATCAACACCGGCAACGGGTACTACGGCGGGCTGCAGTTCACCCAGTCCACCTGGGAGGCCTACGGCGGCACGGCGTACGCGCACCGCGCCGACCTCGCCACCCGGGACCAGCAGATCGCCATAGCGGAGAAGGTGCTCAAGGGGCAGGGACCCGGCGCCTGGCCGGTCTGCTCGGTGCGCGCCGGGCTCACCCGGGGCGGCGGAACCCCCGACATCCACGTGGGCGGCACCAAGGTCACCGACAAGAAGACCAAGGCCGAGGACGCCAAGACGCAGACCGTCGTCAAGCGGTCCGTGAAGGACGTCCAGCCGCAGACCACACCGCAGTCCCGCGCGGGCACCGCCGAGATGTACACGGTCGTGCGCGGCGACACCCTCTCAGGGATCGCCGACACCGAGCGCGTGGACGGCGGCTGGCACGGGCTCTACGCCGCGAACCGCACCACCGTAGGGGACGATCCCGACCTGATCCTGCCGGGCCAGCGGCTCAGCCTGCACGGCAAGGCGGCCTCGACGGCCCACACGACGACGAAACCGGCCACCAAGTCGTCGACTACGAAGTCGTCGACCACCAAGTCTCCGAAGAAGAAGGCCTCTTCGGAGACCACGGAAAAGGTCACCCACAAGAAGACGACGAGTCACTCCCTCGTCGCCCCGGTGAACGCCCCCATCGGTACCGCGTACCACGCGTCGGGTTCCTCCTGGTCGAAGGGCTACCACACCGGCGTCGACTTCCTTGTCCCCACCGGCACTTCGGTGAAGGCCATCGAGAAGGGGACGGTCGTCAGCGCCGGTTGGGCCGGTTCGTACGGCTACCAGGTCGTGATCCGGCACGCCGACGGGCGGTACTCGCAGTACGCGCACCTGTCCGCGATCTCCGTACGGGACGGCCAGTCGGTCGGCGAGGAGCAGCGCATCGGGCGGTCGGGGTCCACCGGGAACACCACGGGCCCGCATCTGCACTTCGAGGTGCGGACGGGGCCCGGATTCGGTTCCGACATCGACCCGCTCGCCTATCTGCGGGCCGGCGGCGTCAGGATTTGACTCGGGTGCGGTGCCGGTCGTGGACCGGCATCATCACGTACAGCCCGGCGTGGAACGGACCGAAGTAGCCGACCGGTTCAGCGGAGCCGGCCGGCTCCAGGGTCTCGTAACTCTCGCCGGCCGGAATCGTCGCCTGGGCCGGGAGGAGGATTCCGCCGCCCGGTGTGCCGGCCGTGATGTCCGCGGCCGGCACGTCGACGTTCACGCTCACGCCGACGGGCTGTCCAGGGAGGGCGTCCAGCAACTCCTCGACGGGCGAGGGCACCACAGGAGGTGTGGTGGTGTCGGCCGGTGCGCTCTCGCTGCCAAGCCGCTCCGTGGTCAGCAGGATCAGGCCGCCCGCCGCAACCACTCCGGCGGACAGGGCGAGCAGGGTGCCCGTCGTGCCGTAGCGGAAGGTCTCACCGAACATCGTGATGCCGACCGCCGCCGCCACCACCGGGTTCACGACCGTCAGCACTGCCAGCGGAGCCGCCAGGCCCGCGCCCCGGTAGGACGCCTGCGAGAGCATCAGACCGGCCACCGCGAACACCGCGATGACGCCCAGGAACGGGATGTCGGTCGCCGAGACCGCGCCGTTGTCCCAGTCGACCGTCACCGTCTTGGTGAACACCGAGGACATGCCGAACGCTATGCCGGACGCGGTCGCCAGCAGCACGCTGCGCACCGCCGGGTGCCGGTGTGCCGCGCGGCCGGCGATCATCAGGGTCACGACCACCGCGCCGGTGAACACGGCCACGGACACCCGCTGGGCGGTGCTCAGCGACTGACCGTCGGACGTCCCCACCAGGGACAGCAGACCCGCGAGACCGATCGTCGCCATGATGGCGCCGCGCCAGGCGGTGGAACCGGCCTTGCGGCCGACGAACAGGGCCGCCATCGGCAGCGCGAACACGATCGTCAGCGCACCGAGGGGCTGCACCAGGCTCAGCGGGCCGTAGGCCAGCGCCACCACGTGCAGCAGACCGCCCGTACCGTTCAACGCGACCGCCGCCCACCAGCTCGGGCGGCGCAGCGGCGCGTACTCCTGGTCGGGAGAGGACACCGCGACGCGCTCCTGCACGATCGCTCCGCCGGCGTAGGCCACGGCGGAGACGAGCGACAGCACGATGGACAACGCGAGGGCGCTCATCGGCAGCTCCTCTGCGTCAGGCGGGCGCCTCTGGCACCACGCGGCGAACGGTCGGCTTTCATACAGAACACGATGCCGCTTGATGTTCTTCCCGTCGTCGTACCTGAGCACCGATTGGGTAGTACTGCCGATGGAGTACGAAAGGACCCTTGTCCTCCCCAAGGTGGGTGACACCGGACGACACCCCCTGGGTGAAACCCTTAGGAGCCTTGGTACTACTGCTCTTCGTGGACCTCGACCCCGAACTCGCCGCGCTCCGCCCCCTCGGCGGCTTCTTCGTACTACGCACGGGCGGAGTGCCGCCCGGCCCGCTGCCGACGCTCGCGCGGACCTACGAAAACCCGGTGTCGGAGGTTTACGGAAATTCCCTGACTTTTCGTGTCCATGTCGTCGCGGAGCGTCTCCAGGCCCCTGAGCTGCGCATCGCCGCCTCGATCGCCCAGCAGGCGCTCGCGGCCCGGCTGTGGTCGGTGGCGCTCGGCTGCGCCGCCCTGTACGGCCGGATCCCCGACCTCGACCCGCTACTGCTGCACTGGGACGCCGACAGCGGCGCCCCGGACGACCTGTGGCTGGCCGAGGTCCGCCCGCTGCCCGGCGACGCCCGCGCCCTCGCGGACACCGTGCTCCACGCCCACCTCGAACCCCTGAACGCGGCCCTGGTCGCCCGCCACCGCATCGCCACCGGCCTCCTGTGGGGCAACGTGGCCTCCGCGCTCGCGGGCGCCGCCCGGGAACTGGACCGCTGGGCACGCACGCGTGGCCGCCGGGACGTCGCCACGCGCGCGCGTGCGCTCACCGCGGAACTCCTCGCCCACCCGCTCCTCGCCGGAACCGGAACGTTCACCGGCGGCTCCTTCCGGCGCCGCAGCTGCTGCCTCTACTATCGGATCCCCGGTGGCGGGGTGTGCGGGGACTGCTGCTTCACACAGCTGCCTGGCTCTTCCCGAAACGCCGCTTCTGGGTGACCATGAGGGCAATCAGCCGCCGAGAACAAGGGGTTTCGGGTGCGAGTGGGACTGCTGACCCGGGAGTACCCGCCGGATGTGTACGGCGGCGCGGGCGTCCATGTGGAGTTCCTCGCCCGGGAGTTGAGGCCCCTGGTCGATCTCGACGTGCACTGCTGGGGTGAGGGCCGCACGGAGGGCGTCGTACGCCACCGCTCGTGGCCCACCCTCGACGGCGCCAACGACGCCCTGCGCACCTTCTCCGTGGACCTCTCCATGGCCGCCGCCCTCGAAGGCCGCGAACTCGTTCACTCCCACACCTGGTACGCCAACCTCGCCGGCCACTTCGCCAAGCTCCTCCACGGCATCCCGCACGTGATGACCGCCCACTCCCTGGAGCCGCTGCGCCCCTGGAAGGCCGAGCAGCTCGGCGGCGGATACGCCCTCTCCAGCTGGGCCGAGCGCACCGCGATCGAGGCCGCCGACGGCGTGATCGCCGTGTCGGGAGCCATGCGCGAGGACATCCTCAACTGCTACCCGACGCTGGACCCCGCCAAGGTGCAGGTCGTCCACAACGGCATCGACACCACCCTCTACCAGCCCGACCACGGCACCGACGTCCTCACCCGGCTGGGCATCGACCCCGACCGCCCCTACGTGCTGTTCGTCGGCCGGATCACCCGCCAGAAGGGTGTGCCCCATCTGCTGCGCGCCGTGCGGGACATCGACCCGGCCGCGCAGGTCGTGCTGTGCGCGGGCGCGCCGGACACCCCCGAGATCGACCGGGAGTTCCGTGAGCTCTTCCAGGAGCTGAGCAGCGTCCGCGCGGGCGTGCACTGGATCCCGCAGATGCTGCCGCGCCCGGAAGTGATCCAGCTCCTCACCCACGCCACCGTGTTCGCCTGCCCCTCGGTGTACGAGCCCCTCGGGATCGTGAACCTGGAGGCGATGGCCTGCGGTACGGCGGTGGTCGCCTCCCGGGTCGGGGGCATCCCGGAGGTGGTGGCACATGGGGAGACGGGGCTGCTGGTGTCCGTCGACGACGACTTCGAGGCCAACCTGGCGCTCGCTCTCGACTCCGTGCTCGCCGACCCGGAGACTGCGAAACGGATGGGCGAGGCCGGGCGGGAGCGCGCGGTGGGCGAGTTCGGCTGGGACGCCGTGGCGCTGCGCACCGCGCGGCTCTACGGGGAGATCGCCAAACAGGCTTAGTGTGCGCTGCTCAGGGGCAGGCTGGGGTCAACCAGGGTGAGGGGAGCGGCCATGCGTCGTGGCGGACCTTCGGTGCTCGGGATCGTACTGGCGGGCGGTGAGGGCAAGCGGCTGATGCCCTTGACCGCCGACCGGGCCAAACCCGCGGTCACCTTCGGCGGAACGTACCGCCTAGTGGACTTCGTGCTGTCCAATCTCGTCAACGCGGACATCCTCCGCATCTGCGTGCTCACGCAGTACAAATCGCATTCGCTGGACCGCCACATCACCACCACCTGGCGCATGTCCAGCCTGCTCGGCAACTACGTCACACCCGTCCCGGCCCAGCAGCGCCTCGGCCCGCGCTGGTACCTCGGCAGCGCGGACGCGATCCTCCAGTCGCTGAACCTGATCTACGACGAACGCCCCGAGTACGTCGCGGTGTTCGGCGCCGACCACGTGTACCGCATGGACCCGCGGCAGATGCTCGCCCAGCACATCGAGAGCGGCGCGGGCGTCACGGTGGCGGGTATCCGCGTCCCGCGCGCGGAGTCCTCGCAGTTCGGCGTGATCACGCCGGGCTCGGACGGCCAGACGGTGGAGAACTTCCTGGAGAAGCCCGCCGACCCGCCCGGTCTGGTGGACGACCCGGAGTGCGTCTACGCCTCGATGGGCAACTACATCTTCACCACCAAGGCGCTGATAGAGGCCCTCCAGCGCGACGCGGAGGACATCGGCTCCGTGCACGACATGGGCGGTTCCATCCTGCCCGCGCTCACCGAGCGGGGTGAGGCCGCGCTGTACGACTTCAGCGCCAACCACGTCCCCGGCGAGACGACCCGGGACCAGGGCTACTGGCGTGACGTCGGCTCCCTGGACGCGTACTACGACGCCCACATGGACCTCATCGCCGAGCGCCCCGCCTTCAACCTCTACAACCGCAACTGGCCCATCTACACCCACTCCGGCCAGCTCTCCCCGGCCCGCTTCAACGCCGGCGGCATGGCCAGCGAGTCGATCATCAGCTCCGGGTGCCTCATCCGCG
The DNA here is from genome assembly GCF_000367365.1 of Streptomyces prunicolor NBRC 13075. Classification (GTDB taxonomy): domain Bacteria; phylum Actinomycetota; class Actinomycetes; order Streptomycetales; family Streptomycetaceae; genus Streptomyces; species Streptomyces prunicolor. The sequence continues at coordinate 90,459 of NZ_BARF01000059.1, read as the reverse complement.
GCCAGGTCACGCGCTCGGTGCTGTCCCCGGGGGTCGTGGTCGACCCCGGAGCCGTGGTCCAGGGTTCGATCCTGCACGACAACGTCCACATCGGGCGGGGCGCGGTGGTTCGGGGCGCGGTCCTGGACAAGAACGTCGAGGTACCGCCGGGCGCGACGATCGGCGTCAACCCGGAGCGCGACGCCGACCTGTACACGGTCTCCAAGGGCGGGGTCATCGCACTCGGGAAGGGCCAACTGGTCACGTAACACCACGTCTTGGCGATGCAGAGCCCCGGTGCTTTTCGGCCGCACCGGGGCTGCGCGCTGTCCGGGTGCCTGCCGCGCCCCGTTCCCGCCCGGGCCCCGCCGCAGTCCCGCCCGTGCTTGTCATGTCCCTGGACGGAATCCGGAATCCGTGTTGTCATGCCAACTGCCGCCTATGACAACGTTGTTATGGAGGTTCCGTGCGCATCAGACGACTCAGAGACCGACTCGCGTTACTGCTCGCCCTGGCCCTCGGCATCGCCGGGCTGGCCGCCGTCCCCACCGCGAGCGCCACCGCCGCCGACGACCCCGTCGAGATCCACGGCCTGAAGGGCGAGTACTACACCCAGTCCGCCCCCGGCGCCTTCGACTTCGCCGACCTCAAGGCCACCGGCGTCGACCCGAACCTCGACTTCGACAACCTCGAACCCCGACTCGCCTTCACCACCGGCCAATCGGACGACGTGAGCGTCCGCTGGACCGGCAAGCTCGTCCCGGCGAAGTCCGGCCCCCACACCTTCTCGATCATCGGCGACAACGGCTTCCGCCTCTGGATCGACGGACGACTCGCCATCGACCACTGGGTCGACGACTGGGACACCGAACAGACCTCCACCCCCGTCGAGTTGACCGCCGGCACGGCCTACGACATCAAGGTCGAGTACTTCGAGCACTATGGCGGCTCCAACCTCCACGTCCGCTGGACCGAGCCCGGCGGCACCAAGGTGGCCATCCCGCAGTCGGCCTTCCGGCTCCCCGACGGCTACGACTACGACGGCGCCCTCGCCGCCACCGTCACGAGCACCGGCCGCACCCTGAAGCTCGATTTCGCCCAGCCCCTCGCCGCGCCCCCGGCCGACCTGACCGACCACCTCGAAGCGGTGATCGGCGGCGCCAAGTGGCCGATGGGAACAGCCGAGTTGGACTCTGCGGACCCGCGCAGCCTGCTCATCCCGCTCACCGAGCCGGTCGTAGGCAACAAAACCGGCACCGCATCCGGCACCGCGGACATCCGCTACGACGGCGAAGCCGGCCTCGCGTCAGTGGATGGCAACGTTATCAACGGCTTCTGGAGCACCGGCCCGAACCGCTCCACCTACGAGCTGCGCACCCAGTGGGCCGACCAGGTGGGCCCGCACAACGCCCTCCCCGAGTACCCGCGCCCCCAGCTCACCCGCACCGACTGGCGCAACCTCAACGGGAGTTGGCAGTTCGCGGCAGCCGCAGAGGGCGAACAGCCGCCTGTGGGCCGCGATCTGGCCGAGCACATCCTCGTCCCCTACCCCGTCGAGTCCCAGCTCTCCGGCCTCGAACGACACGAGGACCGCATGTGGTACCGCCGCACCTTCACCGTCCCCGCCGACTGGAGGATCGGCTCGGGCAAGCGGCTGATGCTCAACTTCGGCGCCGTCGACTGGCGGGCCGAGGTCTACGTCAACGGCACGAAGGTCACCGAACACCAAGGCGGCTACGACAAGTTCAGCGCCGACGTGACCGACGCCCTGAAGCCCGGCCGCACCCAGGAGCTGATCGTCGGCGTCTACGACCCCACCGACGCGGCGAACGGCGAGAACCCCCCGATCGGTAAGCAGCGCCTCGACCCGAGCGGCATCTGGTACACCCCGACCTCGGGCATCTGGCAGACCGTCTGGATGGAGCCGGTCGCCCCCGACCACGTCGACTCCCTCAAACTCACCCCCGACGTCACCAAGAGCCAACTCACCGTCGAGGCAAAGGGAGTTCGGGACGGCGTACCGATCACGGCGACGGCGTACGACGGAAAGCGCGTGGTCGCCACAGCGCAGGGCCGCACCGGTGCACCGCTCACCCTGACCCTCGCGAACCCGCATCTCTGGTCACCCGACGACCCGTTCCTCTACGACCTGAAGGTCACCGTCGGCAAGGACCGCGTCGGCAGTTACTTCGGGATGCGCTCGATCGCCGTCGAGAAGGTCAACGGCGTCCCGCGCACGGTCCTCAACGGCAAGCCGATCTTCATGATGGCCACCCTCGACCAGGGCTTCTGGCCGGACGGTCTCTACACCGCCCCGACCGACGAGGCGCTCGCCCATGACCTCAAGATTCACAAGGAGTTGGGCTTCAACGCCGTGCGCAAGCACATCAAGGTCGAGCCCGACCGCTGGTTCTACTGGGCCGACAAGCTCGGCCTCATGGTGTGGCAGGACATGCCCGCGATGACCGCAGGCGTGAACCCGTCGACCGCCGCCCGGGCCGAGTACGAGCGCGAGATGAAGCAGATGATCGACGAGCACATCAGCAGCCCGTCGATCGTCATGTGGGTGACGTTCAACGAGGGTTGGGGCCAGTACGACGAGGCCCGGATCGCCGACCAGGCGAAGGCCTGGGACCCGACGCGGCTCGTCAACAGCATGTCCGGCATCAACCTCGGCGTGGACGGCGGCACCGGCGACATCATCGACGAACACGGTTATCCCAGCCCCGCCCTGCCACCTCACCCGGACAGTCAACGCGCCCTGGTCAGCGGGGAGTACGGCGGACTCGGGCTCGCGGTGCCGGGACACGCCTGGTCGGTCCAGCAGTCGTACGTCGACGTCGACCCGGCCGCCTACACCGACGACTACCTCGCCAAGCTCGCCGAGGTGCACGCCCTGACCTGTCAGGGGAGCAACGGCGCGGTCTACACCCAAATCTCGGACGTCGAGGGCGAGTTGAACGGCCTGATGACGTACGACCGGCGGGTGCTCAAGCCCGACGCGCAGCGGGTGAAGGCCGCTCAACAGGCCCTGATCCGTGACGCCTCGCAGGCGACGCCCGCGAACTGCCCCACCACCTGACCCCTTTCGCCAACTGGAGGCCCACCCGCATGAGATGGACCCGGCGCCTGCGCCTGGGCATGGCGGGGGCGGTGGCAGCGTCCGCGCTGTTCGCCGTCCCCGCCGCAGCCGAAGCATCTGCCCATGGTCAACTCACCGACCTGGTCAACCCGTTCATCGGTACCGAGAACGACGGCAACACCTATCCCGGCGCCGCCGTGCCCTTCGGCATGGTGCAGTTCTCGCCGGACACCGGTCACAACACCGGCTACGACTACTCCCAGAACCACATTCGCGGCTTCTCTCTCGTGCACCTCTCCGGCGTCGGCTGCGGGTTGGGCGGCGATCTGCCCGTACTGCCCACGACCGGGGACGTGACGCAGACGGACTACGCCCAGTACGCGGCCGAGTTCAGCCACGACGACGAGCACGCGAGCCCCGGCTACTACCAAGTCGGCCTGAAATCAGGTATCGAGGCCGAACTGACGGCGACCGCCCGCACCGGCGTCCAGCGCTACACCTTCCCGGCCACCGACAAGGCCAACGTCCTGCTGAACGCGGCCCAGTCACTGCATAGCGGGGTCACCTCGAAGGTCGAGGTCCTCGACAGCCGGACCGTGCGCACCGCCATCACCGGCCGCGGCTTCTGCCAGGACACCAAGCCGTACACCGTCTACACGGTCACCCACTTCGACCGGCCCTTCACCACGTACGGCACCTGGAACGGTCCAACGGTGACCGCCGGTTCGAAGACCGGGAGCGGCGGCGCATACGTCCGCTTCGACACGTCGAAGGACCGTACGGTCGAGGCGACCACGGCTCTCTCGTACGTCGACGCGCACGGTGCGGCCGTCAACCTCCGTGCGGAGGGCGGGAGTTCGTTCGACGCGGTGCGCCACCGCGCCCAACGGGCCTGGGAGGACCGGCTGGACGACGTCCGCGCGCAGGGCGGTTCCGACAGCCTGCGCCGGACCTTCTACTCTTCCCTGTACCGGTCCTTCCTCGCGCCCAACATCGGCAGTGACGCCGACGGCCGCTACACCGGCTGGGACCAGAAGATCCACCGCGCCAAGGGCTTCACGTACTACCAGAACTGGTCCCTGTGGGACACCTACCGCACCCAGTCCCAGCTCCTCTCCCTGCTCGCACCCCGCGAGGCCCGCGACATGGCGATCTCGGTGATCAAAATCGACGAGGAGAGCGGCTGGCTGCCCAAATGGGGCTACGGCACGGTCGAGACGAACATCATGACCGGCGACCCGGTCACCCCGTTCCTCACCAACGCCTATCAACAAGGGCTCCTGAAGGGATACGAGGAGCGCGCCTACCGGGCGTTGAAGCAGAACGCCGACGGCGTACCGCCCACCGACTCGGCGGCGGTCGGCCGGGAGGCGAACAAGGAGTACCTCGCGAACGGGTTCGCGCCGTACATCAAGGACCGCCCGCACGCGAAGCCCGGTGACTCCGACTACGACCACGGCGCCTCGGCCACCCTGGAGTACGCCCTCTCGGACGCGATGCTCGCGCAGATGGCCCGCGACCTCGGACACGGCGCCGACGCCGCGCGCTACGCCGCCCGGGCCCAGAACTACCGGAACATCTTCGACCCCTCGACCGGCTTCTTCCGCGCCCGCGACGCCTCCGGCGCCTTCGTCGGACCGGCCGACCCGGCGCAGAGCGAGGGCTTCCACGAGGGCACGTCGTGGCAGTACCAGTGGCTGGTGCCGCAGGACCTGCCGGGCATGGTCGACCTCATCGGCGGCCGGCAGGCGGCCAACGCCCGGCTCGACTCCTTCTTCGCCTACGACCAGCTGCTGGCCGACCCGGTGAAGACCGCGCGCGAGGTGTGGGTCAACGGGCCGTACGACTACTACAACGCGGACAAGTACAACCCGCAGAACGAACCCGACCTGATCGCCCCGTACACCTACCTCTCGACCGGTCAGCCCTGGAAGACGACCGACGTCGTCCATGCCGCGCTGACCCTGTTCACGGACGGTCCGACCGGCATGACCGGTAACGACGACCTCGGCACGATGTCCGCCTGGAACGTGCTGTCGTCGATCGGGATCTTCCCGGTTCAGCCCGGCTACGACACCTGGGGCCTGTCCACGCCCGTGTTCGACCGGGTCGACCTGACCCTCGACCGGCGCTACTACCCGCACGGCGCCCTGACCATCAAGGCACCCGGCACCTCCGCCGCCGACCGCTACATCCAGGGGGCGCGGGCGGACGGGGCATCGTACGACCGGACGTACCTGACGACCGGCGATCTCCGCTCCGTACGGTCGCTCGACTTCACGGTCGGCCCGCACCCGTCGGAGTGGGGTACATCACCCCAGGCGGCGCCACCTGCGCTGAAGTGATCTCAGGCGCCTCTTGTGTCCCGCCCCTCCCAGAGGGGCGGGATCGGGGTCGGATGTAATCTGCTGGAGCATACGGACCGTGCAGACGGGCGCCGACCTTTGCGCACGGCGCATGAATCCTGCGGATGGTGTCTCACAGCGAAGATCTTCCACGGGGGCTCGTGAGATTCTGTGAGACGCCACCTGCCCGGGCGGCCACGTCTCCACCGGGCGCTGGGGACGATCCCCTTTGCAGACGGAAGCCGCCTCCGGGAGAACCGGAGGCGGCTTCCGTCACACGGCAGGCTCGCGTCAACGTCCTTCACCGCAAAGGAGGTTGAGGGATCGATTCATCTGTGCTCACGGCCGTGATCGGCGTACAGAACCGTCACCTCGGCCGAGGACTCTCCACCCCCCGAGGGGTACAGCGCATGCGCGTTGGCCCCTGCGACGGCTTTGAGCGCTCCGTAGCTCCGTTGCGTGAACTGGCCGCGCGTGAGGAGGAGCTCCCTGGCGATGAGCTGGTTGCGTTCGTCGTTGATTTCTTCGATCTCTGTCTGCTGCTCCTCGACGCGCAGGCGGAGCTGGCTCACGAGGGTCCGGTTCCTGTCCAGCTCGTACGCGTAGCTCGCGATGCGGACGCTGCCCGTCACCTTGGAGCGGCTCAAGGCCCCCTCTCGCCGTTCCAGGTTCAGCTCCCGCTGCTGCATCTCCAGTTCGAGGTGCCGCCGCTGCTCGGCGACTTCGTCCAGGTCGCGACGTGTGCGCTCCTCGAACCGCGCGAGCATGTAGCGAATCGTCGCGGCCAGGACGCCGGCGACGCCGACCGCGAGGAACCCGACGCCGGCAGCGCTGGTCTCCCAGGTGTGCCGGAAGACTCCGTCACCGGTCAGGATCCCCCCGGTTGCGCATGCGGCTGTGGCGGCCCCAGCCAGTTTGTACGCCACTCGTTCTACCCCCTTGCTGTGGCCCCCCGGTCGGCGGCGTCGGTCTCCTGCTGGAGTTCACGCGCCTGCCTGATGTTTCCGGCGAGCATTGTGCGAATTTTGGGATCTGTGATCTCCCACGCATCCATCGCTGCCTCCGGGGTGAGTGTGGGCGAGGCTACATCCGCATTTGGAGCGTCTGGGTCCGATTCGGAAGGAATCAGCCCGGATTCGAACAGCAACTGCTGATGGTCCAGCCCAAGCACTGACGCCCAGGATGTGAGCTGTGACGGCATCGGGAGGGTTTTGCCCTCCAGTGTCCGGCTGACTGTCGTCAGGCTCACGTTGAGCCGGCCGGCGAGCTGGGCTCGGCCGCCGGCCCTCTGGCGTACGTCGAACCCGGCCGCGGTCGCGGCCTTCGTCAGGTATGCGCCGACGTGTCGCGCGACGGTTTGCCGCTCCTCGCGCGTGACGCCGTGGGGGGGATCTTCCATGCTCCGCATAACTGGAGAGTAACGCGCACGCATGCAACCCACATGCGACTTGCGTACGTGCGACTTTGCAGGTCGGAGGCTGGTTTCACGTTTCCGCAGGCCTGATGGCCTTGCTCGCACGCCTGTGCCTTTAAAAAAATCTCCCGCCATTCGAGCGATGCAACTTGCGCACGTGCGACTTAGTTGCATAGGTTGCATGTGTGCAAGCAAGTCGCATGCATGCAAGCCAAGTCTTAGGGGGTGCTCTGCCCATGCCGCTCCGCCTGTGCACGGACAGGGTCTACCGGAAGGCCAAAAAGGCCGGCGACGGCACCGTCGCCGCCATCGCGGCGCGAACCGGCATTCACGAGTCGACGCTTCACAGGCTCGCCGCCGGCTCCCAGCCGCCGAGCCTGTCCACGCTGTGGGCCCTGCGCGGCGCCTACGGCATGAAGCTCGACAGCCTCGTCTACGAGGAGCCGGCGCAGCTCGACACGGACAAGACCTGCGAGCCGGACTCGCCTGATGCGCTGCCTTCGAGGGCGGTCGGCTCCCGCACGCGGACCCGTACCTCTGCAGGTCGTCGCACGCGCATCGGCTGACACAAGCACGAGGGGCGCCCCAGGCCGGGCCATGGCCGGGAGCAACCCCTCGCATCACCAGCCCACCACAGTTCACCATTCCTGAACGGGAGTAGGCCTTGATCACTGAGGCTAACGCCGCACCACGGTCCGGCGATACGAGAGAACCAGCCCTCATCACCCGCGCTCAGCAAGGCGACCCGAGCGCGTTCGCCGAGCTCTACAGGGCGAACCACGACGACATCTTCGGCTACATCCTCAAGCGCGTCTCCTGGAACCACCCGGTCGCCGAGGACCTCACCGCCGATGTCTTCCTCAAGGCCTTCAAGAAGATCGACACCTTCAGGTGGACCGGGGCACCGATCGGGGCCTGGTTCTGCGCGATCGCCCGGAACGCCGTGGCCGACCACTACAAAGGGGCCTCCACCAAGCGCCTGCACTACGTCGGCGACATGCGCGACGTCGAGGACGCCTGGGGAGCCCCCGCCGGCACCGCCGAGGACACCGTGCTCGCCGCGCTCGACGAAGCCGACCTGCTCACCGCCCTCGGCGGCCTGCTGCCGCGGCAGCAGGAGGTCCTCCGGCTGCGGTTCCTGGACGAGATGTCGCTCTCGGAGACAGCCGACGTCTTCGGCGTCACCCCCGGCGCGGTCAAACAGCTTCAGTTCCGGGCCATCGACTCGCTCCGAAGGGCCTACAGGGGGGCAGCGGCATGACGACCACACCTGAACTGGAAACGCAGCTGGCTGCCCGGCTCGGCGAACGGCTCGGCGAATACGCCAAGGGCTTCTTCACCGCCCTCCAGGCGCAGGGGCATCTGGTGGAGGCCGGCGACGCGGCCGTCCTCAAGCGGCTGCGCACGCAGGTCGAAGCGCGCCGGAACCTGCCCGACGTGTACCAGGTGGCCGTCGACACCATCGTCGACGAGTGCGGATACCCGAGCGAGGTTGCCGTACGCGTCGCGACCGCGCTGCGCCGCAAGGGGCTGCTCGGCGGCGACGGCGAACCGCGGCCCGGACCGCAACCCGAGCCGGGCCCAGGCCGGGGGCCGCTCAGCCCGGCTGCCCGCGGCGCCGTTGTCCTGCCTGTCGCGCCCCGCCTCGAACGCGCCGTGGTGCAACGTCTGACAGTGGAGCGGGTGAACGGGCAGGCCCCGGAAATCCGGCCTGCCGCCGCCCGGCAGACGAATCCCCGGGCCGAGGGAACAGCCGGCTGGGAGGCCGCGTGCGCGCATGCCGTGACCGTGGCAGCGACCCTGCAGCTCCAGCACGCCGGGCGCCTCGACCTCACGGAGATCGCTCCCGACCGCGACCGCGTCACCGTCGTCATCCGGGCGCACTCGCTGCGCGACTGGGAGTACTGGCTCGACGCGATCGGCGCGCCCCCCAACGTGGCCACCCGCACGGTCGAAAACGCACAGCTCGCCGCCGGACAGATCAACGGCGCCCCCGTCCACCTCACCGCGCACGACGTCCCGCACCTGCTCCACGAAGCAGAGCAGGCGGCCAGGGAGCCGTTCTACCTGTGGGGCCGGATGTACGACTTGAGCCGCGGTCAGGTCGACCGGCACGGGAACACCTGGCTCTTCCTCGGTCACCGCCAGGACGGCGGCATGCCGCTCCTGCTCCTGCGCGGCACCGACGGGCCCGTCTACCCGCTCGGCTCGATCGTCATGAACAGCGGCCCGCTCACCGCGACCGACGCAGCGCACGCCGTGACCGTCCCGCAGGGCGCCCGGGGTGAGCAGTGAACCTCGTCAGAGACCTCTACCTCGACTGGCTTTGCTTTCCCCACCGGCGCGGCTGCCCGACACCGGCGTGGGAGGCGCAGCTGCGGATGGACCACGGCCGACGCGGGCGTCTCACCGGCACTGACGAGCAGGTCCACGCGTGTACGGCCGAGGAGTGCCTCCACGCCAACCTGTTCCGCCGGTTCACCGTGCGCCTGGTGTGCCGCTCCTGCACGGCCGTCCACACGATCAGCGGCGAGGACGTCGGTATCGACCGCAAAACCACCGCGGCGTACGGCTACGGGAATACCCCCCGTGAGGTCGAGGGCCTGTGGCTGTGGCCCGGCGAGCAGCCGATCCCGGGTTTCAAGGAAGACCCGGACGACTGGCTGGTCACCCGTGCTCCCGACATGCCGGTCCGGGCCGTGGACGTCGCCGGGACGATCGAGAGCTGCTTCACCGCCGGCCACCACACCCGCTGGAAGGCCCACGCCATCCCCGACCCCGACGGGCCGCACGGCGGTGACCAGCTGCGCTGGGCACGCCGCCAGAACGAGCTGCACTCCGTCGCCCAGGCCGCCGCGTGGATCGCCGCCCAGTACAAGCCCCAGACCGTCGAGGTAGCCGTATGAAATTCATCGAACTCGCCCTCACGACCTACGACGAGTACGAGGCCGCAGAACCGGCGCACGCCGTCGAGATGGCGGAGATGTTCGAGCAGGCCCGCGAGGAGTTCCTCGTCCTCGCGCGCCGCTGCGCGGGCGAGACGCTGTGCGCCGACGCCGGGAAACTCGACTGGCAGTACACCCCCAGCGAGGGCCTCCCCGACGAGGTGGAGCAGGCGACCGCGCTCCTCGAGCCGGGGCGCCTGGAGTACCTCAGATGCCGCGCCGACCACGGCAAGGAGACTCTCGCGCTTGAGCTCGTACGGCCCTGCGGAGCGTGCGGCGTCGACCGGATCGACGAAGTCCAGAGCCTCACGCGCCTCGGCCAGCTCCTTGCCGAAGACCGGGAGGCGCGCCGATGAGTGACAGCCGGACCTTCACCATCGACGAGCTCTGGGAAGAGGCCCGGGCCCGGTTCGGTCAGGACTCGTTGAACTGGGCGTTCGTGTGCCCGGGCTGCAAGGACGTCGCGACCGGGTTGGACTTCCGGAAAGCGCTGGAGGAGCGTCCCCGGGAGCTGCCCAACGGCAAGGTGGCGCAGTACTCGGATTTCCTCAGCCAGGAGTGCATCGGCCGCACCCTCGGCGCCCTGTCCAAGGGCTACAGCGGACGGGGCTGCAAGTGGGCCGCGTACGGTCTGCTCCCGGGCCCCTGGCAGGTCATCTTTCCCAACCTCGACAAGCCCCGCAGCTGCTTCGCACTCGCCCCAGCCCCAGCCCCGGTCTCGATGGCAGGCGCGGGGGGTGGGGAGGATGTCTGAGATCGCTCCGAACCTGTCCGACGACAAGCGCTGTGTCTCAGTGCACTGGTCGATCCCGGCACAGTGCGACCTTCCGCGCTCCCACTGGGAAGATCACGAGACCACCCACCCCGACACGGGCGTACGGCTGCGGTACTGCCGCACGATGGGCACCTGGCGTACGGAGGAACTCCGGGACGGCGCCTGGCACCGTATCGAGATCCCGCCGCCTGGCGGCTACTGCGGACAACCCGACCCGGACAACCCCCCTGCCATCTGCGCCGGACAGTTCGGGCACCGGCTCTCCCGGGCGCACGCCGCCTACGTCGACGGCGTCTGGCGTCAGTGGCCGTCGCTGGTGATGGAGCCTGAGCGGCGCCCGGGGCTCGACGAGGAGGCGTTGCTGCGCGGGCTCGTCTACGACCAGGCCGCAGAGATCGCCGAGCTGCGGGCGTCGATCGCCGCCCTCCAAGCCTCGATGCGGAGCGGCACGGGCGACGTGCGCGACGGACAGCAGGGCGAGAAGGACACCTCCGCCGCTGTGGCGGGGGCGGCGTCCACTCGCCCGATGCCGCCCGGCATCGCGGACCGCCTCTCCAGGCTCCGGACGCACATCGAGAACAAGTGCCACCCGGTGACCACGTCGGACGTCCATCACATCTACATCAGCTGGGGCTGGAAGGGACTGGGCCTCTCCGACGCGAGGAGGGACCTAGCCGCCCTCGCGGAAGCCGGCCACTTGACCGTGGACAACTCGCACACTGCGCGTCGCCGGTACGTGCCCGTGCGTACGGCTCGGGGCGGCGTTGTCCAGTGACCGTCCTCTACGCCGCGCTCGTCCTGGTCTTCGTGCTGGCGATCGCCGTCATCACCGGCACTGCCCTGTCCCGGCTCGGAGCCCTGGACTCCGAGCCGGGCGACGAGGGCGGCAGCTGCGACCTCGGCCAGGACGAGGTCGCGGAAGAGGACGTGGACGACACCGGCGAACCGCTGGCCACGCGGGCCGACCGGGACCGAGCGAAGCTCCGGCATCCCTCCGCCCACCGCGCTGCTGCGCCTGCTCCCGGCTCCGGCCGGGGGCAGGCCCCCCGCCGACGGGTTGTCCTGCCGCGCCCCCGCAGCCCCCGGGAGAGGTGAACCTGTGGCGATCCGCACGCACTACAAAGAGGCCGACATCCGCCGGCTCCTCGAGGCCGGGATGAACAACACGCAGATCGCCCGGCAGCTGCGCATCACCCGGGAAACGGCCGCCCAGGTGCGAGAGGAACTCGGCTACCCGCCGCCGCCCCGAAGCATCCCGCCCACCTCGCGGGACAAGTTCACCGCCGCCACCGTGGAGGTCGCCGGCGGACACATGGTGTGGACGGGGGAACGCACGCAGGACTGCGCGCCGGTCCTCTCCCACAGCGGCACGAAGCTGTCGGTGCGTCCGATCGCCTACGAGATCCAGCACGGCCGGAAACCCGTCGGCCGCGTCAAAGCGGCCTGCGTGTACGCCTGGTGCGTCGCTCCCGAGCACCAGGCGGACACCGTAGACCGCGACAGGACCCGCACCCAGCCCCGGCAACTCGACGCGGCAGCAGCCCTGTTGGGGGCGAACTGAATGCCGGTACGTGAATGGACGGACGGAATCAAGAACCGTCCCTGGCTGCTCGATGCGGCCTGCGGCAAGGACTGGGGACCGCCGGCCGACTTTTTCCACTCGAAGAACCGGGCGAAGACGCAGACGGCGATGGCCTTCTGCAACTCCTCGTGCCCCGTGCGGGTGGAGTGCCTGGAGGACGCCATGCGCCACGAGGGCGAGAACGGTCACAGGTCCGGCGTCTTCGGCGGGCACACCGCCAGAGGCCGCAGGGACCTCGCGGCCAAGCAACGCCGCGCTGCTGCTGCCGAAGCCGACGGCGGTGCAGCGTGAGCAGCCTCCCGCGTGGCGCCGCGAAAAGTCCCGTGTGCGGCCACTGGATAGGCGCCGTGCGCCGGTACTGCCTCGCCGGGGACGACCTGCGGTCGTACCTGACCGGCCGCCGGTGCCCGCTCCACACACCGGCCGCGCTGGCCGGGCGGCCTGAGCCACGGCCCGGGCCCGGGTTACCGGCCGGTGCCTGGACGACGCCGTCACCGCTGGCCGCGTCCGCGCTCATCGATGAGCGGGCCATCGGCTCCGGCAATCGCCGCTCCAGCCAGCACACCTACCGGGCCGCCCAGGCCGCTCAGCACCCTCAACGCGAGTAGCCCACCCCGTACCTGTTTCTTCTCGTTGATCGGAGCCACCGTGCCCCACGCAGCCACCAGGAGCGCGCTCTCGTGACCGACAGCGAGCCGGTGCAGGCCCCCAGGACGGCGTGGATGCACGCCATGCGGGCCGAGGCTCTGCGCATGGACCGCCCGGAGATCTCGAAGATCGTCCACGTCGGCTGGGTCATCGCCTCGTACGCGGATGCCGACGGCACGAACGCTGACCCGGCCACCGAGACCATCGCGGCCATCGTCGGCTCCAGCCAGGAGACCGTCTCCCGGGCCAAAAAGGTTCTCAAGGCGCTCGGGGTGCTTGTCGAGCGGCGACGCCCCAACACCAACTCCGAATACCTGCTCCATCCGCCGCTGGGTGACCAGGGCCTGGACTGGGACGAGCACCTGCACCTCTACACCGACACCCCGCAGGCCCGGGCCAAGCGGCGGCTGAAAGAGAAGGCGATCGCCGAGGCCCTGGCGGCGCGCGAGGCGGAGCCAGGCGACGGGCAGACGAGAGAAGCACACCAAGACGCTGCCGGCACCGAACCCCGTCCACCGATCTCACCTGGGGGCGCCTCTGAAAGCCGCGTCGCCGGTTCGGAGAAGACAGGACCCGTGCTGGCTTCGGTGCCCGCACCCCCGGGACGCGTCAGAAAGAAGCCGGCAGCAGACGGGCCGACCCAGCCGCCGCTGCTCCTCGCCGTACCGGGACAGGAGGTAGCGACGGTGGAGCGTGTCCGCCAGACGATCGCCGATCTCGGTGTACCCGCAGCCCTGCGGCGATACGGCCGCGGGCTCGTCATGCGGGAACTCGTCACGGGCACCTGCGAAAGCCCACGCCACCACCCCGGACCGGCCGAAGCGGCGGTCCCCTGCGGCTACTGCAACGCCTCCGCCGGCACGGCCTGCAGCAGCAGCGCCGGACTCCGCGGGGCCGCCCACGAAGCCCGCCTGGACGCCTGGGACATCACCTACACCACCTGCCCCAGCTGCAAGGCGACCGCGGGCAGCCCCTGCACCGACCCCGGCGGAACCCCGCGCCACGGAATCCACCCGCAACGCGCCGAACTCGGCGCGCAGTTGCGGGAGACCGCCGAGCAGCGGCCCCGCACATCAACCGGAACCTGACCCCTGGGGAGATGACGATGACCTCACGAGCTGAACGCCGGCACCCCGCGGTCGAGCAGCGCTGCGGCTGGTGCCACGCCGCACCCGGCGAGCCCTGCACGAACCGCCGCAACGGCCCGCGCCGCGAGCCCCACCCCAGCCGCCGTGACGCCTGGGTCGTCGCGCACACCGACTGCACCACCTGCCCCGCGCAGGCCGGCATCCCGTGCACGACCGAGGGCGGGACGCCGATGACCGGCGTGCACCCCGAGCGCGCGCAGGCCGCCGACGACACCTACGCGACGGCCCTGGAGAACGCGTCCCGCAATGTGAAGGGACGGCCCCGATGAACGGTCCCGGGTTCTGCCCCGACTGCCACCGTCCCGTCCTGTGGACGCGCACGCTGCCCGGCGCGACGACCGCCGGCGGGAAGCGCCTGCCGGTCGACCGTGCCCCGGACCCGGCCGGGAACACCGCGATTCGCCGGGACGGCACCACCGCCTGGGTCTCCCGCCGGGTCACCGACCAGCAGCCCCTCATGGGCTACGAGCGCCTCCACATGCCCCACGCCGCCACCTGCCGGGCCCAACAGACGCAGCTGCCGCTCCCGCTGCCCAAGGGCGTGGTCCGGCTCGACGACCGCCGCCGCAACCGAAACCGCTGACCGAGAGGGAAACGCGATGCTCGGCCTCACCACCACCAGACACCTCCGCACGGTCGAAGCACGACTCACCGACCAGCTCACCCAGGCCTGCACCTCCGCGGAACTCGAACGCCGACGTCTCGAGCGCGCCCACACCCGGGAGCGCACCAACCTCCGCGGCCGGCTCGACCGCGCGCTGCACGCGCTCGCCGCCACACGCCACGAACTCGCCTCCACGAACGGCGCCCTGCGCATCGTCAGTGAAGCCCTCATCGACCAACGCCACAGCTCCGTCGAGAAGACCAGGAGCATCCTGTGACCGCCTCCACACTCACCCCAGGACCGACGGCGGGGGCCGTCGGGGAGGACGGCCAGGCCGCCGTGCCGGAGAGCCTCGCTGTCCTCGCGCCGCAGGTGAGGGTCGACATCACTGAGCACCTCCTCGGCGGCCGGCCCCCGCACATGGTCGTGCGGGAACTCTGCGTCGCGCCGAGCGACGTTACCGACGTCCTCAGGAGCCTGGGCCGCGCCGGAGTTTCCCTGCGCCGCCGCCTCACGATCGAGCAGTACTTCCGCTCCCGCACCCGTCACATCCACGGCGGCCACCTGCTGTGGCTCGACCACGTCGACCACGGGCTCCCCGTCCTCCACTACAACCGGCACGTCCACTCCGCGCTGCGCGTCGCCTGGCGCATGACCCACCCCAACGACCCGCAAGGCCCGGTCGTCCCCGGCTGCGCGATGCCGCTGTGCGTGGCACCCGACCACGTCATCGACCACGCCACCCTCCGCCAACTCGCACGCCTCCTGCACCACTTGTTCGGAGACACCCACCAGTGACCACCACCACCTGCCCCGTCCCGACCGCATTCCAGCCCGGGGGCGTCGACGACGAGCACCCGGCGATCACCCGGGACGACGCCCGCCTCGTCCTCCAGCACCTCGGCTACACGCTCCCCGGCATCCCCGACAAGACGCACACCTTCCGCGGTCGCCTCGTCGCGCTCATCGCCGAGGCCGACACCGCCAACCGCATCGCCCTGGCCCGGAGTTACCCGGCGCTCGTCGCCGCCGTGCGGCTCACCCGGTGCAGCCCCACCGGCATCGACACCCTCCACGCCATCGCCACCAGCACCCGCTGACACGCCACCACCACAGGAACGGAGCACCCCATGTACCCCGACTACGACAGCCCCCGCCTCACCGGCCCCTACCTCGACATCCACACCGAACGTGCCGCCCAGAAAGGCCGGCTCGGCGCCGAGCACCACATCCTGCAGGAGTGGCTGCTGGTCCTCGTCGAAAACATGGGCCGGATCGCTGAAGCGGTCCTCACCGCCGGTAGCGACGACGTTCACCCCGAGGCCCGGCTCGCCGACGTCCGCCAGGAAGGCGTCCAGACCGGCGCCGCTGTCATCGCGCTCCTGGAGCACCTCGACTCCCTTGAGTCGATCCCGACGTGACCGCGAAGGTCCGCTGCGCCGACTGCAAGCACGTCATGCTCCGCCGGAGCCCCGACGGGCTCGGCCCCGGCTGCCGCCGCAAACGCCGCGACCGCTGGCGTCAGACGGCGGCCGGACGGGCCGCGGCCGCCGTACGGCGCCGCCTCGGGCCGCCGCCCCACACGATCCCCGGCCAACTCGCCATCCCGAAAGAACACATCAGCGTGAACGAAGCACGTCTGACCTGCCTCGACGAACAGCACGCGGCCACCGTCGTCTCGGTCGCCGAGGAGGCCATCCGGCGCAGCGGCGGCGTCCACACGATCCGCCATGACGGCGCGGACGTGGTCATCAGCTACTTCGACAAGCGCTGGCCCCTCGACGTCGCGGACTGGGCCGGCGAACACGGCCACGCCACCGACTCGGATGCCGCCACCGTCATCGCCCAACTCTGACCACCAAGGACCACGGTGAACACGCCCTACTACCGAGACGAACAGGTCACCCTGCTACTCGGCGACGCCCTGGAGCAACTGCGCACCCTGCCGGACGAGTCCGTCGACTGCATCGTCACCTCGCCGCCGTACTACGGGCTCCGCGACTACGGAACGCCTGGCCAGTACGGGCTGGAGCCCACCCCGAGCGCCTACGTCGACCGCATGAGCAGCCTGTTCGCCGAGGCCCGTCGAGTGCTCGCCGCAGACGGGACGCTCTGGCTCAACCTCGGCGACAGCTACGCCGCCGCAGGTGGACACACCGACCCCGGCAGCACGAGCGCCCTGCAAGGCAGGCGCGTGCAACTCATGCAGAACATGCCGTCAAAGCCGGCCGACCGGCCAAGGAAGAGCCTGCTGGGGATCCCGTGGCGCACGGCGTTTGCGTTGCAGGACGACGGGTGGATCCTGCGTAACGAGATCATCTGGCACAAGACGAACGCCATGCCGGAGAGCATCAAGGACCGGCTGTCCTCGCGGCACGAGCAGATCTTCCTGTTCGTCAAGGCAGAGCGGTACAGCTTCGATCTCGACCCAGTCCGTGAGCCGCACACAATGCGACCGCAGCGCAGGCCCCGAGGTCACAAGGAGCGGCAGAGGCTCGGCGTGCTGCCGGCACAGACGTATTCGACTTCCCAACGCGACGAGCCGGGCGTTGACGGGCACCCGCTCGGCCGGAACCCGGGCGACGTATGGTCCATCCCGACACGGCCCTACTCGGCCGCACACTTCGCGGTGTTCCCCATCGATCTCCCGTTGCGCTGCATCAAGGCTGGCTGCCGCCCCGGCGGGACCGTCCTCGATCCCTTCAGCGGGTCGGGCACCACCGGCGCCGCGGCCCGCCGCCTGGGGAGGCCGTACATCGGCATCGACCTGAACTCCGCGTACCACGACCTCGCCAAGCAGCGGTTCGCGCAGGGCGTCCTCGACCTGCCCGGATGACTGCCCCGGGACTGCGCCCCCATCGACTCATCCACTTCTAGGAGGAATACCGTGAAGGTCTGCGACAACAGCTCGGTCGGCATCGTCATCACCGACGAGCATGGCCGCTACCTGATGTTCGACCGCAACACCTTCCCGCCCGGCACCGCGTCGGCCGCTGGCCACATCGACGAACACGGCACCGCCGAGGACGCGGCCCGCGCCGAGGTCGAGGAAGAACTCGGCCTCACCATCACCGGCCTCACCCACGTCACCGGCTGGTGGCGCAACAACCGATGCCGCCGCCTCCCCGGCGCGCGCGGCGTCGGCCACGACTGGACCGTCTACCAGGCCACCGTCACAGGCGACCTCACCCCGAGTGCCCGGGAAACCAAGAACGTCCGCTGGCTCACACCCGACGCCCTCCAAGCCCTGGCCAACCGGACCGCCGCCTACGCCCAAGGGCACCTCACCGAAGCCGAGTTCACAGCCAGTCCCGGCATCGAACCGGTGTGGATGCAGTGGCTCGCCAACCTCGGCGCCATCCACGTCAGCCCCTACGAGCTCCGCCAGGTGCAACTGCTCGCCTCAGGAATGTCCGTCGCGCCCCACCCGAGCCAGGACCCCGGATCAGACAGCCCAGGTCTCCATCGGCTGCTCAACACCACCGACGCCAGCCGCGTGCACTACACCGACCCCCGTGTACGCGCCCTCGCCTACACCCGCTGGCACCTCACCACCGGCGGCACCCACACCGACTGGCTCGCCCTCGGCAAGGACAATCCGGCCGCGCTGATCGAGGGAGCACGCGACTGGCTCCGCGCCGCGGTAGCCCTCGGGCTCCTCCCGCTCGTCGAACCGTCCACCGGCCGCGCGCTCTCCACCGTGCCGCTGTCCGTCGACCCAAGCACCGGCACACCAGCGTCCTGAACGACGGGCGCCCCCGCAGTCGAGTTGCGGGGGCGCCCGGGCCACCGAGTCTCACACCCGGAGCAGAAGATGACCACTACCCCGCACCCCGACCGCACCCCGATCTCACATTCCGTCGTGTACGCGGTGCGCGGCATGCCCGACGTGCCGAACCTGCACGGCCCCGGAACCCTCGCGCCCACCAAGATCTCGCTGACCTACCTGGCCGCCGAGGATCCGCAGTTGGGGCGCGTCAACGTCTACGTGTCCGGCCGTTGGCGTCCCGAGAGCGACGGGCCGACGACCGATGGTCTGCCTGGCCAGCATTACTCCGGCGACATGACGAGGTGGCCGGCGCAGCTCGTAGAGGAAGCACGGTTGCACGACCCGGACACCGCCGCGCCCGAGCCGCCGGAGTCCGTGGACCCGGCGTACTGCGCGCGCTGCGTCCACGACGCACGTACCCGAGGCGTCCTCCAACTGTCCAGCCTCGAGCTGTACCCGCCCGACCACGCGCCCTCGTGCCGCGTCACCCTGGTCGGCCGCGTGGCACAGGCGATCCGCGACAGCAACACCACGCCCGAAGCCCTCGCTTGGTGGAAGATGTACCCGCAGCTGATCCCGGCCCACGTGTACGCGGACGCGGCGCTGACGGTCGCTGAGAGCCGGCAGCCCGGTGACCGGGCCGCTATCTACGCCGAGGTCGCCGACCGCCTGGCTGCGGACGCAGAGCAGGGCGACAAGGAAGGCTTCACGAGGATCTACCACCGTGCTGCGGCCTTCCAGGTGCGCATGTGGGGGACCGAACTCGCCTCCGACCAGAATGCCGTCCCGGCAACGACGTGCAGTGCGCAGTACGACGCGCGCGTCGAGGAGTGGGACGCGATGCGCCTGTGCATCAGGGCCGCCCACCACGTAGGCCAGGACCACGTCGACGAGCACGGCTTCCACTGGTCCGACACCGTCGCGGTCTACCCGACGGCTGACGGGACGCTACGAATGAGCCCCGGCACGGACGAACTACGGCGCGTGGCCAGCGAGGCGCAGCAGCAGACCGGTTCAGGTTCGCTTGAACTTCCTGGTCCGAAGTTCAAGGAAAAAGCCGAAAACTTGAATGGGGCCACCGTGCTCAACGAGGCCGAGCGCACGATGTTGGCTTACGCCCTCGCCGAGGCACAGGAGCACATCTGGTCCCGCGACGGCTTCACCGAAGAGGACCAGGCCGCCGTCACCTCGCTGCGCCGCCTGCTGGCCGCCGTGCCCGCCGTTGTCCCGGGTGGGGCTGGCGAGGACCGCCTGCTCTGCCCGCGCTGCCGCCAGGACATCACTGACTACGCCGAGGACGACTTCGTTTTCCGCACCGGCGACGAACGCCCGCACTGCTCCGGGGAGTGCGTGATCGCCGCGCACCGCAAGAACCTGCCGACCGCGCCCGCCGAGCCCGTCCGGCACGCCCCTGGGATCGCGGTCCTGTGCGCCGACTGCCGCGCCAAGGGCTACGCGGTCTGCATGGCCGACGAACAGGGTGCCCACGCGGCGGGGCACCACCCTGTGGCCGCCTACCAGTCCCGTGACGGGCGCCAACTCCGGTGCCTCGTGCACGCTCCGGCCGCGAACTTGATCGGCCTCGACTGGTTCGCCCGGACCGGTCTCGACGTCGACGGCGACGCGAGCAGTTGCACCGAGTCCGGCTGCGGCCGGGACGTCCTGGCCGAGGAGACGCCGCACTGCTCTGTGGGTCTCCTCCCGAAGGACTCGGAACCGGTCGAGCGCTGTGTCGTCAAGGGCCCTCATGGCGAGCACGTCACGGCTCAGGGCAAGCGCGGGACTGACGAGGCATCGACGTGAGTGACGTCGTCCAGGTCGGCTTCCTGGTCATTGGCGGCGCAACCGTCTACGTCTGCCTTGGCGTCGTCGGCGCCGGCGCTGCGATAGCCGGTGTGATCGCCCTGGTCGTCGTCGGCATCCGGAGGGCCACGCGCCGATGAGCACCCCAGCCATGGAGCCGGCCGCCTCGTAACGGCTTTGCCTTCAAGGCCCATTCACCCGCCCAGTTCTCAATATCCCACCCTCACTCTGGAGTTCCTCATGTCGCACACGGAGCGTTCCATCTCCTTCACTCGCCGTGAGTTCGCGGTGCCTGTCGATGCTGCGCACGGTGCTTACCACGTCGACATCAGCAGGGCCTGGACGTCCGCGAGCCGCAACTACCGGTCCGAGCACGGACTCGCCGCGGACCACGCGGTGCCGGACAACGCCATCGCGTTCTGGCCCCATGGCGAAGAGATCGTCATCAGCTACGAGACCCAGAACCCGCCGGCTGTGTCGGTCGACGACGTCGCGCGGCTCCTGGCCGCCCACGACCACCTCGCCGGCCGGATCTCAAGGCCCTACGCGCACCTGGCCGTTGCCGAGCAGCAGCACTACGCCGGCGCAGCCCGCAACGTCCTCGACTTCGACAGCGCCGCCACGCCAGCGCACACGTGATCTACGCCTGCGCGGCCTGTCTGGTCGTGGGCCTGGCCGCCGGATACGCCGGCGGCCGGGCCCGGCCCCGCGAGCGCCTCGGGAACTGGGCCCACGACCAACTCAGCTCCCGCCTCGACGACTGGGCCACCTACCCCCGCCAGGCACTCCTCCTGACCGTCTTCCTCGCCACGGACACCCGCCGCACCGTACGGGCGTGGCGGACTGAACATCCCCGTAAGGAGCCCTCTTGAGCCTCGGGTTCACGCCCCACGGGCGCCTCACACCGGCCCAGACCGGCGTCATCGCCTGCTACGCCCGCGGACACGGGACGCAGCAGGTCGCCGCCGAACTGGGCATCTCACCGCGGGCCGTATGCGGCCACGTCAGCCGCGCGGCCCGCCGTACCGGCATCGAGGGCCGCTCCCTGGGCGCCCTGGTCGACCACGCCTACCGGCACCATGACTTCGACGGCATCCCCGACCTGGCCGTCAAAACCCAGGCTGTACCGCCGGCGCTCCGTATGCCCGGCTCGCTGCGGCGCACGCTCCAGTGCACCGCCCGGGGCCTGTCCACGAGCGCCACCGCCCACGAACTCGGCGTCGGCAAGGCGACGGTCCGCGAGTACCGGCGGCGCCTCTACGAGCGGCTCGGCACCACCCTGCCACCGCGCGCGGTCGCTCTCGGCTGGCAGTGGAGGCTCCTCGGCGCCGCAGTGGGCGCGCCCGTCGAAAGGATCGCGGCCCGGTGAGCCTCGTGGACCAGACCGGGCGCATCCGGAGAGGGCGCGGCTGCCGCTGGTGCGGGACCACCGTCGAGACCGTCGTTTTCGAGGTCCGTGACCGCGACAGCGGCGGCATCGGCAGCGAGGTCATGTGCTGCGCCTGCGGCAAGCACCAGTACCGCTGGGGCTGGGAGAAACAGTTCTGGGCCGAGGAGACCCGCAAGGAGATCGCCCGTGGCCTGGTGGTGGCGTACTGGCTCGCCGCCCAGATCATCCGGCTCGCCGAGCACGCCCTGGCCCCGCCGGAGCAGCTCGGCCTGTTCCCGGCGGTGGGCGAATGAAGCGGCCCGCCACGTTCGTCAGCGGCGTGCCGGTCGGCCGTCAGCGGGACTGGATTCCCGTCACGACACTTGCGGTGCCCACGGTGTGGATGGCCACCCCCGACGGCCTCGTCTGCATCGACCTGATCGCCGTGGAACTCGCCGCCAACGGCCTGCGCAAAGGCTGGAAGCTCACCCAGGACGAGGCCCGCTACACGGCCTCCCTGCTCTTCGACCGGGGCGTGCCGTACTCCGTGATCGCTCACCGCATCAGGGTCAGCGGGGCCACTCTTCAGGCCTGGTTCCCCGAGCAGGCCGTCTCAGCGAACCAGCGTCTGTCCCGCGACAACTCCGGAAAGCGGCGTATACCGACAACGCCTGTGAAGTGCGGGACGCGCCGCGGGTACCGCCGTCATCGCCGCCGGCAAGAAACCCCCTGCCCGCCGTGTACGGCCGCGAACACGGCGGCGGACCAGCACTACCGCATCCACGGAACGTACGTCGGCGCCCCCGAAGTCGCTGCCTGACCCACGCCCCCATCACGCCCACGACCGCACTGGAGCAGCCCCCCATGGCCACACCCCCCGAAACTGCCTCCGCTCGGAGCCATTTGGACAGCAACACCGAGCGCCTCCTCCTCGTTCTCGACGGTCTCGTTCCCCTAAGTCTCATGCGGCTCGGCCAGCCCGGCGAACTTGCCCGCGCGCACGCCGAGGCCACCGCGCAGGACGGCCTCGCGGACGTCATCGCGGAAGCCGGGGACCGTCTCACCGCGCCCGGCAACTTCCGCGACCCCGAAGACCGACGCACACGCGGCAGACTCCTCACCGCCATGGCCACCTGCCTCGCAATCGGCGCCATGCAGCCCGGCGGCATCACCTGGGCCGGGCACCACTGGTGCACCGCACCGCACGACGAATGCCCCAACACCCTGGCGGTGATGGCCTGATGACCGCTGACGGCATCCGCTGGGGCTGGACCCTCGCAGACCTCGACCGTCTCGCCCGCACGGTCGTCTCCAACAACCGCGCCTGGTGGCCCGCCGGCGACCGCGAAGACCTGTACGCCGCAGCGTGGCACGGCATCGTCGAGCACCTGTGCAGCGCCGAAGAGAAACCGCGACGCGTAGACCTGCTGGAGGCCGGGCGCCAGGCTCTTTCCGAGGACGTCAAGGCCACGATGCGGCACCACGGCGCACGCCGCGACGGCACCAACAACGGCCTCAAGCACGCCATGTACTGGGAATGGGCGGGCCGCGCTACCCCCAGTCCGGAGGCCAGCCTGGTCGAGCGGCTGGCGCTCGCGCAGATCCTTGAGGCGCTCTCCCCGCGCCAGCGGGAAGCCCTTGCGGCCCTTGCCGCGTCGGGCGACTACGCCAATGCGGCCCGGCTACTGGGCATCAAGGACCAGACGTTCCGGTCCCTCCTCGGCCGGGGCCGCGACGGGTTCCGTGAGCTGTGGCACGAGGGGGAGGCGCCGTCGTCGCACTGGGGCTGCGACCGCCGGGCCGGAAGCACCGCCGGAACCGAGCGCGTCGGCGAATCGGCAGTGGCCAATCTCCGCCGCCGCGCACGCGCCCGTGCCAAGAACGACAGGAAGGACGCCGCCTGATGGCCGCACCCCGCGAACTCGACCTCACCGTCACCCTGGAGACCGCCTGGCAGTCCTGGGGGATCCGCCTGCGATCCCTCGTCGACGCCGACCAGATGAGCCCCGACACCACCCGCGGCTACCTCGCCTACGCTCGCCGCGCCATCGACCACCTGGGCCCCACCCGCACCGTCGACAGCATCGAAGCGGCAGAAATCAGCGGCTGGCTCACCGCGTACAAGGCCCGCGGCCGGGGCGACAAGCCGAGCAGCCCCGACACCATCCGGTTCTGCCGCAAATCCATCAACGGGCTCATGGCCCACGCGGAATCTAACCGGTGGCTGCGCGAAAACCCGATGCGCGACGTCCCCAGAGCACCCATGCCCACCCGCACCACACGACCGGAACGCGCCGCACTCGCCCGCCACGAACTCGACGCGATGCTCGCCGCCGCCCGCGTCGGCCACGGCTCATTCAACGGCGACCAAGGCTGCTGGGTCCGCGACGAGATCGCCGTCCGCCTCGCCGGGGAATCCGGGCTCCGCAACGCCGACATCCGCGATCTCGACGTAGACGACATTGAGAAAGACCCCGCCGGGCATTGGGTGGTGCAGATCCGCTGCGGCAAGGGGCGCAAGGCCGCCACCGTCCCGGTCACCGACGAGTGCGCCACCCTCATCAATGCCTACATCGACCAATGGCGCCCCGAACCCGGCGCCCTGCCGGACAGGCGCGACCGGCACGGGAAACTCTTCAAGGGCGACGAGCGGGCGCTCCTCCTCACCGCGGAGCGGCACCGCTTCAACACCTCCAGCGTCGGACACATCGTGGGGCGCTGCGCGAAGGCCGCACTCGGGCGGCACTACGTCCCTCACGGCCTGCGGCACACCACCGGAACGCTCCTCGTGCGCGAGGCCAAAGCCGACCTGGCAATCGTCGCGCACGTCCTGCGGCACTCCGACATCTCCGTGACCAGCGTCTACCTCGACACCAGCAATGACGAAGCCGCCGCTGCGATCAACCGCCGAAAGATCGGCAAGCTGGGGTCGGCCGCATCCCGGCAAGCGTTGCCTCCTGGCCAGGACACCCCGACGTGGCCCGATGACTGCGGCACCCGCAGGGGGTGGCAGCGCCACCGCCGGGAGAAGGTCCCCCGGTGTGGCCCCTGCCGGTACTGGTATCGCGGGGCGCAGGAAGAACTCGCCGTCCTGCGCCGCCTGATGCCCGAACGCCTCCACGGCACCCTCAGCGGATTCCGCGACTGGAAATGCCGCTGCGACAGATGCCGTGCGGCGCGCGCCCGCGCCGACAGTCCTGACTGCCGCCTGGTGCTGTCCCCGCGCCCGGCGACGCCCAAGGCGGTGTGCCCGGGATGCGAGAAGAGGCGGTCGCTGACGGCCGCCGGAGTGATGCGCCGACACCGCGCCGGCGAGGACCCATGTTCCGGATCTGGCCAAGAGCCTGCTCCGCCATCAGCGCGATCGACTGTCGACATCGAGCCGCAACAGGCCGCAGACCAGGAGGAGGCAGCGTGACGAGATCAGCGAACGATCGTCACCTCCAACCTGCCCTCGACCGCAACGGAGTACCAGCCATGGCCACCCCCATCGAAGATGTCCAGGCCGCGATCAAGTTCCTCAAGGACGCCCCGGCTCGCGGCCGGATCGATAGCGGCAACGAGCGCCTCCTCCAGCACGTCGCCGCCCTGATGCGGATGAAGGAGCCCGTCATCACATGGCTCGAAGCCGAAGCCGAGCGACTCGCCATTACCTCTATCACCACCGACCTGAACCACGAACACGCCGTCCTCGTCGCCCGCGCGATCCTCACCCCGGTCACCGGCCGCCCCGGACCCGGGCAACCGGGCCCCGTCGTCGACAACAGGTGTGTCGACCTCCGCCACCTGATCGAAGGAGCGGCCGGCCAGTGAGTATCAGCATCGCTCTCAACTGCAACCGGCAATGGACGCACGGTCGTTGCGCCTTCGCCCTCCACACCGGTGCCCGAAGCATCGAAGAAGCCCGCGAGCTCGGCCGCCACCAGGGCTGGCGTACCCACTCGGACGGCCGCGACTACTGCCCGGGCCACTCCGGACGCCCCACCCCGCAGCCAGGCGCGCAGGTCGTCCGCCTCCACCCCGACCGGACGCCGGAGCTTCTGCGTGCGCCGCTCCCGGCACGGAGCGGCGCGACCACCGTGCTCCCCGCGGACACGGTTCGTACGGCGTCCGCACACCTCAAGAGGCTCTCGTTCGTGACCGACGACGAGATCGCGGCCAACACCTACTGGCACTCCCAACTCGTGCCCAGGGAGGAGTGGTTCGGCCACGGCATCGACAACGCCGTTGGCGGCCCAGCCGGACGTCTCGCCGGCCTCTTCAGCCCAGCGAACGCCCGTTTCGTAGCCCAGTTGCTCGACCGCACCGTCACCACCACCCCCGGCACAACCGTTCCTCTCCCTGCCGAAGCATTCCTCCTCGCCAACAACATCGTCAGGAGCATCAACAGATGACCACACCCCTCGACGAACTGACCGGAGACCTCGGCACCGCCCGCCGGGTACCCGACGGGGCCTTCACCGACCGGCCGGCCGCTCTCACCCTCTGGATCATCACGGCCCCCGCCTGGCACCCGCTGTGGTCCCAGTACTCGCTGTCCGTCGTGACCCTCGCCGACATCCCCGGCACCCCGCCCGCGATCAAGAAGTTCCCCGGGGCCACGCACGAACTCCTCGTCATGGCCCTCAACCCCGACCACGGACCGTACGAAGCCCACACCGTCCGCTCCGACACCCTCCACCACCTCACCCCCGTCAACATCGCCGAGCAGTTCACCACCAGCGACACGGACGCCCGGCAGCTGGCCACCCTCTGCGTACGCGCCGTCGTCGACGGCCGGCTGAACCCCGAAACTGCCGACGCCCCCGAGCGCATCCGCGCCAGCTGGTCGCAGGCCATCGAGGAGACCCTCGACCACGCCAGCCACAACCGACCGGACTCCAACGCCCCCACGGCACCGGCTCCCGCCCCGGGGGAGCCTCCATGCTGAACTTCTTGCGCCGCCGCGAGACCGCCCCGCCAGAGCCCTCTCCCGCACCAGGGCGGAAGCCGCGCGTCCACGACTACACGCGCGATCACCTCGGCTGGGGCCGCGACTACGTCGTCCACCACGAACCCGACGACCTCCAGCAACTCCGCGTCTCCGGCTGGGGCCCCGGCATCGAACGCGGCGACCACATCCTCATCGACTACGGCGGGCCACGCAGCCGGTACGAGATCGCGCACATCGAGTACCACCCCAGCCCACGCGACATGTGGGGCGCCGACCTCACCCTCATCCCACCCACAGAAGGCACCAGCTGATGCGCAAAATCCCGACCCTCTTCGCCCGCGACCTCCGCCTGGGCCGCCCCCGTACCGTCCTGCCCGACGTCACCCCGGGCTGCGAATGGGTGACCGCAGGCGAAGGCATCGCAACCCGCAAGTGGGACGGCACCTGCACCATGCTCGACGAGCACGGCAACTGGTGGGCCCGCCGCGAAGTCAAACCCGGCAAGGACATCCCGCACTCCTTCGTCACCGCGCAGCACGACGAGGCGACCGGGAAACTCGTCGGCTGGGAGCCAATGGCCCAGTCCTCATTCGCCAAGCTCCACGCCGAAGCGCTGACCAACAGCACGGCCGTCGCACCCGGCACCTACGAACTCCTCGGCCCGAAAATCAACCGCAACGCGGACGGCTTCGACGCACACCTCCTCATGCCCCACGGATGGGCGCCCCTGTCCGAGCGCATCGACGTGGAGGCCGCCCCGCGCGACTTCGACGGCCTCCGCGAGTGGCTCCTCACCCGCCCGTACGAGGGCATCGTGTGGCATCACCCCGACGGCCGCCGCGCAAAGATCAAGGCGCGCGACTTCGCCACCCCGCACCCGGTCAGCCCTGCCGACGAACTCCGCACGGCAGCCCGCAAGTTGCGAGCGCGCCTCGCCGACCCCGAACTCACACCCGGCCCCTGGCTCTCCATGGACCGAGGCGACCGCCTCCTCCACGACGGCCCCGGCGCAGAGGACCGGGCGCCCGTGTACGTCGTCGACGAGCCCATGAGTAACGGAGCGAACGCCGACTACATCGCGGCCATGCACCCCGGCGTCGGGCGCGCGCTGGCCAAGCTCTTGGAGGAGACCGCCGACCACACGGAACACGGCAGCGGCGCGCCCGGCCATCCCGTCATCGACCCCACCATCGCCCTCGCGCGCATCGTCCTGGGCGGCGAGCAGCGATGACACCTACCGAAGAGATCCGTGCCGCGGCAGCCAAGCTGGACGACCTCGTCCAGGCGCTCGGCGACAACCGCGGCCCCTGGTACATCGTCAACGAACAGGCACGCCACTACCCGCAGACCATCAGCAACATCGGCGTCCCGTACCGCGTCGCCAGCACCACCACCGACCCCCACCACGAGCCGACCGATGCCCAGTACATCTGCGCCATGCACCCCGGCGTCGGCCGCGCCCTCGCCAAGCTCCTCGACCAGACCGCCGATGCCCTCGACGGCACCGAAGTGAGCGCCGACGAACCCGCTCTCGTCCTGGCCCGCGCGGTCAACTACGACCACCTCCAGGCGAAGGCTCGCCACCGCGACGAAGCCGCGCTCGCTACAGCCCGCACGATCGACGACGGAGGTCAGCAGTGACGTTCCTCTACAGCGACGACCCGGCCAACCCGATCCGCTTCACCGACATCGACGGCGACGAACTCGTCATCGAACCCTCACACCGCCACGGCAAACCGGCAGTCAGCCTCCGCACCGCCCGCGCCGACGGCGAAGGAGGCGCCGCAGTCCACGTCCTCGCCGACGAGACCGACGAACTCCTCGCCGCCGTCCGCCGCACCGCGCACCACTCCACCGGGGGCGAGCCTCCGCACGGCCTGGCCGGGGTCCAGTTCGCCCGACGCTTCGTCCTCCAGCACCCTGGCCACCCGGACATGCACGGCGTCCAGTTCCCCTCCGGCAGAGTCCTCGCCGACGACCCCTACGCCGGCCTCGTCGGCGCCGTCTCCGTGGAAGCCCTCACCGGCGATGACCCGGCCATCACCGTGCACTGGGCCGACGAATCCGCCGGGAGCGCCTCGTGAGTGTCCGCGCCCGCATCGTCGTCCTGCTCTACGCCTTCCACAGCGTCTGGTCCGCCTGGTGCGCCGTGCAGCAGTACCTCTTCGGCAACTACCCGGTCGCGGGGATCTTCCTGCTGTTCTCCTTCGTCCCGATCGCGGCCATCCTCGAGCAGGACGAGCTCGTCGACCTCCGCGCCGAAGCGGCCTACTACGAAGCCCGGGCACGCCGCCAGCACGCCCGCACGGCGGAGCTGCAGGCCGCGGGCCTTCAGAGGGTGGACGCCCCGTGACCGAACTCGTCGTCTACCGCTGGCGCTGCCCGTTCTGCACCGAAGGCGACATGGGCCAGTCCCAGGGCCGCTGTCTCCACTGCCACGGCATCGGCCTCACCAACGACGTCGGCGGCTGGGACGAATCCGAACTCACCCCCGCACCTCTCCCACCCGGAGTGATGCGCCGCGCCTGCGTCGACTGCGCCTTCCGCTCCGGCTCTCCCGAACTCGAAGCCAACGGCGCCCAGCTGCCCGTCGACGCCCCGTTCTGGTGCCACCACGGCATGACCAAGGGCTACGGCGGCTCGTACGAGCCCATCGCCACCTACCGCCCCGACGGCGCCACCCACACCATCCCGATCGGCGAACAGGTCTGCGCCGGCTGGTGGGCCCTCAAGACCGGACGCCCGCTACCAGCCGAGGAGTTCCGCGAACCCGGTCGTCGAGCGACCGACACTCCTCCACCCACCCGAGCGGGAGAGCCGCTCCTGGACGATCCCTCAGCGTCCGCCGCGCCGGTAGTCCACTCCGCCGTATCCGCCCAGGCCACAGCCGTAGCCGACGTGGACGAAAACCCCCACGACGAGGAGCCGTAAGCCCATGGCCGCCCCCGACCAGCCGGTGACCCGGTCCCCAGACCCCGATCGCCCATGCCCGCACGACAACTTCGACGCCTACATCGACGTCAACCGCGTCACCGCGACCGACCCCACCGTCGTCGGCTACCACGCCGACATCAAGGTCAACTGCCGGGACTGCAGGGAGCCCTTCCGCTGGACCGGCGTCCCCGCCGGCATGTCCCAGCGACACCCCGCGTGCAGCGTCGACGAAACCGAACTGCGCGCACCACTCCGCCCGGCCTCCGCCGACCCCGACTTCGGCCTCGGGCTGCCCGGCTTCGCCATCAACTACCGCGAACCCAGGGAGGACTGACCCCATGGCCGACCGCCACACCATCGACACGATCACCACCGACGCCCTCAACGCCCTCTACGAGCAACTGAAAGCAGCCGAGGAAACCGAGTCGCAACGGCAACTCGCCACCGCGCGCGAGGCCCTCGCCTCCGCAACCACCCGTGCCGCTTCCGCCGAGGCACAGGCCGAACACTGGCTCGCGTTCATCGAGCGTTTCCCCAACCACATGCAGTTCAGCTTGCTCCGCCCCGACGGCACCACAGCGCTGCTGCCGTGCGCGGACTGGTGCTACGCCTGCCGCGTCGAGAACGCCGAGGCCGCCATCGCCCGCGTACGGGCTCTCGCCGAGGCCAACACGGCCGAAGGCGCGGACGGACAGCCATGTGACGCGGACACTCTCTGGCCGTCCGAGATCCTCGCCCTCCTGGACGAGGCCCGGCCACTCCCGGCAGCGGCCGGGCCGATCGTCGTCGACAACCCCCGTGACACCGGCTGGTTCTGGACCTGCACCACCTGCGGGGCCGGTTCGGGAAAGTTCTCAACAGACCGCCAGGCCCGCGAGCACGGGGGCATCCAGCACCCGGAATGTCCGCCCGACCCGAACGGGCCGTACGCGTACACGATGCCCACGCCGACGCCGGGCGACAGCGCCGAAGCCATCCCGACGGCCGGCCCGAAGGGCCTCACCCTCGAACAGACCCGGAAACTGAAAGCCGACTTCATCACCGTACTGACGACCGGCAACCGCACACCGCCGGAGACTGAGGCCGCGTGCATCTGCGGCTGCAAGAAGCGCGACCACAAGCCGCGGTGCCACGGCTGCGGCACCGAGTGCGTCTACGAATCCGACACCACGCTGCCCGGCCACGACTCCGCCCAGGTGATGGACGTCTTCGTCCCGAACGGGTTCGCAGCCGCCCTCGCCGAGCCCCACCCCGACACCCCTGAATTCATCCCCTGCATGGTCGACTTCACGGGCTACGCCCTCGAACAGCCCGACCGCGAACGCGCCCGCCGCCTCATCGTCCACCCCACCCTCGCCCGGCAACTCGCAAGCGGACTGTCCGCCCTGACCAACGGGAACGGACACAGGGCGCAAGGATCCGACCAGTCGCTCGTCACCCCCGAGGAAGACGACCTCACCGGCCTCACACGCCAGTCCGGCTACCTCCGCGACCAGTTCGCCGTCCTCGCCGCTCAAGCACCCGTCCCCGTACCCACCGCGCAAGAACTCGCCGACGGCGCCACCGCCGATAAGGTCACCGCGCAACGCATCCACTCCGCGCGCCGGGGCATCCCCCTCCACCACGTGTTCGCCGTCCTCCAAGCCCTCCGCGCAGTACGCGCCCTGGACCGTGCCCCCAACCCGGACCACGAGGACCGCATCCCCCTGGCAGACCTGACCGTCGAGGACCTGGAGCAGCTCTACGACGACCTCGACCGGTACGCCGAAGTCGTCGGCGAACTCAACGAGACGAACACCGAATACGCCCGGAGAGCGGGACGGGCCGAGGCCGCGCCCGCTCCGACAGCGATCGCCTGGACGCCACCGCCGCCTGGCGACACCCGCGAGCAGCTCCCCGCCCACATCCTCGCGTTGCTCGACATCCCGCCGTACACATCCACCGCCTGCGAAACCGCCGAACTCCTCACGGCAGCAACGCTCGTACACCCCGAGGACGCGGAAGAGCTCCGGGAGTGGGCGCGGCGCCAACGCGAACGGTGCCGGATCAACAACAAGTACACGGGCGTCCACTGCCGGCACACCGGGCCTGCGCCCAGCCCGGCAGCGGTGGCCGAGACGTACGAGGCCGAACACCCCGCCTGACCGTCCCGAAACATGTGCCCGGCCACCCGAATTGGCGGGCCCACTCAACTCAAGGGAGACCAACACCCATGACCGGCAGCACCGCCCAGGACCAGCAGAACTTCCGCTACGCCACCATCACCGTCGCCATCGGCCTCACCGCGCTCGTCGCGATCATCCTCGGCTGCATGTGGGGCTACAGGACCTACGACCGTTACCAGGCCGTCCAGGACACGAAGAACTACGTCACGACGAGCCGGATCAAGGCCAACAACCGGGTCAGGCTCAACGAGATCGAGATCAGCCAGCAGAAGCAGCGCGTGAAGATCGAGCAGCAGAAGGCGCAAATCCGCTTCGAGAAGTCCAAGGGCATCCGCGAGGCGCAGGACGAGATCGCGACGACTCTGACGCCGCTCTACGTCCAGTTCGAGATGACCGAGGCACTGAAGGAGATCGCAGTCTCGGGCAAGAACAGCTCGGTGATCTACATCCCGACCGGCGCCGACGGCCTGCCGGTCATCGCGAGCGCGGGCAAAAAGTGACGCCTCCCCTTGCCACGGGTCATCCCCTCCTGGTCGTCCTCGCCTCCTCCCGGGAACGCTTCAACGCCTGGTGCTACGACAGCGGCCTCTCACCCCACGACCCGGAAGTCCTGTACGCGAGTACCCCGGAAGACCTCCGCGGCCTGGCCGACGTGAAGTTCATCCGCACCCGCCACTGGCGCCGCAACCGCCACGCCACACGCCTCGACGAAGCCGCACAGATCATCGAACACAGGAGACAACAGCTATGGGATTCGGCAGCGCAGGCCTCACATTCTTCAACCCGGTCGCCCGCGCCCTCATCAAGGCCGGCGCCTCCGACGAGCTGAAAGAAGAGACGCTCACCCCGCTCATCGCCAACCTCAAAGAGGAGGACTGGGACACCGAACTCGACTCCCTCCAGCTCTTCCTCGACGATCCCGCCATCGTGAAGGCCTTCGCCAACAACGACATCACCTGGGACTGACCACGATGAGCGACAACGCCCCGCTCGCCGAGCGCATGAAGCAGTACGAGGCCCCCTATCGGACTGTGCTGCCCCGCCGCACACACGCCGTACTCCGCGTCGACGGCCGCGCCTTCCACTCCTACCTGGCCGGCGCGCAGCGGCCGTTCGACGAGGCGTTCATGGCCGACATGGACGCCGTCGCCGAAGCCCTCTGCACCGAGATCGCCGGCGCCCGCTTCGCTTACAGCCAGTCCGACGAAATCAGCATCCTGATCACCGACTTCGACACCCCCACCACGCAGCCCTGGTTCGGCGGCGTCATCGCGAAACAGCTCAGCATCGCCGCATCCCTCGCGACCGCCGTCCTCAACGAACGCCGCCCCGGCCGACGAGGACTCTTCGACGCCCGCGTCTTCACCATCAACGACCCGGTCGAGGTCGCGAACTACTTCATCGGACGGCAACGCGACGCCGTCAGCAACAGCATCAGCATGGCCGCCCAGGCCCACTTCTCCCACCAACGCCTCCACGGCGTGAACAGCGCCGGCATGCAGGAACTGCTGTGGTCCGAGAAAGGCGTGAACTGGAGCGACTACCCCGACGGCTGCAAACGCGGACGCGTCACCGTGCGCCACCTCGGCGAGCGGGAGACGACGTACACCGACAAACGCACCAGCACCGAAAACACGGTCCTCGCCACCAGGTCGTGGTGGGAGAGCAGCCCAGCACCCCACTTCACGACAGAACCCACCAGCTGGCTCGCCCAAGTAGTCCCGCCGCTACCGACGTTGAGCCCCACCACCCCAGACCCCCAGGAACAGTGACCATGCCCGCTCAGCACAACGTCGACGCCCTCCTCGACGCCTACACCGACAAGACCCGCGCCCTCGACCGCGTCCTCTGGCTCATCGCCCACCACCCCCACCAGGTCGCCGGCGAACCCTCCGTCGTCCTCCAGGCGCTGGACGCCCACCCCGCGGCCACCGCCTGGTGCCCACCTGGCTGCACCGGCGACTGCACCCCCGACCCCGCCCTCAAAGCACGCCTCGACACCACCACCGCCGTCCCGGCCCTCAAGGACTGATGACCGAGCGCTGCGACTTCACCGACCTGCAACCCGGCATGTGCGCGCACTGCCGCCCCACCCCTGCCGAAACCGGGCACGCCGGCGTCCCTTCCCGAAGGGCGTCGGCGTCCCCGGCCGCCAGGCCCACGCCTGTGGAGCGGCCCTGGTTCACCGCCGTCCGCGAAGGGCGGTGCGCGGCCTGCGGGGAGCCGTTCGCGCCTGGCGTCCAGATCCGGCTCGAGACGCCAGCGGGCTGGCGTGCCGACTGCTGCCGGAACACTCCGCAGGCGAGCCGCATACACTCGCCTCAGGCGCGGGGCCTATCGCGGTCGGGGAACGACTGCTGAAGAGTCCGGGAGGACTCATGGCCCACGGCCGCGTCAACGCCGCCAAGTTCATCAACCGGCAGCTGCCCGAGCCGTACGAAACGGAACTCGGCGGCCAACCCGCACACCACCTGCTCGCCACCGTCTACGCAGACTGGGTGTGCCCACCCTCAGGCCACCGCATCGGCTGGACCGACTGCCACGCAGCAGCCGATGCCCTGTCGCTGCCCCGCAAGGCCGACCTGTTCCTCCAACCGGACGGCACTGCGAGCCCCATCCCGGAACACCTGACCGGCGACCAGCGCCAACGCGCCACCCAGGCCTGCACGTTGGCCGTACGGATCCGCCGCGAGGCGCACCGGCGCGGCCTCGACTGACACACCGCGCGCGTCCCGCGCCGCGCACCGTCCCGGTGGTGGCCTGGCGCGGTCAGGTGCCCTGCGGGACCTCTACCTCGCGGGGCACCACCCAGTCCTTGAAACCGTCCCGCCGGCACGTCAGGACCAGTCGCATCGGCTTGCCCGCCCACCGCTCACGCCACCGTACGGCCCGGTCGTTGCCCTCGATCCACCGCGGCGGACGCGTCAGTTCGACACTGAACGGGTGTCCCCGGCCCACCGCCAGATCGAACGGATCGACCGTGCTCCCGTTGATGTCCGCGCCATTCGCACCGTACGAAAACCGGAGCGGCCCCCACACCTGCGCATCGATCTCCTCCTGCGACACACCACCCGCGAGAGTCGACGTGTAGGACATGTCATCGCTCTGCACGATCTCGATACGGATCTCATCCAGGTGACACAGCGGGAGTGGCCCGGCCAGGTGCACGTGGAGCGTGCCGCGATCGCCTTCCAAGGGCCCGAGGCTGACGATGAACTGGGGCAGCAGATCCGCATGCCAGCGATCCTGCTCAATCCGCGCGACCGTATCCGCAGTGTTCGCCGACCGGTGCGCCGCCAACCACGCACCAGCAGCAGCCACCGCACTGAGCCCCGCCGCAGCGAGGGAGGCCACGTTGCCCCACGAGATGTCCATGCGCCGGGAGAGTAGCCCCGCCCGCACCCTTCCCGCTCGCAGACGAGGCGATTCGATATCCAGACGGCACGGTGCAGGCACCTGAGCGACCATCAGCGCAGCGATCGAGCCTGATACAGGGCCGTACGGCCCGTAAAGCGGCCCAACCGGCCCTACGAGTTCCGGCCAATCCGGCAGGAAACTGAACACAACGGGGGAAGTGCGACGGGCTGTTCGGGCCTCCCCGGGCCGTCCACCCGCCCAACCGCCCTCCCGCCAGGGGCCGCCTGAATCCGCATCAGACGGCAGCCGCCACGGCACCAGAAGGCGGCTGAGTGCCCTCGCACGCTCCGCACCGAGCGAGGGCACACCCCGAGCAACCCGACACCCACCACCAAACTCCGCAACAGTGAACGCCGGCCCACCCAGGCACAGACCACGGCACCGTCCCGCCCCGGGAAGGGACATCCACGCGCCACCGGCCTAACCCACAACGGTCGACCACACCTCACAGACAGTCAACTCACCCGCGCGAGAACCAGACAACACCAGCGACAGCGCCCGCACCCATGGCACCCTGTACACGCACTCTCGGTCGCCCCGGCTGGACGACCCCCCGCGGCCGCCCCTCCACAGGGCGGCCGCCCGCATTGTCAGACCCCCCACATACACTCCCCGACGCTGCCCCACGCTCCCGCTGGCTGCGCGCGCACGGGCAGCCTGCTCCCCGAGAGCAGCCGAGCACACACCGAGGGCCCGGCCACGCAACACCGGCCGGGCCCTCCGCCACACACGACCACCCCGCCCCGGACGCAACGCCGGCAATCCCAGAGACAGCCGCCCGCCAACCCCGCGAGACACCACAACTCACGAGCGCCGAGTCCTCTTGGGCTCCGGCTCACAGCCCCCACAAGCCGTGGCCCACCCCTCCTTGATGAAGACCGCGGCCATATCGCTGTCGACGGCCTCAAGATTCCTCTTCGCAGCCCAGCAACCGGCCCTATGGAGAACCACGGCACGCCGCTCGGACTGGCCGGAAGGGAACGACTGAAGGACCCACTCCTTCACGGGAGCACACTCGGTGGGGACCTGGGCATAGTCCTCGCCATCAACGGGCTGCACCGCCGCAGCAGGCACCGCGATCACCACCTCGTACCACCACCGGCCATCAGCATCCCGCCGACGGGTATTCAGCCGCCCAGGAGTGGTACGCCCGCCAGGGAGAGTGACAGTCACACGCGGCACAGAAGGTTCGCTCACATGTTCGAATGTAGCGCGAGAGGCAACCCACCGCGACACCCACACCCCACAACCCGAACCCGACACACCAGAACCCATCACCCGTACAACCCGCCCACCGGCGCCGCTCGTCACCGCCGCGCTCGGCTCACGGGAAACGGCGCTGAACACGACAGAGCCCCACCTCGCCCGAGGTGGGGCTACTCGTCGTACGGGCTACGGTCGCCACGCCTCCTGGTATCCAGGCCGATCCGCATACGGAGCCGCGAGCAGGCGCAGCAGGTCGCCGTGCACCTCATCCCAGCCCATGATCGTGGCGTTGGCGCCGATCCGAACGACCATGCCCCGCTTGCTCTCGACCTCGCGCAGCACCCGAGCCGGATCCCACTCAGCGATGTGCAGCGCATCCTCCGTCGACTCGAAGACGGACGCCTCCCCACCCCATCGGCCACCCGCCACGACCTGAGTGCCGTCCGGAGCACTGATCGACTCGGCATACGACTTGCTGTCGACTGACCACGGCCCCTCGGTTGCAGCCCGGGCAATCCGATCGTCTGTGGCCAGCTGCTCACCGAGCCAACGCGCCAGCTCATCCATCCGACGACTCCTCTTCCACACCCGGAACTTCGTTCACGAACGGTCCTTCCGTGGCCTCCACCACGATGTCGAGCAGCGGCCCGACTGAGGAGGCGGGCTGGTCGTACGGCCAGCTGGTCGAGCCCCAACTGGAATGCAGCCACGACCGATCGATCACACGAAACTGGCCGCCACGCTCCTTGACCATGTCCCGCAGGTAGATCAGGTCTCCAACAAGTGGCGGGTGGCCCGTCACCATATGCGTGTCGCCGCGCGGACTCTTGATGCTGATCTTCTCGTAGCGGTATCCGCCCTCGACGGGCGTGCGCTCGTAGAACGAGCACCGCGGCAACACCCCATGCGCGAGATCATCCACGCCTCTCACTAACCGCTCCTTCAGACTCGGGCCGCGCTGGTCGGCGCGCCATCGCGAAGTGCTCCCGTTCCTGCGGTGAGTCGAAGTGCACGGGGCCGCTGCGCCTTCCGTACGACTTCAGGTCTCCGCGCAAGATGGCTTGCACGATCTCTCGCGGCGCACCGTTTGCCGCCGCGGACCCGGCCCTGATTCGTGCGCGATGGGCCGGATCTTCGTGTGCCCGTCTGCTGCACTCCTCTCGGTATGCCGGCGTCCCCATGACGTTGAACTCCGGCCCATCAGTGCCGATCGCCACCATCTCGGCGTGGTAGGCGTGCCCACGCGTTGGGTGCCACTCGTCGTCACGTGCCGCGACCTGTGGCCACCAGGGTTCGGCCTCGTGCGCCCTGCAGCGCTGCTCCGGGTCGTATGCCGAGCCGATGTAGAGCAGCTCGCCGGCGTCGCCGCGCAGCCGGTATACCGCGGCGCCCCGCGCTGGTGTATTCGGCGATGGGTCAGGTGCCTGGGCCGGCGCCATTGTCTGTTCCTTGGGCTGCGTCGGCTGGGGGTGCAGGATCGTCCGGCTTCGTCGGCGGCCGGTGCTTGCCCGAGTCGGTGAAGCCGCTCAGGATGCTCTGCACCGTGCTGGGTGACGTACCGACCCGGGCCGCGATCTTCCGGATCGAAAGCCCTTCGCCCTTGAGTTTCTGGACCATCTCGCGTCGCTGCTTGGCCCAATCCCCGTTGCGTTTCACCTGGTCGGCCATGACCTGGCTCATCGCCTTGACGCGCTCCTCGGGGTCAGGGATGCGCTCCACAGCGTTGAGGGCTTCTGACACCCGCAGCACCTCGTCTTCGTGAGTCACGCCCGCGCCTTCCAATTCAGGCGGGCTACTTGCGGCTGACTGTATGGGTCCCATACAGTCAGCCGCAAGTAGCCCGCTGGCTGCTCTGCAAAAAGGCCCTCGTCCCGGCGCTGGAACGCCGTATGGGACGAGGGCACCCACCCTGACTGCGACGAAAGGGCAGGCAATGCCCGAGACTACCGACCCTCTCAACCTCGTCGAACTCCCACCGCCCGCAGTCCCGGACGAGCAGCTGCTCGCCAAGGTCCGGACGGCCCTCGGGTTCGCCGGCCATTGGAAGCCCGTTCCTGAGTTGGGTGAGTCCCTCACCCGTGTGTCCGTCTGGTCGCAGCTTGAGCTGAACAGCCTGTACGAGCGGCTCGGCGGCACGGTGACCATCCGCCCCGTCCAGCGGACCTACTGCGACAGCAGTGTGGTGGTGGAGGAGGAGATCACCGTCACGGTTCTGGTGGACGGTGTGGGCCCGGTCGAGGTGTTCACCGACTGGTATGAGGGCCTGGCGAAGTTCGGCTCCCGTGAGCAGTTGCCGTTGATGCGTGCGGCCGCTTGATGGGCTGGCTTGAGCGGCGGTTGAAGGCCGCCAACCCGTACGCGTCGAATCCGGGCATTGCGGACCGGGACAAGGCCGCCCGCAAGCAACAGCGCGAGGCCCGTGAGGCAGCCGACCGCCGTGCCCGGCACCGCGCGGAGCTCAGGGGTGGTGGCGGCAAGAAGCCGCGCTGGCCCTGGTAGCCGCCCCCAAATACGCCGGGCCCGTGTGCCTCCCCCAGCCGCGGGCCCGGCTCCAAGCCACTTCTGAATGCACGTCCCTGGAAGGGAATCCTTCACGTGAAACTCGTTGTCATGGGGCAGGGCTATGTCGGCCTTCCCCTGGCCATGGCTGCCGTTGAGGCCGGCCATCAGGTTGTCGGCTTCGAGCCGGACCAACACCGGTATGAGCGGCTGCACTTCGGGTCCTCGTACGTCGAGGACGTCTCCGACGACACTCTCGCGGCTGCTCTGGAGTCGGGGCGGTACCAGCCGACGCGCAGTGAGACCCGGATCGAGGACTTCGACGTCGCGGTCATCGCGGTGCCGACGCCGCTCAAGGATCGGCAGCCCGACCTGAGTTACGTCCGGGAGGCCGCCGAGGTTCTCGGCGCGCGTCTCAAGGCCGACGCCACCGTGATCCTGGAATCGACCACCCACCCGGGTACGACCCGCGACGTTCTGGTCCCGATCCTGGAGGAGGCCACCGGCTGGAAGGCCGGGGAGGACTTCCACGTCGGGTTCAGCCCGGAGCGCATCGACCCGGGCAACGAGGAGTGGCGGTTCACGAACACCCCGAAGATCGTCTCCGGGCTCACCGCTGGCTGCCTGGACCAGGTCGACAAGTTCTACACCGGGATCACGCAGAACATCGTCGTCGCCGGGTCGCTGGAGGAGGCGGAGCTGGCGAAGGTTTTCGAGAACACCTTCCGGCACGTCAACATCGCCCTCGTCAACGAACTGTCGCGCATGGCGCACACGTTGGGTGTGGACGTCTGGCGCACTCTCGGGCTCGCTGGCACGAAGCCGTTCGGGTTCATGCAGTTCGTGCCCGGCCCGGGGGTAGGTGGGCACTGCCTGCCGGTCGACCCGGTCTACCTGGCGCACCACCTGCGCACTGCGCACGGGCAGCCGTTTCGCCTTGTCGAGCTTGCGCAGGACATCAACGAGTCGCAGCCCGAGTACGTGGCCCGGCGCCTCCAGGACGCGTTGAACGTGCGCGGGCAGGCGTTGAAGGGGGCGCGGATCCTCGCCCTGGGGCAGGCGTACAAGGCGGACACCGCTGACATGCGGCAGTCGCCGGCTGCCGAGGTCGTCGAGCTCCTGCGGGAGGCGGGCGCCTACGTCGTCGCCGTTGACCCGTTCTTCCCCAAGGAAGACCTCGACGTTCTCTGCGAGATCCCGCTCGCCGTCGCCAGCGGTTTGAACTGCGGGCACTTCGACGCGGTCGTGCTGCTCACCGCGCACTCGGCCTTTGACCTCCAGCGCGTCGCCGACCAGGCGAACTTCGTGCTGGACACGCGGGGCGTCATGCCTGTCGCCTCGCACATCGAGCGGCTGTGACGGCCGTGACTCATAGGAGGAACTCACATGTACAACGGACTGGCTCACACCGGGTTCGGAGCGATGCTCCTGACCGGGGTGTCCCTGGCGATGGGGGCCACCGGGAGCGCCCTGCGCTTCCTCGGAAGGAGAGGCCGGGGCTGAGTCTGACGATCGCCGTCCTCATTCCCGCCCACCAGGAAGAGGCGACGATCGGGGAGCTGGTCCGGGCATGCCTGGACCAGCCCTACCCAGTCGCCCAGCTGATCGTGGTCGCGGACTCCTGCACGGACCGCACCGCGCAGGTTGCCCGTGAGGCGGGTGCGTCGCTGGTTTTGGAGACGAGGTTCGCGGACAAGGCGGCGAACCAGAACCATGCGCTGCCGTACATCACGGCGGATGTGATCGTGGGGTTCGACGGCGATTCGAAGCCGGAGCCCGACTGCATCCCGCTGATGGTCGCCGACATCGAGCGCGGCTACGACGCCACCTGCTCGTCGATCCTTCCCATGCAGGACACCGGCTTCTTCATCGAAGCGCGGCGGTTCGCGTACAGCCTCGGCAGCCAGTGGTGGCGGCTGTGCCAGCGCCAGGTCGGCCGCCTCCAGGTCCTCACCGGCGCCTCGTACGCCTTCCGCACGGACGTCGTCCGTGCGGTCGGCGGGTTTCCCAACGGGCTCATCAGCGCCGACATGGACATCACCTGGAAGCTCCACGAAGGCGGCTACAAGGCCTGGTACACCGCGGATGCCCTGACGCTCACGATCGACCCGGAGACCTGGGCCGAGTACACGGCGCAGATGCCCCGGTGGGCGGCCGGCTACTTCCAGAACGTCGCCCGCTACCGGCGCCTGATGTTCAACTGGCGCTCCCTCCTCACTGTCGGTACCGCGATGTTCGACCTGGTCACGTTGTGGTGGTGGGCCGTCGTCGTGGTCTACAACCTGGCGACCTGGCAGCACCTGTCGATGTTCCGGTACATGGGCTACTGGTTCGCCGGCCACACCGCGCTGACCATGTACCTGGTCTCCCGCGTCGTCGGCTGGAAGAAAGCCGCGCTCGGCTTCGTGCCGTACACGCTGCTGAACTTCTACAACAAGTACCTGTACACGCGGTCGATGCTCCGCGAGTGGCTGCTGGGACGCCACTACACGGCGTGGACCGGCCGCAGCGGGCGCAAGACCGTCATCAGCCCCATGACGCGGGAACGCCGCCGGGGCCTGGCGCTCGTCGGCGCGGCCGCGGGAACCCTCGTCAGCCTCGCGGGCGGCCTCCTCGGCAACCCGCTCCTGTGGGCTGGAGGCGCCACGGCCTTCGTCGTGATCCCGCTGTCCATGATCCGCATCCGCCTCCGCGGCACCGGCACCCGCCGCGCCACCGGGACCGGCACCGCCCGTGGCGAGCACACCGCCGACACGGCGCGCCTGGAGCCCGTACCAGTGCCCGAG
Source organism: Streptomyces prunicolor NBRC 13075 (assembly GCF_000367365.1). GTDB lineage: Bacteria > Actinomycetota > Actinomycetes > Streptomycetales > Streptomycetaceae > Streptomyces > Streptomyces prunicolor. The sequence goes on along the minus strand of NZ_BARF01000059.1, from coordinate 49,056 downwards.
TCCGACGCCACGGCTGCGCTGCCCACCGCGCAGCTGCTCGACCCCCGGACCGAGGACACGCTCCAACTCGCCGTCCTACGCCGCTGACCCCCACCCCGCCCCCTCCACCAGGCGCACCCAGCGCCGTACTCACCAACCGTTCGGAGAACAACGTGCTCAGCCTGCTGAAGAACCAGACCGAAGGCCTCACCGGCGTCACCGTCCTGAGGGTCGGAGTCGCGTGGAAGACGTCCGGCGGAGGACAGAAGGGCCTCATGGGGCGCCTGCGCCGTGCGGTCGGTACCGACCTCGACCTGGTCGCCGTCGCCCTGGAGGACGGGCGCCCGAAGCGGCTGTGCTGGTTCGACAACGAGGACGCCTTCGACAACGGCTCCCTGGTCACCCTCGGCGACAACCGCACCGGGAAGGCCACCGGAGACGACGAGACCATCATCGCCCGCCTGACCGACCTCCCCGCCAGCATCAACACCCTCGTCTTCATCGTCTCCGCCTTCAAGCCCGGCGTCAGCTTCGCCAACATCGAGGGCATCACCCTCAACGTCTACGACGGCGCCCCGGGCGGCCGGAAGCTCGGCGAATACATGCCGGACATCGACTCCCACAACAACGCGTGCGTCATGGCCCGCGCGCAGCGCACCGGCAGCGACTGGGCGATCACCGCCGTCAACGAACTCGACAACGCCGGCAGCCGCGACCAGCTCCTCCAGCTCGCGAAGCAGTACTCGGCATGAGCCGCACCCTCGCCGCGCTCGGCGCAGTCCTCACCGCCGTCGCCCTCGCGCTCACCGCCTGCGGCACCACCACGGTGAGCCGCCCCGTGCACGGCCAAGTCGTTGCCAAGACCTACCAGGCGGCGCGCACGACCTGGACGACGCAGACCCGCTACCGGCACGTGTGCAAGACGAAGACCCGGCGCAGCGGCAAGAAGACCCGCACCACCACGACGTGCCGCGACGTCCGCGCCGGCACCCGCCACGTCTCGCACCACGCCGCCGCCTGCTGGGAGCTGCGGCTGTCCAGTGGCCGGCCCCTGTGCGTGACCCACACCCGGTGGAGCCGTACCCGCGTCGGCGACCACATCTGACCCTCACCAGGGAGCACCACGCCTGTGAACCACACACCCGACACCGAACTCACCGAACCTCAGCAGGAGATGCGGCGGACGATCGCAGCCGCGGTCAGGTTCGGCATCCTCACCCACGCCGCCGACAAGATCACCGCGCTGCCCCAGGACTACGAGTGCGACCCGGGCCGCGGCAACGCCGTTGATCTCCTGCGCGAATGGGCGCTGGACTCCGACCCGCTCACGATCACCCTGGACTGGGCCGGGAGCGTGTCGTACCCGGACGGCAGCGACCTCACCCAGAAAGCCGTCATCGACTGCAGCCACGCCTTCCAGGGCGTCACCGTCGACCTGGTCGTCAAGGGCGAACAGCGGATCAAGCTCGCCTCCCTCCTGGACATGGAGCTCCGCGACCCGTACGCGAAGTGCTCCACCCCGGGGTGCGGCACCACCGATGACTGCGACGCCAGCGACCCGGCCCTCTTCGCGTGGGCGCGCCTGGAAGTCGCCGGCACCGGGGACCAACCGAGCTGGTACTGCACCCCGATGTGCGTCTCCAACGCGCTCGCCCGCGCCGGTGACGAACTCGCCGCAGCCGACCACCGTGCCGAACTGGACGGTGGACTGTGACCGAACCACTCAAGACCACTGAGGCCGCAGTGCTCGCGTTGGGTGCGCTGCCGATGCCCGTGGGCCAGGAGCCGCAGGCGCTGTCGGCAGGGCGTCTCGCGGAGGCTGAGGAGCGTGGGGCCCATCTGTACGAGTTCGGCGGCGACGCCACTGCTGACGAGTGGAACCGGCTGGCGGGGGACGACGTGCCCGCGCTGGTGGCGGAGATCCGCCGCCTGGAGGCGCAGCGCGATCGGCGCCATGCCCGTCTCGTAGCCCTTCAGAACGATGCGCTGAACATGCGCGGCGCGCTCTCGCCGAACGGGGAGGCGAGCAAGGTCCCCATGGAGTTGGGGGAAACGCTGACTCCTGCTGTGGAGTGGCTCATCAACCGGGTTACCGAGCTGGACGGCCTGCACAAGCAGGCGGTCCAGCGGGGCATGGCGATGTGTGAGAAGGCGCGCGAGGCGCGAGCTCGGGTCGCCGAGTCGGAGGGGCAGCGCGCGGCGCTCGTTGTCCGGCTCCGGTCCGGGCAGCGATGGGAGCGTGGCCGTACCCCGGCTCTCATCTCGCAGGACCTGGTGTCGCAGGACGAGTTGCGGACCATCTTCGGCATCGAGCTGACTGCCCCGTGGGATGAACCCACTGAGGCCCGACACCCGATCTGCCTGGAGGCCGACGACCTCGACGCCCGGTATGGGCACGGTGCGTCCGACGAGTACGTCCTGCAGATGGGCGAGGCGCGGGACGCCGATGTTGCGGACGAGCGTGGCGACGTCGACGAGGTCCAGGACGGTGGCCTGTGAAGAGCGCACTCGATACCTACCTGGGCTGGGAGACGCCCCAGCACCAGCGTGGCTGTAAGCGGCCTGCGTGGGACATCGGGGTCCGCACCGACGAGGACGTGGCCCGCTCGGGTGGCCACATGGGCGCTGTCGTCAAGCACGGCTGCTCGGATGAGTTCTGCTCGCACCGCAGCAGCTTCGCCCAGACGGTTGTGCGCATCGTGTGCCACTCCTGCGGCGCGGCCCAGGTGATCTACGGTGAGAAGACCGACGACACCGGCACCACGCTCACGGACACCAGGTGGGTGGCGTACGGTCTGCCCCCGCGTCAGAAGGCCGGGCTGCTTCTGTGGCCCGCGCAGCCGTGGTTCGGCGTCGGCCGTGCTCATGATCCGGAGCCGTACGACTTCGTCGTCACCGCACTCAAGGTCAAGAGGGTCACCGCGGACGTGGTGGTCGGGGAGATCACGCAGAGCCGTGGAGCGCAGGGCGGCGTCGTGTGGACGGCGCTCGCCGTGCCCCACCCCGACGGCCAGTACGGCGCCGGACAGCGCCTCCACTGGTTGCACGCCAACGACGGCCGCGGCCGCGGCGGCAACCCGCTGCGCACCGTCACCGCCGCCGCCCGCTGGATCGGCGCCCGCCTCGCCGAGGGCGGTGAGAGCCAGTGACCGCCGGCCAATGGGATCCAGACCGATGGACTCCCCGTGAGCGGCTGGCTGCCATCGTTGCGCAGGAGATCAACGATGCTCCGGCCGAGGAACTGATCAAGGCCGCCACGGACGACGTCCTGCGTGCATGGGCGGCGAAGATCCGCACCGTCGGAGGGGCCAAGGGCTGGTCGACGTGGAGCGCCGACTACATCCACCCCGACGTCGAGTTCATCGATATCGGTCTGCCGGCACTCGACGAGATCGACCTCGGCCCGGGCGACGAGAAGGACACCAGCGGCGGCAGCCAGCCGAACGCAGGCGAGTCCACTCCCGACGAGCTTGGAGCCCGGATCGCCGAACTGCAGGCGCTCGTCGACTCCTTGACGGAACTGCGGCTGTGGGAGCCGGGCTACGGCCTGTACGTGCGCCGGCCATCCGGCGGTCGCCAGTTCGCCGTGGTCGAGGCGAACTCCTACGCGGTGCGTGGACGCCGGGCCTGGACTCCGGACGGTTGGCGCTTCTCAGCCCTCCTCTCCGACTCGGAGCTGTACTGCTGGCCCGACGCGGAGACCGCGACGGCACAGGCCCGGCGGCTGATGCCGTCGCAGCGCGCTGACGAACAAGCCGGCTGCTGACCGTTCCCATTCCCTGCGTCCTCGTTCATCGGAAGGGCCTTCCATGACTCTCCTCACACGCCTCACACTCTGGCGCGGCGGCTCTGTTCCGAGGACGCAGGCGGCCGTTCCGACCCCGCACCGCAGCGTTCCGAGCGCGCCGGAATCCGTTCCGGCCGCGCCCGGCCACGGCCGCCCCAAGGTCCCCGTCGCGCGCTTCCAACCGCGCGTCGAGCGTGGGAAAGAGGTGGCCGTTCCGGAGGCGCCGGGTGCCGTTCCGACGACGGCCCCCGGCGTTCCGGGTACGTCGGACGCTGTTTCGGGAGCAGCCCGCAGGGGCCTCAACGTGTTCGCGGTCATCGGCGGCCTGGTCCTCGCCGGGATCGGCTTCACCGGCTCCTACCGGTCCCTCGTGAAGCTGGGCGAGGCGCACCATTTTGGCGAGTTCGCGCAGGTCTTCCCGGTCGGTGTCGACGTCGGCATCGTCGTCCTCTACGCCCTGGACCTCGTCCTCACCCACCGCCGGATCCGCTGGCCCATCCTCCGCCTCGCAGCGCACGGCTTCACGGTCGCGACGATCGTCTTCAACGCCGCGTCCGGTGGCCGCCCGCTGAGCGCGGACCCTGTCGGTGTCGGGATGCACGCGGTCATCCCGGTCATGTTCGTGACCGCGGTCGAGGCTGCCCGGCGGGTCATCATCCAGGTCACCCGCGCCGAGGACGTCGCCGCCGGCACCCGCCGCGACGGCATCCCTCTCGAGCGCTGGATCCTCGATCCGGCCGGCTCCTTCAGCCTCCACCGGCGGATGGTCCTCCTGGGGATCCGGTCGTACGACGAGGCGGTAGACAGGCGCCGTGACCAGCTCATCTACCGGGCTGCACTCGACCGCATCTACCCCAAGGGGAAGCAGTACCCCAAGGGCTGGAAGAGCGCCCCGATGGAGGCCCGCCTCCCCATGATCATGGCGCCGTACGGGCTGACCGTCGACGAGGCCCTCGCCATCCCCGAGCAGGCCCGCGCCGCCGAGCAGCAGCGCGAGCGGGAGCAGGAGGAGCGCCAGGAGCAGGAGGCGCTCGCCGCCCAGATCCGGACCGCGGACGCCAGGATCCTGCTCCTCGCGAAGCAGGCCGAGGTTGCCGAGGCCGAGGAAGGGCTCGATGCCCGGAAGTCGGTCGCTTCGGTCGCTGCCCGCTCCGCGTACGCCAAGGCCACCGCTGTGGCCGAAGCCGAGGAACGCGTCGCTGTCCAGGAGGCGGAGGCTCTCGAGTCGGCGACCGCCGCCGCAGCCCAGCTCCAGGCCGCCGAGGACCGGCTCGCCGCCGCGACCAAGGCGCAGCAAGCCGAGCAGCTCGAGGCCGCGGCTGCTGCCGACCGCCACATGGCGGCCCTGGCCGACGAGGAGACCGCCGTAGCGCTGGCCGAAACGGAGCGCCTCGAGGTCGAGGCCGCCCGACGGGAGAAGGAAGCTGCCGATGCGCGGGCCGCTGCCCTCGGAACGCGCCAGCGTGCCCTCGGAACGGAGCAGCAGCTCGCCGCCGAACAGCGTCAGGCCGCCGACCAATCGGTCGAGAACAGCCGGCGTCTGGAGGCTGCGGCCGAAATGGAAAGGCGCGCGGCCGGAACGCGAGCGGCTGCTGCCGAAACGGACCGTCGTGCGGTCGAAGCGGAGCTGGCCAACGCCGAAGCGCGCCGCCGTAGGGCCAAGATCAGCGAGGAAGCGGCCCTCGCGGAACGGCGTGCGGCCGAGGAAGCGGCCGCCGCGGAGACGGTCCGGCTCGACGCGGTCGGAATGCGCCGCCGGGTTGCCGAAGCCGAGGCTCTCGCGGTCGAAATGGAAGACCACGCCCGCCTCACCCCGCGCGAGCGGGACGCCCGCAGGGTCGCCCGCATGATCCTCACCGACGGTGCCGGGGACCCAGACGCGATCCAGCTGGACGTCATCGCCGGTGCTCTCGGAGTGTCCGTCTCCACCGCCTCCGAGCGCCGTAAGGAAGCCGCGGACCTCATTGCCGGGGGCTACACGCTGCCGCGCCCCGAACTGGCCGTGCCATGCCCTACCTGACCTGCACACCGGGGCGTGCACCGCGGCCCCGCAACCCGGAAGCCCCTGAATGTCCTACGTCATTCCGGCCGCGGGCCTCGTCGCCCTGGACACGCGCAGCGGCGCGCTGCGGCAGTACGCCCTCGTCGCGGTCATCGCCGCGATGGTCCTTGCCGTCGTCTGCTGGACCCCGCAATGACGCCGCCGGAGGCCGAGCCCGACAAGAACGTCGTGGCGCTGGTCTGCGAGGGCTGGCACTGGTGCGTACTGGCCGGCCTGACGACTCCTCAGGCCGCCGTATGCACCGACGGTGCGGCCATCGCCCTCGCACTGCTGGCCTGCGCGCGCGGACGCGCCCGTACGGCAGCCACCCTCTCCGCTACCGCGGCAGCCTGCACCACCGCCGCCACACTCCTGCACTAAGGACACGCCATGCCGCCCTTCACCCAAATCTTTGGCTTCCTGCTCGCAGCGGGCCTGGGCGCCTGCGCCATCGGCCACGCCGCGCGGGCCGCAGGCAATCACAACCTCCGCGACCTGCTCTACTGCGCCGGGTACGCAGTCGCCGAACTCCTGCTGGTCACCTACGGGCTGGGCTTGGGGGTTCCGTGGTGAGTGGCAGCGCGCAGCCTGGTGCACCGGATCCGGACGACTGGTGGATGGACTTCCTGGGGTACCGGCCGCTGCCGGCACCCAGTACACCCACGGTGCCCAACAAGCCACCGCCTGCGCCCAGCACACCCCCGGCACCCAGCGCCCCGCCGATGCCGCCCGCGCCTGCCACACCGCCCGCGCCCACCATGCTCAGCAGCCCTCCCGGCTTCCGGGCACCGACCGCACCTGCCGCACCGCCCATGCCTCCCGCACAGCCCGCACCTCCTACGGCACCGGCAGCCACCGCCGCTCAGATACCGGACGACGATGACGACCAGGAGGAGGACGACGTGGATCCTCTGCGTCTGCGAGGGGCCGACCTGCTCCCCGAGTGGTGGCGGAAAAGGCTCAACAGGCCTGCACAGCCGGAACAGACAGAGCCGCCGGACTGCCCACACGCGCGCACCGTGCCCGTCCACGCCCAGCCCACCGGGGAGCACGTCGCGTCGATCTGCCTGGACTGCGACGAGCAACTCGACATCCCCGACCTGGACGCCGAAGTGCCCAGCAGCCGCCCGGCCGCACCGAGCAAACCCGGGCGTCCGGGCGGCCGGAAGAAGACACCGTCCGGCAAAACACCCACACTGCAGGCGACCCCGAGCCGGAGCTACGTCAAGCCGCTCCTGTTCACCGCGTCCGCCGGCGCTTTCGGGTACGTCATCGGCCTGGTCGACGCGATCGGCGCGTTCCTCCCGGCCGCCGACCACCAAGCCACCGACGCCATCGGCCTGACCCTCGCCTGCGCCGGCGGCTACGGCACCTGGCGCGTCCTCGGTGTGCAGGGCGTCGTCCGGTATCTGCCCGGCGGGATCATCGGCCGCGTCGTGGCCTCAGTGTTCGCCGCGTACGTGGCGCCCGGGCTGGCGCCGGACGGGGTGCAGATCCTCAACCAGTACGGCGCCTATGCCGGCCTGGACGCCTCCGGCATCGCGCTCCTGTCGACGTCGGCCGCGATCTGCGGGGGCCTGTACTGGCTGATCGACAGGCGTTTCAAGGCCTCACCGGCGCTCGTGCGCTGGTTCGTCCGCGTTCCCCTGGCATCCGCTCTTGTCGCCGTCGCCTGGTACGGCCCTGGCCCGCGCTGAAAGGCCCCACGATGTACACCCTCGCTTCTCCCACCGCTGACCTGGCCAAGGGCAACTGGGCCGGTTCCTGGACTCTGTCCGGGATCGCTGCCGTGATGGGCGTGCTCTTGTGGCTGGGCGTGGGAAACCACGTCAAGATCAACACCAAGGAACGCATCGCGGTCTTCGGCATCCTCACCGGCACGATGTTCCTCGCCGCCGGGAACAGCTGGGCCGATGTCATCACCGGGATCGGCACGATTCCGTCATCGGCCCTCGACGGCGCCGGCATCCCAGCACTCGGACCGGCCGGCCTCGGCGCCTGCCTGGGACTCACCGCCTACTTCCACCCTCTGGGGAACCGCAAGGGACTCACCGCGGTCCTCGCGCTCATGGCCTCGGCCTCTCTGGTGGAAGCCGGCGGTGTCTGCGCAGTCGTCCTCAACGCGTTCCGGATCACCATCTCTCACTGGACCGGCAACTGATGAAGATCACGATCAGTGTCTGGCGCGCCCTGGTGGTCCTCGTCGGGGACGAAGTGCGTGGTAGCGGCCTGCTGGCGCGCCGCCTCGTGGGCGGTGTGCAGCGGGCGTGCCAGGGCGCGCGGCATCTACCCGGGCGCGCGTCGGCCAAGAGCAGCGGGAAGGGCAAGGAGAAGAACAAGCCGGCGAAGAGCAGCGCGGTCGGGGAAGGAGACATGCTGGCCGGGGCTGGTGTTCCAGGAGGGAAGCCGGCAGACGGGGAGCAGGGGAAGCCGGCCACCGCGAAGGCCAAGGGCGGCAAGAAGAACAGCTGGACTGCGGCGGCGCTGCTGGCACCCAACAAGTTGATCGGCGTGGCGTTCGCCGCCTGGGTCGTCTACTGCTTCACTCACCGGCCCATCGAGCGCGGCTGGCACGCCGTGGCTCCGGATCTCGCCGCCCTGCTGCCGTGGGTGGCCGTGTGGTGGGCCGTGGCCGCGTGGCTGACCGCCCAGTACGACAAGAACGGCCGACGCACGGCCAGCACGGAGCCGGCGGCCGGTGGGGAAACAGGGCCGCAGGCCGGGGAAGCGCGGTCCGCCGCGCCGGACACGGCGCAGGTCCGCGCGGCCGGCCTGTGGCTGCTGCACCTCGTCTGCGCCCGGGTCTCTGCCGCCGTGACGGAGGGGCGTAGGGGCGTTCACTTGGCGACGCTCATCGATGAGGGGGCGGTCCCCGAGGCGTGGACGGTGGAGGCGCTGCGGGAGCACTGCGCCCGTCTCGGTATCCCCGTCAAGACGATGCAGATCCGAGGGAGCGGCCGGGGACCGACCCATGGGGTCCACGCCGACGAACTCGTGGCCGCTCTCGGGGCGCCGCTGACCGCCGCGACCAACAGCGTCGCCCAGCTGCTCGCCGAGGCCTCACAGAACCACGCGCCAGAGCCCGCTCCCGGGGTACTCCCGGTGCCTCCCACGGAGAGCCTCCCCGAGGCATCGCCCGAGGGGGCCCCCGGGCCGGTGGCGGGAGTGGCCCCCGGCCGGGCGGAGGAGGCCCCCGCCGGCCCCCGGAAGGGGGTCCCGTTCGAGCGGCTCCTGGGCGCCTGGCTCGCGGGCCGCAGAGGCCCCACCCGCACCCCCGGTCACACCCCTCCTCCCAACCCTGCTCCGGCCTCTCCTGGAAGGGGGTAGAAGCCCAGGTCAAACGACATCTACCGCCCATATCTACCGGTCGTCTACCGTGCTCTATCTACCACCTGCACCCGACCCTGAGAGCAGGACGCAATGCCGCACCTGTACAGCTGCCCCGTCTGCCGGGCCGATTCGCGCCCGTACGCACTCGAAGTCGCAGCCGAGCGGCACGGGCAGCAGCATCGCGATGAGCAGCACGGTGGCGACCACCCCTACGGCGAGATCATCAAGCCGGTGCCGTACCAGCTCGACCTGGCACAGGCCCGGATCCTCGTCGTGGTGATCGCAGTCATCGTCATCGCCTTGATCATCAAGGCGACCTGACCAGAGGACCACCACCGTGCAAGCACCACCCACCGAGCACTCCACCAACAAGATCACCACCTGGTACGCGGGCCTGCGCGCCCTGTACGTGCCGAGCGTCATCGCCGAGGCCGCACACCTCCTCGACGCCCTCCACGAGACCGCCGCCGCGCACGGGCATCCCCGAGAAGACCGCCTGGGCCGACTCGGTGGCCTCATCACCGCAGCCGCCGAGGCCACCGCCGACAAGTACCGGCGGCCCACGACGAACCGCCAGCTCGACGAAATCAACGAGCTCCACCGCGCGTTGACGCAGGCATTCACCGAGGCCGGGCTCACCATCACCGGCTCCCACGTCCGCATGGGCGTGGCCGTGGAGCCCCTCGAAGGCGGCCCCCGGTGGGGCTGGGACAACGCGGCAGGCCTGGCCGTCGCCCTCTACGCGGACAGCGGCTGGGAACTGATGGTCAACAACCCGCGCACCCGCGTCTTCACCATCCACGCGCCCGACACCCCGGACGGCGCCCGTGAGGTCGCCGCGATCGTCCACTCAATCGCGGCAGGAGACCTCCCCAACCCCTTCCGCTCCCAGTGACAGGCGGCCCAGTGGACTGGAAACAGGAACTCGAAGACCGGATCGCCGCCATGCTCCAGGCCGGCGCGACCTGTGACGCCGTCGCGCAGGAGCTGAACGTCGGCTACGTCCGGATCCGGCGCGTGCGCACCGAGCGGCACATCCCCGTACCGCCCGAGCGGGCCAAACGCACCCGGGCGGAACTCGACGTCCTCGAGGACCAGGCCGTGGCCATACTCCAAGGCGGCGCCTCGTACCAGGCGGTCCGCAGCAAGTTCCGGCTCAGCCCCAACCGCATCTCCCACCTGCGGAAACGCCACCGGATTCCCGTCCCCTCCTACGACAAGCAGGCCGGCCAGCGGCGCACCGTCGACGAGGCCTTCGCCCTGTACGCCCAGGACACGGCACGCGGACACGTGCTGTGGACGGGACCGCGCAGCGGCCGGAGCGCGGACCTCCTGGCCGCCGGACGCAGGCACAACGCCCGCCACGTCGCCTTCCGGAAACACCACGGCCGCGACCCCCAGGGCCGCGTCTGGCGCACCTGCGACGAACCGGGCTGCATCGCAGGCGCCCACCACACCGACCACCTCATCCGCAACACCCGCGAAGGGAGCCACTGATGCCCAGGACATCCCGGCCGCGCCGGGAGCGCGAGGAGCGCCAGCACCTCCCTGGCATCGCCGACATCCGGATCATGGCTGACGAAGCCACCACCCAGGTCGTCCTCGACGTCCTCCGCGCCGCCTTCACCACCACATCGGCCCGCGCTTACGACGGCGGCCGCACCTATCTGCAGCTGGACGCCGGCTGCACCGCCCCGGACGACTGACCACCGCCGCAACCAGGAGTACCAACGTTGAACCACACCGACACCAGCCGCCCTCTGCCGGACGATGGTCAAGCCGAGATCATCGTTCTGTCCGCCGACCGCGACGCCGCCCAGCTCGTCTGGGAGAAGACTGCCACCGCGCTCGGCTACCACGGCAGTCCGCGCCGGCGTCTTACCCGCGACGGCGGCGAGCAGCTCTCCGCCGTCGTCGACGCCCCCGAACACCCGTTGCCCGGCCAGCAGGGCGCTGCTGAGGACTCCACCAGCCACCTGATGGCCGGCCCCCGGATCACGATCGATGAACTCGCCGTCCACTGCTCCGCAGCCGCCGTATGGATCGACCAGCTCGCCCGCGCCGCCGAGACCCCCGACACCCCGGTCGAACTCGCCGACGACATCGAGGCCCTGCGCCGCGAAGCACGCGCGCTCCGGGAGCGCGCCGAGCGCTTGCACAAGGTGGCGCGCATCATCGATGGCGACATCCCCCTCGCCGCCGGGTTCACGAGCGGCGACAAGTGGGGCGCGTCCGCGTTGGACACGGACCGGGAGGACTTCGGCGGTCCGGCCGTCATTCCCACCGCCAACCAGCTGCTGCACCTCGCCGGCACCGGTGCCTGGGCCAGCACCACGCTGACGTACCCGGAAGGCATGGACGGTGTCCCTGGCTCGCTGTTGAAGTCGTGGGAATCGAAGACCGCCCAACAACGTCGGGCCCGGGAACGGGACGCGGCGATCGCGCAGGAGGTCCTGCGGATCGAGTGCGAACGATGCGAGGCCGGCAGCGGCGAGCCCTGCCGTACGAAGACCGGACGGGCCGCAGAGCAGGCCCACACGCCGCGCCAGCGCGAGGCCGAGGTGAACGTGGACGCCCGCATCGGCTGGCTCGGCGACAACCCGGTCGCCGTCGACGAACCCTGACGGTCAACTACGGTCAGCGCGCCCTGCGGAGCACCCACGCCAGCGTCTATGGCGCGGTAGACAGATCGTAGCGCGGCCCCGTCCCAGGCCAGGACGGGGCCGTCGTCATGCGGTGGGCAACTCGGCGCGGCGCCGGACGTACTCCTCGACGACGTCGTACTTGGCGGCCAGCTCCTCATCGTTCAGCCGGTCGTCAGATCGGACGATCCGCCAGCCGTGCCACGCAGCGATGTAGGCGTAGTAGCGGCCCTCGTCTTCTCCGACTGGCGGCAGATCGGCTCCACCGCCGACGCCCTCCAGGCCGCCGGCTACACCTGGCGCGGCGTCGCCGTCTGGCACAAGCCCATCGCCCGCCCCCAGCCCGGCCGCCTCCGCCAGGAGTGCGAGTTCATCCTCTGGGGCAGCAACGGCGCCATGGTCCCCGGCAACCAACCCGTCTACCTGCCCGGCCACTTCCCCGGCAGCCAGCCCCGCGGCAACACTCGCGTCCACATCACGCAGAAACCCGTCGAGGTCATGCAGCAACTCGTGCGCATCGTCCCCCAGGGCGGCACGGTCCTCGACATATTCGCCGGGTCAGGCACGACCGATGCCGCCGCGCTCCTCGAGGACCGTGGCTTCATCGGCATCGAACAGTCCGCCGTCTACGCCCAGTCGGCCCGGGACCGGCTGCCCCTGATCGCCCCCCACGCCGCCGTGTGACTTCCAGTCGGGTGTTCCCGGGAGGTCTGCGTCTCGCTGCGTGGCTGCCTGGTAAAGCGGCCGACAGCGGGCCTCATGCGAACAGATTCGCGACAGCGCACCGCTGATGGGACGGGTAATAGAACCTGATGTTACGTATAGGCATCGCGCTTCCCTCGCGCGTTCACACCGAGCATCCACCGGACATGATCGGCACTCCAGCGTCGTGCCTAGCTCTTCGGCCGACGCAGGGAGACCGCACATCTGCAAGTTGAGGGGGCACATGCTTAAGGCGAAGTTCAAGAAGCTCGCCGTGACCCTGTCCGCGCTCGGCCTGGCCATGAGCGGGGTCGCTGCCACGGAAGGAACGGCGCAGGCGGCCAGCACCGGCTGGGTCTACATCGCCTTTCCCAAATGGCTGGGAAACTGCACCAACGGCACGGTGACCGGCATCCAGGCGTACACGGACTACTGGAGCACCAACTGGGACTGGGGCGACGATCTGGTCTACGGCAGGGTCGGACTCGGGCAGAAGAACACAATCATCGCGAACATCTTCTGCAAGAGCGGCCGGGCCGGCTACTACCAGTACGTAGCCCGGTACGACGTGGTGCCCACGCGCAACAACCAGACCGTCTGGGTAGGACAGACAGGCTGGACGCGTAACTAACACTCCGGGTACACCCGGAACCGACGAGGCCCTCCGCGCGTGTAGCGGAGGGCCTCTGTCCGTCCACGGAAGTCGAAGCCCCGCCGACCGCCTGACGGCGCTTCAGCGTGTGCGAACCCCCGAACACACCGTCACAACTCCGCCACTCCCTGCCCGAAGAACTGTACGGACGTTCACTATCGCCCGCATGCGACGAACCCTCACCATCACGGCCACCGTCCTCCTGCTCGGCCCCCTGGCCGCATGCAACAGCGGCAGCACCAAGACCCACTCCGCCAAGACCTCCAGCGCCACCGCCAGCCACTCCGCGAAGCCCACGAAAACCGCTGCACCAGCGAAGGCCGGCAGCACTGGCACCGCCGCGAAGAAGCCGCCCACAGCGCAGGCACGGAAGAAAGCGGCAGCGATCCTCACACAAGAGGACACCGACTTCCGCACCTTCCTCTCCAAGGGCCAGACGACCGTCGGCACAACGGACTTCACGGCCTGGTACCAGAAGGCCGTGGTCGGCCTCGACATGAAGCAGACCGCATTCTCGAAAGCCGACGCTCTCTTCACCGCCGACAACGAGCCGACAGATCTCCTCGAGCAGTGGCGCTCGGACAACGGGGTCGCGAACGCGACAATCACCCAGTTCGCCAACGACGGCACCAGCCCGGACGCACCGAACGCGAAGACACGGAAGGACGCCTCCGACGCACTGAACGCCTTGGCGAAAGCCGACAAAGACGCCGCGAAGATCGCGAACGGGAGCTGAACCGCAGGCTGCGGGAACCACCCCGCGGCCCCTCCTGCGCGGTCCGGACCGGCCAAGGCTCAGACCCGGTGTCAGCATGTCCGATCGCGAGCTGCGCCGCTGCCCCCAGCTGGCATCTGCTCCCTGCAAAGCCCCACGCTCAAGGAATTCCGAGCTCGGATTTCAACGTGGCCGCCATACTGGCCGCATGACCGATGTGTCGCCAATGTTCCCTGAAGGCGCAGGGCAGTTGATCCACGCGATCCTCGCCCCTCCCACTCCGGAAGGGCCGCCGTACACCCACGACGCCACGCCACGCCCCTGCGCGGAGTGCACCAGGGCCGGCGACCCAGAGTGCCGCGACGGACTCCTCTACCGCGACGGCGGCGAGGCCCTGGACTACGCCGACGTCTACGTCGGCCGCTGCTCACACTCCTGCCATCAGCCGCAGCCGGCGTACACCATCACGCAGGAGCGGTAGCCGTGGCCTTCCACACCTTCGGCCGCGGATGCGCGCCCGACGGGACGCTGGCCGTCAGCATCGAGCGCTTCGGCGACAACTACGTGGCCATCGACCTGGACCCGGCCGCAGGCGTCGCGCACCTCACCGCGGACGAGACACGAGCGGTGGCCGCCGACCTCCTCGCGCACGCCGACGAACTCGACAGCGACCAGACCTGCGAAACCCACGACGTGCCCATGACCGACGGCGTCTGCTCCAGCTGCCTCGCCGACTCCGCGCACGCCGGAAGGTGAGACAGCATGACCGCTTCAGAGCCGTATCGGTACAGCACCCTGCCGGGCTACGGCGTGCTCCCTGACGAGCAACTGGTCCCGTTGATCGCGGCGATCGTCGACCCCACCGGCCAGACCACGGACACGGCCGAGCGGGCGCAGAACATCATCCGCCTCGTCCGCGCCAACACCACCTGCATCGGCGACATGAACCGAGGCTGCTACTGATGCCGGACAACCCCTACGTGCCCCTTCCAGGCGAGACGACCCAGGCGCTTAGCGATCGGCTCGGAGCCCTGGGTTGGGATCCGGAGTACGTCACCGACGTTGAGATCAAGATGACCTTCCCCGACCCCAGCACCGGCCACGCCATGCAGTTCTCCGAGTTCTGGCTGTCCTGGCACCTGGTCGACGGACGACTGGCATTCGGTATCGGCGACGACTACGGAGCCCCCGAGCGCACCCGCCTCGACTGGCGCACCCGCCTCGACATCGAAGCCGACGCACCCCCCGAAACGGTCGCCGTGGCGGCCGACCGGGCGATGCACTGGCTGTGGCACTGCGATCAGCGGGACGCGCTCAGCGAGTTGCACGAGAAGTACATGCTGCTGAGCGCCATGGAGACTCGCATGCAGGAACTCGGGCGCCGGATGATCGTGACCCCCGGCATGATCCGGGACGCGCTCAAGCCGAGCCCGAGGTGGACGCCGTGACCGACACCGACCACCTGGTGGTGTGGCTGCGGGAGGCCATGAACGCGGCCACGCAGCGAGCACAAGCGGCTGCGACGGAGACGGGCAGCGCCGAGTGGGAACATCACGCGCACGGCAGCCTCAACGCCACGGGCACGCCTGGGTTCATGGTGGCCGAGGTCGATTACCTCGACCCGGCGCCCGGCACGTTCATGGCCGACAACGATCCGGCCGCCGTGCTGCGTCGGATCGCCGCCGACCGGAAACTCCTCGACGACTTGCTCGGCGAGAAGCACCAAGTCGTCGAGGGAGACTGCTGGTACACCTGCGCCGCTGCCACAGAGGAGCGGGATGGCGGTGAGACGTGTGACGACTCCAGGCTCGGCAAGCCCTGCGATTGCGGCCGGGACACACGCGTGGCACGGCGCGTACTCCTGCTCGCCAAGGGCTGGGGCCGAAGCGGGGAGGAGTAGCGGTGACGGGCGAGCTGGCCGTGCTGGAAGCGGCGTACTTCGCCGCTCTGGAGGCCCACAAGACGCATCCGCCGCGTCTCCGGCGGGGCCGGGACGGCGTGTACCGGTGTGCGGCCTGCGACTCAGCTGGACGGTGGGAGCGGATCGTGGACTGGCTGCTGTTCAACCGGCGGGGATGGATGCGCCGCGCTGAGATTCGATACGTCGTGTGGCGCGCAGGGCGGGCGTCGTGACGGGCACGGACCGAATGGTGTCGTGGCTGCGGGAGACGCTGGCCGCGGCGCAGGCCGATGCGGAAGGGGCGACTCCCGGGCCGTGGCACGTCACTGACTACCCCTACGGCTACGACTTCGCCGCGGTCATCGGCACCCGCCCCCTGGACTGCGACGTCGTTGCCGGCAGCCACGACAACGGAGGTGGTGTACGGCTCGCAGACGCCCGGCACATCGCCCGCAACTCCCCAGCCGCCGTCCTGCTCCGGATCGCCGCTGACCGGAAGCAGCACGACGAGCACATCCCGGTTCCCGATCACGGCAGGTTCAGCCACTCCTACGGCGAGAAGTGCCCCGCCTTCTGCGAGGGCGAATGCCGCGACAGCCCGAAGGTCTGCCTTACCTGTCGCGACAGCTCAGGCGATCCGATCGAAGCCCCGTGCCGCAGCCTGAAGTTCCTTGCCGAGGCGTGGGACTGGACCGAGGAGACGCCCGAGCCGCAGGAGTGATTCGCTCGCCGAACGGGCATGTTTGACCCCTTTTCTTGCGTCTTGTGTGGCGTGTGGGGCAAGATCGAGGCCTGAACAGGTGCCATCCAGGTTCAGGTCGCTGCACGACGAACGGCCCCGCCTCGGCGGGGCCGTTCGCGCACCCGCCCCCTTGCTGTCCCGCCCGCTTCCGGGGAGGCCCCGCATGCCAACTCCCGCTCCCTGCCTCGGCGTCTGCAACACCGCCTGGCGCCGCGCAGAACACCAGCGCCGCACCGACAACGTCCCGCACGACATCCCCGTCACCTGGGGCGACCCGCTGCACTGCGACGCCTGCGTCGACCGCGCGCGCCGGCACCTGGCCGAGCTCCCCGAACTCCTCGTCGCCATCAGCCTCGAACCCCTCCACGGCACACGCGGCGCCCCCACCGCTTCGACGACCAGTGCGCCCACCGACACCACACCGTGGCCCGGTCAGGCCGCTCGGCTGATGACCGACCACATCGCCGGCGGACTCGCCGAAGTCGCCGCCGACGTACGACGTCTCCGAGGCCTCGGCGAGCACCCGGTCCACGAGCCCGGCGTGCGGGAAGGGGAGTGGATCGGCCGCACGACCCGGCTACTCACCGCGCACGTCGACTGGCTCCTGCAGCAACACCCTCTGGCCGCCGAGTCCCATGAGGCCGCGCGTCTCGGCCCGTTGCTCGTCCCGTCGACCAACCCGGCCGCGCAGATCGCCGCATGGCACCGCGCCGCAACGCGCTTCACCGGCCGTGACAAAGCCCCCGAGACGAAACGATTCGCCCCCTGCAAGCGCTGCGGCGGCCCCTGGCTCACCGAATCCCGCGACCTCCGCCTCGTCGACGACGAGCCCTACATCGAATGCCAGGACGCCGACTGCCGCGCCCTGTTCACCCACGCCGAGTACCGGCGCTACGTCAAAGACCTCGCCGACCAGGAGACCGCGGCGCGGCGTGCGCCGGTTCACCCGGACGGCGCGCCGGAAGAAACCGCTGCTTGACGCGCTGCACATCACGCATGATGCTGAGCGCGGATCACTGTGTCCACACGCAGGAATGCCTCGCGACAACGCGGGGCCTTTTTTCGTTCCCGGACCCGTACACCTCGGAGGTGGCCATGGACCTCACCGGTGACCTCCAGCAGACACTCTGGACTGCTGCCGAAGCCGCCGAGGCAGCGGGCGTCGACCCCAACGTCGTACGGAACTGGAAGTACCGGGGACACCTCAAGCAGGCCCGCAACGATGCCGGCAAGCCCATCAGCAACCTTGCCGGCCAGCCACTCTTCCGAGCCGTCGACGTGATCCGCGCCGAAGCCGCCACCCGCCGCCGCGCCCGCCGCACCTACACCGCGCCCGTCGCCACTTATGCCTGACCAGCCGCCCCATAACCGTCCCGCACCACCAAGGCTCTCCGCTGTGGCACGCCAGCCGCGGCCGGAGGGAAGAGACCGCCGCCGGGCGGCGCTGAGGGTCGCCGATTCGACGGCGGTCCACCAACTCCACTGCCGGGGCGGGGCCGTTGCCGCGTCTGCAGCACAACCACCACCATCACCAGCATCTGGAGCATCACCATGTCCAAGGCGGCCATGCACGTCTTCATCGTGAACACCGGCGCACTGCCCACACTCAACGCCCACCGCATCGAAGCCGCGTACTACAGGACCGTGGCCGGCTTCACCACCTTCAAGAACTCGGACAATCAGGCTGTCTTCACCGTCCGCGACGACCACCTTGTGTCCGTGGAAAGGGCCGACGACGCCACGCCCATCGCCGATCTCCGGGCCCTTCTGGTGGCAGCCGACCGTGCGGACTCCGCAGTGGCGAGCACATGGGTCATGTCCGACGTCGACCCGGACGGCAAGGAGCTCGAGACGGTGTACGAGGTGACGGTGAAGGCGGTCCAGGGGAGCGTCGCGGATCTCGCAACCGTCTGAGGGACCACCACCTGGTGCTGGTCCACCACCAACTCCGCTGCCCGGACCATGCGCCCGGGCGGGGCGCCGTGATCCTTTCGGGACAGAGGCTCACCCCGGGCAGCGGTTCAACTCCTCACCACGCCAGCGGCTCCCTGCCTGGCGCCGTGGGGACGGATGCGTCGTACGCCAGCCGTTGCAGAGCGCCGGGGCAGCCCCGGAATGCCTGACGGCCGGGCGCGACACGCGGTATCCGCGAGGACCGCACCGGCCCCGGCGCCACGTGCTCCGCCGGGGCCGGCCGAACACCCCCCGCGCGCGTTCGGTGCAGCGCCCCCTGAGCGCGCGCGGGGCATGACCTCCGCCCCAAGATCGGAAACCCTCATGCCCGATACCCCCGACCGTGGCCCGGCCTGGGAAGCCGCGCAGCACCTCGTCGCCGAAGGCAAGCACGTCCACTTCGTCGCCGAGGGCGAAGCCTGGTGCGTCAGTCACCACTGCGCACCCAAGCAGCCCTGACCGCCGACGACTTGAAGCGACAGGGGGTGCGGTTGTGCGGCCGGTGACGCAGTCGATCCTTCACGACGACCCCGAGGGACGCCCGGGCAACTGCCTCCAAGCCGCGGTTGCGAGCCTCCTCGAGTTGCCTCTCCAGTCGGTGCCGCACTTCGTAGCGGAAGGGCCCGACTGGCTTGAGCGGATGGTCGCCTTCTGCAGCGCCCGCGGCTACCAGTTGCAGACGCAGCCCGTCGACCAGCATTGCGCCTATGGGATGGCCTGGGGGCCGTCCGAGCGCGGTGTGCGGCACGCCGTCTGCTGGGCCGGCGGCCGCATGTCCCACGACCCCCACCCCTCCCGCACCGGGCTGCTCCAGGTCACCGAGCTGATCGCGTTCACCCGCGCCCCTGCCGCCGACGGCCGCACACCCGCAGGAGACCCGCCCATGTCCTCATCCCCGAAGGACACGACCGACGCCGCCCCCGAGCCGGAGCCCGAGGCATGGCCGTTCCCCTGGCCGCCGCCCGTCCCACAGCTTGGCGCCCGTGTCCACTACCGCCTGGACCACGCGAATGTCCGCGCCATCCACCGCCAGCGCGTGGCCGCGCATGTGCGAGGAGCTGCGGTCCGCGCCGGTGACGTGTGCCCGGCCGTCATCGTCCGCGTCTCGGGCGACGGTTCCGACGCCCCGTGCAACCTGCAGGTCGCCCTGGACGGTCCCGACACGTTCTGGGTCCAGCAGGTCGCCAGCGGTACCAGCGACGGCACTTGGGCGTGGCCCGCACGCCCGGCAGGAGTCTGACATGGCAGCCCTCCCCAGCACCGTCGCCGTCCCGTGCCCGATCTGCGCCGCGCCGTTCGACCTGCCGCTGTCCGCCGGGCCCCATAGGAAGGTGGGCGGCCGCCTGGTGGTCGGCCTGACCATTGACACCGAACCGCTGAAAGCCCACTGCGCAGCCGAGCATCCGCCCCCTCCGGCCGGCGACTGCCAGCCGGCGCCCGGGGAGGCCGCGGTCGCCACCCAGGCGAGCGTCATCGTGAACGTCACCCGCGCCCGACCAGACGACGGGGCGTTCGCGCGCGGCATTGCTCGCGGCGCCGCCGAGCAGGCCCGGCTGGACGGGCGCCGGAGGTACTGATGGCCGAGCCGAAGCCGAAGTTGAACCGGCAGCAGCGCCGTACCCGCCAACGCCAGGTGATCAAGCAGGTCCTCGACGGCCCCCCACGGACGCCGGTGTGCGGGCAGGCGAAAGCCGCCGCCCGGGCCCGCGCCCGAGCAGCGAATCCCCAGGAGCCCCAGATGCCCAAGAAAGGCAGCATGGGGGAGAAGTCACTCGCCCGGGAGCGGAAGGCCGCCACCGGCAAGCCCTACGCGGTGTGCCTGGCCGAGGTCCGAGCCGAGTGGGCCGCCGAGCGCGGTGACCAGACGGGGCAGGCGGAGCCGTGAGCCGCGCTCGGGCTGATGTGCCCCACTCCAGCGAGCTCCGCATGGTCATCACACGCGCGGACGGCACGGTCGAGGACCACGGTGTCGTCGCCGCCCACTACACGAGCCCGTTGCGCGCGGCCTGGTGGCAGGCGGTGGGCCGGCTGCTCGCGAATCGTCGTATCGCCCGTTCCAACCGCAGACGAAGGAGGGCTGCCTGATGGGAGCCGTCATCACATCCAAGGGCCGCGAGGTCATCGCGGGCCGTATGCGTGGCTCGTCGCCCACGCAGGCGGAGCCGCTGAACCTGGCCTGGGGCAACAACCCGGCCGGCCTCACCGCGGCGGCCACCGACGTCGCCCCGTTCAAGGAGGCGAGCGAGTCCCGGGTGGCGGGGACGTCGTCGATCGTCACCACGACCACGCCGTCCGACACCTACCAGGTCACGGGCACGTTCACGTCCGGGTCGACACAGTCGATCGCCGAGGTCGCGCTCTCGGACACCTCGTCGAAGCCGACCGCTGTGGACGCGGTCCAGACGTCGTCGGGCGTGATCGGGTCGAACTCGTCGACGAACCTGATCGTCGCCAGCGGCGCGAGTTTCTCGGTCAACCAGTACATCCAGATCCGCACCGAGGTCCTGAAGATCACCGCGATCTCGACGAACACCCTGACCGTGACCCGGGCGCAGAACGGGTCCACGGCGATCTCCACGATCGCGCTGAACGACGTCGTGACCGGCGGCAACATCCCCGGCGTCTCCAACGTCACCAACGGCACCGTGTTCTTCAAGGCCGACCACGGCGCGCAGAACCTGTCCACCGGCGACCAGGTCTCTTACACGCTCACCACGAAGTTCTCCTGACCTCCTGACCTGACCGGAGGGTCCTCGTGGCGCGATTGTGGACATGCGGCTTCGAACTGCAATCAGCCACCGGCGGAGTCGAGGTCTCCGAGGTATCGACGAGCGCGCCGACGATCTCCACCAGCATCAAGCGTGCCGGCGGGGCGTCGATGCGCTTCAACCCGTCGGCCACCGTCCAGTACGTCGGCCACGAGTACGCGTCGACCTCGGCCTCCACCCACATCTTCGTCCGCATGTACCTGTACGTGGCGACGATGCCGAACGTCGACACGATCATCATGGCGAACTGCGACGGCCTGGGCTCCCCGGGCCGCACGCCGCGCCTGTTCCTGCAGACCAACGGCACCCTGCGCAGTTCCACCGGGTCCGGTACCACCCATACCTACGTCGGCGGCTCCTCGGCGACGCTGAGCACCGGGCAGTGGTACCGGGTGGAGCTGGACTACGACCCGTCCACCGACATCCAGCACGTCTACCTCGACGGCACCGACTTCTCCGGTGCCGTGGCCGGAGCGGGCTTCACCGGGTTCCAGACCTCTGCCATCCGCGTGGGCGCGTTCACCGACGTCGTTGCCGGGTCCACCACCTGTGACCTGTACATCGACGACATCGCCGTCAACGACAGCACCGGCACCGCCCAGAACAGCCTCCCCGGGGCGGGCAACGTCGTCCACATGAAACCGGACTCCGCCGGCGACGCCAACGCCTGGGCAACCGTCGTCGGCGGTACCGCAGGCGTCGCGAACAACTTCACCCGTGTCAACGAGGTCACCCCCGATGACGCGACCTCGTACAACGCCACCACGGCCACCGGCACGACGACCACCGACGATCTCAACTTGGCGTCCTCTGCCTCGGCCGGTATCGGCGCCGCGGACGCGATCGCCCTGGTCGCAGTCGGCGGTCGCGTCGGCAGCACCGCGACGACAGCCGCGAGCATCGTCTACCGCCTCAAGTCCCAGGCGTCGGGCACCGTGGTGGAGTCGGCGTCGGTGACCGTCGCGCTCAACGGCTGGTGCACGCACGTCAACAACGCCATCCGGCCCTACCAGCTGACCTCCTACACCGACCCGCAGGCCGGAGGCTCCTGGACACCGGGGCTCCTGGACACCGCGCAGATCGGTTACCGCGGCGATATCTCCCAGTCCACGACCCGCCGCGTCAGCACCCTGTGGCTCCTCGTCGAATACGTGCCCGCGGCACCGCCGCACCTGACGTTCCTGCGCCAGGCCGTGGCGCGCGCTGCCCTGAGATAGGAGACACCCGTGCCGGGTAACTACGCCTACACCGTCACCACGGCGAAGATCACGCTGACGGCGTCGGCGACGAAGTCCCTCATCCTCCTCGCCCCGGGCACACCCGGACTCAGGCTGACGGAACTCGGGGTCAGCTTCGACGGGTCCTCCGCACTGACGGGTGTCCAGATCGACCTGTACCGCGTCGCCACCCTCGGATCGCCGGCCGGATCCAGCGCCACGCCCGCCAAGCTCACCGACGACAGCACTCCCGCGGCGACGGCGACAGCGCTGACCGCACTCAGCACCGAGCCGACGTCGGTGACGATCCTCCGCTCCTGGATGGTCTCCCCGTTCGGCGGCCTGCTGGCCCTGCAGGAGGTCCTGGACCGGGAAGTCGGCGCCATCACCTCCGGCGCCCGTCTCGGCCTGCGCTACACCACCGCCGCCAGCGTCACCCCCGGCTGCGTCGCCTACATGGGATTCACGGAGTAGCCGATGTCACGCTTCGGGCGCGGCAGGCCGCACGCCCCGATCACCATCCCGCCCGTCCGGGCCACGGGCCCTGCCGTCTACAACATCAGCGCCGGCGCAACGGCAGCCCTGAACGCCGGGACCGGGCGCCTCGCGGGGCTCGGCCGGACGGCAACGCTCACCTGCACCGCGGCGTCCGCGCGGCTGATCGTCCTCGCCGTACTCGCTGCGATCGTTTCGCTCACCGGCAGCAGCCGCCGCACGACGGGCCTGCTATGGGCCGCGACCACCACCTCCACGGCCGCCGCCGGCCGCACCGGCTTCCTCACGAGGTCCGCGACCGCCATCCTGACCGCGGGGACAGCCCGCGCCAGTTCCCTCGCACGTGCAGCGGCCATCTCCTCCACACCCGGGGCGGCCCGCTCCGCGTATCTCACGCGGTCTGTGGCCATCTCCTGCGCCGCATCCACTGGCCGCACCACACTGCTGGCCCGCACCACCACCGTCACCCCCGCAGCCGCGGCCGGGCGTCTGCTGGCCGTCGTCCTGGCCGCCATCACATCCACCACCGGGCGCTGCGGCCGCGCCGCGGCCCTGGCCCGCGCGGCCACCACCGCCACCCTCAGCGGCCTGAGCCGCGCCACCGGACTCGGCGCCCTCCCGGCCCTCCTCACCACCGCACCGGCCGTACAACGCCGGGGCGCTCTTGCTGCCCCCGGCGTGGTGACGCTCACCGGTGGCGTCACCCTGGGCCACCTGGTCGCCCTGGCCCTCCAGGCCGTTCTCACAACCCCCGCCGGTGTGGCCCGTGCTGTCGGGCTGCCCCGCGCCGTGACCATGGTTGCGGCTGCAGGCCGGGCCTCGACGGCCGTCCTCGCCCGGGCCGCCACCACCGTCGCGGCCCCCAGCCTGGTGCGCACGGGCCGCCTGCTCCGCGGTGTGACCGTCACCGTCTCCACGAGCGTCGCCCGCGCGACGGCCCTGGCCCGGGCCGCGGTCGTGACGCTCGCAGTCGCGTGCCGCAGGAACCTGGCGACCACCCAGGCCGCCACCGTGACCCCGACAGCAGGCGTCGCCCGCACCCTGGGCACGATGCTGGCCGCGCTCCTGACGACCACCACCACAACCCGGCGCACAGCGGGCCTCCCGATCGCCGCCGACGCGGCCACCGCGGGCGGCACCGTGCGGCGTACCGCTCTGGCGAGGGTGGCGACACTCGCGCTCACGAGCACCATGGAGAGCGGGCAGGCGTTCGTGCAGCAGCTCGCCGCCGTGGTCACCACCACCGCGGCGGCAACGATCAGCCAGATCGCCCGGGGCGTCATCCTGGCCGCGAGCGTGGCCACCACCGGCGCCCTCACCCGGGCCACAAGTCTCCGGGTCGCTGCCACCGCCGTACTGGCGGGGACCGCGGCCCGCGCGACCGCCTTGTCCGGCCAGGCCACGCTGGCACTCCAGGGAGCGGCGGCCCGCACCGGTCTCCTCGCCATCGGCGGGACCGCGACCGCCGCCCCCGCAACAAGCCGGTCCACCGGTCTGCTGCGCTCGGCTCCCGTATCCGTAACCGCCGCGGCACGACGCACCACCGGGATCGCCCAAGCCGCGACGGCTGCCGTCAGCGCCCAGCTCACCCGCATCCCGCACTTGTATGCGGCTGCCACCAGCGCGTGCACCGCTGCTGCCGGCCGCCGCCTCGACACCCTCTTGACGGTGGCGGTCACCGTGTCCGCCGCCACCCGCAGGCTCATCGGCCAGGCCGCGGCAGCCACAGCAGCCACGAGCGCTGCCTCCACCATCCAGGGTGCGATCGTCATCGTCCTCGAGGCAGCCCTGGCCCTCGGCGCGGCCACCAGCCGCCGTGCAGCCCTCGCCCGCACCGTCGTAGGAGCGACGGCCGCGGACGCGCGCCGGGTCATCGGGCAGAGGGCCACGGCAACGACCACCGCGGCGGCGACCGCGCGGGCCGCGCTGGGGCTCCTGCTCCAGGCCGTACTCACCGCAGGGCCTGCCACCCGCCGGAGCACCAGCCTCCACCGGGCTGCGGCCCTCACCGGGGTGCCCGGCGTCCGCCGCAGCATCACCGTCCTCCACCAGGCGGCAGTCCTGGCCGTGGCCGGCATCGTCTCGGGCCGCTACTTCGAGGTCGTCCTCCACGCTCTCACCGGCCTTACCGGCACGGTCACGGCGGTACGCGGCAACCTCCGCCGCCTGTTCATCACTGCCACCGGCCCCTACAGCCGCTGGCAGGCCGGACAGGGCCCTCCACGCTGGCGGTCCTGGCTGACGGGCTCCCGCTGGGACATCGACGAGTAGGGAGCGCCCTGTGCAGACGATCCAGCGGGAGTCACGCGAGTACGTCGGCGCCGAGGTGACCGTCACCGTCCAGGGCCAGCCCTACAACCCCACCGGCGACGTCGTCGCGTTCGCCTTCCCTCCCATCGGCGGACGCCCGGCGACCTGGTACGAGGGCGGGTGGGACGGCAGCCAGCCGATCCCCGGCACCACCGCCTACCGCGCCCAGGTCCTCGTTGGCCCGTCCAGCAGTGGTCCCACCCTCGACCCCGGCAGGTACGCGGTCTACATCCGCGTCACCGACAGCCCGGAGCAGCCCGTCATCCCGGTCGGGCAGCTCACCGTCACCTGACAGAACGGAGACCGGCGTGGACCCCCTCACCCCGCCCGAACCCGCGCACTTCCCCGTCCCCGCCGAGAACGCCCTCGCCCCGGTTGCCGCAACCACCGCGCCGATGCCTGTTCCCGGGATTCCAGCCGGCCGTGGCTGCTCGGCGTGCGGGGCCCCGGCCAAGGTGCACTGGCAGCGCAGGCCGACGTGCGACGAACTCGACGAGATCCTCCGAGCCGAGACGAACCGCCGGGTGCAGGCGCTGAAACTCGCCGACGTCCAGAAGCCGGCCCCCGTTTTCCCCCCGCTGCCCAACGCCGTCGACACCACCCGCATCGTCCACGCCTGCGGCGCCCACGCCATCAGCCTCGAGGCAGCCGCCCTCATCCACGCCTCCTGCTGCACCGCGCCCAACGAGGCCGACCTCCCGGGCTGCGACTGCACACCGGAACCCCGGCCCGTCGCACCGGCCGAGGAGGAGCAGGGCTGGGAGCTCCCGGCGCACTGGGTGACGGGTGGCCAGTGATGGCCAACCACACGAAGAACCTCGTCACACCTACCGAGAAGCGCCGCTGCACCGCCCACAAGAAGGGCACCGACGGTGCGAAGGGGGATCGCTGCGGTGCCTGGGCCCTCAAGGGCCAGAAGGTGTGCCGCGTCCACGGAGGGAAGGCACCCCAGAACCTGAAGGCCGGGAAGCGGCGAGTGGCCGAGGAACGGGCCCTCGAGCTGGTCCAGATGTACGGGTGCAAGATCGAGACGACCGCCTCCGAGGCGCTGCTCGAGGACGTGCAGTGGACCGCGGGCCACGTGGCGTATCTGCGCGACCGCGTCCAGCAGATCGAGAACCAGGCCGAAACAGACGATCACGACGACGAGGACGATGAGGACGACGAGGAGGGCGCGGCTTACGGCCGGCGCCGCGACCGCCGGTCCTCGCTGGTCTGGGGCGTCACACGCCAGAAGGTCGGCGGCGAGGACCGCGGAACCACCTGGGAAGCAGCCCCGAACATCTGGCTGCGCCTCTACCAGGCCGAACGCGCGCACCTGCTCAAGGTCTGCACAGCGGCCATCAGCGCGGGCATCGAGGAGCGCAAGGTCCGCATGGCCGAGCAGCACGGCGCCCTCGTGGCTCAGGTGATCCGGGCGATCCTCAACGACCTGGAGCTCACTGCCGAGCAGCAGGAGCGGGTCCCGCAGATCGTGCCCCGGCACCTTCGCGCTCTGGCCTCGTGAGCTGAGGGAGGCGGCTGCCCATGGCCGCCACACTCAACTGGGCCGAATACGCAGCCCGCTCATTCGAACCCCGGCCCGACGCCGACCGGTGGCCAACCCCTGGCGCGCTGGCCAAGGCCGTCGAGCCGGACACGCTGCAGACGCTGGCGCTCGACCTGGTCGACGAGGCAGTCGCGTGGGCGTACAGCACGCCCGACTCCCGGTTGATCGTCTCGATGCCTCCGCAGGAGGGAAAGAGCCAGCGCGTCACCAAGACCGGGTCGCTGTGGGCTCTGCACCGCAACCGCGACTTGAAGATCGGGATCGTCTCCTACAACAAACCGCTGGCCGAGGAATTCGGCAGGGACATCCGCAACTGGGTCACCACCTACAACGGCGACGAAGGCAGCCTCGACCTGGGCCTGCGGATCGCGCGGGACAACGGCGCCGCGTCCCGCTGGCAGCTCGCCGGCCACCGCGGCGGCGTCATCTGTGTAGGCCTCAAGGGCTCCCTGACGGGCCGTCGAGTCGACGCACTCGTGATCGACGACCCGTTCGCCGACAAGGAGCAGGCGGACAGCGCGTACTACCGCGACCGTGTCTGGGGCTGGTGGCAGAGCGTCGGGTCGACGCGCCTCTCAAGCGGCGCGCCCGTGATCGTGATCCTGACCCGGTGGCACGAGGACGACCTCGCAGGCCGTCTTATCGCCGCCGAGGACGGGCACCGCTGGCGGGTCATCAACATTCCTGCCCTCGCCGACCACGACCCCGAAAAGGGACAGACCGACGCACTCGGCCGGTCGCCTGGGGAGTGGCTCAAGTCGGCCCGGGGCCGCACCACTGCGCAGTGGGAAGCGATCCGGATCACAGCGGGTACGCGAGTCTTCAACGCCTTGTACCAGGGGCGGCCGTCGCCCGACGCCGGTGACGTGTGGCGACGTCAGTGGTGGCGCCGCTACAGCGTGCCGCTGTGGTCCCAGCACCCGACCGTCCCGGGCGCCTACCGCGTCGAGGAGTCCGATGGGCTCGTCATGTCGTGGGACATGGCCTTCAAGGACACGAAGAGCTCGGACTTCGTGGTGGGCCAGGTCTGGGCGCGGCGCGGCGCGAACGTCTACCTCCTGGACCAGATCCGCAAGCGCCTCACCTTCACCGAGACCTTGACCGCGTTCAAGGCGATGGTGGCGCGCTGGCCCCAGGCCACGGCGAAGTACGTCGAGGACAAGGCCAACGGCACCGCCGTCATCAACACCCTCAAATCGAAGATCCCCGGCATCGTCGAGGTCACCCCGACCGAGAGCAAGTACGCCCGGGCCAACGCCGTCGCCCCGCTCATTGAGGCCGGCAACGTCTTCCTGCCGACGGGGGAGATCGCCCTGTTCGAGCCGGACAAGCTCATCAACGAGGCCGCGGAATTCCCGAACGGGGCCCACGACGACCAGGTCGACGCCACCAGCCAGGCCCTCTCCCAGATGCTCCTCGACGGCACCGGCGCACAGGCCTGGATCGACTACGTCCGCCGCAAGGCCGAAGCCCTCGTCCAAGCCCAGACCCAGACCGATGCCGAGCAGAGCGCCGCGCCGGAACAGGACGCGGCCACCGAGTCCGCTGACGAACCGACCACGCCCCAGCCCGCTCCTGCCCCCGCTGAGGACCCGGCCACCGCTCGCCAACGAGCCCGGAACGCCGCCTTCCGCGCACACACCAACCTCAGATAGGAGGCTCCGCCACATGGGTCTCCGATCCACCCTCGCCAAGGTCTTCGCCAACCGCGTACCGGCCGAGACACAGGCCGCCGAAGCAGCGGCTCAGATGACCCCGGCGAGCCCCTTCTCACCCGGCACCCCGATCGGCCCCTACGACGGCTACTCCCGCACCCCGCGAACCCATGATTTCGTCACCGGCTACAACATCAGCGCCCGCCCGAAGTCCCACGAGCGCGTCAGCTTCGAGACGCTCAAGGGCCTCGTCGACGCCTACGACGTGGCGCAGATGTGCATCTGGCACCGGATCGACTCGATCCGTGCGCTGGAGTGGTCCCTCGTCCCCGCGCCCGGATTCAGGGGGGACGCGCAGGCGGCGATCGACCTCGGGATGAAGGTTCTCGAGAAGCCGGACCGGCAGACGCCGTTCGCGACGTGGCTGGCCAAGTGGTTGTACGACGTGTTGGCGTTCGACGCCGGCTGCCTGTACCGGCTGCGGAACCGCGGCGGCCGCGCGATCGGGCTGCGGACCGTGGACGGGACCACCATCGCGCCGCTCCTGGACTACTGGGGCAACAGCCCGGAGGACCCGGCCGAGGCCTATGTCCAGTACGTCAACGGTCTGCCGTGGAACTGGCTGACCCGCTCCGACCTCATCTATGAGCCGTTTAGGCCGCGCACCAGCTCCCCGTACGGCACCGCGCCCTTGGAGAGCATCCTCCTCAACGCGAACACGGACTTGAGGTTCCAGCAGTACTTCCTTCAGCGGTTCACCGACGGCAACATCCCGCGTGCCTTCGCGAGTGCCCCGGAGGGCTGGACCCCGGAGCAGATCGATCAGTTCCAGGTGCAGTGGGACGCCCTCATGCTGGGCGACCAGTCGATCCAGAGCCAGATCCGGTGGATGCCGGGCGGCGGGAAGATCGAGTGGTCGAACGAGAAAGAGTTTTCCGACGCTTTCTCCCTGTTCCTGATGCGGAAGACCTGCGCGGCGTACCACATCGTGCCGAGCGACCTTGGATTCACAGAGTCCGTCAACCGGTCCTCCGGGGAGACGCAGGCCGATGTCCAGCACCGCGTCGGAGACCTGCCCCTCATCTCCTACATCCAGGGCGCCCTCAGCTACTTTCTGCGCCACGACCTCGAGCTGCCCCTGCAGTTCGCGTTCGACACCGGGCAGGAGCAGGAGGACCGCCTCGAACTCGCCCAGGCGTGGCAGGTCTACATCGATACCGGTATGGCCAGCCCCGACGAGGGCCGCGAGAAACTCCTCGGCTTGCCGGGGGACCCGCACCGGCCCACGCCCCGGTTCTACTCGACTTCCCGGCTCGGGCCGGTCCCGCTGCTGTCCATCCAGGGTGTCGCCGGACGTATCGACCCGGAGACCTTCGGCCCGGCCG
Source organism: Streptomyces prunicolor NBRC 13075 (assembly GCF_000367365.1). Lineage (GTDB taxonomy): Bacteria > Actinomycetota > Actinomycetes > Streptomycetales > Streptomycetaceae > Streptomyces > Streptomyces prunicolor. The sequence continues at coordinate 19,234 of NZ_BARF01000059.1, read as the reverse complement.
AGGACCAGCCCGCGCTCCCGCAGCCGTTCGTGGCGGCGCCCGCCACCGTGCCCGCACCGGGAACCGCCGACGCGGCAGCCGCGCGCGCGGCGGAGGACGCCTACCAGACTCAGGCGCGGCAAATCGCCCAGGGGCCCGCGCAGTTGGCCAAGGACGCCGGAGCGCCCGCGCCGGGCATCACCGCCGGCACGGGGCTGACCGGCTACGACCTGGTCGGCCGTAACAAGAACCACGACGAGGAAGAGGGGCAGGAGGGCTGCGAGGACGTCGCCGACCGGCCCGAGGACCTCCTCAAACGGGAGCTGGCCGCGTTCCGCCGGTTCCGTCAGGCGCGCCGCCGCAACCGGGTATGGCGTGACTTCGAGTTCCGCACCGTCGGCCCCGTGCAGGCGCACCGGCTCAACGACGCCGGCCGTCTCGCGGTCCGCAAGGACGCCGGCGAGATCGCCGTCGCCGGGCTCGCCGTACGCGCATCCGATACCGGCCGCGTCCTCATGCTCCAGCGGGCCCTGGACCCGACCGATCCCGCGTCCGGGATGTGGGAGTTCCCAGGCGGTCACATGGAAGGCGATGAGCGGCCGATGACTGCCGCCTGCCGGGAGTGGCAGGAGGAGACCGGCTGCGTCCTCCCCTTCGTCCCCGACGTCGTTGCCGCCCTCGCCTTCGGCAACGGCCGGAGCTGGACCCACGGCATCTATCAGGGCTTCGTCTACGACATCCCGTCCGAGACCCTCCTTGACCTCACCAGCCGCGACGCCGTCACCAACCCTGATGACCCCGACGGCGACATGATCGAGGCCCTCGCCTGGTGGGACCCCGCGCAGCTGGTCGGCAACCCGGCAGTGCGGCCCGAACTCCTCGACGCCCTAGGGCCGGTGCTGCAGGCGATCGCCGCCTGCCCCTGCTGCGAGGGGAGTGGGGAGCACGGCAACGGCTGCGAATGCCTCCACTGCGACGCCTCCGGCAGCCAGCTCGGGGGGTCCGGGCCGGTGCCCTGCGAAGGGGCGCTCCAGGGTGTTGCCGATGTGACCGTCACCGCGGAGGGCGTCTACGAGTCGACGTGCCCCTGCGGGACGCCGGTCCGCTACGACGAGGCGAACGGCTGGGAGCACGCCGACGGCTCGATGGGGCACGACGCCGACCTGGAGACGGTCAGCGACAAGATGCGCCGGATCGCCAAGGCGGCCACCGGCCCAAAAGGGGACGCCCCTGACGGGGCACGCTGGCCCGGCTGGCACCAGGACCTCAAGGCCGTCGCCTACTGGAAACCACTGCTGATCAACGCCATGCGGGACGCCCTGGACCCGCACGCGCTCGCCGAACAGTGGCTCGCCCAACGCACGTTGGCCAAGGCGGCACGACGCGACCCTGACCAGGTGGCGAACGCGCTGGCGTGGCTCGCCGCACAGGACCCGCAGCTCATCGACGCCCTGATGATCATCCACGACATGCGGGTCGACGGATACGTCATCGGTGAACGGACGGCCACCGCGGTCCTGGCCGGCCACTCCACCGTCGACTGGTCGGGATGGACACCCGGCGACCCTGACGCCGCCCGGCTGGTCACCGCCCGGGGCGCCACCAACGGCCTCCAGGACCTCCTGGACGACGCCGGCCTGACGATCCGTTCCGTGGCCGCCACCCGCATGGACCGGCTCGCCAACGTCCTGTCCGACGCACTGGCCCGCGGCGACAGCGCCGACACCCTCTCCGTATCGATCAGCCACCTGATGACCGACCCCGCCTGGGCCGAACGCGTCGCGGTCACCGAGATCGCCCGCGCCGTCTCCACCGCCACCCTCAACACGTACCGGGCCAACGGCGTACGGCAGAAGATGTGGCTCGTCTCGCCCGACACACGGGTCTGCGATCGCTGCGTCGACAACGAGTCCGCCGGCGAACTCGACCTGAACGACTCCTTCCCCAGCGGCGACCAGCTCCCACCGGCCCACCCCTCATGCCGCTGCGCCCTGCTGCCCGTGACGACGTCTTAGGAGGTGAGCCCGTGCCGATCCCCGAGCAGCGCTACGTCCTCGGAGTCGCCTACCAGGCCGGCCCCGACCCGCGCATCCAGCGCGGAGCCGACGGCGGCCGCGACTATTTCAGCCCCGAAGAGCTGGAAAAAGCGGCGTGGGGCTTCCTCCGTGACGGGCCGTCTGTCGGCCTCTTCCACGCGGACGGCACCGAAGGCGCGGCGACCGTCGTGGAGAGCTACGTCTACCGCGGCCCGGACTGGCACCTCGGCGACGACATCGTCGTCAAGTCCGGGGACTGGCTCATCGGCGCCGTCCTCGACGAGCGCGCCTGGCAGCTCTACAAGGCCGGCCGCATCACCGGATGGAGCCCGCAAGGACAGGCCCGCCGCATCACGCACCGGAGCAGCTGATGACGACCCCCGCAGACACCGAGTTCACCGAGCTCACCGACGCCACCATCCCGCGCGTCGACCTGGTCGACAAGGCCGCCAACGGCCTCCCCTTCCTCCTCGCCAAGCAGCAAGGGGGCCTCCTCGACCCCGAGTTCGTACGCGAGCTGATCGCCAAGTCGGAACCCGAGACGACCCCCGACGCCCGGGACGACGTCACCGTGACGGGCAGCCCCGCGGCGATCGCCAAGCTCATCCACCAGGCCGCCGTCGCGAAGGCCAAGGACAAGGAGAACAACACGATGGACCCGGACGACAGCGCCGACGGCCTGGACCCCACGGTCGTACTCGCCGCCCCCGCCGAGGAAGCCCCCGGCGACCCGGCCACCCCGGGCACACCGGCATGGGAGGCGATCGACGCGGCCACCGCCCAGAAGTGGACCAGCATCCTGGCGCGCGCGAAGAACGCCATCGACGTTCTCGCCGAGCGGGAGATGCTCGAGGCCGCCTCCGCCGACCCGGACGACATCGACAACGCCTTCAACCTCCAGGACGCCTGCTGCGCCATCGACTACGCCATCAGCGTCCTCGCGCCGTTCGCCGTCGCCGAGCAGGCGGAAGCGGACTGCGGCACCGACCTGATGGCCGCCGTCGGGAAGTCCCTCACCGACTGCGACGGACCCCTGGCCACCATCGAAGCCTTCGCCCAGGTCACCAAGGCGGGCCGCGTCCTGTCCACCTCGAACGAGGCCGCGATCCGCGGAGCCGTCGAGCAGCTCCAGAAGGTCCTGGCGTCGCTGCCCGCCGCACCGGCCGCCCCCGAACCCACCGAGGAGGGCGGCCAGCCGGTCGCCAAGCAGGAGGAGCCCATGCCCACCACCACCTCTCCGGCTACCGCCGTCGCGGACGCCGGAACGCCGGTAGGCGAGGATCTGGCGAAGGGCGTCGACGCCCCGGTGACGAAGGCCGACAAAATCCCGCAGGTCGCCGTGTACGACCAGGGCGGCAACCTCGTCGGCATCGTCGACCCCGGCGACATCGTCATGATCGCCCAGGCCGAGCCTGACACCGAGCCCGAGCCGGCCCCCGAAGACCCGGCCGCTCCCGCCGAGACTCCCGACCTCGTCCCGGCCCCGCCGGCCGAGGCAGGGACCCCCGCCGACGCCGTACCCGACGACGTCAACAAGTCCACCGAGATCACCACCGGCGTTCCCACGCCGGACGACGAGCTCAAGAGCATCGCCAAGGAAGCAGCCACAGCGGTACTCGCCGACTACAGCGCCACTCAGGAGGAGGCCGTCGCCAAGCAGGCGACCGGCCTCGCTGAGCTGGCGAAGGAGGTGGAGTCGCTGAAGGAGCTGGTCAAGGCGTTGGAAGAGCAGCCCGCCGTACCGAAGGTGTTCACCAACGGAGCCGTCCCGCCGAAGAGCCAGCTTCGCGGCCAGGACCGAGGCGCTGGTACTGCTGTCGACACCGCAGCTGCCGTGGAGATGAAGAAGGGCCTGTACGCGGCCCCCGACGCCACGGCGCAGAAGCTGATCGCCGACGACATGCAGGGCCGGGCGATCGCCCGGCTCCAGGAGATCCACAGCGGCGGCGCCCGCTAAACAGCGCTCACCCCAGCCCTTTCAAGCCCCCGCTGACGCATCGCGTCCCGGGGGCTTTCGCATGCGCAGAAACGGACACCGCACATGAACGCAATGCAGGAAATGACCGAGGAGACGCTGGACGCCATCACCAAGGCGCAGTCCACCGGCATCCTCACCGGCACCGGCGTCTACTCCTACGACCTCAGCGACCTCGTGTCCCTGATCCCCGTGGTCACGCCGTTCCGTGACCACGTCTCCCGCAAGATGAGCCCTGACGGCAACCCGTACGCGGTGTGGCGCGCCTTCATGAACGCCACCAACTCGCAGCCGGACCCGGCGATGGGCTTCGACTACGCGGCCAACGAGACCGTCTTCAACGAGCAGGACTTCCAGGCCCGGTACAAGCCGACCGGCCTCGCCGGCCTCGTCACGCAGGACGCGTACGACCTGGCCAAGGGCTACGGCGACCCCTACGCCATCGCCACCTTCCAGGTCCTCAACCAGGTCTTGATCGGCGACGACCGCAAGTTGCTCGGTGGCCAGTCGTTCGCGCTCGCACGCCCGGCCGCGCCGACCCTCACCCAGGCATCCTCGGGCGGCACGATCGGCGCCGTCACCGCCTACGTGGGCGTCGCAGCCCGGACCGGCAGCGGCTACTACTACGGCTCCGGCAACAGCCGCGGTAACAGCGCGAGCACCACGTTCGGTTCCGGCACGACGAACAAGATCACGGCCACCGTGGCATCGGTCCGTGGCGCGGTCGCCTACGACTGGTTCTACAGCGCCAACGGGAGCACCTGGTACTACTACACGACCACCACGACCAACACCGTCACCATCACGGCGACGATCAGCGCCAACAACGCGCTGCCGGCCGCCTCGGTGACGCCGGACATGTCGACGTCGTGGCTCGGCACCGCGAACACGGTCCCGACCATCAACACCGCGGCCGACAACGGCTCCGCCAACGCGAACGACTACGACGGCTTCCTGGCCAGCCTGACCGGCGACTACAACGGCTCCGGCCAGTGGGTGCAGCCGGGCACGGGCACCGCCAACCCGTCGGTCAACGCCAGCCTCGACGGCGCCACCCTCACCCTCGACGGCGGCAGCGTCGCCGAGATCGAGAACTACCTGTTCCTGGCGCTGTGGCAGGCCGTCAAGTGCTCCCCGACCGCGATCATGGTCAACGCGGTCCAGGCCCAGAAGATCGCCAACCTCGTCCTCGGGTCGGCCGGAGCCACGACGTTCCTCAACACCGACTCGTCCGGCCGCATCAACGTCACCGCGGGCGGCCGGGTCGGCGAGATCGTCAACGCCCCCGCGGGCGGCGTCACCGTGCCGATCGAGGTCCACGTCTCCGTGCCCCCGGGCACCATCCTCGCCCGCACCGACCGCGTCCCGTTCCCGCAGGCCAACATCAGCTCCGTGCTGGAGTACCGCAGCCTGAGGGACACCGCGCAGTTCGACTACGGCACCGGCCGCGTCGCCAACACCGCAGGCGGCGGCCCGCGCAAGGAGTTCGAAATCCGCAGCGTCGGAGCGTTCCTGAACCGCGCTCCAGTGGCGATGGGATCTTTGCAGAATGTGGGCTAAATAGCCAATACGGGTGCGCGATTACGGCTAGCCTCGACAGGTGAAGACCTGTCAGGCATGCAAGATCGCAAAGCCGCTGGACGAGTTCCACAAGGCGTCGAAGTCCCCTGACGGGCGGCAGTACCGGTGCAAGCCCTGCGCCATCTCGGCCGCCCGCCAGAGAGCACTGGACAACCCCGAGGCCAAGCGCGAGGCAGACCGGAAATACCGTCAGACCGACAAGTACAAGGCCAACCGCAAAGCGCGCAGAGAAGGCCCCCAACGCGAGCGCATCCTCGGGCAGAAGCGCGAGGGCTGGTACCGGAACCACGAGGCGAACCTCGAGAAGCTACGGGCGCGGCAGGCAGACCCTGAGTTCCGGGAGAAGCAGCGAGCGCGGTATGCGCGGTGGCGGAAGAACAACCCGCGGGGTCACCGCAAGTGGTGGCTTCAGTACTTCTACGGCGTGACGCTTGAGCAGTGGGACGAGATGGTGCTCGCTCAGGAGGGCCGATGCGCGGTCTGCTCGCTCCCCGCTGAACTCGTGGTTGACCACTGCCATACGGCTCAGCGGGTTCGAGAGCTGCTGTGCGGCCTCTGTAATTCGGGGCTTGGTCTTTTCAAGGACGACCCGGAGCGGCTGCGGGCGGCTGCCGAGTACATCGAGAAACATCATCGCAGTTAGAGCCGGAAAACGATCGAGAGGCCGGGAGCTCCTTGCTCTCGGCCTCTCGTGTTTCCCAAGTACCTCAAGGAGCAGCAGGCATGCGTCTGTACACCCTCACGGGCGCGAGCGCGCTCGATGACCCCGACTACGGCCACTTCGAAGCCGACGACCAGGGCGGCTTCGACTTCCCCAACGAAGTCAGCGACAAGCTGCACCGGTTCCACGTCGACGGCAGGCCGGCCTGGGAGACCGACATCGAGCGCCAGAGCCGGCTGATGGCCGAGGAACTGGAGCGGCGCAAGGACCCGGCGACGTTGCTGGAGGCCGTGGAGATGCTCGTCGCTGCCGCCAGCGGCAAGGCTGCGGCCCAGGTGGCGCCCGCGCCGTCTGGCGTCGGCGGCGACCAGGGGAAGGCCGAGGACCCCGGCGACGCGGGGGACGGAGACCCGGGCGACGGCGGCGACCAGGGCGACGCCACGGCGCCTGCGAAGAAGACGTCCGCGAAGAAGACGGCCTCCAAGCCGGCCAAGTAGGGCGCCTGCGCCGGAAGGAGGCGACGGATGCCCGCCATCCCTTATGTGACCGCGGCCGAGTTCGAGGCGCACCCCACGTACCTCGCCCTGGGCAACCTCCGCCAGGACAACACCGACCCGGCCGCGCAGACCGCAGAGCTGACGAACATCCTGCTCATGGCCTCCGCCTGGGCGGACAGCGAATGCAATCAGCCGCTCGGCGCCCACCTGGTGACACGGAATCAGCGGGCACGCGTGGACCAGGAGGGCAACCTCCAGCTGGTCGCCAACCACTTCCCGGTCCTCGCGGTTGCGTCGGTCGCGTACGGGCTGCGTCCGACCGCGCTGGTGGACGTGGCGGACCTGTCCGGGGTGTGGACGGAGCAGAACCGGCTCGTCAAGGTGCCCGTCGGGCTTCCCCGCTCGACGTCGGGCCCCGGCTACTACGTCCGCTGGACGTTCGTCGCCGGCCGCGTCGCGACCCAGGTCAACGACGCGGCGGACCAGGCCGCTTCGTCCCTGACCGTGACCGACCCGACGGGGGTCCTGCCCGGCGAGTCGTACCGGCTGTGGGAACCCGGCGTGGAAGAGACGGTCATCGTCGCCGACGACTTCGTACCTCCCACGCCGTCGACGGCCCCCGATCCCGTCACCGTGCCGCTCACGTCGCCCACCCGCTACGCCCACAGCCCGGGCTTCTCCTTCGCCGGGATGACGCCCGACGTGAGACTGGCGATCACCTCCTACGGCGCGAGCCTCCTCATGCGCCCGGACACCGCGAGCGAGGACGAGTTCCCTGACAACAACGCCTCGTCGACCCGGTCCAAGGACTCCCGTCCCACCGGCCTCGGCCTGGTGAAGGAAGCCCGCCGCATCCTGATGTCGGAGACGGTGGTGAGCTGACCGTGGCGATCACCGAAGTCCTCGACGGCATCTGCCGCTACTTCGGCGGCGAGTACGACCCCGACACGCGTACCTACCGCAGCTCACCCGTCTCCGGGGTCGGTGTGGTCCGCCGGGGGAAACCCAAGGACGACAAGGCCGCCGATTACTTCCTCGGGATGGACCCGGGCGCGCGTACGGGCAGCGTGATCCTCGTCCACGTCCCCAGGCAGCACGAGTACCGCCGGGCTCTGGGCGGCGAGCACTCCGGCCTCAAGCAGATCGTGTACGAGGTGATCCTTCGGGTCTTCCTCCGCAGCACCACCTCCTACGCCGAAGACGCGCAGGACGACGCCTACGCCCTGCGCGACGCCCTGGTGGAGTGGATGCGTCGCGATAGGACGCTCGGCGAGGCCGTGTTCCAGGCCGGTGAGCACATCACCGAGTCTGGCGGCGACGGCATCGACGTCGAGTACTCCGAGCCGGCCACGGCCGCCAACCTCACCAAGGGCTACTTCGAAGTGCGGTTCGCGGCCGTCGAGTTCGTCGAGGCCTGACCCCTTCTTTCCCCTTCAGACCCCTTCACCCATCGCGGGTGCAGGGGTCTTCCGTTTCTCCCGGACCGGAGGGCCACATGGCCAAGACCCCCAGCAAGCCTGCACGAGACGACGGCTCCGACAACACCCCGGCGGCCGATGAGCAGCCCGCAGCCGCTTCGCCAGCGCCGCCGGCCGAAGAATCGCCGGCCGCTGCGCCCGCACCGGATACCCCGGACCAGACCGAGGTGCCAGAGCCGGTTGCCGAGGAGCCGGACACGGGTCCGGAGCAGCTGCCGCCGGGTGTGTACGAGTACGTCGCCGGTATCGGCTGCGTGTATCCGCACGTCCCGCTCACCTGCCGTGCCTTCCACCCGGTGGTCGAGGCGACAGAGACGAGGCCGGAGATTCCCGAGCAGGCAGCCACGGTCTTCGAGTGGCTGGACGGGCCGCCGGCGGACGGCCGTTGGGCGCCGACGGAGAAGACCCCCAACCAGGTCGCGGACAACTCCGGCGGCCTCCTGAACGGCAAGGAGTAAGCCGGTGCCCACACCCACGACTTACGCGCCGGCGAAGCAATTCGTCGGCGTCGCAACCGAGGTCAGCCAGGGCACTGCGGTCGCCATGACCGCCACCCTGCTCCTGGACAACTTCAAGCCGAAGGACGGCCCGAAGTTCCTGGAGGACAAGGCATGGCGCGGCGCCATGGCCACCGACTCCTTCGCTCAGATCCCCGGAGTGGCCACCGCCGAGGCGGACATGGGCGGACCGGTGTTCATCGACGGGCTCGGGTTTTTCCTGCGGAACCTGATGGGGGACCTGTCCACCACGGGCACGTCCACCGGCAGCGGCGGGACGACGCTCTCCGCACAGGCCACCGCCGGGGCCTCGAGCATCTCCACCGTGGCGAGCATCCCGGCCTCCACGGTCGTGCAGATCGGCACCGGTGCCACAGCCGAAGTCTTCACCACCGGCACGCCGACCGGGTCGGGGCCGTACACGATCCCGCTGTCGACGCCGTCCGGCGGCCTGGCGTACACGCACGCCTCGGCTCAGGCCGTCCAGCCCGTGACCGGCCCGTACACGTATGCCTGGGCGCTCCTCAACTCCGGCAGCGGGCAGCCGCTGTCCCACACGCTGACTCACATGCTCGGCCCGACCGCGACCAGTGGTGCCCGTCAGTACCCGGGTGCGGTGTTCTCGGAGGTGGGCTTCAAGTGGAACAGCGAGTCGGACCTGTTCACGTTCGACGCGAAGGCCACCTCATGGCCGTCAGTGCCTCTCGGGTCGGCTCCGGTCGCCAACCCCGGCACGGTCGCGCCGATGGCGTCCTGGCGTATGGCGGTGGGCATCGGGGGCCCCGCGAGCGGCGGCACGCTCATCCCGACGGTGACGGACGGCGAGATCAACCTGAAGAGGGACATCAACCCGTATTTCACCGGCAACGGGGTCCAGACCCCGTACATCATCCAGCGCGCGGGACTCACCGTCGACGGCAAGCTGAACTTCGTTGCCGCGTCGGAGAGCCCGCTGCTGTACATGCTCAACAACACGCAGCCACAGCTGCAGTTGCTGATCTCCAACGGCCTGGCCGGCGTCAACTACGGCGCTGTGCAGTTCGACTTCGCCCAGGCCGCCTTCACGGAGGCCGAGTCCGACGGGTCGAAGACGGCCGTCGAGTACAGCAACACCTTCAAGGCGGTGCTGAACACGACGAACGCGGGCGGGTCCGGCTCGTACAGCCCCTGCAAGGTCTCCGTCACCTGCAACGTCACCCCCGGCACCTACTGATCCCTCCGGCCACTCACCTATGGCCGCAGTAGCCCTTCCCACCCTCACACCCTCACCAGGAGAAGACATGTCCCGTATCGCCCTGCCATCCGGAGAATGGGTCGAACTCCGCGACCCTGCAACGCTGCGCCGCGGCGACAAGAAGCGGGCACTGAAGATGGTGCCGATCGGCGAGGACGTCGACCTGTCCATGGCCACGCAGGTCGAGATGGCAGACGGCGTCCTCGCCGTGATGATCACGGCGTGGTCGTACGCCCTGCCGCTGCCGGTGACCGCAGAGTCCCTCGAGCTGCTGTCGATGGAGGACGGCAACTTCCTCGAGGAGAACGAGACGATCAAGGAAGCGCACAAGGTGCTCTTCCCGGAGCAGCCGGCCCGGACAGAGCAGCAGGTGGCGGACCCGCTGTCCCCTACCGAGCCCTCCGCCGAGTAAAAGCCCGGCTGGAGGGACGTGAGCCTCCCGGCAGGTTCCCGGCGACGGACTGGGACCGGGCCCTCGACTACGTCTGGTACGCCGAGCGCTACGGGTGGGCGCCGTCCGTCGTCGATGAACTGCCGGCATGGCTCGACAACACCATCCCCGCCCTCGCGGACCTCTTCGACGAACTCCGCGAGGACGCACGGGAGAAGGCCGAGCGCGACGCCGAGCGCAAAGCCCGCCGCTGACCCGCTCACACCGAAGAGGGGGCGGGTCCGGTGACTGGAGGCGTGCAGATCACCGGGCTCTCCGAGCTCAACGGCGCCCTCATAGCGCTCGAGCGGGACCTGCAACGCGCCACACGCGTGGCGACCGCGCAGGCCGCGCACCTGGCCGAGGGCGCCATCAAACAGATGCTGTCGACCTCGAGCCACCCCAAGGGCACACCCACACCCTCCTCGCCCGGTGACCCGCCCTCCCTGATCACCGGCACCCTGCGCCGCTCCATCAAGGTCGTCGGACCGGTCCCCGCAGGTTTCGGCCGCTGGCTCGCCGAGGTCGGCCCAACCGCCGTGTACGGGCGCGTCCAGGAGCTCGGCGGCACCGCAGGCCGCGGCGTCCAGCTACCCCCGCGCCCGTACGTACAGCCCGCGTTCGAGCAGCTGGTTGTCACCGGCACGATCTCCCGCACCTATCACCTCGCCTGGGCAGCAGCACTCGCTCACTGACCATCCCCGACAGCCCCTCGCTCGGCGCTCCGGCGCGTGCGCAGGGGCTGCTCGCTGTGCCCGAAAGGCGGTGTGCCGTGAGCGGTGGCGGTGGTGGCGGAGGAGGGCTTCTTCCTCCTGTTGTCGCGCGGTTCCTGGGTGACATCACCCAGCTCCGCGCCACGATGCGCGAGGCCCGAGCCCAGGTCAACGGGACCGCCGCAGGCATGAAAGCGGCGGGGGCCACGGCCTTCGCGGGCATGGCCCGTATGGGCAAATCCGTCTCTCTCATCGGCGCTGGCGTTGCCGTTGCCTCGGTGAAGATGGCCGGGGACTTCGAGGCCCAGACGATGGTCCTGCACACGGCGGCCGGGGAGACCGTCAAGGGCCTGGCCACGGTCCGTGCGGGCATTCTCGACATCGCCAAGGGCACCGGCACCGACTGGCACAACTTGACCGAGGGCATGTACCAGGTCGAAAAGGCCGGGTATCGCGGTGCGGACGGCCTGAAGGTTCTGAAAGCGGCGGCGCAGGGAGCGCGCGAGGAAAACGCGTCGCTTGACTCGGTCACTAACGCCATGACCAGCGTTATGGCGAGCTATCACCTCAAGGCAACAGAATCCGTTCGCGTAATGAATGGAATGAAAACTGCTGCGGGCGAGGGCAAAATGACGATGGAAGAATTCGCCTCTTCCTTGTCTACGGTGCTGCCTATTGCCTCAGCGAACAAGATTTCGTTCGGCGAGGTCGGCGGCGCGCTGGCCACGCTCACGCAGCACGGTACCTCGGCGCGTGAAGGAACTCAGGAACTCGCTTCCACCATCAGGCAGCTGGCGGCCCCGAATAATGTCGCGATCCAAGAAATGCAGCGGTTGGGCCTGTCCTCGACGGACGTGTCCACGCACCTTGGCAAGCGTGGCCTGACCGGCACGCTTGACCTTCTTTCGCAGACCGTGCTGTCGAAGATGGGAAAGTCCGGCACCGTCCTCCTCTCGGCTTTCAACAAAACCAAGCAGGCCGCGAAAGACGCGGACCTGATGGTCAAGAGCATGCCCAAAAGTATTCAGGGCCTGGCCCAGTCCTATTCCAAGGGAAGTCTTAGTGTCGGCGACTGGCGCAAGGCGCTCAAGGCGCTCCCGCCGGACCAGGCGAACCTTTTGTCGCAGTACGCCACCCTTCAAAATAAAACCAAGGGTTTTTCGGCTGAATTGAAAAAGGGTGGACCGAGCGCCCAGACATACACTGAAGCGGTTAAAAAGCTCACCGGTGGCGCCATCGGCCTGAATACGACCCTGCAGTTGACAGGTGAGAACACCGAGGGTTTCAAGGATCGCGTCAAGAAGGTCAGTGGATCGTTCAACCACGCCAGCAAAGACGTGGAGGGCTGGGACGCCACTCAGAAGCTGTTCAACGTCCGGCTGGCCAAGGCGAAGCAGACCATCTCCGTGCTGGCGATCGAGATCGGCACGAAGCTCCTCCCCGTCGTCATCAAGATCGTCGACTGGTTCGGGAAGCACAAGACCGCTGCTACCGCTCTCGCCGGGGTCATCGGCGGCATCCTGGCCCTTTCGGTGGTCGCCTACGCGGCGAAGCTCGCCATGAGTGCCGGGAAGACCGTTGTGGCCTTCGGGAAGATGGGCGTGGGAGCCGCCAAGGGTGCCGCCCGGGTCGTTCAGGGCTTCAGGTCCGCGCAGGTAGCCGGCTCGGCGTTCTCCGGGAAGGCCGGGAGCTTCGGGGGCGCTCTGCGTAAGGGCTTCGACGGCTCCGTGCGTGGCATCAAGGCGGCCGGCCGGGGCATCGCCGGCGTCGGCCGGAGCATCGGGAGCGCGGTGGCCAAGGCAGGCCGGGCCACGATGTCCGGCCTCACCCGCAGCGTCCGGGCCGCGGGCAGAGCGCTGAGCGCGACGGGCCGGGCCGCCGTCAGGATGGGCAGGAGCGTCGCGGGGGCCGCAGCGAAGGCCGGGCGTGCCGCTTGGGCGGGCATGGCCCGCGGTGTCACGGCCGCTGGGAACGCGATGAAGGTGGCGGGCCGGGCCGCGCTCACTCTCGCCCGGAACGTCGCCCGGGCCACGCTCGCGGCAGCACGCTCGGCGATCGCCTGGACCATCGAGAAGGCGAAGCTGATCGGGGCGGCGATCGCCGAGAAGGCGGCTGCGATCGGTCAGTGGCTCCTCAACGCGGCCCAGGCCGCCAGCCCGCTCGGCCTGGTTGTTCTGGCTATTGCGGCGCTGGTGGTGGGCCTGATCTACGCCTACAACCACGTCGCCTGGTTCCGGGATCTCTGCAAGACGGCGTTCAAGGGCATCGCTGACGCGGTCGGCTGGGTCGTCGACTGGGTCAAGGGCCACTGGCCGCTGCTGCTGGCGATCCTGACCGGGCCGATCGGGCTTGCGGTCCTGTACATCGTCAAGCACTGGGACAAGATCAAGTCCGGTGCGTCGTCGATGTATCACGGAACCGTCAACGTCCTGACGAGCCTGGTCAACTGGGTTGCGGGGCTGCCGGGGCGGATCTACCACTGGCTCGCCGGCCTCGGAAGCGGGCTCGCATCCCGGGCGGCTTCTGCCTGGCGTTCCTTCAAGACGTCGACGGTCTCCAAGGCCATGGAAGCCGTGACGTGGGTCCGCAGCCTGCCGGGTAGGGCCAAGGCGGCGCTCGGCCAGCTCGGCTCCTACCTGTACTCGGCGGGCCGGTCTCTGCTGAAGGGCTTCCTCAACGGCATCAAATCGATGCTCGGCCCGGTGGCCGACGCGGCCCACAGCGTCCTGTCCCACGTCTCCGGACTGTTCCCCCACAGCCCGGCCGAATGGGGCCCGTTCTCCGGCAGCGGGTGGACGCTGCACTCCGGTCATGCGCTGATGGACGGCCTGGCCCAGGGTATCCGTGCCGGGTCGCCGGGCGCCGTGGCCACCATGCAGGGGGCGGCCAAGGCGACGTCGGACGGTTTCGCGCGGACCCTCGGAATCGCTTCGCCGTCGAAGGTGTTCAGGCAGCTCGGCATCTACGTCAACGAGGGCCTGGTCGACGGGCTCACCGGGTCGACGGCCCGGGTGAAGGCGGCGACGCGGAGGGTCGAGTCGCTGCTGACCCAGACCTACAACCGGGTCGCCGACCTCAAGGGCACCAAGGGCGTCAGCAGCAAGTGGGTGAAGTCCCACGAGAAGACCCTCAAGCGCCTCGAGTCGTACGCTCGCAAGGAAGACTCCCTGATGCGAGGGCTCGCGGCCAAGCGTGATTCGGTCGCCGCGAAGCTCAAGAGCGCCCAGTCGAAGCTCGCCGCGTTGCAGAAGTCCTGGTCGGACGAGGTAAAGAACGTCGCCTCCGGTGTGATGCAGGGCTTCTCCATCGTGACGGACGCCCCGCAGGAGGGGTTCGCGCTCACGGCCGCCGACGTGGTCAACAAGATGCGCGACCAGATGCAGAAAGCGACGCAGTTCGCCGCGCAGCTGCAGGCGTTGAAGAAGAAGGGCCTGTCCGCGTCCCTGATCGAGCAGATCGCGAGTGCCGGCGTCGACTCGGGCGGCGCGACGGCGGCCGCCCTGGCGGGGGCGTCGAAGGGGCAGATCCAGCAGATCAACTCCCTGCAGAAGACCACCCAGTCCGCAGCGACGTCGGCGGGCAAGGCGGTCGCCGACTCGATGTACTCGGCCGGCATCAAATCGGCGCAAGGACTGGTCAGGGGGCTCCAGAGCCAGGAAAAGGCGATCGAGAAGCAGATGACTCGGATCGCCAAGGTCATGGCCGCAGCGATCAAACGGGCTCTCAAGATCAAGTCGCCCTCGCAGGTGTTCGCGTCCATCGGCCAGTGGATCCCCAAAGGCCTCGCGGCGGGTGTCGACCGCAACGCGCACCACGCCGCCGGCGCCGTGCGACGCCTCGCCGGATCGGTCACCGGCGCGGGCCAGTTCACCGGCGCCGGCCTGGGTCTGGCCGGCGCCGGAGGGGGTGGGGCCGTCACCCACAACCACTTCCACTTTCAGGTCCAGGGCAGCGTGGCCACGGTGGACGGCCTGGCGAAGGACGTCGAGAAGTCGTTCCTGCAGCGCGGCATGCGCAACCCCCTGACGTACCCGCCGTACAACCGCTGACCAGTCGATGAGAGTGAGGGCGCCGCCGGGCGCCGGATAGGTGGTGCCTGGTGCCGAGCCCGAAGCTGTCCAACCTCGGGGACTTCTTCGGCGGGACAGCTCTCAACACGGCGCTGTGGAACGCGTCTTCCGGGTCGCCGAACGTCACCCTCGACACGGCGCTGGACCGGGTCGCGGTGTCGTGCACGACCTCGTACTACGCCCTCGGCTCGACCACCTGGGACGCCACGAGCAGCAACACGGCAAGCCCTAACGGCGTGTACGCCCGGGTCGTGCCCGCCCCGCTGGGGAACGGTGGGACGGAGACCTTTTTCGAGGTCGTCCTGAACTCCACCAACAAGGCCAGCCTCTACCTCTCGGGCGGTGTGTTCCGGGCCCGGGTCGTCAACGCGGGCGTCAGCACCACCACGACGATCGCCGCGAACTGGGCGGCGTACGACGCCTACTCGTATGCGTGGTGGCGGATCACGGAGGTGTCCGGCAGCTTCGTGTTCGCGACGTCGCCGGACGGCTACACGTGGACCACCCGCGCCACGATCGCCTACAGCTGGTCGGCGACCGGCGTGACGTTCCAGTTCACCTCCGGCTACACCGGCACCGAAGCCGCGTCCTCCGCGTACATCGACCACGTCAACACCCTCACGTCGGCGTACGGCCAGCTGAATCTCAACTGGCCCGTGATCGAGGACGGTTGGGGTGCGTTCTGGAACGCGAACGGAGGCACGCAGCCGACCGACAGGTATGTCGAGGTCACGGACCGGACCCGCGGCACGATGTCCGTCGGCCGCGGCCGCCAGTACGAAACCGACCAGGTCCGGACGGGAGAGGCGTCGCTGACCCTGGACGACACCGACTCCGCTCTCGACCCCACGAACGCCGGCGGCCCCTGGGCCGGGCACATCGCCCCGTACCAGCCCTACCGGCGGCGCGCGCAGTGGCCGCCCACCCGCAACGTGCTGGACCAGGTCATGGCCACCGGAGGCGACCTGGGCGGATTCAGCGGCACCATCAGCTCGGCGACCAGCGACATTTTCTCCAGCACCGATGGCTCCGGAGGTTCCTTCGTCTCTTCCGCGACGGCGTGGCAGGGCGCGACCGTCATGCAGTTCGCGGTCCCCTCCGCCACTGTCGCGACGACGCGGATCTGCCACACGCCCCGCTGGAGTGTGATCCCGGGGCGTACATACACGGTGCAGCTGCGCATCCGGGACGTCACGGCCGCGACGAGCCTGTCGGTCTACGCCTTCTTCGGCTGGTACACCGCCGGAGGCGGCGCGACGCCCACCTCGTTCAACTACGGCACCTCGACGGCGCTCACGGGCTCGACAACAGCCGGCTGGACCCTCCTCACCCTGACGGCGACCGCACCGGCCAACGCGGCGGGTATGGATGTGGGTGCCGCTGTCGCCGCTACCGCTGCGGCCACCTGCAGCGTGCAGGTCGACGCCTGGCAGTTGGAGAAGGGCTCTACCGCCACCACGTGGCAGGCACCAGGAGTCTGGTACCCCGTCTACGCGGGCTGGACGGAGCGCTGGCCCTCGCAATGGGACGACAGCGGAACCTACGGGACCGTGCAGCCCACGGCCGTGGACACGTTCAGCCTGCTCTCCCAGCAGCAGCTGCAGGACTCCCTCACCCAGGAGATCAACAGCCTGAGCCCGCGGTTCGTGTACCGCCTGGACGACCCCGCCGACTCCACGACGGTGACCGACTGGACCGGAACCAATCCGCCTGCCCAGCTCGGCATCAGCAAATACGGCGCTGGCTCACTGACGTTCGGGAATGCGATCACCGCAACGGACGCCACTGGCGTCTACACCGGGTCGAGCGGCACGGTCGCCACGATCAACAACTCCAACCCCGGAACCAACCTGATCACCGGTGGCGCGACGTTCATCCGGCTGTCCACCGCCGGCATCGTCGGCCCGGCCGACCCGACGTCCTGGTCCAGGGTCATCGCGTTCCGGTACACGGGGCCGATGCCGACAGTGTTCGCGTTCCTGTGGTCGTGCACCGACCGGCAGCGGTCCGGCGGCGGCCCGTCGGGCAGCCACATCTACGTCTACCTCGACACCGCCGGCAAGCCGAACTTCTGGATCCAGGGCCCGACGGGCGCAGGCACAGCGACCCTCTTCGGGGGCGCCACGAACTGCGTTGACGGCGACTGGCATCTCCTGTGGTTCGGCTACAACCAGGCCACGGGGCAGGTCTTCGTCTCGCAAGACGGCGCCACCGCCGCGTACATCGGGAGCGTGCCGTCCACCAACACCCCCACCGGGCTGATCAGCGACAACGTAGGCGGCTTCGTCGACGCGACCGTGGGTAACGGTACGACGTACAACTTCAAGGGAGACATTTCCTTCGTCGCGGAGTTCGCGAACATCGCCCAGAGCGCCAGCCAGATCACCAACTTGTACGCGGCGTGGAAATCGGCGTGCGCAGGCGAGTCGTCCGACGCGCGGTACGCCCGGATCCTCCGCTACGCGGGATACTCCGGGGCGTACGGGCTCCAGACCGGTCTCACCACGAACATGGGGCCGGCCGCGATCGACGGCCAGGACGCGATGACCGCGCTCCAGGGCGTCGTCGACACCGAGAATGGCGCCCACTTTGTGGACCGCGCCGGGGCCCTTCAGTTCAAGGCGCGCTCGGCCCGCTACAACGCCACGACGCCGGTCTACGTGTTCGGCGAGAACGCCGGCGAGTGGCCGTACGAGAGCTGCGAGCTGGACTACGACAGCACCCACCTGTCCAACCAGGTCACGGTCACGCAGGAGGGCACCAGCCAAAATTTCTACGCGACAGACGACACCTCACTCTCGAGCTACTTCGCCCGGACGATGACGCGCACGATCAACTCGGGGGATCCCAACGAGTGCCAGGACGCGGCCGGTTACCTCATCTCGAGGTACAAGCAGCCCGCGCAGCGCGTCACCTCGGTCAAGCTGCATCCCTCGGCGCTTCCCGCGCTGTGGCCCGTGTGCCTGTCGCTGGAACTCGGCACACGCGTCCGGCTGATGCGCCGGACGCCCGGAGGCGCTGTCACGCAGGTCGACTGCTTCGTCGAGAACATCCAGTGGGACTTCGGGGACGACAACGAAGCAGCGCAGACGCTCCAGTGCAGTCCCGCGGACCTGACCCCGTACGGCATTTTCGGCGCCTGGCACACCACGCTGGCGACGTCGCCCAGCTCGGGCGTCACCACGATCACGGTCAACGCGAGTCACGACAACACCAACGCGCTCGCCGCGCAGCTCGCCTCCGGTCAGCAGCTCGTCCTCGGCCAGAACACGGCCAACCAGGAGACCGTCACGGTGCAGTCGGTCGCCGCCACCAGCGCGGGCTGGACGACCGCGGTCATCACCCTCACCGCAGCCACCACCAAATCCCACACGACGGGCGACACCGTCTGTGAACCGCTGCCCGCAGGGACGACGGACCCGACGACATGGGACTCCGTCTGCCAGTTCGACAACATCGCCTTCGCCTACTGACCATCGGAGGTTCCCGTGACCCGCACGGTGCCAGTCTCAGCCAGCGAGGCGCCCGGCAACTATCTGACCGGCGCCCTGTGGGCCGCGCAGATCAAGGCCACCATGGATTTCCTCATGGGCTCCGGCACCAACGGTGTGCCGAGGTTCAAGGGGTACGCGTCCAGCGCTCAGTCCCTCGCGACCGGGACGGCCGACATCCCGCTGACCCTGGACACGGAGGACTACGACAGCGACAACGGGCACAGCACCAGCACCAACACCTCCCGCTACACCATCCAGGTCGCCGGCACCTACCTGCTCCTGGGCACCGCGGCGATCGCCACCAGCGCCACCGGCAACAGGAAGCTGGGAATCAACGTCAACGGCGCCAACGCCCGCGGCGGCGTTGTCCAGGCCCCGGGGTTCGCCTCCAACTCCTGGTGCGGGGGCGTATCCACCTCGCAGGCGTTGAGCGTCGGTGACTACGTCGAACTCGTCGCTTGGCAGAACAGCGGCGGCGCCCTCAACACCTCCGCCACCACCGGGTTCGGGCCGACGCTCATGTGCCAGTGGATCAGTAGCTGACCCAGTGAGCCGCGGACCGTCGCCCGGATCACCCGGAACCCGTTCC